>CAWARY010000015.1:0-702946 GCA_963784645.1 uncultured Actinomycetota bacterium | reverse complement strand
CATCCGCAAGTACAAGCCGACGACCCCTGCACGCCGCGGGTCGAGCGTCGCCGACTTCGTCGAGGTGACGCGCTCCGAGCCGGAGAAGTCGCTGGTCCGCCCCCTGCACAGCAAGGGCGGCCGCAACAACGCCGGCCGGATCACCACCCGTCACCAGGGCGGTGGCCACAAGCGCGCCTACCGGGTGATCGACTTCCGGCGCCACGACAAGGACGGCGTGCCGGCCAAGGTCGCGCACATCGAGTACGACCCCAACCGCACCGCGCGGATCGCGCTTCTGCACTACGCGGACGGCGAGAAGCGCTACATCGTGGCGCCGAACCGTCTCCAGCAGGGCGACCGGATCGAGAACGGTCCCGGCGCCGACATCAAGCCCGGCAACAACCTGCCGCTGCGCAACATCCCGGTCGGTACGGTCATCCACGCGATCGAGCTGCGGCCCGGTGGCGGTGCGAAGATCGCCCGCTCGGCCGGTGCCAGCGTGCAGCTCGTCGCCAAGGACGGTCCCTACGCCCAGCTGCGGATGCCCTCGGGCGAGATCCGCAACGTCGACCTGCGCTGCCGCGCCACGGTCGGCGAGGTGGGCAACGCCGAGCAGTCCAACATCAACTGGGGCAAGGCCGGCCGGATGCGCTGGAAGGGCAAGCGCCCGACCGTCCGTGGTGTCGCCATGAACCCGGTGGATCACCCGCACGGTGGTGGTGAGGGCAAGACGTCCGGTGGCCGCCACCCGGTGAACCCCAACGGCAAGCCAGAAGGACGAACCCGTCGGGCCAACAAGGCCAGCGACAAGATGATCGTCCGCCGCCGCAAGACCGGCAAGAAGCGCTGATCGGAGTACTGGACCCATGCCGCGTTCCCTCAAGAAGGGCCCCTTCGTGGACGGCCACCTCATCAAGAAGGTGGACGTCCAGAACGACAAGGGCACCAAGAACGTCATCAAGACGTGGTCGAGGCGCTCCATGATCGTGCCGGCCATGCTCGGCCACACGATCGCCGTCCACGACGGGCGCAAGCACGTGCCGGTGTTCGTGACCGAGGCGATGGTCGGGCACAAGCTCGGCGAGTTCGCCCCGACACGGACCTTCCGCGGGCACGTCAAGGACGACCGGAGGGCCCGCCGTGGCTGACGACGTCGTCAACGAGCTGCCGACAGCACGGGCCCAGGCCCGCTATGTCCGCGTCACCCCGATGAAGGCCCGCCGGGTCATCGACCTGGTCCGCGGGATGTCCGCCGACCAGGCCCTCGCCGTCCTGCGGTTCTCACCGCAGTCCGCCAGCGAGCCGGTCTACAAGGTCGTCGCCAGCGCGGTCGCCAACGCCCGGTACGCCGCCGAGCAGGAGAGCCGCCGGCTCGACGTCGAGGAGCTCGTCGTGCGCGAGGCGTACGTCGACGAGGGCCCGACCCTGAAGCGGTTCCGGCCGCGTGCCCAGGGCCGCGCGTTCCGCGTCCGCAAGCGCACCAGCCACATCACCGTGATCGTCGCCCAGCGCCCCGAGCGCGCGGAGAAGACGAGCACCCGTAGCACGAGCACGAAGAGGAGGACCCGATAGTGGGCCAGAAGGTCAACCCCCACGGGTTCCGCCTGGGCATCTCGACGGACCACAAGAGTCGGTGGTTCGCGGACAGCACGAGCGAGGGCCAGCGCTACCGCGACTACGTCAAGGAAGACGTGGCGATCCGCCGCCTCATGTCCAAGGGCATGGAGCGCGCCGGCATCAGCCGCGTCGAGATCGAGCGCACCCGCGACCGCGTCCGCGTCGACATCCACACCGCCCGGCCCGGCATCGTCATCGGTCGCCGCGGAGCCGAGGCCGATCGCATCCGCGGCGACCTCGAGAAGCTCACCAACAAGCAGGTGCAGCTGAACATCCTCGAGGTGAAGAACCCCGAGGTCGACGCCCAGCTCGTCGCACAGGGTGTCGCCGAGCAGCTGTCCAGCCGGGTGTCCTTCCGTCGCGCGATGCGCAAGTCGATGCAGACCACGATGAAGGCCGGCGCCAAGGGCATCCGGGTGCAGTGCTCGGGTCGCCTCGGCGGTGCGGAGATGTCGCGCTCGGAGTTCTACCGCGAGGGTCGCGTCCCGCTGCACACGCTGCGCGCCAACATCGACTACGGCTTCTACGAGGCCAAGACGACGTTCGGCCGGATCGGCGTGAAGGTCTGGATCTACAAGGGCGACGCGTCGGCCACCAAGGCCGAGCGCGACGCGGCGCAGGCCGCGGCCCGGATGGCCCAGCGCCAGCGCCCGGCCCGAACGGCGCGTCCGGCGCGCCGGGACGAGGGTGCGCCGGCCGAGGCGACGGCTCCGACGACCGAGGCCCCCGCTGCCGCGGCGCCCGCGGCCGAGGCTGCCCCGACCACCGGAACGGAGGCCTGACCATGCTCATCCCGCGCAGGGTCAAGCACCGCAAGCAGCACCACCCGGGTCGCACCGGCGCTGCCAAGGGCGGCACCCGCGTGACGTTCGGCGACTACGGCATCCAGGCCGTGGAGCCGGCGTACGTCACGAACCGGCAGATCGAGTCGGCGCGTATCGCGATGACCCGGCACATCAAGCGTGGCGGCAAGGTGTGGATCAACATCTACCCCGACCGCCCGCTGACCAAGAAGCCGGCCGAGACCCGCATGGGCTCCGGCAAGGGTTCGCCCGAGTGGTGGATCGCCAACGTCAAGCCGGGCCGCGTCATGTTCGAGCTGTCCGGTGTCCCGGAGCCGATCGCCAAAGAGGCGATGCGGCGCGCCATGCACAAGCTCCCGATGAAGTGCCGGTTCGTCCGGCGCGAGGAGGTCTGATGAGCAGCACGACGAACAAGCTCGCAGCCCCGATGCGCACCCTGGAGGACGACGAGCTCGCCACCAAGCTCCGGGAGGCCAAGGAGGAGCTGTTCAACCTCCGGTTCCAGGCGGCCACCGGCCAGCTCGAGAGCCACGGCCGGCTCAACGCCGTCCGCAAGGACATCGCCCGGATCTACACGATCATGCGTGAGCGCGAGCTCGGCATCGGCACCGTCGAGGCGGCCGAATCTGACACCGGGGCCACGGCATGAGCGAGAAGGCAGAGATGAGCACCAGCACCGAGACCGCCACGCGCGGCTTCCGCAAGACCCGTGAGGGCCTCGTCACCAGCGACAAGATGGACAAGACCGTCGTCGTCGCCGTCGAGGACCGCGTCAAGCACGCGCTGTACGGCAAGGTCATCCGCCGCACCAGCAGTCTCAAGGCGCACGACGAGGAGAACGCCTGCGGCGTCGGCGACCGGGTCCTGCTCATGGAGACCCGCCCGCTGTCGGCCACCAAGCGCTGGCGGGTCGTCGAAGTCATTGAGAAGGCGAAGTAGCCAAGGCCTCCTCGGAGGCCGAAGGCCGACAACCCATCCGTTCCGCCAGGCTCGCGAGAGAACCGGCGCGACGATCAGGAGTGAGAAGTGATCCAGCAGGAGTCGCGACTGCGTGTCGCCGACAACACGGGTGCCAAGGTGCTGCTGTGCATCCGCGTGCTCGGCGGCTCAGGGCGGCGCTACGCCGGCATCGGTGACGTCATCGTGGCGACCGTCAAGGACGCCATCCCCGGTGGCAACGTCAAGAAGGGCGAGGTCGTCAAGGCCGTCATCGTGCGCACCAGCAAGGAGCGCCGGCGTCCCGACGGCTCGTACATCCGCTTCGACGAGAACGCCGCCGTCCTCATCAGGGACGGCGGGGACCCGCGCGGCACGCGCATCTTCGGCCCCGTCGGCCGTGAGCTGCGCGACAAGCGCTTCATGCGCATCATCTCGCTCGCGCCGGAGGTGCTGTAACCGATGAAGATCAAGAAGGGCGACCGCGTCATCGTGGTCACCGGCAAGGACAAGGGCGTCACCGGCAAGGTCATCGAGGCCTACCCGGAGAACAGCAAGGTCCTGGTCGAGGGTGTCAACCGGATCAAGAAGCACACGAAGGTCGGCCAGTCCGCCCGCGGTGCCAAGACCGGCGGCATCGTGACCCAGGAGGCCCCGGTCCACGTCAGCAACGTCATGCTCGTGGTCGAGGTCGAGGGCAAGAAGGTCGGCAGCCGCGTCGGCTATCGCGTCGAGAAGGTCGACCGCGACGGCCAGGAGAAGACCGTGCGTGTCCGCTACGCCAAGCGGACCGGTGAGGACATCTGATGAGCACTACATCAACGGACGAGCAGGCTGTGGCCTCGAAGCCGCGCCTCAAGTCGCGCTACCGCGACGAGATCGTCGGCCAGCTGCGCGAGGACTTCGACTTCGCCAACATCATGCAGGTCCCCGGTCTGGTCAAGATCGTGGTCAACATGGGTGTCGGCGATGCCGCCAAGGACTCCAAGCTCATCGACGGCGCGATCAAGGACCTGGCCACCATCACCGGCCAGAAGCCCCAGGTCACCAAGTCCCGCAAGTCCATCGCGCAGTTCAAGCTGCGCGAGGGCATGCCGATCGGTTGTCACGTGACCCTGCGTGGGGACCGGATGTGGGAGTTCCTCGACCGCCTGCTGTCGCTCGCGCTCCCGCGCATCCGTGACTTCCGTGGCCTGTCGCCGAAGCAGTTCGACGGCAACGGCAACTACACGTTCGGACTCAACGAGCAGTCGATGTTCCACGAGATCGACCAGGACCGCATCGACCGGGTCCGGGGCATGGACATCACGGTCGTGACCACCGCCCGTACCGACGACGAGGGTCGTGCCCTGCTGCGGCACCTCGGTTTCCCGTTCAAGGAGGCCTGACCATGGCCAAGACCGCCCTCGTCAACAAGGCGAACGCCAAGCCCAAGTTCAAGGTGCGCGGCTACACCCGCTGCCAGCGGTGCGGCCGGCCGCACTCGGTCTACCGCAAGTTCGGCCTGTGCCGGGTGTGCTTCCGGGAGATGGCCCACGCGGGCGAGCTCCCCGGCATCACCAAGAGCAGCTGGTAAGCGCATCCCGACCTCTTCGAGAACCTCTCAGAACGCCGTAGGTCCGCACCGCCCCACGGGCGGCGTGGAAACCCCGGCGAGAAAGCGGCACAAGCCATGACGATGACCGATCCGATCGCAGACATGCTCACCCGTCTGCGCAACGCGAACACGGCGTACCACGACACCGTGGCCATGCCGAGCAGCAAGCTCAAGACGCACGTTGCCGAGATCCTCCAGCAGGAGGGCTACATCGGCGGCTGGCACGTCGAGGAGCCCACCGAGGACGAGGTCGGCAAGACGCTCGTGCTCGACCTCAAGTACGGCCCCAACCGGGAGCGCTCGATCGCCGGCATCAAGCGGATCAGCAAGCCCGGCCTGCGGGTCTACGCCAAGTCCACGAACCTCCCGCGCGTCCTCGGCGGCCTCGGCGTCGCGATCATCTCGTCGTCGTCGGGCCTCCTCACGGACCGCCAGGCCGGCAAGAAGGGCGTGGGTGGGGAAGTCCTCGCCTACGTCTGGTAAGGGGCAGCTGACATGTCGCGCATCGGACGTCTCCCGATCACCGTGCCCTCGGGCGTCGAGGTCTCCCTCGACGGCCAGGCGGTCACCGTGAAGGGCCCCAAGGGCACTCTCGAGCACACCGTGGCCGAGCCGATCCAGATCACCCGCGCCGAGGACGGCACCCTCCAGGTGACCCGCCCCAACGACGAGCGGACCAACCGCGCGCTGCACGGCCTGTCGCGCACCCTGGTGGCCAACATGGTCCAGGGCGTGACCGAGGGCTACACGAAGGTGCTCGAGATCGTCGGCACCGGCTACCGCGTCGTCGCCAAGGGCAGCGACCTGGAGTTCGCGCTCGGCTTCTCGCACCCGGTCGTCGTCAAGGCGCCGGACGGCATCTCGTTCGTCGTCGAGACCCCCACCCGGTTCTCGGTGTCGGGTGTCGACAAGCAGAAGGTGGGCGAGGTGGCCGCCAACATCCGCAAGCTCCGCAAGCCCGACCCGTACAAGGGCAAGGGCGTGCGGTACCAGGGCGAGGTCATCCGCCGCAAGGCCGGAAAGGCTGGTAAGTAACCATGTCGCTGGCAATCAAGATCCGCCGCGGCGACAAGAACGTCGCCAGGGCCCGCCGTCACCTGCGGGTCCGCAAGCGGGTGAGCGGCACCACGTCGCGCCCGCGTCTCGTCGTGACCCGGTCGACCCGGCACGTCTTCGTCCAGGTCGTCGACGACGTCGTCGGCAAGACCCTCGCGTACGCCTCGACCATGGAGGCCGACCTGCGCGGCTTCGACGGCGACAAGACCGCCAAGGCCCGCAAGGTCGGCGAGCTCGTCGGCGAGCGCGCCAAGGCCGCCGGAGTCGAGTCGGTCGTCTTCGACCGGGGTGGCAACCGCTACCACGGCCGGGTCGCCGCGATAGCCGACGGCGCCCGCGAAGCAGGGCTGGCCCTGTGACCTTCACCGAGATGAGTTCGTACCCGATGTGTGAGAAGAGGGACCACTGATGCCCGGACCCCAGCGTCGAGGTGGCGCTGCCGGCGGGAGCGACGGCAACCGCCGCGACCGCCGCGACAGTCGAGGTGGCGGTGCTGCCGAGAAGACCGCGTTCGTCGAGCGCGTCGTCGCCATCAACCGTGTCGCCAAGGTCGTCAAGGGCGGTCGCCGCTTCAGCTTCACGGCCCTCGTGGTCGTGGGCGACGGCGACGGCACCGTCGGTGTCGGCTACGGCAAGGCCAAGGAGGTGCCGGCCGCGATCGCCAAGGGCGTCGAGGAGGCCAAGAAGCACTTCTTCAAGGTCCCGCGCATCCAGGGCACCATCCCGCACCCCATCCAGGGCGAGAAGGCTGCGGGTGTCGTCATGCTGAAGCCGGCGTCCCCGGGTACCGGCGTCATCGCCGGTGGTCCGGTGCGTGCCGTGCTCGAGTGCGCCGGCATCCACGACGTGCTGTCGAAGTCGCTCGGGTCGTCCAACCCGATCAACATCGTGCACGCGACGGTCGCGGCCCTCCAGGGCCTCGAGCGTCCTGAGGCCGTCGCGGCCCGCCGCGGGCTGCCGCTCGAGGACGTCGCACCCGCGGCGCTCCTGCGGGCGCGTGCCGCCGGGATGGGCTCCTGATGGGCAAGCGGCTCAAGGTCACCCAGACCCGGTCCGGGATCGGTGGCAAGAAGAACCAGCGCGAGACGCTGCGCACGCTCGGGCTCAAGCGCCTCCACGACGTCGTCGTCAAGGAGGACCGCCCCGAGATCCGCGGCATGGTCAACACGGTGCGGCACCTGGTCACCGTCGAGGAGGTCGACTAACCATGACGCTCAAGGTCCATCACCTGCGCCCGGCGCCCGGGGCCAAGACCGCCAAGACCCGCGTGGGTCGAGGCGAGGCTTCCAAGGGCAAGACGGCCGGCCGCGGCACCAAGGGCACCAAGGCGCGCTACCAGGTGCCGGCCCGCTTCGAGGGCGGTCAGATGCCCCTGCACATGCGCCTGCCCAAGCTCCGCGGCTTCACCAACCCGTTCCGCACCGAGTACCAGGTCGTGAACCTCGACAAGCTCACCGCCCTGTTCCCGGACGGTGGCGCGGTGACGGTCGAGGACCTGGTCGGCAAGGGCGCCGTCCGCAAGGGCGAGCTCGTCAAGGTCCTCGGCGACGGCGAGGCAGGTGTCCAGCTGCAGGTCAGCGCACACCGGTTCTCGGCCAGCGCCAAGGCCAAGATCGAGGCTGCCGGGGGCACCGCGACGCTGCTCTGAGGCTCGCCTCGCTGTTCAGGCAAGGCCAAGATCAAGAAGCGGCTTCGGAGGAGGGACGGCCCGATCGCCGTCCGCCTCTGGCCCACGTGTTGAGTGGCGCGTCGTGGCAGATTTCAGGCTCTGGAACTGCCACGACGCGCCACACGACGCATCGGGGGCGGCGCACTGGCCTGAACGTCCGGCCACGCCGTTGGCGGGGGGAGGGCCGGATCGGGCTGTTAGAGTCCCTGTCGGTCCTGGCTCCACACGCCGGCGCCCCGCAAGCCCTCCTGCCCGCCGCCTGCGGTGGACAGGACGTGACCCTCGGAGGATCTCGTGCTCACCGCGTTCGCTCGGGCGTTCCGTACGCCTGACCTGCGCTCGAAGATCCTCTTCTCGATGGGGATCATGGCGCTCTTCCGACTCGGTTCGGTCATGCCGACCCCGGGCGTGTCCTACCAGGCTGTGCAGGACTGCATCGACAACAACGCCGACACGGGTCTCTACAGCCTGATCAATCTCTTCAGCGGTGGCGCGCTCCTGCAGCTGTCGATCTTCGCGCTCGGGATCATGCCGTACATCACCGCGAGCATCATCGTGCAGCTGCTCACCGTGGTGATCCCGCGGTTCGAGGCCCTCAAGAAGGAGGGCCAGTCCGGCACCGCCCGGCTCACGCAGTACACCCGGTACCTCACGATCGGCCTCGCGATCCTGCAGTCGACCGGCCTGATCGCGCTGGCCCGCCAGCCCGGGCAGCTGTTCCGCGGCTGTCAGAACGACATCATCTACACCGACATCGGCATCTTCGGCATCATCGTGATGGTCGTCGTCATGACCTCCGGCACGGGCGTCATCATGTGGCTCGGCGAGCTCATCACCGACCGGGGCATCGGCAACGGCATGTCGCTGCTCATCTTCACCTCGATCGCAGCCGGCTTCCCGACCTCGCTCTGGCAGATCAAGATCACCAAGGGCTGGGGCGTCTTCATGGTGGTCGTCGCCGCCGGGCTCGTCCTGGTCGCGCTGGTCGTCTTCGTCGAGCAGGCCCAGCGCCGCATCCCGGTGCAGTACGCCAAGCGGATGGTCGGCCGTCGGATGTACGGCGGCTCGTCGACCTACATCCCCCTCAAGGTCAACCAGGCCGGCGTCATCCCGGTGATCTTCGCGTCCTCGCTGCTCTACCTGCCTGCGCTGGCGGTCAACCTCACCAACCAGCAGGACCCGCCGGCCTGGGCCACGTGGGTCCAGACGTACCTCGTCCGCGGTGACCACCCGCTCTACATGGCGCTGTACTTCGGCCTGATCCTGTTCTTCACCTACTTCTATGTGGCGATCACGTTCAACCCGACCGAGGTCGCCGACAACATGAAGAAGTACGGCGGCTTCATCCCGGGCATCCGGGCCGGCCGGCCGACTGCCGAGTACCTCGACTACGTCCTCTCCCGCATCACTCTTCCTGGTGCTCTGTACCTCGGCGCGATCGCGCTGATCCCGCTGATGGCGCTGGCACTGTTCAACGCCAACTCGAACTTCCCGTTCGGTGGCACCGCCATCCTGATCATCGTCGGAGTCGGCCTCGAGACGGTGAAGCAGATCGAGAGCCAGCTCCAGCAGCGCAACTACGAGGGCTTCCTCCGGTAGTGCCGTCCGCGATGACGTCGCCGATGACGACGCCCCGGAGCGGGTCGGGCAAGGAGGGGTCCTGATGCGACTCGTCCTCGTCGGGCCGCCCGGTGCCGGGAAGGGCACCCAGGCCCAGTTCATCTCCTCGCACTTCGCCGTCCCGAAGATCTCGACGGGCGACATCTTCCGCGCGAACGTGAGCGAGGGGACCGAGCTCGGTCTCGAGGCGCGCAAGTACATGGACGCCGGTGACCTGGTGCCCGACGAGGTCACCATCGGGATGGTCAAGGAAAGGCTGCTGTACGACGACGTCAGCGAGGGCTTCCTGCTCGACGGGTTCCCGCGCACGGTGCACCAGGCGGAGGTCCTCGACGGAATGTTGGCCGAGCACACCACCGCCGTCGACGTCGTCCTGGAGCTGGTCGTCGACGACGAGGAGGTCGTCCGTCGGCTGTCCGGACGCCGCACCTGCCGCCGGTGCGGTCACGTGTGGCATCTCGACTTCGACCCGCCGGCCGACGAGGGCGTCTGCGACCGCTGCAGCGGCGAGCTGTTCCAGCGCGACGACGACAGCGAGGACACCATCCGGCACCGGCTCGAGGTGTACGCCGACCAGACCTCCCCCCTGATCGGCTACTACGGCGACAAGGGGCTGCTCCGCGGCGTCGACGCCACCGGGCCGGTCGAGGACGTCACCGACCGCGCCATCAACGTGCTGCGCCGCTTCGGCGACTGACAGCCGCCGATCCGAGCGAATGACGCAGACGACGTGTTCCGGAAGAAGCGCGAGCCGATGATCCAGATCAAGACCGACGCCGAGGTGGCCCTGATGCGGGCGGCGGGCCTCGTGGTCGGCCGCACCCTCGAGGCGCTACGGGCCGCCGCCGTCCCTGGCACGACCACCCAGGACCTCGACGACCTGGCCGAGTCGACCATCCGGTCGGCCGGCGCCGTCCCGTCGTTCAAGGGCTATCAGCCGCATCCGTCGATACCGCCGTTCCCCGCCTCGATCTGTGCCTCGGTCAACGACGAGGTGGTCCACGGCATCCCCGGCCCCCGTGCCCTGCGCGACGGCGACGTCATCTCGATCGACTGCGGGGCGATCCTCGAGGGCTGGCACGGCGACGCCGCCATCACCGTCGGGGTCGGCGAGGTGACCGACGTGGCCCGTGAGCTGCTCCGAGTGACGGAGGAGTCGATGTGGCGCGGCTTCGCTGCCGCCCGGCTGGGCGGCCGGCTCAGCGACATCAGCCATGCGATCGAGAGCTACGTGCGCTCCCAGGGCGCCTACGGGATCGTCGAGGAGTACGGCGGCCACGGCATCGGGACGGAGATGCACCAGGAGCCGCACCTGCTCAACTACGGCCGGGCGGGGCGCGGTCCCAAGCTGGTCAAGGGGCTGGCCCTGGCGGTGGAGCCGATGCTCGTCGCCGGGTCCCGGTTCACCCGGGAGCTGGACGACGGCTGGACGGTGTCGACCGCCGACGGCGGCCTGGCGGCGCACTTCGAGCACACGTTCGTGCTCACCGAGCGCGGACCGTGGGTGCTCACCGCGCTCGACGGCGGCGCCGAACGGCTGGGGGCACTGGGGATCCAGGTGGCCTCGTGACGTCCGGCGCGGACGACCTACCATGGGGGTCATGAGCGGGGACCGGGACCCGGCACTGCGCGCGTCCGACGCCGACCGCGACGCGGTGGCCGACCGGTTGCGCGCCGCTCACGCCGAGGGCCGGCTCACCGTCGAGGAGTTCGGAGATCGCGTGGACGCGGCGCTCACCGCGCGGACCATGGGCGACCTGGCCCCGATCACCGCCGACCTCCCGCCCGTCGCGCCGCCGGACCGGACGCCGGCCCGGACGGGGGACGAGGCGACCGCCGGCCGCCGTCCCGAGCGGGCCGAGCGCGGGAGCGGCCGGCCGGCCCGCGCCGGAGGGTCGCCCGGGCCGGCGCTGCGGGCCGCCTGGGGAGCCTGGCTGTCCGCCGTGCTGGTCTGCGTCGCCGTGTATGCGGCCGTCGGCATCGGAGACGGCGGCTTCGGCTACTTCTGGCCGGTCTGGGTGGCCGGTCCGTGGGGCGCGGTGCTGCTGGCCCGGACGCTCCGCGGCCGCCGTCGTCCGTGATCCACCCGCCCCTAGTCCATGATCCACAGGGGATCTGTTGGACTTTTTCCCACCGATCCACTGTGGATCATGGAGACGGGCCGTTTTGGCGCTCCGAGCGGGCGTGGCGTAGACTCACCCGCTGGCTCACGAGCCTTCGTTCACGCACGCCCCGCGGCTGGGTCGGCACGCGTGACCACGTCACCAGTGAGCCCACCCGAGCACGACAGCTCCACCAGCACGACCCTGCCCGGCGGCTCCGCCGGCAGGCGACCAGGACCGGCAACGGAATGTGGAGGACATGCCCAAGAAGGACGGGGTCATCGAGATCGAGGGCACCGTGGTCGAGGCTCTGCCCAACGCGTTCTTCCGCGTCGAGCTGACCAACGGCCACAAGGTCCTCGCCCACATCAGCGGGAAGATGCGCCAGCACTACATCCGGATCCTCCCCGAGGACCGCGTCGTGGTGGAGCTCAGCCCGTACGACCTCAACCGCGGGCGCATCGTCTACCGCTACAAGTAAGCCGTCACCGCACACCGCTGTAACCCAGATCGAGGCTGAGTACACCGATGAAGGTCAAGCCCAGCGTCAAGAAGATCTGCGACAAGTGCAAGGTGATCCGCCGTCACGGGCGGGTCATGGTGATCTGCGACAACGCACGTCACAAGCAGCGTCAGGGCTGACCAGCCCGGCAACGCAGCACGAACCGCAGGTCCTCGAGACCGACACGACAAGCGCGCCGCGCCCCGGCGTCCGGAGACGGACGGCGGGTCACCCCCGGTACCAGGCCGGGGCCATCCACCCCGGGCGGGGTGGGGGAGCGGCGAGCACGACCTGGTGACACGAAGGAGACCGCCCGATGGCACGCCTCGTCGGCGTCGACCTCCCGCGCGAGAAGCGCGTCGAGATCGCCCTGACCTACATCTTCGGTGTCGGCCGCAGCCGCGCCGTCGAGACCCTCGCCAACACCGGGGTCAGCCCCGAGACCCGCGTCCGCGACCTGGGCGACGACGACCTGGTCAAGATCCGCGACTGGATCGAGGCTCACTACCAGATCGAGGGTGACCTGCGCCGCGAGGTGCAGGCCGACATCCGTCGCAAGGTCGAGATCGGCTGCTACGAGGGCATCCGGCACCGCCGCGGCCTGCCGGTCCGCGGCCAGCGCACCCACACCAACGCGCGGACCCGCAAGGGCCCGCGCAAGGCGATCGCCGGCAAGAAGAAGGTCGGCAAGAAGTAGACACGGGGGGCCGCGCCCCCCGTGACCCCCGAAGTGCACGCCCCGGTGGGGCTGACCTTCACGCCGAGCACATAGCCGCAGCACAGACTCCAGGAGAGAAACCAGCCGATGCCTCCGCAGACTCGCAAGGGCGCGGGCGCCAAGAAGGTGCGCCGCAAGGAGAAGAAGAACGTGGCCCACGGCCACGCTCACATCAAGAGCACGTTCAACAACACGATCGTGTCGATCACCGACCCCAACGGGAACGTCATCTCGTGGGCGTCCGCCGGCCACGTGGGCTTCAAGGGCTCACGCAAGTCGACGCCGTTCGCCGCGCAGATGGCTGCCGAGAACGCCGCCCGCCGCGCCCAGGAGCACGGCATGCGCAAGGTCGACGTGTTCGTCAAGGGCCCGGGCTCGGGCCGCGAGACCGCGATCCGGTCGCTGCAGGCGGCCGGCCTCGAGGTCGGGACCATCCAGGACGTCACCCCCGTCCCGCACAACGGCTGCCGCCCTTCCAAGCGGCGCCGGGTCTAATCCCCACGACCTTTTCGCTCCGCTCGTTCCTCGCTACGACGAAAACGCCGCGGGGGCCCCGAAAGAGAGATTGATGGACATCCATGGCTAGGTACACAGGTGCGGACTGCAAGCGCTGCCGCCGCGAGAAGATGAAGCTGTTCCTCAAGGGCTCCAAGTGCGAGTCCCCGAAGTGCCCCATCGAGATCCGTCCCTACCCCCCGGGTGAGCACGGTCGCGGGCGCACGAAGGACAGCGAGTACCTGCTGCAGATGCGCGAGAAGCAGAAGTGCGCGCGCATCTACGGCGTCCTCGAGAAGCAGTTCCGCGGGTACTACGACGAGGCGAACCGCCGCCAGGGCAAGACCGGCGAGAACCTCCTCCGGATCCTCGAGAGCCGGCTGGACAACGTCGTCTACCGCGCGGGCTTCGCCAAGAGCCGCGACATGGCTCGTCAGGTCGTGCGCCACGGGCACATCCTCGTCAACGGCCACAAGGTCGACATCCCGTCGTACCGCGTCAGCGACAACGACATCATCGAGGTCCGCGAGCGGTCCCTCGAGATGACGCCGTTCGTCGTTGCGCGCGCCGAGATCGGCGATCGCCCGGTGCCGGCCTGGCTCGAGGTCATCCCCAACCGGATGCGCATCCTCGTGCACTCCCTCCCGGCCCGGCAGGTCATCGACACGCCGGTCCAGGAGCAGCTCATCGTCGAGCTCTACTCGAAGTAGCCAGCACCACCGCACGACCAGCACCACCGCACGACCCCGGGGGCGGCAGACAGACGCCGCCTCCGGGCGCACCGCATTCGCGAGGCGTCAAATAGCGGACGCCCGTGGGAAGGACATGACGTGCTCATCGCCCAGCGCCCCACCCTCACCGAAGAGGTCGTCGACGACTACCGCTCGCGGTTCGTCATCGAGCCGCTCGAGCCCGGCTTCGGCTACACGCTCGGCAACAGCCTCCGGCGCACGCTGCTCTCCTCGATCCCCGGTGCCTCGGTCACGAGCATCCGCGTGGACGGTGTCCTGCACGAGTTCACCACCGTGCCGGGCGTCAAGGAGGACCTCACCGACATCATCCTCAACATCAAGGGCCTCGTCGTGAGCTCCGAGGTGGACGAGCCGGTCGTCATGTACCTGCGCAAGCAGGGCCCCGGCCCGGTCACCGCTGCTGACATCGCACCGCCAGCCGGTGTCGAGGTGCACAACCCCGACCTGCACATCGCGACGCTGAACGCCAAGGGCAAGCTCGAGATGGAGCTCACCGTCGAGCGCGGCCGCGGCTACGTCTCGGCCGTGCAGAACAAGCAGCAGGGCCAGGAGATCGGCCGCATCCCGGTCGACTCGATCTACTCGCCCGTGCTCAAGGTGACCTACAAGGTCGAGGCCACCCGTGTCGAGCAGCGCACCGACTTCGACAAGCTCGTCGTCGACGTCGAGACGAAGCGTTCGATGCTGCCGCGCGACGCCATGGCGTCGGCCGGCAAGACCCTCGTCGAGCTGTTCGGCCTGGCCCGCGAGCTCAACGTCGAGGCCGAGGGCATCGACATGGGCCCGTCGCCGACGGACGCCGCCCTGGCGGCCGACCTGGCGCTCCCGGTCGAGGACCTCGAGCTGACCGTGCGGTCGTACAACTGCCTCAAGCGCGAGGGCATCCACACCGTGGGCGAGCTCGTCTCGCGCAGCGAGGCGGACCTGCTCGACATCCGCAACTTCGGCGCCAAGTCGATCGACGAGGTCAAGGCCAAGCTGCACTCGATGGGCCTCGCGCTCAAGGACAGCCCGCCCGGGTTCGACCCGAGCACCGCCGTCGACAGCTACGGCTCCGACGACGACACGGCCTACGTCGAGGACGAGCAGTACTGAGGGGTCGCGACCCCGCTGACCGAACTCAGTAGCTCACCGAGAACTGGAGAACCCTGACCATGCCTACCCCCACCAAGGGAGCACGCCTCGGCGGCGGCCCGGCGCACGAGCGGCTGATGCTGGCGAACCTCGCCACCGCGCTGTTCGAGCACGGCAAGATCACCACCACCGAGGCCAAGGCCAAGCGGCTGCGGCCGCTGGCGGAGCGGCTCATCACCTTCGCGAAGCGCGGTGACCTGCACGCCCGTCGCCGGGTGATGACCGTCGTCCGGGACAAGGGCGTCGTGCACGAGCTCTTCACCGAGATCGGCCCGCGCTACGAGAGCCGGCACGGCGGCTACACGCGCATCACGAAGATCGGTCCGCGCAAGGGCGACAACGCCCCGATGGCGGTCATCGAGCTCGTCGAGGCGCTGACCGCGAAGGCGGAGACCGTCCGCGAGGCGACGGCTGCGACCAAGAAGACCGCGGCCAAGAAGACGACGGCCAAGAAGGCCGCGGCGGCCCCCGCCGCGGACGACTCGGCGGCCGAGGTCCAGCCGCCGGCCGACGTCGATTCCGGCAGTGCGTCCGACGCCGGCGAGTCTCCCTACGGCGAGGGGTCGTCGGCCACCCAGGTCGAGGGCTTCGACATCAAGGGCAACGCCGACTCGATGAAGTTCCACGTTCCCGGCAGCCCGCACTACGACCGCACTGTGGCGGAGGTCTGGTTCGCCACGACCGATGCCGCCGAGAAGGCCGGCTTCGAGCCGACCGGCTGGGGCACCGACCACCCGTACGGCGAGGGCTCGCACGCCCCCGGCGACGACGTGGACACGGCACCCGACGGCTACCCGGTCAAGGGCAACGCCGACTCGATGAAGTACCACACGCCGGAGAGCCCCTACTACGGCCGCACGGTCGCCGAGGTCTGGTTCGCCAGCGCCGAGGCTGCCGAGGCTGCCGGCTTCGAGGGCACCGCGGCGGACGAGGGCGCAGCCTCCGAGTAGGGGCCGGACGTCCTGAGAATCGACCCCTCGCACGACGTGACCGAGCCCGCCGTTCCCCCCACCGGGGACGGCGGGCTCGTCCGTCTGCGGCTCGACCTCTCCTACGACGGCACCGACTTCGCCGGCTGGGCGGTCCAGCCCGGACAGCGGACCGTGCAGGCCGAGGTGGAGGGTGCGCTGGCCACCGTGCTGCGGCTGCCGCGCGTCCGCACCACCTGCGCGGGACGCACCGACGCCGGCGTCCACGCCCGCGGACAGGTGACCCACGTCGACCTGCCGACGGCCGCGTGGGACGGCGACGAGCGGGCGCTGGGCCGCCGCCTCGCCGGCGTCCTGCCGCGCGACGTTGCGGTGCGGGCCGTCCGGCGCGCACCGGACGGGTTCGACGCCCGCTTCTCGCCGTTGTGGCGCCGTTACGCCTACCGCATCAGCGAGCACCCCTTCGGGCCCGACCCGCTGCGTCGCCGCGACGTGCTCTCCCACGGCCGGCCGCTGAACCTGGACGCGATGGCCGCCGCCGCCCGGGAGCTGCTCGGCGAGCACGACTTCGCCGCGTTCTGCCGCCGCCGGGAGGGCGCAACCACGGTGCGGACCCTGCTCGAGCTGGCGTGGAGCCGCGACAACGACCTGCTCGTCGCCACGGTGATGGCGGACGCGTTCTGTCACACCATGGTGCGGTCGCTGGTCGGCGCGTTGCTCGCTGTCGGCGAGGGACGGCGCCCGGCGCGGTGGCCGGCCGACGTGCTGGCCGGTCGCGAGCGCCGCCCGGACGTCGCCGTGGCGCCGCCGCACGGTCTCACCCTGGAAGAGGTCCACTACCCCTCCGACGCCGAGGTGGCCGAGCGTGCGGCCGCGGCGCGACGGCGCCGGGAGCCGTCGTCGTGAGGTGCCGGGAATGACGATCTCGATGGGCCGTGAGCAGCTGCTCGTCACGCTGTCGGCGCGGATCCTCGC
This sequence comes from uncultured Actinomycetota bacterium, assembly GCA_963784645.1. Lineage (GTDB taxonomy): Bacteria > Actinomycetota > Actinomycetes > JACCUZ01 > JACCUZ01 > JBBRVW01. Next base: position 686,059 of record CAWARY010000015.1, on the reverse strand, counting down.
CCTGCCGGAGGACACACCCCGCACCGTGGCCCTCACCGGCATGGGCTGCACCGGGAAGACGACGCTGGCCGCCGAGCTGGCCACCGTCGTGAGCGGGGCGGGACGTCCGGTGGTCGTCCTCGCGTACGACGACTTCCACCACCCGAGCGAGCGGCGGCATCGCCAGGGTCGCACCTCGGCGGCCGGCTACCTGGACGACTCGTTCGACCCCGACGCCCTGCGCCGCCTGGTGCTCGACCCGCTGGCCGCCGGCGCGACGGCGGTCACGCCGGCGTCGTACGACCTGGCTGCGGACCGGCCGGTCCGGCCGGCCCCGGTCCCCGTGCCCGCCGACGGCGTCCTCCTGGTCGAGGGCTCGTTCCTCCTCGTGCCGGCGCTCGCCGGCCGCTGGGACCTCGCGGTGATGGTGGTGGCCGACCCCGCCCGGGTGCTGGAGCGCGGGCTGGTGCGCGACGCCGACCTCGGGTCGCCCGAGCAGGTCCGCGAGCTCTACCTGAGGCGCTACCTCGCCGCCGAACAGCTGCACCAGGAGCGCGACGACCCGTGGACCCACGCCGACGCGGTGGTCGACCTCAGCGACCCGACGGAGCCGCAGCTGCTGGGCTAGTCCGCCGAGGCCGCTCGGTCAGGTGCGGACCTCGTTCGCGACGTCGAAGCCGCTCTCCTCGGGCGGCGCGTCGAACCCGCCGGCGATACCGGCGGCCATCGCGGGGAGGAGCACCGTGTCGCGGAAGGTCTCCCAGCTCTCCCGGGACTCGTGGACGGCGACGATCGTCCAGCCGTCGGCGGACGGCCCAGCGGCGTGGAACACCTGCCCGGGTGGTAGGCCGCCCCCGGCCGGGTGCACCGCCGCGATGGATGCCTCGTACTGCTCCTGGGTGCCGCCCTTGAACTGGTGGACGATGCCGTACGCCATGAGCGCCTCCTCGCGCGTGGCCCGGGCCGCTCTCCGTCGGGGGGACGGTCTCGGCAGGGCCTGGACCGGACGCTACGCGCGCCCCCGAGACCTGTCGATGGACAAAGGCCTCGAGTGGCGACGGCTAACCCGGTCGCTTCCGCCTGCGCGAGCCTTCACACTCGACGAGTGGGCCACGTCGACGTCAACGGGATCAGCTACTACCTGCCGGACGGGCGCTGCCTGCTCTCCGACGTGGTGTTCCGTGTCGGCGACGGTGCGAAGGTCGCGCTCGTCGGGGCCAACGGTGCCGGCAAGACGACCCTGCTCAAGCTGGTGGCCGGCGACATCGACCCGCACGAGGGGTCGATCGGGCGGTCCGGCGGTCTCGGCGTCATGCGCCAGTTCGTGGGCTCGGTGCGCGACGAGTCGTCAGTGCGCGACCTGCTCGTGTCGGTCGCCCCTCCGGCGGTCCGTACGGCGGCCGCCGCCCTGGAAGCGGCCGAGCTGGCGATGATGGAGCGCGACGACGAGAAGACGCAGATGCGCTACGCGCAGGCGATCTCGGACTGGGCCGACGCCGGCGGCTACGACGCCGAGGTGCTGTGGGACACCTGCACGGTGGCGGCCCTCGGCATCCCCTTCGAGAAGGCCCAGTGGCGCGAGGTGCGCACGCTCTCCGGCGGCGAGCAGAAACGGGTGGTGCTCGAGGCGCTGCTGCGCGGGCCGGACGACGTGCTGATGCTCGACGAGCCGGACAACTACCTCGACGTCCCTGGCAAGCAGTGGCTCGAGGAGGCGCTGCGCGAGTCACCGAAGACGGTGCTGTTCGTGAGCCACGACCGTGAGCTGCTCGCTCGCACCGCGACCCGGGTCGTCACCGTCGAGCTCGGTGCCGGCGGCAACACGACCTGGACCCACGGCGGCGGGTTCGCGACGTACCACGAGGCGCGGACCGAGCGGTTCACCCGGCTCGAGGAGCTGCGTCGGCGCTGGGACGAGGAGCACGCGAAGATCAAGGCGCTGGTCCTCATGTACCGGCAGAAGGCGGCGTACAACGACGGCATGGCCTCGCGCTACCAGGCCGCCGTGACCCGGTTGCGGATGTTCGAGGAGGCCGGGCCGCCGCAGGCGATCCCGCTGCAGCAGGACGTCACGATGCGACTGCGTGGTGCGCGCACCGGCAAACGCGCCGTCGTCTGCGAGGAGCTCGAGCTGACCGGCCTCATGAAGCCCTTCGACCTCGAGGTCTGGTACGGCGACCGGGTGGCCGTCCTCGGCTCCAACGGCTCCGGCAAGTCGCACTTCCTGCGGCTGCTCGCCCGCGGCGGGAGCGACCCCGATGCCGAGCACCGCCCGGTCGAGGACCTCGTCATCCCCCCTGTCGCGCACACCGGTCGCGCCCGGCTCGGCGCCCGGGTCCGGCCGGGCTGGTTCGCGCAGACCCACGAGCACCCCGAACTGATCGGGCGCACGCTGCTCGACATCCTCTGGCGCGGCGACGAGCACCGCGAGGGCATGGGCCGGGAGCCCGCGTCCCGCGCCCTGGACCGCTACGAGCTCGCACACGCCGCCGAGCAGCGCTTCGAGACGCTCTCGGGCGGGCAGCAGGCACGGCTGCAGATCCTGCTGCTCGAGCTGTCCGGCGCCACGATGCTGCTGCTCGACGAGCCGACCGACAACCTCGACATCGTGTCGGCGGAAGCTCTCGAGGAGGGGCTGTCCGCCTTCGACGGCACGGTGCTCGCGGTGACCCACGACCGCTGGTTCGCCCGCGGCTTCGACCGGTTCCTCGTCTTCGGTGCCGACGGCGGCGTCTACGAGTCCGACGAGCCGGTCTGGGACGAGGGCCGGGTGCAGCGGGCCCGCTGAGGGACGTGTGACCCCGGCCGGCCCGGGGGGCGGGGGGGAACGGTGATGTTTTCAGGCCTTTCGCACGCATTGCCCAGGCATTAGGTTGCGATCCTCGCACCTCCCGCCAGTGCCGTCTGGAGTCCTCATGCGTCCGCTTCACGCACCCCGCCGTCTCGCTCTCCTCGCCGCCCTGCTGGGACTGCTGGGGCTGGCCCTGCCGCTGTCGGCGATGCCGGCGAGTGCCGACCACACGCCGACGCCGACGCGGGTGACGCTGATGGGGTCGCTCATGAGCGAGCTGGGCTGCGCAAACGACTGGGACGAGGGCTGCAGCAGCACCGACATGACCCCGGTGTCGGGCACCTCGCTCTGGCAGTACACCGCGACTGTCCCCGCCGGGAGCTACGAGTTCAAGGTCCGGTTGGACGGCTCGTGGGACGAGAACTACGGCGACTCGTCCGGGACGTACGACGCGGGCGGCAACATCCCGCTCCCGCTGCAGGCGGCGGCGAAGCTCCTGTTCACCTACGACCACGCGACGCACGCGGTGCAGGTCGCCCCGGCGGACGACCCGGCTCCCCTCGGCCCGGCGGACCGGGCCCGCGCCGCGTCGAGCCTCCGCACGGACCTCACGAAGGAGCGCTTCTACTTCGTGATGGCGGACCGCTTCGAGAACGGCTCCACAGCCAACGACAAGGGCGGCCTGACGGGCGGCCGGCTGTCGACGGGCTACGACCCGACGGACAAGGCGTTCTACCACGGCGGTGACCTGCGCGGTCTGATCAAGCGGCTCGACTACATCGAGGACCTCGGGACGACCGCGATCTGGATGACGCCGTCGTTCAAGAACAAGCCGGTGCAGGGGACTCCGGGGGCGGAGTCGGCCGGCTACCACGGCTACTGGATCACCGACTTCACCCAGATCGACCCGCATCTGGGCACCAACGCCGATCTCAAGGAGCTCATCGGCAAGGCGCACAAGCGCGGCATCAAGGTGTTCTTCGACATCATCACCAACCACACCGCCGACGTCCTCGACTACCCGGCCGACGAGTACACCGGGCCGGCCGGCAACCAGTCGATCCCCTACGTGTCCAAGGCCGACCGGCCGTACACCGACGCGACGGGTGTCGCCTTCGACGACCGCGACTACGCGAGCGGCGACACCTTCCCGACCATCGACGCCGCGACGTCGTTCCCGTACGTGCCGACGTTCCGCAGCGAGGCGGACAAGACCCTGAAGGTGCCTGCCTGGCTCAACGACCCGACGATGTACCACAACCGTGGCACCTCGTCGTTCACCGGTGAGAACAGCGAGTACGGCGACTTCCCCGGCGGCGACCGCGCGGCGCTCGACGACCTCTGGACCGAGCGTCCCCAGGTCGTGAACGGAATGATCGACATCTACAAGAAGTGGGTCCAGGACGCCGGGGTCGACGGCTTCCGGATCGACACCGTGAAGCATGTGAACATGCAGTTCTGGCAGCGCTTCGGCCCGGCCCTGCAGGGCTACGCCGCCTCGCTCGGGAACGACGACTTCTTCATGTTCGGCGAGGTCTTCGACGCCAACCCGGCCTTCATGTCGCAGTACACGACCGAGGGCAGGCTGCAGGCGACGGTGGACTTCGGCTTCCAGGCCAACGTGTCCGGCTTCGCGAAGGGCGAGGAGGGCAAGTCGTCGTCCTCGGCAGCGACGCTGGCGAAGTTCTTCGCGCAGGACGACCTCTACACGGATGCCGACTCGAACGCCTACTCGCTGCCGACCTTCCTCGGCAACCACGACATGGGCCGGATCGGCAAGTTCCTCCGCGACGCCGGCAACACTGGTCCGGAGCTGCTCGACCGCGACCTGTTCGCCCACAGCCTCATGTACGTCACGCGGGGCCAGCCCGTCGTCTACTACGGCGACGAGCAGGGCTTCACCGGGGACGGAGGCGACCAGGACGCACGCGAGGACATGTTCGCGTCGCGGGTGGCGTCCTACAACGACAACGACCTGATCGGCACCAAGGCCACGACTGCGCAGGCAAACTTCGACACCAAACACCCGCTGTACCGGCGCATCGCACGACTCGCCGCGCTCCGGGCGGCCAACCCGGCGCTGGCGGACGGTGCGCAGGTGACGAGATACGCCGACACGGGGCCCGGCATCTTCGCCTTCAGCCGGATGTCGGCCGGCAAGAACGTGGAGTACGTGGTGGCGGCCAACAGCGCCGACACCGCCAAGACCGCGACCTTCGCCACGTACTCGCCGCGAATGGTGTTCACGAAGCTGTGGCCCACGCCACCCGGCAACGGCGGTGCGCTGCGGTCGAACGCCGGTGGGGAGGTGACGGTCCACGTCCCGGCGCGGTCGGTCGCCGTCTACCGTGCGGTGCACGCACTCGGCGCGGACTCGGTGTCGCCGACGCCCACGATCGTCCTGCCGCAGCCGGGAGCGGTCGTCGAGGAGCGGACGCCGGTCACCGTCGACGTCCCGCAGAACGACCTGCAGCAGGTCACAGTCCTCTGGCGCCCGGTCGGCACGGGGGGCTGGCGCCGGCTCGGTACCGACGACAACGCGCCGTACCGTGTCTACCAGGACGTCCGTGGCATGCCGAAGGGCTCGCTGGTCGAGTACCGCGTGGTGGTCCGCGACCACGACGGTGACCTCGGCGTCGCGACGTCCTGGGCGGTCGTGGGCAACGCCCCCGAGGTCACCGCGCCGGTCTCCGCCGTGCCGCAGCCCGCCGCGGTCTCGGTGCCGGGCCGGCACGGGTCCGAGATGGGCTGCCCGGACAGCCCGACCGACGACCCGACCAACGCGGGTGACTGGGACCCGGCGTGCGACGCGGTGCAGCTGAACCGCGGCGCCGACGACGACATCTGGAGCCGGACCTACACGCTGCCGGCCGGCGACTGGGCGTTCAAGGCCGCGATCAACAGGTCGTGGGACGAGAACTACGGCGCCAAGTCCGTGCCCGGCGGCGCGGACATCGGCTACCAGACGACGGCGACGACCGGCCCGGTCACGTTCTACTACGACCACCGGACGCACTGGGCGACCAACGACGTGCTGGACGACATCGTCGTCGCGACCGGGACCTTCCAGTCCGAGATGGGTTGTCCGGCCGACGACAGCGTCGACTGCCTTCGTGGCTGGCTGCAGGACCCGGACGACGACGGCGTCTACAGCCTGTGGACCACCGAGGTGCCGGCCGGCAGCTACTCCGTGCAACCGGCTGTCGACGGCGCGCTGGTCGGGACGCCCACGAGCTTCACGGTGGCCGCGGGTGACGCGACCCGGTTCACCTACGACGCCGGCAGCCACACCATCTCCGTGGTGAGCGCGCCACCGCCTGCGACGGGGTAGGACCGTCCGGCCGTCCGGTTCCTCACCCGTTGACGCGGGTGGGGGACCGGTGGTCGGATGCCGGGATCTTCCGGTCCTGGTGAGGGGTGCCGCCGTGCGAGCACGACCCGTCCGACCCGTCCGACCCGCTCTGGCGGCGGGTGCCGTCGTCGCCCTGGCCCTGCCGTTGCTCACCACCGTGGGTGGTGGTGGCGCGGCCGCCGCGACGTGCGACCCGTTCACCACACCGGCGGTCTACGACCCCGCGGTCCCGACGGCCACGTCGGTGCTCGGGTTCGAGCTGGGCAAGCGCGAGGTGACGACCGCGGAGTCGGACCGCTACCTGCACGCCGTCGACGCCGCGAGCCCGGTGGTCGCCGGCTCGGTCCTCGCGACCTCGCAGCAGGGCCGGGCGCTGCGCTACGCGGTCGTCGGCACACCCGCCCGGGTCGCCGCGGCGACGGCGGCGGCGCGGACGCTGCGCGACCCGGCCACGACACCCGCCCAGGCGGCGGCGACCGCGGCCTCCGCCCCGGAGATCCTGTGGGTCGCGGGCAACGTCCACGGCGGCGAGGAGAGCGGCACCGACGCATCGCTCCGGGTGCTGTACGAGCTGGCCGCCCGAACCGACTGCGCCGCGGCCACCATCCGGGACAACGCCGTCGTGGCCATCCTGCCGACCCAGAACCCTGACGGCCGCGAGCTCGACACCAGGCGCAACGCGTACGGCTTCGACATGAACCGCGACTGGTTCGCCCGCACCCAGCCGGAGACGGACGGCAAGCTCGAGGCGCTGCGCCAGTACCCGCCGGTTCTCTTCATCGACGCGCACGAGATGGGCAGCAAGGACTACTTCTTCCCACCGAACGCCGACCCGATCTACCACGAGATCACCGACGAGTCGGTCTCCTGGATCAACGGGCTCTACGGCCCGGCCATGCAGCAGGAGTTCGACCGTCAGCACATCCCCTACTTCAACTACGCGGTCTACGACCTCTTCTACATGGGCTACGGCGACACCGTTCCCACGGCCGGGTTCCTCGGTGCCGGCATGACGTTCGAGAAGAGCGGCTACGACGGCGTCCAGAAGCGGGTCCGCGAGCAGTACGTCGCGATCTGGACCTCGCTGTCGACGGCAGCGACGCACAAGGCGTCGATCCTCCAGGGGCTGGCCGCGTCCTCGCGCGAGGCGTTGCGCCAGGGTCAGGCCGGCGAGCTCGAGCCGAACGAGGTGGTCCAGCCCGAGAACACGGTTCAGGACCCGGTACCTGCGCTCACGGTGCGGCACTACTTCCTGCGCGACGACGACCCGGCGAAGACGGCAGAGGTGCAGGCGCTGGTCCGGCGGCTGCAGCGGATGGACGTCCAGGTCCGGCAGCTGACGGCGCCGCTGACCGTGCCGGACTACACGCCGTACGCCGGATCCCCGTCGTCGACGACGCTCCCGGTCGGCAGCTACTGGATCCCGATGGCGCAGGCCCAGAAGCACTGGGTGCAGGCCATGCTGAACGAGGATACCTACGTGCCGTTCCCGTACTTCTACGACGTGACGGCGTGGAGCCAGCCGCTGCTGTTCAACGTCGCCGGCGGCCGCTCGGGCGCCGTCCTCTCGCCGCAGAGCACGCCGGTGCCGGCGCTGCCGGCGCCCGCCGCCGAGCCGTTGCCGGCCGGTGCACCCGCGGTCGCGGTGTGGCAGATGTCGACGGGCACCGACGCGATCGAGTCCGGCGGCTGGCTGCGCTGGCTGATGGACAAGCGCTGGCGTCTCCCGCACGACGACGTGACCGCCGGCGAGATCGCCACCGGCGCGCTGGCAGCCTCCGACGTGCTGGTCGTCCCGGACGGTGACGCCGCGGCCGGTGAGAAGGCGCTGGGCAAGAAGGGTGTCGCCACGCTGCGCAGCTGGCTCGCCGGGGGCGGCCGCCTCGTCGCCGTCAGCGGTGGTGCCGCGCTCGCTGCGCGGATCGGCCTCACCGGCGTCACGGTCGCATCGCCCACGTCCGACATCCCGGGCTCGCTGGTGCGCGCCTCGGTCGCCGCCGGACCGCTCGGCGCCGGCGTCGGCAGCACGGTGTGGAACTTCGTGGAGTACGACCCGGTGCTGCATGCCGCCGACCCCGCGGCGGTCGCGGTGTCGTACCAGCAGCCGACCTTCGCGCTGTCCGGCTTCGCCGTCGGTGAGGACGAGCTGGTCGGCTCCGCCGCGGTCACCGACGAGCGGTACTCCCGCGGCCGGGTCGTGCTCTTCGCCTCGGACCCCAACTTCCGGGCGTTCACCGACGGCACCCAGAAGCTCCTGCGCAACGCCGTCCTCGGCGCCGACCCCGCCTCCTCGGTGGCGGCGGCCCCGGCGGCCCGCAGCGCGGCTGCTGCCGCCGCGGGGCAGGTGGCCGACCTCGGCGGCGACCTCCTCGTGACGGTGCGCCCGGCCCTCGCCGACCGCACCGCCGCTCTGCTGACGTCCTACGGCCTGAGCGTGACGCGGTCCACGGCGGCGGCCGGCACCCGGCTGCGGGTGGCCGGGTTCGGCAGCGCCGACCGGAACCCGGTCACCAGGGACCTGGTCCGCGACCTGCACGCGCTGGGCGCCGGGGTGGTCGCCGTCCGGGTGCCCTGAGCCGCTCCCGAGGCGGGTGCCGGCACGGTTTTGACCGGTTCCCGAGGCGGACGGTAGTCTGCGAGGTCGTTGTGCCCACCCGTCGGGTGCGGGCACGAGCATCCACCGCATCCGCGGCACCGACCGACAACGAGAAGGCCTCAGCGTGCGTACGTACAGCCCCAAGCCCGGCGACGTCCAGCGTCAGTGGCACGTCATCGACGCGACCGACGTCGTCCTCGGCCGGCTCGCCACCCAGACGGCGACCCTGCTGCGGGGCAAGCACAAGCCGATCTACGCCCCCCACGTCGACACCGGTGACTTCGTCATCGTCGTCAACGCCGAGAAGATCGCGCTGACCGGCAACAAGCGTGAGTCCAAGCTCGCCTACCGCCACTCCGGCTACCCGGGCGGCCTGTCCTCGATGCCGTACCGCGTGCTGCTCGAGAAGCACCCGGAGCGGGCGATCGAGAAGGCCGTCAAGGGGATGCTCCCGCACAACACCCTGGGCCGGGCGATGATGAGCAAGCTCAAGGTCTACGCCGGCCCGGAGCACCCGCACCAGGCGCAGTCGCCGACCCCGTTCGAGATCACCCAGGTCGCGCAGTAACCGCGCCGGACCTTTCCGAGACATCGACAGAGAAGAAGCTGAGAGACACCGTGTCCGAGACCGCCACCACCGACGAGGTCACCGAGTCGGCGCCCGAGAGCTTCACGACGGAGTCGTCGACGGAGTCGTTCACCACCGCGACCCCGCGTGAGATCATCACCGCCCCCGCCGCAGCCACCGGCCGTCGCAAGCAGGCCATCGCCCGGGTGCGACTCGTGCCGGGCAGCGGCCACTGGGTCGTCAACGGCAAGGCGCTCGACGTCTACTTCCCGAACAAGGTGCACCAGCAGCTGGTCAACGACCCGTTCGTGACCCTGGGTGCCGAGGAGCGCTTCGACGTCGTCGCTCGTATCCACGGCGGCGGCAGCTCCGGCCAGGCCGGCGCCCTGCGCCTGGCCATCGCCCGCGCCCTCAACGAGATCGACGAGGAGGGGAACCGCCCGTTGCTCAAGAAGGCCGGTTTCCTCACCCGTGACCCCCGGGTCAAGGAGCGCAAGAAGTACGGTCTGAAGAAGGCTCGCAAGGCGCCGCAGTACAGCAAGCGCTGATCGGCGCGCGCACCCGCGTGGGACGCATCTTCGGCACCGACGGCGTGCGCGGCCTGGCCAACCGGGACCTCACCGCGGAGCTGGCCCTCGACCTGTCGGTCGCGGCCGCGCACGTCCTCGGTGAGGTCGGCGCCTTCGAGGGCCACCGTCCGACAGCGGTCGTCGGACGGGATCCCCGCGCGTCCGGCGAGTTCCTGTCGGCGGCCGTCATCGCCGGGCTGGCGAGTGCCGGCGTCGACGTCCTCGACGTCGGGGTCCTCCCGACCCCGGCCGTGGCGTTCCTCACGGCCGACCTCGGCGCCGACCTGGGCGCGGTCATCTCGGCGAGTCACAACCCGATGCCCGACAACGGTCTGAAGTTCCTCGCCCGCGGCGGCCACAAGCTGGCCGACCACCTCGAGAACGCCATCGAAGCCCGGCTGCGCGAGGACTGGGAGCGCCCGACCGGCGCCGCCGTCGGCAGGGTCCGGCAGGACGGCACGGCGGGCGAGCGCTACGTCGAGCACCTGCTCGCGACCCTGCCGCACCGGCTCGACGGCCTGACCGTCGTCGTCGACGCGGCCCACGGCGCGGCCCACCTCGTCGCCCCCGAGGTGCTGCGGCGGGCCGGCGCCGAGGTCGTCGCCATCGGCGACCAGCCCGACGGGCTCAACATCAACGACGGCTACGGCTCGACCCACCTCGACCGGCTGCGTGAGGCGGTCCTCGCCCACGGCGCGCACGCCGGCGTCGCGCTCGACGGCGACGCAGACCGCTGCCTGGCCGTCGACGCCGCCGGCCGGGTCGTCGACGGCGACCAGATCCTCGCCGTGCTCGCACTGGCGCTTCGCGAGTCCGGCGGGCTGCCGCACGACACCGCGGTCGTCACGGTCATGTCCAACCTGGGCTTCAGGCTGGCGATGGCCCGCGAGGGGGTCGCCGTCGTCGAGACCGCGGTCGGCGACCGCTACGTCCTGGAGGCCATGAAGGCCGGCGGCTTCGGCCTGGGCGGCGAGCAGTCCGGTCACGTGATCTTCTCCGACCACGCCACCACGGGTGACGGCACCCTCACGGCGCTGCACCTGCTCGCGCGGGTGGCCGCCACCGGCAAGCCGTTGGACGAGCTGGCTGCGGTCATGGACCGGCTGCCCCAGGTCCTGCTCAACGTCCGCGGCGTCGACCGCACCGGTGTCGACGCCTGCGCACCGCTCCAGCAGGCGGTCGCCGACGCCGAGGCGGAGCTCGGCGGGACCGGCCGCGTGCTGCTGCGCCCCAGCGGCACCGAGGCGGTGGTCCGGGTCATGGTCGAGGCGCCCGACAAGGCCCAGGCCGACACCGTCGCCGAGCGGCTGGCGGACGTCGTCCGCACCCACCTCGCGCTGTAGGCCGACCCCCGTCTCGTCGCCCGCCTGACCCGCCGTCCTGACGGAGGTCAGGGCAACAGCGGCCTGGGAGGAGGGTGCAGCCGCGGCGCCGCCCGCTACCGGACCGAACGAGCGAAGTGGCCCCGGTCGGCAGCTTCTTTCCGACCGCGTCGCGGGGCCACTTGGCTCTCACCACGCACGAGGGACAGCCGCGCACGACGAGGACCGCCTACCTGGCGACGTCCGTCCAGGCTGCCCTGACGGCCACCCCAACGCCGAGGAGCGGCAGCACACGAGCCGAAGTGGCCCGGCTCGGCGGCTGCTTGCCGACCGCACAGCGAGGCCACTCGGCTCGCACCACCTGCGGACGGCTCAGAGCTTGCGGAGACGGACCCGGCGGACCGCGTGGTCGGGGCCTTTCTCCAGCACCAGGGTGGCCCGTCCGCGGGTCGGCAGGATGTTCTGCTCGAGGTTCGGCTCGTTCACCTCGGCCCAGATCGACAGGGCGGTCTCGCGGGCCGCGTCGTCGGAGAGCTCGGCGTAGCGGTTGAAGTACGACGCGGGGTCGGCGAAGGCGGTCCGGCGCAGCCGCAGGAACCGCTCGACGTACCAGCGCCGGACGTCGACGGTGGCGGCGTCGACGTACACCGAGAAGTCGAAGTAGTCCGAGACGCTCATCCGGCTGCGGCCGTCGGCCCGGGGGCGGGGCGGCTGCAGGACGTTGAGTCCCTCGACCACGACGATGTCCGGCCGCTCCACCACCACCTGCTCCCCGGGCACGACGTCGTAGACCAGGTGTGAGTAGAGCGGCGCCGTCACCTCGGGCTCGCCGGACTTCACGGCCGCGAGGAACCGCAGCAGCCCCCGCTGGTCGTAGGACTCCGGGAAGCCCTTGCGGTGCAGGATGCCGCGCCGCGCGAGCTCCGCGTTGGGCAGCAGGAAGCCGTCGGTGGTCACGAGCGACACGCGGGGGTGGTGCGGCCAGCGCGCCAGCAGCTCGCACAACACGCGCGACGTCGTGCTCTTCCCGACCGCCACGCTGCCCGCCACGCCCACCACGAAGGGCACCCGGGCCGACTTCTCGCCCAGGAAGGTCGAGGTGGCGAGGTGCCGCTCCTGGGCGGCGGTCACCTGCAGGTTCAGCAGCCGGGAGAGCGGGAGGTAGACCTCCTCCACCTCGGCAAGGTCGATCGTGTCGCCGAGGCCCCGCAGCCGGGCCAGGTCGGCGTCGTCCAGCGTGAGCGGAGTGGTGTCGCGCAGCGCGCTCCAGCGCGCGCGCTCGATCTTGACGTAGGGCGACAGCGCCTGGCCCTGGGGACCGGTGCTGTCGCCCGATGTACGCGGGGAAGGCTGCCTCACGGCCGATACCCTGTCACCCATGTGCGGCATCGTGGGCTACGTCGGAGAGCAGTCGGCCCTCGAGGTCGTGATCGGGGGACTTCGTCGCCTCGAGTACCGCGGCTACGACTCCGCGGGTGTGGCGCTCATCGCGGGCGGCAAGCTCGTCACGGCGAAGAAGGCAGGCAAGCTGGCCAACCTCGAGGCGGTGCTGGCGGAGAACCCGCTCGACGAGGCCACGACCGGCATGGGGCACACCCGCTGGGCCACCCATGGCGCACCGAACGACCGGAACGCCCACCCGCACGTCGACTGCACCGGCTCGGTGGCCGTCATCCACAACGGCATCATCGAGAACTTCGCCGGCCTGCGCTCCGAGCTCGAGGCACGCGGCCACGTCCTCACCAGCGACACCGACACCGAGGCCGTGGCGCACCTGCTCGAGGAGGAGTGCCGCACCGGCGGCGGCGCTGCCGAGGGCGACACCGTCGACCTGGCCGCGGCCATGCGCCGGGTCTGCCACCGGCTCGAGGGTGCCTTCACCCTGGTCGCCACCCACGTCGACGCCCCCGATGTCGTCGTGGGCGCCCGGCGCAACTCGCCGCTGGTGGTCGGCCGCGGACAGGGGGAGAACTTCCTCGCCTCCGACGTCGCCGCGTTCATCGCGCACACCCGCGAGGCCGTCGAGCTGGGCCAGGACCAGGTCGTCGAGCTGCGCCGCGACGGCGTCGTCGTCACCGACTTCGACGGCAACCCGGGTGACGTGCGCGAGTACCACGTCGACTGGGACCTCTCGGCCGCCGAGAAGGGTGGCTACGACTTCTTCATGCTCAAGGAGATCGACGAGCAGCCGCAGGCCGTGGCCGACACCCTGCTGGGTCGCCTGGACGACGACAACAACCTCGTGATGGACGAGATGCGCCTCTCCGACGACGACCTGCGTGAGATCGACAAGATCATCGTGATCTCCTGCGGCACCTCGTTCCACGCCGGCCTGGTAGCGAAGTACGCCATCGAGCACTGGTGCCGGGTCCCGTGCGAGGTCGAGCTGGCCTCGGAGTTCCGCTACCGCGACCCCGTCCTCACCCGCTCCACGCTGGTCGTGGCCATCTCGCAGTCCGGCGAGACGATGGACACCCTGATGGCACTGCGGCACGCCCGCGAGCAGAAGGCCAAGGTGCTGGCCATCTGCAACACCAACGGCTCGACGATCCCGCGCGAGTCCGACGCCGTGCTCTACACGCACGCCGGACCCGAGGTGGCGGTCGCCTCCACCAAGGGCTACCTCACGCAGATCGTGGCCTGCTACCTCGTCGGGCTCTACCTCGCGCAGGTGCGCGGCACCAAGTACGGCGACGAGATCGCCGAGGTCGTCGACGACCTGCGTGCCATGCCGGCGAAGATGCAGACGGTGCTCGAGTCGCTCGACCCCGTGCGCGAGCTGGCGCGCGAGCTGGTCGACGCCACCTCGGTGCTCTTCCTCGGCAGGCACGTCGGCTACCCGACGGCGCTCGAGGGTGCCCTCAAGCTCAAGGAGCTGGCCTACATGCACGCCGAGGGGTTCGCCGCCGGCGAGCTCAAGCACGGCCCGATCGCCCTGATCGAAGACGGCACCCCCGTGATCGCGGCGGTGCCGTCGCCGCGCGGCCGCAGCGTGCTGCACGACAAGGTCGTCTCGAACCTCCAGGAGGTCCGGGCGCGGGGCGCCCGCACCATCGTCATCGCCGAGGAGGGCGACACCGACGTCGAGCCGTACGCCGACGTCATCATCCGGGTGCCGCAGGCACCCACTCTGCTCCAGCCGCTGCTGTCGACCATCCCGCTCCAGGTGTTCGCCTGCGAGATGGCCACCGTCCGGGGCCACGACGTCGATCAGCCGCGCAACCTGGCCAAGAGCGTCACGGTCGAGTAGCGGCGTCGCGGGCCGACTGCCCCGACCGCCGACGCCGTAGCGATCACGGTCCGTGAGCCCCGGTCACGTCGAGTTGACCAGGCTTCCCTGCGGTTTGTCCGTTGCCTAGGGTGGTCGCGACCTGCATCACCCGGCAACGAGGGAGACAGATCGCATGACCGAGCTCGACCGCCGTAAGTTCCTCACGCGGGCAGCAGTGGTGGCGGGTGGTGCCGCCGCGAGCGGTCCACTGGTGGGTCTGGCCGCACCGGCGGCACAGGCGTCGGACGGGGGTGGCCACCACCACCGTCGGCACCGCCACTCCCCGGGGTACGGAGCGCTCCAGCCGACTGCGGATCTGCTCGACGGTGTCGAGCGGCTCGCGCTGCCGACGGGTTTCTCCTACCGGTCGTTCGCCCTGACCGGGTCAACCACCGACGACGGAGCAACGCTGCCGAAGAAGCCCGACGGGATGGGTGCGTTCCACGGCCGGCACGGGAACACCGTGCTGCTGCGCAACCACGAGATCGGCAACTCGGCACCCCTGTTCGGCGGTGCGGGCGCCGTCAGTGACTTCGACGCCAGGACCGGCGGCGGGGTCGTCGGCCTCGAGGTCACCGCCCACGGGCACCTGGTGCGCAGCTGGGTGGCGATGAACGGCACCATGAGCAACTGCGCCGCCGGGTCCACCCCCTGGGGGACCCTGCTCAGCAACGAGGAGAGCGTCAACGGTGCCGATGTCGGCAACGACTTCACCGGCAGCGACAACTCGGTGCTGACCGCGAAGCACGGCTACCTCTACGAGGTCCCCACAGACGGCGGCGCGCCGAACGGCCCGATCACCCATGCCGGCCGGTTCGCGCACGAGGGATCCGTGGTCGACCCGCACGACGGCACGGTCTACATGACCGAGGACGACTTCGCCTTCCCGTCCGGCTTCTACCGCTACCAGTCGCCGACCGACCCGCGTCGGAGCCGGCGCATCAAGGACGGCGGCCGGCTGCAGATGCTCGCCGTCGCGGGTCAGCCGGGACGCGACTTCACCGGGCACGTCGAGAACGGCAGCCGCTTCGCGACCACCTGGGTCGACATCGACAACCCGGACCCGACGTTCCCCGCCGGGACCACGAACGACCAGGCCATCCGCGCCGTCGCCGACCAGGGTCTGACCCAGGGGGCGTGCTTCTTCTCCCGCCTCGAGGGCGCGGTCTGGAGCCACGGGGCGGTCTGGTTCACCTCCACCCAGGGCGGCGCCTTCCACGGGGTCACCAAGGGCGGCCTGGGCCAGGGCGAGGGCCAGGTGTGGGCCTACGAGCCGCGCTCCGGGACCCTCACGATGGTCTTCGAGTCACCTAGTCCGGCCGTGCTGGACATGCCCGACAACATCGGGGTCAGCAAGCACGGTGCCTTCATCCTCTGCGAGGACGGCAACGACACGACTCAGTACCTGCGCGGCCTGACGGCGTCCGGAAAGATCTTCGACTTCGCCATGAACATCACCTCGCGGGACGCCAAGGAGGAGTTCGCCGGCGCCGTCTGGAGCCGCAACGGCCACACGTTGTTCGTCAACCTGCAGATGAGCAACGACCCGGCCCGGACCTTCGCCATCTGGGGCCCGTGGCAGCGCGGCTCCTTCTGAGGGTCCGCTCGCACCACGTCGGACCCCCGCGACCTCCGGTCGCGGGGGTCTGACTTCTCTCCTCGGACGTGCAAGGCTGGCGTCGTGATCATCGGTGTCGGCATCGACGTCGTCGACGTCGCGCGGTTCGGCGAGACGCTGGCCCGTACGCCGCGCCTGGCGGCACGCTTGTTCACCGACGCCGAGCAGCAGCTCCCGCTGGCATCCCTCGCCGCACGGTTCGCGGCCAAGGAGGCGCTCGCGAAGGCACTCGGTGCGCCGGTCGGGCTGCGCTGGCGCGACGCCGAGGTGCAGCGCGGCGAGGACGGCCGGCCGCACCTCGCGGTGACCGGCACCGTGGCCGCGCGGGCCGAGCAGCTCGGCGTCCTTCACACCCACCTGTCCCTGAGCCACGACGCCGGCATCGCGTCGGCTGTCGTCATCGCCGAGGGCGCGACCTGATGCAGCCCGCCTACGACGTCGACGCGATCCGGACGGCCGAGCAGCCCTTGCTCGCCGCGCTGCCGGACGGCGCGCTGATGGCCCGCGCGGCGGCCGGCCTGACCCGGGTCTGCGCCGCGCTGCTCGACGGTGTCTACGGGTCCCGCGTGCTGCTGCTCGTCGGCGCCGGCAACAACGGCGGCGACGCGCTGTACGCCGGTGCGGCGCTGGCCCGGCGCGGCGCCCGGGTCGAGGCACTGCTGCTCGACGACCGGGTGCACGCGGACGGGCTGACCGTGTTCCTGCGGGCCGGCGGCCGCCGCGTCGAACGCACCGGCGATGCGGGCCGTCGTGCGGACGGCCCGGACCTGGTGGTCGACGGGATCCTCGGCATCGGCGGTCGCGGGGGGCTGCGCGAGAAGGCGGCCGACGTCGTACGGCGGCTGCCCGACGACGCCCCGGTGGTCGCGGTCGACGTGCCGAGCGGTGTCGACGCCTCCACCGGCGAGGTGGCCGGGGTCGCGGTCGACGCCGACGTGACGGTGACCTTCGGCGCGCTGAAGACCGGGCTGCTCGTCGACCCGGGCGCTCGGCACGCAGGCGTCGTCGAGCTGGTGGACATCGGTCTCGACCTGCCGCCCGCCGCGGTCGAGGTGCTCCAGTCGGTCGACGTCGCGCAGCTGCTGCCGAGAGCGGATCGCGAGTCGGACAAGTACCGACGGGGTGTCCTGGGCGTCGCGGCCGGGTCCGCGCAGTACACCGGCGCCGCGGTGCTCTGCACCGGAGGCGCGGTGCGGTCCGGGGCCGGGATGGTGCGCTACCTCGGCGCCGAGGAGGCAGCCGGCCAGGTGCGCGCGCGCTGGCCGGAGGTCGTGGTGGGCGAGGGCCGGGTACAGGCCTGGGCCGTCGGGTCGGGCGGGGGCGACGACGCGGCCGACCGGTTGGCGCGTGCCACCCGCGACGGCGTGCCCATGGTCGTGGACGCCGACGCGCTGGCGGCGCTGGGCGAGCACCGCGACCCGGCCGCCCCGCTGCTGCTGACGCCGCATGCCGGAGAGCTGGCCCGGCTCGTGGGGGCCGAGCGCGACGACGTGGAGGCCCGCCGCCTGCACCACGCCCGCTCCGGGGCCCGCGACCTGGACGCCGTCGTGCTGCTGAAGGGGTCGACGACGGTGGTGGCGCGGCCCGACGGGCGGGTCCGCGTCAACCCGACAGGGACACCTGCGCTCGCGACGGCCGGGTCGGGCGACGTGCTGGCGGGGCTCTGCGGCGCGCTGCTCGCGGCAGGCCTCGACCCGTTCGACGCCGGCTCGGTGGGTGCCTGGCTGCACGGGCTCGCCGGCCGGATCGCGGCGGCCGGTGGCCGGCCGGTGGCGGCCGGCGACGTCCTGGACGCGATCCCCGACGCCTTCCGGCGCGTCCGGGCGCCGGGCGGCGCCGGTCCCCTTGGCACACTGGGGGCATGAGTCGTCAGCACGCCGTCGCGAGGGTCGATCTCGGCGCGATCCGCGCCAACGTCGCCGCCCTCCGCGGGCGCACGACGAGCGAGGTCCTCGCCGTGGTCAAGGCCGATGGCTACGGGCACGGCCTGGTGCCCTCCGCGCGTGCGGCCGTCGAGGGCGGCGCCACCTGGCTCGGCACGGCGCTGGTCGACGAGGCGCTGGCGCTGCGCGCCGCCGGCCTCACCGAGCCGCGCGTCCTGGCCTGGCTGATGGGGCCGGGCGAGCGCTGGGCCGAGGCGCTGCGCGCGGACATCGACGTGTCGGTCAGCGCGACCTGGGCGCTGGACGAGGTCCTGGCCGCCTCGGCCGAGACCGGCCGCACGGCGCGGGTCCACCTCAAGGTCGACAGCGGGCTGACCCGCGGCGGCGCGGCGCTCGCCGACTGGCCGGACCTCGTCGACGCGGCCCGCAAGGCGGAGGCCGACGGGTCCGTGCTCGTCACCGGGCTGTGGTCGCACTTCGCCTACGCCGACGCGCCGGGGCACAAGACGATCGCGCGACAGGCTGCGGTGTTCCGCGAGGCCGTCGCGCACGCCGAGACCGCGGGCCTGCGCCCGGAGGTCCGACACCTGGCCAACTCCGCAGCCACCCTCACCGCGCCCGACCAGCACTTCGACCTGGTGCGCCCGGGCATCGCCGTCTACGGGCTCTCGCCGGTGCCTGAGGTCGGCGGGCCGCACGACTACGGGCTGCGGCCGGCGATGACCCTTGCCGCCGACCTGGTGCTGGTGAAGCGGGTACCGGCCGGCAGCGGCGTGAGCTACGGGCACACCTACACGACCGACCGCGAGACGACGGTGGGGCTGGTGCCACTGGGCTACGCCGACGGCGTCCCCCGCGCCGCCGGCAACGTCGGGCCGGTCCTGGCCGCCGGCCGTACCCGCACCGTCGCCGGTCGCGTGTGCATGGACCAGCTGGTCCTGGACCTCGGCGACGACCCCGCCCAGGCCGGGGACGAGGTCGTCCTCTTCGGCGACGGCTCCGACGGCGGCCCCACCGCGCAGGACTGGGCAGACGCGACCGGCACGATCTCCTACGAGATCGTCACCCGGATCGGCCCGCGGGTGCCACGCGTGTACGTCGACGACGGCCGGGTCATGCCGGGGGACCCGTCGTGACGGCCGCCCTGCCGACGTGGGGCAAGCGCGCTGCGGTCGTGGCGGGAGCCGCCGGGGTCGTCGCGGCCGGCGCCGCGGTCGGGCTGGCTGCCGAGCGCTACGCCGTCGGGCGGTCGTTCCGCAGCGCGCACGACCTCGAGCCGGCCGAGCCGTTCGGAGAGCTGCGCGGAACCGTGGTGCCGGTCACCGCCACCGACGGCGTGCGGCTGCGCGTCGAGGTCGAGGGGCTGGCGGCCGGCTCGCGGCGCACCCCCACGGTGACCGTCGTCTTCTGCCACGGCCTCGCGCTGACCCAGGACAGCTGGCACTACCAGCGACGCGACCTCGCCGATCTCGCCGAGGACGGCGGCCGGCTGGTGTTCTGGGACCAGCGCGGGCACGGCCGGTCGGCCCGCGGGGACGCGGCGCACGCGACGATCGACCAGCTCGGCAAGGACCTCTTCGCGGTGCTGAGGGCCACGGCGCCCAAGGGCCCGGTCGTGCTCGTCGGGCACTCGATGGGCGGCATGACCATCATGGCGCTGGCCGAGGCGCACCCGGAGCTGTTCGGCGATCGTGTCGTCGCGGTGGCGCTGATCGCGACGTCCCCCGGCAAGCTGGCCGAGGTGACCTTCGGCGTCCCCGCCGCCGCCGGCCGGGCCCTGCGCCGGCTGGCGCCCAAGGCGCTGACCGCGCTGAACCGTCGCCCGGCCCTCGTCGCCCGCGGGCGGTCGCTGGGTGCGGACATCGAGTTCGTCTTCACCAAGCGCTACTCGTTCGCCACCGACGTGCCACCGGCGCTGGTGCTGTTCGTGTCGCGGATGCACGACCAGACCCCGCTCGACGTGCTGGCCGAGCTGTTCCCGGCGTTCGACGCGCACGACAAGCTCGCCGCGCTCGACGTCCTCAACGGGGTCGAGACCTTGGTGCTCGGCGGCGAGCGGGACCTCATGACCCCGGCCGACCACAGCCGCGAGATCGTCGCCCACGTGCCCGGCGCCGAGCTGGCGATCCTTCCGGAGGCGGGTCACCTCGTGATGCTCGAGCACCACGACGTGGTCACCGACCACCTGCGCGACCTGGTCGAGCGCGCGCTGCGGCACCGCGCCGCCACCGCGTGACGCCGGTGACGGTCGAGCCGATGGCCGCAGCGGCGGCCGCATCGTCCTGGGACGAGCTGGTCGCGGCCGTCAGCGGGTGCGTCGCCTGCGACGAGCTGGCGGCGAGCCGCACCCGGGTCGTGCCCGGGCAGCGGCCACCGGGCGCCGAGGTGCTGCTCGTCGGCGAGGCGCCCGGCGCGCAGGAGGACGAGACAGGGGTGCCGTTCGTCGGCCGGTCCGGCCGGCTGCTCGACGAGCTGCTCGGCGAGGCCGGGCTGCGCCGGGAGCAGGTCGCCGTCGCCAACGTCCTCAAGTGCCGTCCACCGGCCAACCGCACACCGCGCCGCGCCGAGGTGCAGCGCTGCCGGCCGTGGCTCAGCCGCCAGATCGAGCTGGTCGGGCCCCGGGTGATGGTGGCGCTCGGCAGCACGGCGGCCGCGTGGTTCTTCGGGCCGTCGGCCAGGATCCGCGCGCTGCGGGAGCGCAGCCGCACCGAGCCCCTGACCTACGACGGTCGCGCGCTCCTCGTCACCTACCACCCGTCCGCGGCGATCCGGTTCGGGCCGAACGGCGAGCCGGTCGCTGCCCTGCGCGCCGACCTGGCGCGCGTCGCCGCACTGCTCGCGGAGCCGGCGTGACGGACGTGAGCGACACCAGCGACCCGACGACGAGCCCGTCGTTCGACGTCGTGCTCCCCGAAGCGGGGGACACCACGGCGTTCGGCCGCCGGCTGGCCGGGCTGCTGCGGGCCGGTGACCTCGTCCTGCTGTCCGGCGGGCTCGGCGCCGGCAAGACCACGCTGACCCGCGGGATCGGCGAGGGGCTGGGTGTCCGCGGCGCGGTGACGTCGCCGACCTTCGTCATCGCCCGGTGGCACCCCTCGCTCTCGGACGGCCCGGCCCTCGTGCACGTCGACGCGTACCGCATCCACTCGCTCGCCGAGGTCGACGACCTCGACCTCGACGCGTCGCTCGACGAGTCGGTCACGGTCGTCGAGTGGGGCGACGGCAAGGCCGAGGTCCTCTCCGGCGACCGGCTCGAGGTGACCTTGCACCGCGGCAGCGACGAGACCGACGAGACCCGCACGGCCACGGTCCGGGCGGTCGGTGGCCGGTGGTCCGGCGTCGACCTCGGGCCGCTCGCCGGCTGAGCCGCCGCTCGGGGGGAGACGTTGGCGGAAAAACGATGGTGTCCGGCCCGGACGGGTCTGCCACCGCGCCGTCGCCACCGTCCAGACTCGATGTCGATGTCGATGTCGATCGCGTGGAGGTGCTGGTGACCGGCAGTCCTGTGGGGTTCGTCGGGCTGGGCGTGATGGGTCAGCCGATGGGGCTGAACCTGGCTCGTGCCGGCGTGCCGCTGGTGGTGTGGAACCGGACGCCGGACCGGATCGAGCCGCTGGTCGCGGCCGGTGCCGAGGCGGCGACGTCCGTCGACGACGTGCTCGCACGGGCGTCGACGGTGCTCTTCATGATGGCCAGCGGGGACGTCCTCGACGGGGTCCTCGGCCGGGGGACGCCGGCCTTCGGCCGCCGGGTCGCGCGGCACCTCGTCGTCCACATGGGCACGACGTCCCCGGAGTACTCCCTGGCGCTGGCGACCGACGTCCGCGCCGCCGGTGGGCGCTACGTCGAGGCGCCGGTCAGCGGGTCCCGCGGGCCGGCGGAGGCGGCCGAGCTCGTCGGGATGCTGGCCGGCGCTCCCGAGGACCTCGACGTGGTGCGGCCTCTCGTCGCGGCCACCTGCCGCGGGACCTTCGACTGCGGCGAGGTCCCGGCGGCCTTGATGACCAAGCTGTCGGTGAACCTCTACCTCATCACCACGGTCGTCGGCCTCGCGGAGTCGGCCCACTTCGCCGAGCGGCACGGCGTCGACCTGGCCACGTTCCGAGCGGTCATCGACGCCGGCCAGATGTCCAGCACCATCTCGCGCGCCAAGCTGCCGATGCTCGTGTCCGGCCAGTACCCGGTCGCCGCCGGGCTCTCGGACGTGCTCATGAACAGCAGGCTCGTCGCCGACGCGGCCCGCGCCAGCGGCACCGCGGCCCCGCTGATGGAGGCGTCCGAGGAGTTGTTCGCCGAGGCCGAGGCGATGGGCCTCGGCGGTCAGGACATGGCCGCCGTCGTGCACGCCATCGCGCAGCGGGACCGCCCGTAGTGGCTCCTACCGTTCATGTCCGCTGCTCCGATGAGTCGGGCGCTGCTGCCGCGTCGACAACCAGCAGGCAAACGACCGACCGTGGGAATGTCCTGAGGACAGAGGTGGAGGAGATGGTCAGGCTCACGTACATCACCAACATGTCCCTCGACGGCTACATCGAGGACCGGCACGGCGCGTTCGACTTCGGCCCCGTGGACGACGACCTCTTCGCGGCGTACACCGAGCTCCTCGGCACCGTCGGGACGTTCCTGTACGGGCGCCGGCTGTACGAGACGATGGCCGGCTGGGAGACCATGCCTGAGCTAGCTGCGCAATCCTCCCTCGCAGCGGACTTCGCGCACGCCTGGCAAGCGCCCGACAAGATCGTCTACTCCACGACTCTGGCCGCGGCGCCGACGGCCCACACCCGAATCGAACGCGCCTTCGACCTCACCGCGGTGCAACAGCTCAAGGCCGACGCGAGCCGCGATCTCACCGTGGGAGGCGCGGACCTCGCATCACAGGCCCTGACCGCCGGCCTCGTCGACGAATGCACTCTGTTCGTCTGGCCCGTAGCCGTGGGCGACGGCACGCCCGCCCTCCCGGCCGACGCCAGACTCAGCCTCGAACTCCTTGACGGCCGCCGGTTCGCCAACGGGGTCATGCTCCTCCGGTACCGCCCAAGACCGCAGTGACACCTCGGCTTCCCTCGAGGGGCACTAGGCCCAGCCCGTGAACGTTGTTGAGCTGGTTGCGCAGAACTCGTTTCCCTCCGGATCTTGCAGCACCGCCCACGTGTCCGGGTTGTCCAGCGACTCCGGGTCATGCCGCACCTCAACCAGTTCTGCGCCCAGCCCCTTGAGGCGGCTCACCTCGTCCTCCAAAGTCCCCTCGGCTATCAGGTCCAGGTGCAACCGGTTCTTGGCGACCTTCGGCTCGGGAACCTTCATGAAGTACAGCGGGGTACCGGAGCCTGCCGGATCGCCGACAAGGAACTCGTCGATGTTGCGTTGAGTGACCGTTGAAGCCAGGACCTTCGCCCAGAAATCCGCCTGGGCGCGAGGTTCACGGCAGTCCACGACGACTGCCAGCAGCGATGTCGGCATCTACGGCTCCTCTTTCGTGCCCTGACTGAACCACGGTTTCCGCCGTGTTGGCTGGTGCGAACCGTGTCACGTGATCCCGGCGATCGGGGAGCCGGCATCACCGATCGGTCCCCATCGGGTGCGCTGGCGGGGCTGGACTCGGCGCGCGCGGCACGTACAGGCATTTCTGGGGGACCTCCATCACGGTCGGGTGGATGCGCCGTCGATGACGTGGGCCAGACGTTAGGGTGAAACGTGCGCGCGGATGAGCTTGAGGAGCTCGTCGTCCCCGATGCCGAGGCCCTGCGCGCGTGGCTGCTGGACAACCACGAGACCTCGCCGGGGGTGTGGCTCGCCCTGACCAGGAAGGGCGGAACGGTCACGTCGCTGACGTGGCAGCAGGCCGTCGACGAGGCGCTCTGCGTCGGCTGGATCGATGGGCAGGGACGTGCTCGTGACAGCGAGGCGTCGTCGGTCCGGTTCACTCCTCGTCGGCTGCGTAGCCCGTGGTCGCAGCGCAACGTCGCCAACGTCGCGCGGCTGGAGGCGGAGGGCCGGATGCTCCCAGCGGGCCGGCGCGCCGTGGAGGCCGCACAGGCGGACGGCCGCTGGGAGGTCGCCTACGCCCCCCAGTCCGAGGCCGAGGTGCCCGCCGACCTTGCCGCTGCCGTCGCCGCTGACTCGGCAGCCCAGGCGATGTTCGACGTGCTCACCAAGGCCAACCGCTTCGCCCTGATCTACCGTCTCGGTGCGGTGAAGCGTCCCGCGACTCGTGAGCGCAAGATTGCGGAGTTCGTGGCGATGCTCGCCCGGCAGGAGACGCCGCACCCGCAGAAGGCCAGGCCCACGGCCACGTCCTGAGGGTCGCCGACGTCGTGTGCCAGTGCACACGACGGCCCGCAGCAACCTGCCCCTGCACAGAAACATCACAGGCCGAGCATCACTGGCGTGCCGGGGATGTCACCGGCGATCAGCGCCGCAAGCGGCGTGGTGAGGTCACGGGGTGAGAACAGGTCGGTTCCGCCGTACCCGGCGATGTCTGCGTGCCGCCACCACCGCATCCCACTGATGTGCTCGGCAGCGAGGTCGTCATCGGACAGCGCGCCGCGGGGATCAAAGCGCGTGGTGCGGACGAGGAAGTAGTCGTTGACCACCCCGTCGTAGCCGTGCGCACGGCTGGCGGCGACCTCCTGGTGCCAGACGTGAGGCGGGTCGAAGTCGATGACAAGCCCCGTCTCCTCGTGCAGCTCCCGGCGCAGTGCCGTCAGCGGCAGCTCACCGGGCTCGATGCCGCCGCCGGGGGCCGCCCATACTCCGGTCGCGCCCGTCGGTACCGCTGGATGCGGGGAGCTGAAGCGGCAGAGCAGGACACGGTCATCATCGGCCAGGATGACCGCCCGGACGGCTCGTCTCAGCCTCGCCGTGGCGGGCGTCTCGTTCATAGCCGGATCCTCCCGGCGCCACCGGCCGGCCGCAAGCCGGTCATGCTCCGACCCCTCATCGCACGCCGACGGTGGGCGAGCGGAGCGGAGTGCACAGGCTGGGCCATCGATGGCCCAGGGCGAGGACCTCGCGTCGCGTCGTCAGGTGGCGAGGTGTCTCAGCGCATCGCCGTAGAACAGCAGGACGGCGAAGCCTGCCGCGATCGCGTTCACGATCCAGAACCGGACGACGATGGTCGACTCGCTCCAGCCGACCAGCTCGAAGTGGTGGTGGATGGGCGCCATGCGGAACAGGCGCCGCGGTGTGCCTCGGCGGCGGGTCCACTTGAACCAGACCCGCTGCAGGAAGCTCGAGGCACCGACCCCGACGTACAGGAACCCGATGACGGGCACGAGCAGGGTGAGGCCGAGGCCGGAGCAGACCACGACCAGGCCCGCGCCCAGGGCCAGGGATCCGGTGTCCCCCATGAAGATGGTCTTCGGTTTGATGTTCCACCACAGCAGGCCGCCCATCGACCCTGCCAGGCAGGCAGCCACCAAGGTGAGCTCGAGAGCGTGCGGCACCAGGTAGATGCTGTGGTGACGGAAGACCCAGAAGCCGATGCCGGTGAGCACGAGGAAGGTCACGGCCGCGGCGCCGGCGAGCAGCCCCTCGATGCCGTCGGTGAAGTTCACGGCGTTCGTGCTGCCCCAGAAGATCGCCATGAGCACGAGGACGTACAGCCAGCTGGGCAGGCTCAGGGCGGTGTGCTCGCAGTTCGTGATCGCCAGCTGCCGGCAGCTCCCTGGCGAGGTGACGACGGCCAGCGCGTACCCCAGGCTCACCAGGGTCTGCAGGACCGTCTTCTGCAGCTCCCGCAGGCCAAGGTTCCGCTCCCGGAACACCTTCATCCCGTCGTCGAGCAGGCCGACGGCGCCCATGGCCACGACGGCCAGCACCGCGGCGACGCCGACTCGGCTCGGGGGGTGACCCGAGACGGCCAGCGCGACGGGGAAGACGGTGACGAGCGACAACGGGACCACGGCGCCCCCCATGGTCGGGGTGCCGGCCTTCTGGGTGTGGTGGTGCATCTCGTCGTGGATGGGCTGGCCGACACCGCTCCGGCGCAGCAGCCTGATCAGGAACGGGGTCAGCAGCAAGGTGAGGACGAACGACATCCCGCCGGCGACAAGCAGAGCGACCACCGAGCGACGATAGGTGATCGGGGTCAGGCCGCAGCCGACGACACTCCTGCGTGTCGCCGTGGCACTCGTTCTCGTCCAGCATCACCCACCTGGCGCCGGATCTGACGGGTCGGGGTGGTTGGCATCGCGGAGGCCGACCGCTCGGTGCTGCCGCATGGCTAGCGTGCGCAGGGCCGGTGGCGCGTGTGCGGAGGTGATCGACGCGCGGCGGGGTCAGTCTCGCCGTCGACCGGTGAGCAGGGTGAGCCGGTAACGGTGGTGCTGGCGCGGTCGTCGGTGAGGGTCGATCGTCGGCGGCGGGATGAGCTGGGGGTAGCCGTTGGCAGCAAGGGTGACCTGCCAGCCTTGCCGGTGGACCTGTTGGTGGTGGTACGGGCAGAGCAGGGCGGCGTTGGCCAGGTCGGTGGCACCGCCGGTTGCCCACTCGGTCTGGTGATGGCCGTCGCAGTCGGCGGGCGCCCGGTCGCAGCCGGGGGCGATGCACCCTCGGTCGCGGGTGTCCAGGGCGCGGCGCTGGCCCAGGGAGAAGGTGCGGCGGGTACGGCCGAGGTCGAGGATCTCCGAGGGCCCACCGAGCACGATCGGGGTGATGCCGGCGTCGCACGACAGTCGGCGCAGCTCGGCGGCCGACAGGGTGCCACCGGTGTGCAGCAGCCCCGCGCCTGCGACGGCCGCCTGCAGGGCCTGCAGGGTGGTGGTGACGTTGACGTGCACGTGCACCCTCGCCCCGGGTGCTTCGTCGGACGGGGTGAGGGCCTCGCGCAGGGTGGTGACCAGGTGGTCGCCGCGGCGTTGCTCGCGGGGGCGGGTGTCGTCGAACCCGTCGGTGCCGGGGTGCGGCACGTCGGCCTGCTTCAGCCACGGGGTGAGCACGGCGACGTCGGTGGGTCGCACGCTGAACCGGCCGGTCACCGACCCGTCCGGGTGGCGCCTGATCGTCAGGCTGTTGGTGTCGGCGAGCTGGGCAGCGGCCTCGGCGGCGGCGAGCTCGCGCGCAACGGCCTCCTCGTCAGCGGGGTCGTCGACGGAGGGGCTGCGGGTGAGCTGCTCGACCAGCGCGGTCGCGGCGATGGTCAGGGCACGCGGCGCCAGCGCCGTGGTCTGGTGGATCAGGAAGTCTGTTGCCGCCTGTCGGTTCCGCGGGTCGACCTGCTCGAGGGCGTCGACGGAGTCGAGGGCGGTGGCGACCACCGAAGCCTGCTCCGGCGTCAGGTGACCACCGGCGAGCGCGTCGTGCACCTCGGGCTGGCCGAGGAGCAGCGCTGCGGTGGCGGTGCGCCGCTTCGCCTCCGGGGTGGAGAGCCGGAACCGGTCCCGCAGCCAGCCCTCGACGCTCAGCGCCTGGGTGCGCTGCTTGAGGCCACGCAGGTCGGCCTCGTGGACCAGCGCAGCGCGGACCGCGACCAGTCGCGCTTCGGTGCGCTCGAGATCGACCAGCGCCGTCTCGACCTCGTCGTCGGTCAGCTGCCACACGGGACGAGGGTCGGTCAGCGCAGCCGCGACCGGGGTGGCTCCCGGCGCGTCCTGCACTGTCGAACACATGTTCGAATCCTACCATCGCGGACCACCTGTGGGAAGCCGGAAACCGTTATGGGGAAAGGGGTTTCTGCATCCACAGCCCAGTGTGGGGGACCGCTTCAGGCATCGGGATGCTCGTGGTCATCCCAGTTCCTCCCTCCTCGACCTCCCGGGCTCGGGCGAGCGAGGATGAGCGAGTGGCCCGCGCACCGGTGTACGTCGTCGTCTCCGGGCCACCCGGCAGCGGCAAGACGACGCTCGCCGGGCTGCTGGCCGTCGAGCTCCAGCTGCCACTTGTCGCGAAGGACACCATCAAGGAGGCGCTGACGGCACACCTCGAGGTGCCCGACGTCGAGACGTCGCGGCGACTCGGGAGGGCGTCGATCGTCGCGCTGCTGGCCGTGGCCCGCGCCTGCGCCGCCACGGGGGCCGTGCTCGAGAGCGCCTGGCACCGGACCTACGCGATCCCGGAGCTACAGGCGCTGCCGGGCGAAGTCGTCGAGGTCTTCTGCCGCTGCGACCCGGCAGTGGCCGAGCAGCGGTACCGCAACCGGGCAGCCATCCGGGCCCCGGGGCACTTCGACACGTTGCGCACGGTGGCCGAGCTGGCGAACGACGAGGTCAGCCGGCCGGTCGCGGGTGGCTGGCCGGTGGTCGAGGTCGACACGAACGGTCCGGCCGACGTCGGCGCGGTGGTCGCGCAGATCCGCGCCACCGCCGCTGGTTAGCCTTCGGACGTGCTGCTCGCCCTGGACACCGCCACGCCCGCGGTCACGGTCGCCGTCGCCGACGGTGGGCGGGTTCTCGCCGAGCGCACGACGGTCGACGCCCGCCGGCACGGGGAGCTGCTGGCACCCGCGATCGCCGCGGTGCTCGCGGAGGCCGGCGTCGACCGCACGGCGCTCACCGTGATCGGTGTGGGTGTCGGGCCAGGGCCGTTCACGGGCCTGCGGGTCGGCCTGGTCACGGCCCGCACCCTCGGTGCCGTGCTCAAGATCCCCGTCCTCGGCGTCTGCACCCTCGACGTGCTCGCCCTCGGCGCCGAGGTCGGCACCGGCGCCGTGTTCCGGGTCGTCACCGACGCACGGCGCAAGGAAGTGCACTGGGCGGAGTACGTCGCGGACGAGGCCGGTCCGCGTCGCACCGACGGGCCGCACGTCGCGGCCCCTGCGGTCGCCGCCTGGGACGGTCCCTCGGTCGGTGCCGGCGCCGCGCTGTACGCCGAGTCGTTCCCCGGGCACCGGGGTCCGGAGCACCCGACGGCCGCCGACCTCGCGCGCTGGGTCGCCCGTGGTCTCCCCACGACCACCCCCGACCCGCTGTACCTGCGTCGACCGGACGCCGTGGAGCCGGGCGCGCGCAAGTCGGTGCTGTGACGCGGCGGTGGGCGTGACCGCTGTCCTGCGCCGGTTCCGCTGGTGGGACGTCGAGGCCGCGCACCTGCTCGAGGGAGAGCTGTTCCCGGACGCGTGGTCGGTCGAGACGTTCTGGTCCGAGCTCGCGCACGTCCCGGAGACCCGGCACTACGTCGTCGTCGCCGACGACGACGGCGCACTGGTCGGCTACGCCGGGCTCGCGGTCATCGGTCACCAGGCGGACGTGCAGACGCTGGCCGTGGCGCCTGCCGCGCAGGGGCAGGGTCTCGGCCGGCTGCTGCTCGACGAGCTGCTCTCGGAGGCGCGGCGTCGCGGAGTCACCGAGGTGCTGCTCGAGGTACGCGCCGACAACGAGCCCGCGCACGCGCTCTACGCCCGGGCCGGATTCGAGCGCATCGGCATCCGTCGCGGCTACTACCAGCCGGGTGGCACCGACGCGCTCGTCCTCCGCCTGCGGCTGCACCACGCCACCAGCGGCGACGCTGTTCACACCCTCTAGGCTCGGCTGCCGTGACGACGCGCATCGCCCTGGCCACCTCTGCCGAGTTCCCGGACCTCGACGAGGACGCGGCGGTCCTGCTGGCGGCCCTCGCCGCCGAGGGTTTCGACGCCGGACCGGCCGTGTGGACCGACGACGGCGTGGACTGGTCGTCGTACGACCTCGTGGTGGTCCGCTCCACCTGGGACTACCAGGGACGGCACGCCGAGTTCCTCGACTGGGCCCGCCGGGTCGAGACGGTCACGAAGCTGGCCAACTCCGCCGACGTCCTCGAGTGGAACACCACGAAGACCTACCTGCGCACGTTGAAGGACGCCGGCCTCCCCGTCGTCCCGACCGACTGGCTCGACCCCGGCGACGTCTTCGTCGTCCCGGAGATCGGGGAGTACGTCGTGAAGCCGGCGGTCTCGGCCGGGTCCCGCGACACGAACCGCTACCTGGCCGGCGACCACGACGAGCGAGCTGTGGCCCATGCCCAGCAGCTGCTCGACGCCGGGCGCACGGTCATGGTGCAGCCGTACCTCGCTCAGGTCGACACCTACGGCGAGACCGCTCTGTTCTTCTTCGGCGGCGAGCTCAGCCACGCGGTGCGCAAGGGACCGTTGCTCACGCCGGCCATGGAGCTGGTGTCGGCGGCGTACAAGGAGGAGACCATCGAGCCGCGCGAGCCCACCGGGGCCGAGCGCGCGGCGGCCGAGCAGATCCTCGACGCCCTGGCCGCCCTCGCGCCGGCATCGCGGGACCAGCTGGTCTACGCGCGGGTCGACCTCGTGCCCGGCGCGGACGGCGAGCCGGTGCTGCTCGAGCTCGAGCTGGCCGAGCCGTCGATGTTCCTGATCCACGACGGGTCCGGGGGGACTGCCTCCGCTGCGCGGTTCGCGGCCGCGGTCCGGGCCGCGGTCCCGGGCACGCCGGACGCCTGACGATGCCAAGGTCGGACGAGCCGCTCGTCCTCGGCATCGAGACCTCCTGCGACGAGACCGGGGTCGGTCTCGTGCGCGGGCGCACGCTGCTCGCGGACTCGGTCGCGAGCAGCGTCGACGAGCACGCAAGGTTCGGCGGTGTGGTTCCAGAGGTCGCCAGCCGCGCGCACCTCGAGGCGATGGTGCCCACGGTGCAGCGGGCCTGCGAGACCGCCGGGATCGAGCTGTCCGACGTCGACGCGATCGCCGTCACCAGCGGTCCTGGACTGACCGGCGCGCTGCTCGTCGGCGTCGCTGCGGCCAAGGCACTGGCGATCGGCCTGGACAAGCCGCTGTACGGCGTCAACCACCTCGCGGCGCACGTGGCCGTCGACCAGCTGGAGCACGGGCCGCTGCCGGAGCCGTGCATCGCGCTGCTGGTGTCCGGCGGTCACTCGTCGCTGCTCCTCGTCCACGACGTCACGTCCGGCGTCGTCCCCCTCGGTGCCACCCTCGACGACGCGGCGGGGGAGGCGTTCGACAAGGTCGCGCGGGTGCTCGGGCTGCCGTTCCCCGGCGGGCCGCACGTCGACCGCGAGGCGAGGACCGGCGACCCGGCATACGTCGCGTTCCCCCGCGGTCTCACCGGGTCCCGCGACATGGCAGAGCACCGCTACGACTTCTCGTTCTCCGGCCTCAAGACCGCGGTCGCACGGTGGGTCGAGGCTCGTCAGCGCGCCGGCGAACCGGTACCGGTGGCCGACGTGGCTGCGGCCTTCCAGGAGGCGGTCGTCGACGTCCTCACCCGCAAGGCGGTGCTCGCCTGCACCGAGCAGGGCGTCGACACCCTGCTGGTGGGCGGCGGGGTCGCGGCCAACTCCCGGTTGCGCGCGCTCGCGCAGGAACGATGCGACTCCGCCGGTGTCACGCTGCGCGTGCCGCGACCCGGGCTGTGCACCGACAACGGCGCGATGGTGGCTGCGCTCGGGTCCGCCCTCATGGCTCGTGGCGTCACGGCGTCGTCGCTCGACCTGCCGGCCGACTCGTCGATGCCGGTCACCGACGTCGTCGCCGTCTAGGAGGCCGAGTGCTCGGCTGGCTCCTGCTCGTCGCTGCTGCCGTCCTGCTGATCGGCGGGGCCGAGCTCTTCGTCGAGAACGCCGCGGGCGCGGCACGACGGCTGGGCCTCACCGTGATCGCGGTGGGTGTGCTGCTCGCCGGTGCCGAGCCGGAGGAGCTGCTGACGGCGGTGATCGCCGCGGTCCGGGACCGGCCCGGCCTCGCCGTGGGTGACGCGCTCGGTGCCAACGTCACCATGCTCACGGCCTGCCTCGGCCTGGCTGCGCTGGTGCGTCCGCTGCACGTCGGGCGCCGGGTGCGGCAGTACGCCGGCATGGCGGCGGTCGCCGGCCTGCTGGCGCTGGTCGTGCTGCTCGACGGCCGGGTGGGCCGCGTCGAGGGCGGCCTGCTGGTGGCCGCGTACGTCGTGCTGGTGGCGCTGGTGTGGTGGCGGGAGCGCGAGCCCCCCGCCCTGGGTGAGCTGGCCGAGCTCGCGGCGGACGACGCCGACGACGACGACTCCGGGGGTGGCCGGTCGCCCGGTGTGGCCCTCGGGTTCGCGCTCGCGGGCGTGGCGCTGATGCTCGTCGGCGGTGACCTCGCGGTGCGCGGCGCGGTGCGCGTCGTGTCCGAGCTGGGCCGGACCGACTCCGCGGTCGGCCTCACGGTGCTCGCGCTCGCCACCACGGCCGAGCTGTTCGCCCTGGTGCTGTCGGCGGTGCGGCACGACGTGCCGGAGATCGCGGTGGCCGGGGTCGTCGGCTCGGCGGCGTACAACGCGACCGCGACGCTGGGTGCGGCGGCGCTCGCCCGGCCGCTGGTGGCCGACGGCGTCATCGCCGCGGCGGTCACGGGTGCGGGGCTGCCGCTGCTGCTGCTCGTCGTGACTCGCGACGGCCGCGTGGGTCGTCCGGTCGGCGCGCTGCTGCTGGCCGGCTACCTGGTCTACGTCGTCCTGGTCCTCCGCTAGAGGGGACGCACGAGCAGCACCGACTGCTCGCCGGCGATCCGGGTCAGGACCACCGTCGCCTCGGCGTCACCGGTCAGCCGCAGCTGGCGGCGCAGCTCCTCCGGTGTCACCGCCGTACCGCGCTTCTTCACCGTCACGCGCCCCACGCCGCGCTCGCGCAGCAGCGTGCGCAGCCGCTTCACGCCGAAGGGCAGGACGTCGGTCACCTCGTACGCCGACCCGAACGGTGTCGACGGCGGCGCGTCGGTCGTGACGTAGGCGATCGTCGGGTCGAGCAGGTGTCCGTCGACGAGGTCGGCGGCCTCGGCGACCAGCCCGGCCCGGATGACCGCGCCGTCCGGCTCCACCAGGTAGCGGCCGACAGGTCCGGCCGGCGCGCTCCGGGTGCCGTCGCCGGTGAGGGTGGCGCCCGACGGCAGCAGCGTCGCGCGCCGGGCGACACCGGTCGACAGCGGACCGCACCACAGCGCGCACTCGAGCACCTCGCCGCGGTCGGACACCCACTCGGCCTCCGCGCCGGCCGGCAGCACGGCGTGCGGCACCCCGGGCGCGAGCTTGGCGCCGGTGGCGGCGACCCGGGTCGCGACGTCGAGGACGAAGGAGAACGGCGGCGACCAGTCGCGCGGGTCCAGGGACCGCCCGTGGGCGCCGCGCCGCGCGGGGTCGACGAAGACCGCGTCGAGGCCGACCAGCGAGGTCGTGGTGACGTCCTCGCAGCGCACCTGCACGCGGTCGGCGACACCGAACGCCTCCGCGTTGGCGCGTGCCACCGCGGCAGTCACCGGGTCGCGGTCCACCCCGACGACGCGGGGCAGCCCGGCCCGCGCCAACGCCAGCAGGTCGCCGCCGACCCCGCAGCACAGGTCGGCCACCGACCGAGGGCCCAGCCGGGCGAACCGCTCGGCGTGCCGGTCGGCCACGGCCCGGCGGGTGGCCTGCTCCAGCCCCTCCTGCGTGAGCCACGTCCGCGCGGCGTCCGGCCCCAGCCGGGCGGCGGCGCGGGCGCGCAGCCGGGCCTGGGTCATCGCGGCGGCGGCCAGCCCGGCCGGCACCCCCTCGCGACGCAGCCGCTCCGCCGTCCCGAGCGCGGTCGCCTCGTCGTACGCCGGCAGCCGCGCCATCAGCGCGGCCCCCTCGGGCGTGAGCAGGGCCCGGACGTCGGCCGCGCCGTCGGCAGCCGCGGTTCCGGCCTCGGGCACCGGCCGATCCTTGCAGGGGAGGGGGTAAGGGTCCGGTGCCGGGCTGCCGATGAAGGGAGCGACTCACCGGAGGCCACCATGACCGCACCTGTCCTCGACGGCGATCCCGCCGACACGACAGCGCCGCCCACTGCCCAGCTCCCCTGGCCCGTTCCCGCGGACGAGACGGAGCGGGTCCTGGCGCTGCGCGAGCTCGGCGTGCTCGACCAGCCGCGACAGGCGGACCTGGACGCGGCCGCCCGGCTGGCGGCGTACGTCTGCGGGACCCCGACCGCCGTCGTGAACCTCATCGACTCCGACCGGCAGTGGCAGGCGGCCGCGTACGGCGCCGAACCCGGCGAGGTGCCCCGCGGGGACTCGATGTGCCAGCACACGGTCCTCGGTACCGAGGCGGTCTACCTCCCGGACGCCACGACCAGCCCGGTCCTCGCGGACAACCCCTTCGTCACCGGCCGGATCGCGAAGGTCCGGCTCTACGCCTCCGCACCGCTGGTGACCCGAGACGGCCACGCCATCGGCACGGTCTGCGCCTTCGACGAGCAGCCTGGTGAGCTGGGCGAGACCCAGCTGTCCCTGCTGGGCGACATCGCCGCCCAGGTGATGGCGCTGTTCGAGTCGCGCCGGCTGGCTGCCGCGCTGGCCCGCAGCGCGACCACCGACCCGCTGACCGGGCTGGCCAACCGCCGCAGCATCGAGTTCGCCATCCGCAACGCCGTGGCCCGCGCCGAGCGCGGCCTGGGCACCCCGTCGGTGGTCATGGCCGACCTCGACGGCTTCAAGCGCGTCAACGACACCTACGGGCACCAGGCCGGCGACGCGCTCCTGCGCACCGTCGCGGACTGTCTCGTGGCCACCGCGCGCTCGGTCGACACGGTCGGCAGGCTGGGCGGCGACGAGTTCGTCGTCCTGCTCGAGCACACCGGCGGCCCCGGTGCCGGCGCCGCCCTCAACCGGTTGCGGGCCGGGCTGCACACTGCCATGTCGGACCCGTCCGGGGGCGCTCTGCCCCTCGGCGCGGCGCTCGGGATCACGACCTACCGCCCGGGGGACTCGGTCGCGACGCTGCTGGCCCGGGCCGACGCGGAGATGTACGCCGACAAGGCCCGGCGGGCCGCCGGCGCCTGACGCCGCCCGGGGCGTCCGCCCTGGGCGACGCTCTTTAGCACTCGGGTTGACCGAGTGCCAGGTCTCGCCTAGATTCAGCGTTGGCACTCTCGAGGTGAGTGTGCCAGCCAGAGCAGCAACGGCGTGGTCCGACCCGGTCCGATCCCCGCGACGGCGGTCCGGTCATCGCACCCGCCCCACACCGCTCACGAGAACTGTGCGAGAGGGAGTCATGACGACGGCCACCAAGGTTGCCATCAAGCCGCTCGAGGACCGCATCGTGGTCCAGCCGTCCGACGCCGAGCAGACCACTGCGTCGGGCCTCGTCATCCCGGACACCGCGAAGGAGAAGCCCCAGGAGGGCACTGTTCTCGCCGTGGGTCCGGGCCGCTTCGAGGACGGCGCACGCGTGCCGCTCGACGTTGCGGTCGGCGACACCGTCCTCTACAGCAAGTACGGCGGCACCGAGGTCAAGCACGGCGGCGAGGAGTACCTCGTCCTGTCCGCGCGTGACGTCCTCGCTGTCATCGAGAAGTAGGACGGTCCAGCACCACCCCCTGGTCACCTCGCGGTGACCTGACCAGCAGCATGCACGACAGCCAGAGACGCCCCGGTGGCCCGGCTCCTCCGGGAGCCCGGGTGCCGGGGCGTCGTCGGCTCACCCCAGACATCGAAGGACGAAGCACCTGATGGCCAAGACACTGCAGTTCGACGACAAGGCCCGCAAGGCCCTCGAGACCGGCGTCAACAAGCTCGCCGACGCCGTGAAGGTGACGCTCGGGCCGAAGGGCCGCAACGTCGTCATCGACAAGAAGTGGGGCGCTCCCACGATCACCAACGACGGCGTGACGATCGCCAAGGAGGTGGAGCTGGACGACCCGTTCGAGAACCTCGGCGCCCAGCTCGCCAAGGAGGTCGCCACCAAGACCAACGACGTGGCGGGTGACGGCACGACCACGGCGACCGTCCTGGCCCAGGCGATGGTCCGCGAGGGTCTGCGCAACGTCGCCTCCGGCGCCAGCCCGGTCGGCCTCAACCGGGGCATCAGCAAGGCCGTCGAGGCCGTGTCGGCCCGGCTGCTCGAGATGGCCCGCGACGTCGACGGCAAGGACGACATCGCCAAGGTCGCCAGCATCTCCGCGCAGGACCCGGCCGTGGGCGAGCTCATCGCCGACGCGTTCGACAAGGTCGGCAAGGACGGCGTCATCACCGTCGAGGAGGCCAACACGATGGGCCTCGAGCTCGAGTTCACCGAGGGCATGCAGTTCGACAAGGGCTACATCTCGCCGTACATGGTGACCGACCCCGAGCGCATGGAGTCCGTCCTCGAGGACGCCTACATCCTCATCCACCAGGGCAAGATCTCGGCCGTCGCCGACCTGCTGCCGCTGCTGGAGAAGGTCATCGGGGCCGGCAAGCCGCTCGCGATCATCGCCGAGGACGTCGACGGCGAGGCGCTGTCCACGCTGGTCGTCAACAAGATCCGCGGCACCTTCCGCTCGGTCGCCGTCAAGGCGCCCGGCTTCGGCGACCGTCGCAAGGCGATGCTCGAGGACCTGGCCACCCTCACCGGCGGCCAGGTCGTCGCCCCCGAGGTCGGGCTGAAGCTCGACCAGGTCGGCCTCGAGGTGCTCGGTACCGCCCGCCGCGTCGTCGTGACCAAGGACGACACCGTGATCGTCGACGGTGGCGGCGAGCGCTCCAAGGTCGAGGACCGGATCCGCCAGATCCGCGCCGAGATCGAGAACAGCGACTCCGACTGGGACAAGGAGAAGCTCCAGGAGCGGCTCGCGAAGCTGGCCGGCGGCGTCTGCGTCATCGGTGTCGGCGCGGCCACCGAGGTCGAGCTCAAGGAGCGCAAGCACCGCATCGAGGACGCCGTCTCGGCGACTCGCGCGGCCATCGAGGAGGGCATCGTCGCCGGCGGTGGCTCGGCTCTCGTCCACGCCGTCGCGGTGCTGGCCGACCTCAAGCTCGAGGGTGACGAGGCGACCGGGGCGAACATCGTCCGCAAGGCCGCCGACGAGCCGCTGCGCTGGATCGCCGAGAACGCCGGTGCCGAGGGCTACGTCGTGGTCAACCACGTGCGCGAGAACGGTGTCGGCACCGGTTGGAACGGCGCCACCGGCGAGTACGGCGACCTGGTCGCCCAGGGCGTCCTCGACCCGGTCAAGGTCACCCGCTCCGCCCTGCAGAACGCCGCGTCGATCGCGTCGATGGTCCTGACCACCGACACCCTGGTCGTGGAGAAGAAGGAGGAGGAGCCGGAGTCCGCCGGCCACTCCCACGGCGGTCACGGGCACAGCCACTGACCGGCTGACCAGTACGACCGTCGGGCCCGGCCTCTTCACGGGGGAGCCGGGCCCGACGGCTGTTGAGTGGCGCGTTGTGGCAGTTTTCGAGCCTGAGATCTGCAAGAACGCGCCACCGAACGAGCATGGTGGGCGGCAGTCCCGGATGCTGAGACGTTGAGCCGAATCCGCGGTCTGTCGGGGGAAGCGGCCCCGCTCGGCGGCCATGAATCAGTGGTCCAGCGGGGCCACTTCGCTGTCCGGAGACTCCAGGCCCGGAAGCGGATGGGTGAGGTGGCGTGGATCGCCGCGCGGCGCCGGTCCACTTCGCACGGCGGGCCGGCCGCGGACGGCGAGGCAGCTGCGCCTCCCTCCGAAGCCGGACTGATCCGCACCACCCACGGCGCAGCAGGGACCGCGCAGCGCACGACCCGCACCGCGACGGGCGGAAGGTAAGGCGCGGACGGCGGGTCACGCCTTCCTCCGAAGCCGCACTGATCCGCACCACCCACGGCGCAGCAGGGACCGCGCAGCGCACGACCCGCACCGCGACGGGCGGAAGGTAAGGCGCGGACGGCGGGTCACGCCTTCCTCCGAAGCCGCACTGATCCGCACCACCCACGGCGCAGCAGGGACCGCGCAGCGCACGACCCGCACCGCGACGGGCGGAAGGAAGGCGCGGACGGCGGGTCAGTCGCCCACTCCTCCCCAGCGCACTGACCGCGCGCGACGACCCGACGGCGCAGCAGGGACCGCGCAGCGCGCGACCCGCACCACGACGGCGTAGCAGGGACCGCGCAGCGCACGACCCGCACCACGACGGCGCCGCACCGCGCAGCGCTGCGGACCGTCACCACGACGACGCCCCGCGGGACCCGCGCAGCGTCGTACCACCGCAGCGTGCGGCAGGATCGGGGCATGCCGATCCGCCGCCGGGCCGCGCCGGCCCCCGAGGTGTCGCTCGGGGTGGCGGCGGTCGCCCGCCGGCTGGGTGTGGCGAGCGGGACGCTGCGCACCTGGGACCGGCGGTACGGCCTGGGTCCCAGCGCGCACGAGGCGGGCACCCGCCGGCGGTACACGGCGGTGGACCTGGGCCGGCTCACGCTGATGCGCCGGCTGATGATGCGGGGCGTGACGGCGGCTGACGCGGCCGCCGCGGCCGTGGCCGCCCGGCCGGGCGAGCTGCCGGGGGCGGACGAGCCGCTGACGGCCGAGCCCGGAGGCTCCGAGCCGCGCGCTTCCCGGCACGCCGCCCGTACCGGCGGCGGACGGGTGGTGCCGGTCCGCGACGCGGGTCCGGTCGCGCGGGGCCTCGCCAGGGCCGCGATGGCCCTCGACGGCGACTCGTGCTCCGAGCTGTTGAGGACCTCGGTCGCGCGCGACGGCGTGGTGACCACCTGGACCGACGTACTCGTCCCGGTGCTCACCGGCATCGGCGAGCGGTGGCGCAGCACGGGCACCGGCATCGAGGTCGAGCACCTGCTCAGCGAGTGCGCCGAGTCGGTCCTGCGGGGCGTGCCGGCAGCCGGGCGCCCGCGTCAGGCACGACCGCTGCTGCTGGCGGCTCTCGAGCCGGAGGACCACCGGCTGCCGCTGGTCGCGCTCTCGGCGGCCCTCGCCGAGCGGCGGGTCGCCACCCGCCTGCTCGGTGTGCGGCTGCCCGCGCGGGCCCTGGTCGACGCCGTCGTGCGGACCGGCGCCTTCGGGGTCTTCCTCTGGGCCCAGGGCGCCGCCGGACCGGGATCCGTGCGGCTGCCGCCGGGGCTGCTGGACGCGGTGCGCCCGCCCCCCGCGGTGCTGCTCGGCGGCCCCGGCTGGGACGCCGGCCGGGCGGCCCCCGCCGCCACCTGGCTGCCCGATCTCGCGACCGCAGCCGACACCGTCGCTGCCCTGGCCGGGGGTGGCCTCGCGCTGGGCGACGCGCGGTAGCCTCGCGGCCGACGACCACGGCGGGCGCCCGAGCCTGCCGACCACCGGTGGTGAGGGGGCAGGCGTGGCGGACGACCTCCCGGCGCTGCTCGTCGCCGGGGAGCGAGCGGCGTTCCACGGCCGTCCGGCCGCCGGGGTCGACCCCCTGCGGCGCGCCGTCGAGGTGGCGACCGCCGACGGCCTGGCCGCGGAGGCGGCCGGGGCGGGCTGGCTGCTCGGCGTCTGCCTGGCCTCCGCCGGCCGGTACGGCGGCGCACTGGAGGTCCTCGACCCGCTGGCGGACGGCGCCGGGAGCGCCGAGAGCCGGGTGCTCGGCGCGCTCGCGGGGGCC
Source organism: uncultured Actinomycetota bacterium (assembly GCA_963784645.1). Classification (GTDB taxonomy): domain Bacteria; phylum Actinomycetota; class Actinomycetes; order JACCUZ01; family JACCUZ01; genus JBBRVW01. Next base: position 646,866 of record CAWARY010000015.1, on the reverse strand, counting down.
ACCGCCGCCAGCGTGCACCGCCAGCTCGGCCGGCACGCGGCGGCCCAGGGCTACGACGAGCGGGCGCTGGACCGCTGCGGAGGGACGGGCGAGGCGGGCTTCGACGCGCTCCTGGGGCTCGCGGCCGACGCGGTCGGCTTGGGCGACGCACCGGTCGCGACGGCCCGGCTGGACGAGGCGGCCGCCCTGGTGGGCGACCGGGCCGACTGGTGGCGGCAGCGGGTCCGGCTGGGCTGGGTCCGCGCCGAGGTCGCCCTGCTCCAGGGCCGGCCGGACGACGCCGTCGGGGCGGCGCACGCTGCCGTCGACCTGGCCGAGCAGTCCGGCGCGCCCCGGCACGTGGCCAAGGGCCTGCTCTTCCAGGGCGTGGCCCAGCTGGAGGCCGGGAACCCGGACGACGCCGCGGCGCTGCTGCGGCGGGCCGGGCTGCTCGCCGAGAGCCTCGGCACCCTCCCGCTCCAGTGGCCGGCCCGGGCCATGCTGGGCGCCCTGCTGGCCGAGGAGGCCCCCGCCGAGAGCCAGCGGGCTCTGGCCGCCGCGCGGCGGGCAGTGACGGCGATCGCCGACGACCTCCCGCCGCACCTGCGGGACGAGTGGCTGTCCCGCCCCGACGTGGACGCCCTGCTCGGGTCCTGAGCCCGCCGGGCACGGTCGGGCAGGGTCCGGAGAGATTCACCCCGACGGGTCATGCTCGCCGTGCTACCTGCCGATGAGGAGGGGGTACGCCGGGACGGACCCGGCGCCGGAGGTGACGCACGGGCATGTCCACAGTCCTCGTCTGCGACGACTCGCCGCTGGCCCGCGAGGCGCTCCGCCGCGCCGTGGCCACCGTGGCGGGAGTCGAACGCGTCGCCGTCGCCAGCTCGGGCGAGGAGTGCCTGGTGCGCTTCAGCGCCGAGCGCCCCGACCTGGTCCTCGTCGACGTCCGCATGCCCGGAATCGGCGGGGTGGAGGCAGCTCGCCGAATCCTCGGTGCCGCACCCCAGACTGCGGTCATCATGATGACCATGGCCGAGGACGTCGAGGGTGTGGCCCGGGCGGTCGGCTCCGGTGCCCGGGGCTACCTCGTCAAGGACGCGTCACGGGAGGAGCTGACCGCGATGGTGACGCAGGCACTGGCCGACGTCGCGGCCCGTCACGCCCCGCGCCAGCGGCCCGACACCGAGAACCTCCCGCCGCTCACGGAGCGCGAGCTCCAGGTGCTGCGCGGCATGGGTCGGGGCCGCAGCAACTCCGAGATCGGCAAGGAGCTCTACCTCTCCGAGGACACCGTCAAGACCCACGCGCGCCGGCTGTTCCGCAAGCTCGGAGCCGCCGACCGGGCCCAGGCCGTCGCCATGGGCTTCCGGTGGGGGCTGGTGCGTTGAGGCGATGACCGTAACGTCGGGGACCTCCCACGCGATCTCCAAGAGCACGGAGATCGAGGGTTCCCCGGTCGACCTGGGATGGCTGGCCGCACGCGCCGTGGAGGGAGACACGGCAGCGCGCGACGCCCTGCTGGCCCACGTCCGCATCGTGGTCCACCGCTACTGCCGTGCGCGGTTGGGCCGGCTGCCGGGCAGTGAGCAGGCCGCCGACGACGTTGCCCAGGAGGTCTGTCTCGCCGTGCTCTCGGCCCTGCCGCGCTACCGCGACGAAGGGCGCCCGTTCGAGGCGTTCGTGTTCGGTATCGCCGCTCACAAGGTCGCCGACGCCCAGCGCGCCGCCGGCCGTGCCGCGCTGCCCAGCGACGACCTGCCGGACACGCCGGACCTCGGTCCGGGTCCCGAGGACCACGCCGTCCGCAGCAGCGAGGTGGCCACCGCGCGCCGGCTGCTGGGCCTCCTCCCCGAGCACCAGCGCGAGCTCCTGCTCATGCGCGTCGCCGTCGGACTGTCCGCCGAGGAGACCGGTGCAGCCCTCGGCATGACCTCCGGCGCCGTGCGGGTCGCCCAGCACCGGGCCCTGGCCCGGCTCCGCCTGCTCGCCGCCGCGGAGGTGACCCCGTGACCTCCACGCTCGGCCCGCAGGGCTCCCCCGACCCGGCCGGCCTCGACCTGCTCGCGGTCAACCGGGACGCCGACCTGCTCGACCTGCTCGCCAAGCGCGGCCCCCTCCCGTCCGGCGACCCGGTCCTCGCCCTGCTTGCAGCCCTCGCTGCCGACGTCGACGAGGGTCTCGACGAGCTGCTCGTGGGTCTCGACGACGACGACGCCCTGGTCGCCGCCGTGTCCACGGCCACGGTCGTGCCGCACCTGCCGGTCGCCCGGCACGGCCACGGTCTTCGCGCCACGACTCTCGCGATCGTCGTGGGCGCGACGCTGTCGATCGGCGGCGTCGCGGCAGCGGTGACCGGCGACCCGCTGGCGCCGGTCAAGGGGATCGTCACCGCCATGGGCGGTCACGGGGCCGACCAGCACCCCGGCAAGGCCCGGGCGTTCGGAGCCGGCAAGCAGGCCGGGCGCCAGATCCACGGCGGCGACCTGGCAGGTGCCCGGGTCAGCCTGGACGCCATGCGGAGCCAGCTCGCCCGGACCGACCTGTCGAAGGGCGACCGCCAGGCGATCGAGGCGAAGCTCGCCGCCCTGGAGCGCAAGCTGGCGCGCGCCACGCCCCTCGCTGAGGACGACGGCCGGGGCCAGGGCCAGGGCAACGGCTACGGCAAGGCGAAGGGCGCTGGGCAGCGGGATGACGAGGGTCGTGACGCGGCCGTCACGCCCGCCACCAAGCCCACCGGCAAGCCGGTCAAGCCCGCTACCGGGTCGGGACGGAAGCCCTCGACCACGCCGAACTCCGATCGGACGGCCGAGCCCCCGGCCACCGGGAAGAACAAGGACAAGGACGGCTCGGGGGCCACGGTGGACGACTCGACGTCGAAGGGCTCCGGTGGCAGCCACCAGGGCCAGGCCACGCCCACGTCCGCCAGCGACTCGGGGGGCGTCCCGACCGCGACGGCGACGGCCGACCCGACCGGCTCCGGCGCGACCGGTGGCGGCACGGGCAACGGCAACGGCAACGGCGACGGCAACGGCAAGGCCGCCCGCGGGGCGTCCACCGGCGGGTGAGCGGCGCGGGGCGCGGCGCGTCTCCCGTACCATCGGCGGGGTGACGGGCCTGCCGGACGACCACTCCCCGCTCGCCCCCCTGGGGCTCACCTTCGACGACGTCCTGCTCCTCCCGGAGGAGACCGACGTCGTCCCCTCCGAGGTCGACACGAGCTCGCGGCTGACCCGCGAGATCACGGTCGCCGTGCCGCTGCTGTCCGCTGCCATGGACACCGTCACCGAGGCGCGGATGGCGATCGCGATGGCCCGCGAGGGTGGCATCGGCGTCCTGCACCGCAACCTCTCGATCGAGGACCAGGCCCACCAGGTCGACCTGGTGAAGCGCTCCGAGGCCGGGATGGTGAGCGACCCGCTCACCGTCGGCCCCGACGAGACGCTGGCCGAGCTCGACCGCCTCTGCGGGCTCTACCGCGTCTCCGGCCTCCCGGTGGTCGCCGCTGACCGCACGCTGCTCGGCATCATCACCAACCGTGACCTGCTCTTCGTGCCAGCCGAGGACTACGAGGCCCGCACCGTCCGCGAGCTCATGACACCGATGCCGCTGGTCACGGCGCCGGTCGGTATCCGGTCCGAGGACGCGGCCGCGCTGCTGGCCAAGCACAAGATCGAGAAGCTGCCGCTCATCGACGGAGCGGGCCGGCTGGCCGGGCTCATCACCGTCAAGGACTTCGTCAAGACCGAGCAGTACCCCCACGCGACCAAGGACGGCGAGAGCCGCCTGCGGGTGGCCGCGGCGGTCGGCTACTTCGGTGACGCCTGGGAGCGGGCGACCAGCCTGGTCGAGGCGGGCGTCGACGTGCTCGTGCCCGACACCGCCAACGGCCAGGCGCGACTGATGCTCGACATGGTCCGCCGGCTGAAGGGCGATCCCGCCACCCGCCACGTGCAGGTGCTGGCCGGCAACGTCGCGACCCGAGGCGGCGCGCAGGCGCTGGTCGACGCCGGCGCAGACGGCGTCAAGGTCGGCGTGGGCCCGGGGAGCATCTGCACCACGCGGGTGGTCGCCGGCGTCGGCGTACCGCAGATCACGGCGATCATGGACGCCGCGGCGGCCTGCCGGCCGGCCGGCGTCCCCGTGGTCGGCGACGGCGGGCTGCAGTACTCCGGCGACATCGCGAAGGCGATCGTGGCCGGTGCCGACACCGTGATGCTCGGCTCGCTGCTCGCCGGCTGCGACGAGAGCCCCGGCGAGCTGGTGTTCGTCAACGGCAAGCAGTTCAAGCGCTACCGCGGCATGGGCTCGCTCGGCGCGATGGCCTCACGCGGCAAGACGTCCTACTCCAAGGACCGCTACTTCCAGGCCGACGTCCGCAGCGACGACGAGATCGTGCCGGAGGGCATCGAGGGGCAGGTCGCCTACCGCGGCCCGCTCCACTCCGTCGCGGGCCAGCTGATCGGGGGCCTGCACCAGTCGATGTTCTACGTCGGTGCGCACACTGTCCCCCAGCTCCAGGAGCGCGGGAGGTTCGTGCGCATCACGGCCGCCGGGCTCAAGGAGAGCCACCCGCACGACATCCAGATGACCGTCGAGGCCCCCAACTACCACTCCCGCTGAGGAGCGAGCACCTCTCCATGACCCTCACCTCATGACCGAGATCGAGATCGGCCGGGGCAAGCGCGGCCGCACGGCGTACTCCTTCGACGACATCGCGATCGTGCCGAGCCGGCGCACCCGCGACCCCGAGGAGGTGTCGGTCGCCTGGCAGATCGACGCCTACCGGTTCGAGATCCCGGTGCTGGCCGCGCCGATGGACTCGGTCGTGTCGCCCGCGACGGCGATCGCGCTGGGTCGGCTGGGCGGCCTCGGGGTGCTCAACCTCGAGGGCCTCTGGGCCCGCTACGAGGACCCCGAGCCGCTGCTCGCCGAGATCGCCGGTCTCGGCGACGCCGAGGCGACCCGCCGGATGCAGGAGGTCTACGACGCCCCGATACAGCCGGAGCTGGTCGCGGCGCGGATCGCCGAGGTGCGGGCCGCCGGCGTCACCGTGGCTGCAGCGCTCTCGCCGCAGCGCACCGCACAGCTCTGGAAGACCGTCGTCGACGCCGGCGTCGACCTGTTCGTGATCCGCGGCACCACGGTCAGCGCCGAGCACGTGTCCGGCCGGGCCGAGCCGCTGAACCTCAAGCAGTTCATCTACGAGCTCGACGTGCCCGTGATCGTCGGTGGCTGCGCGACCTACCAGGCGGGGCTGCACCTCATGCGCACCGGCGCGGCCGGTGTGCTCGTCGGGTTCGGCGGGGGAGCGTCGCACACGACCCGCTCGGTGCTGGGCATCTCGGTGCCGATGGCCTCGGCCGTGGCCGACGTGCATGCGGCGCGGCGCGACTACCTCGACGAGTCCGGTGGCCGCTACGTGCACGTCATCGCCGACGGCGGCGTCGGGCTCTCCGGCGACGTGTCGAAGGCGATCGCGTGCGGCGCCGACGCCGTCATGGTCGGCTCGCCACTGGCACGGGCCACCGAGGCACCCGGCCGCGGCTTCCACTGGGGCTCCGAGGCGCACCATGGCGAGCTCCCGCGCGGCGAGCGGGTCCAGGTGGGCACGATCGGCTCCCTCGAGGAGATCCTGCTCGGCCCGTCGAGGGTCTCCGACGGCTCGATGAACATCGTGGGCGCGCTGCGGCGCGCGATGGCGACGACCGGCTACTCCGACCTCAAGGAGTTCCAGCGGGTCGAGGTCACCGTCGCCCGCTGACCTCCCGCGCCGCGCCGCGCCCGGTGAGCACGTGGCCGGCAGCGCGGCGGGAGTGTGCCGGGTTGGTGATGATTCGACCAAGCGACGGACATTTGAGCGTCATGTGACGATTGCACCTCTTGACCGTGTGACCCGTGTCACGCGAGGTTCCTCGGCGGCCCAGAGAGGGCCGAACCACTGCTCCTCCGAGGAGATCGATGAGCCAGTCCTCCCGTTCCCGCCACCAGGTGGTCGGCAGCCGCGTCCTCGTGACGACCTGCGGCATCGCTGCCACCGCCCTGCTGGCGACCGGTCTCGGCGCACCCGCTGCCGTGGCCGCCCCCGAGAGCCGTCAGGCCGCCGCGCGTGACCACGCCCGAGCTGCCCTCGCCGCTCACGGACCAGCCCTGCGCGAGTCCGGTGACGACACCTTCACCCCTCGCGGCCAGGCCCTGCTCGACCAGGACGGCGGCGCGCACGTGCGCTACGACCGCAGCTACCGAGGCCTTCCCGTCCTCGGCGGCGACGTCGTCGTCCACCTCGCGACGGACGGCTCGTACGACGGGACGTCGGTGACCCTGCAGCGGCCGCTGGACGCCTACGGCATCGCCGCCACCTCGAAGATCTCGCGGGCGGAGGCGGTCACCGCAGCGACGCGCAGCTTCGAGGGGACGGTCACCTCGACCGACGCCCGACGGGTCGTCGACGCGCTCGGCACCACGCCGGCCTCGGCCTGGGAGGTCACGGTCGACGGCGTCCGGGCCGACCGGACGCCGTCGGTGCTGCACGTGGTGGTCGACTCCCGCACGGGTGCGGTCCGCCGCTCCGCCGACGAGGTGAAGACCGGCACCGGGAACTCGATGTACTCCGGCACCGTGACGATCGGCACCGGCGGCAGCGCGGGTGCATACACGATGTCCGACTCGACCCGCGGCGGCAACTACACCACCGACCTCAAGGCCGCGACCTCAGGCACCGGGACCACGTTCACCGACGCCGACAACGTGTGGGGCAACGGCAGCACGAGCGACCGGGCCACGGCCGGCGTCGACGCGCACTACGGCGCCCAGGTCACCTGGGACTTCTACAAGAACGTCCTCGGCCGCAGCGGCGTCTTCAACAACGGCACCGGTGTCCGGTCGCGCGTCCACTACGGCAATGCGTACAACAACGCGTTCTGGGACGGCACCCAGATGACGTACGGCGACGGGTCCGGCAACTCCAAGCCGCTCACCGAGCTCGACGTTGCCGGGCACGAGATGAGTCACGGCGTCACGGAGAACACCGCCAACCTCACCTACTCCGGGGAGTCCGGCGGTCTCAACGAGGCGACCAGCGACATCTTCGGCACGGCGGTGGAGTTCTACGCGAACAACGCCAGCGACGTCGGCGACTACCTCATCGGCGAGAAGATCAACATCAACGGCAACGGAACGCCACTGCGCTACATGGACAAGCCGAGCAAGGACGGCGGCTCGGCCGACTGCTGGTACTCCGGCGTCGGCAACCTCGACGTCCACTACTCGTCGGGTCCCGCGAACCACGTCTTCTACCTGATGTCCGAGGGTTCGGGCGCCAAGACCATCAACGGCGTCAGCTACAACAGCCCGACCTGCAACGGTTCGACGGTCGCAGGCATCGGCCGCGACGCGGCGACCAAGATCTGGTACCGCGCGTTGTCGGTCTACATGACGTCGAGCACCAACTACTCCGGCGCTCGCACCGCCGCAGTGAAGGCCGCGACCGACCTCTACGGTGCTTCCTCGACCCAGTGCGCCGGCGTCGCGAACGCGTTCAGCGCCATCAGCGTGAGCGGGACGACCTGCACCACGGGTGGCGGCGGCGGTGGCGGCAACCTCGTGGCGAACCCGGGCTTCGAGTCCGGCGCGACGTCGTGGACGCAGACCACCGGCGTCATCTCCAGCGATGCCACGAAGGCCCATGCCGGCTCGTGGTTCGGCTGGCTGGACGGGTACGGCTCGACCCACACCGACACGCTGTCCCAGTCGGTGAGCATCCCGTCGGCGAGCAGCGCCACGCTGTCGTTGTGGCTGCGGATCGTGACCAGTGAGTCCGGCTCGACGGCGTACGACACGTTCAAGGTCCAGGTCGTCAGCGGAACGACGACCACGACCCTGGGCACCTACTCGAACGCGAACGCCGGGTCGTACGCCCAGCGGACATTCAGCCTGGCGGCGTTCGTCGGCAAGACGGTGACCATCAAGTTCGTCGGGGCGGAGGACTCGTCGCTGGCGACCAGCTTCTACGTCGACGACGTGGCGCTCACCACCGCCTGACAGGAGTCGCTCGGCCAGCGGCGGCGCCGTCACCCCCAGCAGCACGGGACGGGGTGGCGGCGTCGTCGCCGCCCAGGGAGAGCCACCCGGCTACCGACCAGTAACATGCCGGGCATGGGGCTCCCCGTCGCGCACGCGGCCCTGGCCGCCGGCGTCGTGGCCGCGGCCGGCGCCGCCCGCACGACGACGTACGCCCCCTTCACCGGTGAGCGCCTTGCCGACCTCCCGGTCTCGACGCCCGGCGACGTCGCCCGTGCCTACGACCTGGCACGGGCCGCCCAGCTGCGCTGGGCCACGACGCCGCTCGCCCGACGGGTGGCGGTGCTCCTCCGGCTGCACGACCTGGTGCTGGACCGCCAGGACGAGGTGCTCGACCTCGTGCAGCGCGAGACGGGCAAGGCCCGCCGGCATGCGCTGGACGAGCTGGTCGACGTCGCGCTGAACGCGCGGCACTACGCGCGCACCGCGCGGCGGTACCTCGCCCCGGTGCGGCACTCCGGCATCGCGCCGCTGCTGTCGACGGCCCACGAGCTGCACCACCCGAAGGGGGTGGTCGGCATCGTCTCGCCGTGGAACTACCCGCTCACGCTCGCCGTGTCCGACGCGATACCCGCGTTCGTCGCCGGCAACGCGGTGGTGCACAAGCCTGACACCCAGACCGCGCTCACGGCGCTCTGGATCCGTGCGCTCGCGGTCGAGGCCGGCCTGCCGGCCGACCTCTGGCAGGTCGTGGTCGGTGACGGGCCGGTGGTGGGGCGCGCCGTCGTCGACGGTGGCGACTACGTCTGCTTCACCGGCTCGACGCAGGTCGGCCGCGAGGTGGCCGAGCGGTGCGCGCGCCGCCTGGTCGGTTGCTCGCTGGAGCTCGGCGGCAAGAACCCGATGGTCGTCCTGGCCGACGCCGACCTGGACCGCGCGGCCGAGGGCGCGGTCCGTGACTGCTTCAGCAACGCCGGCCAGCTCTGCATCGCGATGGAGCGCCTCTACGTCGTCGACGCGGTGCACGACGAGTTCGTCGACCGGTTCGTCCGCCGGGTGCGGGCGCTCCGCCTCGGCGCCGAGCTCGACTACGGGCCCGACATGGGATCGCTCATCTCGGCCGCCCAGCTGCAGCGGGTCACCGCGCACGTCGACGACGCGCTCGCCAAGGGCGCTCAGGTGCTCGCCGGCGGCCGTCCGCGACCGGACGTCGGCCCCTACTTCTTCGAGCCGACGGTGCTCACGCACGTCACCGAGGACATGGATCTCTGCCGGGCCGAGACCTTCGGCCCCGTGGTGTCGGTGCGCGCGGTGCGCGACGAGGGCGAGGCGGTCTCGCTCGCCAACGACTCGGAGTACGGCCTCAACGCGTCGGTCTGGACCCGCGACGTGGCCCGCGGCCGCCGGGTCGCCGCCCGGATCCGCACCGGCACCGTGAGCATCAACGAGACGTACGCCGCGGTGTGGGGCGCCACCAGGTCGCCCATGGGCGGGGTGAAGGACTCCGGGCTCGGCCGCCGGCACGGCCGCGACGGCATCCTCAAGTACACCGAGCCGCAGACGGTCGCCGTGCAGCGGCTGGCCGGTTTCGCCCCGCCACCCTCGGTGTCGTGGGACCGCTGGGCGAAGGGGTTCACCGTCTCCCTGCGTGCCCTCAAGGCCCTCCACCGCCGATGACCTCGCCCGACACGTCTCAGGAGTACGACGTCGTGGTGGTGGGGTCGGGGTTCGGCGGGTCGGTGTCGGCGCTGCGGCTCGTCGAGAAGGGCTACCGGGTGCTGGTCCTCGAGGCGGGTCGGCGGTTCGCGGACGACGAGTTCGCCCGCACCTCGTGGGACCTGCGCCGGTGGCTGTGGGCGCCTCGGCTCGGCTGCTTCGGCATCCAGCGGCTGCACCGGCTGCCGGACGTGACGGTGCTGGCGGGTGCCGGGGTCGGCGGCGGCTCGCTGGTCTACGCCAACACGCTCTACCAGCCGGACGAGGCGTTCTACGACGACCCGCAGTGGCGGGACGTCGCCGACTGGCGCCGCGAGCTGGCGCCGGCGTACGCGGTGGCGAGCCGGATGCTCGGCCTCACGCAGAACCCCACGATGACCCCGGCCGACGTCGCGATGAAGGCGGTCGCCGACGGCATGGGCGTCGGCCACACGTTCACCCTCACGCCGGTCGCGGTGTTCTTCGGCGACAGCCCCGGCACGACGGTGGCCGACCCCTACTTCGGTGGCGGCGGACCGGACCGCACCGGCTGCCTCCAGTGCGGCGAGTGCATGACCGGCTGCCGGCACGGGGCCAAGAACACCCTGGGAAAGAACTACCTCTGGTTCGCCGAGCGCCTCGGTGTCGAGGTGCGCCCCCTCACCACGGTCACCGGGCTGCGCGAGACGCGCGACGGGTGGCAGGTCGAGACCGCGCGGAGTGGTGCCTGGCTGCCGCGTCGGACCCGCACCACGATCACTGCGGCGCACGTCGTGCTGGCGGCGGGCACGTACGGCACCCAGCGGCTGCTGCACCGGATGCGCGACGCCGGCCGGCTGCCGCGGATCTCGGCCCGGCTCGGCGAGCTCACGCGGACCAACTCCGAGTCGCTGGTCGGGGCGCTGTCGCGGCGACCGGATGTCGACTTCACCCAGGGCGTCGCCATCACCTCGTCGTTCCGGCCGGAGCCGGACACGCACGTCGAACCGGTGCGCTACGGCAAAGGGTCCAACGCCATGGGCCTGCTCTCGGTCAGCCTCACGGACGGCGACGGGCCGCTGCCCCGGCTGCTCACCTGGCTGCTCGACCAGCTGCGGCACCCGCGCGCCTTCCTGCGCACCGCGGACGTCCGCCGGTGGTCGGAGCGAACGATCATCGCGCTGGTCATGCAGTCCCTCGACAACTCCCTCGTCGTGTCCGGTCGCCGCCGGCTCGGGGTGTGGGGGCTGACCTCGCGGCACGGGCACGGCACTGCCAACCCGTCGTGGATCCCGGCCGGCAACGACGTCGTCCGACGCCTCGCCGACGAGATCGGCGGTCACCCGGGCGGCAACGCCGCGGACCTGCTCGGCTCACCGTTGACTGCGCACTTCCTCGGCGGCTGCGTGATCGGCGCCGACGCCTCACGCGGCGTGGTCGACGGCTGGCACCGGGTCTTCGGCTGTCCCGGTCTGCACGTCGTCGACGGCTCCGCGGTGTCGGCCAACCTCGGGGCCAACCCGTCGCTCACCATCACCGCGCAGGCCGAGCGGGCGATGTCGTTCTGGCCGGAGCGTGGCGGTGCCGACCCGCGGCCGCCGGTGGGGGCGCCCTACCGAGCCGTGACCCCCGTTCCGGCGTCGGACCCGGCCGTGCCGGGCATGACCCTGCTGTGACCCTCTTCCCGACGAGCCTGCGTGGCTGGTCCGCCTCCGACGTGCCCGACCTCAGCGGGCGGCGGGCGGTGGTGACCGGCGCCACCTCCGGCCTCGGGCTCGAGACCGCCCGAGTGCTCGCGCTGCACGGCGCCGAGGTGGTCATGACCGCCCGGGACGCCGCTCGTGGCGACGAGGCGGTACGCCGGGTGCGTGCCGCAGCCCCGGGCGCGGCCGTCGTCGCGGGAAATCTCGACCTCGCCGACCTCGACTCCGTGCGGGCGTTCGCAGCCGACCAGCCGCCGCTGGACCTGCTGGTCAACAACGCCGGGGTGATGGCCCTGCCGAGCCGGGAGGTCACCCTCGACGGCTTCGAGCGGCAGGTCGGCACCAACCACCTCGGCCACTTCGCGCTGACCGGGCTGCTGCTTCCGGCGCTGCTGGCGCGCCCGGGCGCGCGGGTCGTGACGGTGTCCAGCCTGGTCCACTGGTCCGGCGTGATGACCGTGGACGACCTCCTGAGCGAGCGGCAGTACGACCCGTGGCAGGCGTACGCCCGGTCCAAGCTGGCGAACCTGCTGTTCGTCCGCGAGCTGGACCGTCGGGCCCGGGCCGCGGGCGCCGACCTGCTCAGTGTCGGTGCGCACCCGGGCTACGCGCGGACCGGCCTGGTGGCGAACGGCCCGGCCCAGGGCCATCCGGTGCTCGGTGCGGTCTTCCGCGCCGGGACCGTGGCCGTGGGCCAGAGCGCGCGGGTCGGGGCCCTCCCGCAGCTGCGCGCCGCCACCGACCCGTCGGTCCTGGGCGGGGAGTACCTCGGGCCACGGATCCTCGGCTACCGGGGCCGGCCGGTGCGCTCACCGAGATCGGCGGCGGCCAAGGACGACGCGTCCGCGGCGGCGCTCTGGGCCGAGTCCGAGCGGCTCACGGACGTCCGGTTCGAGGCCCTGGCGGCGGCCCGGAGCTGACCGGTCAGGCCCGTCGGCGGCCGATCGCGACGAAGGTCGGCGCGAACATCCGCGGACGGGGGATCGCGGTGTCCAGGTCCTCCAGCGCTGCGCCCCAGCGCGCCACGTCGGCCGTCGTGGCGACGCCCTGCTCGACCATCGCGTCGCGGGCGGCCCACGGCGGTGGCCGCATGCCCGGCGGCAGCTCCATGATCGTGTACCAGCCCCGGTAGGTCTCCAGGTCCAGCCCGGCGGCTGTGACGAGCTCGCCCAGCCGGGTGCCGACCTGGGGGTCGTTCCCCAGGCCGCGGTGGAACTCCGGGTACCGCCGGAGCAGGTCGGCCAGCTCGTCCGGCAGCGGCCGGACCCGCATCGCGGTGAGGTCGACATCGACGAGGTAGACCGCGCCGCCGGGCCGCACGAGCGTCGCGAGGTGGTCGACGATCCGCTGCTCCGCGCCACCGTTGTGCGCCAGGACGTGCCGCATGACCACGACGTCGAAGGTGCCCGGCGGCAGGCCGGTGTCCTCGGCGGTGCCGATCCTGGCCTCGGCCTGGTCGAGCCCCTGGGCGTCGATCGCGGCCTGGGCGTGCGAGACGGCCTCCGGGTCGGCGTCGACGCCGCTCACGTGCCCGTCCGGACCGACCTCACGCGCCATCACGACCAAGGTCGCACCGGGGCCGCACCCCACGTCGGCGACCCGCGCCCCCGGCCGGAGCCCGGCGCTCGCCCAGAGGTCCGCCTCGGCCAGCCGGGCCGCCTCGGCCATCATCCGGTAGCGGCCGAGCTCGGCCTCGGACAGCCGCAGCGTGTACGACGACACGCCTCCGAGCATCGGCGCTGACCGGGGGACGGTCAAGGGTGGCGGGGCGTGCAGAGGGCGGGGACTGGCTCCCCTGCTCCGATCACCAGTCCCCGCCCCTCGTCACTTCGCTACGGGGGTGGGCCCCGGATTGCCGCCCGGCGGAAATTCTTCCGACCGCGACCTCGCCGGCCCGCGGGAAGCCCAGGAGGGCGTCTCAGCCGCCGCGCACCGCCGTGCCGGAGGCGGCGTCGGACGTGGGATCGGATCGCCACGAGTGCCACAGGGCGGCGTACGCACCGTCGGCCGCGATCAGCTCGTCGTGGCTGCCCAGCTCGCTGACCAGGCCGTCCTCGACCACGGCGACCCGGTCGGCGTCGTGGGCCGTGTGCAGCCGGTGCGCGATCGCCACCACGGTCCGGCCGTGCAGGACCGCGGCCAGCGACCGTTCGAGGTGCCGGGCCGCCCGGGGGTCGAGCAGCGACGTGGCCTCGTCCAGGACCAGGGTGTGCGGGTCGGCGAGCACCAGCCGGGCCAGGGCCAGCTGCTGCGCCTGGGCTGGCGTCACCGGCCGGCCGCCGGAACCGACCTCGGTGGCCAGCCCGTCGGGCAGCGCCAGCACCCAGTCGAGCGCGTCGACGGCGCCCAGCGCGGACCGGAGCTCGCCCTCGTCCGCGTCCGGTCGCGCCAGCAGGAGGTTCTCGGCGACGCTCCCCACGAAGACGTGGTGCTCCTGGGTGACGAGCACCACGTGGCCGCGGAGGTCGTCGAGCGGCAGGTCGACCAGCGGCACCTGCCCCACCGTGACCGACCCGGTGCGCGGCGGGTGGATGCCGGCCAGCAACCGGCCGAGCGTGGACTTGCCGGCGCCGGACGGGCCGACGACGGCCAGCCGTTCGCCGGGCCGCAGGTCGAGGTCGATGCCGTGCAGCACGTCGCGGTCGCCGCGGTAGGCGAAGCGGACGTCCTCGACGCGGACGTGCTCGTCGGCCGGGACGGCGTCGCTCTCGTCGCGGTCGTCCGGGACCAGCTCGACGCCGAGGATGCGGGCCAGCGCGGTGGCACCGACCTGGACCTCGTCCAGCCACGAGACCAGCCGGTCGACCGGGTCGACCATCTGCACGGCGTACAACGTGATGGTGGTGACCTCGGCGAGGGAGGCGTTGCCGTTCGAGACCAGCCAGCCACCCCACAGCAGGCTGAGGGTGACCGGGATCGCGTAGGCGAGCTCCATCGTCGGGAAGAAGAAGGTGCGCAGCCGCAACGTGTAGCACTCCGCGGCGTAGGCGTCGGCGAGGTCGTCCTCGAGCCGGGAGATGCGACCCCCGCCGAGACCCAGGGCCTCGACGGTGCGCGCGCCGTCGACGGTCTCGGCCAGTGAGCCGTTGAACGCCGAGTAGCACTCCCGCTCGGCGAGGTAGCCCTCCGGCGCCCGGCGCAGGTACCACCGGGTGCCGACGACGATCAGCGGTGCCCCGGCGAGCAGCGGCAGGGCCACCAACGGCGCCGTGAGGAAGGCCGCGACGGCGGTCATGAGCACCGTGAGCCCCGCGACCAGCACCTCGGGGACGGCGAACCGGACCGTGCGCGCCAGCGCCTCGACGTCGCCCGTGCTGCGGGTGACCAGGTCGCCCGTCCCCGCCCGCTCCACGGCGCTGAGGGGCAGGCCCAGGACGCGCTCGAGGTAGCGCTCGCGCAGCGTCGCGAAGACGGTCTCGCCCAGCACGAACGCCGACCGGCGCGCCCACCAGGTGAAGGCGGTCTGGGCGACGAGGGCCGCAGCGAGCAGCATCGCGAGCCGGTCGATGTGCGTGGTGGTCGTGCCGGCCCGGACCGACTCGACGATGTCGCCCAGCAGCCGCGGCCCGGCCAGCGCCGCCAGCGCCGCCAGGCCGTTGAGCAGGAGCATGCCGAGCAGCGGCCGCTTGTAGCTCGCGAGCAGCAGCCGGGCCTGCGCGCGCACCTGGACGGCCGACGCGACGGGCAGCGTCGCGGTCGGCTGGTGCCGGCGCAGCGGCGGCCGGTTCACCCCCGGCGTGCTCATTCGTCCTCCCCTCGGACGACGGTCTCGCGGTAGCCGGGGTGGGCCGACATCAGCTCACGGTGGGTGCCGGTCGCGACGACCCGGCCGGCGACCAGGAACGCCACCTCGTCGCAGCGGTCGAGGACCAGCGGGCTGGCAGTCGTGACGACGGTGGTGGGCGGGTCGACCCGCTCGGCGCCGTGCCGGGCGTCCCGCAGCCGCTCGGCGACGAGCACCTCGGTGTGCGCGTCGACCGCGCTGGTCGGCTCGACCAGCACGAGGACGTCGCTGTCCGCGAGCAGGGCGCGGGCCAGCGCAAGCCGCTGCCGCTGGCCGCCGGAGAAGCCGCGCCCGGCCTCGTCCACCTCGGCGTCCAGCCCGTCGGGCAGGGCCTCGAGCACGTCGCCGCCGGCGGCCACGTCGAGCGCGGCGAGCAGCCGCACGTCGTCGGCCGCGCCGCCCCAGGGGTCCAGCTCGGACCGCAGCCGGCCGGTGAACAGCCGCGGCTCGGCCTCCGACACGAGCACCCGCCGGCGCACCGTCCGCAGCGGGAGGTCGGCGAGCCGGGTGCCGCCCAGGCTCACCTGGTCGTCGAGGGACATCCGGCCGAGACGCATGGCCACCGCGGCGGAGTCGTCGGGGTCGGCGCTGACCAGCCCGAGCATGCTGCCGGGCTCGACGTGCAGGCCGGAGCGCGGGTCGTCGAGGGCCACGCGGTACGGCGGCTCGTCGGCCGGCTGCTCGGGGTCGCCGATCTCGGGGCGGGTCTCGAGGACGGCCACGATGCGGCGGGCGCCCACCAGCGAACGGGTCAGCCGGTCGGCGGCCTCGACCGCGGTGCGGATCGGCACGACCAGGAAGAACGCGTAGCCGTAGAACGCCACCACGTCGCCGACGTCGACCGTGCCCTCGATCGCCAGCCGGGCGCTGAGCCAGGTGACGACCACGAGGAAGACGCCGGGCAGCAGCACCTGCGCCGAGTCGAGGGTGGCCTGCGGGTTCGCTACGTGCACCCCGGCCCGGCGCAGCTCCTCGGAGCGGGACCGGTAGCGCGCGAGGAAGGCCGGCTCGCCGCCGATGCCGCGCAGCACCCGGAGACCGGCGACGGTGTCGGCGCCCAGAGCGGTGAGCTTGCCGGCGACCTCGCGCTGGACGGCCTGACGGCGCTGGAGCGGCCGGAGCAGCGGGCCGAGCAGGAGCACCATCGCCGGGACGCCGAGGAGGACGACGGAGCCGAGCAGCACCGAGGTGTTCAACAGGATCACGGCCACCACGCCGTACGACACGATCGCGCCGGCGAACCGGGCGGACACGTCGAAGGCGCCACCGATGTGCAGCGCGTCGTTCGTGGCCGCCGACACGACCTCGCCGGTGGGGAGCTTGCGGCGGATCGCGACGCCCACCAGCGCGCTGTGCCGGCCCAGCAGCTGCATGGACCGGAACGAGGCGCACAGCCAGTTGGTGACGGCCCAGCGGTGCCGGAGGATGCCGAACACCGCCTGCACCGTGGCCAGGGCGAGCACCACGAGCGACCAGCGACCGGCCTCGCCGAGGTCGCCGTCGGCCACGCCGGACTGCAGGCCGCGGCCGATCGCCGCGGGCACCAGCGCCTGGGCGACCATCCAGATCACGCCGAACGCGACGCCGACCGCGAGGGTGTCGAGCTGCTGACGCCCGGTCCAGACCAGGAACCGCCCCGGTGACCGCAGGTCGGGCGTCCCGGGGTCGTCGTAGGGGAGGCGTCGCACGATGCTCGACGGTACGGCGTCGGTCGGACATCGCGACACCGGGTTTCCGCGGCGCCGCCGTCCGGTAGGAGTCGGTTGCCGACGCTCGGGGGCGCCGACCGATGGCCGCGGCACCGAAGAGCAGCAGCAGCACGAGAAGTGCGACTCCCGAGACTGCGAAGCCCGCGCGCTCCACCGTGCCGAGGCGGTAGTCCAGGACGATGCGCATCCGTCCGTGCTGCGCGGGCAGCTGCACCCACATCATCCCGGGCCCAGCCGCTCTCAGAGGGAGCTCGCGACCGGCCGAGGTCGCGTGCCAGTCGGGCGCGAGATGCTCCTTCACCAGCACCCCGCGGGCCCTCCGTCCGACCACCACCGTGCGGCGTTCGGAGTCCATGAACCGCACCTGCGCGGGGACCGGAGGGGTCGGCGCTGCGCCGAGCAGGTTGCCGAGGAACCGTCCCTCGGCCGCCGCGCGGCTGTCGGCCGCGTGGTACGGCAGCGCGAAGCCCTCCCAGGTCACACCGCCGCGGCCGAGCCGTCGGTTCGCCGTGACCAGGGACCCCCCGCTGCGCAGCACCGGCCGGCCCTCCCGCGCCAACCGGCCAGCCTCCACCTCCCAGCTCCCCGTACCCGCGAACGAGGGCGGGCCGAACGCGTCGAGATCGACCCCCGTCAACGCTCCACCGCCGCTGGCGTGCCAGTCCCATGACCCGCTCACCGTGCGACGGTGCAGGGACGAGATGGGCATCATCCCCGGATCGGCACGCAGCAGGCTCCGAGCCGGACCGTCATGGTCCGGGTCGGCCACCACGACCTGACCCCCCCGGCTGGCGTACCGGCGCAGCGCGGCGGCAGCCGTCCCGGCATCACCCAGGTCACCGCCGTACAGCAGCACCGAGTCGAACGGGGCCAGTTCGGCGGTCTTGACGCCCGACAGGCCAGCAGGTCCCTGCACCGGCACCAGGGAGCCGCTGCCGACGTCGGCCTGGGCCAGCGCGCGCAGGACGAGGTCGTAGTGCTCCTGGTCGCCGACGACCAGGACGGTGGGTGCTCGTGAGGCCGAGATCACCGGGCCCGACCCCGACACCGAGAACGTCGCGAAGGGCGACCCGGTGGCAGGAGCCTCGGTGAGCCGTGGTCGGCCCGTTCCCAGTCCAGCGGAGCAGCCCCCGGGTCGGACATCACCGTGCTCACCGCGTTCCAGTCGAGCAGGAAATGGCGCACCTCGCTCGACTGGTCGCCTTCGCCCTTCAACGCTTCCTCCAGCCACACCTGGTAGTCCTGCTGCAGGTTTCCGTGGTCCTGGTAGCCGCGGGTCTGGGGCAGCTCCGACACCGCGTTGACGAAGTTGCTGGTGCCGTCGGTGGCCACGGCGAGCCGGTGCTGGTGGTCAGGAGAGTCGATAGGCAGTCCGGAGGCCCGTGCTCGGTCCTGATGCGAGCCGTTGGCCCGGTTGCCGGCCGTTAGGGAGGCTGCGGTTCCCAGCAGTCCGGCGATCGAGAGGGCAGCTATCAGGGTCAGGATCGGCGCCCGCAGCCGGCCGCGGACCCACCCCGGCCGGCGCTGCAGCACCAGGCCGAAGCCGATACCGACGACGCAGGCCAGCAGCCAGGCGGGGTAGACCAGGAGGTCGACCGGCTGCAGTCCATTGACGTAGTACGGGAACCGGGGCGCGAGGTAGCCGACGAAGCCGTAGCCGAGGACGACGGGGACCGCGGCTGAGAGCACGAGCACGGCCCGCAGGGAGAAGCCGGTCTCCGCCATCCGCGAGCGCCACGCGGCGAGTGCCCGAACCCGCGGTGAGGCCCGGTCCGGCAGCGGAGCGTCGCAACCCGTGGACAGGAAGGTGATGTCGGTGCCCAGCGCGATCTTGTCGGCCATCGGTACGCGAGGGCCGCCGCAGGCCGACGACTGAGAGCGCCACCACCGCGACGGCCAACGGGAGCAGGACGGGTGAGAGCCCTGCCAACTCCGTCCTCGGCGCCCAGACCAGCATGGCCCCTGTGATCGGGACCTCCTGGTCCGTCCACGGGCTCTGAGCGCGCGGCAGGAGCATCAAGCGGCAGGTAGAAGTACGCCGACAGCCCGCCGGTCAGGGCCGCAACGGCCGCAGCGGCTGCTGCGCGGTGCACGACGTCCCGCCAGCTCCCGACGAGGAACATCGCGGTAACCAGCACCACCCCGCCCATCCCTACCACCGGGTGCATGCTCAGGCCCACGGCGAGGGCGACCGAGGTGCCGATCAGCGTGAGCCGGCCGCCCCGGACTGCGAGCCGCGCGGCGCCCGCCACGGCCAGTGCGACGGCTGCCAGGCCGAGCAGTCGCGGGTAGAGGCCGTAGGTCACGGCCTGCGCCCACAGGGTGGGTGTCCCCAGCAGGGTCGCGCCGGCTACCAACGCCGCGACGCGGCTCCCGCAGGCCGCGCGGACGGTGCCGTAGACGCCGATGGTGACGCCCATGATCCCGGCCAGGGCGGCGACGTTCATGGCCGTCGTCGCCGGCACGTGGCCGACGGCGGCGATCGCGGCGACCAGCATGTGATAGCCGGGCGGATAGGAGCCGAGGAAGGTCGGCATCCCGGAGTACCACTGGTAGTTCCAGGAGATGTGCGGCCAGTTGTCCAGCACGAACTGGGTCTTCGACAGGTGGCCCCACGCGTCGTTGCCCTCGGGGAACCCGGTGAACGCATGGACTCGGGCGCCGAGCGTCAGCGTGAGCACGAGCAGCCCGGCGAGGTCGAGCAGGGTGCGCACCGGGCTGGCCAACCGCCAGATCGCCCGCCGCTCCGGCGTGGTGAGCCGGCCGGACGTGCTGTCGGCTCGGGACGTCGATGGCGTGCTCGTCGCCAGAGTTGTCCCCGACATGCTTGGCCCCGTCCCCGTGATGCGTCGTTGGCCGGCGGCGAACCCGCCCGCCCGAGGTTCATCGGCGGGTTCCCGCCCCACCCTGAGTCGGTGGGACTCGAAGGTCGACAGGCTGTCGTGGCCCCGACGGCGTGCGAAAGATCCACTCATTGGCGGCTACATGCCGGGGCGTCACCGGCCGAAACCACTGGGTATGTCGCTGCACGCCACTGTCGTCGTCCCCACGTTCAACGAACGGGGCAACGTCGAAGAGCTCGTCGACCGACTCCAGGCGGCCCTGCGCGGCACATCGCACGAGATCCTGTTCGTGGACGACTCGACTGACGACACCGCCGACGTGGTGCGGCGCTTGGCGGCCCGACGCCCCGGGGTTCGTCTGGTTCACCGGGTCGGCCCCCAGCGGACCGGAGGACTGTCCGGTGCCGTAGCACGGGGTATCACCGAGGCACGTGGCCGCTGGGTGGTGGTGATGGACGGCGACCTGCAGCATCCCCCTGAGCTGGTGCCCGATCTGATCGCCCTCGGCGACGAAGGGGACGCGGACCTGGTCGTGGCGAGCCGGTATGTCGGCCAGGGAGATGCCTCCGGGTTGAGCTCGTCCTGGCGGCGCACGGTGAGCAGCGTCTCCACGCTGCTGGCCCGCACCTTGTTCCCCCGGCGGGTCGGCCGACTGTGCACGGACCCGATGACCGGGTACTTCTGCGTGTCCCGCGAGGCCGTCGACCTCACCCGGCTTCGACCACGGGGCTTCAAGATCCTCTTCGAGATCCTTGCCAGCCACCGGCTCCGGGTGCTCGAGGTGCCCTTCGTCTTCGGTGCCCGAAACTCCGGCGCCAGCAAGGCCTCCTGGCGGCAGGGTGCGGAGTTCGTCCATCAGCTGCTCTCGTTGCGCGCCGGTCGGGTGCTGAGGTTCGCCGCCGTGGGCGCCACCGGTGTGGCCGTCAACCTCGGCGCGATGGGGCTGTTGCTTCACGAGGGCATGCACTACGTCCCGGCGAGCCTGCTGTCCACCGAGCTCGCGATCATCAGCAACTTCCTGCTCCAAGAGCGGTTCGTGTTCCGGTTGGGCGACCACGAGGCGTCGTGGCGTCGACGGGCGGCGATGTCACTGGCGTTGAACAACGTCGACAACCTCCTGCGGGTCCCCCTGCTGCTCGTCCTCGTCGGTCAGGCCGGCCTGTCCGCACTCCTGGCGCAGACGGCCGCGGTGGCCGTCGGCTTCGCGCTGCGGTTCACGGTGCTGTCCAGGGTCGTGTACCGCGCCCGACGGCTGCCTGAGGTGCCGAGCCAGGTACCGAACATTCTGGAGGTTCGCGCGGCCTGACCACGATCGTCGAGACGGCGCCAGGTCGCGGCCATGGGAGGATCGGGGGGTGACAGCGACGCCCGCTCCGGTCCTCGTCGTCGACTTCGGCGCCCAGTACGCGCAGCTCATCGCGCGGCGGGTGCGCGAGGCCCGGGTCTACAGCGAGATCGTGCCGCACACGATGCCGGTCGCGGAGATGCTGGCGAAGAACCCGGCCGCGATCGTGCTCTCCGGTGGCCCGTCCTCGGTCTACGCCCCCGGCGCCCCGTCGGTCGACCCGGCGATGTTCACGGCCGGCGTCCCGGCGTTCGGCATCTGCTACGGCTTCCAGGCGATGGCCCTCGCCCTCGGCGGCACCGTCGCGCGCACCGGTTCCGCCGAGTTCGGCCGCACCTCTCTCGAGGTCGTCGGGGGCGACCCGACGCTGTTCCACGGGCTGCCCCGCGAGCAGTCGGTGTGGATGTCGCACAACGACGCCGTCTCGGTGGCTCCGGAGGGCTTCGACGTCGTGGCCCGTACCGCCGACACGCCGGTCGCCGCCTTCGAGGACGCCGGCCGGGGCCTCGCCGGCGTGCAGTTCCACCCGGAGGTCCTGCACACCGAGCACGGGCAGGCGGTGCTCGAGCACTTCCTCTACGAGGTCGCCGGCCTCGAGCCCAGCTGGACGATGACCAGTGTCATCGACGACCAGGTCGCCGCGATCCGGGCCCAGGTCGGCGACAAGCGGGTCGTCTGCGGGCTGTCCGGCGGAGTCGACTCGGCGGTCGCCGCGGCGCTCGTCCAGCGCGCCATCGGCGACCAGCTCACCTGCGTGTTCGTCGACCACGGGCTGCTGCGCAAGGGCGAGGCCGAGCAGGTCGAGCGCGACTTGTCGACGCGACCGGCGTCCGGCTCAAGGTGGCCGACGCCTCGAAGCAGTTCCTCGACGCGCTGGCCGGGGTCAGCGACCCCGAGCAGAAGCGCAAGATCATCGGCCGCGAGTTCATCCGGGTCTTCGAGGAGGCTGCCCGCGAGGTGGTGGCCGAGGCGGGTGCCGACGGCGAGACGGTCGAGTTTCTCGTGCAGGGCACGCTCTACCCCGACGTCGTGGAGTCCGGCGGCGGCACCGGCACCGCCAACATCAAGTCCCACCACAACGTGGGCGGCCTGCCCGACGACCTGCAGTTCGCCCTCGTGGAGCCGCTGCGCGCGCTGTTCAAGGACGAGGTGCGCAAGGTCGGGCTGGAGCTCGGCCTGCCCGAGGCCATCGTGTGGCGCCAGCCGTTCCCGGGGCCCGGCCTCGGCATCCGGATCGTCGGCGAGGTCACGATGGAGCGCCTCGACGTCCTGCGCGAGGCCGACGCCATCGCCCGCGAGGAGCTCACCGCGGCCGGCCTCGACCGCGACATCTGGCAGTGCCCGGTCGTCCTGCTCGGTGATGTCCGGTCGGTCGGCGTCCAGGGTGACGAGCGCACGTACGGCCACCCCGTCGTCCTGCGGCCGGTGTCGTCCGAGGACGCCATGACCGCCGACTGGACCCGCGTCCCCTACGACGTGCTGGCGCGCATCTCGACCCGCATCACCAACGAGGTCCGCGAGGTCAACCGGGTCACCCTCGACATCACCTCGAAGCCCCCCGGCACCATCGAGTGGGAGTAGCTGCCCGGCCCACCTGCCGGCATCACCGCCACCGTCACGACGACGACAGTCCCGGACCGGGTCCTGCGACTACGTCCGGTGCCGGCCGGTGAGCAGGGTGAGCCGGTAGCGGTGGTGCTGGCGGGGTCGCTGCTCGGGGTCGATCGAGACCGGCGGGATGAGCTGCGGGTAGCCGTTGGGTGCGAGGACGACTCGCCAGCGCTGTCGGTGGATCTGTTGGTGGTGGTACTGGCAGAGCAGGGCGCCGTTGTCGAGGTCGGTGGGGCCGTTGTCGGTCCATTCGGTCTGGTGGTGGGCGTCGCAGTCGGCGGGGGCGCGGTCGCAGCCGGGGGCGGTGCAGCCGCGGTCGCGGGTGGTGAGTGCGCGCCGCTGGGCGAGGCTGAAGGTGCGTCGGGTGCGGCCGAGGTCGAGGATCTCGGAGGGTCCGCCGAGCAGGACCGGGGTGATGCCGGCGGTGCAGGCGAGCCGGCGGAGCTCGGCGGCGGACAGGGTGCCGCCGGTGTCGAGCAGCCCGGCGCCGGTGAGGTTGTTGCGCAGCGCGTCGAGGGTGGTGGTGACGTTGACGTGCACGTGCACCTTCGACGCGAGCGGCTTGTCTGTGCCGTTGGTGAGGGCGTCGCCCAGGGTGGCGGCGAGGTGGTCGCCGCGGCGCTGGTCGCGGGGCCGGTCGTCCTCGAACCCGTCGCTGCCGGGGTGCGGCACGTCGGCGGCCTTGAGCCAGGCGGTCAGGGCGGGGACGTCGACGGGCCGGATGGTGAACCGGCCGGTCAGCGCGCCGTCGGGGCGGCGCTTCACGATGAGGCTGTTGGTGTCCGCGCGCTGTGCGGCGGCTTCGGCGGCCGCGTGCTCGCGGGCGACCTGCTCGGCGTCGGCGGGGTCGTCGGTCGAGGGGGTGCGGGTGAGGTGCTCGACCAGGTGCTGGGCGGCGGTGGCCAGGTCTCGTGGGCCGAGGGCGGCGGCCTGGTCCAGGAGCAGGTCGGCGGCCTGCTCGCGCTCGACCGGGTCGAGCTGCTCGAGCCGGTCGAGGGCGTCCAGGGCGGTGACGACGACGGTGGCCTGCCCGGGGGTCAGCCGGCCCTCGGCCAGCGCGGCGCTGGCGGCCGGCTGGGTCGCGAGCAGCTCGGCCTGCGCCACCCAGCCCTGCGCCTCCCGGCGGGAGAGCCGGAACCGGTCCTGCAGCCAGCGTTCGGTGGACAGGGACCGGGTGCGGTCCTTCAGCGAGCGCCGGTCGGCCTCGTGCACCAGCTCGGCGCGGCGGGCGACCAGCCGCGCTTCGGCCGTCTCGAGGTCGGCCAGCGCGGTCCTCCACCTCGGCGTCGGACAGCTGCCACACCGGGCGGGCTGACGACAGCGCAGGCCTGGTCCGGGTGACACCCGGGAGGTCCTGAACTGTCGAACACATGTTCGAATCCTACACCAGATGGAGGGCGTGCGGAAGGCCGGAAACCGTTGTGAGACAAGGGATTTCGCCATCCACAGCCGCGACGATGAACTGGACCACGAGGAGCGCAACCGTGGAACAGGCATCGGCGGCGAAGCTCGCCGACGGCGGGTCGCCGCCCACCGCTGCGCCCGTTCCTGGCGCTCTGACGTTGCCGAGATATGGCTGCAGCCGCGGACGGCCGCACTCATGCATGCCGGGACGGCCGCCACCCCCGTAGGTCGGGTCCGCCCCCGGCTGCGAGAAGTGGCCCGACTGCAGCGCCATTCCGCGCTACCATCCGATGGTTGCCAGGAACAACCGTTCTCGGCGACTGTCGAATGGTGTCGTGCGGGTGGGTGACGACGGTGTTCTCGAGCATGGTGGCGCTGGGCGACAGCTTCACGGAAGGTCTGGACGACCTCCGCCCCGACGGTGGCTACCGCGGGTGGGCCGACCTGGTCGCGGCGCGGCTGGCCACCCCCACCGGCGACCTGCGCTACGCCAACCTCGCCGTCCGCGGCCGGCGGCTGGCGCGGATCCGGGACGAGCAGGTCCCGCGGGCGCTCGCGATGCGGCCCGACCTCGTCACGTTCGCGGGCGGCGGCAACGACATCATCGGCTTCCGCTGCGACGTGCCGGCGCTGGTGCAGATGTTCCGCGACGTGCTGGCGGACCTCGCCGGCACCGGCGCCACGATCGTGGTGTTCGCCGGCTTCGACCCGCGTGGCCGGCTACCGCTCGGTGCGGTGCTCGCGGCCCGGGCCGCGCGGTACAACGCAGGCATCCGGGCGAGCGCCGGCGAGCTGGGTGCCGCTGTCGTCGACCTGTGGCACCTCGCGGAGCTCTACCAGGACAGCATGTGGGCGCCGGACCGGCTGCACCTCAGCGCCGCCGGGCACGCCCTCGTGGCCGACGCGGTGCTCGACGTGCTCGGCATGGAGGGCCCGCACGCCTCGGCGTCGACGCAGCAGGTCACCGACGCCGCGCGCCGTCGCGTGCTCGCGACGCGGCGCGCCGACGCCGCGTGGGCCAGGACCTATCTCGCGCCCTGGGTCGGCCGACAGGTGCGCGGCCGGTCGACAGGCGACCTCGTGGAGCCCAAGCGGCCCGACCTCTCGCCGCTGGCGCCGACCACGGTCGACCTGCGGACCCGCGAGCGCACCCAGCTCTAGCGAAGGTGGAAGACGCCGGCCGCGGCGGTGCCCCGGGCGTAGCGGTCCCGGACACCCGACGGCGTCATCGCGAGTGCGGCCTGGAAGTCGGTCGTCATGTGGCTGTGCGACGCGTAGCCGACCGACATCGCGACCTCGCTGAGCTTGCCGTCGGGTCGCGACGCGCAGGTCGAGAACGCGGTGCGCAGTCTCAGCCGCTTGCGATAGGCGTGCACGGTCAGTCCGGTGGTGGCGCGGAAGAGCCGGCAGAAGTGGTAGGTGGACAGGCCCACCGCCTCGGCCACCGCCGGCAGGGTCAACCGCTCGTCGAGGTGCGTGGCAAGGACCCGGCACGCCTCGTGCACCCGGCGGTCGGACCCGTGCGTTGCCGGGTCGGTGGCATCATCGCTGCGCTCGTCGAGGTCCGCCGGACGTCGCAGCACCTCGTCCAGGACCGCGCGCAGCTGCCGCTCGAGGAGCCGGTTGTGACCTTCGGCAGCGGCCGCAAGGCACTCCTGGTAGCCGAGCCACGTCTCGTCCTCGACGAGGATCCGTCCCGCGTCGAAGGTCCTCGGCACGGCCCGGTCGGCGGCGAGCAGGTCGCCGTACAGCTCCGGCGAGAGCGCCACGAAGGTGCACTCGTCGCCGTCGGCGTCGACCATCTGCCGCTGGTAGCGCTGACCGGGGTGGTAGAGCAGGGCCCAGTTGCGGTCGCCGAGCTGGGGCCCGGTGCGGGGTCGGGTGATGGTCACCGGTCGCTCCGGGAACACGACGTGCGCGAAGGGCCCGATGTCGTTCTCGGCACCCCACTCCGCGCCGGAAGGCGGGCAGCGGAACCGGCCGAGCCGCAGGCTGGGGGCGGCCAGCAGCGGCGTCACGGTCGCGTCCATCGCACCACCCCTGCCCCGAGAGTCTGACCCGGCAGAAAGCACCGTACGGCGGTACCCGCCGTTTCAGCGACGGCCGTAACCCAATCTCCACACAAGGTCCCACGGCTCGCCTGGGTCCCCGGTGGCCTGGGACGCCCAGTCCCAGATGAAGCCGCGGTCCGTGATCGAGTGCCAGGTCATCCGCTGCCGGGCCGGGCCGGCCTCGCCGGTGCTGCGTTCCAGCACCATCCGGCCGCCGGTCGGGTCGGGCAGCCAACCGCCGACGAAGTCGAGGTAGGCGCCGTTGTTGTCGACCCACGTCTGCACCCACCCCCGGCCGACGACCGGCACCGAGAAGCTCCAGCCGGTGAAGGGGTCGCGCCCGGCCGAGAACTGCTCCCACAGGACTTTGCCGTCGAGGGTCCACGCGATCTCGTTGCGGCCGCGCACCGGCTCGCCGTCGAGGTGCCGGACCCGCCAGCTGCCGAGCCAGAAGTCGAACTGGGAACGGTGCGGCTCCGCGACCCGGCGACCGTCCACGACCGGCAGCCCGCCCTTCGCGGTTGCTTCGGGAAGTACAGCGGTCATGTCATCCCACCTGTCTGGTCGGGCACATCGGTGCGGGGTCGAGGGGTGAGGGGTCCGGGTGGTGCGTCGGTGTCGTCGGTGTCGTCGGTGACGTCGGTCTCGGGTGTCGGGTCAGGTCAGCCGGACGCGCGGGTCGATGACGGCGTAGGCCAGGTCGACGACGAGGTTCGCGAGGATGACGAACGTCGCCGCGACGAGCACCGTCCCGGTGATGACCGGCAGGTCGGCGTCGGTCACGGAGTCGACGGCGAGGCGGCCGATGCCCGGCAGCCCGAACACCTGCTCGGTGATGATGGCGCCGCCGAGCAAGCCGGCGAGGTCCAGCCCGGCGGCGGTGACGATCGGGGTCAGGCAGGCGCGCAGCCCGTGCTTGCCGATGACGACCCGCTCCCGCAGGCCCTTCGCCCGTGCGGTCCGGATGTAGTCCTCGCCCAGTGTCTCGAGCATCTGGTTGCGGGTCAGGCGGGCATACAGCGCCGCGTACAGCAGGGCCAGGGCGATCCACGGCAGCGCGAACCCGGCCAGCCACTTCCCGGGGTCCTCGGTCAGCGGGACGTAGCCGTCGAAGCCGATGACGCCCCACTTGATCTGCACGAAGAAGACCAGCAGCAGCCCGATGAAGAACGACGGGAACGAGTAGCCCACCATCGCCGCGGCCATGATCGTGCGGTCCTGCCACTTGCCGCGCTTGAGCGCGCCGGCGATCCCGACGCTGACGCCGAGCAGGATCCAGAGGACGAAGGCGCCGAGCGCGAGCTGGGCGGTCACCGGGAACCTGCTCATGAGCAGGTGGGTCACGTTGTCGCCCTTGCGGAACGAGTAGCCCAGGCAGGGCACCGGGCAGTCGAACTGCGCCTGGCCGGTGCCGTACGTGCGGCCGACGACGATGCCCTTCGCGAAGTCCTCGTACTGCTGCACGAGCGGCTTGTCGAGGCCGAGGCGGTGCCGGTTGGCTTCGATGATCTGCGGGCTGCAGGACTTGCCGCAGGTCAGGCGGGCCGGGTCCGCCGGCAGGGCGTTGAAGATGAGGAAGACGATCATGGTGAGCGCGACGAGCGTGACCGCCATCGCGACGAGGCGGCGGGCCAGGTAACCGACCATGCGATCTGTCCCTTTCGAGGCACCGCGTCCGCGGTGCACCGTGCCGAGATCTCCCGTCCTTCGGGCAGCGGGACGGTACGGACATCGGTGGTGGGCGCGCTTCCAGGATCGTGCGATGAGTCCGAGCCGTGATGGAGACGTTGTGCAGCCGCGGCCCGGTGCTCGTGTACCCGGGCCGCGTCCTAGGCTCGGCCCGTGACGCGCCACCACGACCTCGACCTCGAGACGGCCGGCGTCGCCGAGGTCGCGGCGGCGCTCGCGGACGGCAGCGTCACGAGCACGGCGCTGGTCGGCGCGTACCTGGCCCGGATCGCGGCGCTCTCCACCGGTGGCCCGGCCGTCAACGCCGTGCGCTGCCTGGTGCCCGACGCCGCGGAGCGGGCCGAGGGGCTGGACGCCGAGCGCCGGGACGGCCGGCTGCGGGGTCCCTTGCACGGGGTGCCGGTGCTCGTGAAGGACAACATCGACGTCGCCGGATTGCCGACGACGGGTGGGGCGCTCGCGCTGGAGCACTCGGTGCCGGACCGCGACGCAGGCCTCGTGGAGCGGCTGCGCGCCGCCGGCGCGGTGGTGATCGGCAAGACCAACCTGACCGAGCTGGCGAACTTCATGGCCGAGCGGATGCCCAGCGGGTACTCCTCGCTCGGCGGGCAGGTCCTCAACCCGTACGACGTCAGCCGGTCGCCGAGCGGGTCGAGCTCGGGCTCTGCTGCCGCCGCCGCGCTCGGGCTCGCGACCGTGACGGTCGGCACGGAGACCGACGGCTCGATCCTCAGCCCGGCGTGCGCGCAGAGCCTGGTCGGGCTGAAGCCGACCCTCGGGCTGGTGCCCGGCGACGGCATCCTGCCGATCGCCGTCAGCCAGGACTGCGCCGGCCCGATCACCCGCACGGTCGCGGACGCGGCGGCGCTGCTCGGCGCCCTCACCGGCGACTCGTACGACGGTGCCCTGGCGGCCGCCTCCCTCGCCGGTGTGCGGCTGGCCGTCCCGCCGGAGCCGGCGGACCTGGATGCCGACGAGGCGGAGGTCTTCCGGGCGGCGCTGCAGGTGCTGCGGGACCGGGGGGCTGTCACCGTCGAGGTGCCGGACCTGCCCGAGACGGTCGAGATCCCGGTGCTGCACCACGAGTTCGCCCGCGACGTCGACGCCTATCTCGCGCGGCTGCCCGCGGCCGCGCCGGTGCGCACCCTGGCCGACCTCGCGGCGTGGAACGAGGCGCACGCCGAGGTGGCGCTGAAGTTCGGCCAGGCGCACGTGCTCACGGCCCTCGCGGTCGACCACGACGCCGAGCACGCGGCGTACCTCGCGCACCGGGCCCGGGACCTCGCGGTCGCGGGCGAGCACGGGATCGGGGCGACCCTGCGCGCGGCGGACGCCGCCGCTGTCGTGCTGCCCGGGCCGCACGGCTGCGGGATCGCCGCGCGCGCGGGCTGGCCGAGCCTCGTCGTCCCGGCCGGGTACACCCGTGACGGCCGGCGTCCGGTCGGCGTGACCTTCCTCGGCCCGGCTCGCGCCGAGGCGCTGCTGATCGGGCTGGGCTACGCCTTCGAGCAGGCGGCTCGCGCGCGGCGACCGGTCTCGGTGGTCAACCCGTCCCTGCTGCGCGGCCACCCCGGCCCGTGATCCACAGCGGATCCATTGGACATTGTCCAGCGGATCCGCTGTGGATCACCAGGACTGGCCGCTGTGGATCACCGGGTAGGTGGGGGGGTCAGGCCGTCGAGACGACGAAGAAGCGCTCGGCGAGCCGGCCGGCGGGAAGACCACCGGCCTCGGCGTTGATGCCGCCCCACTCGCGCAGACGGCCCTCGAGGTCCGCCATGTGAGAGGTCTGGCTGGCGTGGGCCGTCAGGGCAGCGAGCTTGCGGGGGAAGACGTCGGTGACATCGACGACGTGGTTGCTGTCGGGGTGGGCCATCAGCCAGGTCTCCGCGACGGCCCAGTCCTCGAGACCCTCGTCGGCGAGCAGGGTGGGATGGGCGAAGGGGTTGCGCGCGTCCGGGTAGATCGCGGCGATGGCGGCCGTCCCGGCGGCGAGGTGGTCGGGGTGGCTGGCTCCGACGCGTAGCCAGTTGCGCTCCGGGCTCTGGATCAGGGCCCGCTGCGGGCGCACCTGCCGGATGACCCGGCTGATGTCCCGGCGCACGTCCTGCGTCGGCTCCAGCGCGCCGTCCTGGTAGCCCAGGAACCGCACCTCGGTGACGCCGACCGCCGCGGCGGCCGCCACCTGCTCGGCCCGGCGGATCCCGGGGATCTCCGACCGGGGGACATCGGGGTCGAAGCCGCCCGCGTCGCCGTCGGTGCAGATGCAGTAGGTGACCTGGATCCCGGCCGCGGTGAACGTCGAGATGGTCCCGGCCGCGCCGAAGTCGACGTCGTCGGGGTGCGCGGTGACGACCAGGACCCGCTCGACCTCACTGTCCGACAGCACACCCGCTCCTCTCGTCGGTACGCGGACCTCCGCGCCGCCGGTCATCGTAGGTCGGCGCTCAAGACGGTCCGACACGGCGTCGATGAGACGGGGATGACTGCGCACAGCTGGCTCCCGCGCGTCGCCCTGGTGGCGGCGCTCGCGGCCTCGACCCTCGGTGCCGGCCTCGCGCAGGCAGGCCCGGCCGCCGCGGTCCAGGTCACGCCCACGGAGAAGTCGTTCAGCACCTCCGTCATCGACGCGTACCCGCGCTGGGAGCGGGAGAGCGGCTGCGACCCGGTCGAGAAGCGCGGCCCCAAGTTCCTGCGGAAGCTGCTGCTCGCGACGTACGGCGCGATCTCCTCCAACATCGTGCGCCCCTGCACGTCGGCCGACTCCGGCCACGAGGAGGGACGGGCGCTGGACTGGATGGTCAACGTCCGGGTCCCCGAGCAGAAGGCGATCGGTGACGCGTTCGTGGCGTGGCTGCAGGCGCCCGACGGCTACGGCAACCCCGAGGCGATGGCCCGCCGGCTCGGCATCAGCTACGTCATCTGGAACAACCAGACCTGGCGGGCGTACGACCCGGCGCGCGGCTGGACCGAGTACAACGGCTGCCTGGCCAAGAAGAAGCAGAAGAAGGCCTGGGACAACACCTGTCACCGGACCCACGTGCACGTGAGCTTCACCTGGGACGGCGCGAACAAGCGCACGTCGTACTACACCGGCTACGTGGCCTGCCCGACGCCGCTGCCGGTGCTACCGCCCGCGGTCCCCGTCGCCCCGGTGCCCACCCCGGTCGTCCTCGCGCCGATCGTCCCGGTCGCCGGCCCGGTCGTGGCGCTGCCACCGGCCCGGGTGCTCGGCACCCAGCTGGGCAACGGGACCCCGTCCGGGCCGTGCCGGGTCCACCCCGACGTCCGCCTGGACCTCGCGGTCGCCGGTCGGGGCGGAGTGCCCCTCGAGGGAGTGGCGGCCGTGGTCCTGCGGCTGCGCGTCGTCCGGCCGGACGCCGCGTTCCAGCTCCGGGCCTGGCCGGCGGGCGGCGTCCTGCCCCTCGACCCGGCGTCCACCGACGCGACCGGGAAGGTCGTCGAGGTCACGGTCCCCCTGGGAGCCGGTGGCCAGGTGTCGCTGCAGCTCGCCGGGGCGATGGCCCACCTGCGCGCCGACGTGCTCGGCTACGTCGCGACGCCCGTCGTGCCGCCGGCCGTCTGACCTGCGCCTCCCGGCGGACATCCGGCGCCGCCCTGCGGACGTCCGGACCCCCTCCTAGACTCAGGGGGAGATGAGCACCCTCTTCGACGACTCCCTGCCGCTGCCTGGTGTCCCGGCCGCGCAGGGGGGCGACCAGTCGGCGCGTCGCGACGCCGCCGCCCAGCTGCTCGAGGGGCTCAACCCGCAGCAGCGCGCCGCGGTGGTGCACGAGGGCAGCCCGCTGCTGATCGTCGCCGGCGCCGGCTCCGGCAAGACCCGCGTGCTCACCCACCGCATCGCCTACCTGCTGCACCAGCGCCACGTCCACCCCGGCGCGATCCTCGCGATCACCTTCACCAACAAGGCCGCCGGTGAGATGAAGGAGCGGGTCACGGCGCTGGTCGGCGGCCGCGCGAAGGCGATGTGGGTCAGCACGTTCCACTCGGCCTGCGTGCGCATCCTGCGCCGCGAGGCCACCCACCTCGGCATGAAGTCGACGTTCTCGATCTACGACGCCGCCGACTCGCAGCGCCTCATGACCCTGGTCTGCCGCGACCTCGACCTCGACCCGAAGCGCTTCCCCCCGCGCTCGTTCTCGCACCAGGTGAGCAACCTCAAGAACGAGCTCGTCGACCACGAGACGTTCGCCGAGCGCGCGGAGACGCACCTGGAGAAGACGCTCGCCGAGGCGTACAAGCTCTACCAGCGCCGGCTGCACGAGGCCAACGCCTTCGACTTCGACGACCTGATCATGACCACCGTGCACCTGCTGCAGGCGTTCCCCGACGTCGCCGAGCACTACCGCCGGCGGTTCCGCCACGTGCTCGTCGACGAGTACCAGGACACCAACCACGCGCAGTACATGCTGGTGCGTGAGCTGACCGCCGGCGGCCACGCCGCCCTGGAGCTGCCGGCCGCCGAGCTGTGCGTCGTCGGCGACGCCGACCAGTCGATCTACGCCTTCCGCGGCGCGACGATCCGCAACATCCTCGACTTCGAGAACGACTACGCCGACGCGACCACGATCCTGCTCGAGCAGAACTACCGCTCCACGCAGACGATCCTGTCCGCGGCCAACGCCGTGATCTCGCGCAACGCGAGCCGCAAGCCCAAGAACCTGTGGTCCGACGCCGGTGAGGGCGCGCCCATCGTCGGCTACGTCGCCGACAACGAGCACGACGAGGCGTCGTTCGTCGCGCGGGAGGTCGACCGGCTGACCGACGACGAGAGCGTGCTGCCCTCGCAGGTCGCGGTGTTCTACCGCACCAACGCGCAGTCGCGGGTGTTCGAGGAGGTGTTCATCCGGGTCGGGCTGCCCTACAAGGTGGTCGGCGGGGTGCGCTTCTACGAGCGGCGCGAGGTGCGCGACGCGCTGGCCTACCTCCGGGTGCTGGCCAACCCGGCCGACTCGGTGTCGCTGCGCCGCATCCTCAACGTCCCCAAGCGCGGCATCGGCGACCGCGCCGAGGCCTGCCTCGAGGCCCTGGCCCAGCGCGAGGCGATCAGCTTCAACGACGCGCTCACGCGCTGCGAGGACGCCTACGGCCTGGCATCCCGGTCGCTCAACGCCGTGCAGGCCTTTCGCACCCTGATGGACGACCTGCGGACCCTGGTCGAGGCGGGGACGCCGCCGGCCACCGTGCTGGAGGCCGTGCTCGACCGCACCGGCTACGCCGCCGAGCTCTCCGGCTCCGCCGACCCGCAGGACCAGACCCGGATCGAGAACCTCCAGGAGCTCGTCTCGGTGGCCCGCGAGTTCGAGGAGGCCAACCCCGGCGGCGACCTGGTCGAGTTCATGGAGCAGGTCGCGCTGGTCGCCGACGCCGACCAGATCCCCGACGATGCCGCTCAGAGGGGTGAGCCGGGTGAGGACGGCACGCCGGCGCAGGGCGTCGTCACCCTCATGACGCTGCACACCGCCAAGGGCCTGGAGTTCCCGGTCGTCTTCCTCACCGGCCTCGAGGACGGGATCTTCCCCCACCAGCGCTCGCTCGCCGACCCGACCGAGCTCGAGGAGGAGCGCCGGCTCGCCTACGTCGGCATCACCCGGGCCCGCGAGCGGCTCTACCTCTCGCGCTCCACGGTGCGTAGCGCGTGGGGCGCCCCGCAGGCCTACCCGGCCTCGCGGTTCCTCGAGGAGGTCCCGGGGCAGCTGCTGGACTGGCAGCGGCTCGAGTCGACGGTCACCAGCCCCACCGCGGTGGCCGCGATGGCGGCCCGCCCCGGCGTCCGCTCGCCCGGGAACCGCACCGTCATCCACCTCGAGCCCGGCGACCGGGTCACGCACGACACGTTCGGGATGGGCTCGGTGGTCGCGGTCGAGGGAGCGGGGGACCGGGCGGTCGCCTCGATCGACTTCCGTACCGGCGGCGTCAAGCGCCTGCTGCTGCGCTACGCCCCCGTCGAGAAGCTCTAGCGCGCCCCGCCGCCCCGCCAGCCCCGGCCCCGCCAGCCCCGCCGCGCGCGCCCCGAGTTGATCACGGGACCGTGATCAACTCGGGTCAACCGCGGCTTGCAGGCCGCGGTCCGGCCGAGAACGCCGCGGGAAGGCACCGACGGCGGCAGGCCGGCAGCCGGCCCCATGTCCTGGCGTGATCTGGCAGCCGTCGAACGGCGAGAGGGTTGCGCGCCGCGCGGACGCACACGAGCCCCGGCCGTGGGCCCTGGGCTCAACTGCGCACGAGCGAGAGGGGTGGGTCAGACCGCGATGCCGTGCTGGCGCAGCCAGGTGAGCGGCGGGACGGGGTCGCCGTTCTGCGGGCGGACCTCGAGGTGCAGGTGCGGGCCGGTGACGTTGCCCGTGGAGCCGATGCGGCCGATGATGTCGCCGGCCTTGACGGTGCCGTCGGTGCGGAGGAAGGCCGACATGTGGGCGTACCAGGTGACCGTGCCGTCGGGGTGCTCGATGGCGATCTTGTTGCCGTAGGCACCGTCCCAACCGGCAAAGATGATCTTCCCGTCGCCGACCGCGTGGATCGGGGTCCCCTCCGGCGCGGCGAAGTCCTGGCCGGTGTGCGAGCTGGCCCACAGGCCGTAGTCGCCGAAGCCGGCGGTGAGCCGGAAGTGGTCGACCGGGATGACCCACTTGGGACGGGCCGCCTCGCGAGCCTTGCGCTCCGCCTCGGCGGCGTCGTGGACCTGCCGCACCATGGACGTGCGCACGGCCCGCAGGCGGGTCGCGCGCTCGGTGTCCTGCTTGACGAGGGTCTGCCGCAGCTGGCCGGCGGCGATGGTGCGCGCCTGCTGGAGCTGCTGGGTCGTGGCGCCGGCCGTGCCGGACTCGTGGGCAGCGCCGATCGCGCCGGGCACGTTGAGACCGCTCACGGTGAAGGCGGCCAGGGTGGCGGCGGTGACGTAGGCGGGACCACCGATCTGCCTGGGCTTGCGGTGGCGTCCGCCGTTGCGGCGAGGTGGCACGGGAAGATCTGGCCTCGTCGTCGGGGGCAGGGGGACGCGGCGACGATAACGAAAGGATCACTAGACGGGCCAACCGACACGGTGTCCCTACCTTGTTCAACCACCGAGAGTCACGCGCGCAGTGCGAGTCGTGACCGCGGGGGACATCCCGTCCTGAGGCGTTTGTCCGGTCGGGAAGTCCGGAAACCCCCCACCTGCGGTGGCTGTCCGTGAGATGGGTCACATCGGGCCGGCAGGGTCACCCCGGCCGCCCGACGGCCCCTGGGCCGGTCAGGACTGTGCGGTACGGGCCGCGCGGGAGGCTCCGGGCGGCCGGGGGCTGCGCCCGGGGCGGTCGCTCGCGATCGGGGTCACGCCGGGTGTCACGGTCGCGCCCCGGTGGTCCAGCTGGGCCAGCGTCGCCGCGATCTCGCGGACCGCTTGCCGGTGGATCGGCAGCGACATGTGGCCGACACCTCGCACGAAGACGTTGCGGGCGTCGAGGTCGGGGTGGTCGATCCGCGCCGCTCGCTTCGGGACGATCATCTGGTCGAGGTCGCTCCACACCGCGAGGAAACGGGTCCGGCAGCCGGTCGCCGTCTCGGCGAGCTCGGCGACGAGGTCGCTGCCCGGCCGCAGCTGGCGGGCCAACCGGTGCGGCACGAGGTACGCGTGCCGGGTGCCGGCGTGCGGGGTGCCGAGGGTGACCAGGGTGTGCACCCGGGCGTCACCACCCAGCCGCTGCACGTAGTACCGCGCGATGAGGCCACCCATGCTGTGGCCGATCACGTGGATCCGTTCGAAGCCGCTCTCCTCGCAGAGCCGCTCGACCCGGGTCGCCAGCTGGGTGGCCGCCAGCCGGACGTCGCGCGTCAGCGGGCTGTAGTTGATGCCGAGCACCTGGAAGAACCCACGCCGCCGCAGGGCCCGCCGCAGAACGGTGAAGATCGAGCGGTTGTCGACCATGCCGTGCACCAGCAGGATCGGCGTGCCGGCCGCCTCGACGTCGCCGACCACGAGCCCGCGCTGGACAGGCGACAGCCCGGCCAGGTCCCGGCGGGCGTCGGTGCGGGCGCCCGCCCGGTCCTTCACCACGCCGAGCGGGTAGAGCGCCGCGTGCGCCGCCACCCAGCCGACCTCGACGGCGGCGCCGCGCAGACCGGTGGGCGTCAGGAGGCTGCCGGCACCCCGGCGTACGCCGTTGCCCGCGCGACCCAGGCGCTCACGCACCAGTGCGACCTCCACAGTCCTGTCGTCGGTTGCCTGCGGCCCGCACCTGAGCGGGCCTGTCGCAGCACCGTAATCGCCAGTACCCCGTCCCGGGCCGTGGGACGCCTCGGGCGCGCCGGGACTACGCTGCGCAGTTGTGAGCACCTCCGCGCCGGTCCGTGTCGTCGTCGCCAAGCCTGGGCTCGACGGCCACGACCGCGGCGCCAAGGTGGTGGCTCGCGCGTTGCGCGACGCGGGTGTCGAGGTCGTCTACACCGGTCTGCACCAGACCCCCGAGCAGATCGTCGAGACCGCGATCCAGGAGGACGCCGACGCGATCGGCATGTCGGTGCTCTCGGGTGCCCACATGACGCTGTTCCAGAAGGTCATCGACCTCCTCGCCGAGCGCGACGCCCGCGACATCGTGGTCTTCGGCGGCGGCATCGTGCCGGCGGCCGACATGCCGGCGCTCACCGAGATGGGCGTGGCCAAGATCTTCACACCCGGCGCGACGACCGGCGAGATCATCGGCTGGGTGCGCGAGAACCTCGGCACGGCCGCCGCAACCTGACACCGCCCGGCAGTCCGGCTACGACACCGACGAGTCGAGCACCGGCAGCCGCAGGACACCCGGGTCACCCGGGCCGGTGAGCACGGACACCGGCTGAACAGCGGTGCTGTTGCGGTACGCGGCGTCGGTGGCGGCCACCACGACCGAGAGCCGCTGTCCCGCCTCGTAGCGGTGCACGACACCGGGGAGCTCGATGGTCACCGGCTTCGTCACGTCGGCGACGCGGGTCGGCGAGACCAGCCGGTGCACGAGCGTCCTGCTGCCGTCCGGCGCGACGTCGTAGATCTTCGCGAACAGCAGCAGCTGCCCGGCCGGTCCGGCAGCCTGCGTCTGCGCCACGAGCGGCGACGACAGTCGCAGCGTCAGGGTCGGGACGCCGACCGACACGACCGGTGCTGCGAGCGGTGAGGTGCTCCAGGCGGCGAAGGTGCCCGGGGTGTCGTACGGCGGGGTCACGCCGTCCGGAACCGGGGAGCCCTGGAGCGCGGAGACCTCGCTGAAGCTGGTCGGGGCGGGCCCGGCCACGTTGGCGTAGGCGACGCTGCCCGGCAGCACCGCGCCCTTCGACGTCACCAGCGAGTCGGTGCCGGAGAGGTAGAGGTCCTGCGAGCGGCCGACGGGGTAGGCAGACGCGGTGCCGTAGGCCGGGGTGGCGATGCCGGTGTAGCCGACCCAGTCACGGAAGTAGCTGAAGCGCGGGCCGGTGCCGACGTCCTTGTGCTTGAGGTGGTGGTCGAACCAGTTGCTGATCCGGCGTCCCTCGTAGCTCGCGCGCGGGCGCGCCATGTCGAGCTCGCCCGCCGCCGGCGTCCCGCCGCCGCTGTGGCCCCAGGACTGCCAGATCATCTTGACCGGCGTGCCCTGGGAGCGGAGCGCACGGTAGGTCGCCGCCGCCTCCTGCAGGGTGAAGAGGGTGTCGTTCTCGCCCTGCACGAGCAAGGTCGGGATCCGGATCCTGTCGACGTACGACGAGACGCTGGCGTGCCGCGCGAAGTCGAGCGTGTCCTGCGTCGGGTAGCCGAGCGCGTCCATCTGCGCCTTGGCGACGCAGGCCTGGTCCGCGAAGTTCGGGCAGCCGACGTTGCGGGTCGGGTCGGTCGACGCGTGCTGGATGCCGTCGGCGATCCCGACGCCGAAGAACAGCGAGGTCCAGCCGACCTTCTCGCTGCCCGGGGTCCCGTACCGGACCCCCTGGCCGTCGGGGCTGGTGAAGCTCGTGTTGTTGGGCGCGAGCGAGTAGGAGAGGTCGTTCCACGTGATGATCGGGACGATCGTGTCCACGCGCGGGTCGATGCCGGCGACCGCGAACTGCACCTGGCCGCCGTACGAGCCGCCGACCATGCCGACCCGCGGGTCGTGCATGCGGTGCCGGCCGTCGTGCGAGACGCGGTCCCGGCGGACGTAGGTGACCCGGCTGCCATCGGTGGCCCGCCGCCCGCCGCCGAGGTAGGTCACCAGCTGCTTCGCGGCCTGGCCGTCCCAGTCCGGGTCGTCGAGGGTGATCTTGCAGTCGGAGCCGCCGAACCCCAGGCCCGAGTACGACAGCACGACGTAGCCACGCCTCGCGAAGGCACGGCCCAGGTCGGCCTGGTCGTCCTTGGAGCCGCCGAAGCCGTTGGTCGTGAGGATCGCCGGCTTGCGGTGCCGCGTCGTCGCCGTCGACGGCCGGTACAGGTCGTACACGACGGTGCAGACCTTGCGGTTGCCGGCCGGTCCGACGGTGACGTCGATGCTCTTGCTGCTCACCGAGACCGTCGTGGCGGCCTGGGCCGGGGTGGCGACGGTGGTGGTCGGGGCACCCGTGAGGGCGGCGGCCAGCGCGGCTGCGCCGAGGACGGCGGGACGGGACGGGCGCACGAGGGCCTCCGAAGTGGTGGGTTCGCCCGGTTCAACGGCCGCGGGACGCTGCGGTTACGCTCGCGTACCGCACCCGTGACCGGCTCCTGCCTGCCGCTGCACCGCCGGTCCGGCCGCGACGACCACTTTCCGGAGCCGATCGAGACAGGCGAGGACTGACCGTGGATCTCTTCGAGTACCAGGCGCGCGACCTCTTCGAGAAGCACGGCGTGCCCGTGCTGGGCGGCGCCGTCGCCGAGACCCCGGAGGAGGCGCGCGCCGCCGCCGAGCGGCTGCTGCCCGAGGGCGGCGGCAAGGTGGTCGTGAAGGCGCAGGTCAAGGTCGGCGGCCGCGGCAAGGCCGGCGGCGTCAAGCTGGCCTCATCGGTCGAGGAGGCCGAGCAGGTCGCCTCGCAGATCCTCGGCATGGACATCAAGGGGCACACCGTCCACCGGGTGATGATCGCGCCGGCCGCCGCGATCGCCGAGGAGTACTACTTCTCGGTGCTGCTGGACCGCGCGAACCGCACCTACCTCGCGATGGCCTCCCGCGAGGGCGGCGTCGAGATCGAGCAGCTCGCTGTCGAGAAGCCGGAGGCGCTGGCCAGGATCGCCGTCGACGCGCTCGAGGGCATCGACGACGCGAAGGCGCGCGAGATCGCCGAGCAAGGGGGCTTCCCCGAGGACATCCGCGACCAGGTCGCCGCCGCGATCGTGAAGCTCTGGGACGTCTTCGTCGCGGAGGACGCGACGCTGGTCGAGGTCAACCCGCTGGTGAAGACCGCCGACGGCCGCGTCGTCGCGCTCGACGGCAAGGTGACCCTCGACGGCAACGCCGACTTCCGCCAGACCGAGCACCCGGGGCTGGCGGACGAGTTCTCCGCCGACCCGCTGGAGGCCAAGGCGAAGGCCAAGGACCTCAACTACGTCAAGCTGGACGGTGCCGTCGGCATCATCGGCAACGGCGCCGGCCTGGTCATGTCGACCCTTGACGTCGTGGCCTACGCCGGCGAGGCGCAGGGCGGCGTCAAGCCCGCGAACTTCCTCGACATCGGCGGCGGTGCCTCCGCCGAGGTGATGGCGAACGGTCTCGAGATCATCCTCGGCGACCCGGACGTGAAGTCCGTGTTCGTGAACGTCTTCGGCGGCATCACCGCGTGCGACGCGGTGGCCAACGGCATCGTCCAGGCGTTCGGGCTGCTGCAGGAGCGCGGCGACGAGATCACCCACCCCCTCGTCGTGCGGCTGGACGGCAACAACGCCGACGAGGGCCGGCGCATCCTCACCGAGGCCGCGCTGCCGCTGCTCGAGCAGGTCGACACCATGGACGGCGCCGCCGCCCGCGCGGCCGAGCTGGCTGCCAAGTAGACGACGGACGAGGGACGAGGGACTGCTGACATGGCCATCTGGCTGACCGAGAACTCCAAGATCATCGTCCAGGGCATCACCGGCTCCGAGGGCACCAAGCACACCCGGCGGATGGTCGCGTCCGGTGCGCAGGTCGTCGGCGGCGTGAACCCGCGCAAGGCCGGCACCACTGTCGACGTCGACGGCACGTCGGTGCCGGTCTTCGCGACCGTGTCCGAGGCGATGAAGGAGACCGACGCCGACGTGTCGGTGGCCTTCGTGCCGCCGGCCTTCGCCAAGGACGCCGTCCTCGAGGCGGTCGACGCCGCGATACCGCTGTGCGTCGTCATCACCGAGGGCATCCCGGTGCACGACTCCGCGGCGTTCTACCAGCACGCGGTCAACGCCGGCACGACACGGATCATCGGCCCGAACTGCCCCGGCCTCATCAGCCCAGGAAAGTCGAACGCCGGCATCATCCCGGCCGACATCACCAAGGCCGGTCGCATCGGGCTGGTCTCCAAGTCCGGCACCCTGACCTACCAGATGATGTACGAGCTGCGCGACATCGGCTTCTCGACCGCCGTCGGCATCGGCGGCGATCCCGTCATCGGCACCACGCACATCGACTGCCTCGAGGCGTTCGAGGCCGACCCCGAGACCGACGCGATCGTCATGATCGGCGAGATCGGCGGCGACGCCGAGGAGCGCGCGGCGGCGTACATCAAGGATCACGTCACCAAGCCGGTCGTCGGCTACGTCGCGGGTTTCACCGCCCCCGAGGGCAAGACGATGGGCCACGCCGGCGCGATCGTGTCCGGCTCGTCGGGCACCGCGCAGGCCAAGCAGGACGCGCTCGAGGCCGTCGGCGTCAAGGTCGGCAAGACACCCTCCGAGACCGCCCGCCTCATGCGGGAGCTCATGACCTCCCGCTGACGCGCAGGGGCAGTCAACCGCAGCCGCCGACCAGCCCGCAGACCCGCTCGACGTCGGCCGCGGCGGCGCGCACCGACGCGGCCGCTGCCGGGTCCGGCTCACCCGGCAGGCCGTCGCGGTAGTCGACCCGGAGATACACGGCGTTGCCCACCTGCACGGCTGCCGCGTGTGCATTGCCGCTGACCGGCCGGCCGTCGAGGCGGTAGCGGCCCACTGCCACCAGACCTCTGCTCCCCAGTGCCAGCGGCCCGGCGGTCCACAACTCCGCACTTCCCCGACTGCTCGGGCCGCTCCTCGGCCGGCCGAGGGAGCACGCCACCACCACCTCCCGGAACCCGGCCCAGGCCCGCGCGGCCGAGGCGTCATCGGGGAAGAGGGCCAGCTGCATCGACTGGACGCCGAGCGGGCCGGACCGGGTCACGGTCAGCATCGCCGACCGGAGGGCGTCGGTCGTGTTGGTCGCGGCGCCGCACGGGCCGAGCGCCCAGGCTGCCAGCCGGTCTGCGGCGCGGGTGTCCGTCGCCTGCTCGGGCTCCCGCGGTCGCGAGCTGCTCGCCGCCGAACCGGAACCCCGCGGGGATCCGCGTGACGGCGGACGCGGCGGCCGAGGGACCGGCGCCGGTGTCGTACGGGAGGGCGGAGCGCAGGCGGCGGACGGCGCGGGTCGCCAGCGCCGCGAGCGTCGCCGCCTCGGCGGGGGCACCGGCGCCGGGTCGTCGGACGACCTCGGTCACCACCGCACCGACCCGGACCACCGCGACCGCGGCGCTGGAGCCGTCCGCAGCCGGGGCCTGGAACAGGCGCACGTCCCCCGCTGGGAGCGTCGCGGGACGTCGCTGCGCGGCGCTGGGCGCCAGGACAGGCACGCAGCGCCCGCACCTGCTCGGCGTAGAGCGCCTCCGCGGCCGGGGTGTCGAGGTTCACCACCACGCGCTGGGTGACCGTCGCTCCGCCCGCGCCCGCCAGGGTGCGGGTGGCGCTGACGTCGTTGCCCGGGTCGGGGTCGCAGCGGTGCAGCCGGCGGAACGACGCGGAGTCCCGCACCGAAGCACCTCGCCGCGCGGCGACGTCGCCGTAGGCGTCTCGGGGTCGCAGCAGCGCGGACGTCAGCAGGCGGCTGGCCGGATCGCCGGCTGGTACGTCCGGCCGCCCTGCGTGGACCGCCGCCGACGGCGTGGCCGCCGGTCGATGGCCGGCGAGCAGACCGGGCCCACCGCCGGCCAGCGCCACGGCCGCTGCGCCAGCAGCAGCGGCGACGGCGACCACGGCGCGGAGGTCCCGACGGCTCGTCAGCCGACGCAGCCGTCCGGGCGGACAGGGCGGGTGACCCTCGTCGCGGGACTGCAGGACGTCGCCCGCGGTGGCTCTCATCCTCACCTCGACGCCCGTCGGCGGGTCGACCCTCGACCGCGCCGCGAGCGCCTCCAGTCTGCGCCCAGCGGGCGAGCCGCCGACCCGCTGACCCCGCGTTCGTGAGACCGACGGAGCCAAGTGACACCGCTCGTCAGCCGGAATCCAGCCGCGCAGCGGGCCGCTTCGCTGGTCGTGCCGGGCGCGACGAGCGGCGAGGTCGCTAGCCGACGGCGGCGTCGAGGGCGGCCTGCACCTGGGCGGCGGTCCAGGTCCAGCCGGCTGCGGCGCGGCCGCTGCCGGAGGCCCGCCACTCGAGCACGACGACGATCGTGTCCGCGGCGGGGACGGCCACGACCTCCTGGTAGCCGGGTTCCGAGGCGACGGTCGG
Organism: uncultured Actinomycetota bacterium; assembly: GCA_963784645.1. Lineage (GTDB taxonomy): Bacteria > Actinomycetota > Actinomycetes > JACCUZ01 > JACCUZ01 > JBBRVW01. The sequence continues at coordinate 604,458 of CAWARY010000015.1, read as the reverse complement.
CGTGAACAGCCGCGAGCTCGTGTCCGCTCCCGGGACGGGCGCGTTGGTGCGGTGCCGCGAGTCGACCGTCCCGTCCGCCCGGGCGACCGTCGGGCAGCCGGCCAGGTCCGACTGCGGGCGCAGCAGGGCCGCAGTCGCCTGGCCCGGGTCGTCGAAGCGCAGCACGTACTCGTCGATCCTCGCCTCACTGCCGTCCTGGTAGTAGCGGCGCGACACCACCTCGGCTGCCCCCCAGCCGGACGGGTGCACCCCGCAGACCTTCGGGTCGTCGGTGACCGCTTCCCCCGAGTCCAGGAATGGGCCCGTCTGGTCGTAGTCCCCGAGGCCGGTGAGGTCGTCGGCCCCGACGAACGGCTGGTCCGCGATGGTCGCGGTCGCTGTCGTCGTCGGGGTCGGGGTCGGCGTCTGGGTGGCCGGCAGCTGGGTGGCGCGGTCGTCGCCGCCGACACCGCCGAGGAGGCCGGCGGCTCCGGCGACCAGGGCGACGACAGCGAGGGCACCGCCGACGGCCTGCCGGCGGGTGCGCTGGTCGCCGCGGCGGCGCACGGTCTGCGAGTCGGCCAGCGGGTTGCGCTCGACGTCGGACCGCAGCGCGTCCAGGGTGAGGGTCAGCTTGTCGTTGTTCTCAGGCATGGGGGCTCACCTCCGTGAGCGAGTTGTCGGCGAGCAGCTCGGCGAGGGCGGCCCGGCCGCGCGACAGGCGCGCCTTGACCGTGCCCTCAGGGGCTCCCACCTCGTGGGCGACCTCGGCGACGGACAGGCCGGCGAGGTGGTGCAGGACGATGGCCCGGCGCTGCGCCTCCGGGATCTCCCGGAGCGCGGCGACGAGGGCGACGTTGTCGATGCTCGGCTCCGGCGTGTGCTCGGGCGGGCCGTGCCGCAGCATCGCGGTCACGCCGTTCTTCGCCTTGCGCCAGCGGCTGGCGGCCAGCCGCCAGGCGACGGTGCGGACCCACGCCTCGGGGTCGTCGTACGTCGCGACCGTGGACCAGCGCTGCCACGCCCGGGCGTACGCCTCCTGAGTGAGCTCCTGCGCGTCGGCGAGGTTGCTCGTCATGGCGTACATCTGGTGCTGGACGCGCCGCTGGGTCGCCGCGTAGAAGGCGTCGAACCCGGCCGAGTCCTTCACGGCTGCCCTCCCTCCGGTCGCGTCGGGCGCCGGGGCCGCCGGCGCGCTGTCACAGAGGATCACCCGCGACCACCCTGGCAGGTTGCATCCCGGCCGGCACCACGTTCGCGGCCGACGACCCGCCGAGCGGGGGCAGGGTGCGGGGCGGAACGGTCGGCAGCGGCGACGATGGACCGCGATGACCGAGCTCCTCTCCCGTCCCTCCCGCCCGCCGCGACCCGCCGGCCACGTCGCGGGGTCCCGGCTGCGGCCGGGCGGGGAGCCGCCCGCCGGCACCTGGTCGCTCACGGTCGTGGGGATCGTCGCCGCGGTGCGCTCCGCGGCGCTCGGCGTGCTGGCGGTCATGGTCGTCGTCCTCGTCGCCTGGGCCTCGGCGGCCGACAGCGGCGCCGATGTCGCCGATGCGGTGTCCACCGCACTGATGGCCTGGCTGGTGGGCCACCACGCCCACCTCGCCGTGCCCGGGGGCGAGCTGGCCCTGGTGCCGCTCGGCCTCACCGCCCTGCCGGTCGCGCTGCTGCACGGCGCGACCCTGCGGGCCGGCCGAGCGGCCGGGGTGCGCGGCCGCACCGGCGTGCTGGCCCTCGCGTCCTCCACCACGGCGGCGTACGCCGTCCTCGCCACGTTCGTCGCGCTGCTGGCCCGCACCGGTGAGGTCCGCGCGCTCCCGGTCAGCGCCTTCGTCGGGGCTGCCGGTGTGGCGGCCCTCGGGTCGGGCACCGGCGCGGTCCGCGCCACCGGGACCTGGTCCGGGCTGTCGCGACGGCTGCACCCCCTCGTCCGGGCCGCGCTGCCGGCCGGGGCGGGCGCGGTCGCCACCCTGCTCGCGGGCGGCGCCCTGCTCACCGGCGCGGCCCTGCTGGCGCACCGCGACCGCGCGGCCGTGCTCGTCGACGCGCTGGGCGCCGGTGTCGGCGGCGGCGTGCTCCTCGGCGTCCTCTGCCTGCTCTACGTCCCCACCGCGGCGGTATGGGGCACCGCCTATGTCGTGGGCCCCGGGTTCGCCGTCGGCGCCGCCACCTCGGTGTCCCCGTTCGGGGTCGACCTCGGGGCGGTCCCCGCGGTGCCGCTCCTCGCGGCCCTGCCGCAGGAGCCCGGCCCCGGCTGGGCCCCGATCGTGCTGCTCGTCCCGGTGGCCGCAGGGGTGCTTGCCGGCGTCCTCGCGCACCGCGCCGACGCAGTGACCGGCGAGGGCTGGCGCCCCCTGACGGAGACGGTCGCCGTCACCGGTGCACTCGTCGCGGCCGCCGTCGCCGCACTGGCGGTGCTCGCCTCCGGTCCCGGCGGTCCCGGCCGGCTGGCGGTGACCGGGCCGCAGTGGTGGGCCGTCGCGGGGGCGGCCGGGCTGGAGATCGCGGTGGTCATGGCCGCGACGCTGCTCGTCCTGCGCCGTCGGGCCTGATCGCCGAGCCGGTCTCCTCTCCCGCCGCAGGGGGTTGCTCCCGCCAGGTCTTGACTGGCGCGTTGTGGCATGTTGAATCGCTTCAGTACTGCCACAACGCGCCACTCAAACGGGGACGACGGCGGGTGAGGCCCGACCCGACGCCGGTCGTCGCCCTCATCCCCAGCCGCCCTGACCTCCACCACCAACGGCGGGAGAGTGCCGCCCGAACCAGGCCTGCCCGCCCGTTAGGGTCAGGCCGTGCACTTCGGCCCCGGACCGCGCGTGGTCGTGCTGGCCTCGGGCGCGGGGTCGACCCTGCAGGCACTGCTCGACGCCACCCGCGACCCGGCGTACGGCGTCCGGCTGGTGGCCGTGGGCGCGGACCGCCCCGGCACCGGGGCGCTCGACCGGGCCGTCGCCGCCGGGGTGCCGACGTTCGTCTGCCCGCCCGGCGACCACCCCGACCGGGCCGCGTGGGACGTCGCGCTCGCCGAGACCGTCGCGGCGCACGAGCCGGACCTCGTGGTGTCGGCCGGCTTCATGCGGCTGCTCGGGACGGCCTTCCTCGACCGGTTCGCCGGCCGGGTCGTCAACAGCCACCCGGCCCTGCTGCCGTCGTTCCCCGGGATGCACGGTCCTCGGGACGCGCTGCAGCACGGCGTGAAGGTGTCCGGCGCGACGCTGTTCGTCGTGGACGCGGGCGTCGACTCCGGCGCGATCGTGGCCCAGCGCGCGGTGCCGGTGCACGACGACGACGACGAGCAGTCGTTGCACGAGCGGATCAAGGTCGAGGAGCGCGTCATGCTCGTCGACGTCGTCGGCCGGATGGCCCGTGCGGGCTGGACGGTCACTGGCAGGAAGGTCACCCTCCCGTGAGCGACACCCCCCCGACCGGGACGGTCGGCGACGTCGTGCCGGTCCGGCGCGCGCTGCTCAGCGTCTACGACAAGACCGGCCTGGAGGACCTGGCACGTGGCCTGCACGAGGCGGGCGTCGCCCTGGTCTCCACCGGCTCCACCGCGGGGCGGATCGCCGCGGCCGGCGTGCCCGTCACGGCGGTCGAGGACCTGACCGGCTTCCCGGAGTGCCTCGACGGGCGCGTCAAGACGCTGCACCCCAAGGTGCACGCCGGCATCCTCGCCGACCGCCGGCGCCCCGACCACGTCCGCCAGCTCGACGAGCTCGGCGTCGAGGCGTTCGACCTCGTCGTGGTCAACCTCTACCCGTTCCGCGAGACCGTCGCCTCCGGGGCCGGCAGCGACGAGGTCGTCGAGCAGATCGACATCGGCGGACCGTCGATGGTGCGGGCCGCTGCGAAGAACCACCCCAGCGTCGCCGTCGTCGTCGACCCCCCGTCGTACGACGACGTCCTGGTCGCCGTGCGGGCCGGCGGGTTCGACCTCGCCGCGCGCCGGCGGCTGGCCGCCCGGGCGTTCGCCCACACGGCGGCCTACGACACCGCCGTCGCGCAGTGGTGCGCGCAGGAGCTCGCCGCCGACGACTCGTGGTGGCCGGCGTACGCCGGGCTCGCACTGGAGCGCGCGGACGTCCTGCGCTACGGCGAGAACCCGCACCAGAAGGGCGCGCTGTACGTCGACCTCGCGGCCGCACCGGGCATCGCGCAGGGCACCGTGCTGCACGGCAAGGCGATGTCCTACAACAACTACGTCGACGCCGACGCCGCGCTGCGCACGGCGTTCGACTTCGACCAGCCGGCCGTCGCGATCATCAAGCACGCCAACCCGTGCGGCATCGCGGTCGGTGCGGACGTCGCCGACGCGCACCGACGGGCGCACGCCTGCGACCCGGTGTCGGCGTTCGGCGGCGTCATCGCCACCAACCGGCCCGTCACCCTCGCGATGGCGGAACAGGTGGCGCAGGTGTTCACCGAGGTCGTCGTCGCGCCCGCGTTCGACGACGACGCCCTGGCGCTGCTGAGGCAGAAGAAGAACGTGCGGCTGCTCGAGCTCCCGGACGGCTACCGGCGCGACAGCGTCGAGCTGCGCCAGGTCTCGGGCGGTGTCCTCGTGCAGACCCGCGACCAGGTCGACGCCGACGGCGACGACCCCGCGGCGTGGACCCTCGCGGCCGGCGATGCGGTCGACGCCCCGACCCTGTCCGACCTCGAGTTCGCCTGGCGGGCGTGCCGGGCGGTGAAGTCGAACGCGATCCTGCTCGCCGCCGACGGCGCCACGGTGGGCGTCGGTATGGGCCAGGTCAACCGGGTCGACTCCGCCCGGCTGGCGGTGGCGCGCGCCGGCGACCGGGCCGCGGGCGCCGTCGCCGCGTCGGACGCCTTCTTCCCCTTCGCCGACGGGCTCCAGGTCCTGACGGCTGCCGGCGTCCGGGCGGTCGTGCAGCCCGGCGGGTCGGTGCGCGACGAGGAGGTCGTGGCCGCCGCAGCCTCGGCCGGCATCACCCTGTACCTGACCGGCGTCCGGCACTTCTTCCACTAGCCCGGCCCGGCGATCACCACCCCTCTGGACCCGGCGTCCGGCCGGGCAAAGACTCGGTCAAGCCGCCCGATTCGTCCTGCTGCGCGACCACCCCCCTGCCGAAGACAGCCTCAGGGGCCGAGCGGGTCGACGGAGGGAATGGTCGTGGGCGTGGACCGGTTCAGCCGGCTCTCTGTGGTCCTCGGCCGCGTCGTCCTCGCCACGGAGAGCCTCGCGCTCGCACTGTGGCTGCTGGCACCGCAGGCGCTGCCTGCCGTCCTGCTGCACCTGTCGCCCACCAAGCCGAGCACCGCCGCCGCGTTCCTGCTCCTGGGCCTCGTGCTGGGCCTTCGTCCGCGGCCGGTGGTCCGCCGGGCCCTGCTCGCCGTGGTCGCGACGATCGGCGCCGAGGGCCTCGCGTCGAACGTCCTGGACCGGCCGCTGCTCTCGGCCGACCTCCTGTTCCTCGATCGTTGGCGCGAGTTCGCGCCGACCGGGCAGATGGCCGCGTCGTCGGCCATGGTGCTGCTGGCACTGGTCCTCGCCCTGGCCGTGGACCGTTCGCGGCCGCTGCTGGCCACCGTGCTGGGCTGCTTCGCGTTCCTTGTCGGCTACGCCAGCCTGGTCGGCCACCTCTACGGCTCCACCGAGCTCGCGGGGTTGCAGGGGGCGGTCGCGATGGTGGCCCCCACGGTCCCGGTCGCCCTGAGCGCGGCGGTCGCCGTGCTGCTCGAGCGACCCGACCTGCCGGCCTCCCGCGCGGTCCGCGCGCCCGGCACCGGAGGCGCCCTGGTACGCGCGTCGGTCCTCTGGGCCCTCGTGGTGCCCGTGTTCGTCGGTTGGCTGGTGGTCCAGGGCGAGCGGCTCGGCTGGTTCGACCCGGCGTACGGCCAGAGCCTGATGGTCCTCGTGCTGACCTCGGGTTCCCTGGCGGCGGTCCTGCTCGGTGCCCGCGTGGCGCAGCGCGCCGACCGCCACCGGCTTGCCGCTGCCGACCGCGAGCGCCTGCAGTACCTGCTCGACGGCACGCCGGTCGGCATCTTCGAGACCGACGCCTCGGGGCGACGTACCTACGTCAACCTCCGCTGGCGCGAGCTCACGGGCACCCCCGACGACGTCACCGGCGACGAGTGGACCTCGGTGCTGCACCCGGCCGACCGTGAGCGGGTGGCCGCGGACTGGGCGGCCGCCCTGGAGACGGGCGAGCCGTACGCCGGCCGCTACCGCTACCTGCGCCCCGACGGGTCGGTGCGCTGGGTCGACGCCGCGACCACGGCCATCCGCAACCCCGACGGCACGCCGAGCCGCTGGCTCGGCAGCGTCACGGATGTCACCGAGCAGGTCGAGGCCTCCCAGCTGCTCCGGTCGTCCGAGCGCCGCTACCGGTCGGTCGTCGCGACCATGGCGGAGGGTGTGCTCCTTCAGGACGCCGAGGGCCTCATCCTGACCGCCAACCAGGCAGCCTCCCAGATCCTCGGTGTCGACCTCGACCGGCTCGCGGGCCGCCGGCCGACGGCTGCGGGCTGGCGGATCGTCCACGAGGACGGCAGTGCGGTCAGGCCGGAGGACCTGCCGTCCAACCGTGCTCTTGCCACCGGCCAGCCGGTCCGGGACGTGACCGTCGGGATCTTCCGCGCCGACGGCACGCTGGGCTGGCTCGAGGCCAACTCCGAGCCGCTGCTGGACACGGGCCCGGACGGCATGCCGGTGGTCACCGGCGTCGTCAGCACCTTCACCGACGTCACCGTGGCGCGCAGCGCCTCCCGTGCGCTCGCCCGCAGCGAGGAGCAGTTCCGCTCGGCCATGGCGTACGCGCCGGTCGGCATGGCGCTCGTCGACCTGGACGGCTCGTTCATGGAGGTCAACCACGCCCTGTGCCGGCTCACGGGGTACGACGAGGCCGGGCTCCTGGGCCAGACGTTCCAGCAGATCACCCACCCGGACGACCTCGACTCCGACCTGGACAACCTCGCCCTCCTGACGGCCGGCACGATCGACCACTACACGATGGAGAAGCGCTACCTCACGCGTGACGGCGACACGGTGTGGGTGCGCCTGGCGGTGTCGATGGCACGTGACGAGCACGACGCGCCGTCGCACTACGTGGCCCAGGTGCACGACATCACCGCGGCGCGCGCGGCGCAGGCCAAGCTCCAGCACCAGGCGCTGCACGACCCGCTGACCGGGCTCGCGAACCGTGACCTGCTCATGGACCGGCTGGCCCACGCGCTGGCCAGGTCGACGCGGAGCGGCCAGCAGACCCTGGTGATGTTCTGCGACCTCGACCACTTCAAGGAGGTCAACGACTCCCTCGGCCACGAGGCCGGGGACCAGGTCCTGGTGACCGTGGCCGACCGGCTGCGGGCCGCCGTGCGGCCGGGGGACACCGTCGCCCGGCTCGGCGGCGACGAGTTCGTCGTGGTGGCCGAGGGGGTCGGCGGGGCCGACTCGCAGCGCGCCCTGGCCGGACGCGTCAAGACCGTGCTCGAGAAGCCGGTGCAGGTCGCCGGCCGGACGGTGCGCACCGGTGCCAGCATCGGCCTCGCGGTCGGCGGCCCGGACGCGGACGTCCGGTCGCTGCTGCGCGAGGCGGATGCCGCGATGTACCGCGCCAAGGCGCGGGGTCGCGGGCGGTACGAGCTGGCGCACGAGACGCCCGTGGGAGCCTTCAACCGCACCTGAGAGGATCGCCGCGTGAGCGCGATCATCCTCGACGGCAGGGCCACCGCGGCAGCGATCCGCGCCGACCTCACCGAGCGGGTCGCGCGGCTGCGCGCGCAGGGCGTCGTGCCGGGGCTCGGCACGCTCCTCGTGGGCGACGACCCCGGCAGCCGGTCGTACGTGGCGGGCAAGCACCGGGACTGCGCCCAGGTGGGCATCACGTCGCTGCAGCGCGAGCTGCCGGCCACCGCGACCCAGAACGAGGTCGAGGCTGTCGTCGACGAGCTCAACGGTGACCCCACGTGCACGGGGTACATCGTCCAGCTGCCGCTGCCCGCGGGGCTCGACGCCGGCGCAGCGCTGCTGCGGATGGACCCGGCCAAGGACGCCGACGGTCTGCACCCCACGAACCTCGGGCTCCTCGTGCTGGGCGAGCCCGGGCCGCTGCCCTGCACCCCGCGCGGCATCGTCCTGCTGCTGCGCGAGCACGGCGTCGAGCCGGCCGGCCTCGACATCACCGTCGTCGGCCGCGGCGTCACCGTCGGACGGCCGCTGGGCCTGCTGCTCACCCGGCGCACCGAGAACGCCACCGTGACGCTCTGCCACACGGGCACGCGGGACCTTGCCGGCCACCTGCGCCGCGCGGACGTGATCGTGGCCGCCGCCGGCGTGCCGGGCCTGGTGACCGGTGACATGGTCAAGCCGGGAGCCGCGGTCGTCGACGTGGGCATCACCCGCACGGCGGCCGGCCTGGTCGGCGACGTCGCACCGGAGGTCGCCGAAGTGGCCGGTCACCTGGCGCCGGTGCCCGGCGGTGCCGGGCCGATGACCCGGGCGATGCTGCTGCTCAACGTGGTCGAGAGCGCCGAGCGCGCGCTGGCCGGCCGGACGGCGTCGGCGGGCGTGTGAATGAGGTGAGCGGGAGCGCGCCCACCGCTCGCGGTCCCGAGGAGCGCCCGCCGATCCGTGGCGGCTGGGCCGGCCGCCAGTGGCCGCTGCTCTCGGTGCTCGGGCTCGGAGTCGTGGGGCTGGGCGCCGTGGCGCTGGGCCACTTCCGCAGCGGCTGCTTCCTGCTGGGTGTGGCGGTCCTGCTCGCCGCGGTCGCCCGCCTGGTCCTGCCGGTACGCCGGGTCGGGCTGCTGGTCGTGCGCAGCCGCGCCTTCGACGTGCTGGTGCTGTCGACCATGGGTGTGGCGCTGGCCGTGTTCGCGATCATCGTCCCGCCGTCGCGATAGGAGGCCGCCCGGCGCGTCCCTGCCGGCCGGAGCCCGGCTCCGCCCCTCCCGGACGCGGGCGGGACGTGCTGGGATAGCCTCGCGGTCACCTGGTCTCTTGATGACGAGAGACCTTGCGAGCAGCCGAGCCGCCGTCGCGAAGGAGCGCCGTCCATGGCCCAGAACCCAGTCAACGTCACCGTCACGGGGGCTGCCGGCGCGATCGGTTATGCCCTGCTGTTCCGGGTCGCCTCCGGCCAGCTGCTCGGCCCGGACCGCCCGGTCCGGCTGAAGCTGTTGGAGATCCCGCCCGCGCTCAAGGCGGCCGAGGGCTCCGCGATGGAGCTCGACGACTGCGCCTTCCCGCTGCTCGCCGGCATCGACATCACCGACGACCCGCGTGCGGCCTTCGACGGTGTCAACGTCGCGCTGCTCGTCGGCGCCCGGCCGCGGACCGCAGGTATGGAGCGCGGCGACCTGCTCGAGGCCAACGGAGGCATCTTCAAGCCGCAGGGTGAGGCGATCAACGCCGGTGCCGCCGACGACGTGCGCGTCCTGGTCGTCGGCAACCCGGCCAACACGAATGCGCTCATCACGGCGGCGCACGCGCCCGACGTGCCGAAGTCGCGCTTCACCGCGATGACCCGGCTCGACCACAACCGGGCCCTGAGCCAGCTGGCCAACAAGACGCGCACGCCGGTCACCGAGCTGCAGAGGCTCACCATCTGGGGCAACCACTCGGCGACGCAGTACCCGGACCTGTCGCACGCCCTGGTCGCCGGCAAGCCGGCCCGCGAGGTGCTCGACGACGACGCCTGGATCGCCGACTTCTTCATCCCGACCGTCGCCAAGCGTGGCGCCGCCATCATCGAGGCCCGTGGTGCGTCGTCGGCCGCGTCGGCCGCGAACGCAGCGGTCGACCACGTGTTCAGCTGGGTCGACGGCACGCCCGACGGCGACTGGACCTCGGCCGCGATCGTGTCCGACGGCTCCTACGGTGTGCCCGAGGGTCTCGTCTCGTCCTTCCCCGTGACGTCCTCCGGCGGCGAGTGGGAGATCGTCCAGGGCCTCGACGTCGACGACTTCTCCCGGTCCCGCATCGACGCCTCGGTCGCCGAGCTCGTCGAGGAGCGCGACGCGGTGCAGGGCCTCGGTCTCGTCTGACCTCGCCCGAACCGGTACGACCCCCACGACCCTCACGACCGACCCCACACCTCCGAGGAGCAGACCCGTGGCGAAGATCAAGGTGCAGAACCCGGTCGTCGAGCTCGACGGCGACGAGATGACCCGGATCATCTGGCAGTTCATCAAGGACCGGCTGATCCACCCGTACCTCGACATCGACCTGCAGTACTTCGACCTGGGCATCGAGCACCGCGACGCGACGGACGACCAGGTCACCGTCGACGCGGCGAACGCCATCAAGCAGCACGGCGTCGGCGTCAAGTGCGCGACGATCACGCCGGACGAGGCCCGGGTCGAGGAGTTCGGGCTCAAGGAGATGTGGCGGAGCCCCAACGGAACGATCCGCAACATCCTGGGTGGCGTGATCTTCCGCGAGCCGATCATCATCAGCAACATCCCGCGGCTGGTGCCCGGCTGGACCAAGCCGATCATCATCGGTCGTCACGCGCACGGCGACCAGTACAAGGCAACCAACTTCAAGGTGCCCGGTGCGGGTGAGCTGACCATGACGTTCACCCCGCAGGACGGCTCGGAGCCGATCCAGCACGTGGTCGCCAACTACGGCGCCGACGGCGGCGTGGCGATGGGCATGTTCAACTTCAACAAGTCGATCGAGGACTTCGCCCGTGCGTCGTTGAACTACGGCCTGCTGCGTGGGTACCCGGTCTACCTGTCGACCAAGAACACCATCCTCAAGGCGTACGACGGTGCCTTCAAGGACATCTTCGCCGAGGTGTTCGAGAAGGAGTTCAAGGCCGACTTCGACGCCAAGGGACTCACCTACGAGCACCGCCTGATCGACGACATGGTCGCCGCCGCGATGAAGTGGGAGGGCGGCTACGTCTGGGCCTGCAAGAACTACGACGGCGACGTGCAGTCCGACACGGTCGCGCAGGGGTTCGGCTCACTGGGCCTCATGACCTCGGTGCTCATGACCCCGGACGGCCGGACGGTCGAGGCCGAGGCGGCGCACGGCACGGTGACCCGGCACTTCCGTCAGCACCAGGCCGGCAAGCCCACCTCCACCAACCCGATCGCCTCGATCTTCGCGTGGACCGGCGGCCTCAAGCACCGCGGCAAGCTCGACGGCACTCCCGAGGTCACCGCCTTCGCCGAGACGCTCGAGCGGGTCTGCGTCGAGACGGTCGAGAGCGGCAGGATGACCAAGGACCTGGCGCTGCTGGTGTCGCCGGACCAGGCGTTCCTCACGACCGAGGACTTCCTCGCGGCGCTCGACGAGAACCTCGCCGCCGCCCTCGCCTGACCCGACCACCTGACCGGAGGTGTGGGCCGCCTGGCACCCGTTGCGGAGCACCTGACCACGTGGTGCGCGCTGGCGTCAGAGCGGCTTTGGATGGACGGCTGGGTGCGGGGTGCGCTGGGCGGCACGTGACCCGTGGTGCGCGCGGGGGTCGGAGCGGCTGTGGACGGGCGGCCGGGTGCGGGGTGCGCTGGGCGGCACGTGACCCGTGGTGCGCGCGGGGGTCAGAGCGGCTGTGGACGGGCGGCCGGGTGCGGTGTGCGCTGGGCGGGCATCTGACCCGTCGGGTCCGCATCCCGAGACAAACGCGGTCCGCCGGAGCCCTACCGCGGCGTCTTGTGCCCAACCGTGGCTTGCACGCCGCTGTTAGTGGCATCTCACCGCGGTAGGGGCGGGGAACGTCTCACCGATCGAGACGGAGGCGGTCTCGAGGGCGACGGTGGGTGCGTGGCCGACGGCGGGGCGCAGGCAGGTACACGTCGCCTCGTCCCCAGCCGCTCTGACCCGCACCCCGACGGCGGGAGAGACACGACCCCGCACGCTCCGACCGTGGCGGTCTCGAGGGCGACGGTGGGTGCGTGGCCGACGGCGGGGTGTGGCAGGTACGCGCCGCCTCGTCCCAAGCCGCTCTGACCGTCAGCCCGACGGCGGGAGAGACACGACCCCGCACGCACGACGGCGAGGGAGTCGCAGCCGCGGGCCGACGGCCGACGCGGCGTCAGGCGTCCCGGCGCAAGCCCTCGGACGGGGTGACCTCGAACACGACGGGGGCGGTCCAGCCGCGGGACGCGAACGCCGCCCGCACGGCGTCGCCGACCGCGGTGACCCGGCCCGCCGGGACCAGCGCGATCGCCGACCCGCCGAAGCCGCCGCCGGTCATCCGCGCGCCCACGGCGCCGGCTGACCGCGCCGCCTCCACCGCGACGTCGAGCTCCTCGCAGCTCACCTCGTAGTCGTCGCGCAGAGACGCGTGCGAGGCGTCCATCAGGCCGCCGAGCCGGCCCCAGTCGGCCGCCCGCAGGGCGGCGACCGCGTCGACGACCCGGACGTCCTCGGTCACGACGTGCCGGACCCGGCGCCGCAGCTCGTCGTCGGACAGCCGCGCCAGGGACTGGTCCAGCGACGCCGCGTCGACGTCCCGGAGGGCGCTCACGCCGAGCTCCGCGGCCGCGCGCTCGCAGGACGCGCGGCGCTCGCCGTACCCGCCCTCCGCGTGGTCGTGGTGCACCCGGCTGTCGAGGACCACGAGGGCGAGGCCGGCGGACCTCACGTCGAGCGGAACCTGCTCGACCTCGAGGGTCCGGTTGTCGAGAAAGATCGCGTGGCCCGCGGTGCAGCGCAGCGACGCCAGCTGGTCCATCATCCCGGTCGGCGCGCCGACGAAGTCGTTCTCCGCGGCGAGCGAGAGCCGGGCCAGGTCGTCGGGGGCGACCTCGATGCCGTGCACCTGCATCGTGGCCGCGGCGACTGCGCACTCCAGCGCGTGCGACGACGAGAGCCCGCTGCCGAGTGGTACGCGGCCGTCGACGAGCACGTCCATCCCGCCGACCTCGTGCCCTGCCCCGCGGGCGGCCCAGACGACGCCCGCGACGTAGGCCGCCCAGCCGTTCGGCGTCCCCGGCTCCAGGTCGTCCAGGGCGACGGTCACCTCACCCTCCGGCAGCTGCACCGAGCTCATCCGTAGCATCCCGTCGTCGCGCCGGCGGACGGCGGCGTAGGCGCGGGCTGCGATGGCGAACGGAAGCGCGAAGCCGTCGTTGTAGTCGGTGTGCTCGCCGATCAGGTTCACCCGGCCCGGTGACGACCAGACGCACTCCGGGGCCCCGCCGGTGAGCCGGCCGAAGGCGTCGACGACCGACGCGCGCCCGTCCTCGGCGGTCATCGCGGCAGGGCGTCGCGCAGCATGGCGGCGGCACGTTCCGGTGCGATGTCGTTGATGAACGCGCCCACGCCGGACTCGGAACCGGCGAGGAACTTCAGCTTGTTCGCGGCCCGCTTGACGGAGAACAGCTCGAGGTGGAGCGACGCCAGGTCGCGGTCGACGCGGACCGGTGCCTGGTGCCAGCCGGAGATGTAGGGCAGCGGCGAGTCGTAGAGGCCGTCCAGGGCGCGCAGCACGTCGAGGTAGATCGCGGGGAAGGAGTCGCGCGCGTCCGCGTCGAGCGCCGGGAGGTCCGGCACGCCGCGGCGCGGGTAGAGGTGCACCTCCACCGGCCACCGGGCCGCGAAGGGGACGAACGCGACCCAGTGCTCGTTGGCGGTGACGATGCGGGACCCGTCCGCGAGCTCGAGCTCGAGCCGGTCGGCGAACAGATCACCCCCCGTGCGGTCCCGGTGCCGTCGGGCGGCGTCGAGCATGGTGCGGGTCCGCGGCGTGACGAAGGGATAGCCGTAGATCTGGCCGTGCGGGTGGCTCAGGGTGACGCCGATCTCCTCGCCGCGGTTCTCGAAGCAGTAGACCTGCTCCACGAACGGCAGCCGGGCGAGCTCGGTGCTCCGGTCGATCCACGCGTCCAGGACCAGCCGGACCCGCTCGGGCGGTAGCCGGCTCACCGGCACGTTGTGGTCGCTGGTGAAGCAGACGACCTCGCAGCGCCCGAGCCCGGGACGCCGGTCGCCGGTCGCGTCGACACCGGCCTCCGGGTCGACGTGGTCGGCGAAGGACGGGAAGCGGTTCTCGAACACCACCACGTCGTAGTCCTCGGCCGGCACCTCCGTCTGCCGCCCGTCGCGCGACGGGCACAGCGGGCACTCGTCGGCCGGGGGGAGGTGGGTGCGGGACTGCCGGTGCGACGCCACCGCGACCCACTCGTCGAGGACGGCGTCGTACCTGATCTCGGACGCCGTCGAGGTGGGTTCGAGGTCCCGGGAGTCCCGGAGGTTCCTTCGGTCGGTGACCGCGGCGGTCTCGTCGGCGTCGAAGAAGTACTCCTCACGGCCGTCGGCGAGGGTGATCAGGGTCTTCCTCACGGGTCCTCCGTCCCGGTGAGCCCGGGTGCGACGGTGACGACCTTCACCTCGCCCACCTCTTCGCGCAGGACGGCGAGCGCCTCGGGGCTCAGGCCGTCGTCGGTCACGACCACGTCGGCCTCCGCGAGCGACGCGATGGTGCTGATGCCGACCACGTTCCACTTCGTGTGGTCGGCGACGACCGCGAGCCGGCGCGCCGACCTCGCGAGCGCGCGGCTGGTCTCGGCCTCGAGCAGGTTGGGGCTGGTGAACCCGGTGCGCCCGTCCATCCCGTGCACACCGAGGAAGACGATGTCGAGGTTGAGGCTGCGCAGGGCAGCGACCGCCAACGGTCCGACCAGCGCGTCGGAGGGGGTGCGGACACCGCCGGTGAGGACCACGGTCTGGCCCGGGTCGGGCGAGGACCAGAAGACGGTGGCGATCTGCACCGAGTTGGTGACGACGGTGATGCCCGGCACCTCGCGCAGGCGGTGCGCGAGGGTCCAGGTCGTCGTGCCCGCCGACAGCCCTACTGCGCAACCCGGCCGCACCATCTGCACCGCGGCGGCGGCGATCGCGTCCTTCTCGGACCGCTCGCGCGACGACTTCGTCTCGAAGCCGGGCTCGTCGGTGCTCGTCAACGTCGGGGAGGTCGCACCGCCGTGGACCTTGTCGAGGAACCCCTGGCGGGCCAGCAGGTCGAGGTCGCGCCGGACCGTCATGTCCGAGACGGCGAGCTCTCGGGTGAGGTCGCTGACCTTGACCGCGCCGTTCTGGCGCACCCGCTCCAGGATGTAGCTCTGTCGCTCTCTCGCCAGCATCAGTGCCCCTCTTCTCGGACCACTGCGACGCCGCCCGCTGCGACCTTCACGGTTCCTGGGCAAGCACGGTCGGTCACCAGGTCGGTGCCCCGCACCGGCACCTCGACCGCAGCGTCGGTGTGGTTGAGCACGAACAGGTACGACGCGGTCTCCCCACTGCGGCGTACGACCTCCACACCGGGCAGGTCGTGGGTCGCGATGCCGACGTCCGCGCACAGCTGTCGCACCAGGGCGGTCGTGCCGGCGGGGTCGGTGCGGGTGGCGAGGTACCAGGCTGTGCCGTCGCCGACGCGTCGTCGGGTCAGGGCAGGTACGCCGGCGAGCGGTCCGTCGTCGTAGCTGCTGACGACCTCGGCCCCGGTCGCGTGCAGCAGCTCGGTCCACACGTCGGCCGTCGTGCCGTCGAGGACGCCGCCGGAGAGCCGCACCTCCTGGCCCTCGCGCAGGGGGAAGAACTCCTCGCTGGTGATCCCCAGCAGCTCGCGGAAGGCGCCGGGGTAGCCGCCCAGCCGCACGTGGTCGTGGCCGTCGACGATGCCGCTCCAGTAGGTCACCAGCGCGGTCCCGCCCGCCTCGACGTAGCCGGCGAGGTTGGCCGCCGCCGCGTCGGTCGTGAGGTAGAGCGTGGGGACGAGAACGAGCCGGTAGCCGTCGAGGTCGTCGTCCGGCCGGACCATGTCGACCGTGACGCCCGCGTCCCACAGGGCGCGGTAGAGCGCGTGGTGCCGGTCGAGGTAGGTGACGTCCTGGGTCGGGTGGCTGTCGAGCTCGGCGGCCCAGCGGGCGTCCCAGTCGACGACGACGGCGACCTCGCCCCGCACGGTGGTCCCGGCGACCTCGCCGATCGCGCGGAGGGTACGCCCGAGCTCGACGACCTCGCGCCACACGCGGGTGTCGGTGCCCCCGTGCGGCAGCAGTGCCGAGTGGAACTTCTCGGCGCCGGCCCGGGACGCCCGCCACTGGAAGAAGCACACTGCGTCCGAGCCGCGCGCTACGTGGGCGAGGCTGTTGCGCGCCAGCTGGCCGGGTGCTTTCGGTACGTTGCGGGGCTGCCAGTTGACCGCACTGGTCGAGTGCTCCATGAGGAACCATGGTCGGCCGCCGGCGGTGCCGCGGGTGAGGTCGGCCGACCACGCGAGCTCGACGTGCGCGTCCGGGTCGTGCGCCTCGAGGTAGTGGTCCTGGGAGACGACGTCGAGCTCGGGCCCCCAGCGGAGGTAGTCCATGTCCCGCACGTGCGACATGACCATGAAGTTCGTCGTGACCGGCACGCCCGGGCTGATGCGGTGCAGCAGGTCGCGCTCGGCCACGAAGCAGTCGAGCAGGGCGTCGGAGCCGAAGCGCGCGAAGTCGAGCTGCTGGGTCGGGTTGGGGAAGGTCGGCGCTGTCCGCGGCGGGAGGACGTGGTCCCAGTCGCCGTAGCGCTGGCTCCAGAAGGCCGTTCCCCACGCCTCGTTGAGGGCGTCGAGGTCGCCGTAGCGCTGGCGCAGCCAGTCACGGAACGCCTGCGCGGTGACGTCGCAGTAGCAGCGGCTGTTGTGCCCGCCCAGCTCGTTGGACACGTGCCACATCACCAGCGCGGGGTGGCCGTGGAACCGCTCGGCCAACGCCGACACCAGAGCGAGTGAACGCTCGCGGTAGACGGGCGAGCTGGGGCACCAGGCCTGCCGGCCACCGGGCCACAGCACGGTGCCGTCGGCCCGCCGGGGAAGTGTCTCCGGGTAGCGGTGCGAGAGCCACGGGGGAGGGGACGCGGTGCCGGTGGCGAGGTCGACGGCGATGCCGTTCGCGTGCAGCAGGTCGAGCACGTCGGCCAGCCAGTCGAGCTCGAAGCGGCCCTCCGCCGGCTCGAGCAGGGCCCAGGAGAAGACCCCGACCGTCGCCACGGTCACGCCGGCCTCGCGCATGAGGCGGACGTCCTCGGCCCACACCTCGCGTGGCCACTGCTCCGGGTTGTAGTCGCCGCCGTAGGCGACCCCGGGCAGCCGGGTGCCGTCGGGGTGCACGGGCCAGGCAGTCATGGCTGGAACCCTGGCCCCGGTGTGCGAAAAAGTCAACAGAAACCGACGGGCCATCCGCATGACCTTGTTGGATGACGTGGGTGGAGACGCCCACTCGGACATCTCGCCCATTCTCCGCTGGTGTGGCCGTCCGCCGTTCCCGAAGTGTGACCTGTGGGTTTCGTCCTGCCTCTTGACAGGTGACCTGCGCCACACCAATCTGTGCGCAGTGCTGTTCGGATGTGTTCGTTCATGTTGGCAGGTCGCGTCTGGTGCGCAGCGACCTGTAGCTCCGCCCACCTGCGCGTCAGCCATCTCCTGAGGAGGGGACAGATGCCCACCTTCGAGACAGAGGACCACTACCTCGCCAGTCTCGTCCCGTCGTCCACGCATGTGACGTCGGCCATCACGAACGCCCGGCTGGGCCGCCGTGGCTTCCTCAAGGGGGCCGCCGGCACCGGTGCCGCGCTCTCCCTTCCGGCGCTGCTCGCGGCGTGCGGCGGCAGCTCGGACACCGGCTCGACCGGAGGCAGCGGCAGCGCCGGTGCCACCGGCACCGTCACGATCGGCTCCAACGCCTCGGACGACGTGCCGAAGAAGGCGTTCGCTGACGTGTTCGCCGCCTTCGAGACGGCCAAGCCGAAGCTGAAGACCAAGGTCAACACCGTCGACCACAACACCTTCCAGGAGCAGATCAACAACTACCTGCAGGGCAGCCCGGACGACCTCTTCACCTGGTTCGCGGGCTACCGCATGCGATTCTTCGCCTCGCAGGGTCTCGCGGGCGACATCACCGACGTCTGGGACAAGGTCGGCGGCGACTTCAGCGACTCGTTCAAGAAGGCGTCGACCGGGGACGACGGCAAGCAGTACTTCATGCCGATCTACAACTACCCGTGGGTCCTGATGTACCGGAAGAGCGTCTTCGCGGACCGCGGGTACACGGCGCCGACCACCATGGACGAGCTGACGACGCTCGGCGACACCATGAAGAGCGACGGCCTGGACCCGATCGCGTTCGCGGACAAGGACGGCTGGCCCGCGATGGGCACGTTCGACATCCTCAACATGCGGACCAACGGCTACGACTTCCACGTCAGCCTGATGGCCGGCAAGGAGTCGTGGCAGGACGCGAAGGTCAAGCAGGTCTTCTCGACCTGGGCCGATCTGCTGCCCTACCACCAGTCCGGCTCGCTGGGCCGCACCTGGCAGGAGGCGGCCCAGGCGCTCGTGAGCAAGAAGGCAGGCATGTACCTGCTGGGCACCTTCGCCTCGCAGCAGTTCACCGACCCGGCCGACCTCGAGGACCTGGACTTCGTCGCGTTCCCGTCCATCGCGAGCGAGTACGGCACCGACTCGATCGACGCGCCGATCGACGGCTTCATGATGTCGTCGAAGCCGAAGAACGAGGCCGGTGCGAAGGCGCTGCTCGAGTACCTGTCCACAGCCGAGGCCGAGAACATCTACCTCAAGACCGACCCGGGTGACGTCGGTGCCAACAGCAACGTCGACACCTCGGGCTACAACTCGGTCCAGGCGAAGTCGGCCGAGATCATCGGCGCGACCAAGAACATCGCGCAGTTCCTCGACCGTGACACCCGGCCCGACTTCGCGTCGACGGTGATGATCCCCGCGCTGCAGGACTTCATCAAGAACCCGAAGGACATCGACGGGCTGACGTCCAGCATCGAGAACCAGAAGAAGTCGATCTTCGTCTGACGTGGTCTTGACGCCGGGGTCGCCGGGCGCGGAAGGTCGAGAGGACCGCGCCCGGCGGCGCCGGCCCCATCAGCCGTGGCTGCGCGCCACCGCGCCCGAGGAAAGGTGACGCGATGGCCACGTCCGAGGCCCCGCCCGTCGTACCGGCCCCCCTGGGCGGCCGGCCGAACAAGCCGAGGAGCAAGCTCTCCCGGTTGTCCAAGGCGGACCGGATCACGGTCTTCGTCATGGCTGCCGTGCCCACGGCGCTGGTGCTGTGGCTGGTGTGGCTGCCCGGCATCGCGTCGGTGTTCTTCAGCTTCTTCCGCTGGGACGGTGTGGGCGGCTTCGACACCGCCAGCTGGACCGGTCTGACGAACTACAAGAACATCTTCACGAACTACCCGCCGTTCCAGCCGGCCATCGAGCACAACGTCATCTGGCTGGTCGTGCTGTTCCTCGTCCCGACGCCGCTGGGCATCTTCCTCGCCGTGCTGCTGGACAAGGAGATGCGTTTCAACCGCTTCTACCAGACGGCGCTGTTCATCCCGGTCGTCCTGTCGCTGGCCCTCGTCGGCTTCCTGTGGCAGCTCATCTACTCCTCGGACCAGGGCCTGCTCAACCAGATCACCGGCGGCTCCACGGACTGGTACGGCGACCCCAACATCAACCTCTGGGCCGTGCTCGTCGCGGTCTGCTGGAAACAGACCGGGTACGTCATGCTGCTCTACCTGGCCGGCCTCAAGGCGGTCGACCCCACCCTTCGCGAGGCTGCGACGGTCGACGGCGCGACCGAGGTGCAGACCTTCTTCCGGGTCGTGTTCCCGGTGATGCGCCCCATCAACGTGGTCGTGCTCGTCATCACGTTCATCGAGGGGCTCCGGGCCTTCGACATCGTCTGGGTCATCAACAAGGGCCGCAACGGGCTCGAGCTGATCTCGGCCCTGGTGACGCAGAACATCGTCGGCGAGGCAAGCCGCGTCGGGTTCGGCTCGGCCCTGGCGACCATCATGCTGGCGATCTCGTCGGTGTTCGTCGCGATCTACGTCCGGATCGCGCTGCGCGAGGAGGACCACACATGAGCGCCAACGTCGCGCACCAGCGGGCGGCGGTCGCCACGACGGCCACGAGGGCTCCGGCTCCCAAGCCGCGTGGCCGCCGGATCCTGCTGCACACCTTCCTGTCCGTCATCGCCGTGCTGTGGCTGTTCCCGATCCTCTACGCCCTGCTCAGCAGCGTCCGCACCTATGAGTACACCCAGAAGCACGGCTACCTGTCGTTCGGCGGGTTCACCTTCAAGAACTACACCGAGGCCTGGCAGCGCGCCGACTTCTCCGGGCACTTCCTCAACACGGTCTACATCACCGTTCCCGCGGTGTTCCTCACGCTGTTCCTCTCGTCCTGCATGGCCTTCGTGCTGGCCCGGTTCAGCTTCAAGTTCAACCTGACGCTGCTCGGCATCTTCCTGGCCGCGAACCTCCTCCCCCAGCAGGCCTTGCTGATCCCGCTGTTCCGCATGTTCCGCGAGATCCCGCTGCCGGCGTTCATGAGCGACTCGGGCAGCATGCTCAACAGCTTCTGGGCGCTGATCCTCGTCAACACCGCGTTCCAGACCGGCTTCTGCACCTTCGTGCTCAGCAACTACATGAAGACGCTGCCGAAGGAGCTCTACGAGTCGGCGCAGGTCGACGGCGCCTCGGTGCTGCGGCAGTTCTTCCAGCTCACGCTGCCGCTGTGCCGGCCGCCGCTGGCGGCGCTCGCCACCCTCGAGGTCACCTGGATCTACAACGAGTTCTTCTGGGCGACCGTGCTCCTGCAGAGCGGTGACAAGTTCCCGATCACCAGCTCGCTGAACAACCTGCGCGGTGAGTTCTTCACCGACAACAACCTGGTCGCTGCCGGCTCGATCGTGGTTGCCCTGCCACCGCTGATCATCTTCTTCATCCTGCAGAAGCAGTTCGTGTCCGGCCTGACGCTGGGAGCCACCAAGGGATGACCGGGTCCCACTCGCACGAGCGCCCGGCGGCAGGTGCGCCGGGCGTCGTGCTGCTGAGGTCCGCCGGTGTGGCCGTCGTGCTCGACGCCTCGGGTCCGGGCGTGCCGGCGGTGCTGCACTGGGGAGCCGACCTCGGCGACCGGGTACCCGACCCGTCGGTCTGGTCGGCCGCCCGGCCGCACAGCGCCGTCGACGTCGTGCCGCAGCTGACCCTTCTGGCGGGCGGGGTGGGCGGCACGCAGCACGCCCCGGCCCTGCGGGGCGGCCCCGCCTGGGCGCCGCACTGGGCCCTGGTGTCGGTCGACGCCGACGGCTCGCGCGCCAGCACCGTCTGCCGCGCCAGCGACGCCGGGCTCGAGCTCACCACGGACCTGCATGTCGACGCGCACGGTGTCCTGCGCGTCGTACACGAGATCACGAACACCGGCTCGGGGTCGTACCGGGTCGACGGCCTGTCCGTCGTCCTCCCGGTGCCCGCGGATGCGCGCGAGCTGCTCGATCTCACCGGCCGTTGGGTCCGCGAGCGGAGCCCGCAGCGGATGCCGTTCACCGCGCAGGGCACCTGGATGCGCGACGGGAGGCACGGCCGGACCGGGCACGACGCGACGCTGCTCCTCGTCGCGGGCACCGAGGGCTTCGGCAACCGGCACGGCTCGGTGTGGGGGCTGCACCTGGCGTGGAGCGGCGACCACCTGTCCTACGCCGAGCGCCGGCCCGACGGTCGGGCGGTGCTGGGCAGCGGCGAGCTGCTCGCGCCGGACGAGGTCGTCCTCGCGCCGGGGGAGTCCTACCGCACCCCGGACGTGCTGGCCGTGTGGTCCGCCGACGGGCTCGACGGGCTGAGCGGCCGGCTGCACCGGCACGTCCGGGCCCGCGAGCGCCATCCGCGCACGCCCCGGCCGGTCGTCCTCAACACCTGGGAGGCCGTCTACTTCGACCACCGGCTGGACCGGCTCAGCGAGCTGGCCGACGTCGCCGCCGAGGTGGGTATCGAGCGCTTCGTGCTCGACGACGGCTGGTTCCACGCACGCCGGGACGACCGGGCCGGCCTCGGCGACTGGGTGGTCGACACCGACGTCTGGCCGGACGGCCTGGGCCCGCTGATCGGCCACGTCCGCGGCCTGGGCATGGAGTTCGGGCTCTGGGTCGAGCCGGAGATGGTCAACGTCGACTCCGACCTCTACCGGGCCCACCCGGACTGGGTGCTGCGGGCCGGTGACGACCTCCCCGTGCCGTGGCGCGGGCAGCAGGTGGTCGACCTCGCCGTGCCCGGCGCCTACGAGCACGTCCTCGGCCAGCTGGACGCGCTGCTGACCGAGTACGACATCGCCTACCTCAAGTGGGACCACAACCGTGACCTGCTCGACCCCGGCCACGAGGGACGTCCCGGCGTGCGGGCGCAGACCCACGCGGCGTACCGGCTGCTGGACGAGCTCCGCGCCCGGCACCCGGGTGTCGAGATCGAGTCGTGCGCGTCCGGCGGCGCCCGGGTCGACCTGGGCATCCTCGCGCGCACGGACCGGGTGTGGGCCAGCGACACCAACGACGCCCTCGAACGCCAGGCCATCCAGCGCTGGACGCAGCTGCTGCTTCCGCCGGAGCTCGTCGGCAGCCACGTCGGGCCGGGGACCGCCCACACCACGGGGCGCACGCACCGGCTGTCCTTCCGCGGTGCCACGGCCCTGTTCGGGCATCTGGGCGTGGAGTGGGACGTGTCGTCGCTGGACGCGGAGGAGCGAGCCGCCCTCGGCCGGCTGGTGTCGACGTACAAGACCCACCGTGGGCTGCTGCACGGCGGCGACGTCGTGCACGCCGACCACGCAGACCCGGCGGTGCTGGTGCACGGCGTGGTGGCCGCCGACCGGTCCGAAGCGCTGATGGCCTGCGTCACGGTCGCCAGCCAGGCGTCCGAGGTGCCGGCGCCGGTGCGGTTTCCCGGCCTGGACCGCGGCGCCGGCTACCGCGTCGACGTGGTCGACACCGGCGGCGAGGTCTTCACGGTGCAGCACGAGCCGCCCGCGTGGTGGCCCGCCGACGGAGCCGCCGGGCCGGTCCTGCCGGGAGCTTTCCTCCTCGAGGTGGGCCTGCCGCTCCCGGTGCTCGGCCCGGAGCAGGCGCTGGTCCTGCACCTCACCCGCGCCTGACACCGCACGCGGAGAGCCTGCAGGGTCAGGTGCGGGCACCCGGTGCGTCTACCCTTGTCGGCATGGACGGTGGCACTAGACCGGCGTACCCGCGACCCGCAGGTACGCCGTGAACGGAACCCTCGCCAACGTGCTGCTCGTCGGCTTCTTCCTGCTGGTCGGGGGCATCTTCTCCGGCTCCGAGATCGCGCTGGTGTCGTTGCGCGAGGGCCAGGTCAGGTCGCTCGCCCAGCGGGGTCGCCGGGGGGCGAAGGTCGCCGAGCTGCACGCCGACCCCAACCGCTTCCTCGCCGCCGTCCAGATCGGCGTCACCCTGGCCGGCTTCCTCTCCGCCGCGTTCGGTGCCTCGGCCTTCGCCGACGATCTCGCCCCCGTCCTGCGCGACTGGGGCCTCTCGCCAGAAGGCCCGGCGAGCGCGAAGGACTCGGCGTACTGGGTGGCCTTCATCGGGGTCACCCTCGTCATCACCTACCTGTCGCTGGTCATCAGCGAGCTGGCGCCCAAGCGGATCGCGCTGCAGCGCGCCGAGAGCTTCTCGCTCGTCATCGCCCCGAGCCTGGACCGCGTCGCCCGGGCGTCCCGGCCGGTGATCTGGCTGCTCTCCCGCTCGACCGACCTGGTCGTACGGCTGCTGGGCGCCGATCCGGGCGCCTCCCGCGAGACCATCTCCGAGGAGGAGCTGCGCGACATCGTGGCCGGCCACGAGACGCTGGGTCGCGAGGAACGGCAGCTGATCGAGGACGTCTTCGAGGCCGGCGAGCGGCAGCTGCACGAGGTGATGGTGCCGCGTACCGAGGTCGACTTCCTGGACGCGTCCATGCCGGTCTACCGGGCCGTCCGGCTGTCCTCGACCAACCCGCACAGCCGCTACCCGGTGGTGCGGGGCTCGCACGACGAGGTGGTCGGCTTCGTGCACGTGCGCGACCTCTTCGCTCCGGAGCGAACCGGCTCCGCCGTCCGCGTGGGGGAGATCGCCCGCGAGGTGAAGCTGATGCCGGGTACCAAGCGGGTGCTCTCGGCGCTGTCGGAGATGCGCCGCGAAGGGCACCACCTGGCGATCGTCGTCGACGAGTACGGCGGCACCGATGGCATCGTCACGATGGAGGACCTCATGGAGGAGGTCATCGGCGAGATCCACGACGAGTACGACGTGGCCGAGGAGCCGTCGCGCGCCCTGGTCGACGGCGACGTCGAGGTCGACGGCCTGCTCAACCTCGAGGACTTCGAGGACCGCACCGGTCTCGAGCTGCCCGAGGGGCCGTACGAGACGGT
The DNA here is from genome assembly GCA_963784645.1 of uncultured Actinomycetota bacterium. Lineage (GTDB taxonomy): Bacteria > Actinomycetota > Actinomycetes > JACCUZ01 > JACCUZ01 > JBBRVW01. The sequence goes on along the minus strand of CAWARY010000015.1, from coordinate 580,309 downwards.
CGCCGGGTTCGTCATCAACGAGCTCGGCCGTCTTCCCGAGCTCGAGGAGAGCATCGTGGCGCTCGGCCGCCGCTTCACGGTCACCGAGCTCGACGGACGGCGGATCGCGCGGGTCCGCCTGACTCCGGAGGCACCTGCGGGCGGGGACGCCTCGGTCCCGGCCGAGGAGACGGCGCCCACGACGCCGTAGGCACCGGTGGTCCTGGCGCACGGGCACCGGGTGCTCCGCCGGTCCCCCCTGGCAGAATGCGGGGATGCCCGAGTCGCCCCGTCCCCGCGTCCTGTCCGGCATGCAGCCGACGTCGGACTCGCTGCACCTCGGCAACTACCTGGGCGCGCTGCGGCAGTGGGTGGACCTCCAGGACGACTTCGAGACGTTCTTCTTCGTCGCCGACCTCCACGCGATCACGATGGAGATCGACCCCGAGGCGGTCCGCCGCCGCACCCGCGTCAACGTGGCGCAGTACCTCGCGGCCGGCGTCGACCCCGACCGTTCGACCCTGTTCGTGCAGAGCCACGTGCCCGAGCACGCCCAGCTGACCTGGGTGCTGGGCTGCCTGACCGGCCACGGCGAGGCCGGCCGGATGACGCAGTTCAAGGACAAGGTGGCCCGCGGCGGCTACGCCTCGGTCGGGCTGTTCACCTACCCGGTCCTGCAGGCCGCCGACATCCTGCTCTACCGGCCCGAGCGGGTGCCGGTCGGCGAGGACCAGCGGCAGCACCTCGAGCTCAGCCGTGACCTGGCACAGCGCTTCAACGGGCGGTTCGGCGACACGTTCGTCGTCCCCGAGCCGCACATCCTCACGAAGGTCGCGAAGATCTACGACCTGCAGAACCCGGGTGCCAAGATGAGCAGCAGCGTCGGCGGCAGCGGCGTGGTGTGGCTCGACGACGACGCCAGGGTGGTCGAGAAGAAGATCAAGAGCGCGGTCACCGACACCGGCCGCGAGGTGAGCTTCGATCCGGAGGGCAAGCCGGGCGTGAGCAACCTGCTCGCGATCCTGTCCGCGTTCGGCGACGAGAGCCTCGACGACCTCGAGGCGCGGTTCGCAGGAGCCGGCTACGGCGACCTCAAGAAGGCCGTGGTCGAGGTGGTGCTCGACGCCGTCGGGCCGTTCCGCGCGCGCCTGCACGAGCACCTCGCCGACCCGGGCGAGCTCGACGCGATCGTGGCGCGCGGCGCGGAGCGGGCCCGTGACGTCGCAGCGGGCACGCTCGCCGACGTCTACGACAAGGTCGGCTTCCTGCCGGGGACCGGCGCCCCGTGAGCACCCGCACCATCGGCGTCGCGATCCCGATCCCGGAGCCCTACGGCACCGAGCTCCAGGGCGTCCGTGAGGCCTACGGCGACCCGCTGGCGCGCACCATCCCGACCCACATCACGCTGATGCCGCCCTCCGAGGTCGAGGCCGACGACCTCGAGACCATCGACAAGCACCTGCGCACCATCGCCGAGTCGGAGCAGCCGTTCGACATCCACCTGCGGGGCACCGGCACGTTCCACCCGGTGTCTCCGGTGGTCTTCGTGTCGGTGGTCCTCGGCATCAGCGACTGCGAGCGGGTCGAGTCCCGCGTGCGGTCCGGGCCGCTGGCCCGCGAGCTGGTCTGGCCCTACCACCCGCACGTCACCGTCGCCCACGACCGGCCGCGCGACGTGCTCGTGCGGGCCTTCGACGAGATGGCCTCCTACGACGTGCGGTTCCAGGTGTGGGGCTTCAGCCTCTACGAGCACGGCTCGGACGCCGTGTGGCGCCCGCAGCGCGACTTCCCGCTCGGACAGCACCTCCCGGGTCCGCAGAGCGTGTAGCCGGCTGCCCCGGGGGCAACGACCAGCATGCCGGTGATCGAGCGCGTCCATGCACGGGTCCGCGCCGCCCGGTCCCGGTTCGCCTGGGTCGACCACGCCCTGCGCGCCAACGACCGCCACAGCGATGTCGTCGGCGGGCAGATCGCGGCGGGGATCACCTACTTCGGGTTCCTGTCGTTCTTCCCGCTCCTCGCGCTCGCGTTCGCGTTGGTCGGCTACCTCAGCGACGTCTACCCGGGAGCCCGGGACGGCATCACCACCGCCGTCCAGGGGGCCTTTCCGGGGCTGCTCGGGGCAGGGCCGGGCCAGATCAACATCGACGACGTCGTCGCGGCCAAGACGGGCGCCGGGATCGTCGGCCTCCTGGGCCTGCTCTACTCGGGGCTGGGCTGGGTCGACGCGCTGCGGGTCGGCCTGCGGCGGGTGTTCGGGACCATGGACGAGCAGCTGCCGTTCCTGCGCAAGAAGCTCGCCGACCTCGTCGTGCTGGTGCTGCTCGGGCTGGCGTTGCTGGCCTCCGTCGTCGTCAGCAGCCTCGCGACCAGCGCCACCTCCTACGTCCTCGGCCTCGTGTCGCTCGACGACTCGCTGACCGCCACCGTCCTGCTCAAGGTCGTCGCGGTCGCGCTGGCCCTGCTGGTGGACACCATCCTGTTCGCGATCCTGCTCACGCGGCTCCCCGGCGTCCGGCGGCCCTGGGCACAGATCCGCAGCGGCGCGCTGCTGGGGGCGGTCGGGTTCGAGGCGCTGAAGCTGCTCGGGACATTCCTGGTGGCCAAGACCACGAGCAATCCGGTCTACGCGACGGTGGGCGTCGTCGTCGGGTTGCTCGTGTGGATCAACTTCGTCTCCCGGCTGCTGGTCTTCGCGGCGGCGTGGACGGCCACCCAGGCGTACTCCCTGTCACCGGGCGGGATCGGTGACCCCGGCGCCGGCCGGAGCACCGGCCTGGCCGCGGCGACCGACCCGGTCCGTGCGGTCGCACCCCGGGACTACGAGCCGGTGCCGGTGGCTGCCGGCTCCGGCGGCGCATCGCCGGGGAGGATGCGCACCGTGCGCGGCGTCGTGGTCGGCGCGGCGCTGGGTGCCGGGCTCGCGGGTGTCCTCACCCGGCGGGCCACACGCGACTGAGGGATCCGGGCGGCTCGTGAGTTCCCCGGCCGGCGGACCGCGAGCCGGTTGCGGCGCGAGCGGCGCCTGAGCAGCACCCTCGCCCGGAGCGCGGCCACCACCAGCCCGAGCGCGAGGGCGACGTCCATCCACCACGGCAGGCCGCCGCCACCTCCACCGGTTGCGGTCGCGCGCCGGCTGGCGACGTCCTTCGCCGTCGGGCCGGCCACCCGGTCGCCGGCCGACCCCGAGGTGCCCGCAGCGGCCTGCGTGCGTGCGTCGAGGGTGCCGACCGACCTGGCCAGCGAGCGGTTCGCGAAGCCCCACGAGAGCAGGGCCGCGGAGTCGCGCCAGGAGTCCTGCTGGCTGTGCAGCACCGTCGCGACGAGGGTGTGGCCACCGCGGGTCGCGGCGCCGACGAAGGTGCCCCGTGCCTTGGTGGTCCAGCCGGTCTTGACGCCGATCGCGCCGCGATAGTTGAGCAGCAGCCGGTCCTGCGTGTAGATCTCGAACGTCTTGCGCACCTTGCCGACCTTGGGCATCTTGCCGGGGAACTGCGCCTTGACGGTGGTCACGTAGTCGCGAAAGTCCTGCCGGGTCATCGCAGCCCGGGCGATCACGGCGAGGTCGTACGCCGAGGTGTACTGCCCGGGTGCGTCCAGCCCGCTCGGGTTCTTCACCGTGGTGTCGAGAGCGCCGAGGTCCTTGGCGGCGCTGCTCATCGCCGCCACGGTCTGCGGGACGCCGCCGTACGTGTGGGCCAGGGCGCTCGCCGCGTCGTTGCCGGAGACGAGGAACAGCGCCTGCCAGAGCTGGTGGACGGTGTACGAGGCGTCCGGGACGATGCCCGCGCGGCTGCCCTCGGCGTTCGCGTCCTCCCACTGCGCCGTGTACACCGTGGTGGGGTCGAGCTTCGGCATCAGGGTCAGGGCGGTCAGCACCTTGAGCGTGCTGGCCGGGCGCCAGCGGCCGTGCGGGTCCTTCGCAGCCAGCACCTCGCCGGTGTCGAGGTCCGCCAGCAGGTAGGCGGACGCGCTCACCTCGGGGAGGGGTGCCGAGCCGGGGGCGTCCACCGCCAGGCCGGTGGTGGCCAGGGCGTCGCCGCCGAGGGTGCTGCCGGTCGTGGTGGCCGCTGCAGGGAGGGCGCCGGCGCCGACCAGCGTGGCGGCGGCGATGCACGCGAGGATCCGGCACCGCACCGTCACCGCGCGCAGGGAGCTCATCGAGAGGCAGGTTAACGGTCATCGACCCCTGGCTCGTTAGCATCCGGGGCATGTCGCGCGAGTCGGAGTCCGGTCTCCCGATCGAGCCCGTCTACGGGCCTCACGCCCTCGACGGCTGGGACCCCACGGCCCGGCTCGGCGAGCCGGGGCAGTACCCGTACACCCGCGGTGTCTACCCCTCGATGTACACCGGCCGGCCGTGGACGATGCGGCAGTACGCGGGGTTCGGCACCGCCAAGGAGTCGAACGAGCGCTACCACCGGCTCGTCGAGGCCGGGACCGGCGGACTCTCCGTCGCCTTCGACCTCCCCACCCAGATGGGCTACGACTCCGACGACCCGATCGCGCACGGCGAGGTCGGCAAGGTCGGCGTGGCGATCGACTCGCTCGACGACATGCGGACGCTGTTCGAGGGCATCCCGCTGGACGAGGTGTCGACGTCGATGACCATCAACGCGCCGGCGTCCGTCCTGCTGCTGCTCTACCAGCTCGTCGCCGAGGAGCAGGGCGTCGACCCGGCGCAGCTGACCGGCACGATCCAGAACGACGTGCTCAAGGAGTACATCGCCCGGGGCACCTACATCTACCCGCCGAAGCAGTCGCTGCGGCTGGTCTCTGACGTCTTCGCGTACTGCGCGAAGGAGATCCCGCGCTGGAACACCATCTCCATCTCCGGCTACCACATGGCCGAGGCGGGGGCGACGCCCGCGCAGGAGGTCGCGTTCACCCTCGCGAACGCCCGCGCCTACGTGCAGGCGGCGCTGGCCGCTGGCCTCGGTGTCGACGACATCGCGCCGCGGCTGTCGTTCTTCTTCGTAGCCCGCACCACGCTGCTGGAGGAGGTCGCGAAGTTCCGCTCCGCCCGCCGGATCTGGGCCGAGATGATGCGCGACGAGTTCGGTGCGCAGGACCCCAAGTCGCTCATGCTGCGCTTCCACACGCAGACCGCCGGCGTTCAGCTCACCGCCCAGCAGCCGGAGGTCAACCTCGTCCGGGTGACCGTGCAGGCGCTGGCGGCCGTCCTCGGCGGGACCCAGTCGTTGCACACCAACTCCTACGACGAGGCGATCGCGCTGCCCACCGAGAAGGCTGCTCGGCTGGCGCTGCGCACCCAGCAGGTCATCGCCTACGAGTCCGACCTCACCGCCACTGTCGACCCCTTCGCCGGCTCGTACGCCGTCGAGGCGATGACCGACGCGCTCGAGAGCCGGATCCGCGAGCTGATGGGCAACGTGGAGGAGCTCGGGGGAGCGGTGGCCGCGATCGAGCAGGGCTACCAGAAGCGCGAGATCGAGCAGTCGGCGTACGAGGTCGCGACCTCGGTCGAGGACGGCTCGCGCACCGTGGTCGGCGTCAACCGGTTCCAGCGTGAGGCCGACGAGGTGTACGAGCCGCTGCGGGTCGACCCGACCATCGAGTCGGCCCAGCGCGACCGGCTGGCGGCCCTGCGCGCCGACCGCGACGACGCCGAGCTGACGCGGTGCATGGACGCGCTGCGCGCCGCCGCATCGGGCACCGACAACGTGCTGTACCCCATGCACGACGCCCTGCGGGCCCGCGCCACGGTCGGCGAGGTGTCCCACCTGCTGCGGGAGACCTGGGGCACCCACGTCCCCGCCGACGCCTTCTGACGATCTGCGTCGACGGCTCTCTGTACGTGCGTTGAGAGGCGCGTTGTTGCACTATCTGAGCGCCCGAATCTGCAACAACGCGCCACTCGACGAGCTTGATGCGGCGGAGCACGATCGGGCGGCACGGTTGCGTCGCGCGACCGGAGGTAAGGTCGCCCCTTGTGACCGTCCCGTCCGTAGACCCCCAGCGTCCGGCGGGGCCGTCGGACCTGGCGGCCCGGGTCAAGGTCCACCACGACGAGCTGGTGGCGATCCGGCGCGACCTGCACGCCCACCCCGAGCTGTCCTGGGGCGAGGTCCGCACCACCCGGGTGCTGCGCGAGCGCCTGGTCGCCGCGGGGCTCGCGCCGCGGGTCCTCGACGGCGGCACCGGCCTGGTCTGCGACATCGGGGCGGGCGACCGGGTCGTCGGGCTCCGCGCCGACCTCGACGCGCTGCCGATCGTCGACCTCAAGGACGTGCCCTACGCCTCGACCGTCCCGGGTGTCTGCCACGCCTGCGGGCACGACGTGCACACCACCGCGGTGCTCGGTGCCGGCCTGGTGCTGGCCCAGCTCGCCGAGGAAGGCGCCCTCCCGGGCCGGGTCCGGCTGATCTTCCAGCCCGCCGAGGAGTCCGCGCGCAGTGGCGCACTGGCGATCCTCGAGGCCGGCGAGACCAGCGACCTCGAGCGGATCTTCGCCCTGCACTGCGCGCCCCGCGAGGAGGTGGGCAAGGTCGGCCTCCGGGTCGGGCCGATCACCGGGTCCGCCGACCAGCTCCTGGTCCGGCTGTCCGGCCCGGGCGGCCACACGGCTCGTCCGCACCTCACCGCCGACGTCGTCTACGCCCTGGGGAAGGTGGTCACCGAGCTGCCTGCCGCCCTCTCGCGCCGGGTCGACCCCAGAGCGGCGCTGAGCGTGGTCTGGGGCCGCGTGGCGGCGGGGCGGGCGGCCAACGCCATTCCCACCTCGGGGGAGGTCGAGGGCACCGTGCGCTGCCTCGACGCCGCGGCCTGGCACGACGCCCCCCAGCTCGTCGAGCGGCTGGTCCGCGAGATCGTCGCCCCGTACGGCGTCGAGGCCGAGGTCGGCTACACCCGAAACGTCCCCCCGGTGGAGAACGAGGCGGAGAGCGTCGACCTGCTGGCCCGGGCGGTGCGGGAGACGGAGGGCGAGGGCGCCCTGGTGGGCACCGAGCAGAGCCTGGGCGGCGAGGACTTCGCCTGGTACCTCGGCAGCGTGCCCGGAGCGCTTGCCCGGCTCGGCACCGCCCGACCCGAGGTACCCCTCGAGGACCGGATGGACCTCCACCAGGGCCGGTTCGACGTCGACGAGCGGGCCATCTCCGTCGGGGCACGCGTGCTGGTGGCCGCAACGTGCGGCGCGTTTCTCTCGGTCTGATAACGGGTTATCGACTTCCGGGCTACACGCCTCTGGGTACCGGTAGACCCCGCTAGGGTGTCGCAGGCCTGGCCGAACGACGGCCTGCTCGGGCTCTCGACCGGATCCGGTCGTGCCCACCCCCATGGAAGGAGACACCCTTTGCGACGGGTGACCACTCTCGCTTCGGCGCTCGTCGCCGGGGCCCTTGTCCTGACCGCTTGCGGCGGCAGCAGCGACACCGCAGGGACCGACACCAAGACGCCCGCTGCCTCCGGCAGCGAGTCCGCCCAGAGCGACCTCAAGGTCGGCCTGGCCTATGACATCGGTGGTCGTGGCGACCAGTCGTTCAACGACGCCGCCGCTGCCGGTCTCGACAAGGCCAAGGCCGAGCTCGGCATCGAGATCAAGGAGGCCGAGGCCAGCAACGGCGAGGCCGACGCCGCCAAGGAGGAGCGCCTGCGCGTCCTCGCCAACGCGGGGTACAACCCGGTCATCGCGGTCGGGTTCGCCTACTCGGCCTCTCTGGCGAAGGTCGCCAAGGAGCTCCCTGACACCCACTTCGCGATCATCGACGACGAGGCCGCGGTGGGCGACAACATCGCCAACCTGGTCTTCGCCGAGGAGCAGGGGTCCTTCCTGGTCGGCGCGGCCGCCGCGCTCAAGTCGAAGTCCGGCAAGATCGGCTTCGTCGGTGGCGTCGACGTCCCGCTGATCCACAAGTTCGAGGCCGGCTACACGGCAGGCGCCACGGCCGTGAACAAGGACATCAAGGTCCAGGTCAAGTACCTCACCCAGCCGCCGGACTTCTCCGGCTTCGGTGACCCGGCCAAGGGCAAGACCGCCGCTGCCGGCATGTACGACGCCGGCGCCGACGTGGTCTACCAGGCGGCCGGTGGTTCCGGTGGCGGCGTGTTCGAGGCCGCCAAGGCCGCGGGCGGGCTCGCGATCGGTGTCGACTCCGACCAGTACAAGACGGCCGACCCGAGCGTCCAGAGCGTCATCATGACCTCGATGCTCAAGAAGGTCGACGTCGCGGTGTACGACTTCATCAAGTCGTCCTCCGAGGACAGCTTCACCGCCGGCACGGTCCGCTACGACCTCGCGAAGGACGGTGTGGGCTACTCCACCAGCGGCGGCCAGATCGACGACATCGTGGCGCAGCTGGAGGACTACAAGGCGAAGATCGTCTCGGGCGAGATCACGGTTCCGGACAAGTGATCGGCCGGTCGGGCGGCGCGCAGCGACACGCGCGCGGCCCGGCCACGGTGTGACCCTGCGACCGGGTCCGGGGAGGCGGAGACCTCTCCCCGGGCCCGGTCGTCACGTTCCCGGGTGTCGCGCTAGCGTGCAGCCCTACGCCCCGCCGGGACGAGCAGGCCCGGCACTGACCACGACGCCCGCGCGGCGTCCGGCCCGAGGAAGGTGCCTCATCGCGACGACGAGTGCCCCCCCGCCAGTGGCGGCCCCGGCCGAGGTCGCCGTCGAGCTGCACGGCATCACCAAGCGGTTCCCCGGCGTCGTCGCCAACCGCGACATCAACATCGTGGTCAAGCGCGGCCAGGTGCACGCGATCGTCGGTGAGAACGGCGCGGGCAAGTCCACGCTGATGAAGATCCTCTACGGCATGCAGCGTCCCGACGAGGGCTCCATCACGATCGACGGCCGGCCGGCGAGCTTTCACTCGCCGGCCGACGCCATCGACGCCGGCGTCGGCATGGTGCACCAGCACTTCATGCTCGCCGACAACTTCACTGTCCTCGAGAACGTCGTGCTGGGCAGCGAGCCGAGCCGCGCCGGCCTGATCGACTTCGCAGCGGCACGCAGCCGTATCAAGGAGATCTCTGACTCCTACGGACTCGAGGTCGAGCCGGACCGGCTGGTCGAGGACCTCGGCGTCGGCGACCGGCAGCGGGTCGAGATCCTCAAGGTCCTCTACCGCGGCGCCAAGATCCTCATCCTCGACGAGCCGACGGCGGTGCTGGTGCCGCAGGAGGTCGACGAGCTCTTCGACAACCTCCGCGAGCTCAAGGCCGAGGGCCTCACGGTGCTGTTCATCTCCCACAAGCTCGACGAGGTGCTCGAGGTCGCCGACGAGATCACCGTGATCCGCCGTGGCACCACGGTCAGGACCGTCGAGCCGGCCGGCGTCACGGCGCGGCAGCTGGCCGAGCTCATGGTGGGCAGCGAGCTGCCCACCCCGGAGACCCGCGAGTCCACCGTCACCGACGAGGTGGTCCTGCAGGGCGAAGGCATCACCGTCCGGTCCCCCGACGGCCGGGCCCTGATCGACGACGTGTCCTTCGTCATCCATCGCGGCGAGGTGCTCGGCCTCGCCGGCGTCGAGGGCAACGGCCAGGCCGAGCTGGTCGAGGCGATCATGGGGATGCGGCCGGTCGAGGGAGGCTCGATCCACCTGTCGGGCGAGGACCTGTCGCTCTGGGGGACCCGGCGGCGCCGCGAGGCGGGCATCGGCTACATCCCCGAGGACCGGCACCGCCACGGGCTGCTGCTCGACGCCCCGCTGTGGGAGAACCGCATCCTCGGCCACCAGACCCAGGAGCCGAACGTCAACGGGCCCTGGATCGACCGTGCCGGCGCCCGGCGCGACACCCAGCGCATCGTCGACGAGTACGACGTGCGCACGCCCGGGATCGACGTGCTCGCGTCGTCGCTGTCCGGTGGCAACCAGCAGAAGCTCATCGTCGGACGCGAGATGAGCGGCGAGCCGAAGGTGCTCATCGCCTCGCACCCGACCCGCGGTGTCGACGTCGGCGCCCAGGCCGCCATCTGGGACCACATCCGGGCAGCGCGACGGCTCGGCCTCGCCGTCCTGCTGATCTCCGCCGACCTCGACGAGCTGATCGGGCTCTCGGACTCGATCAAGGTGATCCTCCGCGGCCGGTTCGTCGCCGACGTCGACCCTGCGCACGTGACGCCGGAGGACCTCGGCTCGGCCATGACCGGAGCCGGCGAGCGCACCGAGGGGAGCCCCGGATGACACTCGACTGGCGCCGCATCGGTCTCGCCGTGGCCGCTCCCACCGTCGCCCTGGCCTTCGCGCTGCTCGTCACTGCACTGGTGCTGGTCTCCACCGGCGACCCGGTCTGGTCGACGGCGCAGGTGGTCTGGGACTACGGCACGCAGCCGCGCGTCATCGCACTGACCTTCAACCAGGGCACGGTCTACTACCTGTCCGCCCTCGCGGTAGCCATCGGTTTCCGGATGAACCTGTTCAACATCGGCGTCGACGGCCAGTACCGGCTCGCCGCGTTCTGCGCGGCCATCGTCGGCAGCAAGCTGGACCTGCCGAAGCCGCTGATGATCCTCATCATCGTCGCCACGGCCATGCTCGTCGGGGCGATGTGGGCCGGCATCGCCGCCCTGCTCAAGGCGACCCGCGGAGTGAGCGAGGTCATCTCGACCATCATGCTCAACCTGATCGCGACCTCACTGGTCGCCTACCTGCTCCGCAAGGCCGCAGTCGACGTCGCGGGCAGCAACAACATCGGCACCAAGCCGATCTCCGAGCGAGGCGCGCTCCCGGGCATCCCGCTGATCCCGGACAGCCCGCTCGACGTCTACGGCTTCATCCTCGTGGCGGCCCTCGCCGGCGTCGTCTACACCGTGGCGCTCGGCCGGACCCGCTTCGGCTTCGACCTGCGAGCCACCGGAAGCTCCGAGTCCGCGGCGGTGGCGAGCGGCGTCAACGTCAAGCGGATGGTCGTCATCTCGCTGCTGCTCTCCGGCGCGGTCGCCGGCCTGGTGGGCATGCCGCAGCTGCTCGGCGGCGACAGCCGCAACTACAGCCTCGACTTCCCGGCCGGCCTCGGCTTCACCGGAATCGCGATCGCGCTGCTCGGCCGCAACAACGCCATCGGGATGGCGCTTGCCGCGCTGCTGTTCTCGTTCCTCGACTCGTCGGCGATCATCCTGGACATCAACGACATCTCCAAGGAGATCGTGCTCATCATGCAGGGCACCGTCGTCCTGTCCGTCGTGGTGGTCTACGAGCTGGTGCGCCGCTACGGCGTGGCCGCCGAGCAACGGCGGGTCAGCCGCGAGCTGGAAGCCGCCACGGACGAGCCCGCGACCCCGGCGGGGGTGGGCGCATGAGCCTCCTCGACAAGCCTGCGGGCGGTCCGATGAAGGCTGCGGGCGCCCCGGGCAAGGTCAACCGCAGGTTCCGGCTCCCGACGAACAAGGCAGTGCTCGTGCTGCTGGCGCTCGGCGCTCTCGTGTTCATGCTCAGCGTGGTCCGGGTGGTCAGCGGGGCCAACGACCTCACCTCGAGCGGCACGATCGGGGCTGCCCTGGCGCTCTCGATCCCGATCGCGATGGCCGGACTCGGCGGCCTGTGGTCGGAGCGCGCCGGCGTGGTCAACATCGGCCTCGAGGGCATGATGATCCTGGGCACCTGGGGGGCCGGCTGGGCCGGCTACCAGTGGGGCCCGTGGACCGGAGTGCTGGTCGGGGCGCTGTTCGGCGCGGTCGGTGGCCTGCTGCACGCGGTCGCCACCGTCAGCTTCGGCGTCGACCATATCGTCTCCGGTGTTGCCATCAACATCCTCGGCCTCGGCGTGACGCAGTTCCTCTCCGTGGTGGCGTTCGAAGGGGTCCCCGGCGCCGGTGAGTCGCAGTCCCCGCCGCTGGCGAACATCCGCGAAGTGTCCATACCCGGGCTGGCCGACCCGCTGCTCACGCTGCAGAAGAAGGAGTGGTTCTTCCTCTCGGACGTCGCCGGGGTGGCCCGCGGCCTGTTCACCGGTGTCTCGCTGCTGACGGTCGTCGCGATCCTGCTGCTGGTCCTCACCTACGTCGTGCTCTGGCGCACGGCCTTCGGGCTGCGGCTGCGGTCGTGCGGCGAGAGCCCGAGCGCGGCAGAGTCGCTCGGCGTCAACGTCTACCTGATGAAGTACTCCGCGGTGGTCGCCTCCGGCGCGTTCGCCGGCCTGGGCGGGGCGTTCCTGGCGATCGTGGCCGGCAACGGCTACCGCGAGGGCCAGACAGCCGGCCGCGGCTACATCGGCCTGGCGGCGATGATCTTCGGCAACTGGCGTCCTGGCGGCCTCGCCGCGGGTGCTGGGCTGTTCGGGTTCACCGACTCGCTGCAGCTCCGCCGCGGTGGCGAGTCCGTGCACGCACTGCTGTTGCTGCTGGGCGTGCTGCTCCTCGCGGTGGCGGTCTACCTCGCTGTCCGGCGCAAGCTGCTGCCGGCGGCGATCAGCGCACTTGTCGGGGTCGGTGCCCTCGTGTGGTACGCCACCACCGACGAGGTACCGGGCGCCTTCACCACCATGACGCCGTACGTCACGACGCTGCTGGTGCTGGCCCTGGCCGCACAACGGCTGCGGATGCCGGCGGCCGACGGCTTGAAGTTCCGGAAGGGCCAAGGTGGCTGAGGTCACCGAGGCCGACTGGGCGCGACTGCGCGAAGCGGCGACCGCGGTCATGTCGCGCGCCTACGCGCCCTACTCGTCGTTCAAGGTCGGTGCGGCCGGGCTGGTCGACGACGGGCGGGTCGTCGTGGGCTGCAACGTCGAGAACGCCGCCTACGGCGTCGCCCTGTGCGCCGAGTGCGGCATGGTGTCGTCCCTGCACGCGACGGGTGGCGGCCGCCTGGTGGCGGTCGCCTGCGTCGACGGCCACGGCAACACCCTGATGGCTTGCGGCCGCTGCCGGCAGCTGCTGTGGGAGAACGGCGGTCCGGACCTGCTCGTCGACACCGTCAGCGGCATCCGACCGATGAGCGAGATCCTGCCCGACGCCTTCGGGCCCGACGACCTCGAGACCCGGAAGTGAGGGGTCGTACATGAGTGGGATCGCCGCCGTCGACGTCATCCGCGCCAAGAGGGACAGGCACGGCCTCACCGACGGGCAGATCGACTGGGTCATCGCCGCCTACACCCGCGGTGAGGTCGCCGACGAGCAGATGTCCTCCCTCGCCATGGCGATCCTGCTCAACGGCATGGACCGGCGCGAGATCTCCCGCTGGACCGACGCGATGATCGCGTCCGGCATCCGCATGTCGTTCCCCGCCGAGGCGCTGGGCGGCCGCCCGACCACGGACAAGCACTCCACCGGCGGCGTCGGCGACAAGATCACCCTGCCGCTCGCGCCGCTCGTCGCGGCCTGTGGCGCCGCGGTGCCGCAGCTCTCCGGCCGTGGGCTGGGCCACACCGGCGGCACCCTCGACAAGCTCGAGGCGATCCCGGGCTGGCGGGCCACCTTGACCCGCGGGGAGATGCTCGCCCAGCTCGGCGACGTCGGGGCCGTGGTGTGCGCCGCGAGCGACGACCTGGCTCCGGCCGACAAGAAGCTCTACGCCCTGCGCGACGTGACCGGCACGGTCGAGGCCATCCCGCTCATCGCCAGCTCGATCATGAGCAAGAAGATCGCGGAGGGTACGGGAGCCCTGGTGCTCGACGTCAAGGTCGGGTCCGGAGCGTTCATGAAGGACGTCGCCGCCGCCCGCGAGCTCGCCGAGACGATGGTGGCGCTCGGCACCGACCACGACGTCCGGACCGTGGCCCTGCTCACCGACATGTCCACGCCCCTGGGGCTCACGGCGGGCAACGGCATGGAGGTGCGCGAGTCGGTCGAGGTCCTGGCCGGCGGGGGACCGGCCGACGTCGTCGAGCTGACGCTCACCCTGGCCCGCGAGATGCTCGCTGCCGCCGGGCTGGACGGCGTCGACCCCGCCGACCGGCTGGCCGACGGGTCGGCCATGGACGTCTGGAAGCGCATGATCCGGGCCCAGGACGGCGACCCCGACGCACCGCTGCCGGTGGCCCGCGAGACCCAGGTCGTCCCCGCGCCGGCCGACGGCGTCCTGGCCCGGCTGGACGCGTTCGCGGTCGGCCTCGCCGCCTGGCGCCTCGGCGCCGGCCGGGCGCGCAAGGAGGACCCGGTGCAGGCCGCCGCCGGCGTCGAGATGCACGCCAAGCCCGGCGACGAGGTCCGCGCCGGCCAGCCGCTGTTCACGCTGCACACCGACGAGCCCGCGCGGTTCGCCGACGCCGAGCAGGCGCTGGCCGGTGCGGTGGACGTCGCCCCCGCAGGGACGCGCGCCGACGTACCTGCCCTCGTCCTGGACCGGGTGCACTGAATGGCGCCGCAGCTGGTCACCGCCCCGACCCGCATCCCGGTGCCGGGTGGCAAGGTCATCGACGAGTACGTCGGCCGGGTGACGTCGCAGACCAGCGCCGTCTCCGTGGCGCACATGCAGGCGCCACCCGGGTGGCAGGAGCCGGCCCAGACACCCGAGTTCGACGAGGTGACGGTGGTCCTGCGGGGGATGGTGGTCGTCGAGCACGACGGCGGTCGCCTCGAGGTGGCGGCCGGGCAGGCGGTCGTCACCCGAACGGGTGAGCGGGTGCGCTACCTGGTCGGCCCTGAGGGTGCCGAGTACGTCGCGGTCTGCCTGCCGGCGTTCGACCCCGGGCTGGCGCACCGCGACCCCGAGGACTGATCCGGGGGGAGGCTCAGGGCTTGCGGTCGCCGCCGTGGAGCTTGAACGGGTCGGCCGTGGGCGGCTGGGTCAGCTCGGCGCGGGGGCAGGTGCCGATGGTGAGACCGGCCCAGATCAGGGCGTCGTCGCACAGGCTCTCGACCGTCCAGCCCTGGTCGAGGCCGTTCTCGCTCACGGTGACCTTGTAGATCGTGATCTCGTGCCGGTGCGGGGAGTCGTACATGACCGCGATGGAGCCCAGCAGCTTGGCCTCGCCGCGGGTGCCGCCCACACCGTCCCAGGGCGTGTCGTACCGCTGCCAGAGCGAGGACGTGGCGTTCCAGATCCCGCCGGCCGACACGTCCAGCCGGCGGAGCTGCTGAAGGACCTGAGCAGCGGCGCGCTCGTCCAGGATCGCGGCCGGCCGGATGATCCGGACGTCCTCACGTGCACCCACCGTCATGCCTCTTTCATCGTGCTCGCCGGGGCCAGAGTTGAGAGTCTCACAGACGGTACCGTGCCCACGTGACCAACTCTTTGACCTCTTTGAGCGCCGATGACCTTCGTCCCGTCCCCAAGGTCCTGCTGCACGACCACCTCGACGGCGGCGTCCGGCCCGGCACGGTCGTCGAGCTGGCCGCCGAGACCGGCTACGCGGACCTGCCTACGACGGACGTGGACGCCCTCTCGGCGTGGTTCGTCGAGGCGGCGAACTCCGGGTCACTCGAGCGCTACCTGGAGACCTTCGCCCACACGGTGGGGGTCATGCAGACCGAGGGGGCGCTGGCCCGGGTCGCCAGCGAGTGCGCCCAGGACCTCGCGGCCGACGGTGTCGTGTACGCAGAGGTCCGTTATGCCCCCGAGCTGCACGTCGAGCGGGACCTGGACCTGCCCGAGGTGGTCGAGGCGGTCAACGCGGGATTCCGCGAGGGCGAGCGGCTCGCGGCCGAGGCGGGGCACCCGATCCGGGTGGGTGCGCTCCTCACCGCCATGCGGCACGCCGCCCGGTCGCAGGAGATCGCCGAGCTCGCCGTCCGCTACCGCGACGCCGGGGTGGTCGGCTTCGACATCGCGGGCGCGGAGGCGGGCAACCCCCCGACCCGGCACCTGGACGCGTTCGAGTACCTGCAGCGCGAGAACGCGCACTTCACGATCCACGCCGGCGAGGCGTTCGGGCTGCCGTCGATCTGGGAGGCCATCCAGTGGTGCGGCGCCGACCGCCTGGGCCACGGCGTGCGGATCATCGACGACATCACCGTCGGTGCCGACGGCTCGGCGACGCTCGGCCGGCTGGCGGCGTACGTGCGGGACAAGCGGATCCCGCTGGAGATGGCGCCCACGTCCAACGTCATGACCGGCGCCGCCGCCTCGATCGCCGAGCACCCGATCGGGCTGCTGCGCCGGCTGGGCTTCCGAGTGACCATCAACACGGACAACCGGCTGATGAGCGGCACCTCGATGACCCAGGAGATGGTGCAGCTCGCCGAGGCCTTCGGCTACGGCTACGACGACTTCCGCTGGTTCACGGTCAACGCGATGAAGTCGTCCTTCATCCCGTTCGACGAGCGGCTCGCGCTCATCGAGGACGTCATCAAGCCCGGCTACGCCGCCCTGACCGCCTGACCGCCGCCCCCGAACAGCGCTCGTTTGCGACCTAGGTCACCGACCCGCCGGGTGCTCCGTCGGCGTGTCGGGGGCTCAAGTCGCAAACGAGCGCCGTGGGTGGGGGGCGCGCTGGTGCTCGGTGGCTCAGGCGGCGACGGGCTGCTTCGCCGGCGTCGTCGCTGCCGGGGTCGCCGGCCGGGCGCCGTGCGGGTGGAGCAGGTTGACGGTCGCGCAGCGGGTGCAGCGGTAGACCAGGTCGAGGCCCTGCTCGGTGGTGACGAGGGTGTCGATGGAGCGCGCGCCGCGCAGCTCGCGCAGGCCGCACTCGAGGCAGTCGGTGAGGAACATGGCTCTATCGTCGGCACTCTGGCACCATAAGTCCAACCACTATTTCAGGGGCTCATCATCAGTACACCTTATGCTCGCGTCTTCGACACCAAACAGCTCCTCGCCCTGCTCGCCGTCGTCGACACCGGCACGTTCAGCGCGGCCGCCGACGAGCTGGGCTACACCCAGTCGGCCGTCAGCCAGCAGGTGGCGGGGCTGGAGCGTGCCGTGGGTGCCCGGCTGTTCGACCGGCCCGGCGGCCCGAGTCACGTCCGGCTCACGCCGCTCGGCGACGTCCTCGTCGGCCACGCCCGGGTGATCGTGGCGCGGCTGCAGGCGGCGGCTGCCGACCTCGACGCCGTCCGCGCGGGGACCAAGGGCAGCCTGCGGGTGGGCACCATGCAGAGCATCGGCACCAAGGTGCTGCCGCGGCTGCTCCGTCGCTACCGTCAGGAGCACCCCGGCATCGAGCTGCTCCCGCAGGAGACGTGGGACATGGCCGAGCTGGCGTCGGCGGTCGAGGACGGCCGGTTCGACCTGTCCTTCGCCCAGCTGCCGCTGCCCGAGGGCCCGTTCTCCGTACGTCGGGTCCTGGACGACCCGTACGTCCTGGTCGCTCCCGCGGACGCCCCGGAGGCGGGGCAGGAGTCCGTCACCCTGCGCGCCGCGGCCCGGCTGCCGCTGATCGGCTTCAGTGACCCGCAGGAGAACGAGGACCTGCTCTACTACCTGCGCCGGACGGGCACGGAGCCGTCGTTCGTGTTCCGCTCGAACGACAACCCGACGATCCAGGGGTTCGTCGCCGCCGGGCTGGGCTACGCCCTGATGCCGCGGCTGACCGTCGACGAGGACGACCCCGAGGTGTCGGTCATCCCGGCGGTGACCGGGATGCCGCCGCGCAACCTGGCGGTCGTCTGGCATGCCGACCGGCAGCTCGCACCGGTGGTGGAGCACTTCGTCGAGCTGGCGGTCGAGGTCTGCGCCGGCCTCGGCCGGGAGTGGGAGGAGTCCGCCGGCTAGCCGGGCGGCGACGCCGCGGCCAGGAGCGCGGCCATGGTGCACGCCCGGTCGCAGGGCCGGCAGCCGAGCGCCACCTGTCGAGCGACGACACCAGGCTCGGCACGGAGCAGCCGGAGGCCGCGCCGCACCAGCGTCAGCGGCGGCTTGCGGTGCTCCCGCAGGTCGCGACCGAGGCGGCGCAGGAAGTTCTTCACCCGCGACCGCTCCACCACCACGGCGTCGCGCAGCAGCCCCCGCTCCCGTGCCGGTGCGACGAGCTCGGCCGCGAAGATGCCGGTCCCGACGAACGCCGGTGCGGCACCGATGTCGAGGTGGCGGGTGCCGACCCGGCCGTCCCGCGAGATGTCGTAGACCGGCACCTCGGCCGAGCCGGTGCGGCACAGCTGCTCCAGCACCCGCAGCGCCTCGTCCGCGTCCCACGACGCGGGGTCGTCCCAGTCCACGATGCCGAGCGTCGGGTGCCGTGGTGCCGTCGGGTCGTCGCCGTTCTTGTAGAAGTGGTCGAGGTCGACGATCGGCAGCCCCGACTCCTCGGCCAGGTGCGTCTTGCCGGACCCCGAGGGCCCGGCGAGCAGCACGAGGCGGGGCTTCGGCGGGATCATCGCCGCGAGGCTACCGGCAGCGTCAGACGCCGATCGGGTGCCAGACCGTCTTCGTCTCGAGGTGGCTGCGCAGCCGGGTCAGCTCCGGCACCCGGGCCCAGTCGGTGCGTCCGGGGCGGACGATCCGCTTGAGATTGTCGGCGGCGGCGACCTGCAGGTCGACCAGGTCGCCCTCGGCCGCACCGGCCAGGTCGATGCTGTTGACGTCCATGTGCGACGCGAGCCACGGTGCCACCTCGGCGGTGACCCCGGTCAGCACGTTGACGACGCCGCCGGGGACGTCGGAGGTGGCGAGCACCTCGGACAGCGTGACGGCGGGCAGCGGCCGGAGCTCGCTGGCGAGCACGACGACGGTGTTGCCGCTGACGATGGCCGGCGCGACGACCGACACCAGGCCCAGCAGGGACGAGTCCTGCGGGGCGAGGGCGGCGACCACCCCGGTCGGCTCGGGGACGGAGAAGTCGAAGTACGGCCCCGCGACCGAGTTGGCCGACCCCATCACCTGGGACAGCTTGTCCGACCACCCGGCGTACCAGACCCAGCGGTCGATCGAGGCGTCGACGACGCCCTCGGCCCTGCTGCGCGAGATGCCCTCGCCGAGGGCCACCTCGTCGACGAACTGGGACCGGCGCCCCTCGAGCAGCTCGGCCACCCGGTAGAGCACCTGGCCGCGGTTGTACGCCGTGGCCTCGGCCCAGCCGGGGAACGCCTTGCGCGCCGCCACGACGGCGTCGCGGGCGTCCTTGCGGGAGGCCATCGCTGCGTTGGCGACGAAGCGGCCCTTGCTGTCGCTGACCTCGTAGGACCGGCCGCTCTCGGAGCGGGGGAACTTCCCGCCGACGAACAGCTTGTAGGTCTTGCGGACGTCCACTCGCTCAGACATCGAGGTAGGCCTCCAGCCCGTGGCGGCCGCCCTCGCGGCCGTAGCCCGACTCCTTGTAGCCGCCGAACGGCGACGCGGGGTCGAACCGGTTGAACGTGTTGGCCCAGACCACGCCGGCCCGGAGCTGGTTCGCCATCCAGAGGATCCGGGAGCCCTTGTCGGTCCAGACGCCCGCGGACAGGCCGTAGGGCGTGTTGTTGGCCTTCTCGACGGCCTCCTGGGGGGTGCGGAAGGTCAGCACCGAGAGGACGGGCCCGAAGATCTCCTCGCGGGCGATGCGGTGTGCCTGCGAGACGCCGGTGAAGACGGTGGGCGGGAACCAGAAGCCCTTCGCCGGGAGCTCGCACGGCGGCGACCAGCGCTCGGCGCCCTCGGACTCGCCGACGTCGGACAGCTCGCGGATCCGGGCGAGCTGCTCGGCGGAGTTGATCGCGCCGATGTCGGTGTTCTTGTCCAGCGGGTCACCGAGGCGCAGCGTGCCGAGCCGGCGCTTGAGGGAGTCCATGACCTCGTCGTACGCCGACTCCTGGACCAGCAGGCGCGAGCCGGCGCAGCAGACGTGGCCCTGGTTGAAGAAGATGCCGTTGACGATGCCCTCGACCGCCTGGTCGACCGGCGCGTCCTCGAACACGATGTTGGCGGCCTTGCCGCCCAGCTCGAGGGTGACCTTCTTGGCCGACCCGGCGGTGGAGCGGGCGATCATCTTGCCGACGTCGGTCGAGCCGGTGAAGGCGACCTTGTCGACGCCCTGGTGCTCGACGAGCGCGCGACCGGTGTCGCCGGCGCCGGTGACGATGTTGACCACGCCGGGCGGCAGGTCGGCCTGCTGGCAGATCTCCGCGAACAGCAGCGCGGTCAGCGAGGTCGTCTCGGCCGGCTTCAGGACCACGGTGTTGCCGCAGGCCAGCGCGGGGGCGATCTTCCACGCCAGCATGAGCAGCGGGAAGTTCCACGGGATGACCTGACCGGCGACTCCCAGCGGCTTCGGATCGGGTCCGAAGCCGGCGTGGTCGAGCTTGTCGGCCCAGCCGGCGTAGTGGAAGAACCACGCCGCGACCAGCGGGATGTCGACGTCGCGCGACTCACGGATCGGCTTGCCGTTGTCGAGCGACTCGAGCACTGCGAGCTCGCGGGCCCGCTCCTGCACGATTCGGGCGATGCGGAACAGGTACTTGCCGCGCTCCCGGGCCGGCAGCTTGGACCACACCTTGTCGTAGGCCTTGCGCGCCGCCGCGACGGCCCGGTCGACGTCGGTGGGGCCGGCCTCGGTGATCTCGGCGAGCACCTCCTCCGATGCCGGGCTGACCGTCTTGAACGTGCGGCCGTCTGCGGTGTCGACGAACTGCCCGTCGATGAACAGGCCGTAGGACGGCTTGAGGTCCAGGATCGCGCGGGACTCCGGCGCGGGGGCGTACTCGAACTTCTTGCCAGCCATAGTGATCAGTCCAGCGTGAAGTAGTCGGGACCGCTGTAGCGGCCGGTGGTCATCTTGGTGCGCTGCATGAGCAGGTCGTTGAGCAGGCTGCTCGCGCCGAGCCGGAACCAGTCGGGGTCGAGCCAGTCGTCCCCGACGGTCTCGTTGACGAGGACGAGGTACTTGATGGCGTCCTTCGTCGTACGGATGCCGCCCGCCGGTTTCACACCCACCTGGCGCCCGGTGGCGGCGCGGAAGTCGCGCACCGCCTCGAGCATCACCAGTGTCACCGGGAGGGTGGCGGCAGGTGCGATCTTGCCGGTCGAGGTCTTGATGAAGTCGCCGCCGGCGAGCATCCCGATCCAGGAGGCGCGGCGGACGTTGTCGTAGGTGACCAGCTCACCGGTCTCGAGGATGACCTTGAGGTGCGCAGTGCCGCAGGCAGCCTTGGTGGCCACGATCTCGTCGTAGACCTCGAGGTAGCGGCCCGACAGGAAGGCGCCGCGGTCGATGACCATGTCGATCTCGTCGGCGCCCGCCTCGACGGCGTCGCGCACGTCGGCGAGCTTGACCGCCATGCTGGCGCGGCCGCTCGGGAAGGCGGTCGCGACGCTCGCGACATGCACGCCGCTGCCGCGCAGCGCCTCGACGGCGACCGGCACCATGTCGGGGTAGACGCAGATCGCGGCGACTTGGGGCGTCTCCGGCACGGCCGGGTCGGGCCGCATCGCCTTGGCGCAGAGGGCGCGGACCTTGCCGGGGGTGTCCTGGCCCTCGAGCGTGGTGAGGTCGATCATCCGGATCGCCAGGTCGATGGCCCAGGCCTTGGCCGAGGTCTTGATCGACCGGGTCGAGAGGGTCGCGGTCCTGGCCTCGGCGCCGACCTGGTCGACGCCGGGCAGGCCGTGCAGGAACCGTCGGAGCGAGGCGTCGGAGGCGGTCAGGCCCGGGACGTCGAGGCCGCTGAGGGCCGGGGCGACCGACGGGGGAGCGGTCGTTGTCACCGCCCGACCCTACCGCCGTCCCGGATCCTGGGACGACCCGGGAACGACGGCAGCGGGGCGTCAGCGCACGCCGATGCGCACCAGATGGTCGGCCACGGAGCCGGAGGTGGACCGGATGCGCAGCTGGTAGACCGTTCCGGCCGACAGCGACTTGGTGCCGAAGTTGTAGTGGAACTGCGATCCGTCCCACTTGAAGCAGCCGCCCGAGTCAGCCGCATCCGTGTACAGGGACTCGTCCACCGGAGCCGACGTGGTACCCACCGCGATGTAGGAGACCTTGAGATCGCACGAGGCCGCGAGGGCGGCGGACGCCGTCGCGGACAGCGGACCGGTGCCGGTGAGCAGCTGGAACTTCAGCGGGACGGTCGAGTTCTTCTTGAAGGTGCTGAACGGCTGTCCGACGGCGTCGTTGACAGGCTGGAGCAGCCCGACGAAGCCGTACTGCACCGCGTAGTGCACGGTGGCCGTCGTGCTGTGACCTGCCGCGTCGGTGGCGGTCACCGAGTAGGTGTGCGAGCCGACGGTGGTCGCAGGCGTGGCAGGGTTCGGCACGCAGGTCGTCACCTGGTACCCGTCGCACCGGTACACGGCGGCGATCGGCCGGTCGGGCGGGTACGCCCCGCCCTCGGCGGGGCTCGAGATGCTCACGGTCGGCGCCGGAGTACCGAGGATGGTGAAGGTCAGGATCGCGGTCCCGCCCGGGCCGGTCGCCGTGACCGTCCGGCTGCCCGGGCCCGCGACCACGAACGCGCCTGTGTAGTCCGTGGGCGAACCGGTGCCGATGGTGTAGCGGATCGGACCGGGACCGGTGATCGCCACCGTCTGCGGACCGACGTACGCGTTGTTCACAGGAGTGCCCAGGACGGAGATCGTCGGCGCCCCCGAGTCGGCCGGTGCTGCCGGCGCCGCGAAGTCCTGGCCCTTCTTGCTCGACACCGAGACGTTGTTGGCGTCGTCGACGACCTGGACGAAGTACTGCTCGATGGTGGTCGTCATGATCCCGGTGGCAGTGCCGTGGAAGGTGCCCGGCCCGGTCTGGGAGAGCGCAACCCTGGTCCAAGCCTGTGGGCCGTTGCTGCTGCGGGCCAGGAAGAGCACCGTTGCCGACACCGCGTCGCTGCCGGTGGTGACGTCGAAGGTCGCCGTCGAGCCGGTCACGGTCCCGTCGACGGTCTTGATCGTCGCCGGGGTCACGTCCGCGCTGTCGGAGTACAGCAGCCGGTACTGCATCGAGTCGGCGAGCTGCTGGAAGCCGAGCCCGGTCGTCGGGGACGCGGCCCGGAACTGGCCGGGGTGCAGGACGACGGCGTCCCTGATCCCCGCCGGTGTGGCCCGCTCGACGACGTTGGCCAGGGTGGCCGGGAAGAAGGCCCCCTGGGTCTGCGGCTCCGGCTTGGTGGTGCTCGAGTCCGGCACTGCTGCGGAGTACACCGGGTTGAACGCACCTGTGGTCGACGTCACCTTGGTGCTGAGTGCCTCGATGACGACGCCGTGCACCTCCGTGCCGGAGACCTTCGGGAACGTGACGGTGGCCTCCGGCTGCAGCGGCCGGCCCGGGATGGCCAGCGGCGCCTGGACCGGGCTGGTCGGGCTGTCCTGGACGCCGTACCAGGTGCCGCGAGGACCGGTCTGCGCCACCAGGCGGCTGCCGAAGGACGCGGTCTGCAGGGACCCCTGCGTGGTGCTGCTGCCACCGGGCGGCGGGGCGCTCGGCAGCACGGCCGGGGCTGACGAACCGGAGGCACCGAGGCGGTACATCGGCAGGCCGTAGAAGGTCGCCTCCTGCATCACCTTCGCGTCGACGACAGCCATCGGCAGGTGCACGTAGCGCTGCTTGGCGAACATGAGCGCCTGCCCGACGGTCATCGTCCCGTCGAGGTTGGCGGCGAAGTCGGCCATCAGCCGCTCGCTGTAGGCGACCGCCTCGCTGTCGCCGTAGCCGAAGCCGGTGTTGGCCGCCAGCACGCCACCGCGCGAGGCGACACCCTGGGCCCAGTCGCTCTTGCGGACCGCCTCGGTCGTCGTCGCGACGAACGTGTCGGCGACGCTGAGACCGGTGTGGCAGCCGATCGTGAACAGGACACCACCGGTGAGATCGGACGGCAGGTCGTTCGGTGTGAGCAGCTGGTTCTGCGTCCCGCCGCTGAACTCGTCGGCCGGCAGGGCGCGGTATGCGTCGTAGTGAGCGTTCACGGAGATGTAGCCGTGCGCCGCCGAGGCCATGCCGTTGACCGCGTCGGTCCTGGACCAGGTGCCGTTGATGGTCGTCGCGGAGGAAGTTGCCGCCACGAGCTTGGCCAGCCGGTCGGCCACGAGCTGCGCGCCGTCGGCGTTGAAGTCGTAGCCGGCGGTGTACGCCGCCACCGGCGAGCGGATGCCGTTCGACGCCACGAACTGGTCGACCGCCTTGGTGATGTCGGCCGGGGTCTCGACCAGCCGACCGATTGCGATGTCGGGCACGTAGAGCGCGCTGTCCAGCCACGGCACCGGGTTGAGGTCGCCGTACGGGTCGTCGCTGAGCAGGTAGCCGCCGCGCAGCGACCCGGAGAGCGCGTTGTCCTTGCCGTTGTAGACCTGCTCGGGTGCGAAGGTCGACTCGTTCTCGAGGTCGACCCGGTCGATGACCCTCCCCATCGGCACGACCTGGTCGCCGCCGGCGATGACCAGGTGCTTGAGCTGCGCGGTCCCGCGGATCGAGTCGAGGTACCCGTTGATCGCCTTGACGACGGCGTTGGCGTTGGCGGGCGAGCAGGACGACGCGTCCCACGCGGTGTACGCGCCCTGCACGGCGGAGCTCGCGTCGACGGAGACGACGACGCCCTTGACGTCGCTGCGAAGAGCGAGCGTCTGCAGCTTGGCCATGACGGCGTCCGCGGCAGTTGCGCCGTAGATGTCGCCCAGGCGCTTCTTGTTCGTGACGATCAGCGTCTCGGTGTTCGACGGGATGCTGGTCAGGACCGGGCCGGCGGACGTTCCCTGGCCGGCGGACGGGAACGACGGGGCCGCGCAGCTCGGCGCCCCGGCGGGTGGGTCGACCGAGACGAGCAGCGCGTACGGGGTCCCGGTGTCGGACGAGCCGTTGTAGCCGCTGACGACGATCTTTGTCGGGCCGCTGGAGGCCCCGTCCGGCACGGTGTAGGTGAGCGACTCGTCAGCGGCCCCACGGTTCGCGGAGACACCGAGGACGGCGTTGGTGCCCGGCGGCGGCTGGACCGGCACGTCGGGCTGCGGTTCGGTGCCGGCCGTTGTCCCGGACGACGACGGGTCGAGCGTGGTGTCGTCGACACCGGACACCCGCAGCGGCGACACCCGCAGCGGGGACACCCGCAGCGGTGCCGAGCCGACGGAGTCGTGCAGCGCGGGCACGTCGGGGCCGAACACGGACAGGTCGTCGTCGTGCCCGGCCGTGATGCCGGCCAGTCGTACCGTGAGCCTGGTGCCCGCGGGCAGCGCGGGCAGGACGTACGTGTCCTGGTCGCCCTGGGCGGACACGTAGCCGAGGAAGACGGTGCCGGTGGGCTTGGAGTTGTCGGTCGACACCGCGATGTCGCCCGTGCTGTCGATGACCGTGACCGGGGCGGCGTCGCTGACGCTACGGCTCACGCCGGCGAAGGTGGCGGTGACCGAGTCGGTGGTGGACCCGAGGGCGAGGCCCGGCTCGGCGTCCACCTTCGCGGTGACCTGCCGGGTGCTCGAGCAGCCGACACCGGCGCTGGTCAGCCGGTAGGCGGATCCGACGGTGGACGTCGTGACGGCGAGGTTGCCGAGGCTCGCGACCGAGATCGACGCGGTCGACGGGATCGGCCGGAAGCCGGCGGGAAGGGTGAAGTCGACGGTGACCGGGCCGGTCGAGAGCGAGCAGTTGATGGTGAACGCCGCCGTGTACGTGACGCCGCTGCTGGGCAGCGGGGCCGAGGCGGCAAGTGTCGCGCTGGGGATGCGCTCGTAGCCGAGCTGGTCGCGCGACACGAGCCCGGGCAGGATCGAGGCGATGGTCGGGTTGAACCCAGTCAGCTGCTCGCCGAGGGCACTGCCGACGGTGGCGGCGTCCTTGATGCCGGCGTCGACGTCGTTCGCCTGGACGTCGGCGAGCGTGGTGCAGCCGGTGCAGCCGGCGTACCAGCCGGTGGGCACCGAGGAGAGCGGGAGCGCGCCGAACGGCGTCTGGGACAGCCAGAGGTCGCCGAGGCGCATCCGCTTGAGCGGCGCGTCGTCGGCCAGGCTGGCGCCGGCCGCCAGCCGGATGCCGTTGCCGTAGGCGCCGGAGACGTCGACTCCGGTCAGCTCGAGCTCGAGCAGGCTCTTGCTGGTGTCCACCCCGGAAAGGCCGGACAGCTGGAGCGACGAGACCGGGGTGCTGCCGAGCAGGAACGCCACCAGGCTGACGTTGCGCAGCGCGGTCCGACTCAGGTCGATGTCGGCCAGCGACAGCGCGGCGACCGACGCCGGCGGCGGGTCGAGGTCGAGGACCTGCTGGAGGGTGACGTTCTGCAGCGGCTGGTTGGCGAACACGGTCCCGGCCAGCACGGTGGTCCAGTCGTTCGGCGGGTCGAGCGGAACGTCGGACAGCGGGATCGGTGAGACGCGCAGCGGCGAGACCCGGAGCGGGGAGACCCGCAGCGGGCTGACGCGCAACGGCGAGACGCGCAGCGGGCTGACGCGCAACGGAGAGACGCGCAGCGGGGAGACCCGCAGCGGGGAGACGCGCAGCGGAGCCGCCTGCAGGTTCGCCAGCGAGCCGGTGAGGCTGTCGGCAGAGATGGACGACACCGGGATTGTCCGCTGCCCGAACGGGACGGAGGCGCGGTCCGGCGAGACGGACACGTTGCTCACGGCGTCGACGACGTTCACCTCGGCGAGGAACTCGCCCACCTGGGGGACCCGGTTGCCGCTCCACGGCTTGCCGATACCGGTCCAGGTGCCCCCACCGCTGGAGCACGCGTTCTGGTACGTGCGGCCGAAACCGATGTAGTACCGGCCGGGCCGCGTGGGCGCGGTGAGGCTGCCGCTGACGGTCGCGTTGGCGCCGTTCTTCTCGGCGCCGCCGGCCTCGAAGCACAGGTCCGGCCCGGCGTTGGTGAACCCGGCGATGACCTGCGTGATGCACACGCTGGAGCAGATGTCGGTGGCAACCGGGTTGTCGAAGCTGTAATGGAACCCAAGCGTCAACGCAGCGCCAGGGGCCACGGTGACCGACCGACCGGCACTGTTGACGCTGATGCCGGTGGCGTGCAGGTTCGCGTAGTTCGGACCCGACGGGTAGGCGAGCGGGGTCGTCGGGAGCGGCACCTGGTCGCCGCCATCCAGCCGCCACACCACGTTCACGTTGGCGTTGAAGGGCGCTACGCTCTCGGGACAGGTGCCGGCCACGACGATCTTGCCGTCGGCCTGGACGGCGACGGCTTGCGCCGCCCCTGCCGTTCCGCCCGGACAGGTGAGCGTCTCGGAGCCGGTGCCGGCGAACGTCGTGTCGAACGGGTAGCGCTCGTCGGTCAGCCTCGCGATCGTGGGGATGTCGGACCCCCGACCACGACGACCTCGCCGGCGCGGTCGACGGTGAGGCCGGCGTTGTCGCCGTACTGCGCGCCGAAGGGCGTCAGGACGTAGCCGGGGCCCGAGGCGGCGTCGGTCCGGTTGAAGTCATTGGTCGGGTAGCCGTCGGAGCCGAGCCGCAGGACGCCGCCGGTCGAGTTCTCGCTGCCCTCGACGCGGACCGACACGAAGATGCGGCCCTCCTTGTCGACGGCCACCGACCGGGCGCCGTCGTTGAAGCCGTTGCCCAGGTCGAACTCGTTCCACCCGGTGCCGTCCCCGAAGCTGGACACCGGGTTCCCGTTCGGGTCGACTCGCCAGGCGCCGACATCGTCGGAGCCCGCGGACTGGGCCACGTAGCCGACCGCCACCACGTCGCCGTTCGGCGCGACGGCGATGTCCCGGACCGTGTCGTTGCGGCCGTTGAAGTCCTTCGTCGCGACACCGGCTTGGCCGAATGTGGTGTCCAGCGTCCCGTCGCTCTGCTTGAACGCGAGGACCGCGAAGTCGGTCCAGCTCCCGCTGTTGGGTCCCTCCCAGGCGCCTACGTAGACCCGGCCGCGGCTCTCGTCGACCGCGACGGTCGTGCCATGGTCGTTGGCGTTGCCACCGGGGAAGTCGTACGTGCGACGCCCGCTGGTGCCCCAGGAGGGGTCAGGCAGGCCGGCAGTCGTCAGCCGAAGGACCGCCACCAAGGGGTTGCCGCCGTTGGCGAGACCGGAGGTGACGTACGTGCGGCCGTCGTTGTCCTGCGCCAGCGCGGCGCCCGGCCGCGGGCCGCGCGGGGGTGTCGTCGCTCTCCAGAAGTACGGCGAGCCGCCGCCCCAGCCGCCATCGATGGTGCCGTTCGGCGCGGAGCCGGTAGATGTAGACGCCGCTGCCGGCAGCCAGGAATCCCGCGCACGATCTTCCCGTCGGGCTGGACGGCCACCGAGTCGAACGACTCGCCGAAGCCGTTGCCGTAGTTCACGCGGCCGGTGCCGTCCCCGAAGCTCGTGTCGTACGAGCCGGGTCCGCTGGCCGGGGGGTCGGCCTGGGCCGGGGTGCCCGCGAGCGTGGTGACCATGGCGGCCAGCAGCAGCGCCGGTACGACGCGTGCGGTCCCCCGCTGGATGCGGTTCATCTGCGTTCCCCCAGGCATCGGTGTCCCCCCAAGCCCGGTGGCAGCCTCCACCCTCGGTGGGACTGCCGCCACCACCCGAACGGGCTATCGCGGCACGTAGTCCGGAGTGCCATGCGGGGCCGCTGCCGCGTCCAGGACGGCGCAGATCGGACAGATCACTCGACGCGGGACGGCTCCGGACCGCACACTTGCCCGCAGGTAGCGGAGGGCGGGGTGCCGCGGTGTCGGGACCGTCGATGGACTCGTTGTCGCCGTACCTTGCGCGGGTTGCCCTCGAGTGGTTGGCCACCGATCCGGAGGCCCGCCGACGCACGGTCGACGGCACCATCCTCTTCGCCGACGTCTCCGGGTTCACGCCGCTGACCGAACGGCTGGCTCGCCAGGGCAAGGTCGGCGCCGAGGAGCTCACCGACGTCCTCAACGACGTGTTCGGCCGGCTCCTCGCGGTCGCGGGTACCGCGGGCGGCGACCTCGTGAAGTTCGGGGGCGACGCGCTGCTCCTTCTCTTCACCGGCGACGGTCACGCCCGCCGTGCGGCCGGCTGCGGCGAGGGACTGCTCACCGCGCTGCGCCCGTTCCGCCGGTTCCGCACCGGTGGTGGCTGGGTGCGGCTCACGATGTCGATCGGGTTCGAGTCCGGCGACGTCCACCTGCTGCTCGTGGGAGACAGTCACCGCGAGCTGTTCGCCGTCGGGCCGGTCGTCTCGGCAGCAGTCAGCCTGGAGAACCTCGCGCAGGGTGGCGAGGTCCTCGTCGGGCCGGTAGCGGCCGCCCAGCTCGACCCCACCTGGCTGCGGGTGCCCGACGACGGCCCGGTCGTGCTGCGCGGCGCACCGCTGGCCGCCGCCCCGGCCTCGGGCACAGTTGCTGACGCCGTCGCCGGCAGCGGCCTCCCGGCCGTGCTGCGCGAGTACCTGCGCGGCGGCCGCGAGGACGGCGAGCACCGGGTCGCGAGCCTCGCGTTCGTCCAGCTCCGCGGCACCGACGAGCTGCTCGACGCCGAGGGTCCGGACGCCGTGGCTGCTGCCGTGGAGGCCGTGGTTGCCGCCGCACAGCGGTCCTGCGTCGCGCATGACGTCACGTTCCTCGCCACGGACGTCGACGCCGACGGCGGCAAGATCCTGCTGGTTGCCGGTGCACCCCGGCTCGGCGAGCGCGACGAGGAACGGATCCTCCTCGTCCTGCGTGACACCGTTGCGGTGCAGGGCCGTTGCTGGTGCGGGCCGGGGTGAACCGCGGTCGCGCATTCGCCGTCGACGTGGGCACCGACGAGCGCCGCACGTACGCCGTCATGGGCGACGCCACCAACCTCGCGGCCCGGGTCATGGGCCGTGGTGCGCCGGGCGAGGTGGTCGCCACCGAGGCACTGCTCGACCACGTCGACGGAGTCTTCGACGTTCGTCGGCTGGAGCCGTTCACCGTCAAGGGCAAGTCGCACCCGGTCCGGGCCGGCGTGGTCGGTGCGCCCACCGGTCGCCGCTCGTCGGCCGACCACGAGCTGCCCTTCGTCGGTCGCGAGCGGGAGGTGGCCGCGCTGACCGGTGCTCTGGAGTCCGCCAAGGCCGGCCTCGGCCGGGTGGTCGTCGTCACCGGCGAGCCCGGCATCGGCAAGTCACGGCTCGTCGCCGAGTCGCTGCTGGGAGACGACGGCGTCCCCGTGCTTCGGGTCGAGGGCGGGCGCTACTCCGCGGCGACGCCGTACTTCGCGGTGCGGTCGGCGATGCGCGGCCTCATCGGCGCGACGCTGCGGGACGACGACGAGACCGTCGTGGCCAGGCTGACGGCGGCGGTGCAGCAGCGCCGACGCGAGCTGCCGTGCCGTGGCTGCCCCTGATCGGGACCGTCGTCGGCGTCGACCTGCCGGACACCCCCGAGGTCGCAGCCCTGGGTGCGGAGTTCCGCGCGACGGTGCGCCATGTGCAGCTGGCCAACCTGCTCGCCCGGGCGCTGCCCGGCCCCATGGTGCTCCTCGTCGAGGACGCGCACCGCCTCGACGACGCCACCGCCGAGCTCCTGGGCCACATCACCTCGCACGTGGCCGACCGGCCCTGGCTCGTGTGCGTCTCCCGCCGACCCGGGGACGAGGGCTGGGTGCCCGATCCCACCACCGAACCCGTCGTCCTCGAGCTCGAACCGCTGTCTGACGCCGAGAGCGGCCGGCTGCTGCTGCGCGTGGCGGAGCAGCGACCCCTGGTCCCCAGCGCGCGGGCCGTCCTGGCCGGCCGCGCCGCCGGCAACCCGCTGTTCCTGCGCGAGCTGCTGCAGGCCGTCGCCGACGGCAGCGACGGCACGGACCTTGCGCTCCTGCCGGACACGCTGGAGGAGGTGGTCGGCGCCACCATCGACCAGCTGGCCCGGGTCGACCGCGAGCTGCTGCGCGTAGCCGCGGTCCTCGGTGCGAAGTTCGACGTCGACGTCCTGGCCGAGGTGATCGGTCAGCCGGTGCCGGCGGTCGAAGCGCGGCTGGCCCGCATCGACCGCTTCGTCGCGCCGGACCCGGCTGGGGCCATGCGGTTCCAGCACGTCATGGTCCGCGACGTGGCGTACGAGGGGCTCCCGTTCCGACGGCGCCGGGTCCTGCACGGCCAGGTCGGTGACGTCCTCGCTCCCCGGGCCCAGGCGCAGGAGTCGCTGGTCGACCTGCTGGCCCTGCACTACCGCGCTGGCAGACCGGCACGCCGACGCCTGGCGCAGCTGTCGGAGCCGCCGGCGAGCGGGCACGTCGCAACGCCGCGCCGGTCGAGGCTGCCAGGTTCCTGCGCTGGGCGCTCGACGCCGCAGTGCACCTGCCCGACGTCGCGGCCGCCGACCGAGCCGAGGTCGGCGAGCACCTGGGCGACGCGTTCGAGCTCGACGGTCGCTACGACGACGCGGCCACGGCGTTCGCTCAGGCTCGCCGCTCGGTGCTCGAGGACGACCTCCGGGTCGCCGGGCTGCTGAAGAAGGAGGGCTGGGTCCGGGAGCGCTCCGGCCGCTACAGCAGCGCGCTGTCCTGGTACACCCGGGCTGGGCGGCGGATCGCCGACCGCGACGACGAGCACGCCGCCCGGCTGCGCGCCCAGCTGACCATGGCCTACGGCGCTGCCCGGGCCCGGCAGGGCCGCTACGCGGAGAGCCTGCCTCTGCTCGAGCGCGCGGCCGTCGCGGCCGAGCAGCTGCACGACGAGCCCACCCTCGCCCACGCCTACTACCTGCTGGACTGGGTGCTCACCGACCTCGGCCGGCCGGAGGCAGCCGACTACCGCGAGAAGGCCCTCCCCATCTACGAGCGGCTCGGCGACCTGTTCGGTCAGGCCGGGGTGCTCAACAACCTCGGCATCGATGCCTACTACGAGGGTCGGTGGGACCTCGCCCGCGAGTTCTACGAGCGGACCCGGGACCTGTGCCGGCGGTCCGGCAACGTCATGGTCGACGGCACCGCCCTGAACAACATCGGCGAGATCCTGTCCGACCAGGGTGAGCTCGCTGAGGCGGAGGCCATGTTCCGGGAGGCGCTGGCGCTCTGGCGGTCGGTGACCTTCCCGGTCGGTCTGGGGCTGTGCCTGAGCAACCTTGGCCGGGTCGCGAGCCGCGCTGGCCGCTTCGACGAGGCGCGCGAGCTGTTCGCCGAGGCGCGCCGGCACTTCGAGCGGATCGGCGCCGACGCGTTCCTCGTCGAGCTGGACAGCCGGGAGGCCGAGCACGCTCGTCCTCCGTGGCGACGGCGCGGCGGCTCTCCCGGTCCTCGCCGCGGCCAGCGCGCACGCCGAGTCCCTCGGCGGCATGCCCGTCGTCGCTCGCGATGCTCGACCGCCTGGGCGGCCTCGCGCTGGCCCAGACCGGCGACCTCGCCGGCGCCGAGCGCACGGCTGCACCTGAGCCGAGGCCGGGCGACCGACGTCGAAGGCGGACTTCGAGCTGGCGCTGACGCTGCACGAGTGGTCCCGGGTGGTCGCCACGACCGATCCCGCGAGGTCCGAGGGGATGCGCCTGTCGGCGGCGACGATCCTGCGCGCACTCGGCGTCCGGTCGGTCGCCGAGGCGCCGCTGCCGGATCCGGTGCTCGTCATCCCGACGCAGGGGACCCCGGCCCAGCTCGTGCACTGACAGCTCGGGTCGGCCGGAGTACGGTCGGCTCCGTCGCGCCGACCGGTGCAGATGCGCGCGCGGCACGGAGGCTCCTGTGCGGGTGCTCGTCACGTCGACGCCGGGCTACGGCCACGTGCTGCCGATGGTGCCGCTCGCGCTGGCGCTCCAGGCTCGCGGTCACGCCGTCCTGTGGGCCACCTCGGCCGACGCCTGCACCCGGGTGCGTGCCGTCGGCCTCGACGCAGCCGAGGCAGGGCTCACCGACGCCGACATCGCGCCGGTCCGGGCCGAGATGCGGACATCGCTCGCGGGCCTGGCACCCGAGGCGCTGCCGACGCTGATATTCCCGCTGCTGTTCGGCGAGACGAGGACGCCGCCGATGGTCGAGGCGCTGCTCCCGCTGGCGCGTGCGTGGCAGCCGGACCTGCTCGTGCACGAGCAGGGCGAGCTCGCCGGTCCGCTGGTGGCCACTCTGCTGGACGTGCCCCACGCGGTGCACGCGTTCGGCGGCGCGGTCCCGGGGGAGTTCGTCGCCGCGGCGGCCGGACGGCTCGCCGGACTGTGGTCCGAGCACGGGTTGCAGGTGCCGCCGTACGCCGGGTGCTACCAGCACCTCTACCTCGACATCTGCCCGCTGTCGTTGCAGACCGTGCCGCTGGAGCACGTCGCCGAGGTGCAGGCCGCGCGCCCGGAGCTCTGGTCCGACGCGGACCCAGCCACCGTCCCTGCGCTGTTGCCAGCCGACGACGGTCGGCCCCTGGTCTACGTCACGCTCGGCACGGTCAGCTCCTCGGCTGACGTGCTGGGGTCGGCCGTGAAGGCGGTGGCCGAGCTCGACGTACGGGTGCTGGCGACGGTCGGCCCCAGCGGGGACCCTGCGGCCCTCGGCCCGCAGCCGGCCCACGTCCGGGTGGAGCGCTGGGTCCCGCAGGTGGAGGTGCTGGCGCACTGCGCGGCGGTGGTGTCGCACGGTGGTTCGGGCACGGTCCTGGCCGCAGCGGCGCTGGGGCTGCCCCAGGTGTGCCTCCCGCAGGCGGCCGACCAGTTCCGCAACACCACCGGCGTGGTGCGGGCCGGGGCCGGCATCGGACTGCACCCGGATGAGGCGAGCGGGCCGGCGATCGCCGCAGCGGTGCGCGGCGTTCTGGCCCGGCCCGACCTGACGGCCGGTGCCGAGCGCGTGCGCGACGAGATCGCGGCCATGCCTGCGCCGGATGCGGTGGTCGACCGGCTCGAGCAGCTCAGCCCAGAGCGAGGGCCGTCGCGACGTCGCGCGTGATCGCGGCGAGGTCGGCGGTCGCCGTGCGGCGGGCGGTGGCGAGGTCGCCGTCACGCACCGGGACGACGACCTCGAGGTAGGCCTTGAGCTTCGGCTCGGTGCCCGAGGGCCGCACGACGACGCGGCCCGACCCCCCGGAGACAGGGTCGGCGAGGGTGTACCGCAGGCCGTCGGTCGGCGGGAGGTCGCCCGCGCCGTCGGCGAGGTCGTCGGTCTGCTCGACGGCCCGGCCGCCCAGCGAGGTGGGCGGCTCGGCGCGCAGCCGGGCCATCGCGTCCTCGATCAGCGCCACGTCGTCGACGCGCACCGAGAGCTGGTCGGTGGCGTGCAGGCCGTGCTCGCGGGCCAGGTCGTCGAGCAGGTCCAGCAGGCCACGGCCCTCGGCCTTGAGGGTGGCGGCCAGCTCGGCAACCAGCAGGGCCGCAGAGACGCCGTCCTTGTCACGGACGCCGGCCGGGTCGACGCAGTAGCCGAGGGCCTCCTCGTAGCCGTAGCGCAGGCCTTCGACCCGCGAGATCCACTTGAAGCCGGTGAGGGTCTCGCGGTAGTCGAGGCCGTGGGCCGCGGCGATGCGGCCCAGCAGCGAGGACGACACGATCGACGCCGCGAACGTGCCGGTGATCGACGGGTCGCGGCGCACCAGGTGCGCGGCCAGCAGCGCACCCACCTCGTCGCCGCGCAGCATCCGCCACCCGCCGTCGGCCCCCTCGTCGGGCACCGCGACGGCGCACCGGTCGGCGTCCGGGTCGTTCGCCAGCACCACGTCGGCGCCGTGCTCGACCGCGGCCGCGAGTGCGAGGTCGATCGCCCCGGGCTCCTCGGGGTTGGGGAACGCCACGGTGCTGAAGTCCGGGTCCGGGTCGCCCTGCTGCGACACCACTGTGGGCGCGGCGAAACCAGCCCGGTCGAAAGCCGCGAGCACGACGTCGCGGCCCACTCCGTGCAGCGGTGTGTAGACGATCGACAGGTCGCGCGGCGACTGCGGGTCGACGAGCGAGGCGACCCGGTCGAGGTACGCCTCGAGGACCTCCTCGCCGAGCGCCTCCCAGCCGTCCCCGCGGGGTACGGCGGCCAGGGGGCCGACCGCCTCGATCTCGGCCGAGATCTCGGCATCCGCCGGAGCCACGATCTGCGAGCCGTCACCGAGATAGACCTTGTAGCCGTTGTCCTGCGGCGGGTTGTGCGACGCGGTCACCATCACCCCGGCATCGGCACCGAGGTGCCGGATCGCGAAGGCCAGCACCGGGGTGGGCAGCGGTCGGGGCAGCACCGCGGCGCGCAGGCCGGCACCGGCCATCACCTCGGCGGTGTCGCGCGCGAACACGTCGGACTTGTGGCGGGCGTCGTAGCCGACCACCACCGACGTGCCGCCGTGTGCCTTCGTGTACGTCGCGAGGCCGGCGGCTGCGCGGCTCACGACGACCCGGTTCATGCGGTTCGGACCGGCCCCGAGGGCGCCGCGCAGACCGGCCGTACCGAACTCGAGGCGGCTGCCGAAGCGGTCGGTCAGGGCCGCCGTGTCGCCGGCCTCGAGCAGGTCCTGCAGCTCGGTGCGAGTGTCCGGGTCAGGGTCCTCGGCGAGCCACGCCTCGGCGACACTCACCGCGTCGACCGTGTCGGCGCTGCTGCGGTGCTCGTGACCCTGGCCACGACCCGACGCCCTGCCGTCGGGGGTCACAGCTGCGTCGACCACGCGGGAGAGCAGCCCACCCATCCGGGTGGCGGCGGCCCGGCCCGCCTCGAGGACCTCGGCGTGGTCGAGGGGCTCGCCGGTCATCCCGGCCGCGAGGTTGGTGACCAGGGAGATGCCCAGCACCTCGGCACCCGCCTCGCGAGCGGCGATCGCCTCGAGCGTCGTCGACATGCCCACCAGGTCTCCGCCGATCGCGCGGACCATGCCGATCTCGGCCGGTGTCTCGTAGTGCGGCCCCGGGAACTGCACGTAGACGCCCTCCTCGAGGGAGGGGTCCACCTCCCGGCACAGGGCGCGCAGCCGCGGCGAGTAGAGGTCGGTGAGGTCGACGAACGTGGCGCCCACGAGGGGCGAGGTCGCCGTCAGGTTGATGTGGTCCCTGATGAGCACCGGCTGGCCGGGCGAGAACGTCGGGCGCAGGCCGCCGCAGCCGTTCGTGAGCACGACCACGCGGGCACCAGCGGCCACGGCGGTGCGGACCCCGTGCACGACAGAGGCCACCCCGCGGCCCTCGTAGAGGTGGGTCCGGCCGAGGAAGACCAGGGCGCGCTTCTTCCCGACGACCACCGACCGCACCGTGCCGGCGTGCCCGGCGACCGCGGCGCCGTGGAAGCCGGGGAGGTCGGTGACCGGCAGCTCTGCGGCGGTCTCGCCGAGCATCTCCGCGGCGGGCACCCAGCCGGACCCCATCACCAGGGCGACCTCGTGCGTCTCGGTGCCGGTCGCCTGCCGCAGGGCGGCGGCGGCGTCGCGGGCGAGCTGGTACGGGTCCGTGGTCGAGTCGCTCACGGCCGCGACCCTAGCGGCAGCGGGCCCGCGTCAGAGAGCCGCGTCAGGCCGCGGCGAGCTCGGCGCGGCCGTGGCAGCGGTGCAGGACCGGCCCGCTCGCGACGAGGAAGGCGAGGACGTCCTCGACGCTGCCGGTGACGATGCCGTCCACCCAGCGCACGACGACCCCGCGGGTCTCGGCGAGCGCGATCCGGCAGTGCTGGGTGCCGGCCTCGGTGCGCAGCAGCTCGAGGATCGACGGCCGGCCGCGGCTGGACGACGCGCTGAGGACGAGGCTCACCAGCTGGGTCGGCGGGCAGGCCCGCAGGGCCGCGAGGACGCTGTCCTCGGCGGGCCGGGTGGTGTCACGCATCAACCACATGTCTGCACTATCGGCACCCGACGTTGCGGACTGGAGAACTCCCGGTGTCAGTCGGCTGTGAGTTCTCTGCCCCGCGCGAAGGATGGCGAACCGGCGGCCGGGCCGGTCAGCCGCTGACCGGACCCGGACCGACCGAGCGGCACGGCCTGGACCGCAGCTCGGCCACGTAGTCGTCCGGGGCACCGGCCGCCTCCGCGGCGTCGGCGATCAGGCCCAGGTAGCGCGCCGAGGGAAGGCCGCCCTCGTAGTCGTTGAGGATGTACAGCCACGCCAGCACCTCGCCGTCGAGCGTGTGGACCCGGGCCCGGACCTTGGTGAACAGCGCCAGGTCGGCCGCCTCCCAGCGGTCCATGTTGAGGGCGTCCGCGTCGGTCACGTCGTAGAGCGCCACGAACACGTGCTCGCCGGGCGCCTCGACCAGCGTGGCGAGGGGGCCCTCCCAGGCGCGGTCCTCGCCGCCGAAGGTCAGCCGCCAGCCCTCCAGCCAGCCGGTGCCCCGTAACGGGGAGTGCGGGGCGCGCAGGAGCATCTGGCTCGGGTCCAGGTTGCTGCCGTACGCCGCGTAGAGGGCCATGGACGGCAAGGGTATGGGCCGCGGCGGTCGGGACCGAGCAGGGCGTGCGGGAGAATGCCCGCGTGACGAGAGTAGGGATCATCGGCGGCGGACCCGGCGGCTACGAGGCGGCCCTGGTCGCCGCCCAGCTGGGGGCCGAGGTGACGGTCGTCGACACCGACGGACTCGGCGGGTCCGCCGTCCTCACCGACGTGGTCCCGTCCAAGACCCTCATCGCGACCGCCGAGGCCATGACCGACGCCGCGGACTCCGGGGAGCTCGGGGTCCGGCTCGGCGCCGCCGGCGGGGCCAGCGGGCCGAACCAGGTCGGGGTCGACATGGCCCGGGTCAACGAGCGCGTCAAGGCCCTCGCCCGGGCCCAGTCCGACGACATCGCCGCCCGGATGGAGCGCGAGGGGGTGCGGGTCGTGCGGGGCCGGGGCCGCCTCGACGGTCCCCGGCGGGTCGTCGCGACCTCCGCGGACGGCGGGGAGGAGGCGCTGGACGTCGACGCGGTCCTGGTCGCGACCGGGGCGCACCCGCGGGTGCTGCCGGACGCGGCGCCCGACGGGGAGCGGATCCTCACCTGGGAGCAGGTCTACGACATCGACTGCCTGCCGGAGCACCTGGTGGTGGTCGGCTCCGGCGTCACCGGGGCCGAGTTCGCGTCCGCGTACACCGCGCTCGGGAGCAAGGTGACGCTGGTCTCCAGCCGCGAGCGGGTCCTGCCGGGCGAGGACGCCGACGCGGCGACCGTCCTCGAGGGCGTGTTCCGGCGCCGTGGCATGACGGTGCTGGGGCAGTCCCGGGCGCAGTCGGTCACGCGGTCCGGCGACGGCGTGGTGGTCGCGCTCGCCGACGGCAGCACCGTGGAGGGCAGCCACTGCCTCATGGCTGTCGGCTCGATCCCGAACACCGAGGGCCTGGGGCTCGTCGAGGCCGGGGTCCAGCTCGCCGACGGCGGCTTCATCGAGGTCGACCGGGTGTCCCGTACGTCCGCCACCGGGGTCTACGCGGCCGGTGACTGCACCGGCGTGCTGATGCTCGCCTCGGTCGCCGCGATGCAGGGCCGGATCGCGATGTGGCACCTGCTCGGCGACGCCGTGAGCCCGGTCAACCTCCGCGCCGTGTCCTCCAACGTCTTCACCGACCCGGAGATCGCGACGGTCGGCTGGACCGAGAAGGACATGGACGACTCCGGCTCCACGGTCACGGTGAAGCTGCCGCTCGCCACGAACGCGCGCGCCAAGATGCAGGGCGTGCACGACGGCTTCGTCAAGCTCTTCGCCCGCACCGGGTCGGGGACCGTCGTCGGCGGTGTGATCGTCGCCCCTCGGGCCAGCGAGCTGATCTACCCCGTGGCCCTGGCGGTGGACGGCCGGCTGACGGTCGACCAGCTGGCGCACTCGTTCACCGTCTACCCCTCCCTCAGCGGCTCGGTGGCCGAGGCGGCCCGACAGCTGCACA
The DNA here is from genome assembly GCA_963784645.1 of uncultured Actinomycetota bacterium. GTDB lineage: Bacteria > Actinomycetota > Actinomycetes > JACCUZ01 > JACCUZ01 > JBBRVW01. The sequence continues at coordinate 542,007 of CAWARY010000015.1, read as the reverse complement.
CCAAGGTCTGGCGCGGCTGAGGCGTCACTCGGACCGGCGGGCTGTCTCGTCGCGCAGCCGGGGTTCGGTCCTGTTCGCCGGCCGGATGCCGCGCTTGTCGGCGTAGAAGGCACGGACCATGTCCATGTCGGCCGCGACGTCGCCCGTGGGGTGGAAGGTCGGCCCGAAGCCCATCGTGCGGCTGGGGCCGTCGACGAAGCCGAGGGTGACGGGCAGGCCGGTCTGCATCGACATCCGGTAGAAGCCGGACTTCCAGAAGGTCCCCTTGTCGCGGGTCCCCTCGGCGGCGATGACGAGCAGGAAGCGCTGGTCGTGCTCGGCCTCGGCCAGCAGCGTGCGGACCGTCTCGCCCGGATGTGCGCGGTCCAGGGGGATGCCGCCTGTCGCGCGCAGCAGCGGGGCGAGCGGGCCGCGGAACAGCTCCTTCTTGACGAGGACGCGCGCCTGGACGCCGTCCCGCCAGGTGAGCAGGAGCATCGCCACCCAGTCCCAGTTCGACGTGTGCGGCGCGCCGACCAGGATGCCCGAGCGCGGGACGCTGCCGACGGTCTGCCACCGTGCGAGCCGGAGGACGCCGCGGGCGAAGGACCTCCGCAGGACGGCGGTCAGAAGTCGCCACCGCCGAAGTCGCCGCCACCGAAGTCGCCGCCGTCGTACCCGCCGCCGAAGTCCCCGCTGCCGTCGAACCCGCCGCCGTCGTCGTAGCCACCGCCGTCCCCACCGTCGGAGCCGTCGTACGACCCGGCGTCGCCGTAGGCGTCGACGCCGTCCTGGTAGCCGTCGGAGTAGGAGGCGTCGCCGGCGAAGCCGCCGGAGAGCATCGACCCCAGGAACAACCCTGGGAGCAGCCCGGTCATGGCGAACGGCGAGAAGTAGCCCTGGGCATAGGGCCCGTAGCCGGGGCCGCCCTGCCAGTACGGCCGGCGTCCGGTACCGACCGGGACCTTGCGCATGTCGGGCTCGGCGCCCGCCCGGACCCGCTCCCCGTCGGCAGGGCAGGTGGGGACCGACCGGGGGACACCGCCGGGGGGTGCCCAGTCGACGTTCTCGCTGGAGGGGCCGTGCTGCGGGTTGAAGAAGCAGGGCGGCAGGCGGGCCGGCACCGGCCTGCCCGCGATCCGGGCCTGCACGCAGGCGACCGCGTAGCGGCCGTCCTCGAGGATGCCGGTGATGCCGCGGACGTCGTCCGGCCGCTGCACCCGGTCGAGGGCGGTCTTCGCCGAGTCGTAGGCGTCCAGGGCCCGGCGGTAGTCCTGCCGGGTCGCCTCGTCCAGCTGCCGTCCGGCCGTGTCGTCGCCGAGGAGGGTGAGGTCCTCACCGAACCGGACGACGTCCTCCTCCGCGGCCGATCGGACCGCGTTGAGGGCTTCGGTCTGGCGCTGCCTCTCGCGGGTCCGCGAGCGCGAGACCATGAAGGCGAGTCCGATGCCAATGGCGACGAGCAGGATCAGGATGTCCATGGGCGGATCAACTCCGTGGGTGGTCGGGCCGTTCCGCCCTCGGGCGCGCGATGCGCCGGCAAGCGTCAGTCCGTGATCTCGCAGATGACGGCACCGTGGTTCACCGTCGCCCCTACCTCGGCCGAGAGACCCGTGATGGTGCCGGCCTTGTGGGCGTTGAGCGGCTGCTCCATCTTCATGGCCTCGAGGACGACCACCGGGTCGCCGGCCGCGACCTGCTGGCCGTCCTCGGCGACGACCTTGACGATCGTGCCCTGCATCGGGCTCGTGAGGGAGTCGCCGCTGGCGGCGGCGCCTGTCGCCTTGCCCGTGCGCCGGGCCGGCTTGGCGCGGCCGGAGGCGGCTGCTGTTCCCGTTCCGAGCCCCGCGGGGAGCACGACCTCCAGCCGCCGGCCGCCGACCTCGACGACGACGCGCTCGCGATCGGCCGCCGCGGCGGGCTCGGCGGTGGTGCCGTCGTACGCCGGCACGGTGTTGTCGAACTCGGTCTCGATCCACCGGGTGTGGATCGTGAAGGCCTCGTCGTCACTCGCCGGGGCGAACGCCGGGTCGGCCACGACGACGCGGTGGAAGGGCAGGACGGTCGGCATGCCGTCGACGACGAACTCGGCCAGGGCCCGGCGGGAGCGCTCGAGGGCCTGACGGCGGCTGGCGCCGGTGACGACCAGCTTGGCGAGCATCGAGTCGAAGGCGCCCACGACCTCGCCGCCCGCCTCCACGCCGGAGTCGATGCGCACTCCGGGCCCGGACGGCGGGCGGAACGTGGTCACGTGCCCCGGTGCGGGCAGGAAGTTCCGGCCGGCGTCCTCGGCGTTGATGCGGAACTCGAAGGAGTGCCCGCGCACGGCGGGGTCGTCGTACCCGAGCTCCTCGCCGTCGGCGATGCGGAACATCTCCCGGACGAGGTCGATGCCGGTCACCTCCTCGCTGACCGGGTGCTCGACCTGCAGCCGGGTGTTGACCTCGAGGAAGGAGATGGTGCCGTCCTGCCCGACGAGGAACTCGCAGGTGCCGGCACCGACGTAGCCGGCCTCGGACAGGATCGCCTTGGACGCCCGGTAGAGCTCGGCGTTCTGCTCGTCGGAGAGGAACGGCGCGGGTGCCTCCTCCACGAGCTTCTGGTGCCGCCGCTGCAGCGAGCAGTCGCGGGTGGAGACGACCACGACGTTGCCGTGGGTGTCCGCGAGGCACTGGGTCTCGACGTGCCGTGGCTTGTCGAGGTACTTCTCGACGAAGCACTCGCCGCGGCCGAACGCCCCCACGGCCTCACGCACCGCGGACTCGTAGAGGTCGGGGATCTCCTCGATCGTGCGCGCCACCTTCAGGCCGCGCCCGCCGCCGCCGAAGGCGGCCTTGATCGCGACCGGGAGGCCGTGCTCCTTCGCGAACGCCACCACCTCGTCGGCGTCCTGCACCGGGTCCCTGGTCCCGGCGACCAGCGGCGCGCCGGCCCGCTCGGCGATGTGCCGCGCCTTCACCTTGTCGCCCAGCGAGTCGATCGCCGCGGGTGGCGGGCCGATCCAGGTCAGGCCGGCGTCGATCACGGCCTGCGCGAAGCCGGCGTTCTCGGCGAGGAAGCCGTAGCCGGGGTGGACCGCGTCGGCCCCCGAGCGCCGGGCCACCTCGAGGAGCTTGTCGACGACGAGATAGGAGTCGCCCGGCGTGCTCCCGTCCAGCGCGAAGGCCTCGTCGGCGGCGCGGACGTGCAGGGCGTCGCGGTCCTGGTCGGCGTACACGGCTACGCTCGCCAGACCGGCGTCCCGGCAGGCCCGGGCGATCCGGACGGCGATCTCACCGCGGTTGGCGATCAGCACCTTGCGCACGCTGCAGCTCCCTCACGTCGGCTCGGCCGAGGAAGTCTAGAGGTCGCCCTCGACGGGCTGTCGATTCCCTGCTAGGCCGGACGTCGTAGGGATGTGGAGGTCGAGGACGCCCCGCGCCTGTCGGTGCGCCGCCTCCCGTCGAGAGAGGCTCGCCATGAGCAAGTTCCTGGCCCTGTATCGCGGTCCCGCCACCCCGCCCGGGGAGATGGACCCTGCCGACGTCCAGAAGGTGATGGCCGAGTGGCACACCTGGATGGAGAACACCGGTTCCGCGCTGGTCGAGCCGGGTGAGCCGTGCGGTGCGCGTACCGCACTGAAGGACGACGGCTCCACCGGTGAGGCGAGCGACCAGAACGGCTACTCCATCGTCCAGGCTGCCGACCTGGCCGCCGCGACGGCGCTCTTCGAGAAGCACCCGTTCCTGTCCGAGGGCAAGGGCCGCTTCGCCGTGGAGATCTTCGAGCTGCTGCCGATGTAGCGGGCGTCGTCGCCGTCGGGACGCCGTGGCACCGGACCGCGGCGGCCCGGCGACGTCCGGCCGGCTAGCGGAAGACGCCCGTGTGGCCCAGCGAGTAGCGGCCCGGCTGCGGGTACACGCAGAGGCCGTGCGGGCCGGACCCCACGGGGATCCGCTTGATCAGGTGCCCGTCGACGGTGGAGATGGCGTAGACCTCCGCGTCGTAGCGGCCGCTGACCCAGAAGACCTTCCCGTCGCTGGACAGGCCGCCCATGTCGGGGCTGCCGCCGCCCGGGATGCGCCAGCGGTCGACGAGCTTGTCGGTCGCGAAGTCCAGCACCGAGATGCTGCCCTCCTCGCGGTTGGTGATCAGCAGGTGCTTCGAGTCGCGGGTGACGTAGAGGCCGTGGGCGCCCTTCCCGGTGTGCAGGAACCGTCGCACCCGCAGCGTGCGGCCGTCGACGAACCAGATGCCGTCGCTCTTCATGTCCGCGACGTAGAACGTCCGGCCGTCGGGGGACATCTTCACGTCCTGCGGCATCGGCGTGCCGTGGCCGGGCCGGGCGCCGAGGCGGCGCACGCGGGTGACCTCGAAGGTCTGGGTGTCCACCTTCAACAGCTGCGCGGAGAACTCGCAGGACACGATGAAGTAGCGGCCGTCGGTGGAGAAGTCGGCGTGGTTCACGCCGTAGCAGGGGACGTGCGTGCGGTGCCGGACCTTCATGGTCTGCGGGTCGCGGAAGACCAGCTCACGGTCCAGCGATGCCATGACGACGGCGTACTTCCCGTCCGGGGTGAAGTAGAGGTTGTACGGGTCGTGCACCGGCACCCGCTTGCCAGGCTTGCCCGTCCGCGGGTCGACCTTGGTGAGCGAGTTGCCGAGGTCGTTGTTGACCCACAGGGTCTTGAGGTCCCAGGACGGCACGACGTGCTGCGGCTCGGTGCCGGTGGCGAAGGTGCGTACGACCTTGAAGGTGTGCGGGTCGATCTCGGTGACGGTGTTGCTCTTCGAGTTGGGGACGTAGACGAGGTCGCGGAATCCCCTGACCACCGGCGAGAGCTGACCGGGACGGTCGGCAGCCCAGACGTCCGCGTCCGCCAGAGGCGCCGGCATGCCCGGCAGCAGGTCGAGCCCGGGCGAGGCGGCCGAGGCGGAGGGCGTGCCGGGCAGCGGCCCGGTCGCCGCCGGGGTGCCGGACGTCGCACCCGACGACGGACCGGGCGGTGCTGCCCCGGTGCTGCTCCCGGAGCAGCCGGCCACGAGCAGCACGGCGGTGAGCAGGGCGGCGGTGGGCAGGACCGTGGTGGCGCTCCCTCGGCGCCGGGTGCGTCGCGTCACGCGAGCAGCTCCGACAGCGTCACCGGCCGAAGGCCCTTGTCGTGCAGTCCCGCCAGGATCGTGGGGAGAGCGTCCACGGTCACCTGGTGGCCGAGGTGCAGGCTGACGATCGACCCGGCGCGGGAGTGCCCGAGGACGGCCCGCTCGACGGTGCTGGTCGACGGGTCCTGCCAGTCGAGGCCGTCGACGTCGTAGGAGATGCAGCGGTCGTAGCCGGCCCGGCCGGCCTCGCGCCGGATGGTGGTGGTCGTGGCCTGGGTGCCCGAGGCCCGGAACCACGTGCCCTGCGACCCGGTCAGCCGGTGCAGCGTGCGGGCGCAGCCGCGGATCTCGCTGAAGGCGGTCGAGGCCGACAGGGACCGCATCGGGTAGTGGTGCAGCGTGTGGTTGCCGAGGTCGTGACCGGCGTCGAGGATCCGGCCCGCCATCCGTGGCTCGGCGCGCAGCCAGGTGCCGACCGCCATGACGGTGGCCTGCACGTGGTGGTCGCCGAGAACGCGCAGCAGCTGCATCGCCAGCGCCGGGTCGCCGTTGCCGTGGAAGGTGAGCGCGACCAGCGGCGAGGTCCGCGGACCGTGGCCGATCTCGCGGGCCGGCCGGCTCCCCGCGGCCGGTGCCGTGCTGCTCGCGTCGGACGGCGGCGGGCCGGCCGACGTCGAGGTGCTGCTGGCCGACGGGGCGGCCGCGTCCGGCGTGGCACCCGCGCGAGGTCCTGACGCGTCGGAGGATGCCGGGCTGCAGGCCGCCGTGAGCGCGGCCGCGGCGGAGGCGCGCAGGAGGTCGCGGCGGGACAGGGGCACCGGGCCACGGTACGTGCGCGGCCCCCGGCGGGCGGTCGCCGGAGCCGTTGTGACCCCACGTGGTCAGGTAGCGGTCAGGCTCGAAGCTCGCCGAGCGACGACCCGACGTCGAGCAGCATCCGGCGGAGCAGGGGGAGCGAGAGGCCCACCACGGCGTGCGGGTCGCCCTCCACACCGTCGATGTAGGGGCCGCCGAGCCCGTCGATGGTGAAGGCGCCGGCGACGCGCAACGGCTCACCGGTGGCGACGTAGTCGTCGATCTCGACGTCGGAGACGTCGGCGAAGTGCACGGTCGTGGACGCCACCTCGGCAGCGTCGCGGCCGGTCCGGGTGTCGACGAGGCAGTGGCCGGTCCGCAGCACTCCGCTGCGGCCGCGCATCCGGCGCCAGCGGGAGACGGCCTCGGCGGCGTCCGACGGCTTGCCGAGCGCCTCGCCGTCGAGGTCGAGCACGGAGTCGCAGCCCAGCACCAGGGTGTCGGCCTGTCCCGGGGCGACCGCCATCGCCTTGCGGACGGCCAGCGTCAGCGCCACGTCGTACGGCGGACCGGTGACGTCGTTCTCGTCGACCCCGCTCACCACGACCTCCGGGGCCAGCCCGGCCTGCCGGAGGAGGGTCAGGCGCGCGGGGGACGCGGAGGCGAGCACGAGGCGCCGGGTCACGGCGGTCACGCTACGGGACCTGCCCGATACGTCCCTCGACGGCGTCCGCTGACGCAGGCACGATCGTCGGAACCCCGGAGGAGAATGCCGATGTCAGCAGTCAGTCGTGTCGTGGACCTGTACACGCGGTCCGGAGACCGGTTCGTGGCGGCTGCGGCCCGCGTCCCCGGTGACGCCTGGTCGGCCGCCACCCCGTGCGCCGACTGGGACGTGCGGGCGCTCACCAACCACGTCGTGGGGGAGGACCGATGGGTCCCGCCGCTGGTGGAGGGGCGGACCATCGCCGACATCGGTGACGCGCTCGACGGCGACCTGCTCGGCGGCGCACCCGCCGAGTCGGCGTCGAGTGCGGTGGCGGCCGCCGTGGCTGCGCTGTCCGAGCCCGACGCCTTGGCCCGGACCGTGCACCTCTCCTTCGGCGACTTCAGCGCCGAGGACTATGCCTGGCAGGTCCTCGTCGACCACGTGGTCCACACGTGGGACCTGCTGGCGGCGACCGGCCAGGACCGCACGCTCGACCCGGACCTGGTCGACGCGGCGATGGGCTGGTGGGCGGACTGGGCTGAGCCCTACCGGGGCGCCGGGGCAGTGGGGCCGCCCGTCACGGTGCCCGAGTCCGCGCCGAAGCAGGACCGGCTGATCGGCTCGTTCGGTCGCGACCCGGCGTGGCGGGCGTAGCCCGAGGTCGCCGGACGTGCCGTCAGCGGGGTAGCGCGGAGGCTCGCCAGCCGCCGGAGCGGGACGGCTGCGGGTGCCGCACCAGGCGAGCCGGGTCGTTCCAGGACGAGCGGAGCTGACCGGAGGCCCCGGTCGTGGCGGCCGCGGCGCGGGCACCCAGGACGACCACCAGAGCAGCCAGCTCAGCGGCGGTGGGCTCGCCACGGACGACGCGCAGGGTGGGGCGTACGTGCTGGTCGTCGGTCACAGCGGGATGTTGCCGTGCTTCTTCGGGGGCAGGGTCTGCCGCTTGGTGCGCAGCGCGCGCAGCGCCTTGACGACGTACGTGCGGGTGTGTGACGGCGGGATGACCGAGTCGACGTAGCCCCGCTCGGCGGCGATGTAGGGGTTGGCGAGGTGGTCCTCGTACTCCTGCACGAGCTCCTTGCGCTTGGCGGCGGCGTCGTCGCCGGCGTCGGCCAGCTCGCGGCGGTAGAGGATGTTGACCGCCCCCTGTGCGCCCATCACCGCGATCTGCGCGGTCGGCCACGCGAGGTTGATGTCGGCGCCGAGGTGCTTGGACCCCATGACGTCGTACGCGCCGCCGTAGGCCTTGCGCGTGATGACGGTGACCTTGGGCACCGTGGCCTCGGCGTAGGCGTAGATGAGCTTCGCCCCGCGGCGGATGATGCCGTCCCACTCCTGCGAGGCGCCGGGCAGGAACCCGGGGACGTCGACGAAGGTCAGCACCGGCACGTTGAACGCGTCGCAGGTGCGCACGAAGCGCGCAGCCTTCTCGGAAGCGTCGATGTCGAGGGTGCCGGCGAGCTGCATCGGCTGGTTGGCGACGACGCCCACGGAGCGTCCCTCGACGCGACCGAAACCGCAGATGATGTTGGGCGCGAACAGGGCCTGCACCTCGAGGAACTCGCCGTCGTCGAGCACGTGCCCGATGACGGTGTGCATGTCGTAGGGCTGGTTGGCCGAGTCGGGCACGAACGTGTCGAGCTCGCGGTCCTCGTCGGTGACGTCGAGGGCGGCAGTCTCGTCGTAGGACGGCGGGTCCTCGAGGTTGTTGCTCGGCAGGTAGGACAGCAGCGCCTTGACGTAGTCGATGGCGTCGGCCTCGTCGGCGGCGAGGTGGTGGGCGTTGCCGGACTTCGTGTTGTGGGTGCGGGCGCCGCCGAGGTCCTCCTGCGTGACGTCCTCGCCGGTGACCGTCTTGATGACGTCCGGGCCGGTGATGAACATGTACGACTTCTGGTCGACCATCACGGTGAAGTCCGTGATCGCAGGGGAGTAGACGGCACCGCCGGCGCACGGCCCCATGATCAGCGAGACCTGCGGGACGACACCGCTGGCCATCACGTTGCGGTAGAAGATGTCGCCGTAGAGGCCGAGCGAGACGACGCCCTCCTGGATGCGCGCACCGCCGGAGTCGTTGATGCCGACCACCGGGCAGCCGATCTTCAGCGCGAGGTCCATGACCTTGACGATCTTCTCGCCGAAGACCTCGCCGAGCGACCCGCCGAACACGGTGAAGTCCTGCGCGAACACGCAGACCTGCCGCGCGTCGACCGTGCCGTAGCCGGTGACGACGCCGTCGCCGTAGGGCCGGGACCCGTCCATGCCGAACGACGTCGAGCGGTGCCGGGCGAGCTCGTCCATCTCCACGAACGATCCCTCGTCGAGCAGCGCGTCGATCCGCTCGCGGGCGGTCATCTTGCCCTTGGCGTGCTGCTTCTCGACCGCGCGCGCCGAGCCCGCGTGCACGGCCTCCTCGTGGCGACGGTTCAGGTCGGCGAGCCGTCCGGCCGTGGTGTGGGCGTCGATGTCCCCGGGCACCTCGGTGCCGCCCGGCGTGGGGGTCTCCGCTGCGCTGGTCACCCCGGCAGCGTAGCCAGGCGCTCAGGAGCGTCCGGACCGGCCGACGCGGCGAACCGGGCGGTCCACTCTCGGCGCGGCGGTGGGTGGTCGTGGGGTGCAGACTCGTGGCGTGGTGCTCCAGGTCCGGTCCGGCTCGTCCGGCGGCGGCAGCCGTCCGCGCGGGCGTGGCCCGGCGTGCGGAGACTCGTGAGACCGCGTCACCGACTGAGCGGGGACTGCTGGAGGCGCGAGTGACGAGTCCCTGGCGAGACCTGGACCGGCCGCCGCTGCGCCAGTCCGCCCTCCGGGCCGCGCTCGTCGGCCCGGGCAGCCCCTGGACGGACGTCCGGGTCGTCGGGTCCACCGCCTCCACCAACGCCGACGTCGCCGAGGCGGCCCGGGCCGGTGTCCCGGAGGGCCTCGTCGTGGCCGCCGAGCTGCAGACCGCCGGCCGGGGCCGCGCCGGCCGGGTGTGGCAGGCGCCCGCTCGATCCGGCCTGGCTGTCTCCGTGCTGCTGCGGCCTACGGTGCCGCGCGAGTCCTGGGGCTGGCTGCCGCTGCTGACCGGGCTGGCGGTCGTGGGCTCGCTCGGACCCTTGTCCGGGCTCGATCTCGGGCTCAAGTGGCCCAACGACGTCCTGGTCGACGCCGAACGCAAGCTGGCCGGGCTGCTGGCCGAGGTGGTCGACGAAGCGGTGGTCGTCGGACTCGGTCTCAACGTCTCGCTGCGCGCCGACGAGCTGCCGGTGCCCACGGCCACCTCGTTGACGCTCGAAGGGTCCGACGTGGTCGACCGCGACCCGGTGCTGCGTGCGGTGCTGCGGACCTTGGCCGATCGCTACCGCGACTTCCAGGCGGCGGGCGGTGACGCCGTCGCGTCCGGGATCCTGGACGCCTACCGGTCGTCCTGCGCCACCCTCGGGCGACGGGTGAGGGTCGAGCTGCCGGGCGGCCGCTGCATCGAGGGAGAGGCCGTCGACGTCGACGCCGCCGGCTGCCTCGTCGTCCGGGCCGACGCAGGTCTGACGACTCTCGCTGCCGGAGACGTCGTTCACGTGCGATGAGGCCGGCTGGCGCCGCACCATCTGGCACCATTCCGAGCGTGACCGGCATCCCGAAGCGCCTGCTCGCCGACGACGAGGACGTCGTCATGGCCCTCCGACCGCACTGGAAGGAGATGGTCTGGCCGGTGGTGGTGCTCCTGGTCGTGTGCCCGGTGGCCACCTACGTCGCGACAGTGGTTCCCGAGGGCTCGGCGCAGACACCGCTGCGCATCGCCGTCGTCGTGGTAGCCACGCTGCTCCTGCTGCGGCTCACGGTGTGGCCGTTCCTCACGTGGATCACCACGGCGTACGTCGTCACCGACCGCCGCATCATCACCCGGGCCGGCGTGGTGGCCCGCCAGGGCCGCGACATGCCGATCTCTCGGATCAACGACGTCACCTTCGAGCACAGCGGGATCCTCGAGCGGATCCTCGGTTGCGGCACCCTGGTCGTGGAGTCAGCAGGTGAGCGTGGCCAGCTCGTCCTGCGCGACGTGCCGCACGTCGAAGAGGTGCAGCGCGACGTCTACCGGCTCGCCGAGGCTGACGAGGAGCGCCGCCGCGGTGCCGACGACCGGGCCTGACGAGCCGCAGCAGCCCGACCAGGCGTCGTCCGCAGCCGGGATCGAGGAGCGCCTTCTCGGCGGCCCGCGCCGGTACCGCCGTGACGAGCTCGCCGCCAAGGCCGGTCTGTCCGTCGACTACGCACGCCGGCTGTGGCGCGCGGTGGGTTTCGCCGACGTCGGCGACGAGCCGGTGGCCTTCACCGACGGCGACCTCGGCGCGATCGACCGGCTGCAGCACCTCATCGAGGTGGGCGTCCTCGACGACGAGCTCGCGGTCAGCGTCACCCGGGCCATCGGCCACAACACCGCCCGGCTGGCCGAGTGGCAGTTCGACGCGCTCGTGGAGCACCTGGTCGACGCCGGGCACTCCCAGGAGCAGGCGCACCGGCTCGCCGCCCAGCAGTCCGCCGACCACCTCGCCGACTTCGAGCAGCTGCTGGTCGCGGTCTGGCGGCGGCAGCTTGCCTCCGTAGCCGGCCGGGTCCTCGCCGCCGCCGAGTCCGAGACCGTCACCAGCCGACGGTCGGTCGGGTTCGCGGACCTCGTCTCGTACACCCGGCTGTCGCAGAAGCTCGAGGAGCGTGAGCTCGCCGCGCTGGTCGAGCGGTTCCAGCGGCGGTCGGCCGACGTCATCGCCGCCGGGGGCGGCCGGCTGATCAAGACGGTCGGTGACGAGGTGCTCTTCGCCGCCGACTCACCGCTGCCGGCCGCCACCATCGGGCTCGAGCTGGCCGAGGCCATGGCGGAGGACCCGGTCCTGCCCGATGTCCGCGTCGGGATCGCCACCGGGCCGGTGGCCATGCGGATGGGCGACGTGTTCGGTGCCACGGTCAACCTGGCGTCCCGGCTGACCGCGCTGGCTGCGCCGGGCACGGTCCTGGTGGACCGGGCCACCGCCGACGCCCTCGAGGGTGCCGACGGCATCGCCCTCGACATCGGTCGGACCCGCGCCGTCCGCGGGATGGGACTGGTGCGTCCCGGCGTGGTGCGCCGCACGCGTTAGCCTCGCCCGCGTGGCTGAGCACGCGAGCGGACCGACGTACGACCACGTGACGGTGACCCGGCACGGCGACCGGGGGCACGTCGCCGAGCTGGTGCTGGACCGGCCCGAGGCGCACAACGCGCTGTCGACGGCCATGGCGCGCGACTTCGCCGCGGCGACCGCCGCACTCGCCGCCGACGGCGCTCTCCGCGTGGTCGTGCTCAGCTCGGCGTCGGACAAGTCGTTCTGCGTGGGCGCCGACCTCAAGGAGCGCAACTCCTTCACCGACGCGGACCTGATGGCGCAGCGACCGGTCTTCCGCGCCGCGTTCGCCGGCGTCCTGGACCTTCCGGTGCCGACCATCGCCGCGGTGCACGGCTACGCGCTCGGTGGCGGCCTCGAGCTGGCCCTGTCGTGCGACCTCGTGGTGTGCGACTCGACGGCGGTGCTCGGCCTGCCGGAGGTGACCGTCGGCGTCATCCCCGGCGGAGGCGGCACCCAGCTGCTTGCGCGACGCATCGGCGCCTCACGCGCCGCCGACCTCGTCTTCACCGGCCGTCGCGTCGAGGTCGACGAGGCCGAGCGGCTCGGGCTGGTCGACCGCCGCGTCCCGGCCGGGCAGGACCGGGCCGCCGCGCTGGAGCTTGCGGCGCAGATCGCCGGGAACTCCCCGGTGGGAGTACGCAACGCCAAGCGGGCGTTGCGCAAGGCGGCGGACGTCGACCTCGCCACCGGACTCGACGTCGAGGACGGCGCCTGGCGGGCCACCGCGTTCTCCGGCGACCGCGCCGAGGGCGTGGCGGCGTTCAACGAGAAGCGCCGACCCGAGTGGCCCGGCACGTGAAGGGAACGACGACATGAGTGACCTGCCCGAGCGGCTGTCGCTTCGCGAGGTCGGGCCCCGCGACGGCCTGCAGAACGAGGCACCGGTGCCCACCGCCGGCAAGGTCGCACTCGTCGATGCGCTGTCCCGCACAGGAGTGGGCCGGATCGAGGCGGTGTCGTTCGTGCACCCGAAGGCGATCCCGTCGATGGCCGACGCCGCCGAGGTCTGGGCCGGTGTCGTCCGCAACCCCGGCGTCCGCTACTCCGCGCTGGTACCGAACCTCAAGGGCGCCGAGCGCGCCCTCGCCGCCGGTTTCGACGAGATCGAGGTCGTGGTGTCAGCGTCCGACACCCACAACCGCAAGAACGTCAACCGGTCGACCGACGAGTCGCTCGACGACATCGCCGGCGTCCTCGACCTGGCGCACGGGCGCGGCGCCACCGTCCAGGTCATCGTGTCCACCGCGTGGGGCTGCCCGTACGAGGGCGAGGTGCCGGTCGAGCGGGTGCTGGGAGTGGCGCGGCGTGCGCTGGCCGACGGCGCCGACTCCCTGTCGTACGGCGACACCACCGGCATGGCGACACCGGGACGGGTCAGCCGGCTGGTGGGCGAGACCCGGTCGGCCTTTCCCGCCGCCGCGCTCAACCTGCACTTCCACAACACCCGGGGCGCCGGCCTGGCGAACGTGCTGGCCGCGCTCGAGCTCGGCGTGAGCGACTTCGACGCATCGGTGGGGGGTCTCGGCGGCTGCCCCTACGCTCCGGGCGCCACCGGCAACATCGCCACCGAGGAGCTGGTCCACATGGTCGAGGACATGGGGGTGGCCACCGGCGTGGACCTCGAGGCGATGATCGAGGTGGCAGCGCAGGCCGAGTCGCTGGTCGGCCGGACGCTGCCGTCCCAGGTGCTGCGCGCCGGACCACGCACCCGCCTGACACCGGAGAGCTGACCGCCCGCGGCGGGTTGTTCACGGCGGGCGGCTCGGGGGCCGGACTCGCGGAAGTCCCACGCCGGGCGGGTCCCGTGCACCAGAGTTGCGTGGTGTGACGAGCTCCGACGACGCCGGGCGGCTGCGCAGCCTGCTCGACATCGCCAAGGTGGTCGGCGCCGCCCGCCGGTTCGACGACCTGGTCGAGCTGACTGCGGAGGAGGCCCGGCGAGCGCTGGACGCCGCCTCGCTCTCGATCACCCGGTGGCAGGGCGAGCGTGGCCTGCTGCGTGTCCTGGTCAACGTGGGCGTGCTCGCGCCCGGTGAGGTGCGCTTCCCGGCCGACGAGGTCTACACCGCGGCGCGCTACCGCCAGGCCGACAACCTCGTGCAGCGGCGCCGGGGCTACGTCGCGTCAGTCGACGACGGCGACGAGGAGGCCGAGCTCCTGCTCCGCCTCGGCAAGGACTCCTCCCTCGGAATTCCGATCGTGGTCGACGCGAGCGTCTGGGGCGCTCTGTACGCGACGCGGTTCGCGGGGCAGCCGCGGTTCACCGACGCCGACATCGACTTCGCCACCGCGGTCGCGACCCAGGTCGCGGCCGGCGTGGTCCAGGCCGACTACGTGGCGCGGATCGAGCGCCTGGCCTTCCAGGACCCGCTCACCGGGCTGGCCAACCGCCGCGCCGTCGACGACCGGCTGGAGGCCGAGTTCGGCCCGGACGGCGACACCCAGCAGCCGGTGTCCGTCGTGCTGGCGGACATCAACCGGCTCAAGCAGGTCAACGACTCCTTCGGCCACGAGGCCGGTGACCGGGCGATCATCGCGATCGGTGACGCGGTGAGCCGGGCCAGCGGGCTCGTCCCCGGCAGCATGGCCGCGCGCATCGGCGGTGACGAGTTCTGCGTCGTCATCAGCGGCGCCCCCGGGAGCGAGGCGGTCAAGGTGGCCGAAGAGCTCTGCCGACTCGTCGACCGGCTGCCGATGAGCACCGGCGTCTCCTGCGGTGTGGCGTCCTCGGACACGGCCGTGGGCGCCGTCGACTCGCCGGTGCGGCTCCTTCGCCTGGCCGACGCAGCGCAGTACCGGGCCAAGCGGGCCCGCTCCCTCACCCCGGTCGTCGCCGGGCAGGCGTCGGCGGAGGAGCCCGACCCGAGCACCCCGGACCGGCGGACCCGTCGGGGCGCGTCATCGGCCCGGGTGCCGCAGGTGCTCGACGCCGGGATGGCGGTGCTGGACCAGCTGTCCGAGGCGAGCATCCAGAACCGGGTCGAGGCGGTCGCCGCCCTGGTCGCCGAGCTCGTCGACGCCGCCGGGTGGTGGGTGTCGGAGGCCCCCGACGGCGGTGACGAGCTGGTCTCCCGGACCAGCTCGGTGCAGCGGGAGGGCGACCCGACCGACCCGCAGTACGTCGCGTTCTCGCGGGTCGGAGCGACCTTCGACCTGCGCGACTACCCCGAGACGGCACGTGCGGTGCGCCGTGCCGGGTCTTTCTACGTCGAGATCGGGATGCCCGGCAACGACCCCGACGAGGAGTCCGCCCTCGTCGTCGCCGGCTACCGCGCGGTCCTGGCCGCCGGCGCCTCGCAGGCGTCCTCGGGCTGGCTGGTGGAGATCTTCAGCGACTCGCTCAGCCTCGGCTCCGACGACCTCGAGCCGGTGCTCCGGGCCCTGGTGGCGGTGGCCGTGAGCGGGGCGGCCGACGGGACGGGGACAGGGGCGGCGGGGCAGCCGTGACCTCCGCGCGGCTGACGAGCGGCCGCGCGCATGTCGAGGCGCGGGCCTGGTCGGCGGCCTACGACGACCTGCTCGCGGCCGATGCCGAGGCCGCCCTCTCCCCGCTCGATCGCGAGCGGCTGGCCCTGGCGGCGTTCCTCACCGGGCACGAGCCGGAGTCCGACGCCGCGCGGGAGCGAGCCCACCACGACCACCTCGCGACGGCGGATGCGGAGGGGGCCGCACGGGTGGCGTTCTGGCTGGCGCTGGCCCTGACGCTTCGCGGCGAGGTGGCCAGGGGAGGCGGCTGGTTCGCCCGGGTCGAGCGGGTCCTCGACGACGCGGGCCTGGTGGACTCGGTGTGGCGGGGCTACCTGGACGTCGCGCAGGCGATGCAGCTGCTGTTCACCGATGACGTCGCCGGTGCGATCACCCGGTTCGAGCCTGCGCTGGCGTCGGCCGAGCGGCACCGGGACGCCGATCTGCTGACGCTCGTCCGCCACGGCCACGGCCAGGCGCTGGTCGCCGGGGGAGACGCGGAGGCGGGGCTGGCCGAGCTGGACGAGGTGATGGTCGCGGTCACCACCGGTGACGTCTCGCCCCAGGTCGTCGGGCTGGTCTACTGCGCAGCGATCGAGACCTGCCGGGACCGCTTCGACCTGCGCCGCGGTCGCGAGTGGACCGATGCGCTGAGCCGGTGGTGCGCCGAGCAGCCCGACCTGGTGCCCTACCGGGGACAGTGCCTGGTGCACCGGGCCGAGATCCTCCAGCTGCACGGATCCTGGCCGGACGCCGCGGCCGAGGCGCAGCGAGCCTGCGAACGGCTGCGGGATCCGCCGGGGCAGGTCGCCGAGGGGATGGCCGTGTACCAGCGCGGCGAGCTGCACCGCTTGCGGGGCGAGGCCGCCCGGGCCGAGACGTGCTACCGGGAGGCGTCCCAGCACGGGCACGACCCGCAGCCGGGCCTCGCCCTGCTGCGGCTGGCGCAGGGCCGGGTCGACGACGCCGCGGCCTCGGTCCGGCGAGCGCTGGACGAGTCACCGGAGTTCCGCGGCCGCACCCGGCTGCTGCCGTCCCACGTCGAGATCTCGGTGGCCAGGGGCGACGTGGCCGGCGCCCGGCTGGCCGCCGACGAGCTCACCGAGTCGGCCGCCGCCCGGGACAGCCCGCAGCTCGTCGCGGCGGCTCTGCAGGCGGCCGGTGCCGTGCTGCTGGCCGAGGATGACCCGCGGGAGGCCCTGCTCAGCCTGCGCCGAGCCTGGTCGCTGTGGCAGGACATGGGCGCGCCCTACGACGCGGCTCGGACCCGCGTCCTTGTCGGGCTGGCGTGCCGCGCCGTCGGCGACGACGACACCGCGGAGATGGAGCTCGACGCGGCTCGATGGGTGTTCGAGCAGCTCGGCGCGGCACCGGACCTGGCCCGGGTCGCCGCTCTGTCCCGACGCGGCGGCCGGGCCGCCGCTCCCGGCGGGCTCACCCTCCGGGAGGTCCAGGTGATCCGGCTGGTGGCCACCGGGGCCACCAACCGGGCCATCGCCGCCGAGCTGTTCCTGTCGGAGAAGACCGTCGCGCGGCACATCGCCAACATCTTCACCAAGCTCGACCTGTCCTCGCGCGCGGCGGCGACCGCGTACGCCTACGAGCACCACCTCGTCTGAGGGCGGATCTGCACAGTTCTGCCGACGCGGGGACCGCGTGCACCGACCTAGCGTCGCGGGCACGGGCAGTTCTCGCGACAGGAGCACACCATGCAGACCGAGCACGTCGAGACCGTCGTCATCGGGGCCGGCCAGGCCGGGCTGTCGACCGCATTCCACCTCGCCCGCCGCGGCCGCGACTGCGTGGTCCTCGAGGCGGGGGACCGGGTCGGGGACGTGTGGCGCCACCGTTTCGACTCGCTGCGTCTGTTCACCCCGGCTCGGTACGACGGGCTGCCCGGCCGGCGCTTCCCGCTGCCCGGCTGGGAGTTCCCGTCCGGCCACCAGATGGCCGACTTCCTCGAGGCCTACGCCGCCGACAACCGGCTCCCGGTCCGGACCGGGACGAGCGTCGACAGCCTCGACCCCGTGGCCGACGGTGACGGCTTCGTCGTGACCTCCGGCCACCGGGTGCTCACCGCGGACAACGTGGTCGTCGCGTCCGGGACCTGGAAGAGCCCGCTGGTGCCGGAGTTCGCCGACGAGCTGGACCCGTCGATCCGGCAGATGCACTCCGCGGAGTACCGCAACCCGTCACAGCTGCGCCCCGGGCCGGTGCTCGTCGTCGGTGCCAGCCACTCCGGCGCCGACATCGCCCTGGAGCTGTCCGGCGCGCACGAGACGCATCTGGCCGGCCGGGTCAACGGCCAGCTCCCCTTCGACATCGAGAGCCGGCGCGCCCACGCGGTCCTGCCCCTCCTGTGGTTCGCCTGGAACCACGTCCTCACCGAGCGCACCCCGATGGGCCGAAAGGTCCAGGCACACGTGCGCGGCGGCGGCGGTCCGCTGATCCGGGTCAAGCGGGCGCACCTGGCCGCCGCCGGGGTGCACCACACGGAGCAGCGCGTCGTCGGCACCCGGGACGGCCGGCCGGTGCTCGCCGACGGCAAGGTCCTGGCGGTCGCCAACGTCGTGTGGTGCACCGGTTTCGGGCCGGACACCGACTGGATCCACCTGCCGCTCGGGGACGGCCGGTGGCCGACCCAGCACCGCGGGGTCGTCCCTGGGGTCGAGGGCTTGTACTTCGTCGGGCTCCCGTTCCTCTACTCCTTCTCCTCGATGCTGGTGGGCGGGGCGGGGCGAGACGCGGACCACGTGGCCCAGCACATCCGGGCGCGGCAGATGGGCCGCGGCATCGCTCCGGTCGAGGCCGGAACCGCCGCTCGTTAGGCTCGCTGCGTCCCGAGCCCCCATCCCCGAGGTCGCCCCGTGTCGCCCGTGCAGAGCCAGGAGCACAACCCGATCCCCGAGCACCCCCCGGTGCCTGACCTGCGGTCGGCTGTCGAGCGCGGCGGCGCGGCGAAGTACCACGAGAGCAACGCCGGCAAGGGCAAGCTGTTCGCCCGCGAGCGGGTGCGGCTCCTGGTCGACGAGGGCTCGTTCGTGGAGGACGGCGTGTTCGCCAACGTGGCCGTCGCCGACCTGCCGGCCGACGGAGTCGTCACCGGCACGGCCACCGTCGACGGTCGCCCGGTCGCGTTGATGGCCAACGACTCGACCGTGAAGGCCGGCTCGTGGGGCGCCCGGACCGTCGAGAAGATCATCCGGATCATCGAGACCGCTTACCGGACCGGCGTGCCGATGGTCTACCTCGTCGACTCGGCCGGTGCGCGGATCACCGACCAGATCGACCTGTTCCCCGGCCGTCGGGGCGCCGGGAAGATCTTCTGGAACCAGGTCCGGGCCAGTGGCTCCATCCCGCAGGTCTGCGCCCTGTTCGGGCCGTCGGCCGCGGGCGGTGCGTACATCCCGGCGTTCTGCGACGTGGTCGTCATGGTCGAGGGCAACGCGTCGATGTACCTCGGCTCGGACCGGATGGTCGAGATGGTGACGGGGGAGAAGACCACCCTCGAGGAGATGGGCGGTGCGCGGGTGCACTGCGCCGAGTCCGGCGTCGGGCACTTCCTCGTGAGCACCGAGCAGCAGGCGCTGGAGACGGTGCGGTCGTACCTGTCGTACCTGCCGTCGAGCTACCAGGGCACCCCGCCCCCGGCCGAGCCGAGGCCGGCACCGGCGAACGTCGACCTCGCGGCGCTCGTGCCCGCGAGCGAGCGGCAGGCGTTCGACATGCGCCGCTATGCCAAGGGCCTGCTCGACGAGGGCAGCTTCTTCGAGATCCACGCGCTGTGGGCCCGCGAGCTGACGATCGGATTCGGCCGGCTCGACGGCGAGGTGGTCGGCGTCGTCGGCAACAACTCGATGTTCAAGGGCGGCGTGCTGTTCATCGACTCCGCCGACAAGGCCACCCGCTTCGTACAGCTGTGCGACGCGTTCAACGTGCCGCTGGTGTTCCTGTCGGACGTCCCCGGCTTCATGGTCGGCTCCGTGGTGGAGAAGGCCGGCATCATCCGGCACGGCGCCAAGATGATCACGGCGATCTCCGAGGCGACGGTGCCGAAGATCTGCGTGGTCGTCCGCAAGGCGTACGGCGCCGGGCTCTACGCCATGGCCGGGCCCGGGTTCGAGCCCGACGCGACTCTCGCCCTGCCCACCGCGAAGATCGCGGTCATGGGCGCAGAGGCAGCCGTCAACGCCGTCTACGCCAACAAGATCGCGGCGATCGACGACGACGACGAGCGCGCCGAGTTCGTCGCCACCAAGCGCCGCGAGTACGACGAGGACATCGACATCGTGCGGCTCGCGAGCGAGCTGGTGATCGACGACATCGTCACCCCCGAGGTCTTGCGGGACGAGCTGGTGCGGCGGTTGCGCACGTACCGCACGAAGGACCGGCACTTCTCGCGCCGCCGGCACGGGGTCACGCCGGTCTGACGGCGGCAGGCGAGCCCCCACCTCGCACGCGCCAGACGTGGCGACCGTGCCGCGCACGCGCGTACCGAGGTCCGGCGCCCGTGCGTGGCCGTTGCAGTCGTCCTGCCCCTACCGCGGTGCTCCCGTGCCTCCCGCGGCTTGCATGCCACTGTTGACCCGAGTTGATCACGGGCCCGTGATCAACTCGGGCGGGCGCGCGGCGAGAGGGGGGTGGCCGATCTGAGTACCCGTACGGTTACGGCGGCAGCCGTTCCCGCCGATGCTCCACACATGGGACCTGAGATCTCCGGCACCGACTTCCTCGCGATCCTGCTGCTGTGGGGCGCGCTGGGCGGCGCGGTGACCGCGCCCGGCTGGGTCGCCGTCGCGGTGTCCGCGCGGCGCCGCCGTACCGCACGCGGGCCGGGCCGACGCTGGCCGGCCGCCGTCGCCGGTGCCCTGCTGGGCCTGCTGCTCAGTGCGCTGGTCGTGCCGGCTGTCGCGGCGGCGCTCCCGGCAGGTGACCCCGCCACCGCGGCCGGTGTGCTCGCCGGCTGGGCCGCCTGCTGGCTGCTGGCGCTCGCCGCTGCGCCGCGTCGCCACCCGCGCGCCTCGACGCCGGCGCACACCGCCGCGGCCGGGCGGGGGTCCGCGCGATGATCGACGAGACCCTGCTGACCGACCCGACCCGATGCCCCGACTGCGGGACCACGCTCAGCGCCGCCCGCGACGTCTGCCCGGACTGCGGACTCCCGCTGACCGGCCCGGTCGCAGGGCGGCTCTGGCAGGTCTCGGTGCAGGCCGCCGAGACGCTGCGGACCAGGGCCGGACTGGTGACGGCTCTGCGCGAGCAGGCGATGTCGGCGGCGCCGGTCGGCGCCTCCCCGGCCCCCGCCACGTCGTCGTCCGCGGCCGCTGCGGGGTTCGTGCCGCCGGTGGCCGCTCGCCCCCGGCCCGAGTGGTCGGCACGCCGGGTGCAGAACCTCTTGCTCGCGCTGGGTGTGGCCCTGCTCGGCGTCGCGGCGGTGATCTTCGTGGCCGTGTCGTGGGAGCGCCTCGGCGTCGGCGGCCGGTCGGCCGTCATGGCCGGGGTCACCGCTCTCGCGGCCGCCGGTGCCGTCGGGGTGCACCGCCGCGGCCTGCTCTCCACCGCCGAGTGGCTCTCGGTCCTCACCGTCGGGCTGACCGTGCTCGACTGCTACGGCGCTCGCAGCGCCGACCTCGCCGGGCTCGCCTCGGTCGAGGGCGCCGTCTTCTGGGCCGCGGCCCTCGCGGCCGTCGCCGTCGGTGCCGGCCTGTTCGCGGTGCTGCTGCCGACCCGCGTCCTGCCGCTCGCGGCCGCGCTCGCCGCCCAGCTGCCGCTCCCGCTACTGGCCGGGCACCTCGTCGACGACGTCTCGCACCCGGCGGCCCTGGTCGCGGCCCTGCTGGCCGTCCAGGCCGTCGCCGGCCTCGGCGCGGCCGGAGCCTGGCCGGCGGGCACCCGGACGCACGACGCCCGCGCCGTGGTCGGAGCCGGTGGCGGGCTCGCGCACCTGGCCGCGACCTTGGCTGCCCTCGTGGCGGCGTACGCCGAGGCGGGCTCACTCGTGGTGGGGACCGCCTTGCTGCTGGCCCTCGCGGCCGTGCCGGCCCTGGCCGGCACGGTGCTGGCGCGGAGGGAGCCGGAGGGCGACGGCCGGGTCGCCGCCTGCGACGTCACCGCCGCACTGCTGCTGGTGGCCGCTACCTGGGCGCCGTTGGCCGATCGCGTACCCGACCGGTGGCTCGGCCCGGTGCTGGCCGTCCCCGTCCTGCTGCTGCTCGCCGTGCTGCCGCTGGTGCCGCGCGCCCGCCGCGTCGCACCGGGCGGCCTGCTGCTGATAGCCGGGCTGGTGCCCGCGCTCAGCGCGCTCGGGACGGTCGGCGGGGCGGTCGACCGGATGCTCGTGGTCCTGCGGGTGCCGGAGACGGCGTGGTCGGTCAGCACGCGTGCCGCCGCGGTGCCGGCCGACTGGTCCGACGTCCTCGCCCTCGCCGCGACCGGTGCCGCGCTGCTGCTCGGCGCCCGGGTGCTGCGAGCGGCGCCGCTGCGGGTGGCGGCGCTGCCGGTCCTCGCGACGGCGGGCTGGCTCGTCGCCCCCGCGGCGTCGGCCACGTTCCCCGTCCAGCTCGGCGTCCTGCTCGGGCTGGCGGCGCTGCTGCTGGCGGCCGGCGCCCAGCTCGACGTCCGCGGCTGGGTCTGGCTCGGCGGGACCGCGCTCGGGTGCGGCGCCGTCGCCACGACCGCCGCGGTCGCGTGGTCGTTCTCGACACCGACTGCCACCCTGGTGACCCTGCCGGCCGCAGCCGCCGCGCTCGCCGTCGCCACGGTGGCGGCGCGCGGCGCGGAGCAGCTGCGCGTCTGGCGGGTGCTGCTCGTGCTCGCGGCCCTGCTGCTCGCCCTCACGGAGGCGGGTGCCGTGGCCCGCCACGACGGGGCCGGTTGGCCGGCCGTCTGGTCCCTCGTGCTGGTGCTCGGCACGGGCGTCGCCGTCGGCGTCGCACTGCTCCTCTCGCTGCGCACAGCGGCGGCCGACCCGTTCTGGGCACCGCTGCACACGTCAGCGGTGGTCGTCGCAGCGGCAGCCGCCGCTGCGGCTGCCGCGGCGATCGCGGACTGGCGGGGTGCGGCGCTCGCCGACATCGGACTGGTGGCCGCCACCTCCGCCGCGCTGCTCACCCTCGGGTCCTGCGCGCCGCTCGCGACCCCGCGGCCGGTGCGCGGCGCGGTCCAGGTCGTCGCGATCGTCGTCGCGGCACCAGCGCTGCTGCTCGCGGCTCTCGACGCCGAGCGGCTGTGGGTCGCCCTGCTCGTCGTCGGCGCCACCGTCGCGGTCGTCGCGCTCACCTCGGTGCGGCCGGTCCTCGGCTGGGTGGCGGGCCTGCTGCTCGCAGCGAGCAGCTGGGTGCGGCTCGCACTGTCCGACGTCGACGCGCCGGAGGCCTACACCGTTCCGGCCGCCGCGGCCCTGCTCGCCCTCGGGCTGCTCCGGCGCAGGCGCGACCCGGCGTACGGCTCCTGGCATGCCTACGGCAGCGGGTTGTCGCTCGCGCTGCTGCCGAGCCTGCTGCGCGCTCTGACCGACTCGGGCGACCTGCGTCCGCTGCTGCTGGCGCTCGCCGCCGCCGCCGTCGTGGGCCTCGGCGTGCGGCAGCGGCTCCAGGCGCCGCTGGTCATGGGCGCCGCGGTGCTGGCCGTCGACGCTCTCGTCCAGCTCGCGCCGTACCTCGTCGAGGCCTACCAGGTGGTGCCGCGCTGGATCACGATCGGCTCGATCGGGCTGCTCCTGCTGGTCGCCGGGGCGACGTACGAGCGACGGGTCCGCGACCTCCGGCGCGTGGGTCGGCACGTCGCTCGCCTGGGCTGACCCGCGAAACGCCCCCGTCGCAGCACTGCTGGGGCACCCGTTGTGCCTACGATGCCTCTCATGACGCGCGTGCTTCTCGCCGAGGACGACCAGGCGATCTCTGAGCCGCTCGCGCGCGCACTGCGACGTGAGGGCTACGAGGTCGAGGTCTGCGAGGACGGTCCGGGCGCGCTCGAGTCGGCCACCGGGGGTACTCCGGTCGACCTCGTCGTGCTCGACATCGGACTGCCCGGCATGGACGGCCTCGAGGTCTGCCGCCGGCTGCGCGGCGAGGGCAGCGGCGTGCCCGTCCTCGTCCTGACGGCGCGTACCGACGAGGTCGACACCGTGGTCGGGCTCGACGCCGGCGCCGACGACTACGTGACCAAGCCGTTCCGGCTGGCCGAGCTGCTCGCCCGGGTCCGCGCGCTGCTGCGACGTGGCGGCATCGAGATCGCCCAGGGCGTCCACGGCGTCCGGATCGACGTCGACTCGCACCGCGCCTGGATGGACGAGAACGAGCTGTCGCTCACCGCGAAGGAGTTCGACCTGCTGCGCGTGCTGCTGCGCGAGAACGGCAAGGTCGTGACCCGTGAGCAGCTGATGCGCGAGGTGTGGGACACCGCGTGGTGGGGGTCCACGAAGACGCTGGACATGCACGTGTCCTGGCTGCGCAAGAAGCTCGGCGACGACGCCGCAAACCCCCGGTTCATCACCACAGTGCGAGGCGTGGGGTTCCGTTTCGAGCGCGAATGAGCACCGTGCACGCCGTGGTCCCCCGTTGAGGACCCGGGTCCTGGCCTCGAGCGTCCTCATCGCTCTGGTCGCCGTCGTCGTCGTGGGCGGGCCGCTCGCCGTCGTCGCCCTGTCCGATCGCCACGACACCACCGGCCCGGTCGTCCTGCTCTGGCTCGCCGGGACGCTGGTCGCCGTGGCCGCTGCTGCTGCCGTCGGCATCCTCCAGGCGAAGGTCCTGAAGGGGCCGCTCGCCGGGCTGCAGCGTCGCGCCGAGAACCTCGGCTCCGGGCAGAAGCGCGAACCGTTGCGCAGCTCGGGCATCTCCGAGGTCGACCGGGTCGCCGAGCTGCTCGAGCGCAGCGCCGACCGGGTCGACCGGCTGATCGCCGCCGAGCGGCAGTTCGCCTCCGACGCCTCGCACCAGCTGCGCACCCCGCTCACCGCGCTGTCCATGCGGCTCGAGGAGATCATGCAGGCCGACGACCAGCAGACGGTGCGCGAGGAGGCCGGCTCGGCTCTCGCGCAGGTCGAGCGGCTGGCCACCGTCGTCGAGCACCTGCTCGACGGCGTGCGCGACAACAACCTGCGCGCCGGCCCGGTGCCGCTGGACGACATCGTGCTGCAGCAGGTCGTGGAGTGGGAGCCCGCGTTCGGCGCGCGGCACCGGGTCGTCAAGGCGACCGGGACGCGCGGGCTGGTGGCGCTGGCGACTCCCAACGGGCTCTCGCAGGTGCTCGCGACGTTGCTGGAGAACAGCCTGATCCACGGCGCGGGCACCGTGACGGTGTCGACCCGCTCGACCGGCATCTCGCTGGTGGTCGAGGTCTCCGACGAGGGACCGGGCGTTCCTCCGGAGCTGGGGTCACGGATCTTCGAGCGGTCGGTCAGCGGGCGGCGGGGGACCGGGCTGGGGCTCGCGGTGGCCCGTGAGCTGGCCGAGGCCGACGGCGGCCGGCTCGAGCTGGTGCAGCAGAAACCGGCGATGTTCGCGCTGTTCCTCAGTGCGGCGGGCGCGGGTCCTCGCTGACCGGTCCCAGCCGGACGCCGTCGGGGGCCGCGGTCGGCGCAGCCACCTCGCTCTCTTCTCGCAGCTCGGGAAAGACGAACCGCCGGTAGGACCAGAACCGGAACGTCGTGCCCAGCACGAGGCCGACGACGTTCGCGGCGATGTTGTCCGACAGCCGGCTGGTGAAGTCGAGCACGTAGTGCGAGATGGCGAGGCAGGCCAGCGCGATCGCCAGCCCGATGCCGTTGAGCACGAAGAACAGCGCGTACTCGCGCCGCACGGTGGAGCGGCTGCGGCGGCGGAAGGTCCAGTACCGGTTGCCGGCGTAGGCGACCGTGGTGGCAGCGACCGTCGACAGCGCCTTGCTCGTCAGCGGCTTGTCGGTGAGGTGGAGCAGCAGGTTGAACAGGCCGACGTCGATGGCGAACGCGACCGTGCCGATCACGCCGAACTTCATCAGCTCGCGGACCAGCTGGCCCAGCCGGTAGTACGCGGCGAGCAGCGCCCTCACGGGCGGGTCAGGGGTGCGGCGGCCACGGGAACGAGCCTAACTGCGCCTGCCGACGGATAGGAGCCGGCTCCGGGCGCGTCGCGCCGGTCGCCGGACGTGGCACCATGACGGGTACGACATGACAGGCGCGCGCCACCCTGCGTCGCAGGTGACACACGCGGTCCGCCGGTCGCACCCGCGGTACGAGACGCACCGACCCGACAGCCAGGAGAGCCCCGTGACCGGCATGCACCTCAGTGACGAGCTCGAGTCGCTGCGCAAGACCGTCGAGGAGTTCGCCCACGAGGTGGTCGCGCCCAGCATCGGCGAGCTCTACGAGCGCAACGAGTTCCCCTACGAGATCGTCCGGCAGATGGGCGAGATGGGGCTCTTCGGGCTGCCGTTCCCCGAGGAGCACGGCGGCATGGGCGGCGACTACTTCGCGCTGTGCGTCGCGCTCGAGGAGCTGGCGCGGGTCGACTCGTCGGTCGCCATCACGCTGGAGGCCGGCGTCTCGCTCGGGGCCATGCCGATCTACCGCTACGGCACCCCGGAGCAGCAGGCCGAGTGGCTGCCGAAGCTGGTGACCGGGCAGCTGCTCGGTGCCTTCGGCCTCACCGAGCCCGGCGCCGGGTCGGACGCGGGCGGCACCACCACGACCGCCCGGCTCTCCGACGACGGCTCCGAGTGGGTCATCAACGGCACCAAGGCGTTCATCACGAACTCCGGCACCGACATCACCGGGCTGGTCACCGTCACCGCGGTCACCGGCACCAAGGACGACGGGAAGAAGGAGATCTCGGCGATCATCGTGCCGAGCGGCACCGCCGGCTTCACCGTGTCGAAGAAGTACTCCAAGGTCGGCTGGAACGCCTCCGACACCCGCGAGCTGTCCTTCGTCGACTGCAGGGTGCCGGTGGGCAACCTGCTCGGTCAGCAGGGTCGCGGCTACGCGCAGTTCCTCTCCACCCTCGACGAGGGCCGCATCGCGATCGCCGCGCTCGGAGTCGGGCTCGCGCAGGGCTGCGTCGACGAGTCCGTCACGTACGCCAAGCAGCGCTCGGCGTTCGGCCGGCCGATCGGCTCGAACCAGGCGATCCAGTTCAAGATCGCGGACATGGAGATGCGCGCGCACACCGCCCGGCTGGCGTACTACGACGCCGCGGACCGGATGCTGCGCGGCGAGCCGTTCAAGAAGCAGGCCGCCATCGCCAAGCTCTACTCCTCGGAGATCGCCGTCACCAACGCCCGCGAGGCGACCCAGATCCACGGCGGGTACGGCTTCATGAACGAGTTCCCCGTGGCCCGGATGTGGCGCGACTCGAAGATCCTCGAGATCGGCGAGGGCACCTCCGAGGTGCAGCGCATGCTCATCGCCCGCGAGCTCGGCCTCTAGCCCGCACCCGACGAGCGGAGCGGCCCCGCTCGGCAGCCGATTTCCGGCCGGTGGGCGGGGCCACTTCGCTCGGGGTCGGGCTCACGATGCGCGCGCGACGAGCGGAGCGGCCCCGCTCGGCAGCCGATTTCCGGCCGGTTGGCGGGGCCACTTCGCTCGGGGTCGGGCTCACGATGCGCGCGCGACGAGCGGAGCGGCCCAGCCCGGCAGCCGCTTTCCGGTCGGTGGGCGGGGCCACTTCGCTCGGGGTCGGGCTCACGATGCGCGCAGAACGAGGTCCTTCCAGCCGACCTGGGCCTTCATCGCCTCCAGGCGACGCGCGGTCCCGGTCGGGGGACGGTAGCCGCGGGCGACGAGTGCCTGCGCCGTCAGGAGCAGGCAGGTGGGCAGCTGGTGGCGTACGGCGTAGGAGCTGAGGTCGACCACCATGCGACCGCCGATCTGGAGCACGGCGCGCCGGAAGTCGTCCACCTCGCGCAGCATCTGCTCGTAGTGCTGGAGACCATTGATCTCGACCGAGACCAGGTAGTCCGGGAAGTCGTTGTCGAGGTACCAGGTGCCGTCGGCGCGTCGTAACGCCTGCTGGTGGCGCGGTTCAGGGAGGCCGGCCCGGCGCAGACCACGACGGAAGCGCTGCTCGGGCAACGAGTGCGCACCGGCCTGGGCGTCACCGATGGTCTCGAGGAGGAGCCGCCGCCCAGGCAGGGTGCGGCGACTGGCCGCGAAGATGCGCAGGTCGTCGGGCCGGACGAGTCGCTGCTGCACGGCGGCTGCGATGAGGGCCCGCGCGCGCCCAGGGATGCCGATCGCGACGTCCGATGCCGACTCGACGACGGCCCGCGGCAGTCGAAGCCGCGGCGGCGGGGCCGTGGGGTTCAGGTGCGAGGGGAGGAGGTGCCGGGTCTCGTGGACCGTCACCCGTAGCGGCCCGACCCGGAGATCTTCGACCTGACGTCCGTGCTCCACCACCACGTGGACGATCGGCGTCTCGAACCCTCGCAGACCGCCCGCCTCCACCGCGGTCAGCCCGGCCAGGGCGGCGCGATGCACGGTCGGTCCGTCCTCGAGCGCCGCGTGGAGGTAGCCGGCCCACCATCGCTGGTCACGCCCGAGTTCTCCTCGGTGCAGGGCGACCACACGTGGGCCGAGGGCGCGCCAGACTCCGGCCAGATCTCGCCGTTCGACCATTCGGTAGTCGCCGCCGAGGGCCGCGAGCTGGTGTCGAGTCACGATCTGCTCCTGCCGCCGCGCGAGCAGGTCCAGGCCAGGCAGGGGGTTGGTCATCAGGTGATGGTCGCCGGGTCGCAGGTCCGGAGGTGGCCGGTTGTCCACAGGCCCGGAGGCAGGAGCGAAGCGGCCCCGCTCGGCGGCTGCTTTCCGGCGGTGTGGCGGGGCCACTTCGCTGTCGGCGCAGGATGCCGGGCGAAGCCGAGCCACCACCGGGTCGGTAGGGTCGCCGGTCGTGGGTGGCAGCCGGCGTGACGGGTTCCCGGTGGTGGGTGTCGTGGGCGGCGGGCAGCTGGCACGGATGATGGCCGCGCCGGCGATCGGGCTGGGCATCGAGCTGCGGGTGCTGGCCCGCGACCCGCACGACAGCGCGGCCCAGGTGGTGCCCGGCACCACGGTGGGCGCCGAGGACGACCTCGCGACGCTGCGGGCCTTCGCGCAGGGCTGCGACGTCCTCACGTTCGACCACGAGCACGTGCCGACGGCACACCTGAGGGCCCTCGAGGCGGACGGCGTCGTCCTCCGACCCGGCCCGGACGCCCTCGAGCACGCGCAGGACAAGCTGGTGATGCGCCGGCGGCTGACCGCGCTGGGGGTCCCGTGCCCGCGCTGGGCGGAGGTGACCGACGCGGCGTCGCTGACGGCGTTCGGCGACGACGTGGGCTGGCCGGTGGTGGTCAAGACCGCTCGCGGTGGCTACGACGGCAAGGGCGTGCGGCTGGTCGGCAGCGCGGCCGACGCCGGTGACTGGCTGGACCGGGTCACGGAGGTCCCGCTGCTCGCCGAGGAGCGGGTCGCGTTCACCCGCGAGCTCGCGGTGCTGGTGGCCCGCAGCCCGCACGGCCAGGCAGCGGTGTGGCCGGTGGTCGAGACCGTCCAGGTCGACGGGGTCTGCCGCGAGGTCTACGCCCCGGCGCCCGTCACCGAGGACCACGCCCTCGCTGCGCAGCGGGCCGCCCTGCAGATCGCCGACGGACTGGGCGTCACCGGCGTGATGGCCGTCGAGATGTTCGACACGGAGTCCGGCGTCCTGGTCAACGAGCTGGCGATGCGCCCGCACAACAGCGGGCACTGGACCATCGAGGGGGCCCGGACCAGCCAGTTCGAGCAGCACCTGCGCGCGGTGCTCGACCTCCCCCTCGGCGACACCACCACCACGGCGCCGTACGTCGTGATGGCCAACGTGCTCGGTGGGGAGCACCAGGACATGTACGCCGGCTACCTGCACTGCCTCGCGCACGACCGCGGGATCCGCCTGCACATGTACGGCAAGGACGTACGCCCAGGGCGAAAGGTGGGTCACGTCACCGCGCTGGGCGGCGATGCTGAGGACGTGCGCGAGCGTGCCCGTCACGCCGCGGCGTTCCTGCGAGGAGACAGTGATGACACAGCTGGCTGAGCCCGCCGTCGCTCCTGTGGTCGGCATCGTCATGGGCAGTGACTCCGACTGGCCGGTCATGGAGGACGCCGCGACCGCCCTACGCGAGTTCGGCATCCCGTACGAGGTCGATGTCGTCTCCGCGCACCGGATGCCCCGCGAGATGGTGCAGTACGGCGAGCAGGCGGCCGCCCGCGGTCTCCGCGTGATCGTCGCCGGCGCCGGCGGGGCGGCGCACCTGCCCGGCATGCTCGCCAGCTGCACGCCGTTGCCGGTGATCGGGGTGCCGGTCCCGCTCGCCTACCTCGACGGCATGGACTCACTGCTGTCGATGGTGCAGATGCCCGCGGGAGTCCCCGTGGCCACCGTCGCCGTGGGCGGCGCGCGCAACGCGGGCCTGCTCGCCGTCCGCATCCTCAGCGCGTCCGACCAGGACCTGCAGGAGAAGATGCTGACCTTCCAGAGCGAGCTGCGGGAGAAGGCGATCGCCAAGGGCGGCCAGCTGCGCCGGCGCAGCACCGGCGGCGGGGCAGCCGGCTTCGGCATCGGCTGACCGTGCCCACCTACGTCGCCCTGCTGCGCGGCATCAACCTCGGGTCGAAGCGGCGGGTCGCCATGGCCGACCTCCGCGACCTGCTGACCGGCCTCGGCTACGACGACGTGCGCACGCACCTGCAGAGCGGCAACGCCGTCTTCCGTACCGGCTCGCGATCGGCGTCGGCGGTGGCGGGAGCGGTCGAGACCGCGATCAGCGAAGGCCTGGGCATGGACGTCCCGGTCGTCGTGCGCACCGCCGCGCAGCTGGCGAAGGTGGTCGGGGCCGACCCTTTCGCGGGCACCGCAACGGACGGCGCGCGCTACCTCGTGACCTTCCTCGACAAGCCGCCCGCGGCAAGCTGGCTCGCCGACGTGGATGTCGACGGCTTCGCGCCCGAGCAGGTGGCGGTCCGCGGCCGCGAGGTGTACCTCTGGCTGCCGGCGGGAGTGCACTCGAGCCGACTGGCCCGGCTAGTGGGCGACAAGAAGCTCGGCGGGACGGCCACCTCGCGCAACTGGAACGTCGTCCAGAAGCTGGCCGAGATGGCAGCGACGGGCTGACGGTCAGAGCTCCAGCGCGGACATCTCCTGGCGGTCCTCCGTGCCGTACGCCGTCCAGTGCCACAGGCTCGCACCGGTGACCCGCGCCTGGCTGCAGGCTGCTACGAAGGCGCGCGTCTCGGAGCGGCCGAGCGCCCCGGCGTTGCCGCCGATCACGTGCACCGACACGTCCGCGCCCAGCACGTCACGCAGGAAGGCGATGTTGCCCATCGTGTAGTCGTACGTCGCCGCCGCGCCGCTGACCCGGTAGCTGGAGTAGCTCATCGGTAGGACCACGTCGTAGAACCGGCCGACGGTGGCCCAGGGGAACGACGGCCAGAACCTCGGGGCGAGCGAGAGACCGATCGGCGACGGCACGATCGCCCCGAGCCGGTAGCCGTCGGGTGCCGACGTACGGAGGCGATGGCTCAGCCGGCGCAGGTTCTCGTCGCGCAGCGGCCCCTTCGGTGTGGTGCCCGACGGCTCGATGTCGAGGGCGAAGGCGTCGAACCGCTGCCCGCTCGCCGTGCGGAAGTCGATGGCGGCCATCGCGCGCCGGTGCTCGCGGCCGACGTCGCGCAGGGGCGGGAGGTACCACGCGACCACCCGCATCCCACGGGCGTGCGCGGCGACGAGGAAGCGCGCCACCTTCGACGGCCGGTAGACGTCGCTGCCGACCGGCGTCGACGAGCTCGCGGTCTGCAGGAACAGGGTGTGCACCCCCTGCGCGTGCATGCGTCGCACCTGGGCCACCGGGTGGTCCCACACCGCATCGCCGGAGAACACCGACACCCAGGTGCCGTTGCCGGCGAACGGGCGGCCGGGCGACGCGGCGGTCGCCGGAGCGGCGGGAAGCGCCGCGGTGAGCAGCGAGAAGGCGGCCAGCACCAGCACGGCGCGCAACCGCTTGCTCATCGGTCCCACTCGATCACGGGGCAGTGGTCCATCACCATCAGCAGCCCCGCGTCGCGGACCCGCTGCGCCGCGTCCTCGTCGACGACGCCGAGCTGGAACCACACGGCCTTCGCCCCGATCTGGACCGCCTGGTCGGCGACGCCACCGGCGAGCGAGCTGTTCACGAAGACGTCGACCACGTCGACGGGATGCGGGACGTCAGCCAGTCGCGCGTACGCCGGCTCGCCGAAGACCTCCTCCGGAGTCGTGTGCACCGGGACGATGCGGCGACCCCGCTCCTGCAGGAACCGCGCGACGCCGTGCGCGGCGCGGGCCGGGTTCTGCCGGAGCCCGACGACCGCCCACGTGTGCAGGCCCAGGACCTCGCGCACCGTCGTGCGGTCGGTCACGGCCGGCCGAGCGACCCGTAGGTCCAGCCGGCGGCGCGCCAGCGCTCCCTGTCCAGGGCGTTGCGGCCGTCGATGACGACCTTCTTCCGCACCACGCCGGCCAGGACCGACGGGTCCATCTCGCGGAACTCCGGCCACTCGGTGAGGTGCAGGACCAGGTCGGCTCCCTCGCACGCCTCCAGCGCGGACTCGGCGTAGGACAGCGTGGGGAACAGTGCCTTGGCGTTGTCGTTGCCACGCGGGTCGTAGACGGTGACCTGCGCACCCTGGAGCTGGATCTGGCCGGCGACGTTGAGGGCGGGGGAGTCGCGGACGTCGTCGCTGTTGGGCTTGAAGGTGGCGCCCAGGACGCCCACCCGCTGCCCGAGCAGGCTGCCGCCGCACGCGTCGCGGGCCCGGTCGACGACGTGCGCGCGGCGCCGCATGTTGATCGCGTCGACCTCGCGGAGGAAGGACAGTGCCTGGTCGACGCCGAGCTCGCCGGCGCGAGCCATGAAGGCGCGGATGTCCTTGGGCAGGCAGCCGCCGCCGAAGCCGAGCCCGGCATTGAGGAACTTGCGGCCGATCCGGTCGTCGTGGCCGATCGCGTCGGCGAGCAGCGTCACGTCGGCGCCGGTCGCCTCACACAGCTCGGCCATCGCGTTGATGAACGAGATCTTGGTGGCGAGGAACGCGTTGGCCGAGACCTTGACCAGCTCCGCCGTGGCGAAGTCGGTGACGAGGAACGGCGTGCCGTCGGCGATCATGCTCGCGTAGACCTCGCGCAGGCGGGCCTCGGCCTTCGCCGAGGTGGTTCCCACCACGATGCGGTCGGGGTGCATCGTGTCCTCGACCGCGTGGCCCTCACGGAGGAACTCCGGGTTCCAGGCGAGCTCGACGTCGGCGCCGGCGGGCGCCAGCGCGGCGAGCTTGGTCTCCAGGCGGGCGGCGGTGCCGACCGGCACGGTCGACTTGCCGACGACCAGGGTGGGGCGGTCGAGGTGCGGCGCGAGCCCCTCGACGACGCCTTCGACGTAACGCAGGTCCGCGGCGTACTCGCCCTTGCGCTGCGGGGTACCCACGCAGAGGAAGTGCACGTCGGCGGTCGCGGCCTCTGCGTACGACGTGGTGAACCGGAGGCGGCCGCTCTCGACGCCCTTGCGGAGCAGCGGCTCCAGGTCGGGCTCGAACATCGGAGCACGGCCGTCGATCAGGGCGGCCACCTTGGCCTCGTCGACGTCCATGCCGATCACGTCGAAGCCGAGCTCGGCCATGGCGGCGGCGTGCGTCGCACCGAGGTAGCCGGTGCCGAGGACGCTGAGGCGCAGGGTCATGCGCGCAAGGCTACCGACGACCCCCGGACCTCCTGCCCCGCATCCTGGCCGGGAGCCGGTCGCCGTACCCTTCCCGGGTGAGCGACTTCGACGTCTACCGGCTGACCGACGAGCACGAGATGCTGCGCGAGGCGGTGCGGGCGGTGTGCGACGACAAGATCGCACCGCTGGCCGCCGAGGTCGACGAGAAGGCGGAGTTCCCGCAGGAGTCCTACGACGCCCTGCGCAAGGCCGACTTCCACGCGGTGCACGTCCCGGAGCAGTACGGCGGGGCCGGTGCCGACGCGTTGGCCACCTGCATCGTCATCGAGGAGGTGGCCCGTGCCTGCGCGTCGACCTCGCTGATCCCGGCCGTGAACAAGCTCGGCACGATGCCGCTGCTGCTGTCCGCGTCGGAGGAGCTGCTCAAGCGGTACCTCCCTCCGGTGGCCAGCGGCGAGGCGATGTTCTCCTACGCGTTGTCCGAGCCCGAGGCAGGCAGCGACGCCGTCGCGATGAAGACCATGGCCGTGCGTGACGGCGACGGCTACGTGCTCAACGGCGCCAAGCGGTGGATCACGAACGCCGGGGTGTCGGAGTACTACACCGTGATGGCCGTCACCGACCCGGATGCCGGGGCCAACGGCATCTCCGCCTTCGTCGTCGAGAAGTCCGACGAGGGCTTCACCTTCGGCGCCCCGGAGAAGAAGCTCGGCATCAAGGGGTCGCCGACCCGCGAGCTGTACTTCGACGACTGCCGGATCCCGGCCGACCGGCTGATCGGCGCGGAGGGCTCGGGCTTCAAGACCGCGCTGCGGACTCTCGACCACACGCGGGTGACGATCGCCGCCCAAGCCGTCGGTATCGCCGCGGGGGCGCTGGCCTATGCCGCGGCCTACGCCAAGGAGCGCAAGCAGTTCGGCAAGTCGATCGCCGAGTTCCAGGGCATCCAGTTCATGCTCGCCGACATGGCCATGAAGGTGGAGACAGCCCGTCAGATGACCTACGTCGCCGCCGCGAAGTCCGAGCGTGGCGACAAGGACCTCACCTTCTTCGGCGCCGCCGCGAAGTGCTATGCCTCCGACATCGCGATGGAGGTCACCACCGACGCGGTGCAGGTCCTCGGCGGCTACGGCTACGTCAAGGACTACCCCGTCGAGCGGATGATGCGCGACGCGAAGATCACCCAGATCTACGAGGGCACCAACCAGGTCCAGCGCCTGGTGATCGCCCGCCAGCTCCTGAGGTAGCCGCCGCACGGACCGTCAGGCAAAGGTTTGACCGGGCGCCCCGGAACCTCCCGGCCCGCACCGAATGTCGCGGTGGCGGATCACCTGCGGCACGCGCACACTCCGGGCTGAGGCGCGCCGGGCCGCGCCGGGCGGGGGTGGGGTCGTGGCGAGGTACGTCGAGCTCCGGGTGCACGGGGTGTCGGGCACCTCGCCGGAGTCGCTGCTCGGCACGAGCGATGTCGGCGCTCCGGTCGCCGGCGACAGGCACGTCCAGTTCTACCGACGACGGTCCGAGCCGGAGCCGCCCGGACCGGACGACGACCCCGACCGCGTGCTCGAGGGGATGAGATGGGGCCGGCTCACCTCCGGCTCGGTGGTGCAGGCCACCTGGTTGCTGCTGCTGCCCTTCTCGCTGGCGAACCTCGCCTACTGGGCGCGGCCGTGGGCCGGCCGCCGACGGCTCGGCGCGGCGTACGACTGGCTGGTACGGCTGGTGGGTCTCTCACTGACGGCGACCATCGTGTTCACGGCGGCGTCGGCGGCGATGGACCTCACCGCGTGGCAGTGCGCGGTGCTCGACAAGGACGACTGCCTGCACGTGAACGGCTGGCTGGACGTCGTGCGGACCTGGGGTCCGGGCACCACGCTCGCCGTGGCCGCCCTGGTGCCCGTGGTGACGGTGGTCGCCCTCGGCGTGCTCTCGCACCGGACCAGCCTGCGCTACGAGGCGTTCCACGCCGACGAGACGCTCGGCAGCACCGAGCCGGCCGGGACTGCGACCGGTGACCTCGACCCGGACCTGTGGTCGCCGGAGATGTGGCGCGGCGACGTCCTGGTCGGACGGCTCCGCACGGCGCACACAGCTGTGGGCCTGGCCGTCGCCGCGGTCGTGCTCGCCCGGGCCGCGGTCAGCCTCGACGAAGGGGCCGCGGACGTGCTGGGCGGCGGCGCCTTCGCGCTCGCCGGGATCGTGCTCGTGTGGGGCGCGTGGTCGGTGGCGCCGTGGGCGTGGGTGCGGTGGGCCGACACGGACGGCGCGGGGGACGCCGTGCGCCGTCGGGTGCTGCTCGGCGGCGCCGGTGCCGCCGTCCTGCTCGCCGAGGCGGCCGCCCTCGCGGGTCACGGGCGGCCGCGACCCGACCAGGGTCACCTCGTCGGCATCATCACGACCGGCCATGTCCTGGTGCTGCTCCAGGTGGCCCTGCTGCTGGCGCTGCTGGTGGTCAGCTGGCTCGGGTCGGCGGGCATCTCGCCGCTCGAGCAGGTGCCCGGGGCGGAGACCGACGACCCGGTCCCGTCGCCGTCGCTGTGGGGGCTGGCCGGCTGGTTCATGGCCGCGCTGTCGGTGCTGCTCGGTTTCGCCTACTCGTCCGCGGTCGTGCTGCGGGTGTCGGACGTCCTCACCGGCGTGGGCCACGCCGGACCGTGCGAGAGCTGCACGGCGTACAGCACCGCGCCGGAGCCGGCGCCCGCCTTCGAGATCGCGGCGTTCGCCAGCGGGGTCTTCATCGTGCTGCTCGTAGGCCTGGTCGGCCTGCTGGCGCTCGACGTCGTACGTCGACGGGTGCTGGCGCTTC
Source organism: uncultured Actinomycetota bacterium (assembly GCA_963784645.1). Taxonomy (GTDB): domain Bacteria; phylum Actinomycetota; class Actinomycetes; order JACCUZ01; family JACCUZ01; genus JBBRVW01. The sequence goes on along the minus strand of CAWARY010000015.1, from coordinate 506,348 downwards.
GGTGGGTGCGCCGGGAGTACCCGGACAGCCGACTCCCCGACACCGACTACCGCGTCATGCGGGCGGTGCGGCCACGGGCCTTCGCCTCCGCAGTGAGCATCGACCGGTTCCGCGTGGTCTTCCTCACCGCGTGCGTCGTCGGCATCGCGGCCGGGCTCTACTCGGCCTACGACGCGCTGTTCCCGTCCGCGGACGTGCCGGCCGGCTACGGGCCTCCCGACGCATTGGCCCGGCTGTACCGCGGAGTCCCGCCCCAGCGGTTGAACGTGGCGTTCGACTTCCTGCGCGACTTCGGCGCCTGGGCGGTCGCTGGTCTGGCCGTCGGCGTGATCGCCCTGGGCGCTCTCGCCTGGCGCAGCGAGAAGGCCAGGCGTCTGGTCGGGATCGTCTGGGACGTCGTGTCGTTCTGGCCGCGCGCCGGTCATCCGCTGGCGGCGCCCTGCTACGCCGAGCGGGCGGTGCCGCAGCTCGCCTGCCGGATCGACCACCTGGTGCGTACCGACCTCGAGACGGCGACCCGGCGCGACGCGTCCTCGCCGGAGCGCACCGTCGTGGTCCTCGCGGCGCACAGCCAGGGCTCGGTGCTGGGCATCGCCGCACTGGCGCAGCTGGCGCCCGTGGTGGCGGTGCGCGACGCCTGCCGGCTGCTCACCTTCGGCTGCCCGGTGATGCGGCTGTACCGCCCGGTGTTCCCGCGGGTGCTCGGAGTGGGCCCACTGAGCGACCTGTGGGTCCACCCCGAGGGCTGGACCAACCTGTGGCGCCGCACCGACCCGATCGGTTCGTCGCTGCGTCCGCTGCTGACGCCGGTCGACCCCGACTCCGAGGCGCGCTACGGCGACGTCCGGCTCACCGACCCGTCGGGGCTCGAGATGGACCCGGCCACCTCCGCCTACCCACCGGTCCACGGGCACAGCACCTACTGGGCCGACCCGGCGTACGCGACCTGGCGCGACCGACTGGTCGAGGACGCCACCTGAGACCGGCCGGCACCCGGCCGGTAGGCCGGAGGCCGGCGACATGACGTCGCCGGCCTCCGGTCCTCGTCCGACCTGCCGCTCACTCGGTGCGCCGTCGCAGGGTGGCCGCACCGGCGGCCAGCGCGGCCGCGGGTGCACCCCGGGTCAGCCGGCGACGCGCAGCCGCGCCGAGCCGAACGCGACGGTGAAGGCGCGGCACCAGATGGTGACGGTCCCGGCCCTCGCGCCACGCGGCACGGCGTACTGCTGGTCACCCTTGTTGCCCTTGAGCGGTCCGAGGTCGACCGCGTCGCCGACGTCACCCCCCGGCGGCAGCCGCGATCCGCGCAGAGATTCGGCCCATCGAGCCTCCCACGTCGAGAACCCATCGTCGTCTGCCTGCACAGTCACCGATCTTACCGATGCGTGACGTGCGCCCCGGTCAGAGCAGCCCGGCGCCGCGCGCCGTGGCGACCGCCTCGTCCCGCGTCGACACGCCGAGCTTGCGGTACAGCGTGCGGGCGTGGGTCTTCGCGGTGTTGTGCGAGACGTACAGCTCGTCGGCGATCTCGCGAAGGGTCAGCTGGCTCGGCAGGCGCAGCAGGATTGCCGCCTCCCGGGCCGTCAGGTCCTCGCCCTCGGCGACCGCGGGGGCACGCGGAGCCGCAGGGACGTCGGCGAGCAGGGCGAGCGCCCGGCCCGGCGCAGGCGAGAGGCGTAGCAGCGCGGCTCCCTCGTCCTGCAGCCGCGCGGCAGCGGCGCGGTCCCCGGTCTGTTCCAGGAGCCGGGAGAGCGCGGCCGCGGTGGCGACCCGCTCCAACCGGCCGGCGCCGTTGCGCGCCACCTCGGCCGCGCGCTCCAGGGCGGCCCGGGCCTCCGGCAGCCGCCCGTCCCGCTGCAGCAGCCGGCCCCGACCCAGCAGCGCCAGCGCCAGCACGAAGTGGTGCGCGAGGTCCGCCGCCGGCTCCAGGTGCGCCGCGACCTGGTCCAACCGCCGGCGCGCCGTCACGTCGTCGCCGGCGTCGAGCGCGAGCAGCGCGAGGTAGCCGGTCGCGTAGGTGTGGCCGGCGGCGTTGTCGTAGGACCGGGCCAGCGTCGTCGCCGTCGCCAGCGCGGTCCGCGCCGTCGGGAGGTCACCGGTCCAGTAGCAGGTAGCACCGCGCACGCACTGCTCGACGGTCGGCCAGAACGGCTCGCTCTCGGACCGCTGCTGCTGCGCCCGGTCCAGCTCCTCGGCGGCGCGCACGAGGTCGCCCGACTTGAAGCGGTGCAGCGCGCGCAGCACGGCGTAGGCGTAGCCGTCCACCACCGGGTCGACGGCGAGCCAGGCGTCCAGCTCGTCGAGGCGTCCCTCGTCCGCCCAGACGAGCACCCGCGCCGCGGCGAGCCACGGGTCGCGCCGGAGCCGGTCGGCACCCAGGGCGTCGAGCCAGGTGTTCACGGTGGTCAGGCGCCCGGCGTTGTACTCGTGGTTCCAGCGCCGCGCGACCAGGGTGTGGGCCCAGCCCAGGTCGGGCGCGAGCAGGGCGTGCCGGACTGCGTCGACGGGCAGCTCGTGCTGGTCGTACCAGTGGCTGGCCCGGCGGTGCAGCTCCGGGAGCGAGCCGGCGGTTTCCCGCTCGAGGCGCGCGCGCAGCATGTCGGCGAACAGGTGGTGGAACCGGAACCACTCGTGCCGGTCGTCCAGCGACAGGACGAAGAGGTTGGCCTGCTCCGCCCGCTGCAGCAGCTGCGCCGAGTCCCGGCGACCGGTCACCGCGTCGCACAGGGGTGCGCTGAACCGGTCGAGCAGCGCGATCTGCGTGAGCCACTGCCGCAGGTCCGGGTCGAGGCCGCCGAGGACCTCGGCCGCCAGGTACTGCATCAGGTGCTCGTGCTGGCCGCTGAACTCGACGATCGCCCGGGTCGGGTCGTTGCTGGTGCGCAGCGACAGCGCTGCCAGGTGCAGCGCGGCGGCCCAGCCCTCCGTCCGCTGTTGCAGCGTCACGACGTCGGCGCGGCCGAGTCGCAGGCCGAGGACATCGGTCAGCAGGCTCCCGGCCTCGCCCGGGGTGAACCGGAGGTCGACCGTCCCGAGCTCGGTGAGCTCGCCGCTCGCCCGGAGCCGCGCCAGGGGGAGTGCCGGCGCAGACCGGGTGACGACCACCACGTGCAGTGTCGGGGGGAGGTGCTCGACCAGGAAGGCGAGCTGGCCGTCGACCACGGGCGAGTCCACCGTGTGGTAGTCGTCGAGCACCACGACGCCGCGCTGCTGGTCGTCTCCGTCGAGGCAGTTGAGCAGCGCCGGGATCAGGACTCTGACGACGTCCACCCCCCGGCGGTTGGTCAGCCGCCGGACCTCCTCGCCGCACTCGGGGAACGCCGCGCCGAAGGCCTCGGTCACGTAGGCCCAGAAGCTCGCGGGGTCGCGGTCGCCCTCGTCCAGGCTGACCCAGGCGAACCGGTGGGTGCCCAGGGTGCGGCGGCGCCACTGCAGGAGCAGCGTGGTCTTGCCCCAGCCGGCGGGAGCGCTGATGACCGTGAGCCGGCCGGACTGCCCGGCGACCAGCAGGTCGACCAGGGCGGCGCGCTCCACCAGGCGGCCGGCCCTGCCCTGGGGCGGGTGCACCTTCGTGGTGAGCAGGGCGGGCTCGGCCGGCAGCACGGACGGGGTCTGGGTCACAGCGGCTCTCGAGGAGCGGTGGTGGGGTCGGCAGGACGTCGTCCAGACTCGTCGCCCCCGGCCGCCACGTCCACCCGGGAGTCCTCACCCGGGTGAGATCGGGCCGGGAGCCGGCCGCGGCAGCCCCGGTCCGGCCCGGTCGGCCTACCGTCCCGGGCATGACGCAGCACTCCACCGTCGTCGCCGGGGACCGGGTCGAGCCCGGCGTCGACCTCGTCGAGGCGATCCGGGTCGGCGACGAGGCGGCTTTCGCCGGGATCGTGCGGCTCTGGTCCCCTTTCCTGCTGCGCACCGCGTTGCTGCTCACCGCCGACGAGGACGCGGCCCGGGCGCTGGTGCGCGAGACCTGGCTGCAGGTGCTGCGCGAGATGGCCGGCTTCCGGCCGCCGACACGCCTGCGGGCCCGGGTCTGTGCCGTCCTGCTCCGGACCGCCGGCGTCCCCGCGACGGCAGCCGAGGCCGACGACGGTCCGGCCGTCGATCCGGGACGGTTCCTGCCGCCGGACGACCAGCGCTGGCCGGGCCACTGGGCGGTGCCGCCGGCAGAGTGGCCGGCGATGGCCGACGTCCGGGACGGCGCCCGCGGGGTGGGCCCCGTGCTGCGGCGCGGGCTGACCGAGCTGCCGGTGCAGCAGCGCGTGGTGGTCGGCCTGCGTGACATGGCCGGCTGCGAGGTGGCCGAGATCAGCGAGATCCTGTCGCAGGACCGCGACGAGGTCCGCCGGCTGCTCCACCAGGGCCGCAGCGCGCTGCGCGGTCAGCTGGAGGCGCACTTCCTGGCCCGTACCGCCTGACGGGCGCGGCCGGGCGGGCCGGCGGGCTGCGCCGGGTCAGGACGAGAGACCGGCGAGGGAGAAGAACTCCGCCCGCGCCCCGGCGTCCTCGCGCAGCCACCCGTGCAGGGCCGAGGTGACCGTGCTGGACCCGACAGCCTGCACCCCGCGCAGGGTCATGCAGGTGTGCTCCGCCCGCAGCACCACGCCGACCCCACGGGCCCGCAGGTGCGCCGACAGCCAGTCGGCGATCTGCTGGGTGAGCCGCTCCTGCACCTGGGGGGCGTGCGCGAACATCTGCACCACCCGGGCCAGCTTGGACAGGCCGAGGATCCGCGCGCCCGGCAGGTACCCGACATGCGCCACCCCCACGAACGGCAGCAGGTGGTGCTCGCAGACCGAGCGGAACGGGATGTCGCGGGCGAGCACCAGCTCGTCATACCCCTCGTCGTTGGGGAAGGTCGTGAGGTCGAACGGCGGGGGGCTGAAGAGCTCGGCGTAGGCCCGGACCATCCGGCCCGGCGTGGCCGCCAGCCCCTCCTGCGTCACGTCCACCCCGAGGGCGGTCAGCAGGTCCGCCGCAGCGCGTTCGGCAACCCCGAGGTCGACCGGCCGGGGCGACCGTACGACGGCCAGTGCCGGCCCGGCGGACGCCGGCGAGGTCATCGCGAGGCCCCGATCAGCAGGTCCGCGACCAGACCGGTCCAGCCCGTCTGGTGCGAGGCACCCAGGCCCTTGCCGGTGTCGCCGTGGAAGTACTCGTGGAACGGCAGCAGGTCGTGCCACGCGGGATGGTTCTGGAACAGGTGCTCGTCGCCGAAGACGGCTCGATGGCACTCCGCGTCCTCGGTGAACAGGCCGACCAGCCGGTCCGACAGGTCGTCTGCGAGGCGCCCGAGCGTCACCTTGTTGCCCGACCCGGTCGGGTGCTCGACGAGCACGTCGTCGCCGAAGAACCGGGCGTAGCGCCGGATCGCCTCGATCACGAGGTAGTTGACCGGGAACCAGACCGGCCCGCGCCAGTTGGAGTTGCCACCGAACAGCCCGGTCGTCGACTCGCCGGGTTCGTAGTCGACCGTGAAGGCGGACCCACCGAGGTCGACCGTGAACGGCTCGTCCCGGTGTCGCCGCGACAGCGCTCGCAGCCCGTGCGGCGACAGGAACTCGTCCTCGGCCAGCATCCTCGACAGGATGCGCACCAGACGCTCGCCGTCGACGACCGACAGCAGTCGGCCCACCTGGCCGTCGCGCACGTGGGTCTCGCCGACGACTCCCCGGTAGCGCGGCTTGTTCGCGAGGAACCACGTCAGCCGGGCGGCGAAGTCCGGGAGCGCATCCAGCGTCGCGGCGCCCAGCGTCGTGGTCGCGCAGAGCGGGATGAGCCCGACCATCGACCGGACCCGGAGCGGGACCTTGGAGCCGTCGGCCAGGCTGAGCACGTCGTAGAAGAAGCCGTCGGCCTCGTCCCAGAGCGACATCTGCGACATGGCCTCGGCGATGTAGGCGAAGTGCTCGAAGAACTTGGTCGCGAGGTCCTCGTAGCTCCGGTCGGCCTCGGCGAGGACCAGCGCCATCTCCAGCAGGTTCAGCGCGTAGGTCGCCATCCAGGCGGTGCCGTCGCTCTGCTCCAGCCGCGCGGCCACCGGCAACGGCGCGGACCGGTCGATCGGGCCGATGTTGTCCAGGCCGAGGAAGCCGCCCTCGAAGACGTTGCTCCCGTCGCTGTCCTTGCGGTTGACCCACCAGGTGAAGTTGAGCAGCAGCTTGTGGAAGACCTTGGCCAGGAAGGCGTGGTCCCGCGACCCGTCGATCTCGAACACCCGCAGCGCCGCCCACGCGTGCACCGGCGGGTTGACGTCGCCGAACGCCCACTCGTACGCCGGGATCTGGCCGTTCGGGTGCATGTACCACTCGCGCAGGACCAGCAGCAGCTGCGCCTTGGCGAACTCCGGGTCGACGTGCGCGATCGGCACGCAGTGGAAGGCCAGGTCCCAGGCGGCGTACCAGGGGTACTCCCACGGGTCGGGCATCGAGATCACGTCGGCGTTGTTCAGATGCCGCCACGCCGCGTTGCGACCGTGCTCGCGACCTGCCGGTGGCGGTGGGCCGACGGGGTCGCCGGTGAGCCAGCGGTCGACGTCGTAGTGGAAGAACTGCTTGCCCCACATCAGTCCCGCGACCGCTTGTCGCAGGACCATCGCGCGCTCGGCCGAGGTACCGGCGGGCGCGAGCGCGGCGAAGTAGGCGTCTGCCTCGCCACGCCGCGTCGCCACGACGTCGTCGAAGTCGGGGGCGGTGACGGGCCCCGGCTCGCGGCCGGCGACCAGCCGCAGCCGGATCTCCCGCGTCCCGCCCGCCGGCACCGTCACCACGTGGTGGACCGCGGCCTTGGTGCCCACCCGGTCCGGGTTCACCGTGGCCGCGCCGTGCACGACATGGTCGTTGATGCCGTCCTTCGGGTACGCCGACCGGCCGGGCGACCCGTACAGCCGCTGGGCGTTCGTCTCGTTGTCGCAGAAGAGCAGGTCCGGTGACCCGTCACTGGTCAGGGTGAGCTGCCCGAGGGTCGGGTGCGTGGCGACCAGGTGGCCGCCGTCCGCCACGATGCTCGGGGTGGCCTCCTGGCCGGGCAGTCCCCACGCCCAGGTGTTGCGGAACCACAGGGTCGGCAGGACGTGCAGGGTCGCCGCGTCGGGTCCGTGGTTGGTCAGCGTGACCCGCATCAGCAGGTCGGTCGGGCCGGCCTTCGCGTAGTCGACCTGCACCGCCCAGAACCGGTCCCCGTCGAAGATGCCGGTGTCGACGAGCTCGTACTCCGGGGCGTCCGGGCCGCGGCGGGCGTTCTCGTCGACCAGGTCGGCGTAGGGGAACTCGTCCTGCGGGTAGTGGTAGCGCCAGGACATCCACGAGTGGGTCGGCGTGGAGTCGAGGTACCACCAGTACTCCTTGGCGTCCTCGCCGTGGTTGCCCTCCGGGCCCGTGAGCCCGAACACCCGCTCCTTGAGCACCGGGTCGACCCCGTTCCACAGCGCGAGTCCCAGGCAGAACGTCTGCCGCGAGTCGCACACGCCGGCGAGCCCGTCCTCGCTCCACCGGTAGGCACGGGAGCGGGCGTGGTCGTGCGGGAGGTGGTCCCATGCCGAGCCGTCCGCGCTGTAGTCCTCCCGGACCGTGCCCCACGCGCGCTCCGACACGTACGGGCCCCAGGCCCGCCACGCCTCGGTCCCGTTGTCGGCTGCCGCCAGCCGGTCGCGTTCGGGCCCACGCCCTGACGAGGTCTCCATGGGCGAGCAGTCCGGCCGCCGCGGCCGGCGTTACACCGCCGGTCCGGCGGGGCGAAACGGTGCGACGCTCCGGTAGACCTGAGTGCATGACCGACACCCTGAGTCCCGACACCGTGACAGCAACCCGGCTGGCCCTGCACAGCGTCGCCGAGCACCTGCTGGCCGCCACCCGCAAGCGCGCCACCGGGCAGATCACGCTGCTGCCCGGCGCCGGCGGCTTCCGGATCCCGGAGCTGCCCGACGGGACCTCGCTCGCGGTGGACGGCGCCGAGCTGGTGGTGACAGGTGTCGACGGCACCCGCCGGGACCGGCTGACCACGCTGGCGGCCGCCGCCGAGTTCGCCGGTGTCGAACCGGGCTTCCCGTGGACCAAGCACCCGCCGAGCACGGCTTTCGAGCCGGACGCGCCGCTGGCCGTCGACGCCGCTGCGGCCGCCGCGCTGGCCGGCTGGTTCGCGCTGGGCCAGCAGGCGCTGGGAGCGCTGGCGGCCGAGCTGTCCGCCGAGGACCCGAGCGAGCCGCAGATCTTCCCGGAGCACTTCGACCTGGGCCTCACCGCCGGGCCGGCCAACTACGGCTTCTCGCCGGGCGACGCGGCGATCCCCGCGCCGTACGTGTACGTCGGCCCGCACCGGTTGCCGCCGCCGGGCGGCGAGTTCTGGAACGCGTCGTTCGGCGCCTACCGCACCTGGGACCAGGTCAACGGCGTCGAGCAGGCACTGGACTTCCTGCGCGCCGGGCACGCCGGGCTCGACCTGTAACGCCTCCCGGGTGCGGGTGACTGTGCTGCCATCCGCGACACGAGGAGAGGTCATGAAGGGTCTGGCAGGCAAGGTCGCCCTGGTCACCGGCGGCAGCTCCGGCATCGGTCAGGCGATCGCCATCAAGCTCGGCGAGGAGGGCGTCGACGTCGCGATCAACTACGTCGGGCGCCCGGAGGGTGCCGAGGAGACCAAGGACGCGATCGAGCACGGCGTCAACATCTGCATGAAGCAGATGGCGGCCGCCGGGACGAACCCGATCCTCGTGGCAGCCGACGTGTCCCAGGAGGACGAGGTCCGGGCGATGTACCGGCAGGTGATCGAGCAGTACGGCCGGCTGGACATCCTCGTCAACAACGCCGGCATCCAGGTCGCCGAGGACACCGACAAGCTCTCCGTTGCCGACTTCGACAAGGTGCTCGGCGTCAACCTGCGCGGCGCCTTCCTCTGCGCGCAGGGTGCGATCCGGCAGTTCCTGGACTCCGGTCAGGGCGGCTCGATCGTCAACGTCTCCAGCGTGCACCAGGTGATCCCCAAGCCCCGCTTCGTCGGCTACTCGGTGTCCAAGGGTGGGATGCAGAACCTCACCCACACGCTGGCCCTGGAGTACGCGGCCCGCGGCATCAGGGTCAACGGCATCGGCCCGGGCGCCACGGTGACGCCGATCAACCGGTCGTGGATCGACGACCCGGTGAAGCGCCAGGCGGTCGAGAGCCACATCCCGATGCGGCGGGCCGGCGACGCGGAGGAGATGGCCGCGGTCACCGCGTTCCTCTGCTCGGAGGACGCCGCCTACATCACCGGTCAGACGATCTTCGTCGACGGCGGGCTCACGCTCTACCCGTCGTTCGAGACGACCTGGTCGAGCGAGTGACGGACGTCATGCCGGGTGTGAGCGTCCGCAACGTCCCGGAGGCGCGGACCTCCTGGTGGCCGTCGCGCTACGGCGCGGACGACCAGGCAGGCGCCCTCAACGAGATCGGCCCGGCGAAGGTCCTGGAGGCGGTCGGCCTGGTCCGGCAGGGCCGGGTCTACGACCTCGCGCACGTGCTGCACGCCGACGTCCCCGCGTTCCCGGGTCGCACCTTCCGGCAGTACCTCACGACCAACGCGCAGTACGTGAACCGCCGCCGCCCCGACGCGGGAGCGGAGGGGTGGGGCCGCAACGACGTCAACTGGGTGGTGGAGCAGGTCACCGCCACTCAGCAGATGGGCACCCACATGGACGGGCTCAACCACCTGCAGGTGGGGGACCGCACCTACAACGGCCATCGCATCGCCGACATCGCCGAGGAGTGGGGCACGAACCGCCTCGGGATCGACACGCTCCCGCAGGTGGTGACGCGCGGGCTGCTGGTGGACGTCGCTGCGGTGCGTGGCGTCGAGCGCCTCGACCCGGGCGACGTCGTGACCCCGGCCGACGTGGAGACCGCGCTGGATCGCGCCGGCCTGCGGGTGCGCGCGGGTGACGCGGTGCTCCTGCACACCGGCTGGGGATCGCTGTGGGGCGTGGACAACGAGCGCTACGGCGCGGGGGAGCCCGGTCCCGGGCGAGCGCTGGCTGACTGGCTGGTCGACCACCGGGTCGCGCTCACCGGCTGCGACACCTGGAGCTACGGCCCGGTGCCCGCCGAGGACCCGGCCGAGCCGTTCGTCGTCCCTCAGACGCTCAACACCCACCACGGCGTCGTGGTGGTCGAGAACCTGCGGCTGGCGGAAGCCGCCGCCGCCGGGCTGCGCGAGTTCCTGCTGGTCATCTCGCACGCCAAGCTTCGCGGCGCCACAGGTGCGTGGATCGCGCCGCTGGCCATCGTCTGACCCGTCCCGAGGAGGACCGTCATGACCGACCACTACGACGTCATCGTCATCGGCTCGGGGGCCGGCGGCGGCACGCTGACCCACGCGCTCGCGCCCACGGGCAAGCGGGTCCTGCTGCTCGAGCGGGGCGACTTCATGCCGCGCGAGGTGGAGAACTGGGACTCGAAGGCGGTCTGGCTGGACAAGAGGTACAGCAACGCCGGGAAGTGGACCGACGCCGCCACGGGCAAGACGTTCACGCCGAAGCAGCACTACTACGTCGGGGGCAACACCAAGGTCTACGGCGCCATCCTGTTCCGCTTCCGCGAGCAGGACTTCGACGCGGTCCAGCACGTCGACGGCATCTCGCCGGCCTGGCCGATCGGCTACGGCGACCTCGAGCCCTGGTACACCCGCGCCGAGCGGCTCTACCAGGTCCACGGCGAGCGTGGCAGCGACCCCACCGAGCCGCCGTGCGCCGTGCCGTACCCGTTCCCGGCCATCAGCCACGAACCGCGCATCGCCCAGCTGGCCTCGGACCTGCAGGGAGCCGGCCTGACGCCGTTCCCGCTGCCCAACGGCATCCTGCTCGACGAGGACGCGCCGTGGCGGTCGGCCTGCATCCGCTGCGCCACCTGTGACGGCTACGCGTGCCCGACCAACGGCAAGGCCGACGCCGCCGTCATCGCCGTCGACCCGGCTCTTCGCTACCCGAACGTGACGCTGCTGACCAACGCGCTGGTCACCCGCCTGGAGACGGACGGGTCGGGGCGGGCCGTCAACGGCGTCGTGGTCGAGCGGGACGGCTCGGTCGAGCGCTACTCGGCCGACGTCGTGGTGGTCGCGGCCGGCGCCATCAACTCGGCCGCGCTGCTGCTCCGGTCGGCCGGCGACCACCACCCGGACGGTCTGGGCAACGGGTCCGGCCAGCTGGGCCGCAACCTCATGCTGCACAACAACTCGTCGCTCATCGCCTTCTCGACGACGCCGAACCCGACGAAGTTCCAGAAGACGCTGGGCATCAACGACTTCTACCACGCCGACCGGGCCAGCGACTTCCCCTTCCCCCTCGGCGCGATGCAGATGCTCGGGAAGAGCGACGCCACCCTGATCGGGTTCGACGTCAAGGACCACCCGGACCCCGCCGAGGTGGCCCGGCACGCCCTCGACTTCTGGCTCACCACCGAGGACCTGCCGCTGCCCGACAACCGGGTCACCGTCGACCAGGACGGGGCGATCAGCCTGCGCTACGCCCCCACCAACCTCGAGGCGCACCGCCGGCTGCGGGAGAAGTTCGAGAGCCTGCTCGCGACGATGCAGTGCCGGGACGAGGTGTACGAGAACCTGTCCTACGTCGGTGGCCGGCTGGGCATCGCCGGTGTCGCCCACCAGAACGGCACCGCGCGCTTCGGCACCGACCCGTCGACCTCCGTGCTCGACCTGGACTGCAAGCTGCACGGGGTCGACAACGTCTACGTCGCCGACTCCAGCTTCTTCGTCTCGAGCACCGCGGTGAACCCGACGCTGACGATCATCGCCAACGCGCTGCGGGTGGCCGAGAAGGTCGCGAACCGGCTCGGCGCCAGCACCCTGGCCGAACCGGTCGTCAGCCCGGTCGTGCCCGCCCAGGGCACGCCCCTGACGCTGACGCCCACCCACGCCGACGCGGGCGTCCGGTGACCGTCACGACCCTCGCCGCCGGGGCGCCGCGGCTGGCTCCGGGCTTCACGGCGTACGACCGCTCGTTCGCCGACGTCACCGGCCGGACGCCGCGGCTCACGAAGGTGGTGGACGTCGAGGCGCACGAGGGGCCGGTCTACCTCGCCGCCGAGGATGCGCTGTGCTTCACCACCCTGCCGCGCGTCCGCCGGGAGGCCGGACTGGAGGTGCCGCTCGTCGACATCCGCAAGGTCGCTCTCGACGGCTACCGCTTCCCGGTGGAGCGCGAGCGGGTCTCGGTGGTCCGGCCGCAGGCCAACGCGGCGAACGGGATGACGCTGGCACCGGACGGCGCGCTGCTCGTGTGCGAGCAGGGCAGCTGGTTCCAGCCGGCGCGGATCAGCCGGGTCGACCCGGCCACCGGCGTGGCCACCGGTCTGGTGGACCACCGCGGTGGTGCCCGGTTGGGCTCGCCGAACGACGTGGTCGTGCGCCATGACGGCACCGTCTGGTTCACCGACCCGTCGTACGGGTTCCTGCAGGGGTTCCGGCCGCGACCCGAGGCACCGGACGCGGTGTACCGCTGGGACCCCGCGACCGGCGCGCTGGCGGTCGTCGACGACTCGTTCGACAAGCCGAACGGCGTCGCGTTCTCGCCGGACGGCTCGGTCCTCTACGTCACCGACAGCGGCGCCAACCACGAGCCCGGCAGCTACGACCCCGGCCGGCCCCACCGCGTCGTCGCACTCGAGGTCGACGAGCGGGGCGCCGTCGGTGGGCGCCGGGTGCTGGCGGACATCGACCCAGGCTTCCCCGACGGCGTCACGACCGACGAGCAGGGCCGGGTCTACGTGTCGTCCTTCTCCGGCGTACAGGTCTTCACCGCGGACGGCCGTCCGCTCGGCCAGATCGACCTTCCCGGCGCCGTGAACTTCACGTTCGGCGGTCCGTCGGGCGACGTCTTGTTCATCACCGCAGACACGGCCCTCTGGGCGGCCGTGCTCGACACGAGAGGAGCGTGATCGCCATGGCCGCGGTCCGAACCCGCAGGATCCTGGACACCGCCGGCGTCGACGCAGTCCTCGCCGCAGCCCAGCGGAGGGCCCACGCCGAGAAGTACCGCGTCGTGATCGCCGTCGTCGACGCGTCCGGCCGGCTGCTCGGGCTGCGCCGGACCGAGGACGCCCAGCTCGCGAGCGACCAGGTCGCCATCGACAAGGCGCGCACTGCCGCCATCTTCGTGCGGCCGAGCCGGGAGATCGAGGAGCAGGTGAACGGCGGGCGGCTCGGTGGCCTGGCGCTGCACGGCGCCCGGGCCCTGATCGGCGGCATCCCGCTGGTCGTCGAGGGCGAGGTCGTCGGGGCGGTCGGGACCAGCGGTGAGACCACCGGCGAGGACGAGTCCGTCTCGATCGCCGGTGCCGCGGCAGCGTTCAGCACCCGTACTGTGCCTGCCCTGTCGCACTCCGCCGCGAGGACCGCAGCCGACGCCGCCGCCGCGGTGGCCACGGCACGCGGCGTTGCCCCGGTGGTCGCAGTCGTCGACGCGGGTGGCGAGCTGGTCCACCTGTGGCGGCCGGACGCGGCGCAGGTCGCCAGCGTGGGGGTCGCGACCGACAAGGCACGCACGGCGGCGCTGTTCCGCCGGCCGAGCAAGGACTTCGAGGACCAGGCCTCCGGCGGCCGGCCGGCCGCGCTGCACCTGGCCGGCGCCGTCCCGCTGCAGGGCGGCATGCCGCTCACCGTCGACGGCCACGTGGTCGGCGCGGTGGGCGTCAGCGGTGCCTCCTCGGCGGACGAGGACCAGGAGATCTCGGTCGTCGGCCAGCTGGCCGGCGAGGCCGCGGCCGGCGGCTCCGCCGCACGGGACGTGGCGTATTTCCCGCGCCAGGTCGTGCGGGAGAGGTTCGAGACCGGTGGCCTCCTGGTGGACACCCACGGCTACAAGGTCGACGCCGGTCGGCGCACCGCGCCGGGGGAGGTCGAGCTGCACGAGGACGTCGTGGACATCATGCACGTCGTCGAAGGCGCGGCCACGGTGGTCGCCGGGTCGGCCACCCACCAGCTCGGCGAGGGAGACGTGCTGGTGATCCCCAACGGCGTGCCGCACCAGTTCGTCGACGTCACCGAGCCCTTCCTGTACTTCGTGGCCAAGGTCGAGGCGTGAGGTGGTCGTGATGGCCACCGTGCACACCCTCACCACCAACCTGCCCCGGCCGCCGCAGCTGCTGCCCGGCCGGCCCGACGCCGTCGTCGACCTGCAGACCGACGAGGGCGCCGCCCTCGTCGGCGCGGTCTGGCGGTACAGCGACGCGCGGGTGGAGGAGGTCGACTTCGTCGAGGTCGGCTCCCCAGCCGATCCGCTCGGCCCGGGCGACGTCCCGAACCGCACGTACGAGGTCCTGCCGCACGCCGGGGCTGCTGACTTCGACGACTCGTCCTGGCCGGTGCTGAGCCCGGTCGACACCATGCGCCGCCTCAGTACCGGAAAGGTGTGCTTCTGCTGGTACCGCACCGCGGTCACCGTTCCGCAGCGGGTCGGCGACCTGGATCCCAGCGGTGCCACGATCGTCTTCGAGGTCGTCGTGGACGACTATGCGGAGGTCTGGGTCGACGGCCGGCTCCCCGCCGCGCTGGGGGACTCCGGCGGGCGGGTCGTCGGCGGGTTCAACGCTCCCAACAGGGTCGTCCTCACTACTGACGCGCGGCCCGGCCAGACGTTCCGCATCGCGGTGTTCGGCATCAACGGACCGATCTCCGCGGCCCCGCACAACTACATCTGGCTGCGGAACGCCACCCTCGACTTCTTCGGGCCGGAAGCCGCCGTGGCGGTGGAGGAGGCGCCGTACCAGGTGACCCGGGCGGACGCCGGCATCGACGAGGTCCTGCGTCCCGGGACGCGGCTGGAGCGGGTGGCCGGCGGGTTCGAGTTCACCGAGGGCCCGGTCTGGTCGGCGGACGGCGCGCTGCTGTTCAGCTCGCCGAACACCAACCAGGTCTACCGGCTGGCCGACGGCCGACTGTCGGTGTTCCGGTCGCACAGCGGCTACACCGGGTTCGACATCGGCCGCTACCACCAGCCCGGGTCCAACGGCCTGACGTTCGACCCGCAGGGCCGGCTCACGCTGTGCCAGCACGGCAACCGCCGGATCATCCGGGTCGAGCCGCACGGGAACATCACCGTGCTGGCCGACCGGTTCGAGGGCAAGCGGCTGAACAGCCCGAACGACCTCGTCTACCGCTCCGACGGGGTCCTGTACTTCACCGACCCGCCGTTCGGCCTGCCGGAGGTGTTCGACGACCCCAAGAAGGAGCTCGCGATCAGCGGCGTCTTCGGGGTGCGCGCAGGCGAGATCTTCCTCGTCGACGACTCGCTCGCCGGACCGAACGGGCTCGCCTTCTCACCCGACGAGCGCTACCTCTACGTCGGCAACTGGGACCCCGACCGCAAGGTCGTCATGCGCTACGACGTGGCGCCCGACGGCACCGTGTCGGGCGGCACCGTGTTCTTCGACCTGACCCCGGCCGAGGGCGAGGACGCCATCGACGGCATCAAGGTCGACGAGCTCGGGAACCTGTGGGTCTGCGGACCGGGGGGCGTCTGGGTGATCTCCTCCGACGCGCGCCACCTGGGGACCCTGCGGCTGCCCGAGGACCCGCACAACCTGGCCTGGGGCGACGACGACGGGCGCGGGCTCTACATCACGGCACTCACCAGCGTCTACCGGCTGCGGACCGCCGTCGCCGGCATCCGACCCACCTGAGGAGACACCATGAGCAAGGGACTGACCGCCGGCGCGGTGCTGCCCGACTTCGAGCTGCCCGACGACGCGGGCGTGATGCACCGCCTGTCGGAGCTGCAGGGCGACGACGCCCTCGTGCTCCAGCTCGGCCGCGGCGAGCACTGCCCGCGCGAGCGGCAGCACCACAAGGAGCTGCTCCGGCTGCAGGAGCTGGTGCCGGTCGCCTTCACCCGGCTGGTGACGATCCTGCCCAACGACCAGCACGACACCAACAAGATGAAGATCGCGACCGGCGCCTGGTGGACCTTCCTGTGCGACAGCGACCTCGCGGTGCAGCGCACCCTGGAGATCGACGAGTACACCGACATGCACCACCCGGCCACCGTCCCGCACACGCTGGTCCTGGGTCCGGGGCTGGTCATCGACAGGGTCTACTGCGGCTACTGGTTCTGGGGCCGGCCCTCGGTGGACCAGCTGTGGGGCGACCTGCAGGACCTCTTCCGCCGCACCAAGGCCGACTTCGACCCCACCACCGCCCAGGCCCGGGCGGCCTGGGAGGCCAGCCAGCTCGAGGCCGTTCCCGCCCAGCGGTAGCTAGGCTGCCGACCGTCGAGCAGTGCCCATCGGACGAGACGGAGGTGGCTGCCGTGAGCGGTCGCGTCGTGCACTTCGAGATCCCCGCCGACGACCCCGCGCGGGCCCAGGAGTTCTACCGGTCCGCGTTCGGCTGGAGCATCAGCTCGATGCCTGGCACGGGGTACGCGATGGTGGGCACCACCCCCACCGACGAGCGGGGGGCGCCGTCCGCTCCCGGCGCCATCAACGGTGGGATGCTCGAGCGGCAGTCACCGGTCACCAGCCCGGTCATCACCATCGAGGTGGACGACATCGACAAGGCGCTGGAGACGATCGGCTCCCTCGGTGGCTCGACGGCTCGCGAGAAGCTGCCGGTGGGGGACATGGGCTTCGCCGCGTACTTCACCGACTCGGAGGGCAACGTCGTCGGCCTCTGGCAGAACGCCGGCTGAGCTGTCGGTCCCGCCGCAAGGGCGGTGGTCGACTGTGGCCAGCGCGGGAGGCACCCACGCGCTGGTCGAGGCCGGACATAGCGCGCCAGATTGGTCATCCCGACGATGGACCGGGTTGATCACGGCAGTCGCCCCGCGACGCACCTCGGTGGTAACGGCACCTACCGTTGACCCCGCCGCGCGCCCCTCCAGTGATCCACAGGGGATCGACAGCATTTTCTCCAACAGATCCGCTGTGGATCATGCGCCGTCGGAACGAGGAGTAGTGCCGGGTCAGATCGCTCGGGAGCGGCACCTACCGGGCGCTCGCATCGCGCAGATGGGAGTGCTCAGCCACTACGTATGACGCGGTAGATCGTCTCGGATCTCGGCGTGGGACGCGGGGCGTCGTTCCAACCGATCGCCTCGGCCCGCTGAGCGATGGCGGCCTTCACGGCTGCTGGGTCCGTTCCGTCCTCGAAGAACGCGATCGACAGCCCGTTGCCGGTCGCTGGGTCGACGAGGTGATAGGCATCGAGGACGCCTGGAACCGTCTTTGCAGCGTCGATGACCCATTGTCGATCGTCATCCGGCATCGGCTCCCACACAGCGATCCTTGCGATCATGGCTGCCACCTCCGCAACGAGCCTATTGCGACTGTCCTTGTCGGAACCGCCCGCTCGGTAATGCCGGATCTGTTCGTCAGTTTTTGCTGACCAGCGGCGGCGGCAGGAGCGGCGTCGTGGGTGGATGCCGTGATCCAGAGGGGATCGGTAGCACGGTGTGGCACGGATGCACCCTGGATCAAGGAGGGGTGGGGCCGAGTAGTAACCGGATGCCGCACACCCGGCTGGGCCGTCCACCGTCACCGCAAGGGGAACTGTGACCGAGCAGTCAGTCCGGCGGCTGGGGCGGTGGTCGGCTGTGGCCGGCGCGGGGTGGCTCGGGGCCGAGCGTCTTGCCGGTTGCCGGATGCACGAGGCGGTAGCGGCCGACGGGGAGTCGCTGGAGCTGCCAGTGGCCCTCATGCAGCATCAGGTGGTGGGCCTCGCAGGGGAGGGCGCCATTGGCGACCGTCGTCGGTCCGCCCGACGCGACCGGAACCAGGTGGTGGCCGTCGGACCACGCGACCGGCCGATCGCAGAACGGTGCGCAGCAGGTGTCCCCGTCGCGGGCGATCATGGCAGCGCGCTTGGCCGTGCCGAAGTACCGACGCTGGGTGCCCGCCTCGACGACCTGCCCGCCTGGTCCGAGGGTGACGAACGTGACCAGGCTGTCGCAGCCGAGCCGCCGTGCCGTGGAGGCGGTGATCGGCCCGGCCCAGGTCAGGGTGCCACCGGGCGAGGCCGTGCCGGTCCCAGCCGGGGCCTGAGCCCGAGCCGGTGCCGGCGGCGATGCGGCCAGTTGGAAGGCGTCCAGCGTGACGACCAGCTGGTTGCGGTGCCGGCCGGTCCGGCCGGCCGACGCGGTGCCTGGGGAGTCGAGCCAGTGCCGGCAGATGTCGGCGAGCGCGTCCAGCCGGCGCCTCGACGCGGTCCGGGTGTCGCCCCGTACGGGTGGCCCAGCAGCGTGCACGGCGGCCGCGATGACTGCGGCGGTGCTCTCGTCGGCGCTGCCGGAGATGACGGCGGTCCCGCTGAGCGTGGGACTGAGGGTGATCCCGGCCCGGTCGTAGCGGCGCACCGCTGCGCCGTCGGCCGCGTCCGGGTCCAGTGCGTGCTGGAACGCGCGCATCAGGTTCGCGGTCGCGCGGACGTCGCCCTCTGTCGCGGTCTGGACAGCCTCCGCCTCGATCAAGGCGACGGCACCAGCCGGGGCGTCGCGAGTCGCGTCAGCGATCACGGTGGCATGCGCGCCGCTGATCGCCCCCGCGGTCAAGGCGGCGGCGGTGTTGGGCAGCAGCCCGGACCGGAGCGTCCTGGCCGTGCGCACGATGCGGGCGGCCCGGCCGGGCGTCTCGTGGGCCACCGCCCGTAGCCACGCCCCGGTCGTGAGCGCGCCGTCCAGGACACAGGTGCCGCGGGCGTCGACCTCGCCCACTGCCGCGAGCAGCAGCGCGTCGCACCGTGCCCGTGCCCGGGTCAGTTCGGCGACCAGGGTGGCGAGCTGGTCATGGCTGATGTCCGGTGCGGCGCCGTCGAGCCGGCTCTGCAGTCGCGTCAGCGCGACGTCGACGGCCGCCTGCGCCGTCTCGATCTCGCCGACCTCGACTGTCGAACACATGTTCGAATCATAACCTGGTCCGACCTCGTGGGGAAGGACGCAAACCGTTGGTGGACAACGGATTCCCTCCTCCACAGGCGCTGGCGACGACAGGTCCTGCGCACCGCTGCTCCCAGGGCGCGGCATTGCTCACATGGTGACGGAGGTGCTTGCCTCCCGGGGCCGCGTCCGCGGCACCTCGGCGTCGCCCGGCTCAGCCGGCTGCCGCAGCAGGCCGAGGGCCACCAGCGGGAACACCAGCACCGACAGCAGGCCGGCGGAGACCATCGCCGCGCCGGTGACCGGCGAGATCCGGTCCAGCTCGACGCCGATCTGCACGGCCGCCACGATGAAGGGCAGCGAGGTGGCCTGCAGCAGGGCGACCGCCACGGTCGACCGGCGGCCGAGCGCCCGCAGCTGGAGCAGTGCCGGCAGCCCGCGCATGACCAGCAGGGCCACCAGGAACACCGGCACCCGGAGCAGGGCCGAGGGCTGGTCGAACAGGCCCTGGAGGTCCAGCCGGGCTCCGCTGCTCACGAAGAACACCGGGATCAGGAAGCCGAAGCCGATCGCCTCGAGCTTGGTGCGGAACGCCGGGTGGCTGGACGAGTCCCGGTCGACCACCCCGATCACGACACCCGCCAGGAACGCCCCGAGGATGCTCTCCAGCCCGACCCGCTCGGCGAGCGCGGTGAAGGCCACCAGCAGGACCACCGCGAAGCGCACCCGGATCTCGGCGGTGGTGTCCTGCAGCCGGGTCAGGACGTCGCCGAGCCGCATGGCGCGTCCCGCTCGCGACACGACGACACCGGTGACGACGACGAGCAGCACGAACAGCCCGAGCAGGGACAGCCGGCTCCCGGTGCTGCCGTCGGAGGCGGAGAACAGCAGCGACAGCAGCACGATGGCCGCGAAGTCGGCAACGGTGGCGGCGAGGATCGCGCTCTGGGCGACCCGGCTGTCGGCCTGGCCGGAGTCCTTGAGG
This sequence comes from uncultured Actinomycetota bacterium, assembly GCA_963784645.1. Lineage (GTDB taxonomy): Bacteria > Actinomycetota > Actinomycetes > JACCUZ01 > JACCUZ01 > JBBRVW01. Next base: position 486,516 of record CAWARY010000015.1, on the reverse strand, counting down.
ACGGGCACCACGAGTCCGAGCGACGTCGCGGACAGGGCGATGACGACGAGGACCGGGCTCTGCACCCAGCCCGCCGCGTCCAGCGCCAGCCCGACGGGCACGCCGAGGGCCAGCGTCACCACGTAGCCCAGCACCGCCCCCCGCAGCAGTGCCCCCTTCAGGCGGCGTACGTCGATCTCCAGCCCGGACAGGAACAGGAGGAACGCGAGGCCGATCAGGCTGAGGACCTGCACGGGCAGGTCCACCTCCACCCAGCCGAGCACGGCCGGCCCGAGGACGATCCCGGCGACCAGCTCGAGCACCACCGACGGCAGTCGTAGCCGGGGGGCGAAGCCCAGCGCGAGCGGTGCCAGGGCGCCCACCAGGACGATCAGGAACAGGTTGTCGAAGGACACGTCGGGCATGGCGGGCTCCTCAGAGTCCGTAGGTCTCGAGGAGGCGTAGCCAGACCTCGCTGACGGTCGGGAAGGACGGGACGGCGTGCCAGAGCCGGTCCAGCGGCACCTCGCCGGCGACGGCGACGGTGGCCGAGTGGAGCAGCTCCTGGACACCGGGACCGGTGAATGTGGCGCCGACGACGACGTCTCGCGCCTGGTCGACCACGAGCTTGCTGGTGCCGCGCACCCCGTTGCCGGAGGTGTACGCGCCGGCGACGTCGCCGGTCCCGTAGGTGACGGCCCGCACCTCCAGCCCGCGCGCGACGGCCTCGGACTGGGTCAGGCCGACCGCGCAGACCTGTGGGTCGGTGAACGTCACCCGCGGGACGACGTCCCGGCTCGCGAGGTCCCGGGCGTCCTTGCCCAGGATGACGTCGCCGGCCACCCGTGCCTGGTACTTGCCCATGTGGGTCAGCGGTGCCAGCCCGTTGACGTCGCCGACGGCGTACAGCCAGCCGCCGTCCACCCCGCTGGCGCGGAGCTGGTCGTCGACCTCGACGTACGCGCCGGGGTGGAGGCCCACGCTGTCCAGGCCGAGGTCGTCGGTGGCGGCCCGGCGGCCGGCAGCGACCAACAGCTCGTCGCCGACCACGACGGTGCCGTCCTCGAGCCGGATCGAGAACGGCCCGTCCGGCTGTGCACGGTCGACCGAGCTCAGCTGGACCGAGACCATCACGATGATGCCCTCGTCCTCGAGCGCTGCCTTCACCTCGTCGCCGGCGAAGGGCTCCTCGCGAGGCAGCAGCCGGGGGCCGACCTCCAGGACGGTGACCTCCTCGGTCCCGAGTCGCCGGAACGCCTGGGCGAGCTCGACGCCGACGGCCCCGCCGCCCAGGACGACCAGCCGGCGCGGGAGCGACTTCACGGCGGTCGCGTCGCGGTTGTCCCACGGTCGCGCCTCGGCCAGCCCCGGCGTCGCGGGCAGCCGCGGGCGGGTGCCGGTCGCGAGCACGACGGCCTGTCGGGCCCGCAGCTCGCGGACGTCGCCACCCGATGTCACCGTGACCGCCCGGGAGCCGGAAAGCCTGCCGTTCCCGCGGAGGAGGTCGATGCCGTTCTCGGCCAGCCAGGGCAGCTGGCCGGCGTCCGACCAGCTGCTGGTCATGTAGTCGCGCTGGGCGAACGCAGCCACGGCGTCGACCTGGCCGGAGACGGCCTCGGCGGCGCCCGGTACCCGCCGGGCGGCAGCCAGCACGTCACCCGGCCGGATCAGGGTCTTGCTCGGGATGCAGCCCCAGTAGCTGCACTCCCCGCCGACCAGCTCCCGCTCCACCAGGGCGACCGACAGGCCGCCGGCCGCGCAGCGGCCCGCAGCGTTCTCGCCGGCCGGGCCGCCACCGATCACCACGACGTCGTACTCATCCATCTGCGCTCCGTCCCCGCCGCGGCGGTATCCGTTACGCGCGGACGGCGGCCAACGTGGCGACGCCGACCGCGACGACGGTCACGCCGGACACCTGCCACCGGGTCAGTCGCTCGTGGAAGAGCAGGTAGGCCGCGATCGCGGCCAGCCCGGCGAACTGGGAGGTGAGGACGGCGGCCACCGCCAGGCCGTGCCGGGCGCCGGTCGCGAAGGCGGCGAAGCCGATCACCTCGCACAGCCCCGCGACCACGACCAGCGGAGCGGCCCGCCGGGTCAGCGCCAGCCGCCGGCGGGCGACCAGCGGCAGGGCGATCGCCACCACGCCAATGAGCCTCGCCGGGAGCAGCACCCAGGCGACGGGCAGGTCCGCGCTGGCCCGGCTGGTGGCGTACAGGCTGGCCCCGAAGGACAGGGCGGCGATGCCCGCGAGCAGCACCGGGCGGCTGCCGGGCCCGGTGGACCCCGGCTCCGTCGGGACGTCCGTCGTCGGCCCCGAGGCCGCGAGCGCCACGCCGACGGCGATCAGCGGGAGCAACCACGCGGCGGCGACCTCCAGCCGTTCGCCGGAGGCGACCGAGGCCACCGCGGCGATGGCTCCCTCGGTGGAGAGCACCGGCGCGACCACCCCGACCTTGCCGCGTCGCAGGGCCGAGTAGGCGAGCAGCAGCCCCGCGACGTTGCCGCCGCCGGCGACCAGCAGCCAGCCGACCTGACCCGCGTCGACCGACGGCACGTCGACGAGAGCCAGCGCCGGCAGCAGGGCGACCAGCCCCGTGACCATCACCCAGGCCAGCACCGACGAGGGCGGCAGCATGCGTGCCGACCGCGACGAGCAGAGGGTGGCCGTCGCGAAGAAGGCCGCGGCCGCCAGCCCACCCAGGAGCGCCACCGCAGGCCGTCAGAATCCTGCCGCGGGCCAGGGCTGCCCGCTGTAGCGCTGGGTCACCGGCCCGGGCACCGGAGCGGTCCGGCCGAAGAGTCCGGGTCCGACCCGTAGCAGCGCGGGGCGGCCGAGCCGGGCGAACGGGTCGTCGCGCAGCGCCCAGGGCCGGGCCCGGCGCACCGTCACAGCCCCCGCGAAGTGTGACGAGTCGCGCACGAGCGTGCTGACGCCGTCGGCGGGCAGGTCCGCCAGCACCGCGCGGAGGGCGCCGGACACGGCGGGGTCGTCGAACAGTGGCGACCGGCCCCGCGGGAGCAGCACCAGCGAGACCCAGCCGTCGTCGCCGTCGGGGTCCACCAGCCGCTCGTCCATCCGGACCGCGGCGGACACCGGTTTCCGGCCCGCCGGCCAGGCCGCGAGCGCCCCGGCCGGGTCGCCGCCGACGGTGGTGACCGGCGCGGCGGCCAGGGCGTCGGGGCCGACGTCGGCCGTCCCGTCGACGCGGGCGAACCAGCACCAGGTCACGCGGGCACCTCCCAGTCCGGGCGCAGGTCGGCCGTGACCGCCCGGAGGTCGCGACGCAGGTCCTCCGCGGTGGGTCGGCCCCAGAACCAGTACCCGTTGTACACCGCGTGGATGGTGCGGTCCGGGTAGAGCGTGAACGCCGCCGGCACGTACGGCCGGTACACCGTGTCGGTCGTCTCGAGCAGCCCGAGCTCGTCGAGGTAGCGGCGCTCGTGGTCGGACAGGAACGTCCAGCGGGCGCCCAGACCGGCCCGGAAGGCCGACTGCTCGGTCGGTGTGTCGATGCTCACCGACACCAGGCGCGAGTAGGCGACCTCCAGCTCGTCCTGCAGCCGTACCAGGCCGCGGAAGAACGTCTGCTCCTTGGGGCACCACCAGCCGCGGAAGAAGGTGAGCACCACGGGGTCGCCCTCCGCGAGCTCGGACAGGGTCCGGACGACGCCGGTGTGGTCGGGCAGCTCGAGGTCGGGGAACATCTTGCCGGGCACGAGGTCGGGATGCATGCTCAGCCGTCTCGCCGCACGACCAGTCGTTACGCGTAACGGCCCCCGACCTCACGGGACTGAGTCACGCCCCGCCGTACCGCCGACACCCCTGTGGAGCCCGACATGTCGAGGACACCGATCGCCGACCACGCCCTGCTCTCCGACCGGCACTCCAGCGCCCTGGTCGACACGTCCGGCTCGGTCGAGTGGCTGTCGTTCCCGCGTTTCGACAGCCCGTCGGTCTTCGGCCGGCTGCTGGGGAAGGCTGCGGGGTACTGGCAGGTCCGGCCGACGGGTGACTGGACCAGCAGCCGCCGGTACCTCGACCGGAGCCTGGTCCTGGAGACGACCTTCCGCGCCGCCGGCGGCACCCTCGTGGTCACCGACCTGATGGCGATGGGCGAGGACAACGGCGGGCACCGGCTGGGCACGGACGTGCCGCACCTGTTCGTCCGCCGGCTCGAGTGCACCGACGGCACCGTCGAGGTCGAGGTCGACTACGTGCCTCGTCCCGAGTACGGGCTGGTCGTGCCGCTGCTCGCACGGGTGGAGGGCGGCGTGACAGCGCGGGGCGGGGCCGAGTGGCTGGTGCTCACGACGCCCGTGGACCTCGACCTCGCCGACGGGAGCGGGACCGGGCGCCACCTGATGTCGCAGGGCGAGACCGTGCACCTCGGCCTGCACCGGACGACCCTCGAGCAGACCCCGGCCCGGGTCTGGACGCAGGACGAGCTCGCCGCGGTGGTGGACCGCACCGCGCAGGCCTGGGTGTCGTGGTCCGAGCTGCACCAGGCGTACGACGGGCCCTGGTCCGACCTGGTGCACCACAGCGGCCGGGTGCTGCAGGGGCTGTCGTTCCAGCCGAGCGGCGCCATCGTCGCGGCAGCGACCACGTCCCTGCCCGAGGGCGTCGGCGGCGAGCGCAACTGGGACTACCGCTACTCGTGGGTGCGGGACGCCAGCTTCACCATGGAGGCCTTGTGGGTCGCGGCCTGCCCGGACGAGGCCGACGACTTCTTCGCGTTCATGACCACGGCCGCGGCCTCGTCGATCGGACCGGGCCGGTCGCTGCAGATCATGTTCGGCATCGGCGGCGAGCACGACCTGTCCGAGCGGGAGCTGCCGCACCTCGAGGGCTGGTGCGACAGCCGGCCCGTACGGGTCGGGAACGGCGCCTGGGACCAGGCCCAGATCGACGTGTACGGCGAGCTGCTGGGCTCCGCGCACCGACTCGCCGACCAGCTCGGTGGGATCGACGACCAGACCAAGGCGTTCCTCGTCGCCTGTGCGGACACGGCTGCCGAGCGGTGGACGGAGAAGGACCAGGGCATCTGGGAGGTCCGCGGCGACCCGCAGCACTTCCTCTACTCCAAGGTCATGTGCTGGGTGGCCCTCGACCGCGCCATCGCGCTCGCGGACATGATCGACGCCAGCGCGAAGGTGGACGGCTGGAAGAACACCCGCGAGGAGATCTTCGAGACGGTCGTCCGTGACGGGTGGAGCGAGCAGGCCGGCGCGTTCACCCAGTACGTCGGCTCCGACGCGCTGGACGCTTCCAACCTCATGATGGCGATCGTCGGCTTTCTCCCGGCGGACGACCCGCGCATGCTGGCGACGATCGACGCGACGGAGCAGCGCCTCACCGACGACCGCGGTCTGGTCTACCGCTACCGCACCGAGGGCGGCGTGGACGGCCTCTCGGGGGAGGAGGGCACGTTCCTGCTGTGCACCTTCTGGCTGGCCCAGGCGCTCGCCCTCGCCGGACAGGTCGACCGCGCTACCCGGGTCTTCGAGCGGGCGGCGGCCTTCGCCAACGACGTCGGCCTGCTGGCCGAGGAGGTGGACCCGAAGACGGGGGCGCTGCTGGGCAACTTCCCGCAGGCGTTCAGCCACATCGGACTGGTCAACGCCGCGTGGGCGATCAGCCAGGCCACCGGCCGGGCCGGCGCGTCACGCCGACGGCTGTCCGCAGACAGTGCCGGTGGGACAGGACGGGACTAGGGTCCGGACCAGGCGCAGACCGGGAGGTCGACAGATGCAGCCGCAGGCACCCGAGACGCCGGTCGCCCGGCCGGCCGGCCCCGGGCTGCCGGCGCCCCGCGTGCCGCCGCCCGACGACACCGCGCTGGTCGACCGGCTCCGGAGCGGCGACGAGCGGGCCTTCGCCGAGGTGGTCGCGACGTGGTCGCCGATGATGCTGCGGGTAGCCCGGTCCCACCTGTCCACGGACGCCTCGTGCGAAGAGGTCGTGCAGGAGACGTGGCTGGCCGTCGTCCGCGGGCTGGCGGGGTTCGAGGGGCGCTCGTCGCTGCGCACCTGGGTCTTCCGCATCCTCACGAACCTGGCCAAGACACGCGGGGTCCGGGAGGCGCGCACGGTCCCGATGTCCTCCTGGGGACCGGACGGCGACGAGGCGCGCACCGTCGAGCCGGAGCGGTTCCGCGGCCCGGGCGACGTGTACCCGGGCCACTGGACGCCCCTGGGCAGCCCGGCCCGCTGGGAGCCCGGACCGGAGCAGGCGGCGGTGGCGGCCGAGACCCGCCGGCTGCTAGCCGACGCCCTGCACGGGTTGCCGGAGCGCCAGCGGACCGTGGTCACCCTGCGCGACGTGCACGGTCTGGACTCCGACGAGGTCTGCGGCCTGCTCGCGGTGACCGCTGCCAACCAGCGGGTGCTGCTGCACCGTGGCCGGGCCAAGCTGCGCACGGTGCTCGAGCACTACTACCGCTCGCTCGAGGAGGCGCAGCCGTGACCGACACCCCGGCACCGGGAACGACGATCTCCTGCCAGGAGGTGGTCGAGCTCGTCACCGCCTACCTCGAGGGCGAGCTCGACGACGCCACCCACACCGAGCTGGAGGCGCACCTGGACCTCTGCCCGGGCTGCGTCGTGTACCTCGACCAGATGCGCACCACCATCAGCGAGCTGGGACACGTCCCGGTCGAGTCGCTCAGCGAGCAGGCGCAGGACGAGCTGATGGCGGCGTTCCGCACGTTCCACGGAACCGGCTGAAGGCCGGGTCACCCGTGCTGGTCTGCCAGGAGGTCGTGGAGCTCGTCACCGACTACGTCGAGGGGGCGCTGCCGCCGGAACGCCGCGCCGAGGTGCACGCGCACCTGCTCGACTGTGCCGGCTGCCTGCGCTACCTGGGTCAGGTCCAGCTGACCTCCCGGCTGCTCGCGGAGCTGCCCGCCCCCGAGCTGACGGCCGAGCTCGAGGCCCACCTGGCCCGCGCTTTCGGTGGCGGCGCAGCCCAGGACTGACCGCGCCGCGGAGTCAGTTGTCGCGCAGCGAACGGAACAGCACGAGTGCTCGCGCGCGGTCCCACCGCACGGACGACCCTGCTGCGGTCCGGTAGTTGGCATCGGCCACCGGCACCGTGATGCGCTTGCCCTTGCCGCCGGCGACCGCGCGCATCGTGAGGGCGAAGCGGACCAGCGACAGTGTGCCGTCGTCCTGGTCGATCGTCAGGGCGGTGGTCGCGGCGTTCCCCAGCGACAGGATGCGAAACGGGTTGACCAGGGTCGCCGGGCTCACGGCCTTGTCGAACACGGCGCCGAGGAACTCCTGCTGCCGCTTCACCCGGCCGAGGTCGCCGGTCGGGTCGAAGTAGCGGGCGCGGACGTACGCCAGCGCGGTCGGGCCGTCCATCTCCTGGCAGCCCTTGGCGACGTTCAGACCGCTCTTGCGGTCGCGGATGTGGCGCTTCGGGCAGAGCTCGACGCCGCCGACGGCGTCGGTCATCCCGACGAAGCCGCCGAAGCCCACCTCGGCGTAGTGGTCGATGCGCAGTCCGGTCACCGTCTCCACCGTCTGCGCGAGCAGGGCGGGTCCGCCGATCGCGTACGCCGCGTTGAGCTTGTTGCGGCCGTGGCCGGGGATCGGCACGTACGAGTCGCGCGGCAGGCTGACCAGGGTCGGGGCCCCGCTCGCGGGCCGGTGCAGCAGGATGATCGTGTCGGTGCGCTGGCCGCCCACCTTCCCGAGGTGCAGTGCCTTGACCTGCTCGTCGGAGAGCCCCTCGCGGCTGTCCGAGCCGACGATGAGCCAGTTGGTGCCCGAGCCGGCCGCCGGGCGCCCGTCGTAGTCACGCAGCGCGTCGACCTTGTCGATGCGCGAGACGAAGTACACGAGGACGCCGAGCACGAGCGCGACAACGAGCAGCAGCGCCAGCAGCACCCGGCGGGTCCACCGGCCGGCACCGGCCCTGCGCCGCTTCGGGCGCTGGAACGGGGGCGGGGGGTGGGCGCCGCGCCGTGGCGCCTCCGGCGCGGGCTCGCTGCGCCGGTACGCCGCGTTCGCGGCCGCCGCTGAGGTCGTGGGCCGGCCGGCCGCCGCGGCCGGCTGCCCAGGTCGGAGGACCTGGGTGCGCTCGCTGTCGGAGCCCCCGCCCGTGCTCGGCCGGTCCGGCCGCGGCGGGGGGCCGCCGTCGGACGAGCCCCCGCGGAACCAGTCCTCGGGCCACTCGTGCGATCCAGCCACGCTCCACCTCGTCGTTCGGCATCGGTCGGTCCGGAGCCCGGCTGTGCGGACGTCCCGGTCGTTGACCGTACCCTCGGGCGCTGTGACAGCAGCATCGCGCGACGCAGCGCCGGGTGACGCACCTCACGCCGGGAAGCCCACGAGCGCCGCCCGCAGCACGCTCAGCCGGATCATGACGGTGCTGGACACCAACCTGCTCGGCTCGGTGCACGGTGGGGTCGTCATGAAGCTCGTCGACGACGTCGCCGGCGTGGTCGCCCAGCGGCACTCCGGCGGGGCGGCGGTGACGGCCTCCATGGACGAGATGGACTTCCTCGCCCCCGTCCGGGTCGGTGACCTGGTGCAGGCCTCGGCGCAGGTCAACTGGGCCGGCCGCACGTCGATGGAGGTGGGGGTCCGGGTGCTCGCCGAGCCCTGGAACGAGGCCGGTACCGAACCGGTGCGGGTGGCCACGGCCTACCTCGTCTTCGTGGCCGTCGACGGGTCCGGACGGCCGCGCGTCGTCCCGCCCGTCGAGCCGGAGACGGCCGAGGACCGGCGTCGGTTCGCCGAGGCGGGGATCCGGCGCGAGCACCGCTTGGCGCGGCGAGCGGCGATCCTGCGGTCCCGCGCGACCGGTGACGGCTGACCGATCCCTAGGGCGACGGGCTCCCGCCGGAGGCCGCGGTCGCCGATGTGGTCGGCTCGCTCGCGGTCGTCGACCCGCTGCTGCCGCTCGACGTACTCCCTCCGGTCGGTGTGCCGGTCGGTGTGCCGGTCGGTGACGGACTGCCGGCCGCCGGGCCCGTTGCGGCGGTCGGTGCGGTGGTGGGCGTCGACGTCGACGGGGACGTGGTGGCACCGGAGGTCGCCGAGCCACTGGGTGTGACGTCGCCGGGCGAGGGTGTGGGTGACGGCGTGGGGGTCGCGCCGGTGCTCTCGGCCCGCACGATGTCCACGATCTGCTGCTCGTATCCCGCCAGCGTCGACTGGATCTGGTCCAGCGGCATGTCGGTGATGCTGCTGCCGAAGGCAAGCACCTGCTGCCAGACCGCGTCGAGGGCGGCAGTACCGGCGTCGCTGAGAGGACCGTCGAGAGTGATGACCAACTGCTGTGCGAGCGAGTACGCCACGCACTGGACGCAGTTGTAGTTGACGGCCGCGGAGAGGTTCTGCGGCACGACGACGTTCGCCTGGCCCAGCACCAGCACGACCTGGAAGCCGACGGCCACCGCGGCGCACCGCGTGCAGCTCGCGAAGGCATAGGCCTCGTTCGTGTTCAGCACTGCGCCGTCGTCGGCCCAGACCAGCGCGAACGCGACGTTGTAGCGAACCGTTCCGTCGGTCGTGTTCACCGCCAGCGCCTGGTTGTCGCCCTCGCCGGGCGCGTCGGGGCGGTCGAACGGGAACACCCAGGTCGGCGCCTCCGAGGCGGCCGTTGCCGCCGGAGCATCGGCGGCTCCCTCGGCACCGTGCGGCGCGGTCTCGGCGGGTACCAGCACCAGGGCGAGCTCGGGCTCATCCTTCGGGGGCGGCTGCTCGTTGCTGGCCCAGAGCGTCTGTGCCGCGCCGGTCTGCCCCTCCTTCAACGGGGGAGCCGAGTCGCCGGCGGTGGGGGCTGCCCGGTTCAGGACCGGCACCCGTTGCGCCAGCGACGCCGGGACGGCGTCGAAGAGGGTGCCTCGTTCGGTCGGCCGGATCGGGCGGTACCTCTGGTCGCCGGGCCACCAGGCGTACGCCAGGCCGCCGAGCATCGCCAGCGCGACGACGACGGCGACCGCGCGGCGTGCCGGCCGGCCCTCCGTCGACCGGCGTACCGACCTGACGGTGCGCCGGACGACGCGGCCGAGCAGGTAGACCATCGCCATCACAGGCAGGGCGATGGCGAGGATCGACACCAGCCGGACGCCCACCGTCGCCCAGGCCTGGTCCGACCAGGCGACCGACAAGGCGTTCGACTGGGCGCCCAGGCTCTCCCAGGCGGTGCCGATGGCACGGGGCAGCGCCACGACCATCAGCACGAGCGAGACGAGCAGCGTCGGCACGACGACGAGCACCCACACCGACACGACGGTGCGGGCCCACCAGGTGAGCGGCGAGGGCTTGCGCCAGTTCTGCGGCAGCAGGCCCAGCAGGGTGGGCTTGATGTGCGAGTAGAGGTCCGGGACGCCGGTGACGTCGGCGAGGATGTGGTAGCCGTCGAAGCGCACGAACGGCGCGAGCTGGCGCAGCATCTGGAGCACCTGCGCGCCGATCACGAGCAGCAGCGCCTCCCAGTGCACCAGCATCCAGACGCCGAACATCGCGAGCGCGAAGACCGCGTTGAAGTAGAGACCGCCGAGGTCGACCCGGACCCGGCCGCCACGGCCGAGCCGGTAGCTGTCGCTGACCTCGGTGTAGAAGGCGGGCCACACGAGGTACAGCCCGGCGCCCATGGCACCCGGCGTAGCGCCGCCGTAGCGGCAGGCGGCGGCATGGCCGAACTCGTGGAAGCCGGCGGAGACGGCTGTGATGGCGAAGACGAGGAGGAAGAGCCCCGGTCGGGTGAAGGCGTCGCGGGTGGCGGCGGCCAGGCCCTCGTGGAACAGGACCCAGCCTGCGACGGCGACGAAGGCGAGCGTGAACGGCACCACGACGAGTGGGTGGAAGAACGTCGCGAACGGTGCGGTCACGCGGCGGGTGACCGCCGGATCGGTGACCACCTTTTTGAACTTGACCGCGAGCAGCGGGTTGGCGGCGCGCACCTCGGGCTCCGAGCCGTCCGCCCGCACCAGCACCCCGAGCGCGCGCAGCTGGCCGTCGACCAGCTGGCGCACCTGGTCCGCGGTGACCCCCCGGCCGAACGACGCGCTCACGGCGGCGGCGACCTCGTCGTAGCTGCGGGAGCCGTCGATCTCCTCGAGGACGACGTACAGCAGCCGGGTGAGCTGCACGGTCTGGCCGTCCGCGCGGCGGACGAGGGCGGGGGGCTCCTTGTACCCGGAGCCGGGGAGCTGTCCGATCAGCTCGACGCCGGCAGCCCGCGCGGGCACCTCCGGTGTGGAGGCGCCCGAGCGGGCTGGTGCGTCCGGCGTCGCTGTCACGTGCGAGGAGCTACTGGCCGGAGGTGGCGGTCGACGTGTCGGCCGGGACCTCGTCACCCTGGCTGATGTCGGAGGTCTGGTCGGCGGTCGCGTCGGCCGTGACGCCGTCCAGGTGCTGGTTGATGATCGCGTCCTGGGAGGCGATCGCCGTGGCCGAGGAGCCGATGGAGCCGACGTTGGCCGAGGCGGCAGCGTCGATCGGTGCCGCCACGTTGGCGTTGGCGGCCACCGCACCGGCGATGGGAGCGGCCAGGTCGGCGTCGAGGTTCACGTTGACGTCGACGTCGAGCAGGTTCCCGTCGAGCAGCGAGGCCGGGTCGGAGGTGACCGCGCTCGGATCGGTCGTCGTGCCGTCGGCCGGCGTGACGGTCCCGTCGGTGGGTGTCGTGCCGCCGTCGGTGGGCGTCGTGCCGCTTCCGTCGGTGGGAGCGACGCTGTCGCCCTGACCGATGGTGCTGTCCTGCGGGGCCGTCGCGACGGCGTCGCCGCTGATGCCCTGGTCGATCTGCACGTTCTGGTCGGCCAGCGACTGGGCCGTGGAGGCGGCGGACAGGATGTTCGCGCCCACCGCCGCATTGATCGGTGCCGCGATGTTGGCGTTGGCGGCGATGGCCAGGTCGATCGGCGCTGCGACGTCGAGGCCGAGGTCGAGGTCGGCGTTGAGGTCGAGCAATGAGATGACCTCCTTGGGCGGCAGGGCGGTACCGGCCTCGGCTGCCAGCTCGGCGTCCGACAAGGGGGTGAGCTCGTTCTCAGACATGTCGTCGTCCTCCCGCACGCGATCGCGTGTTCGGTCATGGCCCGCGGGAGTGTTCGGCAGCCGCCCCCCGCAGACGCGGTGAGGGGACGTGGTCACGCCCCCGTGCACTGGTCTCGCGCAAGGGGTTGCCCGCATGAAGCGGGCTGAAACTCAGCTGCAGACGTGGTCACCCGCGGTGCGCACGCCGGTGTCGGCGGGGGCCGCCGCTGTCACCCGAACGGCGTGCGTGCCGTCGTACGACGTGCCGACGAGGACCTGCATCGTGCGGCCCAGCCCCGCGACAGGGACGAGCGTGGCCCCGGGCAGAGCGGCCGCCACGGTCTTGATGCTCTCCGTGTAGCGGGCGTCGAACCGCACCGTGGTGCGCACGGTGCCGGTGCGGCTCCAGTTCGCCGCCGGGCCGGCCATCGTGAAGCCCTCGGCCGCGAGGTCCGCGCCGGCCCGCGAGCCCAGACCCGGGGTGCCGCCGGCGTTGAACACCTGGAGGTGCACACCGGAGGGCGGGATCGTCGGGCGCTCCGCGGCCACCCGGCCGCGGCGCGGGCGCGCGGTGTCGTCGCGCATCGCGGTGAAGACGGCACCTGCGGCGTCGTCGTCCCAGAGGGCGACGGCTCCCGCGTTGGCCGACCGGTAGGACGGGTCGGCGACCGGCACGGTGCGGAACCTGATGTCGCCGCCGGACACGTGCCGGAGCCGGGAGCCGAGCCGCACCAGCTCGTCCTCGGTGAGCCCCGGGTCGGCGCGCACGGCCGACAGCGCGGCGTCGAGGAACCGGACCAGGGCCCGGGGGTCGAGCAGCACGTCGCGGCTAGTGGCGCGGTCGACCATCGCGGCGAGGAACCGCTGCTGCCGCTCGACGCGGCCGAGGTCGGCGCGGGCGTCCAGGTGCCGCGCCCGGACGTAGGCCAGACCCGTCTCGCCGTCGACGTGGCTCACGCCGGCCGGTAGCCGGAGGCCGGCCTTGCGGTCGCGCAGCTTCACGGTGCTGCACACGTCGACACCGCCCACGGCGTCGACGAGCCGGACGAAGCCGAGGAAGTCGACCTCGAGGTAGTGGTCGACGCGGACACCGGTGGTGCGCTCGATGGTCGCGACGGTCAGGGCCGGGCCGCCGAACGCGTAGGCCGCGTTGAGCTTGTTGCGGCGCTCCGGGATCCGGTCGCCGTCGGACGAGACGTGCGCGGGGATGGTGACGTAGGAGTCGCGGGGGAGGCTGACCGCGTCGACGGTGCTGTGCCGGGCGGACACGTGCACGAGCAGCATGGTGTCGGCGCGCCGGCCCGCGGCGGTGGACGCGTTTCCGACGTGCAGGCGCTTCATGTCGGCCTGCGACATGCCGGTGCGGCCGTCCGAGCCGACCAGGAGGAAGGTCGTGGAGCCGGCGGCGCTCGCAGGGGGCCGGTGGGTGAGGCCGGCGAACGCGTCCACCCGATCGATCTTGCGCGTCGACCAGCTCAGGAGGGCGTAGCCGGAGGCGCTGGCGGCGAGCACGGTGAGGGCAGCGACCGCCGCGACCACGACGAGCAACCGCCGGCCGATCCGGCTGATCCGCGTCGGCGGCCGGCGTCCGGTCCGCGGCGGCCTCGGCGCCGGCGCGGTGCGGCCGCGCGGGTCGAGCTGCGGCGGCAGCGCGGGCTGGACGCCCGTGGGCGTGGACATGCGGGTGGCGGACCTTCCGGCGGCGGACCCGGGCCACGGGGGCCCGCTTGCCCGGCCAGGCTAGGTCGGCCGCGCGGGCCGGGCCCGGTGCCACGCCGTACGGCGGCGCGGCGGCGTCGGGGGCTCGGATAGCGTGTCGGCGCCATGGAACCGAGCGACGAGGCCCAGCCGGACTGGCCGGGCGTGTCTGTGGTGATGCCGGTGCTCGACGAGGAGCGGCACCTCCGCACCGCGGTCGGGACGGTGCTCGCGCAGGACTACGCCGGACCCCTGGAGCTCGTGCTCGCACTCGGGCCGTCGCGCGACCGTACGGACGAGATCGCACGCGAGATGGCGGCGACCGACCCGCGGGTCCGGACCGTCCGCAACCCGACCGGCGCCACCGGGGCCGGGCTGAACCTCGCGATCGCGGGGGCGCAGCACGACGTCGTCGTCCGGCTGGACGGCCACGCGCTGGTGCCCGACGACTACGTCCGCGTCGCCGTCGAGACGCTTCGGCGCACCGGGGCCGACAACGTCGGCGGCCTGATGGCCGCGGAGGGGGTCACCGACTTCGAGCAAGCGGTCGCCGCGGCGATGACCAGCCCGATCGGTGTGGGGCAGGCCAGCTTCCACACCGGCGGCGACGAGGGCCCGGCCCCGACCGTCTACCTCGGCGCCTTCCGGCGCGAGGTGCTCGACCGGCTGGGCGGCTACGACGAGACGTTTCTCCGCGCGCAGGACTGGGAGCTGAACCACCGGATCCGCGAGAGCGGCGGCCTCGTGTGGTTCACCCCCGCGATGCGGGTGTCCTACCGACCGCGCTCCACCCTCACCGCTCTCGCGAAGCAGTACCGCGACTACGGCCGGTGGCGCCGGGTGGTCATGCGCGAGCACGAGGGGACCGCCAACCTGCGCTACCTCGCGCCGCCCGTCGCCGTCGTCGCCGTGGTCGCCGGCACCGTCGTCGGCGCGACGTGGTGGCGGCCGGCCCTCCTGGCCCCGCTGGGCTACGCCGCCGGCGTGCTGGTCGGGTCAGCCCTGGTGGGCCGTGGTCTGCCGCTGCGGTCCCGCGCCCTGCTCCCCGTGGTCCTGGCGACGATGCACGGCGCGTGGGGGATCGGATTCCTCACGTCCCCGCGTTCCCTGCGCCGTCGCTGACGGCACCGGTCAGCACGCGCGCGCCGTCACGCGCGCGGATCGGAACGTGTTGTGCAGCAACGACTTTCGCTGGTTCCCTCTCGCCGGGGTTTGTGTCCGGGGGTGGTTCTAGGTTCGGGTCATGGAGATGGGCTCGCTGGACCTGGTCGAGGTGCTGGCCGGCCGTGTCGGCGGGTGGGAGCGGGCCGCGCTGGAGCTGCAGCTGGACGGGACTCCCTCGGAGCTGGCGGGGCTGTTGGAGTCGGTCGACCCGGGGACCCTGGCGCCGGGTGAGCTGGTCGGTTACCTGCGGGTGACCGAGCGGGTCACCGCGCAGGTCGCGGCGATCGCGCAGCGCACGGTGGCGCTGGTCGCGGACCGCACCGAGGCCCTCGGGTTGCACCCGCAGGACGCCCGGCACGAGCTGGGCGCCGCGCTGCGGCTGTCGCCGGTGGCCGCCTCCGCTCGGGTCCGGGTCGCCCTGGAGCTGCGGGACCGGTTCCCGGCCACGCTGGCGCTGATGGACACCGGCCGGGTCGGGCACGCCCACGCCGCGCACCTGGTCCGGGAGACCGAAGGACTGCCCGACGCCACCGCGGCCGCGGTCGAGGCCCGGGTGCTGCCGGTGATGGCACGCCAGACCCCGGCCGAGACCCGTCGTGCGGTGCGCGACGCGGTCGTGCGGGTCGACCCGGCCGCAGCCAGCGAGCGGGCCCAGAGGGCGCACGGGCAGCGGCGGATCGAGCGGGTCCCGGACCGCGACGGCCGCACCGGCTGGTACCTGCCGCTGCCGGCCGATGTCGAGGTCGAGATGTGGGGCGCCACCACCGCCGCCGCGAAGACCGTGCGGGCCGCCCGCCGCGCCGCCGGCCTGGACCACGTCGCTCTGGACGCGCTGCGCGTCGACCTGGTCATCGACCGCATCCTCGGCCTGAACACTCGTGAGCCCTCCGACCAGGTCGAGCCGACCGACTCGTCGGTCGACACCGAGGTGGTCGACAGCAGGCCC
The DNA here is from genome assembly GCA_963784645.1 of uncultured Actinomycetota bacterium. Taxonomy (GTDB): domain Bacteria; phylum Actinomycetota; class Actinomycetes; order JACCUZ01; family JACCUZ01; genus JBBRVW01. The sequence goes on along the minus strand of CAWARY010000015.1, from coordinate 470,732 downwards.
GTCAACGAGGATGCGGACGATCACGCTGATGGCGGCGACGAACAGGTCGACGGCGAGGGCAGCGACGACGAGTGCGCCGACGACGCCGAGGTGGACCTGCAGGTGCTGCTGGCGGTCCTGAGCCAAGGATCCGCCACCACCGCGGGCCGGCGGCTGCCGGGGTGCTCGTGTGGCGGCGCGCAGACCGCGGCGGTCGTGCTCGACGTGCCTACCGCTCTCGGCCTGGCCGACAACCCGGGCCACCTGCCCGGCTACGGCGCCATTCCCGCCGGGCTGGCCCGCCGGATGGCCGGCGACCGCGACTGGGTCAGATGGGTCACCGAACCGGTCAGCGGGCAGCTGCTCGACCGCGGCGCCCGCCGCTACCGCCCCAGCGGCCCGCTCGAGGCCTTCGTCAACGCCCGCGACCAGGTCTGCGGGTTTCCCGGCTGCGGCTCACCCGCCCACGCCTGCGACTGCGACCACGTCGTCGCCTACCGCGACGGACGACACGGCGGCCAGACCGTGCGGACCAACCTCGGACCCCTCTGCCGCCAGCACCACAACGCCAAGACCCACGGCCGATGGCAACTGCACTACGACCCCGGCAGCAGGACCAAGACCTGGACCAGCCCCCTCGGCATGACCTACCGCAAACACACCATGCCGCTGTTGACCTGAGCGGAGCCGCGTCACGACATGTCCGACGAGGAGCGTCGCGCACGAGACACCAGGGCAACGCTGTGTCGCGCTCGGCTGCATGAGCGTGCGATCCTGCCGCGCGAACCGCCTGGTGGTTTTGTCATACCCGCGTGACCCTGGTAGGACGACGCGGGGTGCGGATCGGGGCCGCTGTCGGCAGCCCTCTGCGCCAAGCCGGCCGTCGTCACCGGCTTCGACGCGAGTGCAGTGAGGCACACCCAGGCTGCGGGGCGAGGGACGAACGGTCGCTACGCCCGAACCTGGAACAAGTGCCAGAGGTCCGGAACACCCTTGAGTTGATGTTCGCCTGCGTCGTCAAAGACGAGACCCGACCCGACCGTGAGGTCCTTCACGGTCGATGAGGCCCACACTTCTGCCGCGCTGGCAAGCGACACCACCCTGGCCGCAATGTGAACCGCGAGGCCGCCGACGCCATGACCGAGGATCTCGACCTCACCGGTATGACAGCCAGCACGCACGTCGAGGCCCAGCGGCCGCGCCGAGTTCGCGATGGCTTGCGCGCAACGCACGGCTCTGGCTGGCCCGTCGAAAGTCGCGAGCAAACCATCGCCCGCCGTATCGACAACATGGCCCCGGAAGCGTGCGACCTCTCCGAAGGCCAGGTCCCGTTGCCGAAGCATGAGCGTTGTCCAGGCGGCGTCCCCGATCGCCGCCGCCCGCTCCGTCGAACCCACGATGTCGGTGAACAGGACCGTGGCCAGCACTCGCTCGGATATCTCCTCGCCGTCACGCAGTTCGGCCAAGAACCGACCGATCTCGTCTACAAGGGCGTCGGCGTCTCCGGCCCAGGGGTAGTGGTCGGCTCCAGGGAACTCGACATACCGCGCCGCAGGGATCATCTCGGCGATGAACCGGCCCTGACCTACCGGCTCGATTGCGTCATCCACGCGATGCAGGACGAGAGTCCGAATTCCGATCGCCGGTAGTAGCGATCGGATGTCGGTCGCTCGGAGTTGCTGCTCAAGGGCCAGGATGCTGCCCGGGCTGGCGGCCAGCCTCTGAAACCGGAGCCACCAGCGTTCGATCCGACCGTCACCGACGTGCGAAGGCATGAAGAACCCCATCGTCTCGCGGGCGTACTCAGCGGTCCCCCAGCCTCCTCGCACGCCGTCGAGGTAGTTCTCCCACTCCTGTTCCGACCACTGCCAGGGATAGTCCTCGTGCCTGACGCCGCAGGCAGTGGCGGCGTAGAGCACGAGTCCTGCCACCCGTGCCGGTCGGCTGGCCGCGAACATCGCGCACTGGGCTGCACCCTCCTCGAAGCCGAAGAGCACGGCGCGTTCACATGCGCAGGCGTCCAGCACCACAGTGATGTCGTCGACCAGGTCCTCTAAGGGCGGCACGTCGTCCGAGGAGAATCGATCGGACAGTCCGGTGCCCCGACGATCGATCAATACGACTCGCGCTAGGTCTCCGAGACGGCGAAGGTACCGGGCGTAGAGCGGATTCTCCCAAGCGATCTCGATGTTGTCCCAGGGGGAGAGGCAGACCAGGGTCAAAGGCCCGTCACCGAAGGTCTCGTACGCGATCGCCACCGGCCCGTTGTGCGCGTAGTGAACGTCCGGCTCCACGGCCAGACCCTAGCCTCGGAGTCAACGGGTCACGGGCGATTCTGAGGTTCGCCGCTCGAGCGGACGCGAGTCGTAGCGGCAGCGACGCGCGCCGTCGGCTGCCTGCCCTGGGTGGGGCGGCTCCCGCCGTGAGCGGCGTCGGGGAGAGCGACCCCGGAGGCTGTGCGTGGGGCAGTCGTGGCCCTGACCGCCCATCCAGTGATCCAGAGGGGATCGGTAGCTCTTTGTGGCACGGATCCCCTCTGGATCAAGGACTCAGCGGAGGGCGGCCACGGCCGCCGGCACGTCGTTGACCACGAGGGCGTCGACGCCCGCAGCCACCAGCTCGACGGCGAGATCCGGCTCGGGGCACCAGGCCAGCACCCGCAGGCCTGCCGCATGGGCGGCTGCGACGCTCACGGCGGGGGACCGGTGCACCGGTCCGGCCTCGACCCGGTTCGGGCCGAAGGAACCGTGGTGCAGCCCGACCAGGTCCAGCTCGAGCCCGGCGGCCGCGGCGACCGCGTGCCGCAGCGGGAAGTCGATCCAGGAGAGCAGGCCGTACGCCGCCTCGGGGACCGCGTCCCGCAGCCGCAGCAGGGCCGCCGGGTCGAACGAGGTCACCAGCACCGGCCGGCGTCGCACCTCCTCGGCGAGCAGCGTGGCGAGCAGGGCGTCGGTGCGCCGCGCCAGGTCGTCGGTGGCGTCCTCGAGGACCGACTTCAGGTCCAGGTCGACCGGCACGCCCGGCGGCACGGCCGCCAGCAGCTCGTCCAGCGACGCGACGCCGGCGACCACCGCCTCGGCGCGGTCGACGTCGACGAGGAAGCGGCCGTCCGGCAGGACCGGGTCGTGGCTGACCACGAGGTGCCCGTCACCGGTGCGGGCGACGTCGACCTCGAGTCCGTGGGCACCGGCGTCGAGCGCGGCGAGCATCGAGGCGGCGGTGTTCTCCCGCCGCCCCGCGACGGTGCCCTTGCCGAGCCCCCGGTGGCCGATCAGGGTCGGTGCGGCGACGAGGAAGCGATCGACCTCAGTCGTGCTCATCGACGTCGCCGGTGGTCACCCGTCGGTGGCCGGCGAGCAGCCGGTCGCGCTCCGCGATGAGCTCGGACACGGCCTTCTCGAACATCCGTGAGCTGTCACCCGGGCCGAGGTCGCCGAAGTAGTGCGCCCGGGTCCGCGCCCGGTCGGCACGGCGGGCGTCGTTCGCCAGGGCGTCGGCCATGGCCGCGGCGAAGCCGTCGATCGTCGTCGAGTCGACGATGTCGGCTCCGTCGGTGAGCGGGCTGTCGCTCGCCAGCAGCTCGCGGTCGTCCCTCCGGTCGGTGAGGAAGATCGGTGCGTCCCGCAGGTAGAGGTAGTCGAGCGTGACGCTGGAGATGTCGCCGACCAGGGCGTCGCACTGGCCGAACATCGCGAGGATGTTGCCGTCCATGCGTGCCAGGTGGCCGGCCGACGGGTCGGCCTCGTTGGCCTTCGTGATCAGCGACAGGATCTTGCGGTGCGCCGAGCGCACACCTGGGTGCATCGAGCCGGCCACCCGCGGGTGCGGCTTGTAGACGACGCGGACGTCGGGCAGCGACAGCAGCCCCTGCACGATCCGCACACCGAAGCGGTCCAGCGACGTCCAGTTGTTCGACTCGCTCTCGCCCTCCCACGTCGGGCCGTACATGACGGTGCGACGGGTGGAGGCGGGCAGCTCGGGCACGAAGTCGAGGTCGAGCTGGGGCCGTCCGACGGGCACGACCTTGCCGTCGTCGAATGCGATGAGCGCCTCGCGGTAGCGCTCCACCGCCACGGGGCCGGCCACGAACACGCGGTCGTAGGCCTTCACCTGGTTCGAGAAGCTCGACAGCTTGTCGCTCTCGCCGTGGTTGACGTGCACGTGCAGCATGCGCGGGTTGTTGAGCGCCTGGAAGTTGCGCTGGCTGTTGTTGACGTAGATGCCGACCTTGAACTCCGACGCGTCGAAGAGGTTCATCAGGTCGAGGAAGGTGGTGAGGCACACGGCGGGCAGCGTCGTGCGGTCCTGCACGTCGCGCATGGTGCGCAGGTCGCGCAGGATCAGCACGACCTTGTGCGTCGCGGCGAGCCGCTCGAGCACGGGCAGCCACTGGTCCAGCTGGTAGATCCGCTCGGGGCTGTCGGCGTAGTAGACGGCCACCTCGGCGTCGACCGGGATCCGGGCCGCGGCCATCTGCGGGACGAACGCGTCCGGCGCGAGCTTGAGCGCCAGCGCGGCCCGGGCCCGGCGGGCCCGCCAGCGGAACGCCCGGACCGTGCGTCGTGCCGCTGCCCGCGTCACACTGGCGTCGGACGTCTCGGGCACGTCGGGTCCTCCTGGGAACGGCTGTGATCGACGGGTCGGTCCGACGGACGTCGTGCGCCCCTCGCTCCTGGGGACGATACCGTCCGGGGATCGCGCTGCCCCACGGAGAGGTTCCGACCTGATGATCGGCATGGTGCTGGCGGCAGGTGCCGGCCGGCGGCTCCGCCCCTACACGGACACGCTGCCCAAGGCTCTGGTGCCCGTCGACGGCGACACCACGATCCTGGACATCGCCCTGGCCAACCTGGCCGCCTCCGGGCTGCCCGATGTCACGGTCGTCGTGGGCTACCGGGCCGAGGCGGTGGAGTCGCGGCAGGCCGCTCTCGAGGAGCGTCACGGCGTCCGGCTCACCCTCGTCCACAACGACAAGGCCGAGGAGTGGAACAACTGCTACTCGCTCTGGCTGGCCCGGGAGCACTTCGCGAAGGGCGCCCTGCTCGTCAACGGGGACACGGTCCACCCCGTGAGCATCGAGCGCACCCTGCTCGCTGCCCGCGAGCAGGCGGGCGCCCCCGGCATCCTGCTCGCGCTGGACGACCAGAAGTCGCTCGCCGACGAGGAGATGAAGGTCGTCGTCGACGGGTCCGGCCGGATGCGGAAGATCACCAAGCTGATGGACCCGGCGGAGGCGACGGGCGAGTACATCGGCGCCACGCTGATCGAGCCGCACGCGGCCGAGGCACTGGCCACGGCGCTGGAGGCGACCTGGCGGCGTGACCCCGACCTCTACTACGAGGACGGCTACCAGACCCTGGTCGACGGTGGGGGCGAGATCGGGGTCGCCCCGATCGGCACGGTGAGCTGGGTCGAGGTCGACAACCACGACGACCTCGCGAAGGCGCGGGAGATCGCGTGCCACTACTAGCCCGGGTCCTGCTCAGCCCGCTGTTCATCGACATCCGGGCCGGCGCGGTGTCCGGTCTCGGCGACCTGCTGTCGGACCGGCGGATCTCCGCCGACGGCCACGTCGCGGTCGCCGTCGGCCCCGGCCAGGGCGAGGCGGTCGTGGAGGCGCTGCAACCGGCATTGTCCAACGCCGACGTCTTCACCGTCCGCGGCGGCAGCCTCGAAGCCGCCGGCGACCTGCAGCTGGAGCTGCGGGGCAAGAACTACGACGCGCTGGTGGGCATCGGCGGCGGTCGCACGCTCGACGTCGCGAAGTACGCCGCCACCCGGCTGGCGCTGCCGATGGTCGCCGTGGCCACCAACCTCGCGCACGACGGCATCGCGTCACCCGTGAGCTCGCTCCTTCACGAGGGCGGCAAAGGATCCTTCGGCGTCGGGCTGCCGATGGCCGTCGTGGTCGACCTCGACTACGTGCGGTCCTCGCCGCCGCGGATGGTCCGATCCGGTGTCGGGGACGTGGTCTCCAACCTGTCGGCCATCGCCGACTGGCGGCTTGCCTGCGACGAGCGCGGCGAGCCGATCGACGGTCTCGCCGTGACCTTCGCCCGCACCGCCGCCGAGGCGGTGCTGCACCGCACCGACGGCATCGAGTCCGACAGCTTCCTCACCGCCCTCGCCGAGGCACTCGTGCTCTCCGGCATGGCGATGGCGGCGGCCGGATCCAGCCGGCCGTGCAGCGGCGGCGACCACGAGATCCTGCACGCGGTGGACCAGCTCTTCCCCGGGTTCGGCAACCACGGCGAGCTCGCCGGTGTCGGAGCGCTCTACTCGTTCTTCCTGCGGGAGGACGAGGAGTCGGCGGCGCTGGTCGATGCCTGCCTCCGGCGGCACGAGCTGCCGCGGGGTCCCGCCGACCTCGGGCTCACTCCGGCGCAGTTCGCGGAGGCCGTCGTCCTGGCCCCGACGACCCGGCCGGACCGCTACACGATCCTGGAGCACCTCGACCTCGACGCCGAGGCGGTGCGCGGCACGGTCGACGCGTTCGTGGAGCGGTTCGCCGGCTGAGCCGCAGCCGGGCCGGGCATGCCCGCGGTGGTAGCGTTCCTCGTCCGTCAGGCGAGAGACCGGTGGGAGTGTCGTGGCTGGTCAGGTGGTGCCGGCACGGCTCGGCACCCTGTGGGACAACCGCCGCGTCCTGTCCCTGCTCGTCGTCCGTGATCTCAAGGTCAAGTACGCCGACTCGGTCCTCGGCTACGTCTGGTCGATCCTCGAGCCGCTGGCCATGGCCGGTGTCTACTGGTTCGTCTTCACCAAGCTCATGGACCGCCAGCTGGGCGAGGCGCCGTACATCGTCTTCCTGCTCTGCGGGATGCTGCCGTGGCAGTGGACCAACGCCGTCCTCCGGTCCTCGATGAAGTCGCTGACCAAGGACTCCAAGCTGGTGCGGTCGACCAACCTGCCCCGGGAGATCTGGGTCCTGCGCACGGTCGGTTCGAAGTTCGCCGAGTTCATGTACGCCATCCCGGTGCTCGCCGGCTTCGCGATCTTCAGCCGGGCCGAGCTGTCGTGGTGGGTGGTCTTCGTCCCGCTGGCGATCCTCCTCCAGACGATCCTGCTCACCGGCGCTGGGTTGCTCCTGGCCTCCCTCTCGGTGCTCTACGGCGACGTCGAGCGGCTGATGCGGATCGTCATGCGGCTGCTCTTCTACTTCTCGCCCGTCATCTACGGCGTGAACGACGTCACCGGACGGCTCGGCGCCGTCGGCGACCTGTTCCTCCTGAACCCCCTCGCAGGGATCTTCGACCTGTACCGCACCGCCTTCTTCCCCGACCAGTGGGCCGGGTGGACCGCCGTCGTCCTGGCCACCGCCGTGTCGATGCTGGTCTTCGTCGTCGGGATCTACGTGTTCCGGCGGCTCGAAGGCCGCGTCCTCAAGGAGATCTAGGCACTCGTGACCCCCGTCATCGAGGCCCGCAACCTCGGCATCCACTTCGCGCGCAACAAGCGCCGCAACAAGCGGCTGCGCGACATGTTCGCCACCCCCGCCGCGGTGGCCGCACCCGAGGCGCCGGTCAAGCCGGCCAGGCCGCGCCGGGTCGACCGGCCCGACCGGCCCGGTGGTGGCCTCGGCAAGGACGGCACGACCGTCAGGGCCGGGAAGAGCGGCAAGGGCAAGAAGCGCAAGCACCACGAGTTCTGGGCGCTGCGCAACGTCTCCTTCCAGATCCAGCAGGGCGAGGCCGTCGGGCTGGTCGGCGGCAACGGCCAGGGCAAGAGCACCCTGCTGAAGCTGATCGCCGGTGTCCTGCTCCCGGACGCGGGCAGGATCCAGGTCCGCGGCGGCGTGGCGCCGCTCATCGAGGTCACCGGCGGCTTCGAGGGCGACCTGACCGCGCGTGACAACATCTGGCTGACCGCGGGCCTGCACGGCCTGTCCAAGAAGCAGATCGCCGCCAAGTTCGACGAGATCGTCGACTTCGCGGAGGTCGGTGACTTCCTGGACACCCCCTTCCGGCACTTCTCCTCGGGCATGAAGGTGCGGCTGGGGTTCTCGGTGATCACCACGCTGGACGAGCCGATCGTGCTGGTCGACGAGGTGCTCGCCGTCGGCGACCGCGCCTTCCGCGAGAAGTGCTACCTGCGGATGCAGGAGCTGCTCTCGGGTGGCCGGACGCTCTTCCTCGTCTCCCACAACGAGGGCGACCTCAAGCGGTTCTGCACCCGTGGGCTCTACCTCCAGAGCGGGTCCCTGGTGGCTGACGCGCCCATCGAGGAGTCGTTGGCCCTCTACCGCGCGGACATCGAGGCCCGGCGGGCCCAGTACCTGTGAGCCGCCCGGCGACCACGGAGAGCGGGCCGAGCGGGGAAGGAGGGGCCGTGCGGGAGCTGCCGGTCGTCGTCGGCCCGGACCTCGCGACCGATCTCGACCGACTCGCTGCGGCGCTGCGCGACGGACCCGGTCCGCTCCTGCTGGTGGCCGCCGACCTCCGGGTCCACCCGGAGGCGCTCGCCGACCTGGCCGACGACCCGCGGCCGGGCACAGCCGTGCTGGCGTCGGCGGTCGCCGAGGCGCCGGCCGACCTGCGGGTGCGGGCCGCCCGCGTGGTGGCGGTGGCGACCCCGGCGCACCGCGCCACGCCGGCGGACGCGGCCTTCGCCGGAGCGCTCCGGGTCGGCGCGGCCGACCGGCCGATGGCGGCCGGTACTGCGGACGAGCTGGCCGGTCTCGCGCGCACGCACGGCTGGAGCGGCGACCCGCTGGCCTACCTCGTGCTCGGCCTCGTGCGGACCGGCACCCGCGTCGATGTGGTGCTGCTGGACCCGTGGCGGTGGGCACGTGGCGAGGGCCAGGCGGCCCTCGACGTGCAGCAGCGGCTGGACGCCATGGACGAGCGTGCCGTGCACGCGACCCGCTTCCGCCGCGCGGCCAAGGCGCAGGACGCGTTCGTGGCGACGTTCGTGCACCGGCCGCTGGCCCGGCGGCTCACGCCCGTGGCGCTCCGGCTCGGCCTCACCCCCAACCAGGTCACGGTGCTCTCGGTCGTCCTCGGGCTGTCGGCCGCGGCCGCGTTCGCCGCCGGCGCCCGGTGGTCGCTGGTGCTGGGCGCGCTGCTGCTGCAGGCCTCGCTGGTCGTCGACTGCGTCGACGGCGACGTGGCGCGCTACCGCCGGATGTTCTCCCCGCTGGGTGCCTGGCTCGACGCGTCCACGGACCGGCTCAAGGAGTTCGCCTGCTACGGCGGCCTCGCCTGGGGCGCCGGCGCGGGCCGCACCGGCTGGGTGCTGGCCGCCGCGATGCTCACGCTGCAGACCGCCCGGCACTCGCTGGACTACACGTTCACCGCGGTCAAGGAGCTGCGCGAGGCCGAGGTGGTCACCGCCCCGCTCGACGAGCCGGGTGACCCCACCGCCGGCGCAGCACCGGACCTCGGTCCGGCTCCGCGAGCCGTGCAGCTGAGCCGCCGCGCCTCCGCGGGCCGCCCGGCGGTCGTCTGGACGAAGAAGGTGCTGCACCTGGGGATCGGCGAGCGGTGGACCGTCCTGTCGTTGCTGGCGCTGGTCGGTCAGCCGGCCCTGGCCCTGGCCGTGTTGCTGGCCCTCGGTCTCGGCTCGCTGCTCTACGTCGGCGCCGGCCGGATCCTGCGGGCCCGCGCCTGGGCGGCAGAGCCGGTCTCGAGCCGTGAGCACGAGATCGTCACGGCGCAGGTCGACGGGGCGCCGCTGCTGCCGTCGGCCGTCGCTCTGCGGGTGGCGGGCGGGACGCGTGGTGAGCAGCGGTTCCTCTGGGCGAGGCCGGCGCTGCTGCGGGTGGGGGAGTACGCCGTGGCGCTCGCGCTCACGGCGACACTCCCCGGTGAGGAGGCGGGTGCGGCCGTCTTCGCTCTGCTGCTCGTCGTCGCCTCCCACCACTACGACGGGTTGTACCGGGTGCTGCAGGGCCTGCGACCGCCCGGGCCGGTGGCGCGGATGCTCGGGCTGGGAGCACCCGGCCGGCTGGTGGTCGTCGCGGTCCTTGCCCTGGTCGGCGGGGCGGCCGGGACGGGGGCCCTGTGGGTGCTCGCGGCCGGGCTCGGCATCCTCTTCCTCGGGGTCGAACCGGCGCGGCTATTGCGCGAGGTCCGGTCCCGGCGCGACCTGACCGAGCCGAGCACGCTGTCCGAGGGAGCCGCGGGTGCCTGAGCGTCCGACCATCGCCGAGCTGCGCACGGTGACGCAGCCGCCCTCGGTGACCGGCCGTCGCAACGCCGAGCACTGGACCGGCGACCTCTACCAGCGGCGCCTCTCGCCGTACCTCACGCGGCTCCTGATCGGCACGGCCATCACGGCGAACGGGGTGACCGTGCTCATGATCGTCACCGGCGCGGCGGCCGGCGCGGCGCTGCTGCTGCCGGGGCTGCTCGGGGCCGTGCTGGCCGCGCTGCTCGGCCAGCTGCAGATGCTCTGGGACTGCTGCGACGGGGAGGTCGCCCGGTGGCGGCAGACGTTCTCGCCGGTCGGGTTCTTCCTCGACAAGCTCGGTCACACGGTGGCGGAGAGCGCGATACCGCTGGCGCTCGGCGTCCGGGCCGACGGCGGCTTCGGCTCCCTCGGCGGCTGGACGAGCCTCGGTGCCGTGCTCGCCGTCCTGGTGCTGGTCAACAAGTCGCTCAACGACGCCGTGCACGTGGCCCGCGCGGCCAACGGGCTGCCGAGGCTGCAGGACCGCGCAGAGGAGGCGGCGCCGCAGGTGTCCGCCGTGCGCCGGCTGCGCTCGCTGGCCCGCTTCGTGCCCTTCCACCGGGTCTTCCACTCGATCGAGATGACCCTGCTGGCCCTGGTGGCGGCTGTCGTCGACGCCGTCGGTGGCGGTCTCGACGGCACCCAGGTGCTGGTCGCCGTGCTCGTCCCGGTGGCCGTCGTCACCGTCCTCGGGCACCTCGCCGCCATCCTGACCTCGAGCCGGCTCCGATGACGGGTGACCTGCCGCGCGTCGGCGCGGTCGTCCTCAGCCAGGGCACCCGGCCGGCCGAGCTGGAACGGGCGCTGACCACGCTGCTCGCCCAGGAAGGTGTCGACCTCGACGTGGTGCTCGTCGGCAACGGGTGGGTGCCGGTCGGTCTGCCGGACGGGGTGCGCACCGTGCACCTGCCCCAGAACGTCGGGATACCGGAAGGACGCAACGTCGGCGCTGCCGAGGCCAAGGGCGAGCTGCTCTTCTTCTACGACGACGACTGCGCCTTGCCGACGACCGACGTGGTAGCCCGACTGGTCGAGGTGCTCGACGCCGACCACCGCGTCGCGGTGGTGCAGCCCCGCCCGATCGACCCCACCGGCGCTCCGGGCCAGGCCCGCTGGGTGCCCCGCCCCGGCGGCCGGGACCCTCTGCGACCGGGGGCGGTCGGCTGGTTCTGGGAAGGTACTTTCGTCGTGCGCCGAGAGGTTTTCGAGCGTGCGGGTGGCTGGCCGGGACACTTCTGGTACGGCCACGAGGGTGTCGAGCTTGCCTGGCGGATCTGGGACCTCGGCTTCGTCACCTGGTACGCGCCCGATGTCGTGACCAACCATCCCTCGGTGCCGCCGACCAAGCACGACGTCTACTACCGGATGAACGCCCGCAACCGCGTCTGGGTGGCGCGCCGCAACCTGCCGTGGGTGCTCGCGGCGGTCTACTTGCTCAACTGGACGGTCCTGACGGTGGTGCGATTCCGCTCGCCGCGGCTGCTCGCGATCTGGTTCTCGGGTTTCCGCGAGGGCTGGGGCCCGGGGGCCGGGGAGCGTCGGCCGATCCGCTGGCGGACCGTGTGGCGGCTGACACGCGCGGGGCGCCCGCCGGTCATCTGACATTCAGGTACGCCACCTAGAGTTGGTTGCTGCCGTCGACCGCGCACGACCAGCACGAGGAGGATCGCGACACGTGGACGCCCCGGACGTGTCGGTGGTCGTCATCTGCTTCAACGACCGGACCAACCTCCCCCGCGCGGTCCGCTCCGTGCTCGACCAGACGCTGCGGAACCTCGAGGTGCTCGTCGTCGACGACGCCTCTACCGACGGCTCGGCCGAGGTCGCCGACGAGCTCGCCCGCGAGGACGACCGGATCACCGTCATCCGGCTGCCCGAGAACAGCGGTGGCTGCAGCCGGCCCCGGAACACCGGTATGGACCGGGCCCGCGGCCGATACGTGATGTTCCTGGACAGCGACGACTACTACGAGCGGCACGCTTGCAAGAACATGCTCGTCGCCGCCGAGCGCACCGGTGCCGAGGTGGTGGCCGGCCGGGTCGTGCGGGAGAACCTCACCAAGGGCAAGCAGACACCCTGGGCCAAGGACCTGTTCGCCGGCGGCCGCGCCTTCTACCGCGGTGTGCGCGAGAACCCGCTGCTGTTCTTCGACCCGCTCTCCACCAACAAGATCTACCGGCGCGAGTTCCTCGACCGCCACGGCATCCGGTTCCCCGAGGGGATCCACTACGAGGACTCGCTGTTCTCGACCGAGGTCTACTGCCAGGCCGGGAGCATCGCCGTGATCCCGAACGAGATCTACTACTGGCGGGTGGTCGAGGACGCCGAGGAGGCGTCGATCACCCAGCGACGGCACGAGTTCGAGAACTTCCGCGACCGGATCGCCGTGCACCGGCTGATGGACGACTACCTGCTCAGCCACGACAGCGCAGACCTCAAGGTGTGGAAGGACTTCAAGTTCGTCCGCCACGACCTCAAGCTGTACCTCACGGACCTGGCCTACCGCGACGCCGACTACCAGCAGAAGTTCATGCGGCTGGCGGCCGACTACTGCGCCACGATCAGCGACGAGACGCTGGCGATGGCCTACCCGCTCGAGCGGATCTGCGTGGCGATGATCCGGCGGATGGACGTCGAGGAGACGCTGCGCACGGTCGACTACCTGCGCTACGGCTTCAAGCTCTCGACCGACCTCGTGGAGCGCGCCGGGCGGGTGTACTGGACCGCGAAGTACATCGACACCGCCGAGGACCGCGCCGTCATGGACGTCACCGAGATGGGTTTCCACCGGCTGCCGTTCTCCCGGATCAACCTGTTCAACGAGGTCACGGCGGCGCACGTCACGGGCAGCCGGCTGCACCTCGAGGGTGCGGTCGTCAACCAGCTCGGCCACTTCGGCGACGGTACGGGCCTTCGCCTGACCGTGTCCGTGCGCAACCGCGCCAGCGCTGTCCGGCGTAGCCACGACGTGACTGACTGGGCCCTCGACGGCTCGCGGCTGCGCTACCGGACGGCGATCGACCTGTCGCGCGCGCTCGGCCCGCTGGACCAGCGGGACCCGGCGTGGGACCTGCGGCTGGAGATCACCAAGCACGACGCGACCAACGTGACGACGTTCGCGATCGACCCGGCGATGGTGTCCGGCCGCCCCGTCAAGGTTCGCGGCCGCCTCGGCGGCGCGGCTACGGGCTGGGTGCAGCCCATCGTCACGAGCAAGCTGAACCTCGCGTTCAAGCAGGCGCCCGACAGCCGGGTGACGGCGGTCGCGGAGCGCGCCGCGACGCTGACCGGCCGGGTGCGGCACGCGATCCGTTGGCGCTCGAGCAGGGCGGTGGGCAACAACACCGCGCTCAAGGCGTTCGCGTACAAGGTGTTGCGGCGGCTACCGGTCCAGCGCGGGCTCGTGGTCTTCGAGTCACACATGGGCAAGCAGTACTCCGACAGCCCGCGGTACATCTACGAGGCAGCCGTGGCTGCCGGGCTGGACCGTCTGGGCATCCGCCCCGTGTGGTCGTACGCCAGGCGCCCCGAAGGCTTCCCCACCGACTGCCGCCTGGTCCTCCGCGAGAGCTGGCGGTACGTGCACGACATGGCGCGGGCCGAGCTGTGGGTCGACAACCAGGGTTTCCCGCGTGCGTACGCGCGCCGCAAGGAGACGACCTACGTCCAGACCTGGCACGGCACACCGCTCAAGCGGATGGGTTTCGACTCTCCGGCCCTGGAGCGTGCGAGCGCGGCCACCCGGCGCACCCACAAGCAGATGATGAAACGGTGGAGCGCCCTGCTCGTCCCGAGCGAGTACTTCGTCGAGACGTTCGTGAAGTCCTACGGCTACGACGGGACGCTGGTCCGCAAGGGTCTCCCGCGCAACGACCTGCTCGTGCGCGGCGTCGACCAGGAGTGGATCGACGCCAAGAAGCACGAGCTCGGGCTGCCGGCGGACCGGCGGCTGGTGCTCTACTGCCCGACGTTCCGGGACCGGGCGCGGCGCCTCGAGACGCCCTACGACCTTCCGATCGATCTGGAGCGGGCCCGTCGCGCGCTCGGGGACGACTGCTACCTCCTGCTGCGCACCCACTATCTCGACACCTACAAGCTGTCGAACCGGTTCGCGCCGTTCGCGGCAGACGTGTCGAAGCACCATGACGTGACCGAGCTGATGCTTCTCGCCGACGTGCTGGTCACGGACTACTCCTCGGTGATGTTCGACTTCGCGAACACCGGCAAGCCGATGGTGTTCTACACGTACGACTACGAGGACTACGTGCGCGACGAGCGCGGCACCTACCTCGACCTGCCGGAGATCGCACCGGGGCCGATGGTGGAGACCACCGACGCGCTGGTCGAGGCGCTGCGCGCTGTCGACGACGACGTCGCGAAGTACGCGGAACGGTATGCGGAGTTCCGCGAGCGCTTCTGCAGCTACGAGACCGGGCGAGCGTCCGAGCACGTGGTCGACGAGTTCTTCCGGCGGAGCGGGGAGTGACCCGGACCGACTCGCCACGGGACGTCTTCCTCGTCGCGAACAACATCGAGGAGCTGGGCGGCGTCCAGCGGGTCACGCACAACCTGGCCACGCTGCTCCACGAGCGCGGCCACCGGGTCACGGTCGTCGGCATCCAGCACGCGCTGGAGCCGCACGACTACGGCGACCGGCCGTACCGGTGGCTCACCTTGAACGAGGAGAAGGAGCCCGCGCTGCCCGGGGCGACCGGCGTCAAGGCAAGGCTCGACCCCCGGGTCCGCGCCGCGCAGGAGCGGCACCACCGGGCGCGGCAGGCTGCCGTCGACCGGCTGTCGGCGCTGTTCGCCGAGGCCGACGACGGTGTCGTCGTGTGCATGCAGGTCTGGTCGATGAACTGGGTCGGCCCCGCCGACACCGACCACCTGCACGTCATCGGCATGAGCCACGAGTCGTTCGACGCCACCCTCGGGTCCACCCGGTGGGAGCGGGTGCAGCAGTGGTACCGGGACGTCGACCTGCTGCTGCTGCTCACCGAGCACGACGCGGCCAGGTTCGAGCTCGAGGGCTTCAACAACGTCGGCGTCATGCACAACTCGCTCTCGTACTACCCGGAGACGGCGAGCGACCTGACGGCGCCGGTCGTCGTCGCGGCCGGCCGACTCGCGCCGGAGAAGGGGTACGACCGGCTGGTCGACGCGTTCGCCCGGGTGGCCGACCGGCACCCGGAGTGGCAGCTGCGCATCTACGGCACCGGACCGCTCCGGCCCGCGCTGGCGAAGCAGGTCGAGCGGTCCGGCCTCTCCGGGCGGGTCGAGCTGCCCGGTCTCGCCGACGACATCGAGCAGGCGCTGCTGGCGTCGTCGGTCTTCGCCCTGTCCTCGATCCACGAGGGGCTGCCCATGGCGCTCGCCGAGGGGATGGCCTGCGGGTTGGCGTGCGTGGCCTTCGACTGCGCCCCCGGTGTGCGCGAGATGGTCACCGACGGCGTCGACGGCCTCGTGGTGCCGCCGCGCAACGTGGCCGCCCTGGCGGAGGGGCTGGACCGCCTGATGGGTGACGAGGCGCTTCGCCGGTCCTTCGGCACGGCCGCCCGCGCGAGCATCACCCGATTCGCGCCCGACCAGGTGCTGGCCCAGTGGGAAGCCGTCTTCGCCCTCGTCGACCGCTGACCGGCGTCGAGCTCAGCCCGCAGGAGGACCCGGCGGCGCCTGCCGGGCCACGTCGATGATGCGGCTCTCGTTGGCATCGCCCAGGCCGGTCTCGACGAGCCGGTCGAGCCCGGCCAGTGCCGTGCGGCCGAAGGGTGCGCCGACGCCGAGCCGGTCGGCCAGCTCGACCGCGTAGGCGGCGTCCTTGCGGCGCAGCCGGCCGGAGAACACCACGTCGTCGTGCGCGCCGTCGGCCATCCGGCGGCTGTTGCGGATCACCTGCGGGCTGGCGGCCTGCCCGGACGCCAGCGCACCGGCCACCTGGTCGAGGTCCAGCCCGGCCCGCTCCGCGAGCGCCATCGCCTCCGCGGCGGAGGCGATCTGTACCGCACCGACGAGGTTCACGATCAGCTTGTACGCCGTGCCCGCGCCGACCGGCCCGAAGTGCAGCAGCTCGGTCGACAGATGGCCGAGCAGTGGCCCGGCCGCGGCGAGGTCGGCCGGCTCCGCGCCGACGAGCAGCGTCAGCGCGCCCGCCGCGGCGGCGTCCGGCAGCCCGGTCACCGGCGCGTCCACGTAGCGCAGCCCTCGGTCCCGGCACGCCGCAGCCAGCTCGAGCACCCAGTCGCGGGACAGGGTCGAGCACTCCACCGCCAGTGCTCCCGCTGCGGGACTGCCCGCCAGCACGCCGTCCGGTGCGGTCCAGACGCGGCGGGACGCGTCGTCGTCGCTCAGCATCACCACGACCGCCTCGGCGCCCCGTGCCGCCACGGCGGGGGAGTCGGCCCAGGTGGCGCCCCGGTCGAGGAGCCCAGCGGCCTTGTCCCGGGTGCGGTTGTGCACGACGACGTCGTGCCCGGCGTCGACCAGCCGGCCGGCCATGCCCCGGCCCATCCGGCCCAGACCCACGAACGCCACCCGCGCCATGGGTCAGCCGGTGGGGGTGGTCGGGGCGTAGACGCGCAGCTGGAACTGCGTGACCACGGGCTTCCAGCCGTCGGACACCTTCGGGTGCCTGCGAGAGAGCCCCGGCGTCCAGATCAGGTAGGTACCGGGGTCGCCCGGCGACTCCGGCGGCGCCGCGAGGGCGTGCCCGACCTTCTCGATGTCGGCGCGCACGACGAGGTCGCCGCCCACCGGGTCACGGCTGTAGATGCCCAGCACGAGGGCGTCGCGGTCGTCGGTGATGACGGTGTCGATGCGGCGGTCGTGCTCGCGCAGGTAGGCGCGCACCGCGTTCCACCCGTGGTCCCGCGGGTTGCGGTGGATCGGCCGCAGCAGCGGGACCACCGCGACCGCGACTCCCAGCACGGCGACGACGGCGGTGACGGCGACGCCGACCTGCCGCCGGTCGGCCGGCAGGCGCGCGCGCAGCAGCCCGAGCAGCCACGCCACGAAGCCGGCCGAGCCGAGCACCAGTGCGGGCAGCACCGGGACCCAGTACCGCATCAGGGACGCGTTGATCCGGATGAAGCCCGGGTCGAGCAGCCCCGACACGAGGGTCAGCGGCAGCCAGATGACCACGAACCAGGCGAGCAGCAGCACGTGCGCGCGCCGGCGTACGACCAGGGCGCCGAGCACCATGAGGACGAACGAGGTCATCACCACCACGGTCTGCGGGTAGACCTCGACGATGCGAGGGAACCGCAGCAGCGCGTCGACGCGGGTGATCGGTGTCAGTGGGGCGCTGCCGTGGTCGCCGTCGACCTTGAGCCGGGCGAGCGGGTCGCCGTGCGCCCACTGCGCGAGGACCAGCTCGAGCACCAGGCAGCCGAGCATGGGCACGGCGAGCTGTACCCAGCGTCGCCAGGGCAGCCGCCAGGCGATCAGCACACCCAGGACCAGCGGGTAGAAGAACACCGACAGCTCACGGACGAGGTAGGCCCAGCCGAAGCAGAAGCCCGCGAGGAGGAACCACCAGGTGGCGGCTCCGTCGCCGGGACGCCCCTCGGAGCCCTCGCCCGTACCTGTCCTGGTACGCCGGTGAGCCGCACCGACGAGCAGCGCGAAGCCGGTGGTGACGAACGCCGTCGAGGGGATGTCCGGCAACAGCTGCCAGCTGGTCATCCGCTCGGTGCCGGCCTTGATGACGGTGTCCACGAGGACGGGGTGAAAGATCAGCAGCACCGTCGCCGCCGCCGCGGTCCAGCGGTCGAAGAGCACGACGCCCAGGGCGAACACGGCGACGACGAGCAGGATCGCGGTGAGGAACGGCCAGGCGTAGTACGCGACCTGCCCGTAGCCGAACATCTCCAGGAACGCTCGGACCGGTAGCAGGTTGCCGATCCGGAGCGCGTGGTGGTCCAACGGCACGTGCGGGAAGTCGCGGGCGTCGTTGAGGACGAAGATGCCATCGTTCCACCGCGGGGCGGGGCGGACCTGGAAGGTCACCGCGAGATGCAGCAGGACCAGCAGCAGCCCCATCGCCCAGGTGGGCAGGCCGGGCAGGAACGTACGCCGCCCAGGGGCGGGGTCGTCGCGCCGGGCCGGCGTCTCGGAGCCGGTCGTCGTCGTGCTCACGCGCGCCAGGTCACTGCGGCATCGTGACCGGCTCGGCCGGGACGGCGAGCGGTGCCCCGGTGGCGGCCCGCACCTCGTCGACCGTGACTCCGGGCGCCAGCTCGCGGAGCACGAGGCCGTCGGCGGTGACGTCGACGACGGCGAGATCGGTGATGATCCGGTCGACGACGCCGCGCCCGGTGTAGGGCAGCGTGCACTCGTCGACGATCTTGTGGGTGCCGTCCTTGGCGACGTGCTCCATGACGACGACGACCCGCTTGGCGCCGTGGACGAGGTCCATCGCGCCACCCATGCCCTTGACCATCTTGCCGGGGATCATCCAGTTGGCCAGGTCGCCGCGGACCGACACCTGCATCGCGCCGAGGATCGCGGCGTCGATGTGCCCGCCGCGGATCATCGCGAACGACGTCGCCGAGTCGAAGAACGAGGCGCCGGGCACGAGCGTCACGGTCTCCTTGCCGGCGTTGATGAGGTCGGCGTCCTCCTCGCCCTCGTACGGGTAGGGCCCGACGCCGAGGATGCCGTTCTCGCTCTGCAGCGTCACGTGCACGCCGTCGGGCAGGTAGTTGGGCACGAGGGTCGGCAGCCCGATGCCGAGGTTGACGTACTGGCCGTCCTCGAGCTCCAGGGCCGCACGGGCCGCCATCTGCTCACGGGTCAGCGCCATGCGGGGTCAGCCCTCCTGCTCGGTGCGGGGCCGGGTGGTGCGGCGTTCGATCCGCTTCTCGACGTCGGCGCCGACATCGACCACGCGCTGGACGTAGACCCCGGGCACGTGCACGTCCTCGGGACGGATCTCGCCGACGTCGACGAGGTTCTCGACCTGGGCGATGGTGACCCGGCCGGCCGTGGCGCAGAGCGGGTTGAAGTTGCGCGCGCTCTCGCGGAAGACGAGGTTGCCGGACCGGTCGCCCTTCCACGCGTGCACCAGCGCGAAGTCGGTGACGATCGACTCCTCGAGCACGTAGGTCTTCGGCTCGCCGCCGAGCGCGAAGTCGCGCGTCTCCTTGGCAGGAGAGGCGAGGGTGACCGAGCCGTCCGGGGCGTAGCGCCAGGGGAGGCCGCCCTCGGCGACCTGGGTGCCGACACCGGTGACGGTGTAGAACGCCGGGATCCCGGCGCCGCCGGCCCGCAGCCGCTCGGCCAAGGTGCCCTGCGGGGTCAGCTCGACCTCGAGCTCACCGGACAGGAACTGCCGCGCGAACTCCTTGTTCTCCCCGACGTACGACGCGACGACGCGCGAGATGCGGTGGTCGGCGAGCAGCACGCCCAGCCCCCACCCGTCGACACCGCAGTTGTTCGACACCACCTGCAGGTGGTCGACGCCGGTGTCGTGCAGGGCCGCGATCAGGACGTTGGGGATGCCGCAGAGGCCGAAGCCGCCCACTGCCAGCGAGCTGCCGGGGCCGATGTCGGCCACTGCGTCGGCGGCCGAGGCGACCGACTTGTCGGCGGGACGGAGGGCTGCCGCGGCAGCCTGGGAACTGTCGTTGGGCACCCGGCGACTCTAGCCAACCGTGGGTCAGGAGCAGATGCTCTGGTCGGCGGACCGGGTCGCCAGGGTCTCGGTCGGCTCGGGCGAGCTGGTGGAGCCGCTCACCTCGACCGGGACGACGGTGGGGGAGTCGGTGCCGACGACGACGGTCAGGGTGCTGCCGAGGCTGATGTCCTCCTGCACGACCGAGCCGGGTATCGCCGCACCCAGCGTGCGGCCCGACTCGTCGTACGCCGGGTCGTGCAGCACCGTCGTCGCGGAGTAGAGCCGGTCGGCGTTGCCGACGCCGACGACGTTGAAGCCGTCAGCGGTGAGCTGCTCGGCCAGGTCGGCGGCCGCGCCCGCGGTGCCCGAGCCGTTGAGCACGGTGACGCTCACCTTCTCGGGGGCGGTGACCAGCGGCGGACCGCTGGGGGTCGCGGTCGAGGCGCTCGGCGTCGAGGTCGGCTTCGGCTCCTTGCCGGGCAGCGGCTGGTCGAAGCGCAGCGCGCGCCACACGGTGGCGGCAGACTTCTTCAGCTCGACGCGGTTCGGGTTCTCGCTCCACGGCTGGTTGGGCGCCGTGAGGAAGGTGACGTCCTTGGTCGGCAGGCCGCGGACGTCCTGGGCGAGCCCGGCCATGTCCTTGAGGCTGCCGAAGTCGGTGGTGAGCGAGCTGGTCGCGGCGCCGAGGAAGCTGAGCAGCCGGTCGGGCCGCAGCAGCAGGCCCTTGTTCTTGACCTTCGACACCATCGAGCCGATGAACGCCTGCTGGCGGTCGATCCGCGACAGGTCCGAGCCGTCGCCGAGGCCGTGCCGGGTGCGGACGTAGGCCAGCGCCTGCTGGCCCCGGACGGTGTGCGTGCCGGCCGAGAGGTTGAGGTGCGACTGCGGGTCGTTCACCGCGTAGGGCAGGCAGACCCGGACGCCGCCGAGCGCGTCGACCATGTCCTTGAAGCCGCCGAAGTCGACGACGACGTAGTTGTCGATGCGGATCTTCGTGAGCTTCTCGACCGTCTTGATCGTGCAGGCCGGGCCGCCCTCGGAGAAGGCCTCGTTGAACATCTGCAGCGGCTGGGCCGGCACGACGGAGCCGTCGTCGAGGGTGCACGCCGGGATGGGCACCATCGTGTCCCGCGGGATGCTCACCGCGGTGGCGGACTTCCGGTCGGCGGCCAGGTGCATGACGATCGCCGTGTCCGAGCGCTGACCCTCGACGTTGAGGGCGTTCTTGCCCTTCCGCTTGTCCGAGCCCATGACAAGGATGTTCAGGGCCTTCGGGTCCTCGGCAACCTTCGGCGGCCGCTCCTTCTCCGACCCCAGCAGGTTGTCGACCCGGACCCGGTTGATGTTGCCGTTGAGGCGCTGGTAGGCGACGAACGCCGTCGCCGTGCCACCGACGAGCAGCACCGCCAGGACCGTCGCCAGGACCGTGAGCGCCCGGCGCCAGGCAGCCCGGCGCGCGGCGTGGCGGGCGCGCGGGGCGTGGCGTCGTCTGGCGGTCTTCTGCACCAGGGTCCTTCGGCGTCGGGTCGCGGGCCGGCGCGAGGAGTGCGGGCCCGGACCGCCACGGAGGCGGCCGTGCGACGAGGGGGTCGACGGGCCAGTCTAGGCGAGGTTCCTGGGAGCCCTCCCAGGAACGGGGAGCCACCGGGGCAGAACGGGCGTGTCCGGGCCGACCCCCGCGACGAGTCCCTCCTGGTCGGTGCGGCCGGTGAGGTGGTCGAGGTCGAGGTGGCGGCAGAGCACCGCCGTGACGTCGGTGGCCAGCGGGACCAGCAGGCCGGCGAGCACCGCGGCGAGGGTCGTGAGGGGCTCGGCCACGAGCAGGCTCCGGCCGGCGACAGGCGCCTGGTCGACCGCCAGCCCGGCCAGCTCGGACCCGGTGAGCGTCCCGTCGGCAGCGGTCGTGAGTGCCGCACCGGAGGGGTCGGCCGGCCAGGAGGGCGTGAACCGGTCGCCGTGGCCGGCCACCTCCCGGTCGTAGTCGAGCGTGGTCCCGGCCGGCGGCAGGGCGCCCCGGCGGGGCAGCGCGAGCGGCCCCAGCCCGAGGGCGACGACCTCGCCGGCGCCGGCCGGGGGGTCGGCCGGCGAGTCGTAGGCGCGGACGTGCACGTCCACCGGCCGGCCGGCCGGGACGACGTGCAGGCCGAGCGCCCAGGCGGACTGGAGCCAGACCGCGGCCTGCCAGTGGCACGGCAGGTCGAGCGCGACGGTCCCGCCGGCCTCGGCCCCGAGGTCGTTCCGCAGCAGGTTCGCGGTCTTGGCCACCCAGGTGGCGAACGTCGTGACCGAGAGCTCCGCGCGTTCGCCGGACGCGTCGTCGTAGAACGTCAGCAGCGGGCGGGCCGGGTCGCGGCGCAGGGCGGAGTCGAGCAGGCCGGGAAGTCCGGGGGTGGGCACCCGGCCAGGCTAGGTGGCGGCGTGCGACGGCGGGCGCCGCCGACGGTGGTCACGGCCGGGCAAAATGTCGCGCTCGCACCACGCCGAGATCGTCAAGAGTCGCGGCGCGGGAGCCGATCCCAGGGACACTGGCGCTGACGATACTCGTCACACCCGTCACTCCAGCACCAGAACCACCAACCCTGAGGTCCTGCATGCGCCGCGCACCGTCCGCCGTCCTGCTCACCGTCCTCGTGCCGCTGGGCCTCGTGGTACCGGTGGCGAGCGTGCCGCACGCCCGGGCGCACGCGGTCGCGCCGGAGGTGCGTTCGCAGCCGCTGCACGGGGTCCAGGCGGTCGGTGGGTCGGCGCTGCGCGGCAGCGCCCGCGCCACCTTCGCCGCGGCCGGGCGGCCCGAGGTCCTGGTCAGGCGCACCGGGCTGGCCACCTTCGACCTGCTCGGCGTGACGTGGCGGGCGGGGTCGGCCGGGTCGGCAGCAGACCTCGACGTGCTGGCCCGCACCCACGGCGCGCACGGTTGGACCGGGTGGACGGCACTGGAGACCAACGACACCCCGGCGACCAAGGAGGCCCGGACCGCACGCCCGGGCACCGAGCCGCTCTGGGTCGGCGGCTCCGACGGCTACCAGGTGCGGGTCGACGTCCGGTCCGGTCGCCTGCCGCGGGGGCTGCGGGTCGACCTGGTCGACCCGGGCAGCTCCGCCGCCGACGGCCAGGTCGGCGCCGGACGGCCGATGCAGGCGGCGCAGGCCGAGACCGGGCAGCCGCTGATCCACAGCCGGGCGGAGTGGGGCGCCGACGAGTCGCTGCGCCGCAACGGCCCGACGTACACCGGCACGCCGAAGGCCGGCTTCGTGCACCACACCGCGGGCACCAACGGCTACTCCGAGGCCGACGTACCGAGGATCATCCGCGGCATCTACGCCTACCACGTCAAGGGCAACGGCTGGTCGGACATCGGCTACAACTACCTCGTCGACCGGTTCGGCCGGCTCTGGGAGGGCCGCTACGGCGGCGTCTCGGCCAACGTCCTCGGCGCGCACACCGGCGGCTTCAACGTCGACAGCTTCGCCGTGTCCGCCGTCGGCGACTACCAGAAGGTGGCCGCGCCACCGGTCATGGTCGACTCGATCGCGCGCCTGATGGCGTGGAAGCTCTCGACGGCCTTCCGCGACCCGAACGGCACCGCCGTGCTCACCTCGCAGGGCGGCGGGACGTCGAGGTACCGGGCCGGTACGAAGGTGACGTTCAACGTCATCAGCGGGCACCGCGACGCCGGCACCACCGAGTGCCCGGGCAAGAACCTCTATGCCCAGCTGCCCCTGATCCGCCAGCTCACGACGCAGTACCTCGGCACCGCCCTGCTGGACCCCGCACCGACGCCCGCCAGCGCCACGTACGGCCGGGGCGGCACCATCACGACGACCGCGCGGGTCACGAGCGACCAGAGCTGGACGATGCAGGTGACCGAGGTCTGCCGCGGCACCGTCGTGCGCACGCTGACCGGGACCGCATCGCCGACGGTGCCGCTGGCCGCGGTGTGGGACCTGCGCGACGACGCCGGCACACCGGTCAGACCCGGCGCGTACGCCGTGTCGCTCGCCAGCGCAGACGCGAGCGCCGCTGCTCGCACCTGGACCGGGCAGGTCACCGTCAACGCCGCGCGGACGGCGCCGCCGACGGCGCCCGCCCTCGCGCTCCCGGGGCGCACGACGTTCGTTCCCGTCGACCCGGTGAAGCTCTACGACACCCACGACGCGGGCAACCTCCCGCTCGGACCCGGCGGCCGGGTCGACCTCGTCGTGCCCGGCACCGGCAAGGTGCCGGCCGAGGGGGTCGCGGCGGTGGCTCTGAGCGTCTCGTCCAGCTGCGCCAGCAGCGACACGACGGTCACCGCCTGGCCCGGCGGCTCGGCCAAGCCGTCGTCCCCGGCACTGAACGTGGCCGGCGGCACCACGGCCTCCGCCCTCGCGGTGTCCCCGCTCGGGGGCAACGGCATCGTCAGCATCACCAACAGCTCCGGGACCACCGAGCTCTCGGTCCACGTCGTCGGGTACTACCCGGTGACCGGTGGCCAGGTGTTCCGACCGACCAAGACGCTGCGGCTCTACGACTCGCGGCGGGACCCGGCCGGCCAGCTCGTGCCGGAGAGCCCGCGGACCGTCACGATGCCTGCGCTGTCGGGCATCCCGGCGGCGTCGATGACCGGGGCGCTGCTCAACGTCACCACCGTGTCGCCGGCCGGCACCGGCACCCTCACGGTGCAGTCACCGGCAACGACCCGCGACAACGCGACCCTGGCGTACACGCACGGCTCGCTCGTGAAGGGCCGAGCCGTGGCCAGGCTCCAGGACGGCCAGCTCACTCTCACCGCACACACCGCGGCGACCCATGTGGTCGTGGACGTCGTCGGGTGGTGGGCCCCCTCTGACGTCGTCCGTGGTCGGCTGTTCCAGCCGAGGGCAGCCACCCGCGTGCTCGACACCCGCACCGGCCTCGGTGCGCGCAGGGCCAAGCTCGGCAAGGGTGGTGTCCTGACGGTCAAGGTGGCCGGCAAGGGCAAGCCCGCGCCGTTGCGTGCCAAGGCAGTCGTGATGAACCTCACGGCGCGCGACGCCACCGCGTCCACGTTCGTGACGGCCTGGCCCAAGGGCAAGCGCCGGCCCGCCTTCCCGGACCTCTCCGTGCCGGCCTGGCGGACCACCGCGAACCTCGTGGTCGTCCGGGTGGGCGCGAAGGGCCGCATCAAGATCACCAACGGCAGGGGCACGGCGAACCTCGTGGCTGAGGTCGTCGGCTACTACCCGTGACGTGCGGCGGCCCGTGCTCGGCTCGGGGCGAGGCAGGCTGCCCGCGCCGGTAGGGTGGCCCGCGACATGAGCGAGCAGACCACAGTCCCCAGCGAACCCGCCACCCAGGTCCTCACCCCGGTCGAGGCGCCGGTGGTCGAGCACCACGACGCACCGGCGCGCGCCGACCACGAGGACGGCCGCCCGGTCGCGACGATCGTGCTGCCGTGCTTCAACGAGCACGAGCACGTGATCGCCGAGGTCGAGCGGATCTGCGGTGCGATGGATGCCAGCGGCATCCCCTACGAGCTGCTGGCCATCGACGACGCCTCCACCGACAACACCCTGCAGCTGCTGCTCGACGCGCGGCAGCGGTTCCCGTCGATGCGCGTGATGCCGTTCCGCCGCAACGGCGGCTCCGGCACGGCCCGTCGCATCGGCAGCTACGAGGCGCGCGGCGAGATCGTGGTCTGGACAGACGCCGACATGACCTACCCCAACGAGCGCATCCCTGAGTTCGTGCAGACGCTGCTCGAGGACCCGACGTACGACCAGGTCGTCGGCGCGCGCACCTCGGAGGAGGGCACCCACAAGGTGCTGCGGGTGCCGGCCAAGTGGGTCATCCGCAAGATCGCCGAGCGGCTGTCGAACTCCTCGATCCCTGACCTCAACTCCGGGCTGCGCGCCTTCCGCCGGTCGGTGTCACTGCCCTACCTGCGGCTGCTGCCACCCGGCTTCTCCTGCGTCACGACCATCACCCTGGCGTTCCTCTCCAACCAGCACGACATCAAGTACGTGCCGATCGACTACGCCAAGCGGTCCGGCGTCTCGAAGTTCCACTTCACCAAGGACGCGTACCGCTACATCCTCCAGGTGCTGCGGATGGTCATGTACTTCAACCCGCTGAAGGTGCTGATGCCGCCGGCGCTCACCCTGATCGGCGTCGGGCTGCTCAAGGGCGTCTACGACCTGTTCGCGCACTTCGGCCGGTTCGCGGTCAACACCGTGCTCATCTTCATCACCGGCATGCTCGTGGCCGCACTCGCGCTGCTCGCGGACCTCATCGTGCGGTCCCGCTCCGAGACCTGACGCGGGCTCGGCAGGCCGACCGGTGACGGTGGACGCGCCCGAGGACACCCGTCGCCCCACGTCGTGGCGCCGCACGGTCGTCTCCGGCGTCCTCGTCGTGGCGATGGTGGCGGCCTTCAGCTGGGCGCTGCACGGCAAGTGGTCGCAGATCGTCGACCGGGTCCGTGAGCAGGACCCGCTGGTCGTCCTCGGGGCGCTGGCGCTCGCGCTCGTCGGTGTGGTGCTGAGCTTCGTCATCTGGCGCGGCACCCTCGCCGTCCTCGGCTCGCGGCTCCCGGCCCTGCCCGCCGCCCGGCTGTTCTTCGTCACCCAGCTCGGCAAGTACCTGCCCGGCGCAGTCTGGCCGGTGGTCGCCCAGATGCGGCTCGGCAAGGAGCTCGGCGTCCCCAAGCAGCGGATGGGCCTCGCGTTCCTGCTGACCCTCGGTCTCTCGACGCTCGTCGGCATCCTCGTCGGCGCCGCCGCCCTGCCCGCCCTGCTGCGCGCCGAGGGCAAGGTGGTGCTGCTCGGGCTGCTGGCCGTGCCGCTGCTCGTCGCCCTGCTCGTGCCGAAGGTGCTCAACGCGCTGCTCGGCACTGCTCTCCGGATCCTCCGGAGGCCCGGGCTCGAACGGCCGCTGCACGAGCGTGACGTGCTGCGCGGCGTCGGGTCGGCGCTGGTCTTCTGGCTGGTCTACGGCGGTCACGTCTGGCTGCTCGCGGTCGGCCTCGGTGCCGATCCGTGGAAGGCGCTGCCGGTGGCGATCGGCGGCTTCGCGATCGCGTTCTCGCTCGGGCCGCTGCTCGTCGTGCTGCCTGCGGGCGCGGGAGTCCGCGAGGCGGTGCTGATCCTGCTGCTGCACGGGGTGCTGCCGACCTCGGACGCCACCGCCGTCGCCCTCACGTCGCGCGGCCTCTTGATGGCCACCGACGGCCTGCTCGCCCTCGGTGCGGCACTGATCCCGCGCGGTGCCGGGACAGCCCAGCCGGTCGACTCGAGGACCTGAGCCTCGTTTGAGCCGCGTGCCTGTGGACGGTGAAATCCCTTGTCCACCAACGGATTTCGGGGTTCCGCGGCAGGTGGATCTGCGGTAGCATTCGAACATGTGTTCGACAGTGTGCGAGGTCGGGATCGAGGCGGACATCGCCTCGGCCGACACCGCGCTCACCGCCGCCCTGCACGAGGGGGTCGAGCACCTCAGCCACGACCAGTCCACCGCCCTGCTGGCCCGGCTGCGGGCCCTGACCGCGAAGGCCGACGCGCTGACGCTGGCCGTGGTCGGCAAGGTCGACGCCGACGGCACCCACACCTACGACGGCTGCCTGTCGACCGGGGCGTGGGTGCGGGCCACCGCGCACCAGACCCCGGCCGAGGCCGCCCGCACCGTGCGGACCGCGCGGGCGCTGCGCTCCGGTGCGCTGCCGAACACCTCGGCCGCGCTCGAGGCCGGCGCTCTGTCCGGGCAGCACGCGTCGGTGATCGCCGACGCCGTGGCCGGCGCGCCCGCGGGTGCGGTCGCGCTGATCGAGCCCGAAGCCGTCGCGGTCGCAGTCGAAGGAGACGTGCGCGCGACCGCGAACCTGATGCGCGCCTTCACCCACGCCCTGGACCCCGACACCGCCGACGAGAAGGCGCTGCGCCGCTACGAGCGCGCCGGGATCACGATCTCCCCGCTGCTCGACGGCGGGTTCGCCATCACCGGCACCGCCGACGAGACCACCGGCGCCGCCATCAAGGCCGCCATCGACGCCGCCAGCCCACTGGTCACCGGCGACACCCGGACCGCGGCCCGGCGCCGCCTCGACGGGCTGCACGCCATCTGCCGGCACTGGCTCGACACCGCGGAGCCGGAGCCGGACCGCACCTCCCGACGGACCTCGAAGTCCCGGGCGCAGCTGGTCGTCACCCTCGACCACGACGGGCTTACCGGCCGGCGTTCGCCCGGCGGCACCCTGACCTGGGCCGGGCCCGTCGCCGCATCCACCGCGCAGCGGCTCGGCTGCGACTCGATGGCGACCTTCGTCGCCCTTGACGAGAACGGCGACGGTCGTCGAAGCCGGCACCCAGCGGCGGTTCTTCACGATCCCCCAGCGACGGGCCATGGTCGCCCGCGACGGCGACACCTGCTGCGCACCCTTCTGCGACCGGCCCGCCGCCTGGTCCGACGGCCACCACCTCATCGCCGTCGTCCGCACGGCGGACCCACCACCATCGCCAACGGCGCGCTGCCCTGCGAGGGCCACCACGTCCAGCTCCACGAAGGCCACTGGACCCTCCAACGCCTCCCCGACGGCCGCTACCTCCTGCGCCACCCCAGGACCGGCCGCACCCTCGGACCCGAACCACCCCGCCCCGGCCACAACCGACCACCCCCACCGCCGACGGGCTGATCTGGGCACCTCCGGTCGTCAGCCGTCGGGCATCGAACGCCGCTCGCCGACCGGGCGGTCGGCGAGCGGGAAGGCCAGCGAGCCGCCGCCGACCCACCACTCCATGACGTCGTAGGCGAGCCGACCCGCGAGGACGGAGGGGTCGCCGTCCGACAGCCGCGCCGCCTCGGCCGGGTCACAGGCGAAGATCGACATCCCGCGGTAGGACGGGTCGGTCTGGTCGTCGAACGGACCGTTCACGACGACCACGCCCCGCCGGTTCAGCTCGGCGCGATAGGCGAGGTGGCGCACCTGGAGCTCGTCGAGCTCCGCCTCCGACAGCTCCGGCGCGCCGATCGGCCGCCGCAGCACCACCACGGTGTAGACGTCGAACGAGTCGGGCCGGTGCGGGTCGGGCAGGTGCGGATCGAGTGGCAAGGAGTCCTCCCTGGGCTGCGCGGGCCCACCTCCGGTAGGCCTGCGCCGAGTGGTCAGCCGTCGTCGCGGCAGAGGCAGAACGGGTGGCCGGCGGGGTCGCGCAGGACGCGCACGTTCTCCTGCGGCTGGTGGTCGGCCACGGTCGCGCCGAGCGCCACCGCGTCCTCGACCGCCGAGTCGAGGTCGCCGACCTGGAAGTCGAAGTGCATCATCGGGCGCTGCTCGCCGTCGACCGGCGGCCAGACGGGTGCCCGGTAGCCGTCGGCCTGCTGGAAGACGACGTAGACGGAGCCCTCCGGGGCGGCGAGGATCGCCGTCCCCGGCTCCTCGTGGCCGATGGGCCAGCCGAGCAGGTCGGAGTAGAACCTCGCGAGGGCGCCGGGGTCCGGTGCCTCGATCGACGTGCCCCACCACATGCCGGTCATCCGTGAGCGCATGGCTCACCCTCGCGCAGCGACGGGGACCGTGTCCACGACGCAGGGGTCGAGCTTGCCCCTTGTACCGTGCTCGGGTGGGCGATGACACGTGGGCCGGGCTGGCCGACGCGTTCGCCGACGAGGCGTACGCCTCGGTCAAGGGGCGGGTGCGCACCTACGTGATGCACCGGCAGCTGCTGGAGCACCTGCCCGAGCCACCGGCCACGGTTCTCGACGTCGGCGGCGGTGCAGGCCATCAGTCGTTCCCGCTGGCCCGGGCCGGCTACGAGGTCGCCGTGCTCGACCCGTCACAGGCGATGCTGGAGAAGGCCCGACTGCGGCTCCAGCGGCTACCCGACGAGGTCCGGCAACGGGTGACGCTCCTGCAGGCCGACGGTGCGGACGCCGACGAGGCTGTGGGGGGCCGACGCTTCGACGCCGTGCTGTGCCACGGCGTGCTCGGCTACCTCGAGCGGCCGGAGCCGTTGGTCGAGCAGCTGTGCCGGTGCGCAGCGGACGGCGGTGTCGTCTCGGTCATGACGGCCAACGCCCACGCGATGGCGGTGCGGCCCGCCCTGGAACGTCGGTGGGACGACGCCCTGGCGGCTTTCGACTCCCGGACCGAGGTCGGGGTGCTGGGCGTGCCCGGCCGCGCCGACACGGTGGAGGAGCTCAGCGCGCTGATGCGCATCGGCGGCGTCGAGCCGCTGCGCTGGTACGGCGTGTGGCTGTTCGTCGACCTGCTCGAGTTCGGCGGCGCCGAGCTGGACCCCGGCGACGCGGAGCAGGTGGCGGCGATGGCCGCCGTCGAGCTGGAGGCGAGCGGACGCGACCCCTACCGCCAGCTCAGCCGCGTCTTCCACCTGCTGGGGCGCAAGAGCCCGGGCTGACGACCGGTCAACCCGGAGCCGCGGTCGGAGCGCCTTCGGCGGTCGGTGCCCCGGCGGCGCTCCCGGCCTGCGGGCTGGTGGTGTGCCGGGTCGCGAGCAGGCACAGGGCAGCAGCGACGAGTGCCGCCGCGACCGGCAGGACCAGCGTCGGGTGCAGGGCCCGGACGTAGCCGTGCTGGAAGACCGCCTGCCCGACCTGCTGGAGCCTCGCCGCGACCTCCGCGGGGACGCCGCTCGAGACCGTCGGGTGGCGCGGTCCGACCTCGATCCCACCCTTGGCGCTGGCCGCGAAGCCCTCGACGAAGCGGCTCCGCACGTCGGCGGGCAGCGCGGCCGACCGCTGGATGGCTTCGTCGCGCAACGTGCTCGCGAGCTGGTTCTGCAGCACCGCGCCGACCGCCGCGCTGCCGACGACCGAGCCGACCTGGCGCAACGTGTTGTTCACCCCGGCGGCCGCGCCGGCGAGCATCATCGGCACGCCGCGCATCGCCTCGGTCGCCATCGGCGCCCAGATCCCACCCATGCCCAGACCCATGACGGCGATAGCGGGCATGAAGGCCGGCCAGTGCGAGTCCGTGCTCGTCTGCGCGGCCAGGACGCCGGCGCCGAGACCGAACAGCGCCAGCCCGGTCATCAGGATGTACTTGCCGCCGATCCGGTCGGACATCTTCCCGGCGATGGGCGCGAGCAGCAGGGCGATCAGCGACATCGGCGCCAGGACGAGACCCGCCTTGATAGCCGAGTAGCCCAGCACGGACTGGAGGTAGATGGTGACCGGCAGGAAGAAGCCGAGGATCGCGACGGAGACCAGCGACGCGACGATGTTGATCACCGTGAAGTTGCGGTTGTGGAACAGCGAGAACGGCACCAGCGGCTCCGCGTCCTGCCGGCTGCGCTGCTGGAGCAGGAAGGCCACGGTGAGGACGGCTGCCGCCACGAACAGGGCGATGATCGCGCCGTTCCACGAGTAGCGCTGGCCCTCGATGAGGGCGAACGTCAGGCAGAACAGGCCGGCGGTGGCGATGGCCACGCCCACCAGGTCGAGCTTGTGCCGGCGCTCGATCCGGGTGTCCGGGAGGAACGCGAACGTCATCACCAGCACGACCAGCCCGATCGGCACGTTGACGATGAAGATCCACCGCCAGCTGGCGTAGGTCACCAGGACGCCACCCAGCGTCGGGCCGGCCACGGTGGCCAGACCGGCGACGGCTCCCCAGATGCCCAGGGCAGTGCCACGTCGATCTGCCGGGAAGGTGGCGATGATGATGGCCATGGTCTGCGGCATCAGCATGGCCGCGCCAACGCCCTGCAGGGCACGGAAGGCGATCAGCAGCGTCGGGTTCGGCGCCAGCCCGCAAGCCAGGCTGGCCAGGGTGAACACGACGACTCCGGCGACGAACAGGTTGCGCTGGCCGCGCAGGTCGCCCAGCCGGCCTGCGGTGATGAGCAGCACGGCCAGCACCAGGACGTAGGCGTTGACCACCCAGAGGATCTCGTCGAGCGAGGCGTCGAGGGCGGTGATCATGCTGGGGATGGCGATGTTGACGATCGTCAGGTCGAGCAGGGTCATGAAGAACCCCAGCGACAGGGTGATGAGGATCGCCCACGGGTTCCCGCGCCACCTGCTGGCTGCTGAGGGCATGTCGGAGACCCTAGGCGGTGCGTACGACAGTCAGGCCCCGCGGTAGAACGCGGTGAGCGCCGCGCCGAGGCCGGCGAGGTCGTCGACGTGGCCGAGCTCGCGGGCCGAGTGCATCGAGAGCAGTGGCGCCCCGACGTCGACGACCCGGAGGCCGAGACGGGTCGCGGTGAGCGGGCCGATGGTCGAGCCGCACGGCACCGCGTTGCTCGACACGAACTCCTGGAAGTCCACCCCCGCCCGGGCGCAGGCCCGGGCCCACAGGGCGCGGCCGTGGGCGTCCGTGGCGTAGCGCTGCTTCGCGTTGATCTTGAGCAGCGGACCGCCGCCGGGCACCGGGCGGTTGCCGGTGTCGTGCCGCTCCGGGTAGTTGGGGTGCACCGCGTGCCCGGCGTCCGACGACACGCACCAGGAGCCCGCGAGGGCGCGCAGGCGCTGGTCGCCGTCGGCGCCCAGGCCGCTGCCGATGCGGGTCAGGACGTCGGCGAGGAGCGGCCCCGAGGCACCGGACCGGGAGGCCGAGCCGACCTCCTCGTGGTCGAACGCCGCGAGGACCAGCACGTGGTCGGACTCGGTGCCCGCGGCGGCGAGCAGGGCGTGGACGCCGGCATGCACCGACGTGAGGTTGTCCATCCGGCCGGCGGCGAACAGCTCGCCGTCGAGCCCGAACCGTGCGGGCGGTGCGGTGTCGGCGGTCACGAGCTCCCAGCCCGCGACGTCGGCGACCGCCAGACCCGCGAGCCCGGCGAGGTGCCCGACGAGGTCGCCGCGGTCGGCCGGCCGGTCACGTCCGACGGCGCCGTACACCGGCAGCAGGTGCCGCTGCGGGTCGAGCACCAGGCCGTCGCCGACCTGCCGGTCGAGGTGGATCGCGAGCTGCGGGATGCGCAGGAACGGCCCGGTGCGCACCAGGTGCTCGGCGCCGTCGTGCGTGACGAGCCGGCCGGCGAGCTCGAGCTCGCGGTCCAGCCACGAGTTGAGCAACGGTCCGCCGTAGACCTCGACCCCCGCCTGCAGCCAGCCGTGCGCGGCGCCGCCCGGTCGCGGCTTGAGCATGAAGCCGGGGGAGTCGGTGTGCGCTCCCACCACGCGGTACGGCGTGGTGGGACCGGCACCTGCCGGCACCACCCAGGCGACGACCGACCCGTCGCGCACGACGTACCGAGATCGCACCGACGCGCTGTCGCGCCACGGCTCGGTCTCGTCGAGACGTGCGAAGCCGGCCGCGTCGAGCCGCCGGGACACCTCCGCGACGGCGTGGAACGACGACGGTGACGCCGTGATCAGGTCGGCGAGGTCAGCGACGTAGGCGTCCCGGTCCGCCTCGGGTGCGCTGCTCATGCCGTCGGCTTCCGGCCGCGCGCCACCAGCCCGGGACCGGTGCCGGGGAAGGCCCGCTGAACGGCGCGGAACGGCAGTGTCCCCAGCCGGGCCGCGGTCGCGGTCCACGACGTCGAGGGCTGCAGGGTGCGGCCACTGGCGTCCGAGCGCTCCGCCATCGACGTGGCGGTGGCGCCCGCGGCCAGCTTCTTGCGGCCCGCGTAGTTGCGGCCGGCCTCCAGGAGGTAGCCCAGCGGCGCACCGAAGTGCACCAGCTCGACGTCGGTGAGCCCGGCGGCCGCCAGGCGGTCGCGCAGCACCGGCGGGTCGTAGCGGCGGAAGTGACCCACCATCTCGTCCGCGGCGCCGTAGCGCTTCTGCCAGGCCGGCGTCGACAGCAGCAGCCAGCCGCCGGGACGCAGGTGCTCGGCCCACCCGGCCAGCGCGCCGGCGTCGTCCTCGATGTGCTCGATCACCTCGAAGGCGACCACCAGGTCGAAGGTCTCGTCCGGCTTCACGGCGGACAGGTCGCCGTGGCGGACCTCGCCGCTCCCGACCGCGGCCAGCCGCTGCTGCGCGACCGTGCACGAGGTCGCGTCCGGCTCGACGCCCACGTAGTCGAAGCGCTGCGCGAGCCGCGCGGCGAAGCCGCCCTGCCCGCAGCCCACCTCGAGCACCTCGAGCCGGCGACCCGTGGCAGGGGGAAGCAGCCGGCTGACTACTTCCCACCGCAGCCAGCCGTTGGGGCTCAGCGGCGGCAGGACGCTGTCGTCACGTGCGGTCATGTCGGGAGCCTCCGGGGTACGACTGCGTGCAGGCGGTCAACGAGCGGCGTCGTCACGGCCGCGGGTGTGAAGGTGGTGCGGGCCAGCTCGGAGCTGGCCGCGCGCGCGGCGTGCAGCCGTGAACGGTCGGCGGCCAGGTCGCGCAGGGCCGCGGCGAGCGCGGCCGCGTCGCCGGCAGGGACGAGGACGGCGGCGTCGCCGAGCAGCCGGCGCTGCGGCCCGGTCGCCGACGTGACCAGGGCGCAGCCGGCGGCGGCACCCTGGAAGACCTTGTTGGGGACGACACGCAGCGCCTTCGCGCCGGTGCCGAAGATGCCGAGGCAGACGTCGTGCCGCGCGACGAGCGCCGGCAGCTGGTCCGGCGCCACCCAGTCGACCCACGTCACCCGGCGGTTCGCGGCAGCCAGGGACCGGGTCTCGTCGTGGTCCTGCCCGGTGCCGACCATGGTGACCTCGAGGTCGTCGTCGGCCAGCGCCGCAAGTGCGGCACCGATCACCGGTGCGCCCTGGAGCGGGGTGAACAGCCCGAAGAACACGACGCGCAACGGCTGCCCGACCGCGGTCCGGTCGGTGAGGTGGTCGGCGGCGGCGAACCAGCTCGCGGGCGCCCCGACCGGCACCACGAGGGCGCGGCCGCGGTGCCGCTCCGGCAGCGCCGCCAGGTGCTCCGCGGTGTCGACGACCACGACGTCGGCGCTGCCCAGCGCCGTCTCGTCCAGCCGGCGCAGCAGCCGCGGGCGCAGACCGGTGCTCACCCCGCGGTCGGCGGCGGTGTCGCTCGCGCCGATGAGGTGGTCGAGGACGACCGGCACGTGCGGGAACAGCCGGCGGGCCAGCAGCACGTCGAAGTGCCCGAGGTAGCCGACCACCACGACGTCCGGCCAGCCGCCGTCGCGCCGGTACCGGGCCGACCGGGCCACCAGCATCGCCCAGCACCACGCGAGCCGCACGAGGAGCCGGGGCAGGGTCCACGGGCGCCGGAGCATCGAGACCCGCGCCGCGGTCGACAGCCCGAGGGGAGCGTTGCACTCGCGCACGGTCGCGCCGTGCCCGGCCAGCCCGTCGCGCAGGATCGCGACCCGGGGGTGCGCCGCGGCGTCGTAGGTGCCGAAGAAGAGGAGGCGCATCGCGGGCCAGCGTAGTTGCCGTGCGAGCCACCCCTGACCCCCCGCCCGTTCCGTGATCCACAGTGGATCCGCTGGACTTCTTCCAACGGATCCACTGTGGATCACCGCTCGGGGGGTCCGGAAGGTGACGAATCGCCCGGAACGGGTCCCGGGCGCCGCCCGGCCACCTATCGTGGACCGGTGCCCGAGTCCCACCTGCCCCACCCGCCCCGCCCGCCATGCCTCCGCCGAGCCGCCGTCCGAGGCCTCGGACGGCTGCTGCTGGCCGTGGCCCTGGTGGGGACGGGGGTCGGGCTCGCACCGGCCGGCGCGGCCCGCGCGGCCGAGTGCCCCGAGTCCGGCGGTGCTCCCCTCGCGCCAGCCGACGCGCGCGGGAACGTGGTCTTCCGCGGCGGCGGCTGGGGGCACGGTCTCGGCATGAGCCAGTACGGCGCCGAGGGTGCCGCCCGGCTCGGCTGCTCGGCCGGCCAGATCCTCACCCGCTACTACGCGGGCACCCAGGTCGTGCCCGCGCCGATGCCGACGTCGTTGAAGGTCCGGCTGCTCGACAACGGCTACCGGGTCGACGTCGAGGCCGTGCAGGGCGCGCTCGCGTGGTCCGTCGACGGCTGCGTGGTCGCCGGGGCGCCGACCCCGACGTCGTCACCGGCAGTGACCGACCCCGCCGCCCCGACACCCACCTCGACGGATCCGGCACCGGCCGCGACGCCCGCCGGCCCGCCCTGCCCCCCGACCCAGCCGCAGGGCGCGCGGTGGCAGCTGCGGCTCGACGACGCGACGCCCGCGCGGTTCGTGCTCTGGGACCTCGGCGTCACGCCGCGCAAGCAGCTCTGGAAGGGCGGCTCGGCTCAGGCACCCCTCGTCCTGCGGGAGTCCGGCAACGTCGCGCACCTCACGACCTGGCGCGGCTCCTCGATCTACCTCGAGCGCTGGGTGCGGTGGGACTGGACCAGCTTCACCGTCGACGGCACCGCCCTCGACGCCGTGCAGCGCATCGACAGCACCGACGACGGCGGCGCCATGGACAAGTACCTGTGGGGTATCGCCGAGGTGCCGGCGTCGTTCCCGGCAGCGGCCCTGCAGGCGCAGGCGATCGCGGCCCGCACCTTCGCCACCAAGCGGGCCGGGCGGATCCTCATGCCCACCCCGACCGACCAGAACTGGACAGGATGGAAGAAGGAGACCGAGGGTCCGGACGGCCGGTGGGGGCTGGCCTGGAAGTCGGCCGTCGACGCCACGTCCGGGCAGGTCGTGGCGGACACCGCCGGCACCCTGATCGACGCCTTCTACTCGTCGTCGATGGGCGGCCACACCGAGGACGAGCGCTACGTCTGGGGGGTCGAGGCACCGTTCCTGCGGGCCGTCGACGACTCGGTGTGGGACGCGGCGTCCAGCAACCCGGCCGAGAAGCGGTCCTGGGCCGTCGGCGTCAGCTGGTCGGCGCTCGCGTCGAAGCTCGGGTTCGCGAGCATCAGCACCGTCTCGGTGCCGCCCCGCGGCGCCGAAGCCCGTACGGCCGGCGTGAAGGTCGTCGGGGTCAAGGGCGGCCGGCTCACCACGGCGTACGTCGACGGCTGGGACGTGCGGCAGGCGCTGGGTCTGCTGTCGCCGGGGTTCACCATCGCGATGCGCCGCACCGGCGGAGCCGCGGCGACCCCGCTGGTCGGTGACTGGGACGGCGACGGCGACGACGACCCGGGCTGGTGGCGCGACGGCCAGGTCGCGCTGCGGATGACGAGCAAGGCCGGCACCTGGGTGAAGCGGTTCCGCTACGGCGCGGCGGGCGACGTGCCGGTCGTCGGCGACTGGGACGGCGACGGCCGGGACGACCTCGGCGTGTTCCGCGCCGGCACCTGGCTGCTGCGCAACGGCCAGTCCGGCGGCGCCCCTACGCGCACCGTCCGTTTCGGCCGGGCCGGTGACACCCCTGTCGTCGGCTCGTGGACCGGCCGGGCGACCGGCATCGGGGTGGTCCGCGGCCGCACCTGGCTGCTGCGCCGCACCGCGACCAGCGGCCGGGCGACCACCCGCTTCCGCTACGGGGCGGTCGGCGACGTGCCGCTGGTGGGGTCGTGGAACGGCGGCAAGCGGTCCGGCGTCGGGGTGGAGCGCGACGGCCAGTGGCTGCTGCGCAACCGCCGGTCGGCCGGCCCGGCCGGCTATGTCGTGTCGTTCGGGCGGCCGGGCGGCTCCTGGCGCCCGGTGGTCGGCGACTGGGACGGCGACGGCGCGAGCTCCCCGGCGGCCCTGCGCCGCACCCGCTTCCAGCAGCGGTCCGCCGTCGCTGCCGACGCCACGACGCGCACCGTGCGGTTCGGCGGGTGAGCGGGCCGCCCGCGGCGTAGTCTGCGAGGTGTTGGGAGTGCCGTCGTCCACGAGGAAGTGATCTCGCCCGTGCCACGCGAGTCGTCGGGAGCACCGCGTGTGCTCCTGGATGCGACGGCCGTGCCCGCCGACCGCGGGGGAGTCGGGCGTTACGTCGACGGCCTGGTGCGGGCCCTGTCGTCCGCGGGCAAGGACGTCGTCGACCTGGTCGTCGTCTGCCAGCGGTCCGACGCCCAGCGCTTCGAGCTGCTCGCCGGTGCGGCCGAGATCGTCGCCGGACCGTCGGCGATCTCGCACCGCCCGGCCCGCCTGGCGTGGGAGCAGACCGGCTTGCCGTTGATCGCCCAGCAGGTCGGTGCCGACGTGCTGCACTCGCCGTACTACACGATGCCGCTGCACGCGAACGTCCCGGTCGTGGTCACCGTGCACGACGTGACCTTCTTCTCCGAGCCCGAGCTGCACAGCGCCGTGAAGACCGGCTTCTACCGCTCCGCGACCCGCACCGCCGTCCGGCGGGCCAGCCGGGTCGTGGTGCCGTCGAAGGCGACCCGCGACGAGCTGGTCCGGCTGCTCGACGCCGACGCCGCGCACATCGACGTCGCCCACCACGGCGTCGACACCGGCACGTTCCGGCCACCGTCCGACGCCGAGGCGCGTCGGGTCACCGACCGGTTGGGCCTGCACGGCCGTCCGTACGTCGCGTTCCTCGGCGTCCTCGAGCGGCGCAAGAACGTCCCCGACCTCGTCCGCGGCTGGGTGAAGGCCGTCGACGGCATGGCCGAGCCACCGGCCCTCGTGCTGGCGGGCGGCACCGGCTGGGACGACGGTGTGGACCAGGCGTGCGCCGAGGTCCCCTCGCACCTCAAGGTCGTGCGACCGGGCTACCTCCGGCCGGCCGACCTGCCCGGCCTCCTCGGGGGCGCGCTCTGCGTCGCCTACCCGAGCAAGGCCGAGGGCTTCGGCCTGCCGGTCCTGGAGGCGATGGCGTGCGGGGCGGCCGTGCTCACGGCGCGCCGCCTGTCGCTGCCCGAGGTCGGTGGCGACGCCGTGGCCTACACCGAGCCCGACGTCGAGTCCATCGCCACCGAGCTGCGTCGCCTCATCGACGACCCGACCCGCCGCGAGCAGCTGTCGCGGGCAGCCGTCGCCCGGGCCCACGAGTTCACCTGGGAAGCCTCGGCCGCAGCCCACCTCGAGACGTACACGCGTGCCATCGGGGCGGCGTCCGCCCCCTCGGCCGACGCCGCCGTCTAGTCTCGGCGTTCCCGACCTGCACCGGCCCGGAGGGCTCAGAGAACCATGACCGTGACGTGTCGAGAGGCCGTGCTCCTGGTCGGCGGGCGGGGCACCCGGCTGCGGCCGCTGACCGTCGGGATCCCCAAGCCGATGCTGCCGACGGCGGGCGTGCCGTTCGTCCACCACCAGCTCAGCCAGCTCCGCGCCGCCGGCGTCGAGCACGTCGTCCTCGCCACGGCCTACCGGCCGGAGGACTTCCGGGACGGCCTGGGCGACGGTGCCGCCCTGGGCCTTCGGGTGGACTACGCGCACGAGGACGAGCCGCTGGGTACCGGCGGGGCCATCCGCAACGTCGCCGGCCTGCTCGAGAGCGGCCCGGACGCGCCCGTCGTCGTCCTCAACGCCGACGTCCTCAGCGGCCACGACCTGCGGTGGCAGGTGGAGGTGCACGTCGAGGCCGACGCCGACGTCACCCTGCACCTCACGGAGGTCGAGGACGCCCGCGCCTTCGGCTGCGTCCCGACCGACGCACAGGGCCGGGTGACCGCCTTCCTCGAGAAGATGCCCGATCCGGTGACCAACCGGATCAACGCCGGGTGCTACGTGTTCCGCCGCTCGGTCATCGACCGGATCCCCGCCGGCCGGAAGGTGTCGGTCGAGCGCGAGACGTTCCCCGGCCTCGTCGAGTCCGGTGCCGTCGTCCTCGGCCACGCCGACCAGGCGTACTGGCTCGACGTCGGGACACCGAGCGCCTACGTGCAGGGGTCGCGCGACGTCGTCCGCGGTGTCCTGGCGTCCGACGCCCTGCCCGGCCCGACAGGAGAGCGCCTCGTTCTCGAGGGCGCGACGCTGGCGCCGGACGCCGTCGTCCGCGGCGGCACCACGGTGGGGGCACGTGCGGTGGTGTCGGACGGAGCCGCCGTGGAGGGCAGCGTGCTGCTCGACGACTGCGTGATCGGCCCGGGCTGCACCGTGCGCGACTCCGCCGTCGGGCGCGGTGCCCGGATCGGTGCCGGGGTCGTGCTCGAGGGAGTGGTCGTCGGTGACGGCGCGGTCGTGGGAGACGGCAACGAGCTCACGTCGGGCGCGCGCGTCTGGTGCGACGCCGACCTCCCGCCGTACGCGATCCGCTTCAGCCCGGACGAGCCCAACGTCTGAGACGTCGGGCCAGTCCGCGAGCCGGGGAATCCGTCAGGCGGCGTTGGGCTCCGGGGCGTCGGTGGACGGGAACTTCTTCATGAAGTCGTGCACCGCCTGGCCGCTCACCTTGCCGCACAGCTGGGTGTGGCTGTCCTGGGCGCTCCAGTGCGAGAGGCCGAGGTGCTTGCCCGCCGGGAAGGCGCCGTAGGCGTCGTCCCACGCCGAGACGATGAACTTCTTGCCGCCGCCCGCCGCAGGGTCCTCGCGACCGGCGACGGCGAGGTCCTTGAGGGTGGCGAGCTGCTTGCCCTTCACCGTCGAGTCGTACCAGACGATGGTGTAGCCGTGCTCGAGGTTGTGCACGAGCTGCTCCATCTGCGGCCGGTCCCGGGCGGAGTAGAACTGCCGCGCCGGGTAGATCGGCGCCGACCAGTGCGGGCCGTAGGACGGCGGCACCGTCTTGTACTTCTCCACCGTGCCGTCGTCGACGTGGGTGCGCAACGCGTCGGTGTTGGTGCCCTTCGTCGTCTGCACGTTGCTGCAGCTCGCCGCCGAGGCGGCGACACCGAAGGACGCCAGGGCCTTGTTGGCCGGGTCGTCCTTCGCGGAGAGGTAGCTCGGGATCACCACAGCGAGGACCAGCCCGAGTCCGACGATCACGGCGACGACGACGAAGCCCATGCTGCGCCGCCGCTGACGCGACTGCTCGGCCCGTCGCATCTCCTCGATCTTGGCGCGGCGGTCCTTCTCGGACTGCTTGCTGTTCTTGCTGACCACCGAGCCCGGTCCTTCCCTGGAGCGACAATGACCGCCGACTGTACCGGCGGCACCTGTGAGGATGAGCGCATGACGGCCACGACCGAGGGCGTGCGACGCGTCTGGTCGCCAGGCCGGGCGCTCGACCTGGGCGCGCTGCTCGGTCCGCTGCGACGCGGGAGCGGCGACCCGACGTTCCGCTACGACGGCTCCGCGCGCCGCGGCGGGGGCCTGTGGCGCGCGACCCGGACCCCGTTGGGCACCGCGACGCTGCGCCTCGCCGTCCGGCCGGCCGACGGTGCCGTCGTGGGCACCGCGTGGGGGTCCGGGGCCGGCTGGGTCCTCGACGGGCTCCCGGCCCTGCTCGGAGCCGACGACGACGCGACGGGCTTCGACGTCGCCGCCCTCGAGCGGCGCTACCCGGTGCTGCGTGACACCCTGCGCACCCACCGCGGCTGGCGGGTGCCGCGGACCAGTCGCGTCCTCGAGGCGCTCGCGCCAGCCGTTCTCGAGCAGAAGGTCACCGGTCGCGAGGCGTGGCGGTCCTGGCGGGCGCTGGTCCGGGCGTACGGCGAGCCGGCGCCCGGCCCTGCCGCGGTCCTGCCGCCCGACCTCCACGTGGCCCCCGACGGACCGACGTGGGCCCGGGTCCCGTCCTGGGAGTGGCACCGCGCCGGCGTCGACCTGTCGCGGTCCCGCGCCCTCGTCACCGCCGCCGGCCGCGCAGCTCGGCTGGAGGCGCTGGTCGACCGGCCGGCCGCGGAGGCGTCGACCGCGATGCGGACGCTGCCCGGCATCGGCGTCTGGACCGCCGCCGAGGTGGCCCAGCGTGCTCTCGGCGACCCCGACGCGGTGTCGGTGGGGGACTACCACCTGGCCCGGCGCGTCGGCTTCGCCCTGGTCGGCGAGCCGGTCGACGACGACGCGATGCTCGAGCTGCTGGAGCCGTTCCGCGGCCACCGCTACCGCGTGCAGCGCCTGGTCGAGCTCTCCGGCCTCGCACCGGAGCGGCACGGGCCGCGGTTCGCCGGCCGTGACTTCCGCGCGATGTGACCGTGCACCTGTCAGCCTGTGGCCGCCGTATGGGGTGGCCACAGGCTGACAAGTGCAGTCAGCGGCGCAGGAGGTAGGTGTCGGGGTCGCGCGGCGCGCGGTCGGCGGCCGGGGTGGCGGCGTGCCCGACCGCGACAGTGCCCATCGGGTCCCAGTCGTCGGGCAGGTCGAGCTCCCGCCGTACGACGTCGCGGCAGAACATCGTGCTGCTCACCCACGCCGAGCCGAGCCCCTCGACCGCGAGTGCGACGAGGAAGTTCTCGATGCCGGCGCCGGTCGCGACGAGGAACATCTCGCGCTCCGCGGTCGCGCGGCGGGCGTCGGGGTAGTCGTGCATGCCCGCCCGCACCATGCACGGAACGACCAGGACGGGGATCCCGCGCAGGACGTCGCCGCGCCGGATGCGCCGGGCGACCTGCTCGTCGGTGAAGCCGTCGCGCCGGAGGTCGGCGACCCAGGCGGCGAGCATCGCGTCGAGCAGCCGCTCGCGACGGTCGAGGTCGTCGACGACGACGAACCGCCAGGGGGTCGTGTGGTGCGGTGCGGGCGCTGTCACCGCGGCGGCCACCGCGCGGCGTAGGGCAGCGGGGTCGACGGGCTCGTCGGTGAACGTCCGCACGGTGCGCCGCGAGGGCAGCACCTCGTGGGTGCCGAGGCGGAACATGTCCTCGTCGGCCGGGCGGACCAGGGCCGCTGCGCCCGGGCCGTCCTCGCGCAGGGTGCGGTGCGCGAGCCCGCGCACGACGGCGAACGGGCGGCGGCCGAGCTTGCCCTTGACCAGGTCCGCGGCGGACGCGATCTCGTCGGCCACCGCGCCGACCGTGGCCGTCAGCACGTTGCCGTGACCGTCGTCGCGGCCGCGCAGGTCGTCGAGCGGCTGCAGCCCCGCGACGCCGATCGCCTGGTCGGTCTGCCCGGTGCGCCAGGCCCGGCCCATCGTGTCGGTGACCACGACCGCGACGTCGACGCCGGCCAGCTCGAGCAGCCGGGACCGCAGGGCGCGCGCCGAGGCGTCGGGGTCGACGGGCAGCAGCAGCACGGTGCCCGGCTCGGTGCCGCTTGCGTCGACGCCGGCGGCGGCGAGCACCAGGCCGTGGTGGGTCTCGACGATGCGGGTGGCGCCGCGGCGCGCGACCACGCGCACCGTCTCGGCGCGGATCGCCTCCTCCCGGTCGACGCGGACCGCGCGCCCCTCGGCCTTGGACACGACCTTCGACGTCACGAGGACGACGTCACCATCGGCGAGCGCGAAGTCCTCGGCCGTCACGGCGTCGACGAGCAGGCCGGCGAGGTCGTCACCGGCGGCCACCTCCGGCACGCCGTCCGGCGCCCAGACCAGGAGCGAGCCGCTCACGGTGCGGTCGGGCGGACGAGCAGCTCGGCGGCGAGCTCCAGCGCCGACCGTGCCATCGCGGCGGCCGAAGGCACGTCGGGCATCAGCAGCGGAACGGCGCGGCAGGCGATGCCGGCGTCCTCGACCTCGGCGACCGCTGCGGCGTCGCTGCTGTCGACCAGCCAGCCGTCGAGCAGGCCGCCCGCGGAGCGGCCGCCGTAGTGCAGGGCCACAGCTGCGGCCGACGTCTCGACGCCGACCGCGGTCAGGACCCGGTCGGCCATGCCGCGCACCGGCGCACCGCTGACGATCGGGGACAGGCCGACCACCGGCGCCGGCGTCGCGACGAGCGCCTCGCGCACCCCCGGGACCGCCAGCACGGTCCCGATGCTCACGACCGGGTTCGACGGGGGCAGCAGGACGAGGTCGGCGGTGGCGAACGCCTCCACCACGCCCGGGCCGGGCGTCGCGGTGTCCGCGCCGACCGCGACGATCTCGTACGCCTTCGGCTCGGCGTGCAGCCGCACCCAGTACTCCTGGAAGTGCACGGCTCGGCGGCCGCCGGGCGCGGTGTCGTCGTCGATCACGACGTGCGTCTCGACCCGGTCGTCGCTCATCGGCAGCAGGCGTACCCCGAGGTCGCCGAGCCCCCACCGGTCGCACAGGGCGGCGGTGACCTGGCCGAGCGGGTAGCCGGCGTCGAGCATCTGGGTGCGGACGACGTGGGTGGCGATGTCGCGGTCACCCAGGCCGAACCAGGTCGGCTGGACGCCGTAGGCCGCCAGCTCCTCCTTCACGACGAAGGTCTCGTCGTCGCGGCCCCAGCCCTGGCCCTCGTGGATGCCGCCGCCGAGGGTGTACATCACGGTGTCCAGGTCGGGGCAGACCCGCAGCCCGAACAGGGTGATGTCGTCACCGGTGTTGCCGATCACGGTGACGCGCGCCGCACCCCCGAGAAACTCGGGTGCGGCGGCCAGCAGGCCGCGCAGGAAGCGCGCGCCGCCGATGCCGCCGGCCGGGACGACCACGTGCATCCCGGGGGAGAACGTGCGGCCGGAGGAGAAGCCGTGGGACATGGGCACAGTGTCGTCGATGGCCGCGACACGCCGGCAACCGGTGGTCCTTTCGGTCAGATATCACCGTACGGCTTGACGGGGTGGCAGGGACACGCGTGTAATTCCACCAGTGTCATTCGGTGGCCGGCCGCAGATAGGGCGGTGGGCGCCGGCCAGGGTCGAGGAGGCACAGCCATGGGCGAGGTGTTCCCGCTCATCGACGAGCCCGAGCTGGGTGAGAACGACTGGACCGAGCGCGCCCTGTGCGCCCAGACGGACCCCGAGGCCTTCTTCCCGGAGAAGGGCGGGTCCACCCGGGAGGCGAAGAAGGTCTGCCTGGGCTGCGACGTCCGCTCGGAGTGCCTCGAGTACGCCCTCATGAACGACGAGCGGTTCGGCATCTGGGGCGGCCTGTCCGAGCGCGAGCGGCGCCGCCTCAAGAAGTCCGCGGTCT
Organism: uncultured Actinomycetota bacterium; assembly: GCA_963784645.1. Taxonomy (GTDB): domain Bacteria; phylum Actinomycetota; class Actinomycetes; order JACCUZ01; family JACCUZ01; genus JBBRVW01. Next base: position 426,380 of record CAWARY010000015.1, on the reverse strand, counting down.
GAGCAGCGGTCCCGACCGATCCCCCTAGGGTGGTCGTCGCATGACGACGCCACCCTCCCCGAGCTCCGCGGCAGGCCGCCCCACGGTCGTGGCGGTGGTGGTCGCCCATCACGGCACCCGCTGGCTCCCGGGCCTGCAGGCGGCGCTGGCAGCCCAGACCCGCGCTCCCGACGTCGTCGTCGCCGCCGACACCAGCGCGCCGGACGACGCCGCGCGCACCCTGGCCGCGCTCGTCGACTGGCTGGGTGCAGCACGGGTCGTCGACCTGCCCGCGCGCACCGGATTCGGCGCCGCGGTGCACGCGGCCCTCGACCGGTCCGGCGGCGAGCACACCTTCCTGTGGCTGCTGCACGACGACTGCGCGCCGGCGCCGGACGCCCTGGCGCAGCTGCTCGCCGAGGCCGACCGCGACCCGCAGGTCGCGATCGCCGGCCCCAAGGTGCTCGGGCTCGGTGACCGGCGGCTGCTGCTGGAGGCGGGTGTGACCATCGCGCGCAGCGGCCGCCGCGAGACCGGCCTCGAGCGTCGCGAGCAGGACCAGGGCCAGCACGACGGCACGCGAGCAGTCCTCGCCGTCGGCACGGCGGGAATGCTCGTCCGGCGCGACGTGTGGGCGGCGCTGGGCGGCTTCGACCCCCGGCTGCCGCTGCTGCGCGACGACGTCGACCTCGGCTGGCGGGCCAACCTCGCCGGCCACCGGGTCGTGGTCGTCACCGACGCCGTCGTCCACCACGCCGAGGCGAGCAGCCACCGCCGCCGCGCCGTGCACGCAGCGGGCGGCCGGATCCACCGGCTGGACCGGCAGCACGCCCTGTTCGTGCTGCTCGCGAACCTCCCCTTGCTGCGGCTGCCGGTCGCGTTCGTCCGCCTCGTCCTGAGCACGCTGGTGCGCTCGCTGGGGCTGCTCGCCGGCAAGCGGCCGGCGCACGCCGCCGACGAGCTGGTCGCCCTGCTCGCCGTCGCGGCCCGGCCGGACCGGCTCCTGGCCGCCCGGCTGTCCCGCCGGCGGACCCGGACCCGACCGGCGCGCAGCGTCGCGGCGCTGCTCGCCCCGCGCGGGAGCGGGCTTCGGCACGGCATGGAGAACGTCAGTGTCTTCCTCGGCACGCGGGCCGGCGACGCCCTCGGCGGCCGGCACCGGGTCGGTCCGGGCGCGAGTGAGAGCGGGCCCACTTCCGAGGACACCGACGATCTCCCGTCGAGCGGCGCGGGCCTGGTCCGCCGGGTCCTGCTGCAGCCCTCGGTGCTGCTCACCGCGGGGCTGCTGCTCGTCACGGTCGTCGCCACCCGGGCCCTGGTCGGCGCGGGCCGGCTGATGGGCGGTGCGCTGCTGCCGGCACCCGACGGCGCCGGCGCCCTGTGGCACACCTACCTGTCGACCTGGCACCCGGTCGGGCTCGGCGGCGACACCAGCGCACCGCCGTACCTCGCCGTCCTGGCGCTGCTGTCGAGCGTGCTCCTGGGTGACGCCGAGCGGGCCGTCGACCTCCTGCTGCTCGGTGCCGTGCCGCTGGCCGGCCTGTCGGCGTACGCGGCGCTGCGGCGGCTCGCGACCTCGGTGCCGCTGCGCCTGTGGGGGTCGGTGACCTACGCCCTGCTGCCGCCGCTGGTCGCCGCGGTGGCCACCGGCCGCCTCGGCACCGTGGTCGTCGCCCTGCTCCTGCCGCTGCTCGTGCTGGTCCTGCTGCGCGGCCTCGCGCCCGCGGGCGGGCCGAAGGCCTGGCGGGCGGCGTGGACCGGCGGCCTGCTGCTCGCCGTGATGACCGCATTCGTGCCGCTGGCGTGGGCGCCGGTCGCCGTCGCGGCGGTGGCCCTCGGCGTCGTCCGGCGAGGGGTCCTTCCCCGGGTGGCGGTGGTCGCACTCGTCCCCGTGGCGCTGCTGCTGCCCTGGCTGCCGGCACTCGTCGCCCGGCCGCAGCTGCTGCTGGTCGAGCCGGGGCTGCCGGGGCCGGGGCTCTCCGACCGTGACCTCGGCGGGCTCGACCTGCTCCTGCTGCACGCCGGTGGGCCCGGTCTGCCGCCGCTCGCGTTCGGGGCGGGCCTGCTGCTCGCAGCCCTCGCCGGTCTGCTGCGGCGCGAGCGCCGGCAGGTCGTGCTGCTCGGCTGGGTCGCGGCGCTGGTCTGCCTCGGCGGTGCGCTCGCCCTGGCCCGGGTGACGGTCACAGCGCCCACGCTGGAGGCTCCGGTGGCCGCCTGGCCGGGAGCGCTGATGCAGATCGCGGGGGCGGCGCTGGTGGCCGCCGCCGTCGCCGGCGCTGCCGGGGCGCGGGCCCGGGTCGCCGGGTCGAGCTTCGGCTGGAAGCAGCCCGGCGCCCTGGTGGTCCTGGTGCTCGCGGCGGTGGCCCCGGTACTGACCGCCGGCTGGTGGGCACTCACCGCGGCCGACGGCCCGCTCGAGCGGCGTGACCCGGTGCTGCTGCCCGCGTTCGTGGCCGCCGAGGGCGACCACCCGGCCCGGCCCCGCACCCTCGTCCTCCGGGTGCGCGACGACGGCCGGTTGTCCTACGCCGTGCTGCGCTCCGCCGGGCCGCACACCGGCGACGCCGAGCTCGCACCGGTGCTGCCGCGCGGGGTCGGCCTGGACGCCGCGGTGGCTGACCTCGCGTCCGGACGCGGCGGGGACTCGGCCGGCCGGCTGGTGCCGTACGGCATCCGGTTCGTCCTGCTCACGACACCGTCCGACGGCCGCTTGGTGCGGTCGATCGAGTCGGTGCCGGGCGTCGTCCAGGTCAGCGGCCAGGCCGACGCGCGGCTGTGGCGCATCGACTACCGGGTGGCCCGGGTACGGATCCTGCCCCCGGGAGCGCCGGTGGTCGAGGACGACGGAGCGCCGCCCCCGGCGACCGGCCTTCCCGCCGGGCAGATCACGTCGCGGGCCGAGGTGCCCGACGGCGTCGCGGGGCGCCTGCTCGTCCTGGCGGACCGGGCCGACCCCGGCTGGCGGGCGAGCCTCGACGGCGCCGCGCTCGCACCCCGGCGCTACGACGGCTGGGCCCAGGCCTTCGAGCTCCCGGCCGGCGGCGGCCGGCTCCGGCTGGAGCACGATGCCGGGCTGCGGCCGGTGCTGCTGTGGCTGCAGCTGGGCCTGCTGGTCGTCGTGGTGGTGCTCGCGCTGCCCGCCGCGCGCTCCGTCCTCGACGACGTGACCGGGGCCGACGCCGACCTCCCGGACCCGGTCGCGAGCGGTCCGCCCGGGGACGGTGCGCACGGGGACCTTCCGACCCGGGACCTTCCGACCGGGGACAGCGCGCCCGAGGGCGGTGCGCCCGCCGGGGACGCCACCGAAGGGGTGCGGGCATGAGGCGGCTGCCGCCGGCCCTGCGCCGGCCGGGGACGACGCTGCTGGTCGCGGTCGCCCTGCTTGCCGGCCTCGGGGTCACGGCCGACCTCACGGCGCCGGAGCCGGCGGCGACGTCGGCGCGCAGCCCCCGGATCGGGCCCGCCGTCCCGGTCGCCGAGTCCGACGGCACCTGCCCGGACCCGGCTGTCGACGCGAGCACCGAGTCCCGGGTGTCGATCGCGGCTCCCGGGGTCACCGGCGGGGGAGCCGCCGGCGTGAGCGGCCCCGGGTCGGCCCGGCTGGCCCGGCTCGACGGCCCCCGGCTGCCTCTCGACGTGGGTGCCGCCGCCGCCGGGTCGGTGCTCCTCACCGCCGACCAGGGACCGCTGGTGGCGCGGGCCGACGGTGCCGCCGCGCCCGGCCTGGCGGTCGGCATGCTCACCCGCAGCACCGTCGACGCCGTCCGGGGGCTGCTCGGCACCCGGTGCAGCACCGCGGGCAGCGACGCGTGGTTCGTCGGCAGCGGCTCGGTGGTGGGGCAGCGCGGCCGGGTCTACCTGAGCAACCCCGAGGCGGCGCCCGCTGTCGTCGACGTCACCCTCTACGGCCCCGACGGCGCGATCCCCACGCCCGCCGGTCGCGGCATCGCCGTCGCCGCCGGGACGCAGAAGGTCACCCTGCTCGACGCGCTGGCTCCCGGCACGCGGGTGTTCGCGATCCACGTGCACGCGCGTACCGGCCGGATCGCCGCGGCTGTCCGCGACCAGCAGATCGACGGTCTCACCCCGCGTGGTGCTGACTGGCTGCCCGAGGCCGCACCCCCCGCCCGGCGCCAGCTGGTCGCCGGCGTCGTGAGCGGCACCGGTGAGCGGGTGCTGCAGGTCGTGGCCCCCGGGGAGTCCGACGCGATCGTCAAGCTGCAGCTCGTGACGGAGACCGGAGCCTTCACCCCGACCGGGCTGGACGTCCTCGAGGTCAAGGCCGGCTCGGTCGCGACCGTCGACCTCGCGCCGTACACCGGCACCCAGCCGGTCGGCGTCTGGCTCGACTCCGACGTCCCGGTCACCGCCGGCGTGCTGGCGCGGGCGACCGGGACCGACGCCGGCGCCCTGACCGAGATCGCCTACACCGCCGCCGGCCGGCCGCTCACGCCGTCGACGCCCGGCGCCGTGCCGGAGGTGCGCACCGGCAGCGGCATCGCGAGCACGCTGCTGCTGGCGACCTCCGGGGCGGCCGCGACGGTGCGGGTGGCCCCGCTGCCGCCCGCGACCGGGACACCGCAGGAGGTGACCGTGCCGGCGCGCAGCCAGGTGGTCCTCGACCTTGCCACCGTGAGCACGGCGACCGGCTTCTCGGTGTCGGTCGTGCCGCTGCGCGGCTCGGGTCCGGTCTACGCCGTCCGCTCGGTGACCGAGGCCGAGGCGAAGGGGCCGCTGCTCACCACCGAGCCGGTGCCACCCGGCCGCTGGACGGTCCGGGTGCCACGGGTGCTCGCCGACCTCTCCACCGGCCTGCGCGTCCGCTGAGGCCGAGCTACGTCCTGACGGTCCGTGACCCGCCGTGGTGGCGGGGCCAGGGCGGCTCCGGACGGAAGGATCGCCCGCCCGCTGAGGCCGAGCTACGTCCGGACGGTCCGTGACCCGCCGTCGTGGCGGGGGCCAGAGCGGCTTCGGACGGAGGGATCGCCCGCCCGCCGTCCGCACCCCTCCCGCCGTCGTCCTGCGTTGAGTGGCGCGTTGTGGCAGTTTCCAGGCCAAAATTCAGCCACAACGCGCCAGTCAATGACCGGAGAGGTCGCGGACGGCGGGCGCTGGCTGTCGTCCCAAGCCGTCTTTGATCTTGCACGTGACACCGATCTCGACCTGAAAGGTACCTACGGCAGGTCGTCGTCGTGGTCGGGGTCGACGTCCTCGGGGGCGAGGCCGAGCAGCTCGGCCACCGCCTCCACCAGGACGTGGTGCACCAGGTCCTCGCGGGCGCGGACGCCGCCCCGGGACCGCGACTCGACCGGGCGGCGGTGCACGACCAGCCGGGCCCGCCGGCCGTCGGCGGCGGGGCTGGTGCGGAACAGCCGTACCTCGTCGGTGTCGTCGGTGGCCGGCACGTCGTCGACCAGCAGGTCCAGGTCGGCCAGCTCGGCGCGGAACCGGTGCGCCACCCGGGTCAGCTCGGCGACGACCAGCTCGTCGAACTGCTCGCCCCGGCTGCGCGTGGCGGGCAGCCCGTCGGGCAGCAGCGGCCCGCGCAGCCCGCGGCCGCGCCGGTCGCGGCGGCGCCGGGGCGAGGACGGGCGGTCCGGCAGGTCGGGCACGGCGCCAGCGTAGGGAGCGGCCCCCGCCGGGCCGCGGAGGTGTCGGCCCACCTGTGCGCGTCGCTCCACCGCCGCAGGACCCGCGCTCGGTACGGTTCGCGACGTGAGCCCTGTCCGTCGCTGCTCCCGCACCGCCTGCGGGAAGCCCGCCGTCGCGACGCTCACCTATGTCTACGCCGACTCCACCGCGGTGCTGGGCCCGCTGGCGACCTACGCCGAGCCGCACTGCTACGACCTGTGCGTCGCCCACAGCGAGCGGCTCACCGCGCCGCGCGGGTGGGAGGTCCTCCGGCTCGCTCCGGACCCGGCGGACCTCGGCCCGACCAGCGACGACCTCGAGGCGCTGGCCGACGCGGTGCGTGAGGCCGCCCGGCCCGCCCCGGTGCCCACCCCCGAGCCGGTCGAGGTCGGCCGCCGCGGCCACCTGCGGATGCTGCGCAGCCCGGAGTAGGTCCCCGAGCAACGGATCCGGGTGCGCCCGGGGAGGTCGCTGTCCGGTTTGTCCGTGATGTACCAGACACGCCGGAAGGTCAAGGAAAACGCGGGACCCGCCGATGCAACCCCAGTCATCCCGGGAGCCGGCCACCGTCATCCGCCGGCCGGCGCCCCGCAGCATCCCTCATCGCTCTCGTCGAAAGCAGCTTCCTCATGGCGCGCTCCAGCACGGCAGTCCGCACCCAGCACGTCCCCCTCGGCTCCCTCACCCAGCCCGGCGCCCGCGCCGGCGCCTCCTGCCGCGCCTGCGGCAGCGAGCGGGTCACCCGGATCGCCATGAACCTCACCGACGGCTCGCCCGTGGAGTTCACCTCCTGCCACCGGTGCGAGCACCGCACCTGGGCCGAGCAGGACACCGCCCGGGCCCTGCCGGTCGGCCGGGTCCTGGACCGGACCCGCAAGGTCTGACCCGCTTCCCGCCGCGACGTCCGGCCGGCCCGCCACCTCCACGGGCGGGCCGCTCGGCGGGCTCTGTCCCGCCGGTAGGCTCTGCCGGCGTGCCTGCCGCCCAGCGTCGTGACCTCACCGACATCGTCAAGGCGTACGACGTCCGCGGTCTGGTCCCGGAGCAGCTCGACGCCGACATCGCGTACGCCCTCGGCGCTGCCTTCGTCCGCGTCGTCGACGCTCCCGAGGGCATCGTGGTCGGCCACGACATGCGCCCGTCGTCCCCCGACCTCGTGGCCGCCTTCGCCGCCGGCGCCAACGAGCAGGGCGTCGACGTCCTCACGATCGGGCTCGCCTCGACCGACGAGCTCTACTACGCCAGCGGCAGCCTGGACCGGCCCGGCGCGATGTTCACCGCCAGCCACAACCCGGCCCGCTACAACGGCATCAAGCTCTGCCGCTCCGGTGCCCGCCCCGTCGGACAGGACACCGGCCTCACCGAGGTACGCGACCTCGCCTCGGCCGGCGTCCCGGCGTACGACGGGGAGCTTGGCACCACGACCGGGCTCGACGTCCTGCCCGGCTACGCCGCCCACCTGCTGGGCCTCGTCGACCTGACCGGCATCCGCCGGCTCAAGGTCGTGGTCGACGCCGCGAACGGCATGGCGGGGCACACGGTGCCGACCGTGCTCGGCGGGCTGCCGCTCGAGGTCGTCCCGCTCTACTTCGAGCTCGACGGGACCTTCCCGAACCACGAGGCCAACCCGCTGGACCCGAAGAACCTCGTCGACCTGCAGGCCCGGGTCCGCGAGGAGCGGGCCGACATCGGGCTGGCGTTCGACGGCGACGCCGACCGCTGCTTCGTCGTCGACGAGCGCGGCGAACCGGTCTCGCCGTCCGCGGTGACCGCGCTGGTCGCGGTGCGCGAGCTGGCGCGGGTGCCGGGGTCGGCCGTCATCCACAACCTCATCACCTCGCGCGCCGTGGCAGAGATCGTCACCGAGCACGGTGGCCGCCCGGTACGGACGCGGGTCGGGCACTCGTACATCAAGACCGAGATGGCGAACACCGACGCGGTGTTCGGCGGCGAGCACTCGGCGCACTACTACTTCCGCGACTTCTGGCGGGCCGACACCGGCATGCTCGCGGCGCTGCACGTCCTGGCCGCCCTCGGCGGCCAGGACCGGCCCCTGTCGGAGCTGGCGTCGGAGTACGAGCGCTACGTGGCCTCCGGCGAGATCAACAGCGAGGTGGCCGACCAGGCGGCCGCGACCGCGACGGTCCGGGCCGCGTTCGCCGGCCGCGACGGTGTGATCGTGGACGACCTCGACGGCATGACGGTGGGCGCGGCAGGCTGGTGGTTCAACCTGCGGCCCTCCAACACCGAGCCCCTGCTCCGGCTCAACGTCGAGGCCGGTGACCGACCCACCATGACGGCCCTGCGCGACGAGGTGCTGGCTTTGATCCGCGGCGACGCCGCCACGACCCACCCGAAGGGAACCTGAGGACCGTGCAGCTCGACCCCCGCCTGATGGAGATCCTGGCCTGCCCGCAGTGCCACGCGCCGCTGCGTGCCGACGACGAGGCCGAGGAGCTGGTCTGCACGTCGGACACCTGCGGCCTCGCCTACCCGGTGCGCGACGACATCCCGGTGCTGCTGGTCGACGAGGCCCGGCGCCCGTGACGGCGTCCTGGTCCGGCTCGCCCGACGACTCCGACCTGGACGACCCGGCGGCGCTCGCCGAGCTGGACCGCGGCGACATGCTGCGGGCGGTGGCCACCGCCGGGGCGCAGGTGCGCGAGGCGATGGTGATGGTGCCGCCCGAGCTGCTCGACCCCCTGCGCGAGGACGACCGGCCACGGGCGGTGGTGGTCACCGGCATGGGCGGGTCCGGCATCGCGGCCGACGTCGCCGGCGCGGTCGCCGGACGCACCTGCCCGGTCCCGGTCCTGGCGTTCCGGGGACACCGGCTGCCGGGGTGGGTGGGGCCGATGGATCTCGTGATCGCGGTGTCCTGCTCCGGCTCCACCGAGGAGACGCTGTCGGCCACCGACGAGGCGCTGCGCCGCGGCTCCCGGGTCGTGACCGTCGGCGCCGCCGGGTCGCCCCTCGCCCAGCGTGCCGAAGGCGGCCGCACCCTGCACCTCCCCGTCGACGCCCACGGACGGATGCCGCGGGCGAACCTCTGGGGTCTCGCCGTCCCGGTGCTGCTCGTCCTGGACGCCGTCGGGCTGGCCGACGTGCCGCGCGCGCTGCTGTCCCGCACCGCCGACGAGCTGGACCGGGTCGCCGAGCGCTGCGCGCCCGGCGTCGACTCCGTCGACAACCCGGCGAAGACCCTCGCGCTGGCCCTCGCCGGGTCGTTGCCGTACGTCTGGGGTGCCAGCGACGTCGCGAACGTCGCGGCGGCGCGGACGGTCGCCCAGCTGGCGGAGAACGCGAAGTACCCCGGGGTGCACGGGCCCCTCACCGAGGTCCACCACAACCAGGTGGTCGTGATGGCGGGGGTGTTCGGCTCGCTCGGTGGCGAGGCCGCCGAGGACGACATCTTCCGCGACCGGGTCGACGACGGTCCCGGCTGGCCGCGGATGCGGCTGCTGGTGCTCCGCGACACCGACGAGCTGCCGCGGGTGACCGCCCGCGCGGAGGCCTCGCACCGCGTCGCCGAGGAGTACGCCGTGCCCAGCAGCGAGCTGGTGGCCGAGGGCGAGCACCCGCTCTCGCGGCTGGCCAGCCTGGTCGCGCCGCTCGACTTCGCCACGGTCTACCTGGCGCTGCTGCAGGGCATCGACCCGTCGCCGATCGCGCCGATCCTGCTCCTCAAGGGCACCGCCACCCCCGGTGCGGGTGATCGGTGAGCGCCGCGGGGGGCAACCGGGCGATCGTCGCGGCGCTGGCCGCGAACCTCGGCATCGCGGTGACGAAGTTCGTCGCGTTCCTTCTGACCCGGTCGTCGTCGATGCTGGCCGAGTCGATCCACTCGCTGGCCGACTCCGGCAACCAGCTGCTGCTGCTCGTCGGCGGCCGGCGGGCCCAGCGGGCCGCCACCCCGGCGCACCCGTTCGGCTACGGCCGCGAGCGCTACGTCTTCGCCTTCATCGTGTCGGTCGTGCTGTTCAGCGTCGGCGGGCTGTTCGCGCTGTACGAGGGCTACCACAAGCTCCAGCACCCGGAGCCCATCGACTCCTGGCAGTGGGTCCCGATCCTGGTGCTCGTCGTCGCGATCGGTCTCGAGGGATGGTCGTTCCGCACGGCGATCCACGAGTCGAACAAGGTGCGCGGCTCGCTGGGCTGGACGGACTTCATCCGCCGCGCCAAGGCTCCCGAGCTGCCCGTGGTCCTGCTCGAGGACTTCGCGGCGCTGATCGGACTGGTCCTGGCGCTGCTCGGCGTCGGGCTCACCCTGCTCACCGACGACGGCACGTGGGACGGCCTCGGCACGATCGCTATCGGCGTGCTGCTGGTGTGCGTCGCTGTCGTGCTCGCGATCGAGACCAAGAGCCTGCTGCTGGGCGAGGGCGCCACGCCCGACTCCGTCCGCCGGATCGAGGCCGCGCTCGTCGCCCACGGCTCCGTGCAGCGCGTGATCCACATGAAGACGCTGCACCTCGGCCCGGAGGAGCTGCTCGTCGCGGCCAAGATCGCCGTGGCGCCCACCGAATCGGCTGCGGAGGTCGCCGCGGCGATCGACGCGGCCGAGATCCGGGTCCGCGAGGCCGAGCCGATCGCCCGGGTCATCTACCTCGAGCCGGACATCGACCACTCGCCGCCGCCCGGCCCGCCGGCCTGACCCCTCGGCGTTTCCGGGATCGCGAGGGTCCGCGGTAGACTCCACGCGGAGTGTCGGCGTCACTGATGGGTTGGTCCTGAGGGACCGCGCCGGGCACGCTCCGACCGTCACCGCAGTGCGCAGCCTCGGCTGCGCCCCCGTGCGACGTCGACGCAGCGAGCCGCCCGCCCCGAGTCCACCCGCCCGCAAGCCAGGGGAGCCATCGCGGCGCCCCAGTGGGGAGTCATCCACATGAGCACCACTCTGAAGCCCGGCGACTACAAGGTCGCCGACCTGTCCCTCGCCGAGTTCGGCCGCAACGAGATCCGCCTCGCCGAGAACGAGATGCCCGGCCTGATGGCCCTGCGCCAGGAGTTCGGCGCGTCCCAGCCACTGGCCGGCGCCCGGATCGCCGGCTCGCTGCACATGACCGTGCAGACCGCGGTCCTGATCGAGACCCTCGTCGCGCTCGGCGCCGACGTCCGCTGGGTCTCCTGCAACATCTTCTCGACCCAGGACCACGCCGCGGCCGCGGCCGTCGTCGGCAAGGACGGCACCGTCGACGCCCCCGCCGGCGTGCCGGTGTACGCCTGGAAGGGCGAGACCCTGCCGGAGTACTGGTGGTGCACCGAGCAGATGCTCACGTGGCCCGACGGCGCCGGCCCCAACATGCTGCTCGACGACGGTGGCGACGCCACCCTCCTGATCCACAAGGGCACCGAGTTCGAGAAGGCCGGCGCGGTGCCGTCGTCCACCGACGACGACTCCGAGGAGTACGCGGTCATCCTCGACCTGCTCCGCGCATCCGTCGCCGCCGACGACTCGAAGTACACGCGGATGGGCGCCGGCATCAAGGGCGTCACCGAGGAGACCACGACCGGCGTGCACCGCCTGTACGAGTTCGCCAAGACCGGCGAGCTGCTGTTCCCGGCGATCAACGTCAACGACTCGGTCACCAAGAGCAAGTTCGACAACAAGTACGGCACCCGGCACTCGCTGATCGACGGCATCAACCGCGCCACCGACGTCCTCATCGGCGGCAAGGTCACCGTCGTCCTCGGCTACGGCGACGTGGGCAAGGGCTGCGCCGAGTCGCTGCGCGGCCAGGGTGGCCGGGTGATCGTCACCGAGGTCGACCCGATCTGCGCGCTGCAGGCGGCGATGGACGGCTACCAGGTCACCACGCTCGAGGACGTCGTCGAGACGGCCGACATCTTCATCACCGCGACCGGCAACAAGGACATCATCACGGCCGAGGACATGAGCCGGATGAAGCACCAGGCGATCGTCGGCAACATCGGCCACTTCGACAACGAGATCGACATGGCCGGACTGGCCCACACGAAGGGCATCCGCCGCAACACGATCAAGCCGCAGGTCGACGAGTGGGTCTTCGCCGACGGGCACTCGATCATCGTGCTGTCCGAGGGCCGGCTGCTGAACCTCGGCAACGCCACCGGGCACCCGAGCTTCGTCATGTCGAACTCGTTCGCCAACCAGACGATCGCGCAGATCGAGCTGTACACGAAGACCGACGAGTACGAGAAGCAGGTCTACGTCCTGCCGAAGCACCTCGACGAGAAGGTCGCCCGGCTGCACCTCGACGCGCTGGGTGTGAAGCTCACCCAGCTGTCGAAGGAGCAGGCGGAGTACATCGGTGTCGACGTGGCCGGGCCGTACAAGCCGGACCACTACCGCTACTGAGCACCCCGCACGTCTCCGACGGCGCCGTACCCCCGCGAGGGGGTGCGGCGCCGTTCAGCCGTCACTGGGCCCGTGTCCATCTGGCCCCCCGATGTGGCTCACGTACGAGCGGCCAGGACAGAGGGGCTGCCGTCGTCCCGCCGTCCGCGCCCCTCATCCAGGTGGTCCGGCAAGCGAAGTGGCCCCGCTGGGAGACCGCTTTCCGCCCGTCGAACGGGGCCACTTCGCTCGGGACGGTGGGTCAGCCGCGCCAACCGGCTGTGCCGACGACTGCCGCCGCTGTCCAAGCCGCTCTCACACAAGCCCCGACGGCGGTGCAGCTGCCGACCACGTATCCGTGGTCGACGATCGACCGTTTACGTGATCGGCTGCGGGTCGGTCAGGGCTTGGCGGTGTCGTCGCCGCGGACGATGCCGGTGGCGATGTCGCGCAGCTTGCGGTTCAGCCGCTGCGAGGCGCTGCTGAGCAGCGCGAACGCGTCGTCCTGCGAGATGCCGTGGGTGGCCATCAGGATGCCGACGGCGGCACCGATCTCGCGGTTGGTCGCCAGGCCCTCCTGGAGCTGGCCGGCCCGGGCCGAGTGCCGGGCGCCGGCCAGCGCCACCGAGGCGAACGACGCGAGAATGGCCGCCGTCGCCACAGCCTCGTCGTCGAAGACGTCGGTGCGGTCGGAGAACACGTTGAGGGCGCCGGAGCGGTGCCCGTCGTCGACGAGCGGGACGCCCATCATGGCCCGGACCGGGGTGCGCTCGACGACGACCTCGGCCAGCTTCGGCCACTGCGTCCGGACCGTGATGTCGTTGTCGACCTGCACCACGCCGTCGGTGCTCGCCTCGAGGCAGGGCCCCTCGCCGACCTGGTTCTGCAGCTCGTCGATCAGCCGCATCACGTCGTCGGTGGCCGCGCCGCTGTGGAACCGGTCGCCCTCGAGGATGCCGATCGCGGCCCGGTCGCACCCCTCGATCAGCTCGACGGCGGACTCGACGACGATCTGGTGGACCTCCTCGACGCTGCGTCCCTCGCGCAGCCGCTGGGCAAGGACGGCGAACTGCTCGGGCGGGGTCAGACCGGTGGTCACGAGCAGGTGTCCTTCATGTCGTCGTCCGGTGTCCGGAGGGCAGTCGTCCGCTTCTCGACCGACCCGACGATCGTAGTCAGGCTCAGGACGGCGGGGCGAACGGCCGATCCCCGGGCGAGCCCGCAGGCGGTGCCTCGGGAGGGCCGGTGGGAGGCGACGGCGTGGGCGGCGTGAGCGGTGGGGGAGGAGCAGCGTGAGTGGGCGGTGTGGGCGGTGTGGGCGGTGTGGGCGGTGTGGGCATCTCGCCCCAGCCGCCGCCCGCGGCGAGCCGGAGCGTCTCGCGCCGGCGTCGCTCGGCCAGGACCGCGGCGACGAACGCCCACGCCGGGACGCCCGGCGGGGGAGCCGGTGCGACCACGGCTGCCAGCGCGCGGGCGATCGCCGAGCCCATCTGCTCGCGCACCTCGGGGGAGAGCTCGTGCGCCCGGCCGAGGAACTGCCGTGCCTCGAGCGCGAGGGCGTCGGGTACCCGGGAGAGGTCCAGGCCCTGTGCCCAGCCCGCCAACCCCGGGGGCATCGCGGCGACGGTGGTGGCTCGCACCGGGACCCGCTCGTGGATCACGACCGTGCCGGCCAGGAAGTCACCCAGCCGGCGGCCCTGGGTCGAGGCCAGCGACGTCACCAGGGCCACGACGCCGAAGGTCAGCCAGATCTCCACGACGGACATCAGCCCGCGGACGAACGCCTGCCGGAACCGGATCGGACCGCCGTCCTCACGCACCACGCGCAGCCCGAGCGCCATCTTGCCGGGCGACCGGCCGCGGGTCATGGTCTCCCACCCCACCGGGTAGCCGACCACCACGAGCAGGGAGAACACCAGCCCGATGGCGGCTGCCAGCGAGTCGTCGACCACGGCCAGCGCGCCGGCGACCACGAAGATCCCCAGCAGCAGCAGCCCGAGCTGGACGGCCAGGTCGATCGCGAGCGCCAGGCTACGACTGGCGAACCGGGCCAGCCGCAGGTCGAGGACGACGGCCTCGCCGGTGACGACGTCGCCGGACGCGCTGTCGGACACGGTCCCCCCGGGAGGTCGGCGGGCGGCGTCGACCACGTCACCCTCGGCGCGAGCAGACTAGTGTCGCGCAGGATCGCGACCGGGGGTGCAGGCGAGTGGACGTCGACGCGTACGTCGCGGCGCACCGCGCCGAGTGGGACCGTCTCGAGCAGCTGGTGGCCCGGGCGGGCCGCGGGCCGGCCCGGCGCGGCCGCCTCGACGGGGCCGAGGTCGACGAGCTGGTGGGCCTCTACCAGCGCACCGCCACCCACCTGTCGGTCGTCCGGTCCGCGACCCCCGACCCGGCCCTGGTCGGCCGCCTGTCCACCCTGGTGGCGCGGGCCCGCAGTGCCGTCACCGGCACCCGGACCCCGGCCTGGCGGGACCTCGCCCGGTTCTTCGTGGTCACCTACCCGGCCGCGCTGTACCGCAGCCGGCACTGGTGGGCGTCGGTGGCGGTGGCCTTCGTCCTCGTCGGGCTGGTCGTCGGCGTCTGGGTCGCCGGTGACCCGCAGGTGCAGGCCTCGATCGCCGCCCCGGCCCAGATCCGGCAGCTGGTGGAGCACGATTTCGAGGACTACTACTCCTCCGCTCCGGCCGGTTCGTTCGCCGCCCAGGTGGCCACCAACAACGCGTGGGTGTCGGCGCTCGCGCTGGCCCTCGGGATCTTCCTCGTCCCGGTCGTGTGGGTCGTCTGGCAGAACGCCCTCAACGTCGGCATCGCGGCCGGCCTGATGGCGGCCAACGACAGGCTGGGGCTCTTCTTCGGCCTGATCCTGCCGCACGGCCTGCTCGAGCTGACGTGCGTCTTCGTGGCGGCCGGGGCCGGCCTCCGGCTGGGCTGGGCGTGGATCGACCCGGGTGGCCGGAGCCGGTCCCGTGCCCTGCGGGAGGAGGGCCAGGCCGCGGGAGCGCTGGCACTGGGCCTGGCGGCCACGCTGTTCGTCTCCGGCGTCGTGGAGGCGTTCGTGACTCCGTCGCCGTTGCCGACCTGGGCCCGGATCGGCATCGGCGCGACGCTCTGGCTGGCGTTCCTGGCCTACGTCATGGTCCTGGGCGGCCGCGCGGTGCGCGCCGGCGAGCTCGGCGATGTGCAGGGCGCCGGAGCGACCGACACGGCGCCGACGGCTGGCTGAACCGCGCGGCCCCTCCCTCAGGTGAACAGGACCAGGTCGGCGCAGAAGTCCCGGTCGGCCGTGTCGGCGCGGCCGGTCCGTGGCGTGATCAGGACGAACGAGCCATCGACATCGAAGTCGTCGTCCGGGTTGTCCGGGGTGCCGTTGAGGTTGATGGCGATGCTGAAGCGGAACATGCCGGAGTCGCTGAGGACGAACGTGCCGTTCTTGTCGAACCACCGGCTGACGCCGCTTCCCTGCGACAGGATCGTGATGGTCCCGTCGCCGTTGTCGGTGATCTTCAGGTCCCGGCTGTTCGCGGTGAAGTTGTTCGAGTACGTGCCGCCGGTCGCGACGTTCGTGAAGACCAGCGTCCCGCGGACGCTCTCGCGGTAGTAGGCCAGCCCGCGGCCCCGCTTCACGAAGGTGAAGCTCCCGAAGACGTCGCCGCCCTGGTGCGTCTCGGTGCCGTTGCAGTCGAACGTCTCGTCGACGACGTCGTGGAACCGGCCCTTGTCCAGCGGGGCGGCGGCCGCCGGGGCGGCCCCGAGGGTGGTGGCCAGTACCGCCACGACGCCGCCGATCGCCGCCAGGGTCCGTACGCGCGGTGTGCGCATGTCCGCCTCCTCGTCGCCGGGGCCGGGTGCCCCACTCACGACGAGACGCCGGCAGGTGCCGGTCCGGTTGAGAGGACGATGGCTCGACGGGTGGGCGTCAGAGCCGGCCGGCGGCCTTGAGCGCGAGGTACCGGTCGGCCAGCTCGGGGGCGAGGGTCCCGGGCCCGCTGTCGACCACCTCGATCCCGCGCCGGGACAGCAGGTCACCGACCCGGCGCCGCTCGGCGCGGGCCCGCTCCGCCGCGGCGGCGGCGTAGACCGACGCGGCGTCGCCCCGGCCACCCGCCAGCTCCGCCACCCGCGGGTCCGACACCGACGCGAGGATCAGCTGGTGCCGGTGCAGCAGCGGCCCGAGGGCCGGCAGCAGCCCCTCCTCGACCGGGGCGGCGTCGAGGGCGGTGAGCAGCACGACGAGGCTGCGCCGGGACGGGCCGGCGAGTATCGTGCGCACCATGCCGGCGTAGTCGGGCTCGACGAGGGCCGGCTCCAAGGGCGCCATGGCCCGCACCAGCGCGGGCAGCAGTCCGGCACCGGACTCACCCTGGACCCGCGCCCGCACCGACCGGTCGTAGGCCACCAGGTCGACCCGGTCGCCGGCTCGCGACGCGAGGGCTGCGAGCAGCAGCGCGGCGTCCATCGCCTCGTCCAGGCGCGGCGCGTCACCGACGCGGGCCGCAGCGGTGCGGCCGCAGTCCAGCAGGAGCAGCACCCGGCGGTCGCGCTCCGGCCGCCAGGTGCGGACCATGACGTCGCCGGCCCGCGCGGTGGCCCGCCAGTCGATCGAGCGGACGTCGTCGCCGGCGACGTACTCCCGCAGCGAGTCGAACTCGGTGCCCTGGCCGCGCACCATCACCGCCGTGCGCCCGTCGAGCTCGCGCAGCCGGGCCAGCCGGGACGGCAGGTGCCGTCGTGAGGTGAACGGCGGCAGCACGCGCACCCGCCACGGCACGCGGTGCGAGCCCTGGCGGGCCGCCAGCCCCAGCGGGCCGTACGACCGGACCGTGACCCGGTCGGCCGGGCGGTCGCCGCGCCGGGTGGGCAGCAGGGCGGTGACGACCCGGCGGCGCTCGCCGGGCGGGACGTCGAGCGGGTGCCGCTGGACCGCGGCGCCGGCGCTGGGCGGCCACGCGTCGCGCAGCCGGCCGCGGACCCGGCGGCCGGAGGGGTTGGTCACGAGGAGCCCGACCTGCGCCGGCTCGCCGAGCCGCACCGAGTGGTCGCCCTCGCGGACGAACGTGAGTGGGCGGACCGGGCCGGCCAGGGCCAGGTCGGCCGCCACCAGGGCCGCGAGGGCCAGCGTGACCACCAGCAGGCCGGTGCCGGAGGGCACGAGGACGCCGACGACCACGGCCCCGGCGAGGGCCAGCAGCCCCAGCCGGCCGGTCAGCGCCACGGCGTCAGCGGGGGACCGGGACGCTCGCGAGCACGCCCTCGAGCACCGCGTCGGGCGTCACACCCTCGAGCTCGGCCTCCGGCCGCAGCGCGACCCGGTGCCGCAGCGCCGGCCGGGCCAGGGCCTTGACGTCGTCCGGCGTGACGTAGTCGCGGCCGGAGAGCCACGCCCAGGCCCGGGCGGCGGACATCAGGCCGGTGGCCCCGCGGGGGGAGACGCCGAGCTGCAGCGAGGGCGAGTCACGGGTCGCACGGGCCAGGTCGACGACGTAGCCGACCACCTCGGGAGCGATGGCCACGGTGCGGACGCCGGCCCGCCCGGCCTCGAGCTGGGCTGCCGTGGCGACCGCGCGCACCCCCGCCGCTGCCAGGTCGCGCGGGTCGAAGCCCTCCGCGTGCCGGGTGAGCACCTGCACCTCGTCCTCCCGCGGGGGCAGCGGCATCGTGAGCTTGAGCAGGAACCGGTCCAGCTGCGCCTCGGGCAGCGGGTAGGTGCCCTCGTACTCCACCGGGTTCTGGGTGGCGACCACGACGAACGGGTCGGGGAGCGGCCGCGGCCGGCCGTCGACCGACACCTGTCGCTCCTCCATGGACTCGAGCAGCGCCGCCTGGGTCTTCGGCGGCGTGCGGTTGATCTCGTCCGCGAGCAGCAGGTGGGTGAACACCGGGCCGGGTCGGAAGGTGAACTCCGAGGTGCGGGCGTCGTAGACGAGCGAGCCGGTGATGTCGCCGGGCATCAGGTCGGGGGTGAACTGCACCCGCGTGCTGTCCAGCGACAGGCCTGCCGCCAGGGCGCGGACCAGCAGCGTCTTCGCCACGCCGGGCACACCCTCGAGCAGCACGTGGCCGCGGCAGAGCAGGGCGATGACCAGCCCGGTGACCGCGGCGTCCTGCCCGACGACGGCCTTGCCGACCTCCTGGCGCAGCGCGTGCAGTGCGTCGCGTGCGTCGCGCGCCGGGTCGTCGCCGGTGGCCGTGGCGGTCGGCTCGGATGTCATGGTCGGCGTACCTCTCTCTCCAGGTGGTCGAGCCCGTCCGCCAGCCGGACGAGGGCTGCGTCGTCGGCCGGTGCGGCACCGTACAGGAGGCTCCCGACCTCGCCGGCGGGCCGCGACGAGCGGGCAGCCACCGCGGCGACGACCGCACCGGGCTCGGCGCGCCGCGGCAGGCCGAGAGCGGGCCCGAGACGGTCCCGCACGCCGGCGCGCAGGGCGTCGGCGGCCCGTCCGCGGGCCCCGGCCCTGCGGTACAGCCGGCCGCGGCCCTCGACGGTCTCGGCCGCGCGCACGACGACGGGCAGGGGCTCCGTGACGACCGGTCCGAGCCGGCGCGCCCGCCACAGTGCGAGCAGCAGGACGGCTACCAGCAGCTGCCCGAGGCCCCACCAGACGGCGTCGGGCACCAGCTCGTAGAAGGTCTTCTGCGCGGCGGCCGGCAGGTCCTCGGTCGAGGGCAGGTACCAGGCCAGCCGGTCGTGGCCGCCCAGGAGGCCCAGGGCGAGCGCCGCGTTGCCGTCGTCGTCGAGGGAGGAGTTGGTGAAACCGGCCCCCGTCCCGACGAAGGTGACGAGGTGCCCGTCGACGTCGCCCTGCACCAGCGAGGGGCGACCGTCGTGGGAATAGCAGCGCACCGCCGTCCCGAGCTCGGTGCCGTCGACGTCGTAGCCGACCAGACCTGCCTCCGCGACGCCGGCCCGTCGTGCCTCGGGCAGGGCGCAGGCGGGTGGGCGGACGGCGGGGTCGACCGCGGTGGCACCGACGCCCGCCACCCAGCGCTGCGGTGCCCGGGTGGAGAGCACGACGAGGTCGGCACCGGTGCCCCGGAGCGCCTCGACCTGGCCGTCGGCGAGCAGGTCGGGGTCGACCACGAGCAGCGTGCTCCCGCGCACGGCCGTGCGGGTGACCGCGGCGGTCCGGGTGAGCCGGTCGACGCGCACGCCCTGGTCGCGCAGCAGCTCCGCCAGCGCGCGGGCACCACCGGGGGCCGCCGAGGCCGGGTCCAGGGGCCGGGCGGCGCCACCGCCGCTCGTCACGGCGACGAGCAGGCCGGCCAGCAGGACGAGCACCGCGACGGCCACCGGGCCCTTGGCCGCCCGCCACACGTCGGCCGCCGTCGGGTCGGTGGAGGAGCCCGCCGGCGCCGCCCCCACCGCTCCCGCCGTCGTGCCGGAAGTGGCCGTCACGGGTGCGCTCCGGCCGGTTGCGGCCGGCTCTGGCTGACCTTCCCGTCCAGCGCGCGCAGCTGCGCGTCGGCCTCGGGTCCGGCGGGGCGACCGCCGTACCAGACGTCGTCGAAGAGCCGGGCGGCGCGGCCCAGGTCGCCGGCGCAGGCCGGCAGCACGGCGCCGGCCTCGGCGGCCGCCTCGTCCGCGGTGCGGCCGGGCCGCTCGTCGAGCACGGCCCGCTCCTCCAGGGCGCGCACGACCGCGCGGAGCCGCTCGCGCACCGCCTCGGCCCACTCGCCGCGCGCGGCGTGCGCGTCGGCGACGGCGCGGTGCTCCGCCGCGGTCCTGGCGCGGCCGGTGAACAGCGCCGGGTCGGAGGCCGCCTGCCGGCCCAGCGGGCCGAGCTTGAGACGGATCGCCACGACCGCCACGACGGCCAGCAGCACGAGGACGAGCAGGCCGGCCCGGCCCCCGGGGGAGACACCCGCGACCTTGTCCAGCAGGTGGCCGACCTGCTGCACGAGCCACCCGAGCAGTCGCCGGAGCAGCCCGGGGCGCTGGGCCCGGTAGATCTCCTTGGCCAGCTCCTCGTGCGCCAGCCGGGCGGCCTCCTCGCGGCCGAGCTCGACGGGGACCCGGGCGATCACAGCCGGGGCAGGAACTGACCGGCGGGGCTGGTGCCGGCCTGCGGGCCGGCAGTGCCCGCGGCGCCGACCGAGCGGACCAGCTCGAGGTCCAGCGCCTCGCGCCGCATCCGGCGGTCGATGTACAGCAGCGTGGTGGCGACGGCGGTGAACGGCCACGTGATCGTCGCCGCCATGATCGTGCCGATGGCGCCCACCAGGAGCGGGACGAGCGCGTAGATGTTCCCGTCGTCGCCGGCGAGGTGCGCGGTCAGGACCGACAGCAGCTGGAACGGGGTCAGCAGGATGCCGGTGACGACCTGCGCGATCACGTTGACCAGCAGCAGGATCCCGAAGGTGCGCCACCAGGAGCCCTTGACCAGGGCGCGTGAACGACGCAGCGACGCCACCACCGACGCACGCTCGAGCACGACGGCCGGCGACGCGAGCGAGAACGCGAAGTAGAGGTACGTCGCGACGACGACGAAGACCGGCACGCCGATCACGAAGGCGAGGGCCACCAGCGCACCGGGTGCGCCGCCCAGCGCGAGCAGGACCCCGGGCAGCAGGCACAGTGCCACCAGGCCGACGGCGACGAGCAGCAGCAGCCCGCTGACCCCGAGCAGCGCGGGGATCCGCGGCCGCGCCCGGTCCCAGGCCTCGCGGGTCGAGATCGGCTGACCGAGCACGGCGCGGCTCACGGCGGCGGTGAGGATGCCGCTCAGGACGAGTACGGCGAAGGCCGTGATGAGCGCCTCGATGCCGCCGCTGGTGATCGCTCCCGTGAGCACCGTCAGCTGACCCTCCGGGTCGGAGCTGCTCGTCTGGAGCGACGTGTCGATCGCGTCGTGCAGCAGCAGCCACTTGAGCGGGATGCTGAGCACCTGGGTGACCGCGGCGACGGCGGCCGAGAGGCCGAGCATGATCCGCCAGTGCCGGCGCATCGCCGCGATGGCACCGTCGAGGATCTCACCGACACCGAGCGGGCGGAGCGGGATGATCCCGGGCTTGGGGGCAGCGGGTACGGCCTGACCGGGTGCCGGCTGGGCGGCCCAGCCCGGCGTCGGTGCCCCCGGCTGCTGCCAGCCGGGCTGCGGGGCGGCACCGGCGTCCGTCCGGCCGCCGTAGGTCGGGCCGCCGTAGGTAGGACCCTGTGCCGGCGGCTGCTGCGGCGCCCAGCCGGGAGGGATCGGCGGTTCGTCCTCGGGGCGGGGCCAGCCCCCCGGCTGCTCGTCGCTCACGGCGCCATCGTCGCACGCGGCTGCTGCCGGCGGGCCGCGCCGGCGCCGCCCGCGCAGGTTCCCGGGGCGGGGCGCGCGGCGCATCTCACCGCATCCGGACTGCCCAGGTGCCACGATGAGCACATGAAGGGTCGTGTGCTCATCGTCGACGACGACACCGCGCTGGCGGAGATGCTCGGGATCGTGCTGCGCGGCGAGGGCTACGAGCCGTCCTTGTGCTCCGACGGTGACCAGGCGCTCGCGGCTTTCCGCGAGCACAAGCCGGACCTCGTGCTTCTCGACCTCATGCTGCCGGGCATGGACGGCATCGACGTCTGCCGCGCGATCCGCGCCGAGTCCGGCGTCCCGATCGTCATGCTCACCGCCAAGACCGACACGATCGACGTCGTGGTCGGGCTCGAGTCCGGCGCCGACGACTACGTCATGAAGCCGTTCAAGCCCAAGGAGCTGGTGGCCCGGATCCGGGCCCGCCTGCGCCGCACCGAGGAGCCCGCACCGGAGCTGCTCGAGATCGGCGACCTGGTGATCGACGTGGCGGGGCACTCGGTGAAGCGCGACGGCGGGTCGATCGCCCTCACCCCGCTCGAGTTCGACCTGCTCGTCGCACTTGCCCGCAAGCCGTGGCAGGTCTTCACCCGCGAGGTGCTGCTCGAGCAGGTGTGGGGCTACCGCCACGCCGCCGACACGCGGCTGGTCAACGTCCACGTCCAGCGGTTGCGGTCCAAGGTCGAGACCGACCCCGAGAACCCCGAGGTCGTCGTCACGGTGCGCGGCGTCGGGTACAAGGCGGGCCCGGCCTGACCGCTCCGCTGTCGACCCTCGGCTCCGACCGCCCGACCGGCGTCGCGACCTGGGCCCGGCGCGCCGTGCGCCGTCGCTACCGGCGGGTGATCGCGCTGTGGCGCCGGTCCCTGCAGCTGCGGGTCGTGACCACGACGACCCTGTTCTCCGTCCTCGCCATCGCGGTCCTGGGCAACGTGCTGATCACGCAGGTGCGCGACGGGCTGCTCCGGACGAAGGTGCAGGCGGCGCTCGACGAGGCCGGCAACGGCGTCCGCACCTCGCAGGAGGCCCTGGACTCCGCCGACCAGAGCGAGGCCGACGTCTACGACACGCTGGTGCCCGACCTGGTCCGGCAGCTGGCGCGCGGCGGCGGCCCGGCCGGCGCCCGGCAGGCCGACGTCGTGCTGCTGCGCGGACCGGACGTCAGCCTGCCGCAGGCCCCGCTCGCCCGCAGCTCGTTCGCCGCCGACCCCGACTCGGTGCCGACGACGTTGCGCAGGCAGGTCGAGCGGACCTCCGCCCAGCAGTGGACCTACAGCCAGATCCGGCGTCAGTCCGGCCAGCTGGTGCCCGTGATCGTGGTCGGGGCTCCGGTGACGATCCCCAACTTCAGCACCTACGAGCTGTACTTCCTGTTCCCGCTGGACAAGGAGGCCGACACGCTCGGCCTGGTCCGCAACGCGCTGCTGCTCGCGGCGCTGTCCCTCGTGATCCTCGTCGGCGGGATCGCCTACCTCGTCACCCGGCAGGTCGTGACTCCGGTACGGATGGCCGCGCGGGTCGCGGAGCGGCTGGCCGCGGGCCGGCTCGAGGAGCGCCTGCGGGTGCGCGGCGAGGACGACCTGGCCCGGCTGGCGGCGTCGTTCAACCGGATGGCGACCAGCCTGCAGCGCCAGATCCGCCAGCTGGAGGACCTGTCCCGGGTGCAGCGGCGGTTCGTGTCCGACGTCTCGCACGAGCTGCGCACGCCGCTGACGACGGTCCGGATGGCCGCCGACGTCCTGCACGAGGCGCGGCAGGGGTTCGACCCGGCCGTCGAGCGCAGCGCCGAGATCCTGCAGGCGCAGCTGGACCGGTTCGAGGCACTGCTCGCCGACCTGCTGGAGATCAGCAGGTACGACGCAGGCGCGGCGCAGCTCGAGGCGGAGCCCACCGACCTGTGCGCCGTGGCGCGCAGCGTGATCGAGGCGATGGAGGCGCTGGCCGAGCGCAAGGGCAGCCGGCTGTCGCTGCAGGCACCGCTCGAGCCGTGCACGGCCGAGGTCGACAGCCGGCGGATCGAGCGGATCCTGCGCAACCTGGTGGCCAACGCGATCGAGCACGGCGAGGGCCGCCCGGTGTCGGTCATCGTCGCCGCCGACGACACCGCGGTGGCCGTCGCCGTGCGCGACCACGGCATCGGGCTCGCGCCGTCCGACGTCGGCATGGTCTTCCACCGGTTCTGGCGCGCCGACCCGGCGCGGGCCCGCACGACCGGCGGCACCGGGCTCGGCCTGTCCATCGCCCTGGAGGACGCCCACCTGCACGAGGGGTGGCTGCAGGCCTGGGGAGAGCCGGGCGACGGCTGCCAGTTCCGGCTCACGGTGCCGCGCCTCGTGGGTGCCGAGCTCGACGGGTCGCCGATCCCCCTCGAGCCCAGCGACTCGCTCCGGCGTACCCGGCCGGTCTCCGTGGGCCAGCCGTACCGGCGGATCCGCACCCCGGGCGGCGTCGATGTCTAGGTCGGTGGCGAGGTCGAGGGTCGTGCCCTCCAGGGCGGTGCCGCTCGTGGCCGCGGTCATGGTGGCCCTCGCCGGCTGCGCCGGCATCCCCACGTCGGGTCCGGTGAAGGCCGGCGGCGACCTGCGACTGGAGCGGGCCGACGAGGGCGTGCCGGTCATCGGCGAGCCACCGCGGCCGGGAGCCTCCCCGGGCGAGATCGTGTCGGGATTCCTCGACTCGAGCGCCGACTTCCAGAACGACCACGAGGTGGCCCGGCTCTACCTGACGTCCGCGGCCAGCCAGGGCTGGCGTCCGCAGTCCGGCACGGTCATCTACGACAAGTCGGCATCCACCCTCGACCCCCCGCTGGAGCCGGCCGCGACGATCACCTTCGAGGCCCCCGAGGTGGGGCAGATCGCGGCCGACGGCGCGTACAGCCGGGCCGTTCCGGGCGCCACCGTGACCCGCCGGTTCGAGCTGACCAGGACCGGCGGCGAGTGGCGCATCTCGGCGCTCGGCAAGGGCCTGCTGCTGTCGAGCTCGGAGCTCGGCGACACGTACCGGCAGGTCTCCCTCTACTTCCTCGCGCCCACCGGTGACGCGCTGGTGCCCGACACCGTCCTGATCCCGGAGCTGCCCGGCCTGAGCACCAAGCTGGTGGCCAGGCTGCTGCGCGGACCGACCGCGTCGATGCGCGGAGCGGTCACGACCGCGTTCCCCGAGGGGACGTCGCTCGACGTCGGCTCGGTGCCCGTCACCGACGGCGTCGCGCTGGTGGGGCTGGACAGCACCGCTCTGGGCGTCGACGACACCACCCGCCAGCAGATGAGCGCCCAGCTGGTCTGGACCCTCAAGCAGCTGGCCGGTGTCCTGGCGATCCGCATCACGGCCGGTGGCGAGAGCCTGCGGGTGACGAGCGCCGGTGCCGTGCAGCAGCGTGACGACTGGCCGACCTTCGACCCGGACCGGGTCCCCGGCAACCTCTCGGCGTACGTCCAGCTGAACGGCCGGATCGGCCGCTACCTCGGCGGCAAGTTCGTCCCGGTCCTCGGCGCCGGCGGCGCGGGGGGCTCGCAGACGCCGCAGCTGCGCGCGCCGGCGGTGACGCTGGACAACACCCGGCTCGCCGCTCTGTCCACCACCACCGACGGCAGCACCGTCCTGGTAGGGCAGATGACCAACGACGCAGCCCTCGAGCCACGGATCCAGGGCACCGACTTCTCGGCGCCGTCCTGGGACCGTGACAAGGGGCTGTGGGTGGTCGACCGCGCCAGCGGCCAGCTGCTCTTCCTCGCCGACGGGGCCGAGAAGGCCCAGCAGGTCACGGTGCCCGACGCGGGCGGCCGGCTGCAGGCCGTCCAGGTGTCCCGCGACGGGGCCCGGGTCGCGCTGGTCGTGGGTACCGGGCGAGGGGCCCGGATGATGATCGGGTCGATCCGCCGGCTGGCCGGCACCGACACCGGCGACGAGCGGCTCTCCCTCCAGTCGCTCACCGAGCCGCTCCCCGAGCTGCGCGGCGTGCGCGACGTGACCTGGGCCGACGCCACCCACGTGGTGGTCGTCGGCAGCCTCGACGAGGGAGTCCTGCGGCCCTACCAGGTGAGCATCGACGGCTGGAAGTTCTCCGACGTCGAGCCGGTGCCGGGCACCTCCCCGGCGGTCTCGATCTCGGCGGCGCCGCCGCTCGGCGAGAACCCCCTCGTCGTGGGCACCCTGGACGGCCACCTGTGGCAGTTCGTGTCGAGCAGCGGCTGGGCCGAGCTGGGCCCGGGCAGCTCGCCCGCCTACCCCGGCTGAGCGACCGGTCGTCCCCAGGCCCGGTTCGTCCACCGACCGAGCCGGCGGGCCACGGCGTGCGCCGCGGGCGGCGAGCCTGGTGCCGTGCTCACCGTCCTGCGCTCCCTGCTCGACCTGGTGCTGCCCGCCACCTGCGCCGGGTGCGGGGCGGTCGAGACCTCGTGGTGCCCGGACTGCGCGACCACGTTGCGCGGCCCGGCCCGGCGGGCGGCACCCGACCCCGGCCCGGCGGACCTGCCGCCGACCTGGGCGGTGGCGGGCTACGCCGGCGCGGTGCGGGCGGCGGTCGTCGCGCACAAGGAGCACGGCGTGCTCGCGCTGACCCGTCCGCTCGGCGCCGCGCTGGCGCTCGCGGTGCGGGCGGCGGCGGACCGCTCCTGCGCCCTCCCCGGCGACGGGCCGCCGCTCGCACTGGTGCCGGCGCCGTCGCGGGCCGCCGCCGTGCGGGAGCGGGGCCGCGACCCCACGCTGTGCCTCGCCGAGGCCGCCGCGGCCGTCCTGCGTGGCGACGGCCGGCCTGTGGTGGTCGCGCCCGTGCTGCGGATGAGGCGGTCGGCGCGCGACCAGGCCGGCCTCGGACGCGGTGCCCGCGCAGCCAACCTGGCCGGCGCCGTGCGGGTGGCCCGGGGGAGCCGGGCCAGGCTCCGCGACCACGCGGTCCTGCTCGTCGACGACGTCGTCACGACCGGCGCCACGTTGGCGGAGTGCGCCGCCGTGCTGCGCGCCGACGGAGTGGTCGTGGCCGCCGCGGCGGTGGTCGCCGCCACCGCGCGCGACCACCCCTCGGGACGTACCGCCCTGTCGCCCGGGAGTGGCAGGGACTAGCGTTCCGTCATGGCACCCGCCCGGGTCCGTGGTTGCACCGGACCAGCCGTTCCTCCGGGGGCGGCAGTCCGGCTAGCCGATGCCAGTCGCAGGCGAAACGGTCCACGTAAGGCGACTTCTTGTCGTCCGATCACGGTGCGGCTTAGAAGTAAGTCCTGCCCCGCCGGGAGCCCAGATGGTTCCCGATCCGGGAGAAGGGGAGTAGTGGCGGAGACCGCTGCGAGACCCTCGGCAGGCGGATGTGGGGTCGAAGACCAGGTCGGCCGGGTGGGTGTCACCAGTACGACCGTCCGCTTTTCTGACAGCTCGACCTGACAGACCGTCGGCACCAAGGAGGATCACTACGTGGACATCGTCGTCAAGAGTCGCAACACCGAGGTCACCGATCGGTTCCGCAGCCACGTCGCGGACAAGCTCGTGAAGATCGAGAAGCTCGACCCGAAGGTGATCAGCGTCGACGTCGAGTGCTCCCAGGAGAAGAACCCACGCCTCGCCGACCAGCGCGAGCGGATCGAGATCACCATCCGGTCCCGCGGGCCGGTGATGCGGGCCGAGGCCAACGCGCAGGACTGCTACGCCGCCCTCGACCTGGCCATGACGAAGCTCGAGGCGCGGCTGCGGCGGGCGCACGACCGGCGCAAGGTGCACCACGGTGCGAAGACGCCGCAGTCGGTGGCCGCGGCGACCGCAGCCCTCGACGGCGTCGAGGTCGCTCCCGCCGCGCCGGACGACGGGGACTCGTACAGCACGGTCTCCGAGGACGGCCCGCTGTTCGTCCGCGAGAAGGTGCACGAGGCGACCCCGATCAAGCTCGAGCAGGCGCTGTACGAGATGGAGCTCGTGGGGCACGACTTCTACCTCTTCGTCGATGCCGACACCGAGCAGACGAGCGTCGTCTACCGGCGCCGCGCCTACGACTACGGGGTCATCCGGCTGGCCGTCTGAGCAACCCCGGGCACCCGCCGTCACCGGTCCGGGCGCCGCGTCCCATCCCACCGGTTCACCCGCCGGGCAAGCCGCTGACGTGCGAGGATGCCGTCCGTGTGCGGACGGCGAGCCCTCGCCGCCCCGCGCCGATGCGGAAGGGGAGCAGGTGAGCGAGCGAGCTGCGGGGGCGGCGACGTCCGCGCGGTCGGGTGGCGAGCCCATCCGGGTGCTGGTGGTCGACGACCACGCCCTGTTCCGGCGGGGGCTGGAGATGGTCCTCGGCCAGGAGAGTGACATCGAGGTCGTCGGCGAGGCCGGCGACGGCTCGGAGGCCGTCGAGCTCGCCTCGGCGCTGCTGCCCGACATCGTGCTCATGGACGTCCGGATGCCGCGGCGCAGCGGCATCGAGGCCTGCACGGCCATCAAGGACGTCGTCCCGAGCGCCAAGATCGTGATGCTCACCATCTCCGACGACGAGGCCGACCTCTACGACGCCATCAAGGCCGGCGCGAGCGGCTACCTGCTGAAGGAGATCTCGATCGACGAGGTCGCCGCGGCGATCCGCTCGGTGGCCGGCGGGCAGTCGCTCATCAGCCCGTCGATGGCCTCCAAGCTGCTCACCGAGTTCGCCACGATGATCAAGAAGGGCGACGAGCGCCAGCAGGTGCCCGCCCCGCGGCTCACCGACCGCGAGCTCGAGGTGCTGAAGCTGGTGGCCAGGGGCCTCAACAACCGGGACATCGCCAAAGAGCTGTTCATCAGCGAGAACACGGTGAAGAACCACATCCGCAACATCCTGGAGAAGCTCCAGCTGCACTCGCGCATGGAGGCCGTGGTCTACGCGGTCCGCGAGAAGCTGCTCGAGATCACCTGACCGGTCTTGTTCCGCTACGTGTCAGCCGCTGGCGCCGGTATCCCGGCGCGCGCGGCTGACAGGTGCGGGTCTGGCGCGCCGCCGGTGCGGGGCGTGCCATGACGCCGGTCCGCCGGCCCACGGACCGCGAGGTCGCCGCCCGGCCGGCCGACCGGCTGCAGGCGCTCGTGCGAGTGGTCGGTGTGGACGCGGTCGCCGACTGGTGCACCGATCTGCTGCGCGGCGGCGACTGGACCGACCCCGCCGCGCCGGCTCTCGACTGGGTCGGTGGCCGCAGCTCGGCCACCATGGTCGACCAGGCGCTCGCCCTGGACCACTGGCCCCGGGTCTGGGCTGCCCGTGGCCTCCTGCACGGCTACCGGCCGCAGGCGGCGGCCGCCGTCGTCGCGGGGCTCGACGACGACGCGTGGCGGGTACGCGAGATGTGCGCGAAGGTCGTCCGGGCGCAGGAGATCGGGGCGGCGGCCGAGGCGCTGGGCCGGCGGACGGCCGACGAGGTCCCGCGGGTGCGGGTCGCGGCGGTCCGCGCCCTGGCGCGCGTGGGCGAGGCGGAGGATGCCGACGCGGTGCGGGACCGCCTCGACGACCCCGAGCCGGCCGTGGCCGCGGCCGCCGAGAAGGCGCTGCGGGAGATGTCCCGCCGGCTCGACCGCGACCTCTGACCTCCTGCGGTTCCGCAACCTGTCAGCCGCTGGCGCCGGTATACCGGCGCCAGCGGCTGACAGGTGCGGATCGCCCGCCGCGGGTCAGGGGCGGCCGTACGCCAGGTGGATGACGTCCCGGTGGCCGCCGAAGGACAGGGCGAGCGTCCAGCACCCCGGGGCGGGCAGGTCCACGGTCGAGGGGCCGGGTCCGCCGAGGTCGCGCGTGACCTGGGTGCCGGTGCCGGGGAGGACCGCGTCGATGTGCAGCGGGGTCCCGGCCGAGTCCGGCCGCTCCACCCAGAGGATCTTGTTGTTCCGCCCGGGCGCGGACGGCGACGTCAACGGCCCGAACAGGATTGCGACCATCCGGCCGTCCTCGCTGGTCGCGTGCGCGACCCGCGGCTCGGGGTCGGAGAAGCCGTCGCGGGCCCACTCCGGCAGGACCCCGTTGCTCAGCGCGGTGTCGCAGGTCGTCCGGCCGGCAGGGACCGTCCGGGAGGCGTCGTCGTCGCCGGCCCCGGTGACCGCGGCGGTGACACCGGCGGCGACGGCGAGGGTGGCGACCCCGGCTGCCACGCCCGCGGTGACCAGCCGCCGGCGGCGTAGCCCCCGGCCGCGCCGCAGCCCCTCGCCGGCGAGGCCGGTGACCGGCGGGACGAGGGTGTCGACGCTGCGGCGCATGGCGGCGCGCAGGTGGTCCTCGAAGCTCATGTCTCCTCCGTCATGGGAGCGGTCGTCGGGGGGTCATCGCGCCAGCAGGTCGGCCAGGTCGTCGCCGAGCACCTCGCGCAGCCGGCCGAGCGCCCGGCTGCACCGGGTGCGGACGGCTGCGGGACTGAGGCCGACCAGGGCGCCGGTGGCCGGCGCGTCCAGGTCGTCCCAGTAGCGCAGCACCACCACGGCCCGGTCGATCCGGTCGAGGCGGCCGAGCGCGTCCATCAGCGCCACCCGCAGCGGCAGGTCGGACTCGTTCGCGGCGTCGTCAGGCATCTCGGTCCGGTCGGTGGGGCGCTCGGTGCTGCTGCGCCGTCGGCGGTGGCTGAGGAACGTGCGCAGGAGCACCGTCTGGGCGTACGCCGCCGGCTCGTCGGCAGCGGCTACCCGCGACCACCGCGCGTAGATGCGGCCGAGCGCCTCCTGCACCAGGTCCTCGGCGAGGTGCCAGTCGCCCGTCAGCAGCCAGGCCGTGCGGAACAGCGCCGACCCGCGCGCGGTGGCCAGCTCGACGAAGTCCTGTTCGCTGGTCACCGTCCTCCTCGGGCTGCTCCCTGTCCTACCTCTGTGACGCGGTGAGCGGCCCCAGGTGTGACACGACGGTCCGCGCGACCTTCAGCCCGCCGGGACGACGCGCACCGACCCGTCGCTGGTGTGGACGACGATCCGGTGCGAGGACGCCGGGTCGGTCGGCACGTCGACCTGCCTGGACCCGTCCGAGACCGTCACCGCTACCGCGTACGCCGTGCCGTCGCCCGGTACCGCGACCTCGACGGAGCCGTCGCTGCTCGACACCCGCACCGAGGTCGGCGGCTCGGCGAACTCCAGCCGGACGCTGCCGTCGGAGGTGTCGGCGGTGACCCGCTCGGACGTGAGGCCGGTCGCCCTGACCGAGCCGTCGCTGGTGGACAGCCGCAGGGGCCCCGTGACATCGCGCAGCTCGATGGCGCCGTCGGACTGGTGGACGTCGACCGCGCCGGTGAGGCCGGAGATCAGCAGGTGGCCGTCCGAGGAGCCGCCGAGCACGGCGACGTCCACCGGCACGGTGAGCCGGACCCGTCCGCTGCACGGCATCCCCGGGCTCCAGGTGCAGTCGGACGAGACGACGAGCCGGTCGCCGACCTGTCGGGTGCGGATCGTGGGCTCCTTCGTCGACCAGGTCCAGCGCCGCTCGACGTCGACGGTCGAGGCGCCGTCGGTGCCGAGGACGTCGACCGACTCGAAGGTGGTGTCCAGCTGCACCGACGTGATGCCGTCGAACGTGGCGGTGCTGGTGCGTGTCTGGCGCGCGAGGAGGCTGGCGAGCACGACGGCGCCGTACGCCACGAGCAGCACGGCTACGCCGACGGCGAGCACGCGCACCGCGGTGTGGTGGCTGTCCGGAGCCGCGGGCGGCGGGGGCAGCGCGGTGCCGGTGGGTGCGGTCCGGGTGATCATGGGGGTCTCCTAACCCTCGATCCACCGCAGGACGGCAAGTACCCGGCGGTGGTCCTGCTCGGCCGGGGGCAGGCCGAGCTTGGTGAAGATGGAGCTGACGTGCTTCTCCACGGCTCCCTCGGTGACGACGAGCCCGGCGGCGATCCCGGTGTTGGACCGGCCTTCCGCCATCAGCCGGATGACATCGGTCTCGCGCGGCGTCAGGCCGGCGAGCGGGTCCTGGCGGCGGCTGCGGACCAGCAGCTGCGACACGACCTCGGGGTCGAGCGCGGTGCCGCCGGCAGCGACCCGGCGGACGGCCTCGAGGAAGTCCGTGACGTCGGCCACCCGGTCCTTGAGCAGGTAGCCGAAGCCGCGGGTGTCGGACGCGATGAGGTCGGTGGCGTAGCGCTCCTCGACGTACTGGCTGAGCATCAGCACGCCGACCTCGGGGTGCTGAGCGCGGATCACCAGTGCGGCGCGCACGCCCTCGTCGGTGTGGGTCGGCGGCATCCGGATGTCGACGACGCAGATGTCGGGAGCGTGCGCGTCGACGGCCCGCAACAGCTGCTCGGCGTCGTCGACAGCCGCGACCACCTCCATGCCGGCGTCGGTGAGCAGGTGCACCAGACCCTGGCGCAGCAGCACCGAGTCCTCGGCGATCAGGACGCGCACGGCACCTCCACGGTGATCGTGGTCCCGGCGTCGTGCGGGCTCCGGAGGCGGAACGTGCCGTCGACGGCGCGCACCCGGTCGCGCAGCCCGGCGAGGCCGCCGCCGGGTGCGTCGGTGGCGCCGCCGCGGCCGTTGTCGGAGACGGACACCAGCAGCCGGTCACCGTCGCGCTCCACGTGCACGTCGGCGCGCGTGGCGGCGGCGTGCTTGGCGACGTTGGTGAGCGCCTCGCTGACGACGAAGTAGGCGATGGCCTCGATGGTCGGTCCCGGGCGCTCCGGCACGTCGACGTCCAGGTGCACCGGGACGGGGGACCGGGCCGCGAGCGCCGAGAGTGCGGCATCGAGCCCACGGTCGGTGAGGACCGCGGGGTGCACGCCGCGCACGACGTCGCGCAGGGCGGTGATGGAGTCCTTGGCCTCCTGGTGGGCCTGCGCCACGAGCTCGCGGGCACCGTCCGGGTCGGTGTCCAGCTTCTCCTTGGCCCGGCCGAGGCTCATCGCGAGGGCGACGAGCTGCTGCTGGGTGCCGTCGTGCAGGTCGCGCTCGATCCGGCGCCGCTCGGCGTCGGCCGCGTCGACGACCCGGGCCCGGGTCTCGCGCAGCGAGCTGACCTGCAGCCGCAGTGCCTCGGTGCCGCTGGGGGAGAGCAGGGCGCGGGCCAGCGCAAGGTGGGCCGCGGTGAACCCGGCGCCGACCAGCCGGGCGACGAAGAGCATCACCAGGCCGGCCCCGAACCCGGCGACCGCCTCCAGCCCGACCGGCCAGTGCAGCCAGGTGATCCCCTCGTCGCCGGGCAGCAGGCCGAGGTACAGGGGGAGCGTCAGACCGGCGGCGGCTGCCGCCCAGTCGGCGACGACCAGGCTCGCCGACACCGCCCCGAGCGGCAGCAGCAGCACGGCGTACGCCGCCTCCTTCCAGAACTCCGACGAGCGGGCCCGCACCGCCGTACGGCGGATCCAGCCGGCGTCCGGGACGGGACGCAGCGGCCGGCCGGGCAGCTCGACGCCGAGGATCGCTGCCGCGCGGGCGCGCTCCATCCGGGCCAGGCCGTGCACGACGAGAACTGTCAGGGCGGCGACCGGGAGCCCGAGCAGGAAGGCGGGGAGCAGCCCGACGCTCAAGGCCACGCAGGTGATCGCGACCGTGGCGGTGACGACGCCGGCGAACAGGCCGGAGACGAGGTAGCCGAGCTCGAGGAACGGCCGGACGAGCCACCTGCTCCTCATGTCCTGCTCCTCGTCCGGTGGTGGCACGTCGGTCGCGCCGTCGTGACCACGCTAGAGATCGGCCGGGCCGCGCGGCAGCCGGTCAGCCCGCCGACCTGACCGGGGGTTGTCCCCACCCCCGTTCGGCCGCTGGCCGCAGAGACGCGGCGGACCGGCCCCGCGACGGTGGACGACAGACGGGCCACCGCCTCACCGAGGCCCGGCCGACACGAGACACGGAGCCCGGCATGACCCTCACCGCACGCCACGACCAGGTCCGCGCCGACGGCCGCGATGCGCCTTCCGGGCGCCCGGGCGCCGCCGAGCGCCTCGCCCGCTGGAGCACCCGGCACCGGTGGACGGCGCTGCTGCTGTGGCTGCTGCTCGTCGTCGCCGCCGTGACGGGCGGGGCCATGGCCGGCACCCGGACACTCAGCGACGGCGACACCGGCGCCGGTGAGTCCGGCCGGGCCGACCGCCGGCTCGAGCAGGCCGGCTTCCCCGCAGATCTCACCGAGCGGATCCTCGTCCAGGCGCCACGGGGGTCGACCCTCGGCCGGGACGAGACCCGCGACGTGACCGGTCAGCTGCGGAGCGGGCTCGAGGCGCTGCCGGCTGTCGCGTCGGTGGGTGCCCTGGTGCGGTCGGCCGACGGCCGGTCCGCCCTGCTCCCCGTCGTCCTGGACGTCGACGGCCGGACCGGGACGCCGGCCGCCGACCGGGCCGACGAGCGGATCGACACCGTGCTGGCGGTCACCGCGAAGGTCGCCGCCCGGCATCCGGGGCTCACCGTCGCGCAGGCGGGGGGCACCTCGATCGACCACGCCATCAACGGGGTGGTGTCCGACGACTTCGCCCGCGCCGAGACCCTCAGCCTGCCGATCACCCTCGGAATCCTCCTGCTGACCTTCGGAGCGCTGTTCGCCGCCGGGGTGCCGCTGCTGCTCGCTCTTTCGGCGGTCGGTACCTCGATCGGACTGGCCGGTCTCGTGTCGCACCTGCTGCCGGTGAGCGACACGCTGAACAGCGTCATCCTGCTCATCGGCATGGCCGTCGGTGTCGACTACTCGCTCTTCTACGTCCGACGGGCGCGCGAGGAGCGGGCGCGCGGCGCGAGCCGGCGCGAGGCCATCGACATCGCGGCTGCGACGAGCGGTCGCGCAGTGGTCGTCTCCGGCGTCGCGGTGGTGGTGGCGATGGCAGGGCTGCTGCTGTCGGGGAACGTGGTGTTCAGCTCGATGGCGGTCGGCACCATGCTCGTCGTCGCGGTGGCCGTCCTCGGCTCGCTGACGGTCCTTCCCGCCGTCCTGTCCCTGCTCGGTGACCGGGTCGAGCGACCGCGGGTCCCGCTGCTGCACCTGATGCGCCGCGAGGGCCCGGGTCGGTTCTGGCCGGGGGTCATGCGGTTGGTGCTGGCCAGGCCGCTGGTGCCCCTGGTCGTCGCCGGGTCGGCGCTTCTCGCGCTGGCGGCCCCGGCCCTGGGCATGCGGCTCGGCGAGTCGGGCGCCGACTCGTTGCCGCGCTCGATCCCGGTGATGCGCACCTACGACGCGATGACTGCCGCGTTCCCGCAGACCGGGTTCGCGCACACCGTCGTGCTCTGGTCGGGCGACGGCGCGAGGCTCGACGTCCCGGCGGTCCGCGCCGGCGTGCGCGAGCTGGTCTCCGGCGCTGCTGCGACCGGACGCTTCGCCGACCTCGCCGACTCGAGGGTCCGGTTCGCGCCGGACGGCCGGACGGCCGCTGTCGACCTGGCGATGACCGGCGACTTCAACGACAGCGGGGCGAAGGCGTCGCTGGCCGACCTACGGTCGGCCCTGGTCCCGCGACTGCGCGCCGCCCTGCCGGGCACGGAGGTGGCGGTCACCGGCGATACGGCCGGGTCGGTCGACTTCACCGCGACGCTCCGGGCGCACCTGCCGGCGGTGATCGGCTTCGTGCTGGTCGTGACGTTCGTCGTGCTGGCGCTCGCCTTCCGGTCGGTCGTCATCGCCGCGACCGCGGTGGTGCTGAACCTGCTCTCGGTCGGGGCGGCGTACGGCCTGCTGACGCTGGTGTTCCAGCACGGGCTGGCGACCGGCCTGCTGGGCGTGCACGAGAGCGGCTTCATCGTCGACTGGTTGCCGCTGTTCCTGTTCGTGATCCTGTTCGGGCTGTCGATGGACTACCACGTCTTCGTCGTCAGCCGGGTCCGGGAGGCGCACCGACTGGGCGAGCCGACGAGGGCCGCTGTGGCCCGCGGCGTGACGTCCTCGGCCGGCGTGGTGACCAGCGCGGCCGCCGTGATGGTCGGTGTGTTCAGCATCTTCGCGACGCTGTCGCTGCTCGAGTTCGAGCAGCTCGGTATCGGGCTGGCGGCCGCGGTCGTCATCGACGCGACCCTGGTGCGGGCGGTGCTGCTCCCGGCGGCGATGGCCGTTCTCGGTCGTCGCAACTGGTGGCTGCCCGCCTGGCTGGACCGCCTCCTCCCTGCCGCCCACTGACCCAGCCGGCGAGCCCCCGTAACTTGTCAGCCGCTCGCGCCGGTATACCGGCGCGAGCGGCTGACAAGTTGCGGTCAGGGGTCATGCACAGGACGAGATCGACTGCTCGCTGTCCACCGATGGAGGCGCCGCACCGTTCCGCGCAGGTCGCGTCGCCCACGGTGGTGAGATGTCCGGTCGTCGCGACGCACTCGACTGCGTGCCCGGGCTGGCTGCCCTGCACGCCGACCAGGAGGCGGTGTGCAGCCGCGCCCAGCTCATGGCCCTCGGCGTCGACGATCACGACGTCGGGGCGCAGGTCCGCGCGCGTCGATGGGCCACCGCCGGCCCCACCGTCGTGGTGCTGCACTGCGGCCCTCTCACGGAGCGGGCTCGTCGAGTGGGCGCTGTCCTGCACTGTGGCGAGGGTGCCGCGCTCGCGGCCTGGACCGCGCTCGATGCGGGTGGCCTGACCGGCTGGCCGCGGCCGGCCACCCACGTCATCGTCGCGCGCGGGCTGGCGCCGCCCGAGATCCCGGCCGCGCTCGGTCCGGTCACCGTGCACGAGTCGCGGCGGCATCGTGAGGAGGACGTCGTCGTCCGGTCGGGGCTGCGGACCCACACGATCGAGCGGGCAGGTGTCGACGCCGGAGCGTGGTCCGACACCGACCGCTCCGCCGGCGGGGTCCTCGCGGCACTGGTCCAGCAACGGCTCACGACGACCGACCGGGTCCTGGCGACGCTGGAGACGGTGGGTCACGTGAAGCGGCGGCGGCTCATGCAGCGGGTGCTGCAGGACGTCGCGGGCGGGTCGCAAGCGCTCAGCGAGATCGACTTCGTCCGCTTCTGCCGGCAACGCGCCCTCCCCGAGCCCGTCCGGCAGGCGGTTCGCACCGACCTTCGCGGGCGCCGTCGCTATCTCGACGTCGAGTGGCGGCTGCCCGACGGCAGGGTTCTCTGGGTGGAGATCGACGGCGTCGGTCACCTGGAGGTGTCCCAGTGGTACGACGACCTGCTTCGCGCCGCCGAGATCCAGGCCGCCGGTCAGCCGACCGGGCCGGTGCGACTGCCCTCGATGGCCTGCCGAGCGGACCCCGATCGCGTCGAGGCCCTGCTGCGGCTCTTCCTCGGACTTGTCAGCCCGTGACGCCGGTATACCGGCGTCACGGGCTGACAAGTGGGCACGCACTGTCGGAGTGGCGTGGCAGCATCGGCGACCGTGACCCGGACGGTGCAGCGGCTGTCCCTCGCGCGGGCCCGTCGGGTGGCGATCGCCGCGCAGGGGCTGGCGGCCCCGCGCCCGGCGGCGCCCACCATGCGGCAGCTCACCGCCACCGTGGAACGCATCGGTCTGCTGCAGATCGACAGCGTCAACGTCCTCACCCGCGCCCACTACCTGCCGCTGTTCTCCCGCCTCGGCCCGTACGACCGGTCGCTGCTCGACCGCGCGAGCAGCCGGGCGCCGCGCCGGCTGGTCGAGTACTGGGCCCACGAGGCGAGCCTGGTGCCGCCCTCGACCCAGCGGCTCCTGCGCTGGCGGATGCGGCGCAGCGAGGAGGCCTGGGGCGGCATGCGCTCGATCGCGGCCCAGCGTCCCGACCTGGTCCAGGCCGTCCGCGACGAGCTCGCCGACCGCAGCGTGCCGATGACCGCCGGCCAGGTCGAGGCGGCCCTGGAGCACGACGTCCCGCGCGCCAGGGTCGACTGGGGCTGGAACTGGTCCGAGGTGAAGCGCGCCCTGGAGTTCCTGTTCTACGCCGGCGAGATCAGCTCGGCCGGCCGCACCACGTCGTTCGAGCGCCGCTACGCCGTGCCGGAGCGGGTGCTGCCCCGCGCGGTCGTCGACGCACCCGACCTCTCCGACCACGACTCCTTCGTCGCGCTCACCCGCATCGCGGCGCGTGCGCACGGGGTGGCGTCCGAGCCGTGCCTGCGCGACTACTTCCGGCTCCGGCCGGAGGACTCCCGGGCCGCGGTGGCGACGCTCGTGGAGACCGGCGAGCTGGTGCCCGTGGAGGTCGAGGGCTGGGGCCGGCCGGCCTACCTGCACCGCGACGCGCGGCTGCCACGCCGGGTCGACGCCCGGGCGCTGCTCGTGCCCTTCGACCCGCTGGTCTGGTTCCGCTGGCGGGCCGAGCACATGTTCGGCTTCCACTACCGCATCGAGATCTACGTGCCGGCGGACAAGCGGGTGCACGGCTACTACGTCCTGCCGTTCCTGCTGGGCGAGCGGCTCGTGGCCCGCACCGACCTCAAGGCCGACCGGCAGTCCCGGGCGCTGCTCGTGAGGTCGGCGCACGCCGAGGCACACGCCCCGCCGGAGACCGCCGAGGAGCTCGCCGCCGAGCTGCGCGAGCTGGCGCGCTGGCTCGACCTCGACGAGGTCCGGGTCGAGGATCGCGGCGACCTGGCCCGTGCCCTGTCCGTCGAGGTCGCCCGCACCTGAGCGCGCCCCTGCCCGGCCCGCGACCACCGGTGGGCACAGACGCTTCCGCAGTACGGTGCCCGGGTGCCCACCCTGGACGACGTGGCCGCGATCGCCGCCGACCTGGCCGAGGCCAGCGAGGGCGTGCGGTACGGCACCCGCACGTGGTCGGTCGCGGGCAAGGCGTTCGCCTGGGAGCGCCCGTTCAGCAAGGCGGACCGCAAGCGGTACGGCGACGTGGCGCCGCCGGAGGGGCCGATCCTGGCGGTGCGGCTCGCGGACCTCGGCGAGAAGGAGGCCGTGCTCGCGGCTGAGCCGACCGCCTGTTTCACGATCCCGCACTTCGACGGGTACGCCGCCGTTCTGGTGCAGCTGGAGCGGGTCTCGCCGACGGCGCTCCGGGACCTGGTGGTCGACGGCTGGCTGGCGTGCGCGCCGCCCCGCCTGGCCGACGGCTTCCTGGCGCCGTAGCCGCGGCCGGAGCCTGACTGACGGTCGAGCCCTAGGTGGCCCAGGGGTCGGTGGCCAGCCGGCCGTGCAGGTGCTCGTCGTGGCGGGTGCCGTCGTCGGCCCGGTACGCGCCGCGCAGCGTGCCCTCGGCACGGAACCCGGCCTTCTCGGCCACCCGGCAGGACGCGAGGTTCGCCGGGTCGTGCGGCAGGCTGATCCGCTCGATGCCGAGGGCGCCGAACGCCCACCGGGCGACCGCGGCGACCGCCGTCGTCGCGACGCCGCGACCGCGGGCCCAGGGGGCGGTGCGGTAGCCGATCGCGGCGACGTGCCGGTCGGCGTCGACGTCCCACAGCGACACGTTGCCCGCCAGCCGGCCGGTGGCCGCCGCCAGCACCGAGAAGGTCGCGTGCCGCCCGCCGGACCAGTCCGCACCGCTCGCGCACCACGCCCGTGCGGTGTCGAGGTCCACGACTCGCGGCGCCGGGTTGAAGCGCCGGGTCAGCGGGTCCTGCAGCATCGCGAGCGCGTCGGCCGCCTCGGCCGGCGACGGCGGCCGCAGCTGCCAGGCCCCGGCGGCGATCTCCACGTGCTCGATCCCCGTCACGCCGTCACCCGCACGTGCTCGTGCTCGTCGACGAAGCCCTCGGCCAGCAGGACCGACTCCCGCTGCACGGACTCCAGCGGGAAGCCGGCCTTCTCCGCGACCCGGCAGGACGCGGTGTTCCCCAGCGCGTGCTGCAGCCGCACCCGGTGCAGCCCGAGCACCTCGAAGGCGTACGACGTCGCCGTCCTCAGGGCCCGCGGCGCGATGGCGCGGCCGCGCAGCTCCGGCAGCACCCAGTACGCCGCGGTCGCGAACCAGTCGGTCGTGTTGATGCCGCGCAGCGCCAGCGACCCCGCGAGCACGCCGTCCTCCTCGACGGCCCAGACGACGCCGGCGCCGTCGCGGGCCCGACGCCGGAACCGGGCCAGTGTCCGCAGCGCGTCGGCCTCGCCGCCCGGTGGGTGCCCGGCCGCCCAGCGGGCCGCCTCCGGGTCGGTCATGCCTCGCAGGAGCGTCGCCGCCTCCGCGTCGCGCCACGGCCGGAGCCGCACACCCTCGGCGTCCAGCGCCGGGACCACCAGCGGCAGCGGCGTGGCGTCGGCGGGGCCGGGCGGGTCGGTGACCAGGCGGGCATGTCGGTGCTGGTCGCCGACCCGGCCGTCCGGGTACGCCAGCGCCTCCCGCTCGACGCCCTCGAGCAGGTACCCACCACGGGTGGCGACCCGGCAGGACACCGTGTTGCCGACATCGTGGACCAGCTCGACCCGGCGCAGCCCGAGGTCGCCGAACGCGAAGCGGGTGGCGGCGGCGACCGCTGCGGTCGCGACCCCGCGGCCACGGTGTGCGGGGTGCACGCCGTACCCGATCTCCGCCGCCGGCAGGTGCTCGTCGAACCGGTGCAGGGACGTGCGCCCGAGCAGGGCACGCGTCGCCGGGTCGCGTACCGCCCAGTCGACCCGGTCGGATCCGCTGCGCTCGGTCAGCCAACGACGTGCGTCCTCGACCGTCCGCACGTCGTGCAGCGACCGCGACCACGTCCGCCCGATGTCGTCGGCGAGCTCCACGACGGCCGGCAGGTCACGCTCCTCCCAGGGGGTCAGGAGGACGCCGGCGCCGAGCAGCTCGGGGGAGGACGGGGGCAGCGCGACGCCCATCAGACGAGCTCGCCGGGGAGCAGGCCGGCCACCCACCCGTCGACCCGGTCGCCGCGGTGCAGCAGGCCGGCCCGGCTGGTGCCCTCCTGCTGGAAGCCGAGCTTCTCCGCGACCCGGCGGGAGGCCACGTTGCCGGTCACCGCGCGCCACTCGATGCGCTCCAGGCGCAGCACCTCGAACCCGAACCGGCAGACCAGCCGGGCTGCGTCGGTCATCACGCCGCGGCCGCGGGCCCACGGGGCCGCCCAGAAGCCGATCTCGCGCATCGAGGTGTCGCGGGCGTGCAGCCCCACCATGCCGAGCAGCCGGCCGTCGGCGGCGTCGGTGATGGCCCAGGTCATCTCGCCGTCGTCGGCCTGCCAGCGCTGCGCCCGCTCCTCGACGAACGAGCGGGCGTGCTCCTCGGTGTAGGGCACCGGCACCGGGACGAACCGGGCGGTCAGCTCGTCCTGGCAGGCCTCGGTGATCGCGGCGACGTCGCCCGGCTCGGGCAGCCGCAGCAGCAGCCGGCCGTCGGTCAGGGTCACGGGTCCCGGGTAGCTCACCGGTCCATCCAACCGGGCACGGCGGCGCCGGTCGAGGCGTTACGCAGGGGTCCGGGGCGGCTACGCCTACGATGACTGGTCAGTAGGCGCACACCCGCGCCGGGCCGTCCGGCCGCCCGAACCCGCTCGAGGAGTCTCCGCGTGCCCGCTCTGTTCGACAAGATGCTCCGCGCCGGCGAGGGCAAGATCCTCCGTCGGCTCAAGTCGATCTCGGAGCAGGTCAACTCCATCGAGGACGACTTCGTCGCGAT
Organism: uncultured Actinomycetota bacterium; assembly: GCA_963784645.1. Taxonomy (GTDB): domain Bacteria; phylum Actinomycetota; class Actinomycetes; order JACCUZ01; family JACCUZ01; genus JBBRVW01. Next base: position 385,811 of record CAWARY010000015.1, on the reverse strand, counting down.
GACCGACGCCGAGCTCCGGGCGATGACCGACGAGTTCCGGTCCCGCCTGGCTGACGGCCAGACCCTCGACGACCTCCTGCCGGAGGCGTTCGCGACGGTCCGCGAGGCCGCCAAGCGGACCCTCGGGCAGCGGCACTTCGACGTCCAGGTCATGGGTGGCGCCGCGCTGCACCTCGGCAACATCGCCGAGATGAAGACCGGCGAGGGCAAGACGCTCGTCGCGACCCTGCCGTCGTACCTCAACGCCCTCGAGGGCAAGGGCGTGCACGTCGTCACCGTGAACGACTACCTCGCCGAGTACCAGTCCGAGCTGATGGGCCGCGTGCACCGCTTCCTCGGGCTCGAGGTCGGCGTGATCCTCGCGTCGATGAAGTCCGACGAGCGACGCCGGCAGTACGACGCCGACATCACCTACGGCACCAACAACGAGTTCGGCTTCGACTACCTGCGCGACAACATGGCGTGGTCGCAGCAGGAGCTGGTGCAGCAGCGCGGCCACAACTTCGGGGTGGTCGACGAGGTCGACTCGATCCTCATCGACGAGGCCCGGACCCCGCTGATCATCAGCGGCCCGGCCGACCAGCCGACCAAGTGGTACGCCGACTTCGCCGCGATCGTCAACCGGCTGAGCAAGGACGTCGACTACGAGGTGGACGAGAAGAAGCGCACCGTCGGCATCCTCGAGCGCGGCGTCGAGCGGGTCGAGGACTTCCTCGGCATCGACAACCTCTACGAGTCGGCCAACACCCCCCTCGTCGGCTACCTCAACAACGCCATCAAGGCCAAGGAGCTGTTCAAGAACGACAAGGACTACGTCGTCATGAACGGCGAGGTGCTCATCGTCGACGAGCACACCGGCCGGATGCTCGCCGGCCGGCGCTACAACGAGGGGATGCACCAGGCCATCGAGGCCAAGGAGGGGGTGGAGATCAAGCAGGAGAACCAGACGCTGGCCACCATCACCCTGCAGAACTTCTTCCGCCTCTACAACAAGCTCTCCGGCATGACCGGTACGGCGATGACCGAGGCCGCCGAGTTCTCCCAGATCTACAAGCTCGGCGTGGTGCCCATCCCGACGAACAAGCCCATGGTCCGGGCCGACCAGCCGGACCTCGTCTACAAGACCGAGGACGCGAAGTACCAGGCGGTCGTCGACGACATCGTCGCCCGTCACGAGAAGGGGCAGCCGGTCCTCGTCGGCACCGTGAGCGTCGAGAAGTCCGAGCACCTGTCGTCGCTGCTGAAGAAGCGCGGTGTGCGGCACGAGGTCCTCAACGCCAAGCAGCACTCGCGTGAGGCGACCATCGTCGCCGAGGCGGGTCGCCGCGGGGCGGTCACGGTCGCCACCAACATGGCCGGCCGCGGCACCGACATCATGCTCGGCGGCAACGTCGAGTTCATCGCCGACGGCGACCTGCGCCAGCGCGGCCTGGACCCGGTCGACACCCCCGAGGAGTACGAGAAGTCCTGGCCCGAGGCGGTCGAGGCGGTCAAGGCCCGGGTGGCCGCCGAGCACGACGAGGTCAGCGCGGCGGGCGGGCTCTACGTGCTCGGCACCGAGCGGCACGAGTCGCGGCGCATCGACAACCAGCTGCGTGGCCGGTCCGGACGTCAGGGCGACCCGGGGGAGTCGCGCTTCTACCTCTCCCTCGGCGACGACCTGATGCGCCTGTTCAACTCCGCGATGGTCGAGAACTTCCTCACCCGGTTCAACATCCCCGAGGACGTCCCCATCGAGTCGAAGATGGTGACCAACGCGATCCGCTCCGCGCAGACCCAGGTCGAGGCGCAGAACTTCGAGATCCGCAAGAACGTCCTGAAGTACGACGAGGTCCTCAACCGGCAGCGCACCGTCATCTACGACGAGCGCCGCAAGGTTCTCAAGGGCGCGGACCTGCACGAGCAGATCCGCCACATGGTCGACGACGTCGTCGAGGGCTATGTCGTCGCGGCGACGTCCGAGGGGTACGCCGAGGAGTGGGACCTCGAGCAGCTCTGGGCCGCGCTCAAGACGCTCTACCCGGTGTCCGTGTCGTTCGACGAGCTCGAGGAGGCGTCCGGGGGTGACCGCTCGGCGCTCACCACGGAGTTCCTCGTCGAGGAGCTGACCGCCGACGCGCAGTCGGCCTACGACCAGCGCGAGGAGCGGCTCGGCTCCGACACGATGCGCGAGCTCGAGCGGCGCGTCGTCCTGTCGGTGCTGGACCGCAAGTGGCGCGAGCACCTGTACGAGATGGACTACCTGCAGGAGGGCATCGGCCTGCGCGCGATGGCCCAGCGCGACCCGCTGGTCGAGTACCAGCGCGAGGGCTTCAACATGTTCGCCGCGATGATGGACGCCATCAAGGAGGAGTCCGTCGGCTACGTCTTCAACATCGAGGTGCAGGTCGACGAGGCCGAGGACCATGGAGACGGCGAGGCGCACGAGATCGTGGCCAAGGGGCTCGAGGCACCGAGCCGGCCGGCGCAGCTGCAGTACACGGCGCCGACGGTCGACGGCGACCAGACCGCCGGAGAGTCGGCACCGCAGACCGTGCGCAACGACCCCGACGACGTGTATGCCGACGTGCCGCGCAACGCCCCGTGCCCCTGCGGCTCGGGCAAGAAGTACAAGCGGTGCCACGGCGACCCCAAGAACCGCACCAGCTAGGCGGCACGGCCACGCGAGCTCAGCCCAGCTCGAGAGCGGTGCACTGCCAGCGGCCGTCCAGCCCCTCCACCCGCAGCGCGAGGGCGGTCGAGCGGGCGCCGCGCCGGACCAGCGCGCAGATCTCCGCGATGCCGTCGGCCGGCTCGCTGACGTGCACGGAGCGGACGACCCCGCGGGCCGCGTCGGCCCGGGTCACGCCCGGCCCGGCGATCAGGCCGGCCACCTCGTCGTAGACGCCGGTGGTCGTGAAGCGGACCAGCTGGGCAAGCGGGCGGTCGCCGGCGAGCACCTCGACCAGGGCCTGCGCGAACCGACCGGCCCAGCTGCGGGCCTCCGGCAGGTCGCTGGTGGCCGTCGGCTGCGGGCCGAAGTCCACGAGGTCCGCCGTCTCCTCGGCCTCGGGCCGGGACGGCACGAGCCGGAGCCCCGGCGGCGCCACCGGCGTGCTGGAAAGCCCGCTCGGTAGCAGGAAGGCCAGCGCCAGGGTGCCCTGGACGGCGGGGGAGCCCGCGCCGCCGCCGTGCCCCGTGCGCTCGTCGTCGTAGGGCGGCTCGCTGGCCGGGACGGGCAGGCGGCGGAGGGTCGTGACGCTCATGTCGGGCTCCTCGGGTGCGGTAGGTGGGTCGGTCGGTGCCGCGGCGGGCAGGGTCAGGCGGGTGGGACCAGGCGCTGGCCGGGGCGCAGCAGGTCGGGGTCGCCGCCGATGACGGCGCGGTTGGCGGCGTACCAGCGGGGCCACTCGGCGGCGACCTCGGCCGGGCCGGCGTCCGCCCCGAGATGGCGCGCGGCGATCTCCCAGAGCGAGTCACCGCGGCGGACCACGACCTCGTCGACGACGGCATGCTCGGCGCGGGGCGTCGTGGCGACCAGGCGCACGGCGGTCTCGTGGCCCGGTGCGACGCGCCGGACGGCGGCGGGACGGTCCGGGGTCCAGCCGTTCGGTGCGGTCGCCGCGGGGCGATCCAGCCGAACGCTCCCAGGAGTCGCGTGCGCCGCCGCCGGTGGCGGTGCCGGCGACCGGTCCCCGGAGGGCAGCACCGCGGCCGCGGCGACGACCCCGACGGGTACGGACGCCGCGGCCGGCAGGCTGCCGCCGACCGGGCCGGCGGCGACCGTCAGCCCCAGGACCGCACCGACCAGCCGTCGGGTCGCGGCAGGCGCCAGCGCCAGGGCCCGGTCGTGCGCCCGGGAGTCCAGCCCGCTCACCGCGGCGGTCAGCAGGGCCACCAGCGTGCTCGCGGCGAGCCAGCTGAGCACAGCCCAGGCGCCGCCGGCGGCGGCGAGCGTGACGAGGGCGTCCGCCCCGGCCCGGCCAGGTGCCCGCACCGCGCCGACCGCGCCGCCGGTGCCCCACAGGAGCGCACCCGTGGCCGCGACGTGGCCGAGGGCCAGGACAGCGGCGGCGGCCAGGCCGCGCGCCCGCACGGTTCCCTCGTTCATGCGCACTCCTTGCAGAGACCGCGTTTGCTTGCGTTTGCGTTTGTACACGTGCGATGAGTGCGAGTCAAGCACGGTTGCCTGGCTGGGCCTGGATCGACTGGCCCTGGCCGGCGTGGTGGGGTAGGAACGAGCGCCCGGCACGCCGCCGGGGAGCTGGTCGGGCGGGAGCGGAGGGTGCCGGTGCGCTGGGACGACCTGTTCCGGGACCTCGAGGCGCAGCTGGCCACCGCCGAGGCGGCCGAGCTGGACGCCGAGGTGGCCGACCGGACCCGGCGCGAGGCGGCGCTGCTGTCCCTGGTCGACCGGGCCCGGGCCGCCGTGGGACACCCGGTGGTGGTCCGGGTGCTGGGGGCGGGGCCGGTGGACGGGCTGCTGGCGGACGTCGGCGCGCACTGGCTGCTGGTGGCGGAGGCCGGCGGCCGGGAGGTGCTCGTCCCCCTGACTGCGGTGACGTCCCTGGCCGGCCTGCGCGCCTGGACCGGGACTCCCGGATCAGGGGGTCAGGTCTTTGCGCGCCTCGGCCTCGGCCACGCCCTGCGTGCGATCGCGCGGGACCGGGTCGCCGTCCAGGCCTGCCTGGTCGACGGCAGCGTCGTGAGTGGCACCGTGGACCGGGTCGGTGCGGACTTCGTGGAGATCACCGAGCACGGCACCGGGGAGGTCCGCCGGCGGGGGGAGGTCACCGGCGTCCGGACCGTGCCGTTCGCGGCCCTGGCCCTGGTGCGCAGCGGCCCCTGAGCGCCTGCCCCCGGGCGCGCCGCCCGGTCAGGCCGGTGCGTCGTCGTCGACCTCGTCGGGATCGGTGCTGCGGCCCAGCCGGTGGGTGCTCACGAACTCTCGGGTCTCGGTGTACATCCGGGCGATGTAGCCCTCCAGCTCGGAGGCCTCGACCCGCCACTGCCCGCGCCCGCCGATCTTGATGGCCGGGAGGTCGCCGTTGCGGACCAGCGCGTAGACCTGGGCGGAGGAGATGTTCAGCGTCTCGGCCACGTCGGCGAGCTGGAGGAACCGGGGGCCGGAGCCAGGCACTGTCATGACGAGCAGTATGCCTCCGGTTGCGTGCGGTAGACCTCGTTCGTCCACAACCGCGGGGCCGCCACGCCGCGGCCCCACGGCCTGTGGACGGTGGCCGCCGGGCGCCGCACGTCGTACGGCAGGATGGACACGCGTCCGGCCGGTCCTCGTGGTGCCCCGGTCCTGGCGCGTCGTCCGTCCGACCTCAGGGGGAGCCCGGCCGTGTCCGACCTGCCCACGCCCAGCGCGCCTCGCCTGCCCCGGGCTCGCTGGCTCGACGCGCGGCTGCTCGTGGGGCTGCTGCTCGTGCTGCTCTCCGTCGTGGTCGGCGCCAAGGTGGTGGCCGATGCCGACCATCGGGTGCAGGTCTGGTCGGTGACGCGTGACCTGGGCGTCGACACCCCCCTGTCCAGCGACGACCTGCAGGCCACCTCGGTGAACCTCTCCGGCTCCACGAGCCGCTACCTCGCCGCCTCCCAGGACCTCGACGGTCTGGTGCTCACCCGGCCGGTGGCGCGCGGCGAGCTGCTCCCGGTCTCGGCGGTGTCCCAGGCCGACAGCGGGCAGCAGCGCCGCATCGTCATCGAGGTCGACCGGTTCGGTGTCGCGGGGCTGCAGAAGGGCCGCGTCGTCGACGTCTACGTCGTGCCGGAGTCGCCGAGCGGCGAGTCGCCGCCCCCGCCCGAGCTGGTCCTGGCCGGGGTGACCGTCGGCGAGGACGTGAAGTCCGGCGGCGGCGCGTTCGGGGGAAGCGGGTCGAAGGCCGGCGTCACGCTGCTCGTCGCCGGAGCCGACGTCCCCGACCTCATCGACGCGGTCGCGCACGGCGACGTCTACGTCGCGCAGGTCCCGGCCGGCGCGGCGCCGGCCGGGTCGTCGGGCTCGTGACCGTCCCCGTCCTCACCGCGGTCACCGGTGCGACCTGGGAGGCCGCTCTGGTCGCGGGCCTGGAGCGCACCCCGACCGGCATCACCGTCGTGCGGCGCTGCGTCGACCTCGCCGACCTGCTGGCGGCGGCCGCCACCGGCACCGCCCGGGCTGCGTTGCTGTCCGCCGAGCTGCGGCGCCTCGACCGCGACGCGCTCGCCAGGCTGGCCGCCGCCCGCGTGGCTGTCGTCGGCCTGGTCACCCCGGGTGACGAACAGGCCGAGACCCGCCTGCGGCAGCTGGGCGTGGTGCACGTGCTCGGTGCCGACGCGTCACCCGCTGACATCGCCGCCGCGGTATCCGCGGCGCTCGGCGAGCAGGCGCTCGCCGGTGACGAGCACGCCTCGGCAGCCTGGAGCCGGCCGATGGACGCGCTCCCCGGCTCCGAGGTACCGCTGGGCGAGGCGGTGCTCGTCGAGCCGGGCAGCGGGCGCCTGGTCGCGGTCTGGGGCCCCACGGGCGCCCCTGGCCGGACGACGGTCGCCGTCGGTGTCGCATCCGAGCTGGCGGCCGCGGGCACGCCCACGCTGCTCGCCGACGCCGACGTCTACGGCGGCGTGGTGGCGCAGGTGCTGGGCTTCCTCGACGAGGCCCCCGGCCTCGCCGCCGCCGCCCGGCTCGCGAACAACGGACAGCTCGACGTCCCGGCCCTCGCCGGGGTCGCGCCGGTGGCCGCCCCGCACCTCCGCGTGCTGACCGGCATCTCGCGGGCCGACCGCTGGCCCGAGCTGCGCCCCGCGGCGATGGAGCAGGTCTGGGAGCTCGCGCGCAGCCTGGCCGCTGTCACCGTCGTCGACCTCGGCTTCTGTCTCGAGCAGGACGAGGAGCTGTCCTTCGACACCGCGGCACCGCGTCGCAACGGCGCGACGGTCGCGACCCTGCTCGCGGCCGACGTGGTCCTCGCCGTGGGCACCGCCGACCCCGTCGGCATGCAGCGCCTGGTGCGCGGCATCACCCAGCTGCGCGAGGCGGCGCCCGGCGTGCTCCCGCGCGTGGTCGTCAACCGCGTGCGCCGCAGCGCGGTCGGCGGCGATCCGGAGGCGCAGCTCGCCGCGGCGCTCGAGCGCTACGCCGGCGTCCGCGACGTGGCCTTCGTCCCCGACGACCGCGAGGCGTTGGACGCCAGCCTGCTGCAGGCGCGGCCGCTGCGTGAGGTGGCCCCCGACTCCCGCGCGCGGCACGCCCTCGCTGCGATCGCCGCGGGACTGGTGGGCCGCCCGGCGCCCAAGCGCAAGCGCGGCCTGCTCCGCCGCGGCGTCTAGGAGCCGAGCTCGGCCCGGGCGACGGAGCGGACGTGCACCTCGTCCGGGCCGTCGGCGATGCGCAGGGTGCGCGCGGCGGCGTACATGGCGGCGAGCGGCACGTCGTCGCTGACCCCGGCGCCGCCGTGCACCTGGATCGCGTCGTCGATGACCCGGCAGGCCATCCGGGGGACCACGACCTTGATGGCCGCGACCTCGGACGCCGCTGCGCGCACACCCTGGGTGTCGATCAGCCACGCGGTCTTGAGCACCAGCAGCCGCGCCTGCTCGATCGCCATCCGCGCCTCGGCCACCTGCGCGGCCACCACGCCGTGCTGCGCCAGCGGTCGGCCGAACGCGGTGCGGCTGCGGGCGCGGTCGACCATGAGGTGCAGCGCGCGCTCGGCCATCCCGATCAGGCGCATGCAGTGGTGCACCCGTCCGGGGCCGAGCCGCTGCTGCGCGATCCGGAACCCGTCGCCCTCCGCCCCGAGCAGGTTCGACGCCGGCACCCGCACGCCGTCGAGAACGATCTCGCCGTGCCCGTGCTGGTCGTCGTAGCCGAACACCGGCAGCGACCGCACCAGTGTCACCCCGGGGGCGTCCATCGGCACGAGCAGCATCGACTGCTGGCGGTGGGTGTCCGCGTCCGGGTCGGTACGCCCCATCACGACGAGCACCGCGCAGCGCGGGTCCGCGGCGCCGGTGGTCCACCACTTGTGCCCGTCGACGACGTAGTCGTCGCCGTCACGCCTGATCGAGGTGGCGATGTTGCGGGCGTCCGACGAGGCGACGTCCGGCTCGGTCATGGCGAAGCCGGACCGGATCTGCCCGGCCAGCAACGGGTCCAGCCAGGTCCGCTTCTGGTCGTCGGTGCCGACCAGGTGCAGCACCTCCATGTTGCCGGTGTCCGGCGCGGCGCAGTTCATCGCCTCGGGCGCGAGGTCGGGAGACCAGCCGGACAGCTCGGCCAGCGGCGCGTAGTCGAGCAGCGACAGGCCGCTCACCTCCGGCAGGAACAGGTTCCAGAGGCCGAGCCGTCGCGCCTCGGACTTGAGGTCCTCGACGACGGGCGGCAGGTCGTGCCGCCGGCCCTCGGCCGCGAGCGAGCGGCGCTGCTCGGCGTACACCGGCTCGGCGGGGAGCACGTGCTCGTCCAGGAACGCCCGCAGCCGGGGCAGCAGCTCGGTGGCGCGGGCGGTCGGAGCGAAGTCCATGGGGTCATCCTGTCCCGGTCGCCGTGCCTAGGATCGCCGGGTGCCCACCGAGACAACCGTGGCGCGCGACCTCGTCGACATCGACCGGCTGGCGCGCTGGCTGGCGGACGTGCTCGGCGCCACCGGGGACGTCTCGGTCGCGCGGCTGGGGGAGGGCCACAGCAACCTGACCTATGCCGTGACCGCCGGTGACAGGCACTGGGTCCTCCGTCGGCCACCCACGGGTCCGCTGCTGCCGACCGCGCACGACGTGGTGCGTGAGTACCGGGTCCTCGACCTCCTGGTGCGGGCGGCCGAGCCGGTGCGTGTCCCTGCGCCGGTCGCCGTCTGCGCGGACGACTCGGTGCTCGGCGCGCCGTTCTACCTGATGCAGCGGGTCGCGGGCGAGGTGGTCCGCACCGATCCGCCCGCCTGGCTCGACCCCGAGGGCCGGCACGCCCTCGGCCTCGACCTCGTGACCGCGTTCGCCGAGGTGCACCGGGTCGATCCGCGGCCCTTCGTGGCGGCCGGCCTCGGCCGGCCCGGTGGCTACCTCGAGCGCCAGCTCCGGCGCTGGACCGGCCAGCGCGAGGGCATCGTCACCGCGGTCACCGCGGCCGGCGGCACCGCCCGTGACCTGCCCGACTACGACGCCGTGCGCGACTGGCTGGCCGCTCGGCTGCCGGCCGAGGAGCCCCCCGCTGTCGTGCACGGCGACGCGAAGCTCGACAACGTCGTGGTGGCGCCGCCGGAGGCCGGCCGGCCGGTCCGGGTGGCGGCCGTCCTCGACTGGGAGATGGCCACCGTGGGCGATCCCCGGGCCGACCTCGGCTACCTGCTCTCGTTCTGGCCCGAGGACGGCCGACCGGCGGCGTCGCACCCGCTCGCGCGACTGGTGACCACCGGCGACGGGTTCCCGACCCGCGTGGAGCTCGTCGCTGCCTGGGAGACGGCCACCGGCCGCTCGGCCGGCGACCTCACCTGGTTCGTCACCCTCGCGGTGTGGAAGCTCGCCGTCCTGCTGGAGGCGTCCTACCACCGGCACCTGGCCGGCAGCACCGACGACCCGTTCTTCGCCACCCTCGAGCAGGGCGTGCCCGCCCTGCTCGCGCACGCCCGGGAGACCTGCGGTGCCTGAGCCGACCGCGGCCGGGCTGCGCGCCCTGGTCGTGGACTGGGGCGGCGTCCTCACCGAACCGCTGCAGATCGCGATCGCCGCCTGGGCGGAGGTCGACGGCGTGCCGGTCGACGACTACGTCGCCGTCATGCGGGAGTGGCTCGGCCTCAGCCAGGGCGCGCTGGCGCGGGACAACCCGGTGGCTGCTCTCGAGCGCGGCGAGATCGAGGTGCCGCACTTCGAGGACCAGCTGGCAGCGCGGCTGGCCGAGCGCTGCGGCCGCCCGGTGGCGGCCCGCGGCCTGCTCGACCGGATGTTCGCCGAGTTCACCCACGCGCCGGCGATGTCCTCGCTGGTGCTGAGGGCCAGGAAGGCCGGGCTCCGCACCGGGCTGCTGTCCAACTCGTGGGGCAACACCTACCCGCGCGAGGGCTGGGACGAGATGTTCGACGCGATCGTCATCTCCGGCGAGGTCGGCATGCGCAAGCCGGAGCCCGAGATCTTCCTGCACGTGCTCGGCCTGCTCGGCGTCCGGGCCGAGGAGACCGTCTTCGTCGACGACCTGCGTCCCAACGTCGAGGCGGCCCGGCAGCTGGGCCTGGTCGCCGTGCACCACACGGCGTACGACGAGACCGCTGTCGAGCTCGAACGGCTCTTCGGCATCCCGCTGGCCGAGTAGGCCCACCGGGTGAAGACCAGCGCGGATCGTTTCCCTGGCCCTACGATTCTGGCCGTCGCAGTCGCGTGGACAGGGGGCGGGGAACGTGCCCGGCCCTCATGCGTGAGCACCGCGTGTGCCCGGACCGGTGACTGCCCTCCGCCCAGCCGGGTCGTCCTGGTGGCAGCCGGCCTGGCCGTCGCTCTGCTCGCGCTGGTCGTGCTGACCGGCTGCGGCGACAACGGTGCGGGTGGGTCCGGCGGCGACTCGAGCCTCGCGACGCTGCGGGCGGATCCGCTGGCCACGGCGCCCATCACAGGCGCCCAGCTCGCCGGCGAGCGCGCCACCGGTGGCGGGAGCAGCCTCGGCAAGCCCGTCTACGCCCGGATCCAGCGTGCGTTCCGGGCGGACCGCGGCCCGGTGGACCAGGCGCTGCTTGACGTGGCCGCCCGGGCAGCGCGGGACGCCGGCTGGTCGATGACGGCCCTGAGCAACGGGCACTACCGCGGCGACAAGACGACGGGCGGCGTGCGGGCGGTGTGCAACATCTACACCGACGACAGCAGCCGGCCGCCGACGCTCGTCGTCCAGATCACCTCACGGGACTGAGGGGTCGCGACGCCGGGGGCTCGTCAGCCTGCGGCCTGCGGGACCTCGAGGGTGAGCCACACGTCCGGCGGCAGCCACGGCTTGCCCGGCACCGGGAGGCGCTCCTCGCGCCAGTCGGCTCCGGCCAGGTCGGCCGCCAGCCGTCGCCAGAAGCGCGCGGCCCTCGGGTTCTCCTCCTGGAAGGCGACCACCCACCGGCCGGGCCGGGCGCGCATCACCGCGGTGGCCACGTGGTGCCCGACGCCGCGCCGCCGGACCGAGCGGACCACGAAGAACTCGCCGAGGGTGACCGGCGGGGTATGAAGACCGCGCAGCAGTACGAAGCCGGCCGGCGCACCGTCGTGCCGGACCAGCAGCGCCTCCCGGTCGGGGTCGTCGCGCAGCAGGTACCCCGGCAGCGGTCCGGACGTGAACAGTCCGTCCCGGCCGGGGTGCGAGTCCCGGAACTCGGACAGGTCGTGCCGGTACAGCTGCCACAGCCTCTCGACGACCGGGTGGAGGTCGGGCGTCACCGGCTCCAGCGTGGGCGGGTCGGGCTTCGTCGGCGTCGCGCGCGGCTGCGTCACGACGTCACGCCGCGAACAGCAGGCTGAGACCGCCGACCGTGTAGGCGACCATCAGCAGCAGCATCGGCAGCTGACCCACGATCGCGTGCCGCCGCGGCAGCAGCTGCACGGCGCGGTCATGCGCGAGCACCACGCCCAGCACGTGTCCCAGCACCACCCCGCCCACCTGGAGCAGCGCGACGAAGGACGGGTCGGCGAGCGCCGGGTCGATGGCGCGCCCGCCGGTGCCGAGCCAGTCCGAGCCGTTCCCGAGCGGGTCGGACAGCTGGATCACGGTCTGCTGGCCGATGAGCACCAGCAGCGACCAGTAGTGCGCGATGAGGTAGCCGACGACGATCGGTACCAGCGTGTGCGCGAACTCGCCGACCGCACGACCGGGCGGCAGGCCCGCGCTGCGTCCGCTCAGGGACGCCGCCACCACGAACAGCCCGGTCACGACGACGACGGACCCCACCAGCCCGAAGGTGCCGAGCAGCCGCGGGTCGAGGCTGCTCTCCTGGACGTGCACCACCCACCACGGCGAGTTGGAGAACGAGTCGTAGGCCGTGGAGCCGAGCAGCGTGCCCACGACCGCGAACAGCCCCGGCGCGACGGGGGTGCCGGCTACGCCCGACAGCGGGTCGCGCAGCACCAGCCTGCCGTCGCCCCGGCGCCCGAGCGGCGACAGCCGCCCGACGAGGGAGGAGAACACCTCGAAGCCGTCGCCGCGGCCGAACCAGCGCGAGCCCCAGTAGGTCGCGGCGAGCAGGTCCAGGGCAAAGTACGCCGCGATGGCGGTGCGGAGCGTCCGCAGCGTGGTGTTCTCCGGGTAGACCAGCTCCAGCCAGGTGAACGCGAGAAGGACGAGCGCGGCCGGCCAGTACCCGAGCCGGCGCGGGTAGGACGCCAGCCCCTCCTCCGGCGGGGTGCCCATCGCCCGCGTGATCAGCCGGTGCAGCCCGCGGGCCGGGCTCACGAGCCGGAGCACGGGACCGAGGACGACCGAGAGCAGGGGCACCCCGATCCAGAACAGCACGTACACCGAGCCGGCGGTCGGGTTGAGCGCGTCGTCGCGGCCCAGCACCGCGGCGAGCCCGACGTACGCGGCGGCGAGCACGCCGAGCGCGAGCAGCACGAGCCGCAGGGGTCGTCCGTCGAGCACCCGCTGCAGGGCCGGCGGCAGCGGCCAGCCCGCGGTCCCGGGGCGCAGGCGTGGCTCCTTCCACAGGAGACCGAGCGCGAGGAACGACACGACCAGCGCGACCGCGGCGCCGACGAGGGCGTAGCCGAACGGGATGGGCAGGTCCTCCCGGCTGCCGACGCCGTGCGCCAGCAGCTGCCCCGCTCCCGTCATACCTCTGGGCCCTCTCGGCTCACGGGGAGGTCAGCGGACCTCGAGCTGCAGCAGCTCGAGCCCGGTCTCGTGCGTCTCGACCTCGTACAGGCCCTTCTCGTCGGCCTGGAGCTGGATCGTCGTCGTCACCCCGGCCACCAGCGGCTGCTCGACGTCGAAGCCGTGGACGTGCACCTCGTCGTCGATGTCACTGGTCACCTGGAGCTCGACCGCGCTGCCCAACGGGATCTTGACGCGCCTCGGCTTCGGGGTGACCTTCCCGTCGGTGACCGCGACCGTGACGGTCACCGGCGTGGCGGGGTTCGGCTCGCCGCTGGCGATGCCTGCCGAGGCGGAGGCCGACGGGCTGCTCGAGGTGTCGGAGGCGCCCGGGGAGGGGCTGGTGGACGACCCGTCGCTGCCCGAGGCGCACGCCGCGAGCAGCAGCGGGAGGGCGATGGCGAGCACGGGAAGGATCCGTCGGCGCATCCGCCGAGCATGCCACGATGGCCTGGTGCCCGACCGGCTGAGCCCCCTGGACGTGTCGTTCCTCTACTTCGAGGAGCCGACCACGCCGATGCACGTCGGCGCTGTCGCGGTCTTCCAGGCACCCGCGGGCGGCTTCGACCTCGATCGCCTGGTCCGGCTCATCTCGGCCCGGATCGCGTTCGTGCCGCGCTACCGGCAGCGGATCCGCTGGGTCCCCGGCCGGCTGGCCAACCCCGTGTGGGTCGACGACGAGAACTTCGACGTCACCTACCACGTCCGCCGGTCAGCGCTGCCGAAGCCCGGCACCGATGCGCAGCTGGCGGAGTTCGTCGCACGGGTGCAGAGCCGGCCCCTCGACCGGTCCCGCCCGCTGTGGGAGATGTACCTCGTCGAGGGACTGGCCGACGGCCGGTTCGCGCTCATCACCAAGACCCACCACGCGATGGTGGACGGCATCGGCGCGGTCGACATCGGTCAGGTCATCCTCGACACCAGCCCCGACGCGCGGGTGCCACCGCCGGACACCTGGCGGCCGACCGCCGAGCCGTCCTGGGTCGAGCTCGTCGCCGGGGCGGTCGCCGAGACGGTGCGCCGTCCCACCGCCGTCGTCGACACGCTGCGCGGCGGCCTGACCGAGCTGACGTCCACCGCCGAGCGGGTGCGCGAGGCGGCCGGTGGCCTGCTCGCCGCGGCGACATCGGCCGCGCGGTCGGCCCCCGACAGCCCGCTCAACGCCGTCATCGGCGAACAACGCCGCTACGCCATGCTCGACCTCGACCTCGACGACCACCGCCGCATCCGCAAGGCTCACGGCGCCACGGTCAACGACGTCGTCCTCGCCACCGTGGCCGGCGCCCTGCGGACCTGGTTGCTCACCCGCGGCGAGAAGGTGGGGGGCGCCACCACGGTGCGGGCGCTCGTCCCGGTCAGCATCCGGGCCGAGGGCGACGACGCAGGGGGTAACCGCGTCTCGAGCTACCTGGTCGACCTGCCGGTGGGGGAGCCGAGCCCGGTCATGCGGCTGCACCAGGTGTCCTACCGGATGCAGGCCCACAAGGAGACCGGCCAAGCGGTCGGCGCCGAGGCGCTCGCCGGGCTGGCCGGCTTCGCCCCGCCGACCCTGCACTCGCTCGGTGCCCGGGTGGCGAGCGGGCTGTCCAAGCGGTGGTTCAACCTGGTGGTCACCAACGTGCCCGGCCCGCAGCAGCCGCTGTACGCCGGTGACGCCCGGATGCTCGCGGCCTACCCCGTGGTGCCGCTCGCCAAGGGCCAGGCGCTGAGCATCGGCCTCACGTCGTACGACGGCCGGGTCTTCTACGGCCTCAACGCCGACCGCGACGCGATGCCCGACGTCGAGGTGCTGGCGCAGTGCCTCGGCGACGCGCTGGCCGAGCTCCTGGAGACCGTCCGCTGACCACCCCACGACGTCGCTCACGCCCGACGGGATCCTTCCGTCCGGGCGCGCTACCCGCGACGTCGCGGGGACCCCGGAAGCTGTGCCGCGACGGCCTCCGATGAGCAGACGCACGCCGCGGCGCGGACTCGTCCTCGGCGCCGGTGGCGTCCTCGGGGCGGCCTGGACGATCGGAGCGCTGGACGCGCTCGCGGAGCTGGAGGGCTTCGAGCCGCACGATGCCGACATCATCATCGGTACGTCCGCGGGCTCGGTGCTGGCCGCGCTGCTCGGCGGCGGGCTGTCGGCGGCCGACCTGCTCTCGCACCAGCGGGGCATGCCGATGTCCCGCGAGATCGCGGTCGACTGGAGCTACGACGAGTCGACCGGCGGCTCGGTGCCGGCGCGGCCACGGCTCGGGGTCGGCTCGCCGGTCCTGCTCAAGCGCTCGCTGGTGCGGCCGCGCCAGGTGCCGCCGCTCGCGGTGCTCGCCGCGCTCGCACCGCCCGGCACCGGGACGCTGGCCGAGGTGGGGGCGATGGTCCGTGCGGTCGCCGGCCCCGACGGCTGGGCACCGCGCGCGGGGATCTGGGTGGTCGCGATGGACTACGACTCGGGGCGCCGGGTCGCCTTCGGTCGTGACGGCGCGCCGCCGGCGCGGCTGGACGAGGCGGTCACCGCGTCCAGCGCCATCCCCGGCTGGTACGCGCCGGTGCTCGTCGACGGACGCCGCTACGTCGACGGCGGCACGCTGTCCTCGACGAGCGCCGACCTGCTCGCCGCCGAGGGGCTGGACGAGGTCTACGTGCTCGCCCCGATGGCGTCCTTCGTGCCCGACCGGCCGCGGCAGGTGACCGCGCGGCTCGAGCGCCGGGTGCGGCGCCAGGTCACCCGGCACGTCGTGCAGGAGTCGCAGGCCGTCGCGCGGACCGGGACCTCGGTCACGGTGCTCGCGCCGGGGCCCGAGGACCTCGCCGCGATGGGCGCCAACATGATGGACCCCGCCCGCCGCCTGGGCGTCCTCGAGACCTCCCTCCGCACCAGCCGCGTGGCGCTGGCCGAGCCGCGTCCGGACGCGCTCGAGGGCGCCGGCGGGCGCGGGGTCCGTGGCCGGCTGCGGGCCCGGACGCCGCAATGACGCGCGTCTACGTGCCGACCACGCTGGCCGGGCTGCGGGCTGCCCTCGCCGCCGGGGCGCTCGACGCGAGCACCGGCTACGCCGTCACGCCCGCGCTGCGCGAGTGGTACGTCGAGGGCGACCTCGAGGAGCTCGAGTACGCGGCGAGCGCTGCCGCGGCCCGGGCCGCCCTGCGGCTGCTCGGGCCTGACCGCGCTGCCCCGGCCCGACGCGTGGTGCTCGCCGTCGAGCTGCCGGACCCCGCGGCCCGGCCGGCCCCGGACCTGGACCGGGCGGCCGTCCGGCTGTCCGATCCGGTGCCCTGGTCGGCCGTCGAGTCGGCACTGGTCGACGATCCCTCCGCGGTCGACGACGTCCGGCGGGCGCTCACTGCGCTGCCCGCTGCCGACGCCGGCGACGCGGACGCCGCCTTCGTCGTCGACGCCGTCGAGGACCACGAGCTCGGCTGGTACGCCGTCCAGGAGCTGTCCGCCCTCGTCGAGCTGGAGTCGTGAGCGTCGGGTCGGATGAACCCTGACGGAGGGCGCTCCGGAGGAGCAGGATGGCGGCGACCCAACCTGCGCGAGGAGCGGCCGTGAAGATCCTCTTCGGTAGCTGGCCCGGGTACGGGCACCTGCTGCCCATGCTGCCGTTGGTCCGGGCTGCCCAGCGCAGTGGCCACGACGTCCTCGTGACGTCCGGGGCCGACCTCGAGCCCTTGCTGGTCCGGCTCGGACTGGCTGCCCACGCGTCCGGGATGACGTTCGCAGAAGGCTACGAGCAGCTGCCGGGTGACCAACGGGTCAGCGACCTCCCTCCCGCGGAGCAGCCGGTGTTCGCCGCCCGGCACCTCTTCGGCAACGGCGCAGCGCACCGCGCCCGGGACCTCTTGCGGCTCTTCGACTCGTGGCGACCAGACCTGGTCGTGCACGACACGCTGGAGCTCGGCTCGGCGACGGCGGCCATCGTGTTCGGCGTCCCGCACGTGACGCACGGGTACGGCCCGCTGCCGCCGGGGAGCGACCAATTCGCAACGGCCATCGGAGAAGCTGTCATCGACGCCGGGCTTCCCGACCCGGTTCCGGCGGTGCTGGCCGGGTCGTACCTGGACATCTGCCCGCCGAGCCTGTCCGGACCCGACGCCAACCCGTGGGCGGACGTGCAACCGCTACGGCCCTCGCCGGGCGAGCGCAGCGACGACGGGAAGGAGCTCGATGTATCGACTCTGCCGTACCCGGACACGGTGTACGTGACGCTCGGCACCGTCATGAACCAGGCGCCGGCCGTGTTCCGCGCGGTGATAGACGGCACCACGCAGTGGCCGGTCAACGTCGTCGGCACCACCGGTCCGGACTTCGACCCGGCCGTCCTGGGTGCCTTCCCGCCAGCCGTCCGGCTCGCTCCGTTCCTGGCGCAGGCCGACGTGCTGCAGCACTGCACCGCCGTCATCTCCCACGCCGGCGCCGGCACGATGCTCGGCGCCCTCTGTCACGGACTGCCGCAGCTGTGCGTTCCGCAGGGCACGGACCAGCCTTTCAACGCCGCGGCCCTGATGCCGACCAGGGCGGCTCTGACGCTCGCGCCAGAGGAGGTGACCGCTGACGCTGTCGCCGGCGCGGTCGGTGATCTCCTGCACGACCCGGCGTTCCGTGAGGCGGCGCAACGGCTGAGGACCGAGATCGAGCAGATGCCCGACGCCGGAACCGTTCTCGAGCGGCTCGTCGCCGACCTGACGGTGAGCTGACGCATTCTGGTGCTTGCCGCTCGGGTCGCGCCGGGCTAGGACGGAATGTATGAGGTTGTCCGCGGTGGGCGGCCCGCAGGGACACCCGTTCCATCCGTTCGTGGCACCGCTCCCGATCGGGGCGTTCGTGTCGTCGCTGATCTTCGACATCCTCACGTGGACCCGGCCCGGAGAGCTGCCGTGGCTCGTCGACGGTGCCTGGTGGCTGATCGGTGTCGGCTTGATCGGGGCAGGGATCGCGGCCGTGTTCGGTGTGGTCGACCTGCTGCAGATTCCGCGCGGGACCCCGCCGTGGCGGGTCGCGCTGGCACATTCGGCAGTGAACGTCGGGGTCGCCGTTCTCTTCCTCGTCGGGTACGCCTGGCGGGCCGGTGACCATGTCGAGCTCGACAAGACGCAGCCTGGCCAGCTGGCGCTCAGCTGCGTCGCCGTCGGACTCCTGGTCGTTGCGGTGTTGCTCGGGCAGACGTTGACGTACCGGTTCGCGATGCGGGTCGACCGAAAGCGCGGGCCCAGTCGTCACCGGAGCAGGTAGCCGCCCAACGGGCGGCCTGGTGTGGGTCACCAGTGGCTACTCGAGGGCCGGTGGGGGTGGTCGGTTGTGGCCGGGGCGGGGTGGTTCTGGTCCGAGGGTCTTGCCGGTGCGGGGGTGGCGCAGGAGGTAGCGGCCGTCGGGGAGGCGGTGGAGGGTCCAGTGGCCTTCGTGCAGCTGGACGTGGTGGCCCTCGCAGGGCAGGGCGCCGTTGGCGACGGTGCTGGGTCCGCCGTCTGCGACGGCGACGAGGTGGTGGCCGTCGGACCAGGCGGCGGGCCGGTCGCAGAACGGTGCGCAGCAGGTGTCGCCGTCGCGGGCGACCATGGCCCGTCGCTGGGGGATCGTGAAGAACCGCCGCTGGGTGCCGGCCTCGACCACCTCGCCGTTCTTGTCCAGGGCGACAAACGTCGCCATCGAGTCGCAGCCGAGCCGCTGCGCGGTTGATGCGGCGACGGGCCCGGCCCAGGTCAGGGTGCCGCCGGGCGAACGCCGGCCGGCAAGCCCGTCGTGGTCGACGGTGACGACCAGCTGCGCCCGGGACTTCGAGGTCCGTCGAGAGGTGAGGTCCGGCTCCGGCTCCGAGGTGTCGAGCCAGTGTCGGCAGATGGCGTGCAGCCCGTCGAGGCGGCGGCGGGCCGCGGTCCGGGTGTCGCCAGTGACCAGTGGGCTGGCCGCGTCGATGGCTGCCTTGATGGCGGCGCCCGTGGTCTCGTCCATGGTCCCGGAGGTGGTGAACCCGCCGTCGAGCAGCGGGGAGATCGTGATCCCGGCCCGCTCGTAGCGGCGCAGCGCCCTCTCATCCGCGGCGTCAGGGTCCAGGGCGTGGGTGAAGGCGCGCATCAGGTTCGCGGTGGCGCGCACGTCGCCGTCTGCGGCCAGGGCGACCGCTTCGGGCTCGATCAGCTCGACCGCCCCGGCGGGGGCGTCCTTCACGGCGTCGGCGATGACGGCGGCGTGCCGGCCGGAGATCGCGCCGGCAGCGAGTGCCGCCGTCGTGTTGGGGAGCACCCCGGAGCGCAAGGTCCGGGCAGTCCGGACGGTGCGCTCGGCGTCGCCGGGGGTCTGCCGGGCGGTGGCCCGCACCCACGCACCGGTCGTGAGGCAGCCGTCGTAGGTGTGGGTGCCGTCGGCGTCGACCTTCCCGACCAGCGCCAGGATCAGCGCGTCGACCTGCGCCGACAGGGCCGTGAGCTCGCCGACCAGGCGGGTGGTGTCATCGTGGCCGAGGTGCTCGACACCCTCGCTGAGGGCGTCGGCGAGCAGGGTGCGCGCAGTCGTGACTGCGAGCGGCACCCCACCTGACCCGATCGAACGCATGTTCGAATCCTACCAGGGATCACGCACCAGGGGAACCCCGGAAACCGTTGCTGTGCAAGGGATTCTGGCCTGTGGATCGACGCTGCAGTCACTGTGCGGAGACGGCGGGAAACGGGTCGCGGCGCTGCACCACCGAGTGCCTCCGCCCGTCCCAAGCCGAACTGCGCCGAGCCACGACGGTGCGTCAGCGGGCCGACTGCGGGCAACGGGTGATCAGCTACGCCGTCCCAAGCCGCCCTGAGCCCCTCCCACGACGGCGGGAGAGTGACCGTCCGAAGCCACCTCAGTCGGTCCGTCAGCCCCGTGGCACCATGACGCGCATGGACGCCGTCACCCAGGTTCCCGCCCCGATCAACGAGCCGGTCCGGCAGTACGCGCCGGGCAGCGCCGAGCGCACCGAGCTCGAGAGCACCCTCAAGCGGATGGCCAGTGAGCCGCGCGAGCTGACGATGGCGATCGGCGGCGAGCACCGGTTCGGCGCCGGCGACCCGATCGACGTCGTTCAGCCGCACAACCGGCACCACGTGCTCGGCACGATGCACGGCGCCACCCACGAGGACGCCCGCGCCGCGGTCGACGCAGCGAAGGCCGCCGCCCCCGACTGGCGGGCGATGTCGTTCGACGACCGCGCGGCGGTGCTGCTCAAGGCCGCCGACCTGCTGGCCGGCCCCTGGCGGGCGACGCTGAACGCCGCCACCATGCTCGGCCAGTCGAAGACCGCGATCCAGGCCGAGATCGACGCGGCCTGCGAGCTCATCGACTTCTGGCGCTTCAACGTGCAGTTCGCGCGCGGAATCCTCGCCGAGCAGCCGATCTCCTCGCCCGGCGTGTGGAACCGCACCGACCACCGGCCGCTCGAAGGTTTCGTCTACGCGATCACGCCGTTCAACTTCACCGCCATCGCCGGCAACCTGCCGACCGCCCCGGCCCTGATGGGCAACACCGTCGTGTGGAAGCCGGCGCCGACCCAGCAGTACGCCGCCCACCTGCTCATGCTGCTGCTCGAGGAGGCCGGGCTGCCGCCGGGCGTCATCAACATGGTGACCGGCCACGGCAAGACCGTCTCTGACGTCGCCATGGCCGACCCCGACCTGGCCGGCATCCACTTCACCGGTTCGACACCCGTGTTCCAGGGCCTGTGGAAGCAGGTGGGCGACAACATCGCGTCCTACCGCTCCTACCCGCGGATCGTCGGCGAGACCGGCGGCAAGGACTTCATCGTCGCGCACCCGTCGGCGGACGTCGACGTGCTGCGGACCGCCATGGTCCGCGGCGCGTTCGAGTACCAGGGCCAGAAGTGTTCCGCCGCCTCCCGCGCCTACGTGCCGCGCAGCCTGTGGTCCCGGCTCAAGGACGACCTGGCGAGCACCACCGAGTCGCTGACCATGGGCGACGTCACCGACCTGTCGAACTTCATGGGCGCCGTGATCGACGACCGCGCGTTCGCCAAGCACAAGGCCGCGCTCGAGCGGGCCAAGGGCGACGACTCGATCACCGTGGTGGCCGGCGGCACGTGCGACGACAGCGAGGGGTACTTCGTCCGGCCGACCGTGCTCGAGTCGAGCGACCCCGACAACGAGATCTTCACGACCGAGTACTTCGGGCCCATCCTCGGCGTGCACGTCTACGAGGACTCCGCGTACGACGCGATGCTGGCGCAGATGGAGTCGGTGGCCTCCTACGCCCTCACCGGATCGATCATCGCCCAGGACCGTGCCGCCGTGGCCCATGCGCAGCAGTACCTGCGGTTTGCGGCCGGCAACTTCTACGTCAACGACAAGCCCACGGGCGCCGTCGTCGGTCAGCAGCCGTTCGGTGGCGCGCGGGCCAGCGGCACCAACGACAAGGCGGGTGCCCCGCAGAACCTCATGCGCTGGACCAGCACCCGCTCGATCAAGGAGACCCTGGCCCCGCCCACCGACCACGCCTACCCCCACATGGGCTGACCGTCCACAGACAGCCGCCGGGCTCGTGTCAGGACGCGTCCGCCGTGCCAGACTCGTCGTGACGAGGAGGTGACCGTGACCGACGCGCAAGGCTGGACGCTGCTGGGCCTGGTGGGCGTGCTGCTCGGCGTCATCGGGAGCCTGGTCGTCCAGCAGGTCCGCCAGGTCGGCGACCGCCTCGATGCCCGCATCCATGGCCTGGAGACGACGTTCGACGCTCGGCTCACCGGGTTCCGGTCCGCCGTCGATGCCCGATTCGACGCCGTCGACCAGCGCTTCGACCACCTGGACCGCGACGTGCAGGCCCTGGTCCGCGACCGGTTCCGACGCGAGGAGTAGACCTCCGTCAGGAGCGCGGCGGAAGCAGCACCTCGGCGCACACCGGCGTGTAGCCGGCAGCCAGCACCGCGCGCAGCGACGCGGCGTTGCCCGGCGCCACCTGCGCCCACAGGTGTTCGCCGGCCGGCACCAGGGCGGTCGCCGCGGCCGCCAAGCGACGGCCGAGACCACGGCCCCGTGCCGCCGGCTCCACCTCGAACGCCGTCTCCCACCGGTCGGCCAGTCCGCGCCCGACGAGGACGTGGCCGGCACCGTCGGCGGTGCGCCAGACCCGCACGTCGTCCCGGTAGCGCAGGGCGCGCACCACCCGCGGGTGCTCCCGGGCGCTGATCTCCTCGAGCCCGTCGGCGGCCGCCGCTCGGGTGCCGCGGGCCACGAGCACGGCGTCTATCGAGCCGATGTCCGCGCCGATCCGGTCGGCCAGCGCGACGAGGAAACGCGCTCCGAGGGGCGCGTTGTAGTCGCCGGGCGGCAGCTGGTCGCGCACCCACTGGTGGTCGACGCCGGCGCACACGACGAAGTGCGCCGAGAACGCCACCACCCCCGCCGCTCGGCCGTGCTGCGGCAGCACGTCGACGGTGCCGTCCGGCTCGGGGGGCCGCCCGTCCGCTGCCGCGCGGAGCACGTCGCCGAGACTCATGCCGATCGCCACTGCGCGAGCCGGCGGCCGCCCGCGGTCGCGAACGGCTCGACGCCCTCAGCGATCGCCGCGAAGACGTCGTCGGCCGAGCGTCGGGCCATCGCGACCACGTCCGCGGGGTAGCCCAGCTCGACCTGGTGCAGCTCGAACTCGTCCTCGTCGTCGACGAACAGCGAGCCGTCTCGACCCAGGATGACGTCGAGGTCCAGGTCGACCAACGACACGGTGCGACCAGACCACTGCGCCGGCGTGGTCATGTCGACGTAGACCGCGATCGGCTGGTCGGGGGCGTCGTAGAACGACGCCGCCCAGGCAGCCTCGTGCGGGACCAGCGTCACCCAGTCGAACCGGGAGGTGAACTGCGCCGTCGGCCGCCAGAGGTACGCCCCCGCCCGGGCGCCCGCCCAGACGCCGTACTCGTCCGTCCCGAGCACCGTGAGGGGGAACTCCCAGTGCCGCCCACCGCCCCACTTGGTGAACCGGACGTCGACCACGTCCCCCGCGTGCAGCACCACACCGGCGACCCTATGGGTCGCCGCCCGCACTACTCTCGGCGCCGTGACCGACGCGGAGCAGGACAGGCCAGCCAGCGCACCCGACGGCGCGGTGGCCGACCGACACTTCGGCGAGGAGGGGGCCAGGCTCACCTACGGCTCCTACCTCCGGGTCCCGCAGCTGCTCGACCAGCAGCGACTCGAGTCCGACCCGCCGGCCCACGACGAGCTGCTGTTCATCACGATCCACCAGGTCTACGAGCTGTGGTTCAAGCAGCTCCTCCACGAGCTGGGCGCCGTGCGCGAGGAGATGTTCTCCGGCCACCTCTGGCGGGCCCGCCACCTGCTCGGCCGGGTGGTCGCGATCGAGGACGTGCTGATCCGGCAGGTGGGCGTCCTGGAGACGATGACCCCGCAGGACTTCCTGGTCTTCCGGGACCGCCTGGCCCCGGCGAGCGGCTTCCAGAGCGTGCAGTTCCGGGAGCTGGAGTTCCTCTCCGGCGCCAAGGACCCCG
This sequence comes from uncultured Actinomycetota bacterium, assembly GCA_963784645.1. GTDB lineage: Bacteria > Actinomycetota > Actinomycetes > JACCUZ01 > JACCUZ01 > JBBRVW01. The sequence continues at coordinate 362,552 of CAWARY010000015.1, read as the reverse complement.
GCTACCTGGACCGGTTCCGCGGGCTCACCGACCAGGAGCGGGCCCGGCTCGAGCTGCGCCTCGAGGAGCCGTCGCTCTGGGACGCCTTCCTGCACGTCGTGCGGGGCGTCGGCCTGGCGGCTGACGACGACGAGCAGCTCACGGCGTCGCTGCTCACCGTGGCCGCGAACCGACCGCGCTACGGCGAGGTCTGGGAGCTCGCCGAGCGGCTGCTCGACCACGACGCGAACGCCGCGATGTGGCGGGCCCGGCACGTCCTGATGGTCGAGCGCCAGATCGGGACGAAGTCGGGCACGGGCGGCTCGACGGGGTCGCCGTACCTCCGGTCCCGGCTGGGTCTGCACTACTACCCGCTGCTCTGGGAGCTCCGCTCGCACCTGTGAGTGCGACATCGGTGGGGCGTGTCCACGGAGCGAGACGCCGGGGCTAGGTTGGTCAGCGCGCCCCCGACGTCGTGGGCGCGGCACCGGGAGCCGGGCGAGCAGGGAACAGAGCGAGCAGGGAACAGGGCGGGACGAGGACGACGACGATGTCGGCGATCATGACGGACAGGCACGCGGCTCTGCAGCAGGCGAAGGCCGAGCTGCTCGACCGGGCGGCCGCCCTCGAGCGTGGTGGGCACGGTGCCCGGCCCGACGGTCTGCGCATGTTCCTGCACCGCTACTACCGGCACGTGTCCGCCGAGGACGTCGTGACCCGCACGGCCGAGGATCTGCTCGACGACGCGCTCGCGCACCGTGAGCTCGCCGGCAGCCGACCTCAGGGCACCGCCACCGTCCGGGTGTCGACGCCCGAGACCGACGACGACCACGGTCTCCCACCGCACTCGGTCGTCGAGGTCGTGTGCGACGACATGCCCTTCCTGGTCGACTCCGTCACCGCCGAGCTCAGCCGTCAGGGGCTGGCCATCCACCTCGTCATCCACCCCCAGCTCGTGGTCCGGCGCGACGTGGCCGGGCGGCTGCTCGAGGTCTGCGACGGCGCGACCCCGCAGGAGGTCGGCGGTGATGCCGTCCTCGAGTCCTGGATGCACGTCGAGATCGACCGGGAGCCCGACGCGGGCGCGCGCGACGAGCTGGCCACCGCCCTCGACCGCGTACTGCGCGACGTCCGCGAATCCGTCGAGGACTGGCCCAAGATGCAGTCCCGCGCCGAACAGGTCGCCGACGACGTCGCCACCTCCCCGCCGGCCGGCATCGACAGCCGTGAGGTCGAGGAGACCACCGAGCTGCTCCGCTGGCTCGCCGCGGCGCACTTCACGTTCCTGGGCTACCGCGAGTACGTGCTGCGGCCCGATGACGACGGGGAGGGTGACCGGCTGGTCGCCGTCGCGGGCAGCGGCCTCGGCATCCTGCGCGCGGACCAGCCGCAGGATTCCGACTACGGGCGGCTGCCGCGCGACGTCGCAGCCCTGGCCCGGCAGCGCACGCTCTGCGTGGTGACCAAGGCGAACAGCCGCTCGACCGTGCACCGACCCGCCTACCTCGACTACGTCGGCGTGAAGTCCTTCGACGCCGAGGGCAACGTGGTGGGGGAGCGGCGGTTCCTCGGGCTGTTCACGTCGGCTGCCTACAACGAGAGCATCCACCACATCCCGGTGCTGCGGCGCAAGGCAGCCGAAGTGCTGGCACGCAGCGGCTTCTCGGCCAACAGCCACTCCGGCAAGGACCTGCTCGCCATCCTCGAGACGTATCCGCGCGACGAGCTCTTCCAGATCTCCACGGACGACCTCGAGGCCACCGCGATGGCGGTGCTGCACCTGCAGGAGCGGCGGCAGCTGCGGCTGTTCCTCCGCCGTGACGACTACGGCCGCTTCATGTCATGCATGGTCTACCTCCCCCGTGACCGGTACACGACCCACGTCCGGCAGGCGATGGAGTCGATCCTGCTCGAGGCGTTCGAGGGCACCAGCATCGACTACACCGCGCTGGTGTCCGAGTCGGTGCTCGCCCGGCTGCACTTCGTGGTGCGGGTCGACCCCACCCACACCGTGCCCGACGTCGACCCGGCCGACGTCGAGACGCAGCTGGTGCTCGCCACTCGCACCTGGGACGACGACTTCCTCGACGCCCTGCGCAGCAGCTGCGGCCAGGAGAAGGCAGTGCGGTTGGCCGACGTCTACGCCGACGCCTTCCCCGAGGCGTACAAGGAGGACCTCCCGGCCGTCGACGCCGTTGCCGACCTGCACCGGCTCGAGGCGCTCGGCAACGACGGCGACATCGATCTCCAGCTCTACACGCCCACCGACGCCGGCGACGGCGTGCGGCGGCTCAAGCTCTTCCACGTCGGCGAGCCGGTGTCCCTGTCGCAGGTCCTGCCGCGGCTGAAGGAGATGGGCGTCGAGGTCGTCGACGAGCGGCCGTACCACATCGAGCGGAACGGCTCGTCGCCTGCATGGGTCTACGACTTCGGCCTGCGCTACGAGCCGGTCGAACCGACCAGCGACGACTCGCGCCAGCGCTTCCAGACGGCGTTCGCCGCGATCTGGTCCGGCGAGTGCGAGAGCGACGGCTTCAACGCACTGGTGCTGCGGGCCGGCCTGACCTGGCGCCAGGCGACGGTGCTGAGGTCCTACTCGAAGTACCTGCGGCAGGGCGGCACCGCGTTCAGCCAGACCTACATCGAGGAGTGCCTCAGCTCCAACACCCACCTGGCGCGGCTGCTCGTGGCGCTGTTCGAGGCGCGCTTCGACCCGCACCGGAACGCCACCGGGCTGGCGGCGGGCGGCACCGGGTCGGAAGAGCTCGTCGACGGCCTGCTCGAGGAGATCTCCGGTGCCCTCGATGCGGTCGCCAGCCTCGACCAGGACCGCATCCTGCGCTCCCTGCTCGGAGCGATCCAGGCAACCCTGCGCACCAGCTATTACCAGACCGGTGCCGACGGCCGGCCCAAGAGCTACGTCGCGTTCAAGCTCGACCCGCACAAGGTGCCCGACCTGCCGGCACCGCGGCCGAAGTTCGAGATCTGGGTGTGCAGCCCCCGCGTCGAGGGCGTCCACCTGCGGTTCGGGCCGGTCGCGCGGGGTGGCCTGCGCTGGTCCGACCGTCGCGAGGACTTCCGCACCGAGGTGCTCGGGCTGGTGAAGGCGCAGAGCGTCAAGAACGCAGTGATCGTGCCCGTCGGCGCCAAGGGCGGCTTCGTCGTCAAACGGCCACCGGCCGACCCGGGCGACCGCGAGGCCGTCCTGGCCGAGGGCGTCGCGTGCTACCGGATGTTCATCAGCAGCCTGCTCGACGTCACCGACAACCTGGTGACCGTCGACGGGGAGCGACAGGTCGTGCCGCCGGCCCAGGTGGTCCGCTACGACGGCGACGACCCCTATCTCGTCGTCGCCGCCGACAAGGGCACCGCGACGTTCTCCGACATCGCGAACAGCGTGGCGATCGACTACGGCTTCTGGCTCGGCGACGCCTTCGCCTCCGGTGGGTCGGTCGGCTACGACCACAAGGCCATGGGGATCACCGCGCGCGGTGCCTGGGAGTCGGTCAAGCGCCACTTCCGCGACCTCGGGGTCGACACCCAGCGCGAGGACTTCACGGTCGTCGGCGTCGGCGACATGTCGGGCGACGTCTTCGGCAACGGCATGCTCCTCTCGGAGCACACCCGCCTGGTGGCGGCCTTCGACCACCGGCACGTGTTCCTGGACCCCGATCCCGACGCAGCTGCGTCCTATGCCGAGCGCCGCCGCCTCTTCGACCTGCCGCGCTCGTCGTGGGCCGACTACGACTCGTCCCTGATCTCGGCCGGCGGTGGTGTGCACCCGCGCACCGCCAAGTCGATCTCGGTGTCGCCGGAGGTCCGGGCCCGGCTCGGGCTCCCGGCCGGGACGACGTCGATGACCCCGGCCGAGCTGATGAAGGCCATCCTCCAGGCGCCGGCCGACCTGCTGTGGAACGGCGGCATCGGCACCTACGTCAAGGCGAGCACCGAGACGCACGCCGACGTCGGCGACAAGGCGAACGACGCGATCCGCGTCAACGGCGCGGACCTCAGGGTCAAGGTGGTCGGCGAGGGCGGCAACCTCGGACTCACCCAGCTCGGCCGGATCGAGTTCGCCCTCGCGGGCGGTCGCATCAACACCGACGCGATCGACAACAGCGCCGGCGTCGACACCTCCGACCACGAGGTGAACATCAAGGTCCTGCTGGACCAGGCGACGCGCGAGGGTGCGCTGACGAGCGCGCACCGCAACCCGCTGCTCGCCGAGATGACCGACGAGGTCGGCCGGCTGGTGCTGCGCGACAACTACGAGCAGAACGTCCTGCTCGGCAACGCCCGGGTCCAGGCGCCCGCGATGCTCTCGGTGCACGGGCGGCTCATCAACGCGCTGGAGTCGCGCGGTGAGCTCGACCGGGACCTGGAGTTCCTGCCCTCGCGCGCAGACGTGGACAAGCGGGAGTCGGCGGGACTGGGGCTCACCTCACCCGAGCTCGCGGTGCTGGCGGCCTACTCCAAGATCAGCCTGACCGCGACGGTGCTCAAGTCGGACGTGCCCGACGACGCGTGGTTCCTCGGGGCGCTGCGCCGCTACTTCCCGTCGCGGCTGGTCGCCGAGCTCGGCGACCGCCTCGACAGCCACCCGCTGCGCCGCGAGATCGTCACGACCTGGGTCACCAACGACCTGGTCAACCGCGGCGGCATGACGTGCGTCTACCGCGTGCAGGAGGAGACCGGGGCGAGCCCGATCGAGGTGGTCCGGGCCTACAGCGTCGTGCGCGAGATCTACCGGCTCGAGGACTACTGGGACAGCATCGAGGCTCTCGACAACGTCATCCCGACCGAGATCCAGTCGATGCTCTACCTGGAGGGGCGGCGGCTGCTCGATCGCAGCATCCGGTGGCTGGTGCAGCAGCGTCGCGCGACCATCGACGTCGCGCAGGACGTGGAGCACTTCCAGTCGGCGCTCGACGAGCTGGCTCCCGTCCTTCCGGAGATGCTCGTCGGGTCCGAGCGGGAGCGGCTGCTGATGCGCGCCGAGGAGTTCACCGGCTTCGGCGTGCCCGCCGAGCTGGCCCGCAGGTCGGCGGGCCTGCTCGACGGCTTCTCGCTGCTGGACGTCGTCGAGATCGCGAACGCCGAGAAGCTGCCGGCCCGCGAGGTAGCCGGTGTCTACTTCGCCATCTCGGAGCGCATCGAGGCAGACCGGATGCTGACCCGCATCACGGGTCTGCCGCGCGACGACCGATGGAGCGCCCTGGCCCGCTCGGCACTGCGCTACGACCTCTACGCCGCGCTGGCCGGGCTCACGCAGAACGTGCTCACCTCGACGTCACCCGAGGACGAGCCGGTCGAGCGGATCACGTCCTGGCAGCAGCAGAACGCCGAAGGCGTCGCGCGCGCCGAGGCCACGCTCACCGAGATCGGGTCGCTCGACAGCTACGACCTGGCGACCATGTCCGTCGCGCTGCGCACCATCCGTACCCTGCTGCGCGGCTGACCGACCTCAGGCAGATACCGACGCGAGCACCGAGACGGTCGCGTCCACGGCACGGGCGACGTCGGCGTCCGTGAGGTCCGCACGCGCGGTGAAGCGCAGCCGGGACACGCCGTCGGGGACCGAGGGCGGGCGGAAGCACCCGACCAGGACACCGGCGGCCCGCAGCCGGGCCGCGGCCTCGGCCGCCGCTCCCGGGTCGCCGACGAGCAGCGACACCACCGCTCCCCGCGGTGAGGTGACGGGCAGGCCCGTGACCGACAGCGCGGCGGCGAGCTCGCCCGCCCGGCGGCGCACGTCGGCCGCCAGCCCCGGCTCGCCGCGCAGCACACCGAGGGCGGCGAGCGCGCCACCGGCCGCTGCCGGCGCCAGGCCGGTGTCGAAGATGAAGGCCCGCGCGGTGTTCACGAGGTGCTCGACCACGACGGGGTCGCCGAGCACCGCGCCGCCCTGCGCTCCGAGGGACTTGCTCAGCGTGAGGGTGAGGACGACGTCCGGCGCCCCCGCGATGCCGGCCTCGTCCGCGGCGCCGCGCCCTGCCGGGCCGACGACCCCGAGCCCGTGCGCCTCGTCGACGACGAGCAGGGCGCCGTGGGCGCGTGCCACCGCGTGCAGCTCGGCCAGCGGCGCCACGTCGCCGTCGACGGAGAAGACCGCATCGGTCACCACGACCGCCCGCTGCTCGGAGCGCTCGTCGAGCAGCCGGGCCACGGCTGCGACGTCGCGGTGCGGCGCGATCGCGACCCGGCCCCGCGCCAGCCGGCAGGCGTCGACGAGGGAGGCGTGCACCAGCGCGTCGGACACGACCAGCGTCCCGTCGCCCGCGAGCGCCGTGACCGCGCCGAGGTTGGCGAGGTAGCCCGAGGAGAAGACGAGGCCGGCTGCCGCGCCGACGAAGTCCGCGAGCGACGCCTCGAGCTCGGCGTGCAGGGCCGTCGACCCGGTGACGAGCCGCGAGCCGGTCGAGCCCGCTCCCCACCGGCGGGCGGCGTCCGCCGCGGCGTCCTGGACGCGCGGATCGCGGGCGAGCCCGAGGTAGTCGTTCGACGCCAGGTCCAGCAGGTCGTCACCGGCGGCGCGCGGCCGGAGCTCGCGGCGCATCCCGGCGCCGGCGCGCTGCTCCGCCGCGCGGCGGAGCGGTTCGAGCGGGTCGGTCACGCCGGCCGGCCGTAGAACCAGTGCACGTCGGCCAGAGCCGACCCGAGGGCGTGCAGCGCCTCGAGCCGGACTGCCGGGTGCGCGACGTCGGCGTCGGGCGCGGGCCGCACCCCGAGCACCAGCTGCAGGTGCAGGGTCCGGGCCAGCCGGACCGCGTTGTCCGCCTCCGCCGTCACGGGTCCCTCCGACGAGCGCCAGGCCGCGGCCAGCGCGTCCACGGCGGACCGGACGTCGTCGCCGGTGAGCAGGTCGCGCCGCAGCAGCGCCATCACGGCCACGGCGACCCGGTCGTCCTCGTTCTGCAGCCAGTACGTCGCGGTCGGCGCGGTGGCCCGCCGCACGAGGAGCTGCAGCAGCGCCACCAGGTCGTCGCGGCCGAGCCGCGGCGACGCCCCCAGCTCGCCGACTGCATCCGCGCCGTGCGCGACGGCGTGCAGCCACCCGAGGTCGGGATCGAACCCCTGCGTCTCGGGCTCGTCGGCGTACCAGGTGGAGAGGTCGTCGACCCAGCGCCGGACGGCGTCGTCGGAGGCGCGGCCGGTGAGGTTGTCGCGGTCGGCGACGACCGCGAGCAGCAGGGCGCCGAACGAGCGCGCCTGCACCTCGCCGTCCTGGAGCAGGGCCAGCGCCCGGTCGCCGAGCTCGACGAGGTGGTCGTCGAGCCCGCCGTCACCCGCCAGCGCGGCGAGCGACGAGAACGCCCCGGTGTCCCGGACCAGCGGGTCCGGGGAGCGCAGGTCGTCGACCAGCGCGGACAGCTGGGGATCAAGCTCGCTCACTGCACGACCTCTCGCACGCTCTCGTCGACGACGCCGACCAGTGTCTCGAGATCGTCGTCACCGATCGCGAGAGGGGGCATCAGCACCACGACGTCACCGAGCGGACGGACCCAGACACCGCGACGTCGTGCCGCCTGACACACCGCGAAGCCGGTGCGCTCGCCGACGGCCGCCACCTCGATGCCCGTCATGGTGCCGATGCGCCGGACCTCGCGCACGCCGTCGTAGGTCTCGAGGCCCTTGGTGAGGTCGCCGATCCGCTCGCCCACGCGGGCGGCGTGCGCCACGGTGCCGTGCTCGGCCATCAGGTCGAGGTTGGCGATGGCCGCCGCGCAGCAGAGCGGGTTGGCGGTGTAGGAGTGGCCGTGGAAGAAGGTGCGCGCGTCCGCGGCCGCCCCGAGGAAGGCCTCGTAGACCTCTTCTCGGGCGAGGACCGCCGAGAGCGGCAGGTAGCCGCCGGTCAGGCCCTTGCCGCAGGTCATCAGGTCGGGGGTCACACCGGCGTGCTCGACCGCCCACATCCGACCGGTGCGCCCGATCCCGGTGGCGACCTCGTCGACGACCATCAGCGCGCCGAACTCGTCGCACAGCTCGCGCACCCCGCGGACGAAGGACACGTCGTGGGTGAGCATCCCACCGGCCGCCTGCACCAGCGGCTCGATCACGACGGCGCACACGTCGCCGCCGGCGCCGACCAGCGCCTCCCGCATCTCGGCGAGCACCTCGGCGGCGCGGTCGGCGCGGGTCTGGCCCGCCGCCAGCACGCCCGGCGAGGAGACGGCACGGGTGTCGAGCAGGATCGGCCGGTACGTCGAGTGGAACAGCTCGATCCCGCCGACGCTGACCGCGCCCAGCGTGTCGCCGTGGTACCCCTCGGCGACGTGCAGGTACGTCGGCCGGGTGCGGCCGCGCTGGGCCTGGGACTGGAAGGCCATCTTGATCGCGGCCTCGACCGCCGACGAGCCGTCGCCGGCGTAGAAGACGCGGGTCAGCCCCTCGGGGGCGGTCGCCACAAGCTTCTCCGCGAGCTCGATGCCGGGCTCGTGGGTGAGGCCGAGGAACGTCGCGTGGTCGAGGCGGGCCAGCTGCGTGCGCACTGCGGCGTCGATCTCCGGCACCGCGTGGCCGTGCACCGTGACCCACAGGGACGAGACGCCGTCGAGGTAGCGGGTGCCGTCGGTGTCCCAGAAGTACATGCCCACCGCCCGGTCGACGACGATCGGCTCGTCGCCGGGCCAGCTGCTGTGCTGGGTGAACGGGTGCCAGAGCGCGCGCAGGTCGCGCGCGACCAGGTCGGCCGTGCGACCCGTCGGGGGCGAGGGAGTCGTCACGGCGCACGACTCTACGGACGGGGCCGGTCGCCCCGTCGGCTGCGTCCGACCGCGGGGGCGGGCGGCCTCGTACGCTCGTCCGCGTGCCCTCGCTCTCCGACCTCGTGCGCACCCGCACCGACCTGGGCACCGCGGACCTCGACTGGCTGCACCTGTTGCTCGCCGACTGGCAGCTGGTGTCTGACCTGTCCTTCGCCGACCTGGTCCTCTGGCTGCCGCTGGCCGGTGACCCCCAGCGCCCGAGCGGGTTCGTCGCCTCCGCGCACGTGCGGCCGTCGACCGGCCCCACGGCCCACCCCGACGACCTCGTCGGTACCGAGGTCCCGCGCGGGCGGCGTCCCCAGCTCGACCGGGCCTACGACGAGCAGCGGATCTGCCGTGAGCGCGACCCGGACTGGCCCGGCGACGTGCCGGTCCGGGAGGAGACCCTCCCGGTGGTCCGTGCCGGACGGGTGATCGCCGTGGTCAGCCGGCACACCAACCTGGCCGCGGCCCGCACCCCCAGCCGGCTCGAGCTGACCTACCTGCGCACCGCCGACGACCTGGCGGTGATGATCTCCCAGGGCCGCTTCCCGGTGCAGGGGGTCGACCACCAGGTGCTGCTCGCGCCACGAGTCGGCGACGGGTTGCTCCGGCTCGACGAGCGCGGCGTCGTCACCTTCGCCAGCCCCAACGCCGTCTCGGCCTACCGGCGGCTCGGGCTGACCCCCGACCTGGTCGGCACCCACCTCGGTGAGGCGACGTCGCGGCTGTCCCGCCAGACCGCGCCGGTCGACGAGGCGATGTCGATGATGGTGAGCGGCTGGGCGCACCGCGAGGCGGAGGTCGAGGCCGGCGGCACCACCGTGCGGCTGCGGGTCATCCCGTTGACGCCCGACGGCGTGCGCACCGCCGCCCTCGTGCTCTGCCGCGACGTCACCGAGGTGCGCCGGCGGGAGCGCGAGCTGGTCGGCAAGGACGCGACGATCCGGGAGATCCACCACCGGGTGAAGAACAACCTGCAGACCGTGGCGGCGCTGCTCCGGCTGCAGGCCCGCCGACTGCCGGCGGGGGAGACGGCTGCCCGCGACGCGCTGCGGGAGGCGGAGCGGCGGATCGGCTCGATCGCGGTGGTGCACGAGACGCTCTCCCAGGAGCGATCGGACATCGTCGACTTCGACGAGGTGGCCGACCGGGTCGTGGCCCTCACCGGCGAGGTGTCCGCGGCCGGCCCGGTGGAGGTCCGCCGCGAGGGCAGCTTCGGGCTGCTGGCGCCCGAGGTCGCCACCCCGCTCGCGCTCGTCCTGGTAGAGCTCGTGCAGAACGCCGTCGGCCACGGTCTGCGGCAGCGGGGCGGCTCGGTGCTCGTCGGCGTCCGCCGGTTGCCGGCGGCCACCGGCGGCGGGAGCGTGCTGGCCGTCAGCGTCGCCGACGACGGTGCCGGGCTGCCGGTCGGGTTCGACCCGGCCGCCGGCGGGCTCGGGCTGCAGATCGTCCGGACCCTGGTGGAGGGCGAGCTGGGCGGCAGGTTGTCGATGGGTCCGGCGGACCCGGGCACCCGGGTCGACGTGGAGCTCCCGCTGCCGGGGTGACACCGGCGACGGCCGGACGTGCGACGAGGCCGCGCCGACTGCTCGGCGGGGCCTCGTCGGGTCGTCCTGGGTGCTGCTAGGCGGTGCGGGCCCGGTTGCGGGCGGTGCGGCGCTTCAGGGCGCGGCGCTCGTCCTCGCTCATGGCACCCCAGACCCCGGCGTCCTGCCCGGAGTCCAGAGCCCACTGCAGGCAGTCGTCCACGACCTCGCAGCGGCGGCAGACGGCCCGCGCCTCCTCGATCTGCAGGAGGGCCGGTCCGGTGTTGCCGATGGGGAAGAAGAGCTCGGGGTCTTCGTCCCGGCAGGCTGCCCGGTGGCGCCAGTCCATGCGGGTGACTCCTCAACTAGGTCGGCGTCGGAGGGGGACCGATGCTTGTGAAACTGTTCACGAGCGGTCCCGTAGCAGTCAAGGACCTTTCCGGTCCTGTCTCCGCCCGTGGGATCGTTCGCGCGACTGTCCCCGTGGTGGGGGACGGCCAAACACGTGATCTCAACCCTGGCAAACGCGCACGGCAGTAGCAAGGTCCTCATGCATCCTTTTTGGTCCGTCACGTGTCGGCTTCGTCACAAGCGTGTGACGCTTGTCGCACGTGCCCCGAAGCGACGGGGTGCGACGAAGAGCGGCGGACCGGGTCAGACCACCACGTTCAGGGCGTCCGGCACCGAGCGGAACGCGAGCTGGTCGAGCTCGCCGAGCGCCTCGCCGTCGACCTGCGCGGCCACCGGCCGGGAGGCCCGCAGGGTGAGGCCCGGCAGGTCGTGCTCGCGGTGCACCAGGGTCCGCGGCCCGCGTCGGTCCGGGGTCGAGGTGCCGTGCATCAGGCGGCGCACCTCGGCGAGGGTCCCGATGGTGCGGAGCCTGGTCAGGGCGTAGAGGTCGAGGTCGCTGTCGAAGGACGCCTCCGGCGACGTCGCCAGCGGCCGGTCGCCGAGGAAGGTCCACGGTGCGGTGTTGGCGACGATCGCGAGGTGCAGCCCCTCGAGCGGCTCGCGGTCCCCGACCTGCAGCGTGAGCGCCGGATGCTGCCGGTCGGTGTGCAGGAAGAACTGCTCGAGCGCCGCCCGCACGTAGTCGCCGGGCCGGGTGTGGCGGCTGGTCGAGCGGGCCAGGCGCCGCCGGTCCACCCGCGCCACGACCTCGGCGTCCCAGCCCATGCCGGCGTTGAACGTGAACCACCGCTCGCCGGCCATGCCGAGCCCGATGCTGCGCCGACGCTGCTCGCGGAGCGCGTCGAGGACGGCTCCGGTCGCCTCGACCGGGTCGCGCGGCAGCCCGAGGGCGCGGTGGAAGACGTTGGTGCCGCCGCCGGGCACCACGGCCATGGCCGGCACGTCCGGGTGCGGTCCCTCGGCGAGCAGCCCGTTCACGACCTCGTTGACGGTGCCGTCGCCGCCCAGGACGACGACGAGGTCCAGGCCGTCGCGGCGCGCCTCGGCAGCCAGGTCGGTGGCGTGCCCCCGGCTCTGGGTGTGCGCCACCTCGAGCTTGAGCTCGGCCTCGAGCGCGCTGGCGAGCACCTCGCGGGTCCGGGCCGACGTCGTGGTCGCCGCGGGATTGACCACCAGCAGCGCCCTCATGGGCCGAGGGTACCGGCAGGTAGGGTCCCGGACCGTGCCTCGCCGGTTGCCGACCGCCCTCGCGTCGTGCGCTGCCCTGGTCGGGCTCGAGGCGCTCGGACTGCTCGCCGCGGCCGTGTTCTACGTGGTCGAGGTGGTCATCGCGACCGAGGACGACGCGCTGCGCGCGCTGGTCAGCGCCGGCCTCGCGCTGGTCGCCGCGGCGGGCCTGGGGCTGGTCGCCCGGGGGCTGGGCGCCGGCCGGCGGTGGGCGCGGTCGCCGGCGCTGGTGACGAACCTGCTGGTGCTGCCGGTCGCCGTCGGGCTGCTCCAGGGCGGCCGGTGGTACGTCGGGCTGCCGCTGCTGCTGCTCGGGCTGACGGTGCTGGTCCTGCTGTTCCTGCCGTCGACCGCGGCAGACCTCGACGAGGACTGACGGGTCACGGCGGGGTCACTCGTCGACGAGCAGGCCCTCGCGGAGCTGGGCCAGGGTGCGGGCGAGCAGGCGCGACACGTGCATCTGGGAGATGCCGATCTCGTTGGCGATCTCCGACTGCGTCATGTTCTTGAAGAACCGCAGCATGAGGATCTTCTTCTCGCGGGGGGGCAGCTGCTCGAGCATCGGCTTGAGCGACTCGCGGTACTCCACGCCCTCGAGGCCCTCGTCCTCGACGCCGAGCGTCTCCGACACGGGCATCGGCTCGTCGCCGCTCCCGGAGTCGCCGGCGTCCAGCGACAAGGTGCTGTAGGCGTTCGCGGACTCCATGCCCTCCAGCACCTCCTCGTCGCTGATCTTGAGGTGGTTGGCGAGCTCGTGCACCGTCGGTGCCCGGCCGTTGCGCTGCGACAGCTCGCTGGTCGCCGCGGCGAGCGAGAGCCGCAGCTCCTGCAGCCGGCGGGGGACCCGCACGGCCCAGCCCTTGTCGCGGAAGTGCCGCTTGATCTCGCCGACGATGGTCGGGGTGGCGTACGTCGAGAACTCGACGCCACGCTCCAGGTCGAACCGGTCGACGGACTTGATCAGCCCGATGGTGGCGACCTGCACGAGGTCGTCGTAGGGCTCGCCGCGGTTGCGGAACCGCCGGGCCAGGTGCTCGACCAGCGGCAGGTGCTGCTCGACGAGTGAGTCGCGGGCCTCGGTGCGGCGCGGGTCACCCTCGGGTGCGCCCTGCAGCTGGTGGAACAGCTCGCGGGTGCGCTCGCGGTCGACCGAGAGCCGCGAGGTGCGTGCCGGGACGGCGGGCTCGCCGGCGTCGGCGGCCTCGACCGGCTCGGTGGCCTCGGTGGGCTCGCTGACCTCGACGGCGTCCGGGGCGTCGGGGGCGGCACCCTCGTGCTGCCGGGCCTCCGGCACCTCGCCCTCGGTGGTTCCCGGCGCGCTCGTCTCTGTCGAGCGGCTCATGCGCCCGCCGAGCCGCGGCGCTTGCGCAGGCGGATCCAGACCTGGCGCTCGTCGTCGAGGCCGGTGTCGACCTCGCCGGCCAGCGCGGTGAGCACGGTCCACGAGAACGTGTCGCGCTCCGGCAGCTGACCCCGGGTCGTGGGGATCGTGACGGTCACGTCGAGCGTCTCCGGCCCCAGCTCGAAGGTGCAGACGAGCTGGGCCATCTCGACGGCGTGCGGCAGGAGCATCGCGCAGGCCTCGTCGACGGCGATGCGCAGGTCCTCGATCTCGTCGAGGGTGAAGTCGAGGCGGGCCGCCAGGCCCGCGGTCGCCGTGCGCAGCACCGAGAGGTACGCCGAGTCGGCCGGCAGCCGGATCTCGACGGCGTCCGCGATCTCGCCGTCGGCGCCCGTCGACAGGTTGCCGGGCTTCTCACCCGCGACGAGTCCTTCGCTCACGCTGCTGTCCTCCGTTGGGCGCGTCCGACGAGGGGAAGCCGGACCGGCTCCCCGAGGGTCCATGAAAGCACGCGAGCCACGCCCCGGCTCACCGTGTCCGCCGCTGCTGCCGCGTTCGTCGTCCGCTCGTCCCTCGCTCCTTCCTCACCGCGGACGTCCCCACTGCCGCGTTCGTCGTCCGCTCGTCCCTCGCTCCCTCCTCACCGCGGCTGCCCGAGCCTGGCCAGAGCGTCACCGGACACCCGGTAGGGGATCCACTCGGTGAGCGCCTCGGCGCCGAGGGCGTCGTAGAACCCGCGCGCCGGGTTCCAGTCCAGCACCCACCACTCCAGGCGCTGGTACCCCCGCTCGACGCAGATCCCGGCCAGCGTCTGCAGCATCAGCCGCCCGGCCCCGGAGCCGCGGTGCTGCGGCCGGACGTACAGGTCCTCGAGGTACAGGTTGTGCGTGCCGAGCCAGGTCGAGTAGTTGAGGAACCAGATGGCCATCCCGCCGATCTCGCCGCCGACCTCGAGCACGTGCCCGTAGACGGCCGGCTCCGTCGCGAACAGCGTCGCGTGCAGGTGCTGCTCGGTCGCGTCGACCTCGTGCAGCGCCCGCTCGTACTCCGCGAGCTCGCGGATCATCGCCACCAGCTCGGGGACGTCGCCGGGGGTCGCGGGGCGCACGGTCGCTTCAGCGGTCATGGCGGCATCCAACCGTGCCGCGTCAGCGAAGCCGCTGGCGCATCGCCTCGTAGAGGACCAGCGCGCCGGCGGTGGCCATGTTGAGCGAGCTCGCGCGCCCCGCCATCGGGATCCGGGCCAGCACGTCGCAGCTCTCGCGCCAGCCGGCGCTGAGCCCCGACGTCTCGTTGCCGATCACGAGCAGGAGTGGCCCCGTGAGGTCGACGTCACGGACGTCGACGTCGCCGGCCTCGTCGGTACCGACGACCAGCGGCCGCGGGTGGATCGCGTCGACCCGGTCGAGCACGGTGCGGTGCGAGGGCACCCGCACGACGGGGACCGTGAAGACCGACCCGGTGCTGGCTCGCACGCACCGAGGGTCGTACGGGTCGGCGGCGTGCCCGACCACGACGACGCCGGTGCCGCCGAAGGCGTCGGCGGTGCGCAGCAGGGTGCCGACGTTGCCGGGGCTGCTCGGCCGGTCGAGGACGGTGACCAGCGCGCCGCCGTCCAACGGCACCCGGTCGAGGTCGTCCGGCGGCTGCGCGACGACGGCGAGCAGCTCGGGCGGCTCGTCCTTGTCGCCGAGCTCGGCCATCAGCTCCGGCGCCACCTGTACCTGCGGTGCGTCGACCGACGCCAGCAGGTCGGTCGCCCACGACGACCGCCGGTCGCGCCCGTCGTGCAGCAGGGCGCGCACCGACCAGCCGTGCTCGACCGCGACGGTGATCGGGCGCACGCCCTGCACGAGCAGCTCGCCGGCGCGGGTTCGCTTGGCCCGGTTGGTGAGCAGCACCTGCCACTGCTGGAAGGCGGCGTTGCGGGACATCACCCGCTGTGGGACCGGCACGCCCGCACCTTAGGGCTCCTCAGAGCGGGGAGTGCGCCACCTGCACCGGTGCGGTGCGCCCGCGGACGACGAGCGTGCCCCGCCCGGCGACGCCGCCCTCGCTCCGCGGGACGCGGACGCCGAGCAGGTCGCCGTCGGCCGGGCCGACCGCACCGAGCAGCAGACCGGTGCGCCCCCGCCGGGCCTCGACCGTGAGGCCGCGGAACTGGCCGGCCATGTCGGCGGTGGACCCGGCCATCAGCAGCATCGCGCCGCTCACGGCGTCGGCCTTGAGGATCCCGGCCAGTGGCCGCTCGACCGGGGTGTCATGCAGCGTCTCCGCGTCGTCGGCCAGCACGACCAGGTCGCGGCGGTCCAGCATCAGCCGGTCGAGCTCGAGGGCGTCGTCCGGGCCCAGGACCGCGAGCACCCGGGGAGTGCCCGCGAGGCCGCGCAGGGGCGACCGGCGGTGCGCGACGACGACCACCTCACGTCCCTGCCCCAGCAGCCACCGGGCCATCGTCGCCAGCGTGCTCGACCGGCCGCTGCCGGCCGGGCCGGCGACCACGAACGCCGGCCCCTCGAGTGCGAGGTCGACGCCGAGCGGGTCGAGGTCGTCGCCGCCCACCCCGACCAGGGCCCACGACGGCCCCGGTGCGGCCGCCTTCGCGGCGGCCTCGACGTCGGCGAGGGCCACACTCGCCGGCAGCGGTTCGACCCGCATCGGCAGCAGCCCGGCGTGCCGGTACGGGACCGGTGGCCGGGAACGGGCCGCGGCGCCGACCGCCTCGAGGGCGCGCACCTGCCCGGCCCCGGACGTCTCGGGGTCGAGCACCGCCAGCTGCGCCTCCCGGGCGTCGGCGCCGACCAGAGCCCGGCCGGGGGGCATGGCCGCGGGCACCAGTCGCGGCGAGATACCGGCCAGCCCGTAGTCGGCGCTGTCGGCGAGGCGCAGCACCAGCCGGTCGCGGAAGGCCGAGCCGGCGCGCCCGCTGAGCACGGCGCGATCACCGGTGAGCACGACCCGGATGCCGGCGGCAGCCCCCTCCCGGACCAGCCGGAGGAGGGTCTCGAGCGGACGGCCGTGGTCGACGGCGTCGTAGGCGGTGAGGAGTCCTTCCCAGCCGTCGGCGAGGAGCACCAGCCACGGCAACCGGTCCCGGGGCTCGGCGCCGTGGCGCTGCTCCTCGTGCGAGCCGAGCCCGGCCGCCGACAGCAGCCGCTGCCGGCGGTCGAGCTCGCCGGCCAGCCGGCTCAGCAGCCGGTCGCCCCGGGCGGTCTCCTCGCGGGCCACCACGGCGCCGGTGTGCGGGAGCGCTGTCAGGGGCGCGAGCGCACCGCCGCCGCCGTCGAGCGCGAACAGGTGCAGGTCGGTGACGTCGCACCGGTCGGCCAGGGCCGCCGCGAGGGTGCGCAGCAGGGTCGAGCGACCGCTGCGCGCACTGCCGGCGACGAGCAGGTGGTCGCCGCCCTCCAGGTCGAAGGTGACCGGCGCCCGGCGCTGCTCGGAGGGCAGGTCGAGCACGCCGACGGTGACACCGGACAGGCCGCCCTCGGGCACCCGCCCCGTCAGCCCGGCCAGGGCGTCGACCGTGACGACCGGGGGGAGCGGCGGGAGCCACGGGCTGGCGACCGGGTCGGCACCCAGCAGCTCGGCGGCGACACGGGCGGCGTCGACCAGCCGGGCCAGGTCGGTGGGGCCGGCCGGGGTGGCCCCGGCGACCGTGCCGGCCGGGTCTCCGGCTCGCTCCCACGGCACCGGCCGGACGTGGACGGGGACGGCGGCCTCGCCGTGGCCGCCCACTCGGGCCGACTGCAGCCCGCGGACCACGCCGGCACCCACCCGCAGCACGGCCCGCCCGGGGTGACCCCGGCTGATGTCCGCGGCGTCGCGCACGTCGACGACGTCGGAGGACTCGGCGGAGTCGGTGACGCGCAGCGCGATCCGGAGGCTGGTGTTGGCCCGGATGTCGGCGCTCACCACGCCGCCCGGCCGCTGGGTGGCGAGCACGAGGTGGACGCCGAGCGACCGGCCACGCTGCGCGATGCCGACCAGGCCGCCGACGAAGTCGGGCAGCTCCTCTGCCAGGGTGGCGAACTCGTCGACGACAAGGACCAGGCGCGGCATCGGGGGAGCTCCCGCCGGTGCCTGCGCGAGGTAGTCGTCGAGGTCCTTGCAGCCCGAAGCCCGCAGCAGCGTCTCGCGCCGGCGGAGCTCGGCGCCCAGCGAGAGCAGGGCGCGCTCGGTGAGGTGGCCGTCGAGGTCAGTGACGGTGCCGACGGTGTGCGGGAGCCGGGCGCAGTCCTTGAAGGCCGCGCCGCCCTTGTAGTCGACCAGCACGAAGGACATCTCGTCGGGCCGGTTGGCGACGGCGAGCCCGGCGACCAGGGTCTGCAGCAGCTCGGACTTGCCGGAGCCGGTGGTGCCGGCCACCAGTGCGTGCGGCCCGTCGGTCGCGAGGTCGACGACGAAGTGCTCGCCGTCGGTGCCGACGCCGAGAACCACCCGGGTGTCACGCGGGCTCACCCGCCAGGCGGTCTCGAGAGCCGCCGGGTCGGTCGCGTCGAAGGGCAGCAGGTCGAGGAGCCGCGCCGTGCCGGGCAGCGTGGACTCCTGGTCGTCGGGGGTGGCGTCGCGCAGGGCTGCCAGCGACCGGGCGAAGCGGTGGGCCCAGCGGTCGCTGACGCCGTCGGCCACGACGTCGTCGTACGCCGTACCGCCGGGGGTCACCACCCGGAGCCGGGTGCCGACGGCACCGGTGACCTCGGCCGTGGCGCTGCACTCGACGGGCAGGGAGACCAGATCACGCTCGACGCAGAGCAGCCGGATCCCGACGGCCGGGCCCTCGTCGAGCAGCCGGGCCACGCCGGGCTGCCGCCGCAGGGCGCCGGCGCCGTCGAGCACGACCACCGTGGTGGGCCCGCACCAGGTGCGCCCGACGCCAGCGGCGGTGCTCTCCTGCCGTGCCTCGAGCAGTGCCACCAGCTCGTCGACCCGGGTCCGCAACCGGGCGGCGTCGCAGCCGACGAGGAGCGGTGCGGCCTCGCCCGGTCGCAGGTGCGGCAGCCAGCGGGTCCACTCCCAGTCGGGCGACGGCTCGACGGCAAGGACGACGACGGACAGGTGGCGCGGGCTGTGCCAGCCGGCCAGCTGTGCGACCACCGAGCGCGCGAGCGGCAGCACCCGCTGCCTGGCACCGGCCAGGCCCAGGACACCGGCGTCGGCGAGCCGGACCGTGACCGGGGCTGCGGTCAGCTCGGGGTGCTGCACGTCGTCACCGCCGCCCGGGGCGGTCGGGTCGCGCAGCTCCACCCGCGACGGCACCGTGCCGAGGCCGAGCCGCAGCTCGAGGGCGTCGTCGTCGGTATGCCGGCGCTCCCACAGTCGTGGCCGCGGGCCGGCCGCAGTGAGCAGCAGCGCCGCCGGCCCCGGGTGCGCACGGTGCCGCTGGAGGCCCTCGTCGGCGACGGCCCGGGCCACGGCCTCGTCGACCCGGCTGCACTCGGCGGCATACGCCTCGCGCATCGCCCTGGCCGACCGCTTCCCGCCGCTGCGGTCGGAGACGAACGTGCCCAGTGCCATGAGCGGGGAGAGCAGCACGAAGAGGAGGTAGGCGGGGGAGCGCGTGATCGCCACCAGCGCGACGCCGGCAACCAGCGGCACGAGGATCGCGACGAGTGGGAACCGGCCACGCTCCCGTGCGGCCGGCTCGGTGGGCCGAGCGGTGCGCAAGGGGGTGACCGGGGCCCGGTGCCGGGGCGGGCGGTTGACCTCGAGGTGGCCGGCGCCGTCGGGGCGGCAGGAGACGGGGACCAGCTCGGGCAGCACGAGCGTGAGCCGCGTGTCGCCGACGCGCAGCACCTGGCCCGGGCGCAACGGCCGGCCGGCACGGGTGACCGGCTCGCCGTCGACGGTCGTGCCGTTGGTCGACCCGAGATCGTGCACCGCGGTGCCCCCCGACCCGTCGACCGCGACCCGCAGCACGGCGTGCAGCCTCGACACGTCGGGGTCGTCGATGCGCACCGTGGCCTCGACGGCGCGACCGATGCCGTGCTCGCCAGGTGCGAGGCGGTGCACCGAACCGCTGTCGGGGCCGGCGACCACGTGCAGCTCGAGCAGCCCTCGCGGGTCGCGCGGCTCGGCACGGTCGACGGTGAGCACGGCCCCGTCGAGCAGCGGCGGCTCACCGAGGCGGGCGTCGTCCGGGAGCACTCCCTCGCGGGTGAAGAGCCG
Organism: uncultured Actinomycetota bacterium; assembly: GCA_963784645.1. Taxonomy (GTDB): domain Bacteria; phylum Actinomycetota; class Actinomycetes; order JACCUZ01; family JACCUZ01; genus JBBRVW01. The sequence continues at coordinate 343,152 of CAWARY010000015.1, read as the reverse complement.
ACCGCCCTGCCGCCCGACCGCCCCGAGCAGCCGGTCGCGCACCTCGGCCACCGGGGTCCCGGGTGGTGCCGCCACCTCGACGTCCACAGGGCTCGCCGTCCCCACCGGGTCGACGACCGTGAGCACGATGCGCATCGGTCCATCCTGGCCGGGACGGCCGCGTGCACCCCGCGCTCTGTCCACAGGGCACGGCGGTGACCACCCGCTCTGTCAGCCCTTGATGCCGGAGAACGTCATCGTCGCGACAAACTGCCGCTGAGCCAGCAGGAACGCCAGAATGAGCGGCATCGTGGCCACCACGTTGCCGCTCATCAACAGCGACCACTGGGTCCGCCGGACGCCCTGGAAGTTCGCCAGCCCGAGCTGGATCGTGTACCACTTCTCGTCGCTGATCGCGATCAGCGGCCAGATCAGGTCGTTCCAGGACCCGAGCAGCGTGAAGATGGTCAGGGTCGCGAGGGCGGGCTTGGCCAGTGGCAGGACGATGTACCAGAAGACCCGGAGGGTGGAGCAGCCGTCGATCCGCCCGGCGTCCTCGAGCTCGGCCGGCAGGGACAGGAAGAACTGCCGCATGAGGAAGATGCCGAAGGCCGACGCGAGCCACGGGACGAAGGCCGCTGCGAGCGTGTCGACCAGACCGAGCCTCGAGAACAGCACGTAGGTCGGGATCATCAGCAGCTGCGTCGGGATCATGATGGTGGCCACGATGAGGAAGAAGCCGACCGAACGCCCGGCAAACCGCAGCCGCGCGAACCCGTACCCCGCCAGCGAGCACAGGACGAGGTGCGCGAGGACGCCGATCGTGACGACGATCGTGGAGTTCAGCAGCCAGCGCCCCGCTGGCGCCTCCGTGAACAGCGAGACGTAGCCCTGCACGTGCAGCGAGTGCGGCAGGAACCTCGGCGGGAACCGGTTGATGTCGGCGTCGGACATCAGGCTCGCGGAGAGCATCTGGACCAGCGGCAGCAGGAACAGCAACGCCGTCGGCATCAGCACCAGGTGCCACGGGCTGAAGGGCAGCCAGCGCCAGAAGCCGGTTCGAGGTCGCTGGCGGTCCGGGCGCAGCGCGACGTCCGACGTGGTCGCCATCAGAAGGCCTCCATCTTGCGGCTCCGGGCGTAGCCGACCATCCCGAGCGTGATGAGCATCGTGACGGCGAACAGGACGTACGCCACCGCCGAGCCGTAGCCGTAGTGGCTGAGCTGAAAGGCTTGGTAGTAGACGTAGTAGACGATCGTCTGGGTCGCGCCGACCGGGCCTCCTTTGGTCGTGGTGAACACCAGGTCGAACAGCTGCAGGGCGGTGATCGTCTGCCACACGGCGGTGAACACGGTCACAGGTCCCAGCTGCGGCAGCGTGACGTTCCGGAACACCTGCCACGCGTTCGCACCGTCGACGACAGCCGCTTCGGTGAGCTCTGCGGGGATGTCCTGCAGGGCTGCGAGGTAGATCACGACGGTGAAGCCGACCTCACCCCAGAGCGCGATGAGGCAGAGCACCCACAATGCCTGGGTGCCGCTCTCGAGGAACTGCTGCTGCGGGAGGTGGGCCACCCGTAGCGCGTTGTTGGCCAGGCCGAACTGCGGGTTGAACACGAAGTTGGCGAGGATCCCCGTCGCGGCGGCCGATGCGACGAACGGGATGAAGATCGCCGTGCGGTAGAAGGCCACCAGGCGGATCGGCTTGTTGAGGGCGGTGGCGAGGAAGATCCCCAGCAGCACCGACGCGGGCACGAACACCGCGGTGAAGAGCACCGTGTGGCTGACCGCCTCGCGCAGCGAGGAGTCCGTGGCCATCCGGCGGTAGTTGGACCAGCCCGCGGCCGTCGCGGGGGTGATGCCGTCCCAGTTCTGCCGGGAGATGACCAGGGCCCACAGAGCCGGGAAGACGGACAGCCCGACGACCACCAGGGTCGCCGGGCCGGCGAACCCCCACCCGGTGAGGGACCGTCGCACCCGCACCCGCCGCCGCTGGTTGGTCGGGTGCGACGGGAACAGCCGGCGCTGGGCTGCCCCCCGGCGCGCGCGCTCAATCAGTCCGGCGTCGCCCGGGCCTGCGCGGGTAGTCGTCCCCTGGGTCACTGGAACGACATCGCCTGGTCCGCCTTCTCTGCCGCGGTGGCCAGCGCGTCTGCCGACGAGCCCCGGCCCTGCAGGGTCTTGGCGACCGCCTCCCCGACGTAGCGGGAGATCTCGGGGTAGCTGGCGATGGTGGGACGGGCGTGCGTGGCATTCGCCAGGTTGGCCACCATCACGTCGACGCCCGGGTAGGTGGCGATGAACGTCGCGTACTCCGGCATCGACTGCTCGGACGCACGGAGGGGCAGGTTCCCGAGAGCCATGTTCCACCGCGCGTCCTGCTCGGGCTGGCTCAGCCACGCCAGGAGCTCCGCGGTCCAGTGCGCCCGGTTGGCGTCCTTGTGGTCGAACGCGGCCCAGATGTCCGGGCCCGACACCGTCTGGTGGTCGCCGTTCGTTCCGGGCAGCACCTGTACGCCGTACGGCGTCTTGGCCTGCACGAGGTCGTAGAGCTGCCAGGGACCGGTGACGATCATGCCGACCCGGCCGGCGGCGAACAGCGGGCCGTACTTCTCGTCGGTCTGGTCGAGGTACATGCTCTGGTCCTCCACCGCCATCTGGCGGAGCAGCTCGAGACCCTGCACGCCGGCCGGGGAGTCGAAGGCGGTCTTCTTCTCGTCCTTGGTCAGGATCTCGCCGCCGCCCTGCCACAACAGGGGCCAGAGGTGCCACGTCGTGTCCTCGCCGCCACTGACGGACCAGGCCGTGCCGTAGATCTTCTTGCCCGGGTCGGAGATCGCCTTGGCGGCGGACCGGAAGTCCTCCCAGGTCCAGTCGGCGCTCGGGTACTCGAGGCCGGCCGCGTCGAACAGGTCCGTGTTGAAGACAAGCGCCAGGTTGTCGACCAGTGCGGGGTAGCCGATGACCACTCCGGCCGGGGTGGCGGTCGTGCGGGCCGCGGGCGGGAGCTCGTCCCAGCCCACGGCGGGGTCGGCGACCTCGTCGGTGAGGTCGAGCGTCTTGCCGGACTTCCCCAGCTTCCCGGCCCAGCTGCCATAGGCGTAGGAGATGTCGGGGTAGGTGCCGCTGGCAAAGGTGGCGGACAGCTTCTGCAGCAGGTCGTCGGTGGTCGACGCGCCGGACGAGGCCTTGACGGTCACGTTCGGGTGCGCCTGGTGGAACTCCGCGGCAAGACCTTCGAGCACCTTCTCGGCGGCCTGGGACTGACCGGTCCACCAGGTGAGGGTCACCTTCGCAGACGGGTCGACCTTGGTCGCTCCCGTACCGCCGCCGCTGCTCCCGCCGCAACCGGCGGCGAGCATGGCGAGCGCAACGGCAGCTGCGGCAACCGGAACGCGACGGTGGGTACGTGGACGGCTCGGACGGGTCATGGCGTCTCCTCGAGTTCCGGGCCGGAAAGGGCCGCATGTCGGTGCGTAGGGTGTCGGCGTTCCGGACCGCTGGGAGGACTGACGTGGTCGACCCGAGCTCGCTCTCGCTGCGCGACTGGGCACCGGTGTCGCAGGTGCGCGCCGACCTCACGGTGGTGGATCGGCCGGCCGTCCCGTGCGTCGACGTGCACAACCATCTCGGTCGTTGGCTGACGCGGGACGGGACCTGGATGACGCCGGACGTCGGTGAGGTGCTGGCAGTCATGGATGCCTGCGACGTGGCCACGGTGGTGAACCTCGACGGCCGCTGGGGCGACGAGCTGCGCGCCAACCTCGACCGCTACGACAGAGCACACGAGGGCCGGTTCGTGACGTTCGCCCACGTCGACTGGCGGCTGCTCGCCGACCCGGGCGGAGCGCGCGGCGTCGAGCAGCTCGTGCGCAGCGTCGCCGACTCGGCGGGCGCCGGCGCCCGCGGGCTCAAGGTGTGGAAGGACCTCGGCCTGGAGTTCCGCGACGACCGGGGGTCGCTGGTGCTGCCGGACGCCCCCCAGGTGGCGGCTGTGCTCGACGCGGCCGGCGAGCACGGGCTCCCGGTCCTGATCCACACCGCCGACCCGGTGGCCTTCTTCGCGCCGCTGGACCGCCACAACGAGCGGCTCGAGGAGCTTGCCGAGTGCCCGGACTGGTGGTTCGGCCGGCCCGGCCTGCCGAGCTTCCAGCGGCTCATGGACGCGCTGGAGGCGGCGGTCGCGGAGCACCCGGGGACCACGTTCGTCGGGGCTCACGTCGGCTGCTACGCCGAGGACCTGCGCTGGGTCGACCGGATGCTCGGCGCCTACCCCCAGCTGCACGTGGACATCGGCGGCCGGCTGCCCGAGCTGGGCCGCCAGCCCAGGGCATTCCGGCGGCTGGTCGAGAGGCACCCCGAGCAGGTGCTGTTCGGCACCGACGGCTATCCGCTGGACGTCGACGTCTACCGGTCGTACGTGCGGTTCCTGGAGACCGCGGACGAGAGCTTCCCGTACGCGCCGGAGGAGGAGCGGCCGCCGATGGGCCGCTGGGACATCACCGCGGCCGAGATCCCCGCAGCGCTTTTGCCCGCCCTCTACGCGGGGAACGCGCGCCGGGTCCTCGGCCTCTGACCGGGACCCGCAGCGGGCCGCGACGCCAGCGTGCTGCGCGCAGTGCGGGTCAGGCACGAACGCTCACCCGCAAGGAGGGCGGCAGCAGGTCGCCGTGCGCCGCGACCAGCTCGTCGCACAGGTCCCAGATGTCGTCGAGGCCGAGCGTCGCCGCTGTGTTGGGGTCGAGCATCGCTGCGTGCCGCACCAGCCGCGGGTCGCCGTCGACGGCTGCCGCAGCGGTCAGGTCGACCACGTTGAGGAAGTTCCGGTTGAGGGCTGCGCACTGTGGTGGCAGCGCCCCCACGTGCACCGGGTGCACACCCATCTCGTCGACCAGGCAGGGGACCTCGACCCCGAGGCCGGCCGGCAGGTTGGTGATCAGCCCGGTGTTGGCGACGTTGCCCTGGATCCGCCGGGGGAGCCCGGTCACCATGCTGTGCACCACCTGCGGTGCGTACTCGGTCGCGGTCTGCTCCAGGGCCAGCGGCTCCCCGGCGGCCAGCAGCCGCCGGGTATCCTCGTAGGTCGCGACGTTCCCCTCGCTGATGCCGACGTAGACGTCCGGCTCCAGCCTGAGCCGCTCCACCTCCGCGTCGTGGCGGAGGTACCACGGGACGTACTCGCTGGAGTGCTCGCTGGTCTCGGTCGGGTAGTAGCCGAACCGCCGGTACATGTCGACCCGCACCCGGCGCCGGAGCTCGGGGTCGGCGGCGATGCGCTCGTCCAGCACCGGGTACAGGCTCCGGCCGTCGCGCTCCCACCGCAGCAGCCACGCCTGGTGGTTCACGCCGGCCGAGAACCAGCTCATCTCCTCGAGGGGCACCCCGATCACCTCGCCGAGCCCGACGACCGTCCAGTGCACGGAGTGGCAGAGCCCGACCACCTTGAGTGCCGGAGCCACCCGGCTCAGGTAGGTGATGTTCATGCTCATCGGGTTGGTGTAGTTCAGCAGCCAGGCGTCCGGGCAGACGGCCAGCATGTCGGCGGCGATGCCGTCCAGCACCGGGAACGTGCGCAGGGCGCGGAAGACGCCGCCGATGCCGAGGGTGTCGGCGATGGTCTGGCGCACGCCGTGCCGGTTCGGGACGGCGAAGTCGGTGCGGGTGGCGGCCAGGCCGCCGACCTGGATCATGTTGATGGCGAAGTCGGCGCCGTCGAGGGACTCGCGGCGGTCGGCGTGCGTGCTGACCTTCAACGAGCCGCCCACCTGGCGGGCGACCTGCGCGGCGATGCCCTCGGCGGTCGCGAGCCGGTCGGGGTCGATGTCGTGCAGCCGGACCTCGCAGCCGGTGAGCTCCTCGAAGCCCAGCAGGTCCGCGAGCAGGTCCCGGGTGAACTCCACGCTGCCCGCGCCGAGGAAGGTGATCGCCGTCATGGGCGCATCGCACCATGTCCGCACGCCGCGCGCAAGAACAAGCACTGAGAATGTTCATCTATGCTCGAAAAGGTCCTCGGTCGGCCTCGTGCCCGGCTACCGTGGCCCCGGCCGGGGCCTCACGGCCGGCGCCCGTCCGGTACGACCGGGGCGAGGAGGTGCGGTGCGCAGGACCGATCGGCTCAGCGCGATCCTGACCGCCCTGGACGCCGAGGGCAGCATCGACGTGACGGAGCTCGCGGGGCGGCTCAACGTGTCCGCGGCGACGCTGCGGCGTGACCTGGCGCTGCTCGAGGAGGAGCGGCTGCTGGCCCGCACCCACGGCGGCGCCACCACCTCCGGAGTGGCGTTCCCGGTGCCGGCCAGGAGCCGGGACGAGGGTCGGGACCGCAAGCGCGCGGTCGCCCGGGTGGCCGCCGAGCGGGTCCCCGGGGGAGCGCAGGTGGTGGCGCTGGCGTCCGGGGTGCTGACACCGGTGCTGGCCCGCGAGCTCGGTGACCGGGACCGGCTGACGGTGGTGACCAACGCCCTGGACATCGCGGCGGACCTGACGATGCGGCCCCGCCTCAAGGTGGTGGTCACCGGGGGAGTTGCCCGGCCGAAGTCCTACGGCCTGGCCGGGCCGTGGGCCGAGGAGGTGCTGCGCGACCTGAGCATCGCGGTCGCGTTCCTCGAGGCCGGCGCAGTCACGGTCGACGGGGGCGTCATGACCGACGACGAGGTCGAGGCGCGGACGCTGCGGGCGATGTCCGCCCGGGCGGCCCGGACGGTCGTGCTCGCCGACGGCGCTCGCCTGGGCCACATCCTGCTTGCCCACGTCGTCGGGCTCGACCGGGTCGACGAGATCGTGACGGACGCGACTGCCGACCCGGCCCAGGTCGCACTGCTGCGCGAGGCCGGCGTCACGGTCACCGTGGTGAGCGACGCCTCGGTGGAGCCGGACTGAGCTACGCCCCGGCTACCAGGGAGGCGGTGAGGTCGCGGACCTCGGTACCCAGCGCCGCCATGCGTGACCGTGGCAGCCGCGAGGCCGGCGCGGTGACGCTCACGGCGCCTACCGGGGCCCGGCCGGCCAGCACCAGCGGCACGGCGACGCAGTGCACCCCGGCCTCGTTCTCCCCCAGGTCGACGGCGTAGCCACGGGAGCGGGCCTGGGCGAGGCGCCGGGCCAGGACGTCGGCCGAGGTCACCGTGGCCGGAGTGCGGGCGGCCAACGGCCCGTGCCGTTGCACCCACTCGTGCACGGCGGCGTCGTCGGGCAGCAGCGCCGACAGCAGGGCCTTCCCGACTCCGGTGCAGTACGCCGGGTTCCGGCCGCCGATGGTCGAGCTCATCCGCACCGGATGGGTGCCCTCGTGCTTGTCGACGTAGACGACGTCGGCCCCGGCCAGCACCGCGAGGTGCACGGTCTCTCCGTACCGTGCCGCCAGCGCGCCCATCAAGGGACCCGCGAGCGCGCGCACGTCCAGGCGCTCGTAGAAGCCGAAGGCCGACTCCAGGGCCGCTGGCCCCAGCAGGTACACGCCGCTGGGCTCCGGCTGGGAGGCGAACCCCCGGTGCCGCAGCGAGCCGAGCACCCGGTGCAGCGTGCTCTTCGGCAGCCCGCTCGCGACGGCCAGCTCGTCCAGTGACCAGCCCTCGCCACGCTGCGCCAGCAGGCCGATGACCCGGAGGGCCCGGTCGATGCTCTCCACCGGTGCGTCCACCGAATCGCTCACCCCATTCCGTCGGACGGAACGCTAGTCCATCCAGCGGATTGCTAGTAGCGTCCGGCCCCGGAGGCCCGCCACGACGGGCCTGGCGACAGGAGGCGGTCCGGTGCGTGCCCTGGTGTTCACGGCCCCGGGCGAGGTCGAGCTGCGCGACCTCGACGAACCGGTGGCGGGTGACGGTGAGGTCGTGCTGCAGGTCCGGGCGGCGGGCATCTGCGGCAGCGAGCTGCACGGGTTCCGCAGCCTCGGCATGCGCCGGCCCCCGCTGGTGATGGGTCACGAGGTCGCGGGGACCCTGCCGGACGGACGCCGGGTGGTGGTGAACCCGTTGCTGAGCTGCGGCCGCTGCGACCTGTGCGAGCGGGAGCTGCCCCAGGTCTGCCGTGAGCGCGGGCTGCTGGGGGTGCACCGTCCCGGCGGCTTCGCCGAGCGGGTGGCCGTCCCGGAGTCCGCCTGCCACGAGCTGCCCGGGTCCGTCGGCTGGGACGCAGCGGCGATGATCGAGCCGCTGGCCAACGCGGTGCACGCCGTGGGGCTGGCGGGCGACGTGCGAGGCAGCCGCGTGGGCGTCGTCGGCGCAGGCGCGTTGGGGCTGCTGACCCTGGTGGTCGCACGGCTGGCCGGCGCCGCCCGGGTCGCCGTGGTGGACCCGTCGCCCGGTCGGCTCGCCATCGCCGAGCGGCTTGGCGCCGACGAGGTCGGGGCCGAGCTGCTGGCCGAGCAGGACGTGGTCGTGGACGCCGTCGGGGTGCAGGCGACCAGGGCGGCGTCGATCGCGAGACTGCGTCCCGGGGGGACCGCGGTGTGGATCGGACTCGCTCAGGCGGTGGTGGAGCTGGACGGGAACGAGGTGGTCCGCGGCGAGCGCACGGTGGCCGGGTCCTTCGCCTACACGCCCGACGAGTTCGTGCGCGCCGTCGAGCTCTCGGCGGACTGCGACCTGGGCTGGGCCACCTCTGTGCCGTTGGCGGACTCGCAGCGGGTCTTCATGGAGCTCGCCGAGGGGCGCTCGCAGATCGTCCGGGCAGTGATCCGGCCGTGAGGGGGCTCGACGACGCCGGCGTGCTCGTCACGGGCGGCAGCCGGGGGATCGGGCTGGCGGCCGTGCGGCGGTTCCTCGACGAGGGTGCGCGGGTGCACCTGTGCGGGCACGAGCCGGAGGTCGTGGCCGAGGCGGTCGCCGAGACGCCGGGGCTGGCCGGAAGCACGGTGTGTGACGTCAGCCGCGTGGACGACGTTGCCCGACTCGTCGCCGATGCGGTCGCGTCGTTGGGCCGGATCGACGTGCTCGCCAACAACGCCGGCGTGTCCTGGCGGGAGCCGTTCCTCGACATCACCGTGGAGAGCTGGGACCGCATGCTCGAGGTGAACCTGCGCGGCATGTTCCTGGTCGGGCAGGCCGTCGCGCGGCACATGACCGAGCAGGGAGGCGGCGTCGTGGTCAACATGGCGTCCACCAACGGCCTCGGCGCCGAGGCCGACTACGCGCACTACAACGCATCCAAGGGCGGAGTCGTCCAGCTGACGCGCACGATGGCCGTTGAGCTGGGCGGGTACGGCGTACGGGTCAACGCCCTCTGCCCGGGCTACATCGACACTCCTCTCAACCGCGAGATCATGGTCTCCATGGGTGACCCGTCCTTCGCCGCCGACTATGCGCGCGGCTCCATCCCGCTCGGCCGGGCGGGCACCGCTGAGGAGGTCGCGGCGGCGTACGCCTTCCTCGCCTCGGCCGACTCGGCGTTCGTGCACGGTGCCTGCCTGGTCGTCGACGGCGGCCAGACGGCGGCGATGTAGCGGTCATGCCCACGGTCACCGTCCTCGGGTCGGGCAGCGTCGAGTTCGGCCGGAGCCTGGTCGCCGACCTGCTCGGCTCGGCCGTGCTCGGTGACCTGCGACTGGTGCTGCACGACACCGACGCCGGTCGGCTCGACACGTCGGTGCGCCTGGCGCGGGCCGCGGCCGGGGCCATGGGCTCCGCTGCCACCGTCGTCGCTGCCGCCGGCCTGGGGGAGGCGCTGGAGGGCGCCGACTACGTGGTCAACCAGGTGAACGTGGGCGGGTTCGCGGCCACCCGGCTGGACTTCGAGGTCCCACACCGGCACGGGGTGCGTCAGACGATCGGCGACACCCTCGGGATCGGGGGCATCTTTCGCGGCCTGCGCACCATCCCTGTCGTGCTCGGTTTCGCTGCGGAGATCCGTCGCCGCTGCCCGGACGCCTGGCTGCTCAACTACACGAACCCGATGACCATGGTGCCGTGGGCGGTCACCGAGGCCTACCCCGACGTGAAGATCCTCGGCGTCTGCCACTCGGTCCGCGACACGCAGGTGCTGCTGGCCGACCTGCTCGGGATCCCCGAGCCGGAGATCGCCTTCACCACGGCCGGCGTGAACCACCAGGCGTTCGTGCTGCACATGTCACACCGTGGCGTCGACCTCTACCCGCGGCTGCGCGAGCTGGTGGCCGGGAGCCCCGGCCTGCAGCAGAAGGTGAAGTTCGAGATCTTCCGCCGGATCGGCTACGTGCCGACCGAGTCCAGCGAGCACGGGGCGGAGTACGTGCCGTGGTTCCTGCCGCACGACGACGCGGTGGCCCGCCACGCGATCCCGGTCGGCGCCTACCTGGAGTGGTCCCAGGAGGGGCTGGACGAGTATGACGACGTACGCCGGCGGCTGGACGCGGGTGAGGACGTCACCGTCGACCCTGGCCAGGAGCTCGCCACGACGGTGATCGAGGCGCTGGAGGGCGGGCCGGCCCAGCTGGTGGCCGGTAACGTCCGCAACGACGCGCTGATCGAGAACCTGGTCGACGGCGCCTGCGTGGAGGTGCCGTGCCTCGTCGACCGCACCGGGGTGCACCCCACCCGTGTCGGTGCTCTGCCGCCACAGCTCGCCGCGCTGAACCGGTCCTTCCTCAACGTCTCCGAGCTCGTGGTGCGTGCCGTCCTCGACGGCCGGCGCGACCACGTGCACCAGGCCGCCATGCTGGACCCGGCCACCGCGGCGGCACTGCCGCTGGACGCGATCGCCGTACTCGTCGAGGAGATGCTCGAGGTGCACCGCCCGCTGCTGCCCGAGGCGCTGCGGTGACGTCCACGGTCGTCCTCGACGAGGGCGACCTGCTGCTGCGCACCGCCGGGCAGCTGTGCGAGGGACCGCTGTGGGACGACCGTGACGGGCGGCTGCTCTGGGTGGACATCCCGGCCGGCGCGGTGCACGCCACCGATCTCGCGACCGGCGAGGACCGCGTCGTGCTGACCGACACCGGTCCGGTCGGCTGCGTGGCGCTGCGCGCCTCCGGCGGACACCTCGTGGCCCGCAGCGCGGGGGTGGCCGGGGTCGAGCCCGGCTGGGGCCGGTGCAGCGACCTCGCGCCGCTCCCCGGGCTGCAGCCGGGCACCCGTACCAACGACGGTGGGTGCGACCCGTGGGGCGGCTTCTGGGTCGGCACCCTGGCCACCGACGACCGCGCCGGGGGCGCGGGCCTGTGGTGCCTCGGCCCGGACGGCGTGATGCGCCTGGCACTGGACGGTGTCAGCGTCTCCAACGGGCTCGACTGGTCGCCGGACGGCTCGCAGATGTACTACGTCGACAGCCCGACCGGCCGGATCGACCTGCTCGACCTCGACCCCGACGACCGCTCGGTGCGGGGCCGGTCCCCGCTGGTGTCCCTGGACCTGCCGGGGGCGGTGCCGGACGGGCTGACCGTGGACGCCGAGGGCTTCCTCTGGGTCGCCGTCTGGGACGGCGCCCGGGTCCGCCGGTACGACCCGGCCGGGCGGCTGGACCGCGAGCTGCTGCTGCCGGTCGACCGGGTGACCTCGGTCGCCTTCGGGGGACCGGCCCTCGACGTCCTCGTCGTCACCACCGCGTGGGACGGCCTGTCACCGTCGGCCCGCGCGGCGCAGCCGCTGGCGGGTTCGCTGTTCGTGCACGAGCCCGGTGTCCGCGGTCGCCGGGCCGGCTCCTGGGCGGGGTGAGGGGTGTCAGAAGATCGTGCGCAGGCCGCCCACGACGGTGCGGTCGTCGTCGACCAGCAGCAGCAGCGACCACTTGTCGAAGGTCGTGCAGGGGTGCGAGACGCCCACGCCGACCAGGTCGCCGACGGCCAGCGGGTCGTCGGCGGGCACGGACAGCCAGGCGTGCTGGTCGCCCAGCGCGGTCACCGTCATGCCGGTGGCGGCGCGCAGGTCACCGTCCCGGGAGGCCCAGAGGGGCACCGGCAGCCCGAGGTCGAAGGACACGTCGCGGCGGCCGAGGTTGACCAGCGCCAGCGCGGGCTCCGGTCGCGAGAGCACGCGACCCCACACCTCGATAGCCGCGGTGAACTCGTCGCGCTGCCAGCCCGGCTCGACGTCGGGCGACACGTCCTCGTAGAAGCCGTCGTCGTGGGTCAGGTAGCAGCCGCTGCGCAGCACCACCCGCGCGCCGCGGGACCGGAGCGGCGCGAGCGCCTCGGTCACCTGGTCGAAGAAGACGCTGCCGCCCGCGGTCACCACCCGCTCGCCCGGCGCGAGCAGCCCCGCGTCATCCACCGCGGCGAAGGTGTCGCGCAGCTCCGCCAGGTAGGCCGTGACCCGGGCGAGCGTCGCGGCCGAGCGGTCGTGGCCGATGGTGCCCTCGTAGCCGGCCACGCCCACCAGGGCGAGCCGATCGGCGTCCTGCACCGCTCGCGCCACGGTCATCACGGTGGCCGCGTCCCTGGTGCCGGTGCGCCCGTCGGCGTGGCCGACCTCGAGCAGCAGCCGCGCCACGCTGCTGCCACCGGACTGTCGCATCGCGGCCTGCGCCAGACGCACCCCCTCGAGGGAGTCGACGTACCAGAGCACCTCGAGCCCGTCGTCGGCGCGCAGCCGGCCGGCCAGCCAGGCGAGCGCTCCCGGGTCGGTCACCTCGTTGGCGACCAGCACCCGGCGGACGCCGAGGTGCAGGAGCACCTCGACCTGGCGGGGCACCGCGGCCGTCAATGCCCAGGCGCCGGCCGCGAGCTGGCGGGCCACCAGCTCGGGGGACATGTGCGTCTTCGCGTGCGGCGCGAGCGACACGTCGTGCTCGGCGCAGAAGCCGCGCATGACCTCGAGGTTGCGGGTCAGGGCCGCCTCGCGGACGACAGCCACCGGCGTGCCGGTGTCGCCGGCCAGCACGTTCCAGCCGGTCCCCGCGAGGTCCTCGACGCCGAGAGCGGCGCCCGGCGGCAGCCCCTTGGTGCGCCAGTCCAGCCAGGAACCGTCCGACACGACCGAGCTCCTCTCCCGCGCGATCAGCGCGCGGTGAGCATAGCCACGCCGTCACCACGAAGGGACCGACCATGAGCCGTGCCGAAGGCCGCACCGAGGCCGCGCCGCCGCCCGCCGGGCCCTACAGCCAGAGTGTCCGCATCGGCACCGTCGTCGCGGCCGCCGGCCAGGCCGGCATCCGACCCGACGGGCAGGTCGTCGAGGGCGTCGGGCCGCAGACCCGGCAGGCGCTGGACAACATCGCCGCGGCGCTGGCGGCCTCGGGCTCGTCGCTTGCCGACGTCGTGAGCATGCGGGTGTTCCTCACCGACCCGTCGCAGTTCGCCGAGATGAACGAGGCCTACGCCGACGCGTTCACCGTCCCCTACCCGGCTCGTACGACGGTGTACGTCGGCCTGCCGCCGGGACTGCTCGTCGAGATCGACGCGCTCGCGGTGGTGGCACCGGCGTGAGGCTGCTGCGGGTGGGTCCGCCGCGTGCCGAGCGGCCAGCCGTTCTGCTCGACGGCCGGGTCCTGGACGTGTCGGGCTGGGTCGACGAGCTCGACGGTGCCTTCCTGTCCGGTGACGGACCGGCCCGGCTGGCCGGCCGGCTGGTGGCTGAGGGCGCCGACCTGCCCGAGGTCGCGGCCGGGACACGGATCGGCCCGCCGGTGCCGCGTCCGGGCAAGGTCGTCTGCATCGGCCTCAACTACTCCGACCACGCGCGCGAGTCGGGACAGCCGGTGCCGGCCGAGCCGGTCGTGTTCATGAAGGACCCGGCCACCGTCGTCGGACCCACTGACGACGTGCACATCCCGCGCGGCAGCGAGAAGACCGACTGGGAGGTCGAGCTGGGAGTCGTGATCGGCCGGCCGGCGCGCTACCTCGACTCGGTCGAGGAGGCGGCCGCAGTGGTCGCGGGCTACTGCGTGTCGCACGACGTGTCCGAACGGCACTTCCAGCTCGAGCGGGGCGGCCAGTGGGACAAGGGCAAGTCGTGCGAGACGTTCAACCCGCTCGGCCCGTGGCTGGTCACCCCCGACGAGATCGCCGACCCGCAGACCCTCCGGCTGTGGCTCGACGTCAACGGTGAGCGCCGGCAGACCGGCAGCACAGCGGACATGGTCTTCGGGGTGCTCGAGATCGTGCGCTACCTGAGCCGGTTCATGGTCCTCGAGCCCGGCGACCTGGTGAACACCGGGACGCCGGCCGGAGTCGGTCTCGGCCTGCGGCCCCCGACGTACCTGGCGGCGGGCGATGTCGTGACGCTCGGTGTCGACGGCCTGGGCGAGCAGCGGCAGAGGTTCGTCCCGGCGCCGTGAGCAGGAGCTCGCCCTGTCCACTGGGCCCGGTGCTCCACAGGTCCCGCCGGTGGCGGTTGGGGGAGTCGCACCGTCCCGGCTACCCTCCCGCCCGGACGGCTTGCCGCGTGCGGCCCCGTCCCCTCATCCCGCCGGGGGACAGCGGGCCCTCTCCGTGAACGCGATCACGACCGTCGAGGACGAGGTCCGCGAGCTGGTCCCGGCGCCGGCGCCTCGACCCGGCCGCCGTCCGCCGCCCGGTCGACGAGGTGATCACTTCGACGAGCGTTGGTATGAGGACCTGGATGGGACCGTCAGCCGGCCCGCTCCCCGGAACGGGCATCGGCCAGCGTCTTGAGCAGGGGCTTGGCGCCGAGACGCTCCAACGTCTGCAAAGCCCAGTTCGCTGCCGCGCTGGCCTTCGGACTGCTCTCGCCGACCATGAGGACCATGCCGATCCCGCACACCGCCGCCTCGAAGTCGAGCCCGAGGTCGCGCCAACCCTGGAACGCCTCGACGTAGCCAGCCGTCGCCTCAGCCGGCCGACCGTCCAGCGCGGCCTGCGCTGCCGCAGCCTCGTGGCCCGCGGTGAGGGGTACGCGGCCAGGGGCGGCTTGCACCATGGCCGCCAACGACTTCAGCGCGGCACTGTCTCGGGTCCAGGCGGCCGCCCGGACCGCCAGCGGGCCGGCGAGACTGTCGGGTGCCGGGTTGGCCACGAACGTCTGCCGCGCGAGAGCCAACGCCTCGGGGTAGCGGCCATGGGCGAGGTGGAGCAGGGCCCGGACCTCGTCCAGAGTGGTGGCTGCCTGCAGCTCACTCATGTCGCCGAGCGCCGCGGTAACCTCGGCCAGGTCCTCCTCGACGTCCTCGCCGCGGAGTCCCAGGATCTGGGCCCGGCGCATCTTCGCGACTATGTCGGAAGGCATGGCCGCGAGGGCGTCCTCGATCTCCCCCAGAGCCCAGTCCCAGTCGCCTATCCGGGTGGCTGCGTCGGCGGCGTTTCCCAGTAGGTAGAAGCCCTGGGCGCGGAACCCGAGGTGGCGAGCGATGGCGAGTCCCTCGCGTGCTGTCCGGTAGGCCAGCTGGGGGTTGTCGGCCGCCGCCACGTAGCTGAGGTTGACCCGCGCCCTCAGCTCGGTGTCGTGCCGCCCGTGCGAGGAGCTGACCGACACCGCTCCGATGAGGGTCACCATCGCTTCGCTGATCCGGCCCAGGTTTCCGAGCACCGGCCCGCGGGTCGTCAGGAGCTCGAGGACGTCGTCAATGAGCTGCAAGCGTTCGGCAGTCGGCAGCGTCTCGTCGACGATCCGAATCGCCTGCTCCGCCTGGCCCGCCAACATGTACGTACGGGCCGCCTCGGCGCTGAGGCGGACGTAACCCGCCGTGTCGGCGAGGTCCGCGTACTCCTGCCGGGCGGGCTCGATGAGTTCCAGCGACTCCATGACCCGGCCCGCGACTGTCTGGACCAGTGCCGTCTGCCTGACGGCGTCCATCACAGCCTCGCGGTCACCCTGCTGCCGCGCAAGCTCGAGGGCACGTTCCATGTGCGCGAGCGACTCCATCAGGAGCCCGCCCTGAACGCCGGCCCGGCCAGCCGCCGCGTGCAGCCGGCCCTCCTCTGCGGGGTCTCCCGTCACCTCGAGCGCCTGCTCCAGGAAACGCATCTCCTGCGCCAGAGAGCCGAGCGCACGGGCCCGGGCGGCCGCGTTGCGCAGCGCGACCAGCGCAAGGGCCGCCGTCTCCCGCCCCTCGGCACCTTCGGGCTGGGCCCGGTGGGCCGAGAGGTAGTGCTCGGCGAGCGCGCCGGCGATCCCCTCGTCGCCGAACGACTCGAAGTGGCGGGCAGCCGCGAGATGCAGCTCGCGCCGGTCCCTGCGGGACAGCGTGCTGTAGGCCACCTCGCGGATGAGGCCCTGAACGAAGCTGTACTGCCCTTTGTCGGGGGAGCGCGGGTCTGCCTCGAGGAACAGCAGCTCGCGTCGCACCAGGTTGCGCAGCCGGACGGAGATCTGCTCCGGACTCTCGCCATGGATGGCCGCGAGGGACGCCAGCTGGAAGGTCTTGCCGAT
This sequence comes from uncultured Actinomycetota bacterium, assembly GCA_963784645.1. Classification (GTDB taxonomy): domain Bacteria; phylum Actinomycetota; class Actinomycetes; order JACCUZ01; family JACCUZ01; genus JBBRVW01. Next base: position 326,936 of record CAWARY010000015.1, on the reverse strand, counting down.
CACCGATGCGGACTGCAACAGCGCCCGGTCGGCCTGGTCGAGGCCGTCCAGCCGCGCAGCGATAAGGCCGTGCAGGGACGTGGGGACGGACAGGTCACTGAGGTCCGCGACCGGGCGGTAGGCTCCCTCGACCTCGGTGACCCGGCCTTCGCTCAGGAGCATGCGCACCGTCTCCACGGCGTACAACGGGATGCCCTCCGCGCGAGCGAGGATGTGGCGGGTCGCGGCCTCGGGAAGGCCGGGCACCAGGCCGGCGAGCAGGTCACGCATGGACTCGTCATCGAGCGGGTCGAGCACCAGCGAGGTGAAGCTGCGCCGGCCCATCCCCCAGTCGATGCGCCGGTCGAGCAGCTCGGGCCGCGAGAGGGTGATGAGGTAGATCGGCCGCTCGCGCGACCAGTCCATCAGGTGCTCGATGAAGTCCAGCAGGCCCGTGTCGGCCCACTGCAGGTCCTCGAAGACCATCACGACGACTCCGTGGTCCGCGATGCGCTCGAAGAACACTCGCCACGCGGCGAACAGCGACTCCCGCTCCGGAGGGTCGCCGTCGTGCCCTTCCAGACCCAGGAGCTGCATCAACCGGGGTCTGACCCAGAGCTGCTCGTCCTCGTCGACCACCCACTGCTGGATGCTTGCCACCAGCTTGGTCCGGGCCTCGTCGGGCTGGTCGTTCTCCGCGATGCCGGCGCGGCTGCGGACCATCTCGGCGAGTGCCCAGAAGGTGACTCCCTCCCCGTATGCCGGGGAGCGCCCCTGGTGCCAGTACAGGACCTCGGTGAGCCCGTCGAGGTACTTCTGGAACTCCCACACCAGGCGGCTCTTGCCGATGCCACCCTGCCCGATGACCGACACCAGTCGAGGTCGCCGTTCGGCCACCGTGCCCACGTGGAAGTCCTTGAGCAGCCGCAGCTCCTGGAACCGGCCGACGAAGGGTGCCTCCAGCGACTCGCTGCGCCCGGCTCCGCCGCGCCTGGCCACGACGCGCAGGGCCCGGAAGACGTGCAGCGGAGCCTCCCGGCCCTTCACCGTCTGGGTCCCCGCCGGCTCGAACGCGATCGCGGAGTTGGCCGCCCGGTAGGTGCTGTCGCCGACGAGAACGCTGCCCGGCTCAGCGACCGACTGCAGCCGCGAGGCGGTGTTGACCAGGTCGCCGGCGACCATTCCCTGGTTCGCCGCACCGAGCGTCACCGCCGCCTCGCCGGTGAGCACCCCGGCCCGCAACCACAGCTCGACCCCCGCCTGGTCGCCCATCCTGCGGACGCCGTCGACGAGCTCGAGCGCGGCCCGGACGGCACGCTCCGCGTCGTCTTCGTGAGCGGCCGGGGCGCCCCACACAGCCATGACGGCGTCGCCGATGAACTTCTCCACCGTGCCGCCGTAGGTGCCGATCACCCGCGAGGCCAGCTGGAAGTAGTCCCCCAGCAGCTCCCGCACGGACTCGGGGTCCCGCTTCTCGGACAACGTGGTGAAGCCGACCAGGTCCGCGAACAGCACGGAGACGAGGCGGCGCTCGGCGCCGCTCACGGACTCGCTCGACACAGAGGGGGCGGACCCAGCCGCAGGCGGGCCTGTCGCACGGGCGGACGTCAGCGGCGAACCGCACGCACCGCAGAACTTGGTGCCAGGCGAGTTGGCGGCTCCACAGGAGGCGCACCCGAGCGACAGCGGCGCGCCGCACTCACCGCAGAACCTGCGCCCAGGCTCGTTCGCGGCGCCACACACCGAACAACTCATGCACCGAGCCTTCCCGGCCACCTGCCCGTCGTCAGCCACTTGGAGTATCCGAGCGCCTCGGCGCCCGGTCAACGTTGGAGCATAGGGCGACGAGCCTCGTTCGGACCGGCCTCGACGCCGGTCGCTCACCGCCCAGTCCGAGAATGCGCCCTCGCGACGCACGAAGGGCTCGCTCTCCTGCTCGTGCCCCGAGAAGTCCGGCACGCGCCGCATCAGGCTTCCGGGGTGAGCCGTGCCCCGCGCTCCTCGGCGGCCCTCGCGGTCGCGGCGCCGACGACGAATGCGACGACCCGGCGGGTCGGCCCGTGTCCTCATCGTGCGCTGGTCGCCCTCAGCTGGGAGCCCTGACCTATCGGCCTCAAGGAGGTCTTCGCCGTCCGCGTCAACGACACGGTCAGGTGCACGGGCGGGAGTCCGACACTCCTGGCGTCGCCCCGGCGTGACAAGGCCCTGCACTACTCAGCGCCCAGTGCCGCCTCCGGCGGGATGGCACCCAAGAGGTGTCGAGATGATCGTGGTCGGAGCGTGTCCGAGTTGATCGAGAACAACGCCTCATGGGCGAGGGGCACGGTTGTCCACAGGTCCCGCCGGTGGCGGTTGGGGGAGTCGCACCGTCCCGGCTACCCTCTCGCCCGGACGGCTTGCCGCGTGCGGCCCCGTCCGTCCATCCCGCCGGGGGCAGGGGGCCCTTCTCCGTGAACGCGATCACGACCGTCGAGGACGAGGTCCGCGAGCTGGTCCGGCGCCGCGGCCTCGACCCGGCCGCCGACCCGGCCGCCGTCCGCCGCCTGGTCGACGAGGTGATCACCGACTACGACGAGCGCAGCCTGTCCGGGACCCTCCCGCAGCTGGCCGACGCGCGGCAGGCCGCCCGCCAGGTGTTCGACGCGGTGGCCGGGTTCGGTCCGCTGCAGAAGTACCTCGACGACCCCACGGTCGAGGAGATCTGGATCAACGAGCCGACGAAGGTGTTCATCGCGCGCCGCGGCGTGCACGAGCTGACCACGACGATCCTGACCGGCGACGAGGTCCGGGACCTCGTCGAGAAGATGCTGAAGTCGTCTGGCCGACGCGTCGACCTGTCGACGCCGTTCGTCGACGCGATGCTCCCCGACGGATCCCGCCTGCACGTCACGATCCCGGACATCACCCGGCAGCACTGGTCGGTCAACATCCGCAAGTTCGTGGTACGGGCCACCCATCTCGACGACCTCGTCGGTCTCGGCACGCTCACCGCCCAGGCCGCCGCGTTCCTCGAGGCGGCGGTGTCGTCCGGCCTGAACGTGCTGGTCGCCGGTGGTACGCAGGCCGGCAAGACCACGCTGCTCAACTGCCTCACTGCCGCGATCCCGTCGCGGGAGCGGGTGGTGACCTGCGAGGAGGTCTTCGAGCTCAAGGTACCGCTGCCGGACGTCGTGTCGATGCAGTGCCGCCAGCCCAGCCTCGAGGGCACCGGCGAGATCAAGCTGCGGCGGCTGGTCAAGGAGGCGCTGCGGATGCGGCCCTCGCGGATCGTCGTGGGGGAGGTCCGTCAGGAGGAGAGCCTGGACCTGCTCATCGCCCTGAACTCCGGACTGCCCGGCATGTGCACCATCCACGCCAACTCGGCCCGCGAGGCCGTGACCAAGATGTGCACGCTGCCGCTGCTGGCTGGCGAGAACGTCGGACACGCGTTCGTCGTCCCCACTGTCGCCGGCTGCATCGACCTGGTGGTGCACATCACCGTGGAGCGCGACGGCCGCCGGTCGGTTCGCGAAATCGTCGCGGTTCCCGGCCGGGTCGAGGGCGACGTCGTCGAGACAGCCGACATCTTCACCACCCGCGGCGACCAGCTGGTGCGCGCCGACGGCTGGCCACCGCACCAGGAGCGGTTCGACCGGGCCGGCTACGACCTCACCCGGCTCCTGTCGCCGTACGGGCCGGACTGATGGGCGCGTTAGTCGGTCTGCTCTTCGGGCTCGGGGTGTTCCTGGTCTGGCGCTCCTTCACACCGCCGGCGCCGCCGCGACCGGGCCGGGTGACCCGACGCGACAAGGTCGCCGACCTGCTCGCCCAGGCCGGCATCGAGGCGGTCACCCCGGGCGCCCTGGTGGCGTCCTGCCTCGGGGTGGGGCTCGTCGTGCTCGCCGTCATGTACGTCGTCTCGCGCTCGCCGGCCATCGCGTTCGCCTTCTCGGTGATGGCCTCGTACGCGCCGGTGGCGCTGGTGAAGTTCCGCGCCCGCCAGCGACGGTCCGAGCTGCGCGACCTGTGGCCCGAGGTGGTCGACAACCTCGCGTCCGGTGTGCGGGCCGGGCTCTCGTTGCCGGAGGCCCTGACCCAGGTCGGGCTGCGTGGCCCAGAGGAGCTGCGGCGACCGTTCATGCGGTTCGGCGAGGACTACCGCGCCACCGGCCGGTTCTTCGAGTGCCTGGACCGGCTCAAGGCGGCACTCGCCGACCCCGTGGGCGACCGCATCGTGGAGTCCCTGCGGATGGCGCGCGAGGTGGGTGGCAGCGACCTCGGCAGGCTGCTGCGCACCCTGTCGGCCTTCCTCCGCGAGGACGCCCGCACCCGGGCCGAGCTGGAGACGCGGCAGGGCTGGACGATCAACGCAGCCCGGCTCGCGGTCGCTGCCCCGTGGATCGTGCTGGGCATGCTGTCGCTGCGACCAGAGGCCGTCGAGGCCTACAACACCGCGGCCGGGCTCGTCGTGCTGGCGATCGGCGGTGGTCTGTGCCTCGTCGCCTACCGCGTCATGGTCCGGATCGGGCGGCTTCCCGAGGAAGAGCGGGTGCTGCGATGACCGGGGGAGGAGCGTGAGCACCGCGCTCGCGGGCGCCGGACTCGGGCTCGTCGCGGGCGTCGGGCTCGCCCTGGCCGTCTCACGGGTCCCCGCCCTGCGCCGGCCAACCCTCGACGACCGGCTCGCGCCGTACCTTCGCGACTCAGGGCGGCCGTCGCGGCTGCTGGCCAGAAGCCGGGCACTCACGCCGTTCCCCACCCTCGAGCGGATCATCGCTCCCTTCGTCGGTGACGCCTCGCGACTGATCGAGCGGGTGCTCGGGGGGGCCGCCTCGGCGCGGCACCGGCTGGAGCAGGCGGGGCGCGGCATGACGCTGGAGGAGTTCCGGGCCGAGCAGGTCCTGTGGGGTGGTGGCGGCCTGCTGGCCGGCCTCGCGCTCAGCCTCTTCTTCGCCGCCAACTCCGGGTTCCGGCCGGTGCCGCTGCTCATCCTGTGTCTCGTCTGCACGGTCTCCGGCGTGCTCGCCCGTGACCGTTGGCTGTCCCGCGAGGTGACCACCCGCGAAGAACGGATGATGGCGGAGTTCCCCACGATCGCCGAGCTGCTGGCCCTCGCCGTTGCCGCCGGCGAGGGCGCGGTAGGCGCGCTGGAGCGCGTCACCACGATCAGCCACGGTGAGCTGGCCCGCGAGCTGTCCCGCGCCCTCGCCGACGCCCGTGCCGGCGCCTCGCTCGTGGTCGCGCTGCAGGGGATCGCCGTGCGCACCAGCCTGCCGCCGCTCTCCCGGTTCGTCGACGGTGTCGCCATCGCCGTCGAGCGCGGCACCCCGCTGGCCGAGGTGCTGCGCGCGCAGGCCGTGGATGTTCGGGAAGCGGGTAAGCGAGCGCTGCTCGACGCGGGCGGGAAGAAGGAGATCGCGATGATGGTCCCCGTTGTCTTCCTCGTCCTGCCGGTGACGGTGTTGTTCGCGCTGTTCCCCGGCTTCTTCGGCTTCAGTTTCGCGAGCTAGACGACCCGGCCGACCGGCCGGCCAACGACCACCCGGCGCCCGCCGGGCAACGAGGAGAGGCACCAGATGCAGGAGAAGCGCACGACCGTCCACCGGCCGATCGCGGCACTGGGCAGGTCGCTGGAAGGGTCATCTCTGCGCGTCTACACCCGGATGGTGCACGGTGGCCGGGACCGTGGCGACGTCCCCGGCTGGGTGCTGGTGACGATCATGACCGCGGGTCTCGTCACGGCCCTGTGGCTTGTCGCCGACGACAAGCTCAAGCAGATCTTCAGCGACGCGCTCGACGGCGTCGTCGGCAACGCGCCCTAGGCGCGGCTGCGTCGCGGAAGTCGCCTCGATGCGATCCGCCCGGGACGACCGGGGTGCGGCGATCGTCGAGTTCACCCTGGTCGGCATCCTGCTGACGTTCCTGTTCCTGGCCCTGCTGCAGCTGGGTCTGGCCCTGCACGTGCGCAACACGCTGCTCGCCTCGGCGGCCGAGGGCGCCCGCTACGGCGCGAACGCCGACCGCGAGCCGCAGGAGGGGGCGGCGCTGACCCGGCAGTTGATCCGCGACTCCTTGGCCGACCGCTTCGCCGCCGGCGTGACCTCCGGCACCGAGACGGTCGACGGCTTCCAGACCGTCTACGTCGAGGTGCGCACCACCCTCCCGGTGATCGGCCTGCTCGGCCCGGCCCGCGGCCTCACCGTGCGCGGTCACGCACTGGAGGAGGACCAGTGACGCGGCTGCCGGCCCGCGGCGCCGACGACGGCAACGCGATCGTCGAGTTCGTCTACCTCGCGGTCCTGCTCATGCTGCCCCTGGTCTACGTCCTGCTCACCGTGTTCCGTGTCCAGGCGGCGGCGTACGCCGTGTCCAGCGCTGCCCGCGAGGCGGGCCGGGTCTACGCCACCTCCGACAGCGTCGCCGACGCGTCCGGTCGGGCGTTCTCGGCGGGGAGCATCGTCATGCGCGACAGCAACCTCACGCTCTCGGCCGACCAGCTGGAGATCAGCTGCTCGCCCAGTCCGTGCGCGCTGCAGCCCGGCTCGCAGGTGAACGTGGTGATGACCTACCGGGTGGCGCTGCCGCTGGTGCCGCGGTTCTTCGCCGACCGCGCCCCGGCGTCGGTACGGGTCAGCAGCCGGCACCTCGAGGTCGTCGACCGCTTCCAGGCCGGGCCGACCCCGTGAGCGTCCTCGCCCGGATGCGGCGTCGCCTGCCTGCGGCCGTAGCCACGAGTGACTCCGGCCAGCTGATCCTGCTGATCCTCGTCTACACCGTGATCGCGGGGCTGCTCGTCACCGTCGTCGTCAACGTCTCGAAGGTCTACCTCTACCGGCGTTCGCTGGTCGCCGCGGCGGACGGCGCCGCCCTCAGCGCCGCGAACCAGCCGGACCTGTCCGCGGTCTACAACGGCGCCGGGTCCACCCTGCCGCTGAGCCGCGCCGGCGCGCGGGCCGCGGTCACCCAGTACGTCTCCGACGCCGACCTCGAGGCCCGGTTCGAGCAGTTCCGCGTCGCCGGGGTCGACACCGACGGCATCACCGTGACGGTGACGTTCCGCGCCACGGTGCGGATGCCGTTCGGGAATCTCCTCTCGGCGCGCTACGCCGCGGGCTACGACGTCCACGCCACCGCACGGGCCCGGTCGCCGCTCACCCCCTGACGCGGCAGGACGTCTGGACCGCTCAAGTCGGCCACCCCGGGTGGCCGATGCACGAAGGGACGTCCTCCCCGACCCACCAAGGCTCCCGTGTCCTCCCCCCTCAGGCATCCCACCGACGACGCCGGCGCCGACGGCCCGGTTCTCAGCCGGCGTGGCCTGCTCGCCGCGGGAACCGGGCTGCTCGGCGCGGCCGCCCTGGGCGGCGCCGGCCTCGCCACCGCCCCGGTCGCCGAGGCCGCGACGGGCGACCCCGTCCTGCACCTCGTGCGCCGCACGACGTACGGCGCGACCCCGGAGCTGCTCGCGGCGGTGCGCAAGAAGGGCGCTCAGCACTGGCTGGAGCAGCAGCTCCGGCCGTCGAAGGTGCCGGACGCCGCGATGACCGCGCTGCTGAAGCGCTGGCCGACGCTGACGATGTCGCCGAACCAGCTGGTGAGCCACATCGGCCGGTTCCACTGGGACGCGATGTTCGACCTGTGCGACGCGCACGTGGCGCGGGCTGCCTGGTCCAACCGCCAGCTGCTCGAGGTGATGGTCGACTTCTGGTCCAACCACCTCAACGTCACCTGCCCGTCCTCGGACGTGTGGGCGACCCGGCACCTCTACGACTCGCAGGTCATCCGGCGGCACGCCCTCGGCAAGTTCAGCGACCTGCTGGCCGCCTCGGCCCGGCACCCGGCGATGCTCAGCTACCTCGACAACGCCAGCTCCGACAAGGACGCGCCGAACGAGAACTACGCGCGCGAGCTGCTCGAGCTGCACACGGTCGGCGTCGGCGCGGGTTACTCCGAGGCGATGGTGAAGTCGGCAGCCCGGCTGCTCACCGGCCTGTCGGTCGACGACGGGACGATGGGCTACCTCTACGACACGTCGAAGCACGCCACCGGCCCGGTGAAGGTGCTCGGCTTCTCCGACGCCAACCGGTCGACGTACGGCGAGAAGGTGGCCATGCGCTACCTGCGCTACCTCGCCACGCACCCGGCGACGGCGCGGCGCATCGCCCGCAAGCTGGCGGTCCGCTTCGTCAGCGACAACCCGCCGGCCGCGCTGGTCACGTCGCTGGCGAAGGTCTACCTCAAGCACGACACGGACATTCGGCCGGTGCTGCGCGCGCTGTTCGCCTCGAAGGCGTTCAAGGCGTCGTCGGGAGACAAGGTGAAGCGGCCGTTCGAGGACCTCGTGTCGACCGTGCGAGCCCTCGGCATCCGGCCGCCCGCGTCGGGCACCGACGGCATGCGGCAGCTCTACTGGGTCTCCGGCGAGCTCGGCCACCCGCCGCTCGGCTGGCACCCGCCGGACGGCTACCCCGACGTGGTCAGCTCGTGGCAGAGCGCCGGCGGCACGCTCGCCCGGTGGAACGCGCACCTCGGGCTCGCCGCAGGCTGGTGGCCCAACGACCTGCGGCACCCGCCGCTGCAGTACCGGCTGCGGCCGGCCCGGCCGCGGACCCACGGCGCGCTCGTCGACGCCGCGGCCGCCGGGCTCGGCCTGCCGAGGCCGACCGACGCGGTGCGGCTGGCGATCTGCACGTTCCTGGGGGAGAAGGTCAGCGCGCCGCTCGAGGCGGGCGACCAGGCCTTGGGCTGGCGGCTGCCCTACGTCCACGCCCTCCTGCTCGACAGCCCCGCGGCGGCGGTCCGATGAGCGACGACCTCACGGCCAGCGCGTGCTCCTGCGGGCACGTCGAGCCGGCCGGCCTCAGCCGGCGGCGGCTGCTCGGCGCCGCAGGCGCGGCGGTCGCGCTCGGCGTCGTGGGCGGCCTGGTCCGCGACACGGCCTCGACCCGGCTGGCCTTCGCCGGCACGGCGTACGCCGGCGACGTGCTCGTGGTGCTCTCGCTGCGCGGCGGGTTCGACGGCCTGTCCGCCGTCGTGCCGGCCGCCGACCCGGCGTACGCGGCGGCCCGGCCCGGCATCGGCATCCCGGCCGGCGAGCTGCTGCCGCTGGACGCGACGTTCGGCCTGCACCCGGCGCTCGCGCCGCTCAAGCCGTTCTGGGACGCCGGGACCTTCGGCGTCGTGCACGCGGTCGGGCAGCCGGACCCCACCCGGTCGCACTTCCAGGCGATGGAGGAGATGGAACGGGCTGCGCCCGGCTCCGGCGTCCGCACCGGCTGGCTGGACCGGGTCAGCTCGGCGCAGGGCGCCGGCGGTGCCTTCGCGACGGTCGGCGTGGGCGCGGACGCGAACCAGCGGGCGCTCATCGGCCCGGCGCCTGAGCTGCTCATCGGCTCGGTCGACGACTTCTCGCTCTCCGGCGCCGACGACGCCGCGGAACGGGCGCGCTGGACCACTGCGCTGGCCGCCATGCACCGCGGTGCCCGCACCGAGGTCGCCACGCCCGCCCGACTGACCCTCGGCGCGCTCGGTACCGCGGCCGCGCTCCAGGACACCGACTACGTCCCGGCCGGCGGTGCCGACTACCCCCACGGCGACCTCGGTTCGGCGCTGCGCGACGTCGCGCAGCTCATCAAGGCCGGAGTGGGCCTGCGGGTCGCCACCATCGACTTCGGTGACTGGGACATGCACCAGGGTCTCGGCCGGGTCGGCGGCGGCTGGATGACGCGGCAGCTCACCGAGCTCGGTGCCTCGTTGGCGGCATTCGCCACCGACCTCGGGCCGGCGATGGCCGGCGTGAACCTCGTGACGCTCTCGGAGTTCGGTCGTCGCGTCGCGGAGAACGCCTCCGGCGGGCTCGACCACGGCCACGGAAACGCGATGCTGCTGCTCGGCGGCGGCGTGGTGGGCGGCCGGGTGCACGGCGCGTGGCGCGGCCTCGCGCCGGCGGCCCTGGACGCCGGCGACCTGCCGGCCGCGAACGACTACCGCGCGGTGCTGGCCGAGCTGCTCGAGAAACGGTGCGGGGTGCCGGCGTCCGCGGCGTTCCCGGGGCTCGGCAGCGGCCGGCTCGGTCTCGCGCGGTCCCGGTAGCCGGGCGTCCCGGGCTACTTCACCCGGCCGTAGAAGACGTCGCTCGTCCAGATGTGGTCGCGGCGGACCCGGGTGCCCGAGTACGGCGCGTGCCAGACCTCGCGGTGCCCGGCGTAGATGCCGACGTGGTAGACGCTGCCACGGCTGGTGAAGAACACCAGGTCGCCGCGGTGGACGTTGCGGCGGTGCCAGATGCGCTTGACGTCGCGGACCTGGCCGGCCGACGAGTGCGGCAGCGACTTGCCGACGTGCCGGTAGGCCCATCGGGTCAGGCCGGAGCAGTCGAACCGGCCCGGGCCGGTGGCGCCGTACTGGTAGGGCGAGCCCTTGCGGCTGCGGGCCCAGTCGGCCGCGGTGTTGGCCTTGGCTGCCGAGACCAGGGCCGCCGAGGCCTTCGTGGTGGTGGGGCTGAGTGCCGACATCACGAACATCGTGGCGGCGAGTGCGAGCACGACCGTGAGGGTCGTGAGCAGGCGGACAGGGGCGAAGCGTGTCGCGGACATGCGTTCCTTCGGTACCGCCTGCGAAGAGTGACCTGTCGGGTTAGGGCGTCGAAGGTGCCCTGCCGCTCTCGCGGCTTCACCCCGAGGTCGCAGCGTGCGCGACCGGCTTGCTCGGGTTCTCCGTCCCTGCCACAGCGACGAACGATCGGCACTCTCGCGGGTGACAGGGCTCGGCGTCCGCGATCGTGGCCCCGCCGTGCGCGGCGAGGACTTGCTGTACCTACCTTGCGGCACGTCGAGGCGTGGACCTGAACGAAATCGACCCTGGACCGCAAAAAGTGATGCAGATCATGGGATCCAGCAGGGTTTCCGCACCACGAGTAGTGATACATGCGCACCAGGTGAACCCACCGAAGGGCCTGGTGTGGCTCAATGTGCACGTGGACGAGCAGCGATGGACGTTGCGCCTGCCGCGGGGCGCGCCCGTCGCACCGCTGACGGCGATCGGTCGCCGGGTCGGCATCGCGCTCGGCGTCGTGCTCGTCAACTGGCTGGTCGTGCTCCTCGAGCGCGACGGCTACCGCGACGCCGCGGACGGTCACCTGTCCGTCGTCGACGCGCTCTACTACACCACCGTCACCCTCTCGACCACGGGCTACGGCGACATCACGCCGATCTCGGACTCGGCCCGGCTCACCAACGCGCTCGTCGTCACACCGATGCGCTTCCTGTTCGTCATCGTGCTCGTCGGCACCACCATCCAGGTGCTGACCGAGCGTTCTCGCGACCAGTTCAAGGTCGCCCGCTGGAGGTCTCGCGTGCAGGACCACGTCGTCGTCTGCGGATATGGCACCAAGGGCCGGAGCGCGGTCCGGGCACTACGGCAGCAGCACGTGCCGATCGACCACGTGGTCATCGTCGAGACCGACCCGGACGCGCTGCGGCTGGCCGCCGCCGACGGGCTGGTCACCGTGCTCGGGTCCTCGACCAGCGACGCGGTGCTGAGGGAGGCCGAGGTCTCCAGGGCCAAGGCGGTCGTGGTGGCGGTCAACCGCGACGACACCGCGGTGCTCACCACGCTCACGGTCCGCCAGCTGGCACCGAGAGCGGTCGTGGTCGCCGCCGTCCGCGAGGAGGAGAACGCCGACCTGCTGGTGCAGAGCGGCGCCGACTCGGTCATCACCACCTCCGACGCGGCCGGCCGGCTGCTCGGCCTGGCCACCGAGAGCCCTCGTGCGGTCGCTGTCGTCGAGGACCTCATCGCCGTCGGTACCGGGCTCGACCTGCTCGAGCGGGACATCACCCCGGACGAGGTCGGCCGTCCGCCGCAGACGACCGGGGCCCCCGTCCTCGCCATCGTCCGGGGGGACCAGACCCTGGCGTACGACAACGACGACTGCCGGTTCCTGCAGGCCGGTGACCGGCTGGTCTACGTCGCCAGCAATGGTGGCGCAGCGGGCGTGGTGCCCCAGCGGCACTGAGCCCGGGCGGGTCGCCGCTGTCGCGTACGCTTCCTGCACGTGGCAGCCGTCGACGTCTCCGAGGAGCTCAAGGAGCTCGACACCACCCTGGGCAGCATCGAGACGGTCCTCGACCTCGACGAGATGCGCCGGGACCTTGCCGACCTCAACGAGCAGGCGGCCGCTCCGGACCTCTGGGACGACCAGGAGCACGCGCAGAAGGTCACCAGCCGCCTCTCGCACCTCCAGGGCGAGCTGACCCGGGTCGAGTCGCTGCGCCGTCGGCTCGACGACCTCGCGGTCCTGTTCGAGCTGGCCGAGGACGAGAGCGACGCCGACACCCTCGTCGAGGCGCAGGTCGAGCTCGCGTCGATCCGCAAGACCCTCGGCGAGCTCGAGGTCCGCACGCTGCTCTCGGGGGAGTACGACCAGCGCGAGGCGCTCGTGACCATCCGGGCCGAGGCCGGTGGCGTCGACGCCGCGGACTTCGCCGAGATGCTCATGCGGATGTACCTGCGGTGGGCCGAGCGGCACGACTACCCCGCCGACGTGCTCGACACGTCCTACGCCGAGGAGGCCGGGCTGAAGTCCGTGACCTTCCAGGTGAGCGTCCCCTACGCCTACGGGACGTTGTCCGTCGAGCAGGGGACGCATCGCCTGGTACGGATCTCGCCGTTCGACAACCAGGGCCGCCGCCAGACGTCCTTCGCCGGAGTCGAGGTGCTCCCGGTGGTCGACCAGGTCGACCACATCGACATCCCCGAGAACGAGATGCGGATCGACGTGTTCCGCTCGTCAGGCCCGGGTGGGCAGTCGGTGAACACGACCGACTCGGCCGTGCGCATCACCCACATCCCCACGGGCATCGTCGTGTCCTGCCAGAACGAGAAGTCGCAGATCCAGAACCGGGCCGCCGCGCTGCGGGTGCTGCAGTCGCGCCTGCTCCTCGTCCGCAAGCAGGAGGAGAAGGCCGAGATGGACGCCCTCAAGGGCGACACCGGTGGCTCGTGGGGAAACCAGATGCGCTCCTACGTGCTGCACCCGTACCAGATGGTCAAGGACCTCCGGACCGAGCACGAGACGGGTAACACCGGCGCGGTGCTCGACGGCGAGATCGACGACTTCATCGAGGCCGGCATCCGCTGGCGCAAGCAGGTCGAGAAGGCCGGCTAGGTCCTCGTCCGGACGCGTGTGATCACGCGCGGTGACGTCGTCGGACGTGCCGTAGCGGGGGTGCCGGCGGCACTTGATCCGCCGGTCGGGTGAACCTCCCAGCGCATTTCCGGACATGGCGGACTATCCGCTGACGAGTACGGGGGTTCCGGTTGACCCCCCGTCTTCCTGCCGATCACTCTGTGCCTGCGCGGCTCTGGGGAGAGACCCGCGCACCATGCTGGGGGGGCTACGAGCCGCGACCGGAGCAGTTCCGGTCACCTCGGAGGCGTCGGGGGACGCTGACGACGGTCGCGGGGAGCCACTGGTGAGACCGACCTCGGTACCTATTCGTTCCTTGCGAGGGGTGCCCCGATGTTCCGGTCTCTGACCACGAGTCGTCTGCCGAAGCCGTTCGCGCTGATCGTCGCGGCGCTGCTGGCGCTCTACTTCGTGCCCTTCAACGCCCTGCCCGCACACGCGGTCGGAGGATTCGAGGACCACGACGGCAACCTCGTCAGCAACGGCGGTCTGGACTGGGCGTCGGTCGCCGCCCTGCCCGGCTTCAGCCACCAGGACGACACCACGTGTACCGGGACCACGTCCGACACGATCTTCGGCACCGGCAGCCAGAAGAACGACGACACGGCGTACAACCTCGGCTGCGGCAGCGTCCCGCCGAACAAGAACGACCTGCGCCGGGCCTACGCCTACACCACGACGACCAGCGGCGACGTCTACCTGTACCTCGCCTACGCGCTGGAGTCCAAGACCGGCAGCGCCCACGTCGACTTCGAGATCAACAAGAGCACCAACCTGATGGCCAACGGCATCTTCCGGGCCCGGACGCAGGGCGACCTCCTGATCTCCTACGACTGGAACGGCAGCTCGGCGATCGACATCACGATCCGTACCTGGGGCGGCTCGTCGTGGGGCAACGCCAAGACCCTCGACCAGACGCAGGCGCAGGCCGCGGTCAACTCAGCGGGCAGCGTCGTCGACCCGATCGCCAACGAGACCTACGCGGCCGAGACCTTCGGCGAGGTGGGCATCAACCTCACCGCGGCCGGCATCTTCCAGTCCGGTGTCTGTCAGAACTTCGGCAGCGCACTGCCGAAGACCCGGTCGTCCGGCGAGTCGTTCAACTCCGAGCTCAAGGACTACATCAAGCCGTTCGACGTCACCATCACCAACTGCGGCACCGCGAAGATCGTGAAGACCGACGCCGCCGGCGCCCCGCTCGCAGGGGCGACCTTCAAGCTCTTCGCCGACGGCGGCGACGCCTCGACGTACGACGCCGCCGTCGACACGGTCCTCAAGGGCCAGTGCACGACGGTGGCCGACGGGACCTGCACCATCCCGAACCTCTTCGCCGGCACCTACTGGGCGGTCGAGGTGACGCCGCCGACCGGCTACGTCGCCGACTCGGCGGCCAAGAAGGTCGTGATCTCCGCCGGTGGCGAGGTCGTCAGCGTGACCTTCACCAACAGTCTCGGCAAGGCCGAGTGGGAGAAGCGCGACGCGACGTCTGGTGAGCTGGTCTGCTGCGCCACGTTCCGGGTCCAGGGCATCTCGGGCGCGGCGGCGACCAAGGGCTACGACGTCACGGTCAAGGACGACGAGGACGCGAACACCGTGGTCGAGAGCGGTACGACCGTCGACGACCTCAACGATGCGGCCGGCAAGATCCGTCTCAACAACCTCTACACCGGCACCTACCGGGTGACCGAGGTGTCCGCCCCGAACGGCTACGTGCTCCCGTCGCCGGCCGCGAAGACGTTCACCATCGACTCGACGACGCTCAACACGGTGCTCACGGGCACGTCGGCCAACTCCGGCACCGCCGGCGCCTTCCTGGACCCGCGGCTGACACCGGATGTGTCTGTGGTCAAGCGCGACACCACGGCCAACGGCGCCACGCTGGCGGGCGCGACGTTCGAGCTGTTCACCGACAACGGCACCAAGGGCGTCCTCGACGGCGCTGACGTCTCCGTGGCCGGTCACGGCACGAACCCCCAGATCACCGGCGCCAACGGCCTGGCCACGTGGACCGGCCTCGCCTGGGGCGACTACCTGGTCGTCGAGCAGGCAGCGCCGACCGGCTACCAGCTGCCGAACCCGAAGCCCGTGCAGGCCTTCTCCGTGACGCGCGCCAACTCCGGCGACAACAGCCGGGTCTTCACCTTCACCGACCCGCGCAAGCCGTCGACCATCACCATGACCAAGAAGGACAAGCAGGGCAACGTCATCACGACGGCGCCGGCCAGGTTCGGCCTCTACGTCGACAGCAACAACGACGGCGTCCACCAGGCCGGCGAGCCCCAGGCCACCGGCATGCCCGAGCTGAACCCGCAGTGGACGACCACCGACGGCACCCAGGGCGCCACGGTCGACGGCACCGCGAGCTGGTCCAACCTCGGCTTCGGCCACTACGTCGTGCACGAGATCCAGGCGCCGCAGGGCTACGCCCTCCCCGGCAACCCGGACGTCAAGGTCGACGTCGACGCGGCCAACGCCGGCGGCACGTTCGCCGTCGCGATGGAGGACCCGAAGCTCAAGACGCCCCTCACGGTGAAGAAGACCGACACCGGCGGCACCCCGCTCGCCGGCGCCACGTTCCAGCTCTGGCAGGAGTCCAACGGGGCTGCCGGCCTGCAGACCACCGGCAGCAAGGACACGCTGCTCGGCGACTGCGTGACCCTCCTGCCGGACGGCACCTGCACCCTGCCCGAGGGCTCGGCCGCCTTCGAGATCACCTGGCCCCACACCTACTACTGGGCCGAGACCGCGCCACCCGCCGGCTACAGCCTGCCGGCTCCGGCCGACCGGGTGAAGACCGTCGTCGTCACCCAGGCCAACATCACCGACCCGTTCCCGCCGACGGTCTTCACCGACCCGAAGCCGGACATCGCGACACACGCGACCGCCACGGACCTGCCCGAGGGCACGATCACGGACTACGCCGACCTCACCGACGTCCCGTCCGACGCGACCGGCACCCTGCGCTTCGCGCTCTACGGCCCGTTCGACAGCGGCACGCTCAAGGGCGACTCCTGCGTCGACGCGGCCAAGCTCGTCAGCTCACAGAACATCAGCGTCGCCGGCCCCGGCCGCTACCCGACCGGCACCGGTGTCGTCTCGGCGACCGCCACCAAGCCGGGCACCTACTACTGGTACGTCACCTTCACCAGCGCCGGTGACCTGTTCGGTAGCGCCGTCGAGCCGTGCGGCTCGCCGAACGAGGTCGTCACGGTCAACAAGGCCGCTCCGGTCATCACGACCCAGGCGACCCGGACGGCGACCTACCTGGGTGCGCAGGACGGCACGATCCAGGACGGCGTGAAGGTGCGTCCGGTGAGCCAGGACGCCACCGGAGCGCTCACGGTGAGCGTCTGGAGCACGCCGGGTTGCACCGGTGACGCGCTGAAGTCCTGGACGGCGACGCGCACCGGCTCGCCGGCCGAGCTGACCTACACCGTCACCCTCGTGTCCGCGAAGTACCAGATCGACTGGACCAGCCCTGCCTGGGCGGCGCCGGGCGCCGGTGACTACTACTGGAAGGCGTCCTACGAGGGCGACAGCAACAACGCCGGCGCGGACCACCCGTGCGGCGAGGTCAGCGAGACCCGGTACGAGCGGTCGCACGTCGACAAGGCGCCGGTCACCGTCACCACCTCGGCGACACCGAGCTCGCTCATCACGCCCGACGGCACCGACCCGGTCGACGACCAGATCTTCGTCAGGTACTCAGGGGTCCGGCCGACAGGGACCGTGTCGGTCACCCTCTACGGCCCGCTGGCCGGCGGCGCGCAGAGCTGCGCGACCAGCCCCTCGGCGCATGCTGCCTGGCTCCTCGATCTCGACAACGGCAGCGTGGTCTCTGATCACTCCGGCACCTACGTGGCGCTGACGACCCCGGACTTCACGCCCACCTCGGCCGGTACCTACCGGTGGGCGGCCTCCTACTCCGGCGACAAGAACTACCTGGCCCGGAGCGCGACCTGCCCGGACCCGCTCGAGGTGACGGTGGTCTCCAAGCCGACGCTGGACAAGTTCGCCGACCCGGCGACCGTCGCCACGGCGGCCGACGGCACGCCGACCCTCGTCCCGAGGGACTCGGTCATCACCTACACCCTCACGGTGACGAACACCGGTGACGCCTCGATCAGCAACAAGCCGCTGGTCGACACCCTGCCCGACCAGGTCGCCTTCCAGGGGGTCACCGGCGGCACGCCGCTGCCCACGCAGGGCCTGGACACGAGCGGGCACGCCACCCTCACCTGGCAGGTCAGCCTGGCGCCGGGCGCCTCGCGGACCTTCACCTACACGGTGACGGTGAAGACCGCCGCGGCCAGCGGAGAGCTGCTGGTCAACACCGCCCGGTTCCTCGGGCTCCGGGACACGACGACCCACCGGGTCGGCGTGCCGGTGCCCACCCTGGACAAGAGCTCGCCCACCGCCGGGCAGGTCGTGGCGCCGGGGGACACGATCCACTACACGATCGTGGTCGGGAACACCGGCAACTTCCCGATCACGGCCAGCCCGCTCGTCGACACCCTGCCCCCGGGCGTGACCTTCACGGCCGCGACGGACACCTACCGCACGACAGGCGGCGGCTCGATCAGCTCGCCGCCGGTGACCGGTACCGCGGGCGGTCACGGGACGCTGACGTGGACCGTCACGCTGCCGGCCGGATCGACCGCGACCGTGGAGTTCGACGCGCTCGTCGGCAACGTGCCGCAGAGCACGACCCTGACGAACACGGCCGGGTTCGAGCAGCTCATCGACACCGTCGTCCACCGCACCGGTGGCCCGATGCCGTCGCTGGACAAGAGCTCGCCGAACGAGGGCGCCACGGTGCCGCTCGGCTCGACGATCCACTACCAGCTGAAGGTCGCCAACACGGGCGACTTCCCGATCACGGCCAGCCCGGTCGTCGACACGCTGCCGACCGGTGTCACCTACGTGGCCGGATCCGCCACGTCGGCGACGACGGGTGGCGGGTCGGCGAGCGACGCCCCGACCACCGGCAGCGCCGGCGGCCACGCGACGCTGACCTGGACCGTCACCCTGCCGCCGTCGGCGACAGCGACGTTCGAGCTCGACGTCACCGTGAACGCCGACAACCCGCGGGGGGCCGAGCTCCGCAACACCGCGGCGTTCGAGAACCTCACCGACTTCACGGTCCACTACGTGGGGATCCCCGGCCCGACCCTGGACAAGTTCAGCAACCCGGCGACCAGTGACGCGTCGCCGGCGATCGTCCAGCCGGGCACCCGGATCCACTACTCGGTCAAGGTCGGCAACACCGGCAACTTCCCCATCACGAACGCGCCGGTCGTCGACACCCTGCCGAGCAACGTGACCGTGGACACGGGGACGATCAGCTCCGGTGGGGTGCTCTCCACCAACGGCACGAGGATCACCTGGGCGGTCACGCTCGCCCCCGGTGCGAGCACGACACTGACCTACTCGGTGACCGTCAGCTCCGCTGCCCCGCAGGGGACGCTGCTGGTCAACACGGCCACCTTCCAGAACCTCTCCGACTCCACGACCCATGTGGTGCCGACCGGGGCACTGACGCTGGTGAAGACCGTGTCGCCGCGGGCCGGCAACGGTGTGGTCGTGGAGTTCGGTGACAAGCTGACCTACACCCTCACGGCCAGCGCCACCGGCAACCTCGACCAGACCAATGTCGTCGTGACCGACTACCTGCCCGGTCGCGACCCGGCCCGGCCAGCGTCGGGTGACACGACGTACGTCGCGGGCACGGCGACGTGCATCGGCGCCGGGACGTGCACCGTGACCGGGCCGGACGCCAACGGGCTGATCACGTGGCGACTGGGAGCCCTGGCCGCGGGGGGCAGCCGTCAGATCACCTTCCAGGTGACCATCGACGACGTGACCGGCCGGGCCGGCGAGGCGGTCGCGGTGGACGTCCTCAACGCCGGCGCGGTGACGTCCGACCGGACGCCGTCGACCCCGTCCAACGTGGTCAGGACGCCGGTGAGCAAGGTCCTGCCGGTCAAGATCCCCCGGGAGCTGCCGCACACCGGTGCGAGCCTCCCGCTGGGTCCGACCGTCGGTGGTGCCCTGCTCCTGCTGGGCCTCGGCCTGCTCCTGGTCGCCGCCGGCGGCCGCCGGCGCTGGACCAGCGGCAGGTAGTACGCACGACCGGTAGCACGCATGACGGGGCGACCCCGGGCCGACGGCCCGGGGTCGCGACGTTTTGCCCGGCCATGTCCGGACCCGGGCACTGCGCGCCAGGTCGGACAGGTCGTCCTTACCGCCAAACGGGTGATATGAGCACGACATCTTGACTCCACCATGACCTGATCACTTACAGTCACGGTGCACGACAGGGATGGGGAAGGCGTCGAACCGCGATCACACACGGTCACCGCCCGGGCACGCTTCCGGGACGGTCGCGGGGAGCCAGTGGTGAGACCGGCCCCTAGGCGTTGGAGGGGTACGTCATGCACAGAAGCGGACTGCACGAAGTCAGGACGGGCCGGGTCAGGGCCCTGCTCAGCGCGCTGCTCGCGCTCGGTCTCGTCGTCCTCGGGGGTGTCGTCGCCGTGTCCGCGAGCGCGCACGTGCCCGCCGTGACGGCCGACTGCGACGAGCTCGCGGTCTCGCTGACCGCGTACAACACGGGCGGCACCAACCATGTGACGGTGACCGTCGCGGGCGACGTCGTGGACGACACCGACTTCGACGCCCGCTACGTCGAGAGCTTCGACGCTCCGGACAAGTACGCGAGCTACCACTACAAGGTCGTGGTCACCGCGCACGACGACCCCACCGGCTCCAAGGGCTGGACCAAGACCTTCGAGGGTGACAGCACCGCCTGCGCCGTGCCGGACAAGGGGCACACCCCGGTCAACGTCTGTCACGCCACCAGCAGCGACACCAACCCCTACGTCTTCCTCACCGTCGACGACGACTCGGTCAAGCTCAAGGGTCACCTGGCCCACCGCACCACGCCGAACAAGACCTGGAAGAGCGACGGCGTCTGGCGGGGCACCACGGTGCACGCAGGCGACGCCAAGCGCGACCTGATCGGCGACTACAAGGACGCGGCCGGGAACGTGCACACCTACGACGGCCCGCTCACCAGCAAGGCGGACTGCGGCACGCTCACACCGCCCGTCGTCGTCGTGCCCAAGCCCTCCGGCGAACTGCACGTGCCGTGCCTGCCGTCACAGGGCGCCCTCGCGGTCACCGCGGACGTCGACAGCGACGGCGCCACGAACGCCCAGTACCGCCTGCACGTCGTCACCGGCGGCAGCGCGTCCGACATCGCCACGACCGAGTCGGCACTGGAGGCGCCGGCCGGCGTGACCGTGCCGGGTGCGGCCGTGGGCAGCACCGTCGCGCTGCAGGTGCGACTCGGTGACTCGGGCGACTTCGTCACCCTCGACGGTCCCGTGACCGTCGTCGCGTGCGAGGAGGAGCCCCCGCCGCCGACCTGCACCGAGACGATCAAGATGGGTGACGTGTCGGCTCGCTACGTGACCGACGACTTCCACGCGGCCGTGGCCTACACCGGGTCGCTGCCGCTGTGCGAGGGCGTGACCAAGGTGGTCTCGCTCAACTCGTACCAGACGGGTGGCCCGACCTGGCCCACCAGCGGGACGCAGGTCTTCGTCGACCACGACTCCGTCACCATCGACGCCGCCCACACGTCCGGCACGCTGGTCGTGGACCGGCCGTCCTGCTACTACCAGACCGACCTCTACTGGGGCGGCACCCGCTACGACGGCGTGGACGGCCCCGTGCCGCACTACGACGACGTGCGGATCGCCGGCCTGATCGACCACCGCAACGGCGGCAAGGGCTGCACGCCTCCGGTGGACGCCTCCGGGTCGTTCACGGTGGTCTGCGACGAGGACGGCGCCGTGGTCACGGTCGGCACCCTCAGCCACGAGGCGGGCGTCACCTGGACGCTGCGCGTCAACGGCGCCAGCCAGGCCGTCTCGAGCGGGGCCGTCGTCCAGGTCCCCGCGGAGTCGAGCCTCGCGCTCGTCTGGAAGCTCGGCGGCACCTCGCACGTCGAGCAGACCGCCACGGCTCCCAAGGCCTGCCCGGCACCTGTGGTCACCCCGCCCGCGGGGGGTCCGCTGGTGACGCACTGCACGGCCACCGGCGCCTCGGTGGACGTCGGGACCCTGAGCCAGGGGTCGGCGACCGGCGGCTCGTTCGTTCTCGCGGTCAACGGCACCACTCAGCCGGTGAACAGCGGCCAGACGGGCATCGCGGTCACCGGCGGTGCCAGCCTGGTGCTGCGGTACGTGCCGGCGTCCGGTCCGGCGGTCGACCTGGCGAGCGCGACCGCGCCCGCCGCCTGCCCGGCGGTCGTGCCGCCGACGACGGTCGTCCCGCCGACCACGGGGCTGTCCGTCGTGAAGACGGTCTTCCCGGCCGGCCCGGCGGAGTTCGGCGACACCCTGACCTACGGGTTGGCGGTGACCTCCTCGGGCAACGCGGCCCAGACCGGCGTGACCGTGACGGACGCGGTGCCGGTCGGCACGACCTACCAGACCGGGACGGCGACCTGTGACGGTGGCTGCTCGTCGGTGACCGCCGCCAACGGCGTGATCACCTGGGTGATCGGCGACATGGCGCCCGGCACCACCCGCACGGTGCACTTCGACGTGATGATCGACAAGCCCGAGGCGGACGCGGACGGTGGGCTCCCCGCAGTCACCATCGTCAACACCGGCTCGGTGCGGTCGACGCAGGTGCCTGCCGTGGAGTCCAACGAGGTCGAGACGCCGATCGTCGCCGTCGAGGGTGTCAAGAACGGGCCCAAGAACGGGCCCAAGCCGCCGGCCACCGGGGGCACCCAGCTCCCGCACACCGGCGCGGGTTCCCTCGGGGCGATCACCACGGCAGCCCTGCTGCTGGTGGCGCTGGGTGGTGGGCTCCTGCTGGTCGGGAGCGCGCGACCGACTGCGGGCCGGCGTCGCAGGACCGCCCTAGGCGGCTGATCAACCCGGCACGACACGGCGAAGGGCCCCGGATGTCCGGGGCCCTTCGTCGTGCGCTGCGTACAGTGGGCGGCAGGACAGGCCGATGCACACCCGTGGCCTGCGACCCCCTCCGACGCCCGGTAGTGATGCCTTCGTGATCCGCCTGCAGAACGTCAGCAAGATCTACCCGAACCAGACCCGGCCGGCGCTCAACGACGTCTCGGTCGAGATCGGCAAGGGCGAGTTCGTGTTCCTCGTCGGCCAGTCCGGCTCGGGGAAGTCGACGTTCCTGCGGCTGGTGCTCAAGGAGGAGCGGGCCACGAGCGGTGAGGTGCACGTGGCCGGCAAGGACCTCGCCCGGCTCTCGAGCTGG
Organism: uncultured Actinomycetota bacterium; assembly: GCA_963784645.1. Lineage (GTDB taxonomy): Bacteria > Actinomycetota > Actinomycetes > JACCUZ01 > JACCUZ01 > JBBRVW01. Next base: position 304,483 of record CAWARY010000015.1, on the reverse strand, counting down.
AAGGTGCCCGCGCTGCGCCGGCAGGTGGGCACGGTGTTCCAGGACTTCCGGCTGCTGCCGAACAAGACCGTGTCCGAGAACGTCGCGTTCGCGCTCGAGGTCATCGGCCGCCCGCGCCAGCAGATCCTCAAGGTCGTGCCCGAGGTCCTCGACCTGGTCGGCCTCAAGGGCAAGGAGGGACGCCGCCCCGACGAGCTCTCCGGCGGCGAGCAGCAGCGGGTAGCCATCGCGCGCGCCTTCGTCAACCGGCCGATGATCCTCATCGCCGACGAGCCCACCGGCAACCTCGACCCGCTGACCAGCGTGGGCATCATGCGGCTGCTCGACCGGATCAACCGCACCGGCACCACGGTGGTCATGGCCACCCACGACGACGACATCGTCGACCAGATGCGCCGTCGGGTGATCGAGCTCGAGTCCGGCCGTCTCGTCCGCGACCAGTCCCGGGGTGTCTACGGCTACTCGCACTGACCAGCAGGTACACAGGAGGGCAGGCACCCGGCGTAGGAGCCGGTGAGCCCCGACCAGCCCGGCGACACGGACGGTAGGACAGGACATGCGCGCGACCTTCATCGTCAACGAGATCGGTATCGGCCTGCGCCGGAACCTCACGATGACCGTCGCCATGATCGTCACCACGGCGGTGTCCCTGGGCTTCCTCGGCACCGCCGTGCTGTTCAACCAGCAGGTCAGTGTCATGAAGGACTTCTGGTACGACAAGGTCGAGGTGTCGATCTTCCTCTGCGGTCCGGACCCGGCCGAAGGCACCGCGGGGTCCTGCGCCGGCGGCGAGGTGACCCAGGACCAGCGCGACTCGATCAGCGCCGACCTGCAGAAGCTGCCCGAGGTGGACAAGGTCTACTACGAGTCCAAGCAGCAGGCCTTCATCCACTTCAAGCAGCAGTTCAAGAACTCCGCGATCGTCGACAACGTGACGCCGGACCAGATGCCGGAGTCCTACCGGGTCAAGCTCTCCGACCCGCAGCAGTTCCCGATCATCGCCAGCGCGTTCGCCGGCCGACCGGGCGTCGACGAGGTGCAGGACCAGAAGGCCCTGCTGGAGAAGTTCTTCAAGGTGCTCAACTGGGTGCAGTGGTTCGCCACCGGCCTGGCCCTGCTGATGATCCTGGTGTCGGTCACCCTGATCGTGAACACCATCCGGGTCGCCGCCTTCAGCCGGCGGCGCGAGACCGGGATCATGAAGCTCGTCGGCGCCTCGAACTTCTCCATCCAGCTGCCGTTCCTGCTCGAGGGAGCCATCTCCGGCCTGCTCGGAGCGGTGCTCGCGTCCGGGTCGTTCGTGCTCATCAAGTCGGTCCTGGTGGACAAGCTGCTGGCCCCCAACTTCCCGATCGCCCGCTTCATCGGCTGGGACGCCGTGTGGCTGAGCAGCGGGATCGTCGTGGTCGCGGGGGTCGCGCTGGCGGCGCTGGCCTCCTTCTTCGCCCTGTTCAAGTACCTCCGGGTCTGACCGACCCGGCCGGCCGCCGGGGCCGGCGCACACGCTGCTCCGGGTGGGTGGTCGCACCGTGGGTCGGCGTGGCGCGCGTGCGACCTTCCGGGTTCCCGCGCCGTCATGACCTAGTCTCGGGATCGGTCGCTTCGGTCCCATCTGTCACACCTGCCCCACCCGGAACGGCCCGATCTCCGATAGTTCGTCCGTTCCCGGGCTCAGCCCGGGCCCGGACGCGCCGATAAGGACACCGAACCCCTGCTGTCGACCGACCGGAGCCCCCACCGTGCGAGCCCGTCGCCTGCTGGCCCTCGTCGCCGTGCCGGCCCTCGTGCTCGGCCTGCTCGGGCCGGCCCAGGCCGCCGACGAGCAGCACAAGAAGGCGCAGATCGACAAGGCGCTGCACAGCCTCCGTGGCGACCTGGACGAGACCTCGGCGTCGCTGCGCCGGGCCGGCGCCGCGCTGGACCGGGCTGAGGGCAAGCTGCCGGCGGCCCAGGCCAGGGTCGCGAAGGTGCACGGCCAGCTGGTCGCGGCGCAGGAGCGCGACCGCCTCCTGGGTCTGAAGCTCGACGGGGCCAAGGCCGAGGTACGGGCCGCCCGGGCCCAGATCCGCGAGACGCTCACCTCGATCGCCAGCAGCCAGGCCCTGATCGGCCGGATCGCGCGCTCGTCCTACCAGTCCGGCGGGATGGGCGAGCTGGCCGTGGTGCTGCAGTCGCAGAGCCCGGACGAGTTCGCGACCCGACTGGTCCTCGTGCAGAACGCGCTGCGGTCGGAGGGCAACACGCTCGACGGACTCGCGGTCGCACGGGCCGACCTCGCTGCCCAGCGCGCCACGCTGGTCGCCAAGCGCCAGCAGCTGGCCGGCATGAAGCGCGAGCAGGAGGCCCTGGTCGCGCGGATCGCGGGCCTGCAGGCACAGGCGCTGGACGCGCAGCACGCCGTCGAGACGCTCATCTCCGAGCGCGAGTCGGCCGTCGCCTCGATCGAGCGGGAGAAGGCGGCCGAGGAGGCGCGCTACAACCAGATGCGCGCCGAGCGTGACCGCCTGAGCCGGATCCTCCAGCGCCGGCAGGCCGCGGCCCGCCGCGCCGCCGCGCGGGCGCGCACGTCGTACTCCAGCGGCGGTGGCAGCGGTTCGCTCGGCTACCCGGTGCAGGCACCCGTCACGTCGCCGTACGGCATGCGGGTGCACCCCGTCACCGGCATCTACAAGCTGCACGACGGCACCGATTTCGGCGTCGGCTGCGGCACCCCGGTGCGCGCGGCGGCGTCCGGCACGGTGATCCAGGCCGCGCTGACCATCGGCTACGGCAACCAGCTGGTCATCGACCACGGTGTGGTCCGCGGCGTCGGACTGGCCACCAGCTACAACCACCTCATGCGCTTCACCGCCGGCTACGGCGCGCACGTCAGCCGCGGCGAGGTCATCGGCTACAGCGGCGGCGGTGAGGGCATGTACGGCGCCGGCTTCTCGACCGGCTGCCACCTGCACTTCATGGTCTACGTCAACGGCGGCACCACCAACCCCATGGGCTGGCTCTAAGCGCGGACCTCCGGACCGGCGCCGCCCTAGACTTGCTCGGTGATCGTCGGGCGCCGGGTGCTGCGCGTCACCGGGCTGCTGGCCGCGGTGGCGGTGGCGTTCGTGGGGGGCGTGGTCACCGGGGTCGTCGGCTCGGACAGCCCGGCCCCGGCGCCGCAGCGGGACGGGGTCATCGACGAGGCGGCCGACCGGATCGCGAGCCGGGCCGCCCGGCCGGTCGACCGCGACGCGCTGGAGCGGGCGGCGGTCGAGGGGATGCTGCGGACCCTCGGCGACCGCTGGTCCACCTACTACGGCCGGTCCGAGTTCACCTCCTTCCAGTCGGCGCTCGAGGGCCGCTGGTCCGGCGTCGGCCTCTGGCTGCGCGGTTCGACATCCGGCGCGGCGGCCGGCGGGGTCGAGGTGGGCAGCGTCCAGCCCGGATCGCCCACCGAGCGCGCCGGGCTGCTGGCCGGCGACGTGGTGCTCCGCGTCGGCCGCACCGACGTCACCGCTGCCGACGTGCCGACGGTCGCCGGGCTGCTGCGCGGTACCGCGGGGAGCACGGTCGTGGTCGCCGTCCGCCGCGGCTCGGCGACCCGCACCGTGACGCTCACCCGGGCGACGTTCAGCAGTGCCGACGTGACGGTCGAGCGGCTGGCCGGCGGCATCTCCCGGATCGCCGTGACCGCGTTCACCCGCGGGGTCGGCCGGGAGGTGGCGCAGGCGATGGCGACCGAGTCGGCCCGCCGGCCGCGCGGCGTGGTGCTGGACCTGCGTGACGACCCCGGTGGCCTGCTCGACGAGGCCGTCTCGGTCGCGTCGGTCTTCCTCGACGGCGGCCCCGTGGTGTCCTACGAGCGACGTGGCACCAAGGCCCGTACCCTCGACGCGTTCGAGGGTGGTGACACCGCCACCCCTCTCGTCGTGCTCGTGAACCCGGCCACCGCCAGTGCCGCCGAGGTGGTCGCCGGCGCGCTGCAGGACCGCAACCGTGCCGTCGTCGTCGGCACTCGCACCTATGGGAAGGGCTCCGTGCAGGAACCGTCCACGCTCTCCGACGGGTCAGCCCTCGAGCTGACCGTCGGCCGCTACCTCACGCCGTCCGGCCGTAGCCTGGAGGGTGTCGGCATCGAGCCCGACGTCGTGGTGCCGCCGGGTGCGGCCCCTGAGGTGGCCGAGCGGCGCGCCGTCGACGTCCTCACCGGACTGGTCGCCGCGCTCGGTCCGGTGCTCGGTGCGCGGGGGCGTGGCTGATGCCGAAGGAGACCGGACGCAAGCTGGTGGCCCAGAACCGCAAGGCGCGCCACGACTACCACATCGATGACGTCTACGAGGCGGGTCTGGTGCTCACCGGCACCGAGGTGAAGTCGCTCCGCGCCGGCCACGCCAACCTGGTCGACGGCTACGCGCACATCCGCGACGGCGAGATGTGGCTGGCCGGGGTCCACATCCCGGAGTACACCGAGGGCACCTGGACCAACCACGCGCCGCGCCGCGAGCGCAAGCTGCTGCTGCACCGCGCCGAGATCCTCCGGCTGATCGGCAAGACGAAGGAGGGCGGCGTGACCATGATCCCGATCGCCCTCTACTTCAAGGACGGCAAGGCCAAGGTCGAGATCGCACTCGCGCGCGGCAAGCGCAGCTACGACAAGCGGCAGGCGCTGGCCGAGAAGCAGTCCAAGCGCGAGATGCAACGCGCCCTGTCCCGCCGGAGCAGCGGCAAGGACTCCTAGTGCGCCGGGTAGGTGCCGCGCTCGCGGTGGTCGGCTGGCTGCTGCTCGTCGGTGCTGCACCCGCGGGAGCCGACGTCGGCGAGAGCATCACGTCCTACGACGTGACGCTGACGGTCCACGCGGACGGCACCCTCGGGGTGTCGGAGGCGATCGCCTACGACTTCGGGCCCAACGAGCGGCACGGCATCCTGCGCAGCATCCCCACCCGGGTGCCGTTCGACCAGGACAACGACCGCGTCTACGACCTCGGCGACGTGCGGGTCACCTCCGCCACCGGTGCCCCGACCGAGGTCGACCGCAGCTCGTCCGGCGGCACGACCACGCTGCGCGTCGGCAACCCCGACAAGACGGTGAGCGGCCGGCAGGACTACCTCATCAGCTACACCGTCGACGGCGCACTGAACGCCTTCACCGACCACGACGAGCTGTACTGGAACGCGATCGGCATCGAGTGGGCTGTGCCGATCTCGTCGGCGTCGGTGGAGGTGGTGACGCCGCAGCCGGCGACCCAGCAGGCCTGCTTCGCCGGGCCGAGCGGCAGCAGCCTGCCCTGCGGCAGTGCCGCGGCCACCGGCGACCGGGTCACCTTCGGGCAGCCGGCCGGTCTCGGGGCGTACGACGCGCTCACCGTCGTGGTCGGGCTGCCGAAGGGGTCGGTGACTGCCACCGGCCCGCACCTCGCGGAGCGTCCCACCCTGCGCCGGTCGCTGACGCCCACCGCACTGACCGGCACGCTGGCCGGCCTGATCCTGCTGCCCGGACTGGCCGGGCTGGGCTGGTTGGTGGCCACCCGGGGCCGAGACCGCCGTTACGCCGGGCTGACCCCCGGGCTCACGTCTCCCGAAGGGAGCCCCGACGAGCCGGTTCCGCTGGTGAACCGTGGCGCGGTCGCGGTCCAGTTCCAGCCGCCGGTCGGGCTGCGGCCCGGCCAGATCGGCACGCTGCTCGACGAGGAGGCCAACGTCGTCGACGTCACCGCGACCATCGTCGACCTCGCGGTCCGCGGCCACCTGCGGATCGTCGAGCTGGAGCGGGCGCACCGGTTCTCCTCGCGTGACTGGCGGCTGGAGAAGCTCGCCGGCGGGACGGGCGAGCTGCTGGGCTACGAGCGCAAGCTCTACGACGGGCTGTTCGAGACCGGCGACCAGGTGCTCATCTCGGCGCTGAAGAAGAAGTTCGCCGCCCGGATGTCGGCCGTGCAGACCGCCCTCTACCAGGACGTCACCGAGGCCGGCTGGTTCCGCGGCCGGCCGGACAAGGTGCGCAGCGCCTGGCGGGTCCTCGGGATCGTGCTGGCCGGCGGTGGAGGCTGGCTGTCGTTCACCCTGGTGAGCCGGCTGCACTGGGCGCCGGTGGGCATCGCGGTCACGCTGGTCGGGCTCGCGGCGCTGCTGGCGGCCGGCCGGATGCCGGCCCGGACGGCGAAGGGGTCGGCCGTCCTCGCGCAGGCCCGTGGTTTCCGGGAGTACGTCCGGACGGCGGAGGCCGAGCAGCTGCGGTTCGAGGAGGGTGCCGACATCTTCAGCCGCTACCTGCCGTACGCCGTCGTCTTCGGCGAGACCGACAGGTGGGTGCGGGTGTTCGGCCCGCTGGCCGCCGCCGCCGGCTCGACGAGCGCGGTCGGTTGGTACGCCGGGCCCAACGGCTGGGACCCGACCAACTTCGGGCAGTCGATGAACGGGTTCACCTCCGCCGCATCCAGCTCGCTCGCCGCGGCCACCCAGTCGTCGTCGGGCGGTTCCGGGTTCAGCGGCGGCTCGTCCGGTGGTGGCGGCGGAGGCGGTGGGGGCGGCTCCTGGTAAGGGTGCCGGGAGGGGCTGCTAAGGAGATCGCCGGACGCTGTGAGGCGCGCTCGGCACGACCGTCGGAGCATGACCTACCTCGAGACCCAGCGTCAGCCGGTCCCTACGATCTACCCCGGTGCACCGGAGCAGGTGCGCAGCCACCTGGTTGCTGCCGTCGTGTGCACCCTGGTCTGCTTCGCCCCGACCGGGGTCGCCGCCGTCGTCTGCGCCGGCAATGTGCGGACCCGGCTCGCAGCCGGTGACGTCGAGGGCGCTCGCCGCGCCTCGCGCGCGGCGCTCCGGCTGGTCCGGGCCAGCCTGGCCGTCACGGCCGGCTTCCTGCTGGTCATCGTGCTCGGCGCCGGCGGCTGACCGCACCACCTCCGCCGAACCGCTGGTCACAGCACGGGAGGGCCGGGTCCGATCTCTCGGACCCGGCCCTCCTGCTGTCCGGCGCTCAGCGGGTGCGGTAGCCCCCGTCGCCCAGCCCGGCCCACCGCTCGAAGACGTTGCGATGGGCGTCGCCGCCGGTACGGGCGCACTCGGTGCCGTACAGGGCCGGGAAGGTGACCCCGAACATGGCCCACTGGTCGGAGTGCCGCGACTCGTGCCGGTGCCGGTCCGGCCCGCCCAGGTCGCCGTACAACCAGGTGTTGCCGATGGTGGTGCCGGCGTGGGCATAGCCGCCGTGCATCGACGCGCAGGTCACGGTGAGGTCCTCGTGCACGTCGCAGCGACCGTCGTGAGCCCGCGCCCAGGCGATAGCGACCGCGGAGGTGGGCAGGTTGGTGACGGCCCGGGCGACCGTGAGCGCGGTCGGGCCGGCAGTGACGGCTGCCGCAACCGCTGCGGCGGCCAGAGCCACCGAGACGCCACGTCGACGGGCGGCACCGGTATCGGCCGGGTCGAGCTGCTGCTGGCTGGTGAAGGTCATGCCCGCAGCGTCCGGCCGTCAGCGTGCGGCGGCCTCCGGCATCCTGCCTAGCCGGCGTGGGCAGCAGCCTTATCCAGGACGTCTGGGTGGCGCGAGCTCCGGAAGTACCCGGACCCAGTCCGGCGGGTCCGTCCACGACTCGTCGGGCAGGACGGCGGGCGGGAGCTCGACCCCGACCGCGATGCCGTCCCTGCCGACGAGGCTGCCGCCGGCCCGTCGGGCGATGACGGTCTCGAGCAGGGCTGCGCGGACTGCCGTCGCGTCGGGCCGAGATCCGACGAGGTCGAGGCGTCGCATGAGAGCGCCCAGGTCCACCAGGTTGGTGTCGTCGAGCAGGTCGGCGCCTTCCGCGGCGGAGTAGAACTCGACGGCGCTGGGAGGTGTCGCTTCCGTCAGCTTCGCCAGGGCGGCCTCCAGTCCGGGCGACCCGTCGTGCGGTGCCACCTTGGCCAGGTCAAGGGCGACCATGCACCAGTCGCTCGTGTCGACGGAGGCTGCATAGGCCTCGACCAGCGCGGTGGCTACCGCGTACTTGTCCCAGCCCTGCCGAAGGGATCGCAGCAGCTGGAAGTAGGGCCACCCACTGGCAGGTTCGGGGACCATCGAGCCCACGAAGACGGCATCCGGGCAGACCTGCGCAAAGGTTCGGACGGTCGACAGCGAGGCCATCCGGCAGGCGTCGTAGCCGATGATGTCGGGCGACTGCCGGATGGACTCGGCGACCCGCTCCGCTGACGGGACGTCGGGCAGGAGGGCGTCGAGCTGCACGCGGGAGACGATCTCGCCGGCGGGAAAGGCACGGTTGCCGTGCCCCCACAGGACGAGCAGCCGCTTGCGCCCCGCGTCCGCCCAGCACGCGGTGTCCTGCAGTGCGTCCCTCAGCATGTCGGCGGCTGTTGCGTCGGCTGGCCGCCCGACCCCGGGCTCGGGCCAGGAACGGATCCCGAGGGAGGTGTCACGGGGACCGTTCAGGAAGACGTGGACGTGAAGGTCGTCGCCCGCGTCGAGTGCCTTCAGTGCGGTCCACGCCTCCATGAGGTCGGCCTCGATCGCGGACTCCAGGTCGCTGGTCACTGCAGCCCAGACGATGACGCTCCACCTGTCCACGGGTGCCCCCTTGCGCTCGTCGGGCGACGGGATGAGGCTGGCGACGGGAGACTGCCGCCCTCAGGTAAGTCCCGTTGCAGGTCGGCGTCAACCGGAAGGGGCCGGAGATGCGCTACGAGTTGCGGACCAGGTTCACGCTCCCGAGCGGCAGCCCTCTGAACCCCGGTGAGGTCGGGCGTGCCGATCGACTGCTCCGTTGGCTCTACGAGACCCTGCCTACCAAGGCAACCGTCGGTGCTGACGTCGCCCTGCCCCGCTGGCTCGGTAACCGGTACACCGAGAACGACATCGTGTTCGAGCTCGTCACGCAGTACCGCGACGTCTTCGCGTTGACCGCTGACCGACTGCGCATCGCCGAGGCGATGACCGAACGTCCACCGGCGCTGCAGGAACCGGGTGTCTCCTTCGAGGTGCTGCGTCAGTACGGCGATCCGGAACTGGTGGACCTGGCGGATCCGAGCAAGAAGCTCAGTCACCCGTGTTGACGGGAGAGCGGGCGAGTCCCACCTCGTAGGCCCGTGCGACGGCCTCTCCCCGGCTGTTCACGGAGAGCTTGGTGAGGATGTGCGAGACGTGCACGCTGGCGGTCTTCTCGGTCATCCTGAGCGCGGTGGCGATTCGTCGGTTCGTCGCCCCGCTCACCAGAAGCCCCAGCACCTCCAGCTCCCTCGTGGTGAGGTGGAACGGCCGGTCCGGAGGGGTAGGCCGCAGGTCAGCAGTGCGGTCCAGGCCGACCCCGAGCGAGTGCGCAGCCGCCACCACGGCTGACGCAACGGCTCGGAGCCCAGTCCGATCGGCGACCTGGTGAGCTTCCCGAAACGCCTGCGTCGCTTCGCGTCGTCGCCGGAGGGCTCGCAGGGCGGAGCCCTTGCGCCACAGGGCGTAGGCCATGAGGTACGGGTCGTCAGCGGCCCGCCGCGCTGCTCGATCCCAGGGCACAGGGTCGGGTTCGGCGCGCAGCCGCGACATCTCACCTTCGATGAGGTGCAGGTACCGGTCCAGCTGTTGCCGTACCCCGTCAGCCGCAACGCGCAGGGGCAAGGCATCGGCTCGGTCGCACAAGTCCTTGCCATCTGCGACGAGGGCCCCGAGCCGAGCCTCGTCTGCCGATACCTCGGCCCGACTGCGTGAGTCGGCGTCGGCACGGACTCCCAGCCAGAGCAGGCGGGCCGTGAGGAGGACGTCCTCCTCGCCGGCGTCAGCGGCGATGCTGGAGCCGAGCCCGGCCCGCAGGTCGTCGAGCACCCAATGCTTCGAGGATGCCGGATCCCACAGCTGCAGCTCCGCCTCCACGGCGCGCATCTGCTGCTGGAACTGGAAGTCGTCAAGAAGGCCGCGCGCCATGATGTCGTCCAGCGCGGCCGCGCCGTCGCTCAGCCGGCCCCGGAGGACGTCCACCTCGGCACCGGTCAGCGCGAGGAAGGACCTGAGTGCAGGCGGTGGGTGATGGCTCAGTCCGTCATGAACCACCTTCGCGGCCTCATCCAGCCGGCCGAGCCTGGCTAGCGCCTCGGCCGCGTTCCCGGCCAGGATCGCCCCGTCCGAGCCGCCGACACCTCGCGTGATGGCCTCCCGCAGACCGGCGAGGGCTACGTCTGCCGCCTTCTCCATGTTGCCGACGCCAAGCAGAACGAAGGCCATGTTGACGTGCGCTGCCACCACCTCCTCCGGGCTGCCGTCGCGCATCGCCCGCACCCGGGCTGACTCGATGGTCGCGATCCCTGCATCGGGGTGACCGGTGAACGCCAGCCCGACCCCGAGGATGATGCCGGCCCGGATCTCGTCCCCGGTGGCTCCTGCGGCGCGGGCCAGGTCCACAGCCGCCTCGGCGGGAGTGAGGCTGTCGGCGTAGCGTCCGGCCTGCATCAGGTCGCTGGCCCGCATGCGTTCCCGCGTTGCCGCCGAACCGAGGCGGGCAAGCGTGTCCCCGCCACGATCGAGGCGCCCGCTGTCCAACCACGAGTAGTGGGTGCGACGTTCGTGCAGGACAGTGACAAGTTCTGCGTCGTCGCTCGCCACGGTCGCCAGGGCCCCATCGATGTGTCGCAGCGCGGCCCCGGTGTCACCGGCCCAGTGGCCGGACTCGGCGGCCTCGATGCTCAGGGCCACGAAGTCCGTACCGGAGATCAGCTCGGCGTCGTCGACTCGCGACCACAGCCTGAGGGCATTCGCGTACTGCCGCAGCGCCTCGGGGTGCGCGTGGTCTCGGGTCGATGCCCTGGCGGCCAGCAGCGAGGCGCGCAACGCGTGCTCCTCGTGGGTGTCCGTCTGCAGCCAGTGGTGCGCCACCTCGCAGAGCCGACCTGCATAGGCGTCGACCCGGAGGTCGGACTGCAGCGCGACTGCGAGCCGGAAATGCAGATCGATCCGGCTCGCGGGGAAGAGGTCGTCGTGCACGATCTCGCGCGCGACGTCGTGGTGGAAGGCATACGTGCGGTTGTCCACGTCGGTGGTCAGGAGCCGCGCTGACAGCGACTCGGCGAGGGCGTCCGCGAAGTGCCGGGAGGGCAGGTTCGCGGCGTTCTGCAGCACCCGATGCCGAAGTGGCCGGGCCGCCACGGCGACGAGGGTGGTGACGAGTTGCGCGTCAGCGGACAATGCTCCCAGCCGGAGCCGTACGACATCGCGTACCCGCCCCGGGATGCCGCGTGTGAGGCCTTCGCGCTCGGCGGAGACCAGCTCCTCGACCAGGAACGGCAGGCCGCCGCACCGATCCTGCAGGCGGCTCAGTGAGGTGGGGCTCAGCTCGGCGCCGATGGTCCCGACGAGAGCGGCCACCTGCTCGTGCGTGAGCGGGCTGACCGCGACGACGTCGTCGGCCGACCGGCTCAGCTCCTCGAACGCCTTGCGGCGAGCGGCGTCGGGGGGCAGCTCCTCGCTGCGGTAGGCGACGACCAGCAACAGCGGTCGGCGCGAGTCGGCCTGGTGCAGGTAGCGCAGCAGCTGAAGGGTCGACTGGTCGGCCCACTGAGCGTCGTCGATCGCCAGGACCAGCGGCGACTCACGCGTGAGTGCCTCGACGACCGCGGCCATCACGTCGAAGGCGTGCGGGGTGCTCCGTGCCTCGCCCGATGCCTGCGCGGGGGCCAGCTCCGGTAGGAGAACGTGCAGATCCCGCCAGGTGGTCCCGAGCAGCCGCTCGCTCTCGTGCACGGGTCGACCCCGGACCATGTCCCGCAGCACGCTGCGGAACGGCACAAATGGCAAGTCCCCTGCGCTGACCTCCATGCAGGCGCCGGACACTGCCGTCGCGCCACGCTCGCGCGCCACGGCGAGGAACTCCCGCAACAGTCGGGTCTTCCCGACCCCTGCCTCGCCGGGCAGCAGGACGGTGCCTGGGAGTCCGGCGTAGGCGCGGGACAGCGCCTCGACGAGCTGGCCCAGCTGTGGCTCTCGCCCCACGAGGTCCGGACTGACCATCGTCCTGGCCACCGTTGGAGTATCCGCCGCCCGCCCTCACGATGGGCAACGAATTTCAGGCGGCCGGCTCGCGCGGCTCCTGGCTCCGATCGTTCGCCTCAGCCGCCGCCGGCCGGCTGGAAGGTGTCGGCCGCGACCTGGTAGACCTGCTGGGTCTGGTCGGTGGACCACTGCGAGTCCGGCACCGAGTAGTAGAGCGCGTACCCGTGCTGGTCGTCGGTGACGAAGCCACGGTTGCGCACATGCACCGTCGCGCCGTTCTCGACGAAGGTGAACTCCCAGTCGGCGGCCGGCCAGCCGCGGTAGTCGACCGACTCGATCGACACCCGCTGGTAGTCGGGGAGCCGTTTGCTCACCGACTTCTCCTGCTTCTCCCAGTCGGCCTTCGGGTCGTCCTTCGGCTTGTCGGTCTGGTCGATCCGCACGAACGACGCACCGTCGGGAGAGACCAGGTCGACCGCGGTGGCGCTCTGCTGCCGGGCGTTCCAGCCGTCCGGCACGGCAAGCGAGAAGCCGGTGTCGTCCTGGTAGAGCTGGAAGCCCGCCGGGACCCCGTTGTCGGCCGGCCCCGAGCCGGCGGTCTCGCTCGGAGTGCTCGACTTGGTGGGCGGCGCCGACGAGGAGGCCGACGACGACGGTGACGACGACGGGGTCCTCGACGTCGTCGGGTCCGACGCCGAGCTGCTGGGGTCGCCGGACCGCTGGGTGAGCGCGAGCACGACGAGACCACCGACGATCAGGACGGCAACCACGAGCGCCGCGACGAGCATCCCCCGGCGAGGCCCGTCGTCGCTGCGGTCGTCGTCGCGCTCGTACGACGTGGGCGGCGGCTCCTCCCGGCGGACGGCCGGCGCCGGGACCGCCGCGGGAACTGCCCGGGTGCGGTCGGCGGGCTCAACCGGGACGGTCGTGGTGACCGCGGCTCCCGATCGGTCCGCGGCGGCCCGGCGGAGCAGCTCGCGCGTGTGCGGGATGTCGGCCCGGGCGGCGGGATCCTTGGCCATCAGGCCGGCGACGGCCCCCGCGAGCGGGCCGCCGGCGGACAACGGCGGGACCGGGTCGGAGATGACCGCGGTCAGGGTGCCGAGTGCGTTGTCCGCCTCGAACGGCGGCCGTCCCTCGGCCGCCGCGAACAGCGTCGCGCCGAGCGACCAGAGGTCGCTCTCGGGGCCGAAGGCCCGGCCCCGGGCCCGCTCGGGCGGCATGTACGCGGGGGAGCCGAGCACGACACCGGTGGAGGTGAGCGCCGGGTCGCCGGCAGTCGTCGCGATGCCGAAGTCCGTCAGCACGGCCCGGCCCCCGTCGGTGATCAGCACGTTGCTCGGCTTGACGTCCCGGTGCACCACCCCCTGGCCGTGCGCAGCCTCCAGGGCGCCGAGCACGTCCAGGCCGATCTCGGCCACCCGGTGCGGGGGGAGCGGGCCGGCGTCGCGCAGGAGCTCGGCCAGGCTCTGCGTCGACAGCAGCTCCATGACGATCCAGGGCCGGCCGTCCTCCTCGACCACGTCGTAGGTCGTGACCACGTTCGGGTGGCTCAGACGGGCGGTGGCGCGGGCCTCGCGCATGGTGCGCTCGCGCAGGTCGGCCAGCTCGCCCTCGCTCAGCTCGGGCGGGAACCGGACCTCCTTGACCGCCACCTGGCGGTTCAGGACGTCGTCGTGCGCCTCCCAGACGGTGCCCATGCCGCCCTGCCCGATCGATCGGACGAGGCGGTAGCGGCCGCTCAGGATGCGCTGGTCGTCGGTCGTGCTCATCCGCGCGCCTGTACCCAGCCAGGGCCGGGGAAAGCATCCGGGTGGCTGCCAGCGTCTGAGCCTCGTAGACTGGGCCGTACAACTGCACAGGGGGTGAATGGTCTCGACTTCGGATGTGAAGTCAGGGGAAGCGGGCCGAGGATGGCTGGGATGATCTCGTGAACCAGGCCCAGCACCACAACAAGCGCCGATTCCAATCAGCGCGCCTACGCCCTCGCTGCCTAAGTAGCGAGAGCAGGCTGTCAGCCCGGGAGTGCCTTCGGCCCGGATCCTGGCATCAGCTAGAGGGCTCCACTGCGTGACCCGGCCGCGGGGTCACGCAGGACAACTCACAGCGGCTGGGCCTGTCAGCAGCTTGCCTGCGTGACTGCTGGGGCCGAGAAAATCAACTGCAGGCTGCGCCCGGAGAAGCCCTTTCTCTGCACCGAAGGACGCGGGTTCGATTCCCGCCACCTCCACCACCATGACCATCGACCGAGGCGGACCGCCGTCAGCGGTCGTCGGTCAGGGCGGCGAGCGTCGCCTCGAGTCGACGGCCGGCGTCGTCGGCCACCTTCCGGAGGGTGTCGTTGTCCGCGAGCCTCATCATCGACTGCGGGTCCAGGGCCTCGACCAGCGTGGTCCCCTCGTCGAGGGAACGGACGACGACGTTGCAGGGCAGGACGGCTGCGATCGACGGATCGGCCTGGATGGCCTCGTAGGCCAGCGGCGGCCGGCAGGCGCCGAGAATGACCTGAGGGGCCACGTCGACACCGAGCTTGTCCTTCAGCGCCGCCGCCAGGTCGATCTCGCTCAGGACCCCGAAGCCCTGCTGCTGGAGAGCCTCCCTGACGGCGTCGACAGCCGCCTTGTACGGCAGATTCACCGTGGTGGTGATCGTGTAGCTGCTCATCATGCCTCCGTGTCGGTCCGAGTCGCTTTCTGCCCGCTGACCACTGCCCGGGGAGGACGACGACGAACGTGGTCCGAGCCGCCGGTACGGTGCCGGGCATGGCTGCCGAGCTGACCGTCCTGCACGCCGGGTACGCGACACACCAGGGCGTTGCGTCCTCCGTCGTCCTGGTCCGCGACGGTGACGTGACCGTGGTCGTCGACCCCGGCATGGTGCGCGGCCCGCACCTGATCCTCGACCCGCTGGCGGCGGCAGGTGTCCGACCGGAGGCCGTGACCGACGTCGTGCTGAGCCACCACCACCCCGACCACACGTGGCACATCGCGCTGTTCCCGAACGCCCGGGTGCACGACGTGTGGGCCATCTACCAGGGCGACCAGTGGGACGACCAGCCGGCCGAGGGGCGCCGGCTCTCGCCGCACGTCCGGCTCATCGAGACTCCCGGGCACACCGCGCAGGACATCACGACGCTCGTCGACACGGCCGACGGGCTCGTCGCCTGCACGCACCTCTGGTGGTACGCCGACGGGCCGGTTGACGACCCGCGCGCCACCGATCTGCCCGCGCTGCACGCCGGCCGGGAACGGCTGATCGGCCTCGCGCCGGCGCGCATCGTGCCCGGTCACGGCCCGGCGTTCGTCCCGGACGGGTCGACGCCGCGCTAGCGGTCTCAGCGCACGAGCTTGGGCAGGACGTCGCGGCCGAAGACCTCGATCCACTCGGCCTGGTTGCGCCCCACGTTGTGCAGGTAGACCCGGTCGAAACCGAGGTCGACGTACCGCTGGATGTGCGCGCGGTGCACGTCGGGGTCGGCCGAGATGACCATGCGCCCCTCGAAGTCCTCGGGGCGGACCAGCGCCGCCATCGCCGCGAAGTCGTGCGGCGACCGGATGTCGGCCTTGGCGAACTTCATGCCGCCGTTGGGCCACTCGGTCATCGCGTTGGCCAGAGCCTGCTCGTCGGTCTCGGCCCACGACAGGTGCAGCTGCAGGACCTTCGGCATGGTGCCGGGGTCCTTGCCGGCCTCGCGGGCCCCTTCGGCGAACTTGTCGAACAGCCCGCCGATCTTCGAGAGCGGCGCTCCCACGGTGATGATGCCGTCGGCGTGCCTGCCGGTCCGCTTGGCGTTGACCGGGCCGGCGGTGGCCACCAGGACCGGCGGGGGAGTGTCCGGCATCGTCCAGAGCCGGGTGGTCTCCAGGGTGAAGAACCGGCCCTGGTGCTTGACGTCCTTGCCGGCGACCGAGGCGTCGAACAGCTTCTTGATCACGTCGATGGCCTCGAACATCCGCAGCGAGCGCTCGGCGGCCTCGGGCCAGTAGCCACCGATGACGTGCTCGTTGAGCGCCTCGCCGGCCCCGACGCCGAGCCAGTGCCGGCCGGGGTACATCGCCTCCAGCGTCGCCGATGCCTGCGCGACCACGGCGGGGTGGAACCGGAACGACGGGCAGGTCACGCCGGGGCCGAGATCGCCGGTGGTCCGCTCGCCGACCGCGCTGAGCACGTTCCAGACGAACGACGACTGGCCCTGCTGCGGCACCCAGGGCTGGAAGTGGTCGGCCGCCATGCAGCCGGAGAAGCCGTGCCGTTCGGCGAGCACCGTGAGCTCGACCGCCTCGCGCGGCCCGAACTGCTCCAGCATCGCCGCGTAGCCCACCGTCAGTCCCGCCATGCGGCGATCCTTCCACCATCACGACGGCAGCCCGCCCCGCGGGGCGGCCCCGACGGCTCGGCAACTGAGCCTCGACGACCGGGCCCGGCAGGCCTAGCGTCGGAGAGGTCCGGCCGCGCGGCCGGCGACGACGGAGGTGCCCATGTTCGTCCAGGTGATCGAGGCGAGGACCAGCGACCAGGCCGCTGTGCGGGCGGCGGTGGACCGTTGGGTCGACGAGCTGTCGGCCGGCGCCAGCGGCTGGCTGGGCAGCACCGGCGGCTTCACGTCGGACGGCCGGCTGGTGGCCGTGGTGCGCTTCGACTCCGAGGAGTCGGCGCGGGCGAACAGTGACCGGCCCGAGCAGGGCGAGTGGTGGGGCGAGCTGTCGAAGCTGTTCGACGGCGAGGCGACCTTCCGCGACAGCAACCGGGTGCTCGTCGACGTGCGCGGCAACCCCGAGGAGGCCGGCTTCGTGCAGGTCATGCAGGGCGGGAGCACGGACCCCGACCGGGCGTGGAAGCTGATGGAGCAGGACGACACCGACTGGTCGGCGTTCCGGCCCGACATCCTCGGCAGCCTCAGCATCGGTCACGCCGACGGTCGCTGGACGATGGTCAACTACTTCACCTCCGAGGCGGCCGCCCGCGAGGGGGAGCAGAAGGAGGCGCCGGCGGAGCTGCAGCAGCAGATGGAGGAGCTGATGTCGCTGAGCACCGGCGAGCCGGAGTTCCTCGACCTCCCGAAGCCGTGGTTCTCCTCACCGCGCTGACGCTCACGCCCAGAACGTGTCGTGGCGGAGGAAGAACTCCGCTCGCTCCTCCTCGGTCATGTCCTTCGTCGTCGCGACCCGTTCGAAGTAGTCCTCGCGCGGCGCGCCGGGGGTGAACAGGATGAGCATCGACGCCGGCTGGCCGGACTCGTTGCGGAAACCGTGCACGCCGCCCTGCGGCACGTAGAGGAAGTCGCCCGGGTTGCCGTCGATCCAGGTGGCGCCGTCGTGCAGCTGGACGGTCCCGGAGAGCAGGTAGAACGACTCGGTGAAGCTGCGGTGGAAGTGCGGGGCGGCGCCGCCAGGACCCGGTCCCATCTCCCAGCGGTACAGCCCGAACTGGCCGTCGGTGCTCGCGCCGGTCGCGAGGTAGTGCGCCCGCGTGCCGGACAGGTACTGGAGGTCCGGGGCCGTGCCCTCGGGGCGGTAGCTGCCGCTGGGCTCGCCGGGGCCGTCGTGGACCGGCCGGGGGTAGGGCAGGTACGACATCCCGGCAGCCTAAAGTGCGGCCGCTCCGCCTGGAAAGATCGGGTGCAGACATCGGCCGTCCGGTCTGGCAGGTTGTCCTGCGCTGCACCTGCTCGGCCGGGGCCACACGGTCCGGGCTGTCGACGATCGGGGATCTCGTGTGACGCTGCCGGCTCTGGCCCTCGCTGCCTGCCTGTCGGCCACCGCACTCGTGGTGACCGCGCCGGGCGGCGCGGCCACGGTCGAGCCCGCCGCGGTCAAGGCGGTCTCGTCGGTCGACTGGGGGAGGTGCTCGGACCCGACCCTGCGCGGTTTCGGCGCGCGCTGCGGGTTCGTGAAGGTGCCGCTCGACTACTCCCACCCGGGGGGCAGGCAGATCCGGCTGGCGGTCTCCCGCATCAGGCACACGGTCAAGGCGTCGAGGTACCAGGGCGCCCTGTTGCTGAACCCGGGCGGACCCGGCGGCTCCGGCCGCACCCTGTCGGTCCTCGGCCCGATCATCAGCCTCGACTTCGGCCGCCCGGACGTCGGGCGCGCGTACGACTGGATCGGCTTCGACCCGCGGGGCGTGGGTGCCAGCCGGCCGTCGCTGTCCTGTGATCCCCGGTACCTCGGCCCCGACCGGCCGGAGTACGTGCCGAGCACGCCGCACCTGTTCCACGTCTGGCAGCAACGATCCCGCCGGTACGCCGCCGACTGCGGCAGGGCGGGCGGCAGGTTGCTCGATCACATGCGCACCACCGACTCGGCTCGCGACATGGACCAGATCCGCGCGGCGCTCGGCGTGGACCGGATCAGCTACTACGGCTTCTCCTACGGCACCTACCTGGGCCAGGTCTACGCGACGCTGTTCCCGCAGCGGGTGCGCCGGATGGTGCTGGACAGCAACGTCGACCCGCGCAAGGTGTGGTACCGCGCGAACCTCGAGCAGGACCTCGCGTTCCAGCGCAACATCGGGATCTTCTTCGGCTGGGTGGCCCGGCACGACGCGACGTACCACCTCGGGGCCACCCGGGGTGCGGTCGAGGCGCGCTACAGGGCGGTCCACGCGCAGCTGGCCCATACGCCGATCAACGGCGTCGTCGGTCCGGACGAGTGGGACGACGTCTTCCTCTCCGCGGGGTACGCCGACTTCCTGTGGCCGAGGCTGGCGGGCGTCTTCGCCGGCTGGGTCGGGCAGGGCGCCGGCGACGACGTGGTCGCGGCGTACGAGGACTTCGACACCCCTGGTGACGACAACTCCTACGCGGTCTACAACGCCGTGTCCTGCGTCGACGACACCTGGAAGGACGAGGCCTTCCTGCAGGACCAGTGGTCGACCTACTACGCCGCCCCGTTCCTCACGTGGGGCAACGCATGGTTCAACGGGCCCTGCTACCACTGGCCGGCGCGGGCGCACTCACGCACGCGGGTCGACGGTGCGGCCCTCGGCTCGGCCCTGCTGGTCGACGAGACCAGGGATGCCGCGACGCCGTACTCCGGGAGCCGCTACCTGCGCTCCATCGCGCCACGGTCGCGGCTGGTTGCGGTGGTCGGCGGCACGAACCACGCCGTGACGCCGAGCGGCAACGCGTGCACGGACAACCGGATCTTCCGTTACCTGGCCACCGGCACGCTGCCGGCCCGCAAGGCCGGCGCGGGCCCGGACGTGCGCTGCCGGAAGCTGCCGGCGCCGCGGCCCGGCGGTGACCAGGCGTTCGCCGAGCCGGGCGGTTCGTCGACGGCCCCCTCGTTCGCCCGCGCGGCCCGGGCCGGCGACGCCGGCGCCGGCCGCGCGCTCCTGTCGGCACTGCTGCTGCAGGCGGCGCGACCCTAGGCGTCGGCGCGGCGTCAGGCAGCCGCGAGCAGGCGTCTGACGTGCAGCTCCATCGGGCTCGTGGGCGCCTGGTGCGAGCCGGGCAGCGGTGGTGGGCGGCTCTGGTAGCGATGGTGGGTCGGCGTGACCGTCTCGACGACCTCGCCGGCACCGTCGGGGCCGGGTCTGGCATGCCACCCGGGCGCCTGCTTCGCGTAGTTGCAGGCCGCACACAGTCCCTGCCCGTTGTCGGCGCTGGTGGCCCCGCCCTCGACGGCGGGGACGACGTGGTCGGCGTGCCGGACGGGTGCACCGCACCACGACGTGCGGCACACGTGGTCGCGCACGACGAGGAGCCGTCGCAGCGACAGCGGGAAGGCCCGTCGACGGGACTCCATCGCGACCAGTGCGCCGTCCTGCGGGCGGGTGAAGAGCCGGCGCAGGAAGACCTGCGCCGCCGCGGTGCGGACGAGGTCGCGCGCCGCGGCTGCGGGGACCGGGCCGGCGCCGACCAGCTCGGCCGGCTCGTCGTCACCGTCGAGCAACGAGGAGTCGCGGATCACGAGCTGCACCTCGACCGCGACGGCATCAGCGCTGGCCTGGCCGGTGACCCGTTCGACGAGGGTGTCGGCCATGATCTGGCCGCGGCTGCGAGTATCGCCCTCCGCGACGAGCCGGTCGGCCTCGCGGCAGAGGGTGGCGTAGGCCGCCACTCCTTGCGCGACGGGCAGGAAGCCGGTCAGCCGGGACATGGTGTCCGGAGCCGGCCGGAGGCTCACGCGCCGGTCCTTCGCCGCACCGCGGGTGCGGGCCATGAAGGCCTCCGGGTCCAGCCGGTAGGCGACGCGGCGAGCCGCTGCCTCGGTCTCACGGTCGCCGAGGTCGGCCAGCCGCGGGGCGATCTCGGCATCGGCCGTGCGGCGGGCGCCGGCGTCCAGGCACGCCGTCTCGCGCGCGACGAGGGTCGCTCGCCACTCGCTGGTCCGGCCGGCGCGGAGCTCGGCCAGGGTTCCCGGCAGCTCGTGCACGAGCGCGTGCGCGAGCCCCACGTGCTGCCCGCCGCGGTGCGGCGACTCGCGCCGGGCCAGCGCCACCTGGGCCGCGACGCCCTGCCCGAGCCGCGCCCGCGGCACCCCGGCGGCCGCCTGCTCGCAGCGCTGCGACGCCACGAAGTCGGCGGTCACGACCGCCTGCATCGCAGCGGCTGCCGCCTTGAGCCCCTCCAGCAGCCGGAGCTGCTCGATGCGCTCGGCGTCGTCGACCCGACGATCCGGGCTGCCCAGCTCGTGCACCCACCGCCGCAGCGTCTCCGTCCCGACGGTGCCGTCCGGAGGAGTGGCGGACCGGGGCGGCGCTGCGCCCGCTCCTGCCTGCACCGATGACGGATCGAACATACGTTCGATTCTAGCGGACCCTCACGTCGGCGGGAAGCCGTTCTCCACAGCCTGTTCCTGCGTTCGCCGCCCCCTCGACCGCCGGTCGCGCCGGAGCCTCCTCACTCCGACACCGCCACGGCACCGGCACGCCGCGGGTCGGCGGCGGCCGCCAGCCGCCCGTCCGGCTGCCCGAGGGCCGCACCGACGCCGCCGAAGTACATGGACAGCGGTCGATGCCGGTGCACCGGCAGGTCCATCGGCGGCAGCGGCAGGTCCTCCTCTGCCTCCACGCGGACGGGGGAGGCGTCGCCGTCGTCGAGGTGGTGGACGTGCAGCCGCGGCCGGTCGACGGCCTGCTGGAGGTCCGCGCCGCCGTGCGCGAACGACGCGAGCACCTGGAGGAGCGCCGTGGTGATCCGGTCCGCACCGGGACTGCCGATCGCGAGCACCGCGCCGTGGTCGTGGCGGCCCACCGTGGGCGCCATGTTGCTGGCCAGCCGGTCGCCGGGTGCGAGCCCGGTGGCCCGGTTGAGCTCGTGCTCGCCGAGGCAGTTGTTGAGCCACAACCCGGTACCCGGCACGGTCGCGCCCGACCCGTAGCCGTGCGACGTGGTGATCGCGCACGCGGCGCCGTCGGCGTCGACCGCCGAGACGTGGGCGGTGCTCGGCGCGGTCGGGACCCAACCGACCTCGTCGAGCAGCTGGAGGGCCGCCGCGGTCCGGTCATCGGCGACGTCGAGCCGGTGGCGCCGCACGTCGAGGACCTGGCGCTGCACGGCGACCAGCCGCGCGACGTCGTCCTGCGTCCACTCGCCGCGCGGCGCCCCCCCGAGCAGGGTGAGCATCGCGGCGAGGACCGGGCCGCCGATCGAGGGCGGCGGGTTCGTCCGGAGCTCCCACCGGCCGGCCCGCACCGGCAGGGCGTCCCGGACGACCGGGCGGTAGGCCGCCAGGTCGGCGCGCGTCACCAGGCCGCCGCGGTCGGCCATGTCGGCGACGACGGCCTCGGCCAGCGCTCCGTCGTGCAGGGAGCGGGCGCCCTCCTTCGCGAGGAGGCGCACGGTGTCCTCGAGACCCGTCCAGCACCATCCGGTCGCCGGTCTCGAGCCAGCGTCCGTCGGGAGCCCGCAGTGCCCGCACCGTCTCGGCGTCCCACCCGAAGGCCGACTCCCGGACGTACGGCAGGTAGTACCCGGCCGCCGCGCCGAGGACGAAGCCGTCGCGGGCCGACTCGGCAGCCGGCTCGACCACCTCGCGCCAGGGGAGCAGGCCGAACCTCGACTGGGCCAGGTCCAGCGCCGACAGCGCCCCGGGGACGGCGACCGACCCGAGCCCGACGGTCATCGTCACCCCGCCGCCGTACGCCGTGCGGACGTCCTGCTTGTCGACGGTCACGCTCGCGGGGCCGCCGAGCCCCGGCATCGCGACGTAGCCGTCGACCGTGACGGCTACGTCGCTGCCGGCCGGCCAGACGGTGACGTACGCGCCACCGGTCAGCGAGACGATCCCGGGCTCGGTGACCATCGTGACGAGCGCGGCCGCGATCGCGGCGTCGACGGCCCCGCCCCCGTCGTCGGCCACCCGGCGCCCGGCGTCGGCGGCCAGGGCGTTGGGCGCCGCCACCGCCACCCTCGTCACACGCGACATTGTGCCGAAGACGCCGAAGGCGGGGTCAGGACCCGGAGGCGCGACCCCGCCGTCGGCGGTGCAGGTGGTGCGGGCGGTCAGGCCATCGCCGCAACCTCGGCGTCGGTCGGGACGTCCTGCTTGCGGGCGTTGATGAACACGAACGCCACGACCAGCGCCGCCGCCAGCAGCATGGCGCCCCAGAAGAACGACACGTGGTAGCCGTGGATGAACGCGAGCTTCGACGCCGCCTCCGACGTGGCCGGGTCGGTGATCGGGTTGTCGACGAAGTACGACGTCACCGCCCCGGCGAACAGGGTGTTGAGCAGCGCCGTACCCAGCGATCCACCGATCTGCTGCGAGGTGTTGAGCACGGCGCTGGCGACGCCCGCGTCGTGGTGGCCGACACCGATAAGGGCCGTGCTGGACGCCGGGATGAACACCCCTGCCAGACCGATGCTCATCAGCAGCATCGCCGGCAGGACGTGGGTCCAGTACGAGGTGTCCTGGGTGATCCGCGTCAGCAGCAGCATGCCGACGACGGCCATGACCAGGCCAGGCACCATGATCGGTTTCGGGCCGAGGCGCGGCAGGAGCTGGGCGACGACGCCGGCGGTCAGGATGATGCCGCCGCTGAACGGCAGGAAGGCGAAGCCGGACTTGAGTGGGCTGTACCCGAGATTGAGCTGGAAGTAGTAGGTCAGGAACAGGAACATCGCGAACAGCCCCGCGCCGACCAGCAGGAACACCAGGTAGGACCCGCCGCGGTTGCGGTCGAGGACCACCCGCATCGGGAGCATCGGGTTCTTGGCCCGGGTCTCCCACCAGACGAACGACACGAGCAGCACGAGGGCGAGGACGAGGAAGAAGATCGTCGAGCCGGCCAGCCAGCCCTGGACCGACGTGTCGTTGGTCCCCGGGTTCTTGGCCCTGGCGGCCTCGGTGAACCCGTAGACCAGCGAGACCAGGCCGAGGGTCGCGAGCAGGACGCCGGGGACGTCGTAGCGCGTGTCGCCGTGGGCCTTGCTCTCGTGCACGATCGGGAACGCGCAGGCGGCGACGAGGATGGCGACCGGCACGTTCACGCCGAGGCACCAGCGCCACGAGGCGTACTCGGTCAGGACGCCGCCGACGATCAGGCCGATCGCGGCGCCGCCGCCGGCGAGCGCACCGAAGACACCGAACGCCTTGGCGCGCTCCTTCGGGTCGGTGAACGTCACCGTGACGATGGACAGCGCGGCCGGGGCCATGAGCGCGGCGAACGCGCCCTGCAGGGCGCGCGCTGCGAACAGCAGCTCCTGGCTCGGCGCCAGGCCGCCGAGTGCCGAGGCGCCGGCGAAGCCGAGCAGGCCGATGATGAACGTGCGCTTGCGGCCGGTGTAGTCGGCGATCCGGCCGCCGAGCAGGAGCAGGCCGCCGAAGGCCAGGGTGTAGGCGGTCACCATCCACTGCCGGTTGGCGTCGGTGATGCCGAGGTCCCGCTGGGCCGACGGCAGGGCGATGTTCACGATCGACGCGTCGAGCACGATCATCAGCTGGGCCGCGGCGAGGACCGCCAGGGCGAGCCAGCGCTTCGGGTCGGGCTCGGCCGGGGCTTCGTGCGCCTCGGCCAGGGCCTCGCCGGAGGGGCGGATCGGGTCAGTCACTGTGTCTCCATCGAACGGGTGGACCTGCTGCTTCGGTCCAACATGGGCAGGATGACGTCGTCGACGACGTGGGCGATGAAGGCATCGTCCACGGGAGCACCGACAACGAGGACGCGGTGGAACCAGAGCGCACTGGCCACCTCGTGCACGAGCAGGGGATCGGTCTCGGCTGCAAGCTCGCCGCGCTCGACCGCGCGCGCGACGAGCGTGCGGCTCACGTCGCACTTGCTCTCGACGACCTGTGCGCGCACGCAGTCGGCGAGCGCGGGCGCGCTGCGCATGGCGCGCAGGACGCCGGCGATCAGATCGGCGTCGTCGGCGGTCGAGCCGTGCCGGGCCGCGGAGTACGTCGCCACCAGGTCGCCCCGCAGGCTGCCCGTGTCCTCGGGCACCACCAGTCCGGGACCGCGGGACCGGACCGCGTCCAGGACGAGCTCCTGCTTCCCGGGCCAGCGCCGGTAGATCGTCGCCTTGCTGGCCTTGGCGCGGGCCGCCACGGAGTCCATGCTCATCCGGTCGTAGCCCACCTCGAGCAGCAGCGCGAGCGCGGCGTCGCAGATCGCGACCTCACGTCCGGCGGCCATCGGTGCTCCTCGGTTGCTGCGGGGGGCGAGTGAACAGGTCACCCGGACGAAACGACACCGTTTCGTACCGCCCGGAGCCTAGGCAGGGCCACCGACGGCCGTCGACGCCTTTTCGGCGAACTCTTCTCCGCTGTGGGCGAACTCACGTCCGTCCTGGACTGGTTGGTCCGGGTTCGCCGGGGGCCGACGTGCCCCCTCCACCCGGGCGGCATCGCTCCCCTCCGCCCCCCGCGATTGGGCGGGAGCGTCACGGGGCAGGCAGAATGACGGTCCCGCCCCTGCGCTCCGGTGGGCGTCGTCGAGGTCTGAGAGGTCCCCCTACATGTCGTCTGCTGCCGAGGCGGCTGTCGCGCCCGACGCGGTCCTGGACGCGCTCGAGGCCGAAGCCATCCACATCTTCCGCGAGGCCGCCGGCGCGTTCCGCCGTCCGGTGATGCTCTACAGCATCGGCAAGGACTCCAGCGTCCTGCTGCACCTGGCGGTCAAGGCGTTCGCGCCGGGCAAGGTGCCCTTCCCTGCCCTGCACATCGACACGACGTGGAAGTTCCGCGAGATGATCCAGTTCCGCGACCGGATCATGAAGGAGCTGGGCGTCGAGCTGCTGGTGCACACCAACCAGCAGGGCGTGCAGGAGGGCGTGACGCCCTTCACCCACGGGACCCACGAGTACACCCGGATCATGAAGACCGTCGCCCTGCGCGAGGCGCTGGACGAGGGCGGCTACGACGCCGCGTTCGGCGGTGCGCGTCGCGACGAGGAGCGCTCCCGGGCCAAGGAGCGGGTCTTCTCGCTGCGCGAGCCGGGCCACCGCTGGGAGCCGCGCAAGCAGCGTCCTGAGTTCTGGCGCACCGCCAACACCCAGCTCTCCGAGGGCCAGACGATGCGCGTCTTCCCCATGTCGAACTGGACCGAGCTCGACGTGTGGCGCTACGTGCAGCGCGAGAAGATCGAGGTCGTGCCGCTGTACTTCGCCAAGGAGCGACCGGTCGTCGACCGCGACGGCCAGCTGATCATGGTCGACGACGAGCGGTTCCCGCTGCGTGACGGTGAGCAGCCGGAGATGCGCAACGTGCGGTTCCGCACCCTGGGCTGCTACCCGCTCACGGCCGCCGTCGAGTCCACAGCCGACACCATGGACGACCTCCTGGAGGAGATGCTGGTCGACCGTCGCTCCGAGCGGTCGGGGCGACTGATCGACGGCGAGGGCGGCGGCTCGATGGAGAGCAAGAAGACCGAGGGGTACTTCTGATGGCGCAGAGCAAGGTCACCGAGCGCCTCGACGACGCCGCGCTCGCCGAGCACCCGATCGTCCACGTGGTCGCCTGCGGGTCGGTCGACGACGGCAAGTCGACGCTGATCGGCCGGCTGCTCGCGGAGACCGAGAGCGTCCCGGACGACATCCTCGACTACGCCCGCAACACCCGCCGGAGCGGCTCGACCATCCCCAAGGGGGAGGTCGACTACTCGATGCTCACCGACGGGCTCGAGGCTGAGCACGCCCAGGGCATCACGATCGACGTCGCCTACCGGCACCTCTACCTGCCCTCGGGCCGGCGAGCGATCATCGCCGACGCCCCTGGCCACGAGCAGTACACCCGCAACATGGCGGTCGCCGCGTCGACCGCCGACGTGGCGATCCTGCTCGTCGATGCCGCGCGGGGCATCCGCCCCCAGACCCACCGGCATCTCACCGTCTGCGCCCTCATGGGTGTGCGCACCGTCATCGTCGCCATCAACAAGATGGACGCCGTCGGCTTCAAGCACGTCGCGTTCGAGGAGTTCGCCGGCGGCGTCCGCTCGGCCGCCGCCCGGTTCGACCTCGAGGACGTGCAGGTCATCCCGGTGAGCGCACTGACCGGCGACAACGTTCTCGAGAAGTCCACCGAGATGGGCTGGTACCACGGGCCCACGGTGCTCGAGGCGCTGACGTCCTGGCGGCCGGCGAAGACCGAGGACCACGCCGCGGCACCGTTCCGCCTGCCCGTGCAGTACATCGTGCGGGCCGACAACTTCCGTGGCTACGCCGGCACCGTGATCGCCGGCTCCGTGCACCCGGGCGACAAGGTCGTCGTCAACGCCAAGGGCGCGACGACCACCGTCGAGCGCGTCCTCGTCGGCGGCAAGGACGTCGACGGGGCCGGTGCCGACGAGGCCGTCGTCCTCACGCTCGAGACCGAGACCGACGTCACCCGCGGCGACCTCGTGGTCGCCCCGGCCGAGGGGCTGGCCGAGAACCAGTTCCCGCGGCCGGCCACCGCCTTCGCCGCCGATCTCGTGTGGACCGGCGAGGAGGAGCTGCGGCACGGCCGGTCCTACCTCCTGCTGGCCGGCTCCCTCGCCGTGCCCGCGGTCGTCACCGCCATCCGCAACCGCCGCGACGTCGTCACCGGCGAGGAGATGGCGGCGCGTACCCTGAAGATGAACGACATCGGGCTGGTCGAGATCTCGACCGACACCCCGGTGCCGCTCGACCCCTACCAGCTCAGCCGCGACACCGGCGGGTTCCTGCTCGTCGAGCGGGTCAGCCGCGACACCGTGGCGGCCGGCCTCGTGCGCCACCCGCTGCGCCGCGCGCACAACGTCGTCCCGCACAACTTCACGGTCGACCGCGATGCCCGCGCCACGCTGAAGAACCAGCGGCCGCGGGTGCTGTGGCTGACCGGCCTGCCCGGCGCCGGCAAGTCGACGATCGCCGATGCCCTCGAGGGCAAGCTGCACGGCCTCGGACTGCACACCTACGTGCTCGACGGCGACGGGGTGCGCACCGGTCTGAACAAGGACCTCGGGTTCACGCCCGAGGACCGCGCCGAGAACGTCCGGCGGGTCGCCGAGACCGCCCGGCTGATGGCCGACGCGGGGCTCATCGTCATCGTCTCGCTGGTGTCGCCGTTCCGCGGCGACCGGCGGGCGGCCAAAGGCCTGTTCGACCAGGGCGACTTCCTCGAGGTGTGGGTCGACACCCCGGCGGAGGTCGTCGTCGAACGCGACCCGAAGGGGCTCTATGCCAAGGCCAAGGCCGGCACCCTGCCGAATATGACCGGTGTCGGCCAGGGGTACGAGCCGCCGGAGAACCCCGACGTCGTCGTCGACGGTGCCGGCGAGGTCGACGACGCGGTCGACCTGCTGCTGGCCGCCCTCGAGGTCGGTCACTGAGCCGGTAGGTTCGCGGCATGGCCGAGCTCGTGTACCGCCCTGTCATCGGGCTCGCCCGCGTCGTCTTCGCCGCCCAGGGCCTGACGTTCGACATCCAGGGAAGCGAGAACGTGCCCCGCTCCGGCGGGGCGGTGATGGCGATCAACCACGTCGGCTACATGGACTTCACCTACGCCGGGTTCGCCGCCCTGCCGGCGAAGCGGCTGGTGCGGTTCATGGCCAAGCAGGAGGTGTTCCTGCACAAGGTCAGCGGGCCGTTGATGCGCGGGATGCACCACATCCCCGTCGACCGCGACGCCGGTGGCGGCTCCTACCGGGCGGCCGTCGACGCCCTGCGGAGCGGCGAGATCGTGGGCGTCTTCCCCGAGGCCACCATCAGCCGCTCGTTCGAGCTCAAGGACTTCAAGGCCGGTGCGGTGCGGATGGCCGCAGAGGCAGGTGTGCCCGTCCTGCCCACGATCATCTGGGGCTCGCAGCGCGTCTGGACCAAGGACCACCCCAAGCGGATGGGCCGCACCAACACCCCGGTCTCGGTGCACGTCGGGACACCGATGCCGGTCCCCGCCGGGATCGACTACGCGGCGACGACTGCTGAGCTGCGCTCGCGGATGGAGCAGATGCTGCACCGCGCCCAGGAGCAGTACGCCGAGAAGCCCACCGGGACCGACGACGCCTGGTGGCAGCCGGCCCGGCTCGGCGGCACGGCACCGACGCCGGACGAGGCGCTCCAGCGGGACCGCGATGAGCTGAGAGCCCGACTGGCGGCAGCCAAACGGGCCAGGGACGAGGGCCGTTCGCGCTAGGACGTATCGGACGTCCCAGGCAGTAACCTGTCCCGGGTGAGGCGCCCATGAGTCAGCTGCGTCTGCCGCCCACCACGGACAGCGTCCCCGTGGCCCGTCGGCACGCACGCCACGAGCTGCGGCAGAGCGCCGCCGACGTCGACACCGTGGTGCTGCTCGTGTCGGAGGTGGTGACCAACGCCATCCTGCACGCGCGCAGTGACGTCTACCTCGAGGTCCTCGACCGTGGGGACGTCGCCCGCGTCGAGGTCCGCGACTCGTCGCCGATGCCGCCTCGCCTGCACCGGTTCGCCGTTGACTCGGCGACCGGCCGCGGGATGCGGCTGCTCGACCAGCTGTCGCTGCGCTGGGGCGCGGAGCGGGCCGATGACGTCCGCGGCAAGATCGTGTGGTTCGAGGTGGGTGCCCCCGGCGAGGCGGCCTGGCAGTCGTTCGGCGACTTCCTCCTCGCCGAGGGGGCAGCCGGTGAGGTCTGAGCCGCTCGGCGCCGGGGGAGCGACGTCGTGACGTCCGACCAGGTCGAGGTGCTCGACGACGCGACGGCTGCCCGCGGGGCGTCCACCAGCCTGACGGTCCTCCTCGTCGAGGACGACGAGGGTGACGCCTTCCTCGTCCGCGAGCTCCTCCTCGACGCCGGGTCGCAGGTCGACCTCCTCCGGGCCCGCAGCGTCGCGGAGGCCACGGTGGTCCTGCCGGGCCAGGTCGACTGCGTCCTGCTCGACCTCGGGCTGCCCGACGCGAGCGGTCTGGACGCCCTCACCGCGGTGCTCGAGCTGGCTCCGAGCATCGCCGTCCTCGTCCTCACCGGCCTGTCGGACGAGCACCGCGGCATCGAGTCGGTCGCGGTCGGCGCGCAGGACTACCTCGTCAAGGGCAGCATCGATGGTCAGCTCCTGATGCGCGCCGTTCGCTACGCCGTCGAGCGCAAGCGCGCCGACGAGTCGGTCCGGCGGCTGTTCGCCTCCGAGGCGCGCGCCGCGGAGAACGCCCGTCTCGAGCGTGGTCTGCTGCCCCAGGCGCTGCTGCGCTCCGGCGCGGTGTCGGTCGTGGCGCGGTACCGGCCGGGGCGGCACCAGTCGCTGCTGGGCGGGGACTTCTACGACGTCGTCGAGTGTCCGGACGGCACGGTCTTCGCCCTGATCGGCGATGTCGCCGGCCACGGTCCGGACGAGGCAGCCCTGGGTGTCTGCCTCCGGATCGCCTGGCGCACCCTGGTGCTCTCCGGCGCCGATCCCGACCGCATCCTGCCGGCCATGGACGCGGTTCTCGTGAGCGAACGCTCCACCGAGGAGGTGTTCGCCACGGTGGCGATGGTGCGCCTCGACCCGCCGTCGGGGACCCTGCGCATCTGGCGTGCGGGGCACCCGCTGCCGCTCGTGCGCGAGGGTGCCGCGGTCGTCCCGGTGCCCGAGGGCGTGGCCGGACTCGCCCTCGGCGTCCTGGACGGCGCCGAGTGGGTGCCGGTCGACGTCCCCGCGAGCAGCTCCGGAGGGCTGGTGCTGTTCACCGACGGGCTGCTCGAGGGGTTCGACGGCCAGGCGCCGGGACGTCGGCTCGGTGAGACCGGCCTCTACACGCTCCTCGACGGCCTCCTCTCGCAGGGTCTGGATGCCGACGAGCTCTGCGACACGCTGCTCGCCGAGGTGCGCGAGCGCAACGGCGGCGAGCTGACCGACGACGTCGCCGTGGTGCTGCTCTCGTGGCAAGGCCGATGACCGGCGCCTCCCTCCAGCTCCGGCTGACCCGACTGTTCCTGCTCACCGGTGTGGTCACCGCGGTGCTGGCGCTCGCGACGGTGCTGTCGCTGGTCCAGCTCAGCCGGGCCACCCACGACCGGGTCGACATCTATGGCCCGGCCCTGCTCGACACCGAGACGCTGGCCGGTGCCTTCAGCGACCAGGAGACCGGCCTGCGGGGGTTCCTCGCCGGCGGGCGTGACACGTTCCTCCAGCCGTACGCCGACGGGAGGGCCGCCGAGCGGCAGGCCCTGACCCAGCTGCGGCGGCTGCTCATCGATCGGCCCGACATCCTGCGACAGGTGGCCCGGGTGGAGTCGGCCGGGCGGCAGTGGCGACGGGTCGTCGCCACCCCCGCGATCGCCGCCGTGCGCGCCGACGGGCCCAGCCAGCGGTCCGTCAGCCAGGTGGAGGCCGGCACGGCTCGGTTCGACCAGATCCGGGTCGAGCTGGCCAGGCTCCGGGCGCCGGTGCTCGCCGGGCAGGTGACCTCCGGTGCCGAGCTGACCCGGAGCCAGCACCGGCTGGACGTGATCCTCGCGGTCGCGCTCGTCGGCCTGCTGCTCCTGGTCGGTGTGGCGTTCTGGGCCCTGCGACGGTGGGTCACGCGACCGCTCGGTCGCCTCGGCACCGAGGTCGACCTGGTCGAGGCCGGCGATCTCGCGCACCAGGTGGACGTCACGGGTGCACCCGCGGAGATCCTCGTGCTCGCCGGGCAGGTCGACCGGATGCGGGCCCGCGTCGTGGCGAACGCGTCGCTCGCCGAGCGGGCCCGGGCCGAGGCGACCGAGGCCAGGGCGCTGGTCGAGGCGCAGGCCGAGGACCTCCGTCGCTCGAACACCGAGCTGGAGCAGTTCGCCTACGTCGCCTCGCACGACCTGCAGGAGCCGCTACGCAAGGTGGCGAGCTTCTGCCAGCTCCTCGAGCGGCGCTACAAGGGACAGCTGGACGAGCGCGGCGAGCAGTACATCGAGTTCGCGGTCGACGGCGCCAAGCGGATGCAGCAGCTCATCCAGGACCTGCTGATGTTCTCCCGCGTCGGACGCCACTCCTCGGGCTTCCAGCAGACCGATCTCGAGCAGGTGCTCGAGCAGTCGTCCCGTCAGCTCGACTCGGCGCTGGAGGAGGCCGGTGCCGAGGTGACGCACGACCCGCTGCCGACCGTCGAGGCCGACCCGAGCCTGCTCGCCCAGCTGTTCCAGAACCTCATCGGCAACAGCGTGAAGTTCCGCGGCGACGCGGCCCCCCGGGTGCACCTGTCGGCCTCGCCGTCGTCCACCGCGGGGGTCTGGGAGTTCGCCTGCTCCGACAACGGCATCGGTGTCGAGGCGCAGTACGCCGACAAGATCTTCGTCATCTTCCAGCGGCTGCACGGCAGGGACGCCTACTCCGGCACCGGCATCGGCCTGGCGATGTGCAAGAAGATCGTGGAGCACCATGGCGGCCGGCTCTGGCTCGACACGTCGCCGCGGGACACGCCGGGCGCGGTGTTCCGCTGGACGCTGCCCGAACGACAGGCTGACACCGAGGTGCCGGGCGAGCCGGCAGCACCGACGGACACGAAGGAGACGACCACGCATGACTCAACCGTTCGAGGGTGAGCGCGAGATCCAGGTGCTGCTGGTCGAGGACGACCCCGGCGACGTGCTCATGACGCGTGAGGCGTTCGAGGACTACAAGGTCCACAACCAGCTGCACGTCGTCAACGACGGCGAGCAGGCCATGGCCTTCCTCCGGCAGGAGGGTGAGTACGCCGGCCTGCCGCGCCCCGACCTGGTCCTGCTCGACCTCAACCTGCCCCGGATGGACGGCCGGCAGGTCCTCGACGCGATCAAGTCCGACCCCGAGCTGTCCAGCATCCCGGTGGTGGTCCTGACCACCTCGGAGGCCGAGGACGACGTGCTGAACAGCTACTCGCTGCACGCCAACGCCTACGTCACCAAGCCCGTCGACTTCGAGCGCTTCATCAGCGTCGTGCGCCAGATCGACGAGTTCTTCGTCAAGGTCGTCCGGCTCCCGCGCCGCTGACGGCCCGGGTACGCGCAGTGCCGCTCCGCCGGAGGCGGAACGGCACGGTGTGGATCGAAGTGAACCGTGTGGATCGGAGTGACGAGGGGGGTCAGACGTCGTCGCGCTCGGCCGAGGCGGTGGCGTCGAGCGTCCAGCGCTCGAGGCGGTCCATCCCGAGGAGCACGGCCAGCAGGCCGAACGGCACGAGAAGTGCGAAGAACATCATGGGCGTCCCTTCCGCCGCTGCTTGTTGCCGTGACCGGCGCGGCGAAACCTCCTTGTCCCCCGAGTATCGACGTCCCGGACACCGATCTTGATCGCGACATGCGGCCGGGGTGACCCGGCTCACGCCGCGTCTGGAACGATCGGGCCATGCCGAGCGTGCCGAGCATCTCCTACTCCATCACCGTCCGGCTCGAGGTGGCGGCCCGCGGGAACGCGGTGAGCCAGCTGACCCACGCCGTCGAGGACGCCGGGGGCATCGTCACCGCGCTGGACGTCACGGCGTCGGGGCACGAGCGGCTCCAGATGGACGTCACCTGCGCCGCCAGCGACACCGAGCACGCCGAGCGGCTCACCGCGGCGCTCGCGCGTGTCGAGGGCGTCACGATCGGCAAGGTCTCCGACCGCACCTTCCTGGTGCACCTGGGCGGCAAGATCGAGATCAACCCGAAGGTACCGATCCGCAACCGCGACGACCTCTCGATGATCTACACGCCCGGCGTGGCCCGGGTCTGCCTGGCGCTGGCCGCGAACCCCGCCGACGCCCGGCGGCTGACGATCAAGCGCAACACCGTCGCCGTGGTCACCGACGGGTCCGCCGTCCTCGGCCTGGGCAACCTCGGCGCCATCCCCGCCCTGCCCGTCATGGAGGGCAAGGCCGCGCTGTTCAAGCGGTTCGCCGGCATCGACGCGTTCCCGATCTGCCTCGACACCCAGGACGTCGACGAGATCGTCCGCGCCGTCGAGCTCATCGCACCGGTGTTCGCCGGGATCAACCTCGAGGACATCTCCGCGCCGCGCTGTTTCGAGGTCGAGCGGCGGCTGCGCGCGAGCCTTGACATCCCGGTCTTCCACGACGACCAGCACGGCACGGCGATCGTGGTCCTGGCCGCTCTGCTCAACGCCCTCCAGGTGGTCGGCAAGGAGCTGTCCGAGGTACGCCTGGTGCTCTCGGGCGCCGGGGCCGCAGGCATGGCGATCCTCGATGTCCTGCTCGAGGCCGGGCTGCAGCATGTGGTGGTCGCCGACAAGGACGGCGTGGTGCACGCTGCCCGCGACGGCCTGGCGGCCGAGCTGGTGTCGGTGGCCGAGCGCACCAACAGCAGCGGTCGCTCCGGCGCGCTGCGCGACGTGCTGCCGGGCGCCGACGTCTTCATCGGCGTCTCGGCGCCGAACATCCTCACCGGTGACGACATCGCGACGATGGCCGACGACGCCATCGTGTTCGCCCTGGCGAATCCGGTGCCTGAGGTCGATCCGGTGGCTGCGGCCGAGCACGCGGCCGTGGTCGCGAGCGGGCGCAGCGACCTGCCCAACCAGATCAACAACGTGCTGGCCTTTCCCGGCGTCTTCCGCGGGCTGCTGGACGCCGCCAGCCACTCCATCACCATCGACATGCTCATCGCGGCGGCCCGCGCCCTCGCGGCCGTCGTGACGCCGGACGAGCTCAACGCCGCGTACATCGTGCCGAGCGTCTTCCACCCCGACGTGTCCTCTGCCGTGGCAGCGGCGGTGAGCAAGGCGGTGCGGGACGCCGGGACCTCGGTGGGGCCGGTCGAGCCGGAGCCGCTGCCGGCGTGAGCGCCACGGCCCGCTGGCGGGTCGCGCTGGCCGTCCTGGTGGCCGTCCACCTGGCCGTGCTCTACGCGCCGGACACCGGCGGGGCGCCGACGTTCCCCGGCATCGACAAGGTGGTCCACCTGGCCACCTTCGGTTCGGTCACGCTGGCCGGGCTGCGTGCCGGTCTCGCAGCCCGGTGGTGGCTCCCGGTCGTCGCAGGGCACGCGGTGCTCAGCGAGCTCGTGCAGCACTGGGTGCTGCCGCACCGCAGCGGCGACCCGGCGGACGTGGTCGCGGATCTGCTCGGCGTCGCGGCCGGCGTCCTCGCCGGGTGGCTGCTCGAGCGGGCATCATGGGCGAGTGACCGATCCGACGCTGTCGGCGACGCTCACCGGGCGGCTCCTGGTGGCGACGCCGGCGCTGGCTGACTCGACGTTCGAGCGCAGCGTGGTCCTGCTGCTCGACCACGACGAGGACGGCGCGCTCGGCGTCGTCATCAACCGGCCCACCCCGGTCGAGGTGTCCGAGGTGCTGCCGGTGTGGCAGCCGCTGGTGTCGGATCCCGGTGTGGTCTTCCAGGGCGGCCCCGTCGCCCTCGACTCGGCGCTGGGTCTCGCGCTGGTGGCGGGGGAGGGCGACGAGGAGCCGCTGGGCTGGCGGCGGGTGGCTGCCCGGGTCGGCCTCGTGGACCTCGACGTGCCCCCGGAGGTGCTGGCCGCCGAGATGAGCCGGCTGCGCATCTTCGCGGGCTACAGCGGATGGTCGGCGGGACAGCTGGAGGACGAGCTGGCCGAGGGCGCCTGGTACCTCGTGGACGCGTGGCTCGGCGGCGACGGCGGCGCCGGCGGCGACGGCGGCGACGCGTTCAGCGAACGGCCCGCCGACCTGTGGCGGACGGTCCTGCGTCGGCAGGGGGGCGATCTCGCGATGGTGTCCACCTACCTGGACGACCCCTCCCTGAACTGACGTCGCCGGACTGACGCGCGGGGAGCGGCCGTCCTAGACTCGGGACCATGAGCACTCCCGGACCCCAGCCCGGCCTCGACCGGCCCGGCATCGGCCAGCCCGGCGGCGGCTCCGTCCTCGAGCGTGAGGTCGAGCGCGTCCCGCAGACCTCGCACGGCGACGGCGACCACGAGCGCTTCGCGCACTACGTCAAGAAGGAGAAGATCCTCGAGTCGGCGCTGTCCGGCGACGCGGTGATCGCGCTCTGCGGCAAGGTCTGGGTGCCGGGGCGGGACCCGAAGAAGTTCCCGGTCTGCCCGATGTGCCAGGAGGTCTTCGAGGGCATGCCGCCCGACGGCGACGGTGACGGCGCCTCCGGGCCGCCCGGCGACAAGGGCTAGCCCGGGTCTCGCACCCGCCGTCGACGCGTAGGGGCTTGACCTCACGTCCGGTTCAGGTCCCACCATCTGGAGTCATGTCCATCGACACCGCCGACGAGCGCGCCACACCACTCGACCGCGACGCAGCCACCGGCCCGCCCGCTCCGGCGCGGCTGTTCTCGCCGGAGTACCGCTCCCTGGTGGTCGGCGTGGTCGGAGTGGTGGTGGCCGTGGCGTTCGAGGCGATCGCCGTCGCCACGGCGATGCCGGTGGCCGCCCGTGAGCTCGGCGGACTGCGGGAGTACGGGCTGGCATTCTCGGTCTTCCTCACCACCAGCCTGCTGGGGATGGTCGTGGCCGGCGTCGTCTCCGACCGGCGCGGCCCGGTGCTGCCGTTCGTCGTCGCCGCGGCGACCTTCGCGGTCGGGCTCGTGGTCGCGGGCACGGCGTCGTCGATGCTGGTGCTCATCGTGGCCCGGGCGGTGCAGGGCTTCGGCGCGGGGCTCAACGTCGTCTCGCTGTACGTCGTCGTGGCGCGAGCGTTCCCCGCGGGTCTCCGGCCGAGGGCGTTCTCGGCCATGGCGAGCGGCTGGATCGTGCCCTCGCTGGTCGGACCTCCGGTTGCCGGAGCCCTGGCCGACCACGCCTCCTGGCGCTGGGTCTTCCTCGGCGTGCTGCCGCTGCTCGTCGGCGCGGCGCTGCTCGTCGGCCCGCACCTGCGGGGCCTCGACGGTCCGGCCGGCGGCGACGCTGCGCCGCAGCGGCGGACCCGTCGCCTGGGCGGGGCCGCGCTGGCGGCCGCCGGCGCCG
The DNA here is from genome assembly GCA_963784645.1 of uncultured Actinomycetota bacterium. Classification (GTDB taxonomy): domain Bacteria; phylum Actinomycetota; class Actinomycetes; order JACCUZ01; family JACCUZ01; genus JBBRVW01. Next base: position 268,338 of record CAWARY010000015.1, on the reverse strand, counting down.
GCCTGTTCCAGTACGCCGGCCAGCAGCTGTCCGGGCACCCCGGGCCGGCCGTCGCGCTGCTTGCCGTGTCTGTCGGCATGCTGGTCGTCGGCGTCCCACGGCTGGTGCCGGCCGGCACCTTCCGCCTCGGCCGCGGACTGCCGACGGTCGTCGTCCTGCGCGGGCTGATGGCGGGTGCATTCTTCGGCGCCGAGACGTTCCTCCCGCTCATGCTCGTGCAGCAGCGCGGGCTCGCCACGACCCTGGCCGGTGCCTCCCTCACCGGCGCGGCCCTCACCTGGTCGCTGGGGGCCTGGCTGCAGGGACGCCCGACCCTGCGCACCCCCCGCTGGGTGCTGCTGGTCGCCGGGTTCCTGCTCGTCCTCGTGGGGATCGGGCTGGCCGCCGCCGCGACGAGCGACGCCGTCCCGGTGGTCACCGCAGCCGTCGGCTGGACCGTCGCCGGCCTGGGCATGGGCCTGGGCATCACCTCGCTCAGCGTCCTGGTGCTCGAGCTCTCGCCGGTCGCCGAGCAGGGCAGCAACTCGGCCTCGCTGCAGGTCAGCGACGCCCTCGGCTCGGTGCTGGCGATCGGGACCGCGGGAGCCCTCTACGCGACCCTCGCCGTGGCGGACGGGCACTCGGTCCGCCCCTACCTCGCGGTCGACGCCGTGATGGCGGTGATCTGCGTGGCCGGGGCGCTCGCCGCCCAGCGCGTCCGGCCGGCGACCTCCGGGACCGACACGCCCTAGCACCTTCGCGTCGGTTCGACGCGTACGTCGGGACCCCGGCATGTCGCCGCGGGAGGCTCGGTAACCTCGGCGGACCGATGAGTACCAGCGCCGCCTCCCACCTCTCGCCCGCGTTCCCCCTCCGTGCCCCGTGGGGCACCGCCGAGGCGCTTCGTGCCTGGCAGCAGGAGGCTCTCGACGCCTACCTCGCCCGCGAGGGAGCTGCCGCGCGCGACTTCCTCGCCGTCGCGACGCCCGGCGCGGGCAAGACGACCTTCGCCCTCCGGGTGGCCAGCTCTCTGCTGGAGAAGCGGGTCGTGGACGCCGTGACCGTGGTGGCTCCTACCGAGCACCTCAAGAACCAGTGGGCCGACGCGGCCGGCCGGGTCGGCATCCACCTGGACCCGCGGTTCAGCAACGCCCAGGGCGCCGTCGGCAGCGACTTCACCGGCGTCGCGGTGACCTACGCCCAGGTCGCCGCCTCCCCGCTGCTGCACCGTCGCCGTACCGAGAACCGTCGCACCCTGGTCATCCTCGACGAGGTGCACCACGGAGGTGATGCCTTGTCGTGGGGTGATGCGGTGCGGGAGGCCTTCGACCCCGCGACCCGCCGCCTGGCCCTCACCGGCACGCCGTTCCGCTCGGACACCAGCGCGATCCCGTTCGTCACCTACGCCGAGGGCCGCGACGGGGTGCGTCGCTCGGCCGCCGACTACTCCTACGGCTACGGCCGCGGTCTCCGGGACGGCGTCGTCCGCCCGGTGATCTTCCTGTCCTACTCGGGCCAGATGCGCTGGCGGACCCGGGCCGGCGACGAGGTGTCCGCCACGCTCGGTGAGCCGTTGACCAAGGACCTCACCGCCTCGGCCTGGCGCACCGCGCTCGACCCGCAGGGCAACTGGATCCCGCAGGTGCTCGCCGCCGCCGACCGGCGCCTCACGGAGGTGCGGCGCGGTGTGCCCGACGCCGGCGGGCTCGTCATCGCGACCGACCAGCTGTCGGCCCGGGCGTACGCGGCCCGGCTGCGTCGCATCACCGGCGAGGCGCCCACCGTGGTGCTCTCCGACGAGGCCGGCGCCAGCGCGCGCATCGACGCGTTCGCCGCGTCCGAGGACCGGTGGATGGTCGCCGTGCGGATGGTCTCCGAGGGTGTCGACGTCCCCCGGCTGGCTGTGGGCGTCTACGCCACGTCCACGGCGACGCCGCTGTTCTTCGCCCAGGCCGTCGGCCGCTTCGTGCGAGCCCGCCGGCGCGGCGAGACCGCCTCGGTGTTCCTGCCGTCGGTGCCGTTGCTCCTGTCGCACGCGAACGAGATGGAGCTGGAGCGCGACCACGCGCTCGACCGGCCGCGGAGCGCGGCGGACGAGGGGGACCTCTTCCACCTCGAGGACGCGCTGGTCGCCGAGGCCAACCGGCTGCAGACCGAGGCCGGCGCCGACGAGTCGACCTTCGAGGCGCTCGAGGCGGAGGCGACGTTCGACCGGGTGCTGTTCGACGGCGGCGAGTTCGGCACCCAGGCAGAGGTCGGCTCCGAGGAGGAGGCCGACTTCCTCGGCCTCCCCGGGCTGCTCGAGCCGGACCAGGTGGCGACCCTGCTGCGCGAGCGGCAGCACACCCACCAGGTGGCCCGCGGCCGGCGGACGGCGGCTGCTGCCGCCGCCGCGGCGGACCCGGCTGCGCACCGCGCGGTTCCGGCGCTGCGCAAGGAGCTCAACGGGCTGGTCGGCGCGTGGTTCCACCGCACCGGCATCCCGCACGGGGCGGTGCACACCGAGCTGCGTCGGGCCTGTGGCGGCCCGCTCGCGGCCCAGGCCAGCGCCGAGCAGCTCCAGACCCGGATCGACCTGATCAGGTCGTGGGCGCTGCGCCGCCGCTGAGCTTCGGCAGGTCGTCCAGCGACCCGTGCTGTGCGAAGGCCTGGTCCAGCCCGGTCAGCTCGAGGATCCGGATCACGGTGCGGGTCGCCCCGACCAGGGCGAGCGAGCCGCCGGCCAGGTCGGCCCGCTGCTGGATCGCGAGCAGGACCTTGAGGCCGGTGGAGTCCATGAACGTGACGCCGCCGAGGGCCAGGGCCAGGTGCGGGGACACCTCGCGCAGGGCGCACAGGGCGTGGTCGCCGAGCTGCGAGGCCGTCTCGAGGTCCAGCTCGCCTTCGACCGTGACCAGGGCACGGCCGTCGAACGGGCGGGTCGAGAGCTGGAGATCCATGATCGACATCCTCGGGATGCGCGGGCAGGGGACACCGGGTCAGGTCCCGACCACGGTGCGGCAGATCTCGATCCTAGAGGGGGGTGGCCGGCCGACCGCTCAGATCGGTCACCAGCAGCCGGTCACCGTGGTCGCCAGCCGGTCGACGGCGCGACGGGTGGTGAGCGTGGCCGGCACGTGGTTGAGCAGGAACGAGAAGACCTTGACCTGGCCGTCGGCGCCGCGCGCGTACCCGCTGAGCGAGATGACCCCCTGCAGAGAACCGGTCTTGGCCTGGATCAGTCCGGCGGCGCACCGCGTGGGGTTGGTGACGTAGCGCCGGAAGTTCGGCGCCAGCGTGCCGCTGACGCCCGCCACGGCGAAGGCACCGCTCTGCAGGCCGGCGAGCTCCGGTCGGGCCGGGTCGAGCGCGAGCGACAGGGCGCTCACCAGGGTGGTGGGGGTGAGCCGGTCCTTGCGGGACAGGCCCGAGCCGTCGTAGACGGTGGTGGTCAGGGTGATCCCGAGCCGGCCCAGCATGTCCTTCTGCGCGAGCTGCGCCCCGGTCCAGGTCGCGGGGTAGCCGAGCTGGAGGGCGACCAGCCGGTGCAGGCCCTCGGCGATGTCGTTGTCACTGTCCTGCAGCATCCGCCGCACGATGCTGGCGAGGTCGGTGCCCTGGCTCTCGGCGAGCACCGCGGAGCCGTCCGGGCGGACCTTGCGCGCGACGCTGCGGACCTGGACCCCCCACTTCTCCAGCTTGCGGGCGAACACGGCCCCGGCGTCCAGCGAGGTGTCCCAGCGCCGGTGCTGGTCGACGACCAGGGCCCGCACGGGGGAGACGTCCCTGATCGTGTACGCCGACTTCCAGCCGTATGCGAGCGTCGGCGCCGGGAACAGGGAGTCGTCGACCTGCACGCGCACCTTCGTGATGCCCTGGGCCAGGAAGCCGGCGGCGGCCGACCTGGCCAGTGCGCCCAGCTGGCGGGCGGACAGCGACGGGTCGCCGCCGCCGACGAGGACGGCGCGCCGGGCGGTGCGACCGGTCATGACCCGGGTGGTGAACGTGTACGCGGGACCGAAGGCCGCGAGCGCGTCCACCGCGGTGAGGACCTTGGTGTTGGACGCCGGGATCTGTGCCTCGTCCGGCGTCTGCGACCAGAGGGCCTGCCCGGTCGCCGGGTCGAGGACCAGACCGGCGAGGTCGTCGCCCAGGTCGGAGCGCAGCGAACGGGTCGCCAGCCTGTCGGCGACGGCCTGGTCGGTCGCCGACAGCGGCAGCTGGTCGGCCTGCGCGGCCGTGGCGGGTGCGAGCACCGCGGCGACAGCGGAGACGACGAGGGCGACGAGGCCGCGGACGGCAGAGCGGTGGTGCACGGGCATGACGTAGATCCTGACGCATGGGGGCCACCGAGGGGTTCAGGTTGACGTCGACTTTGCCAGAGGGGTCAGTCGGGTGCTGCCGCCTCGCGCAGGAGGGGGAGGACCCGGGGGCTGATCTGGGTCTCCAGCGCGATCACGGTGGACGCGCGGACGACGCCCTCGGTCGCCAGCAGCCGGTCGATCACCCGCTGGAGGTCGGCGTTGGACCGCGCGACGATGCGCACCAGCATGTCGCCGGTGCCCGTGGTCGTGTGCGCCTCGAGGACCTCCGGTACCTCGGCCAGCTGCTCGGCCACCGCGTCGTGGGCGGCCCGGCCCGCCGGGTGATGCCGCTGCTGCTGGCGGATCTCGAGCGTGACGAACGCCGTGACCACGTAGCCCATCGCCGCCGGGTCGAGGTCGGGTCCCCAGCCGAGGATCACGCCGTCGCGGGCCATCCGGTCCAGCCGGGCCTGCACCGTGCCGCGCGCCACGCCGATCCGGCGGGAGCACTCCAGGACGCCGACCCGCGGCTCGGCGGCGAAGACCTCGAGGATCCGGGCGTCCAGGGCGTCCACACCCGGCGTGCGGCCGGCGGTGGGCATCGTGTGCACCTCGTTCCGTGGTCGCCGGGTGAGACTGGACAAGATGTGCAGTCATCGTGGCAGATATTGCGCAGAGTGTCATCCTTGTACCACGATCCCTGAGCATGACGACCGATGCGGCCACCACCGCGATCCCCGCCCTCACCGACGCCGAGAAGGCGGCCGAGCTCTCGCCGGAGCAGCTCCAGCAGCTGGTCGGCCTCGTCGAGTACGACGCCAGCCGGGACCCGTTCCCCGTGACCGGGTGGGACGCCGTCGTGTTCGTCGTGGGCAACGCGACCCAGGCCGCGCACTACTACCAGTCGGCGTTCGGCATGGAGCTGGTCGGCTACTCCGGCCCGGAGACCGGCAACCGCGACCACAAGGCGTTCGTGCTCAAGAGCGGGTCGTGCCGGTTCGTCATCAAGGGCGGCGTGGCGCCGAGCAGCACCCTGCTCGACCACCACCGGGCGCACGGCGACGGCGTCGTCGACATCGCCCTCGAGGTGCCCGACGTGGACGCCTGCATCGCGCACGCGCGCAGCGCCGGCGCCCGCGTCGTCCAGGAGCCGACCGACCTCACCGACGAGCACGGCACCGTGCGCGTCGCGTCGATCGCGGCGTACGGCGACACCGTCCACTCGCTCGTCGACCGCTCGCGCTACGACGGCATCTACCTGCCCGGCTACGTCGAGCGCAGCTCCGGGTTCGTCAAGCGCGACGGCGCCCCGAAGCGGCTCTTCCAGGCCCTCGACCACGTCGTCGGCAACGTCGAGCTGGGACACATGGAGGAGTGGGTCGGGTTCTACAACAAGGTCATGGGCTTCGTGAACATGGCCGAGTTCATCGGTGACGACATCGCCACCGACTATTCCGCGCTGATGTCGAAGGTCGTCGCCAACGGCAACCACCGGGTGAAGTTCCCGCTCAACGAGCCGGCTATCGCGAAGAAGAAGTCGCAGATCGACGAGTTCCTCGAGTTCTACGACGGCCCCGGTGCGCAGCACCTGGCCCTGGCCACCAACGACATCGTGCGCACCGTCGACCAGATGCGGGCCGAGGGCGTGGAGTTCCTGGTGACGCCGGACTCCTACTACGAGGACCCCGAGCTGCGGGCCCGCATCGGCAACGTGCGCGTGCCGATCGAGCAGCTGCAGTCGCGCGGCATCCTGGTCGACCGGGACGAGGACGGCTACCTGCTGCAGATCTTCACCCGGCCGATCGGCGACCGGCCCACGGTGTTCTTCGAGCTGATCGAGCGGCACGGTTCGCTCGGCTTCGGCAAGGGCAACTTCAAGGCGCTGTTCGAGGCCATCGAGCGCGAGCAGGAGCGTCGCGGCAACCTGTGACATGAAGATCCTTTGTGCGCCGACACACCGTCTCACCGGCGTGTCCCGGGCGGTAGCGCACAAAGGGTGACCGCGGCGTTGGCGTTGGCGTTGGCGTTGGAGGTCAGCCGCGGGTCGGGACGACCCGGCCGCGGACCTCGCCGAACCCGATCCGGGTGCCCTCCGCGCCGGGCGCCCACGCGGTGATCGTCACCTCGTCACCGTCCTCGAGGAAGGCGCGGGTCGTGCCGTCGTCGAGGGTCACCTGCTCGGTGCCGTTCCAGGTCAGCTCGAGGAACGAGCCACGCTGGTCCTTCGCGGGACCCGACACGGTGCCGGACGCGAAGAGGTCGCCGGTGCGCAGCGACGCGCCGTTGACCGTGAGGTGCGCCAGCTGCTGGTCGGGGGTCCAGTACATCTGCGCGAACGGCGGCCGCGAGACCACCGTGCCGTTCCACGCGACCTCGAGCTGGAGGTCGAGACCCCAGTCGGAGCGCCGCTGGAGGTAGGGCAGCACGGCGGGGTCCTGCGCGGGTCCGGCCACCCGGGCGTCGAGCAGCGCGTCCAGCGGCACCACCCAGGGCGACACCGACGTCGCGAACGACTTGCCGAGGAATGGACCGAGCGGCACGTACTCCCACGCCTGCAGGTCGCGCGCGCTCCAGTCGTTGAGCACGCAGACGCCGAACACGTGCTGCCGGAAGTCCTGCACCGGCACGGGGGTGCCCTGCGGCGACGGAACGCCTACCACGAAGCCGACCTCGGCCTCGATGTCGAGCCGCAGGGACGGCCCGTACGCCGGCAGCGCGGCGTCCGGTGGCTTGCGCTGACCGCTCGGGCGCACCACGTCGGTGCCCGAGACGACCACGGTGCCGGACCGGCCGTGGTAGCCGATCGGCAGGTGCTTCCAGTTCGGCGTGAGTGCGTCGCCGTCGGGCCGGAAGATGCGGCCGACGTTCTGCGCATGGTGCTCGGAGGAGTAGAAGTCGACGTAATCGGCCACGGCGAACGGCAGGTGCAGCTCGACCTCGGACTGCGGGACCAGGTGGCTCTCGACCAGGTCGCGGTAGCCCTCGTGCTCGAGCAGCTCGACCAGCCAGGACCGGACGGCCGACCACGCCGGGCGGCCCATGGCGAGGAACGGGTTGAGCGACGGTGACTCGAACACGTGGCCGCCGTCGAGACCCTCGGCCGCCGCCAGCGGTGCGAGGTCGATGACGTCGTCGCCGAGGGCGACCCCGACGCGTGGCGGCTCGCCGCCGTGGCTGAACACGCCGTAGGGCAGGTTGGTCGCGGGGAACGGCGAACCGTGGGGCACCTCGGCCCAGGTGGTCACGGACCCTCCTCGTCGTCCTCGAGCACGCCGAGGGTGCGCAGCTCGTCGAGCGGCTCGGCCACCGTGCAGCAGCCGAACGAGCGGAACTGCTGGCGCACCTGTGCGGCCTCCGCCCGGGTCCAGGACCGCGCCTGCTTGGCCAGCAGCCGGCCGTCACGCTCGGCGAGCACCGTGGCCACCTCGCGCCGGTCGGCGCCACGGGCGGCGGCCGCGACGGCGAGCAGCACGTTGAGCACCCCGTGCTGCTCGAAGCCCTCGGCTGTGGTGCCGCGGACGGCGTGGTGCAGGCCCGCCGTGAGCTTGAAGTCCAGGCCGCGCTCGCGGCAGCCCACCAGGAAGTGGGCCAGCTCGTTCTCGTCCGGATGAGCATCGGCGGTCACGCCGCCGGTGCGGTACTTCGCGGAGTGCCACCCGGCGGTGCGCACCAGGTCGAGCGCGGAGTCGGGCGACGCTCTCGGGACCTCGAGGTAGCCGGTGTGCGGCCCGGTCTCGACACCGAAGCCCAGCAGGTCCTCGGCCAGCACCCGTGCGCCGTCGGGACCGAGCCGCTCCAGCGGCGCCTCGATGCCGACGACCACGACGCGCTCGGCGGAGTCGGCGGCCCGCACGGCGTCGTAGAGGCCCGGTACCGCCGGGTCGACGACGAGGGACACGAGCACGGTCTGCGACGGCGCCATGGCCGCGACGAGCTCGCGGACCCGCGCGGCGGGGCACACGAACACCCCCACGGCCTCGGCCCACGGCTCGAACGCCCGCTCGTCGTGGTCGAGCACAGCCCGGGCCATCGGGGCGTTGCCCGGCGGGAACAGCGCGGCGTCGTCGACCAGCCCGGCGAGCAGAGGGTGGTCGGGTCGAGCCATGCCGCGACCCTAGCCCGGCCCCGGGGCGCGCGGCTCGCGTGGCAGGGTGGGGTGCGCAGGCGACGACGAGGTCGCCGACGACGTCCGGGGAGGCTGCGATGCCCTACTACCGCCAGGTGGGCGAGGTCCCGCGCAAGCGACACACCCAGTTCCGGCAGCCTGACGGCAGTCTCTACGCCGAGGAGCTGATGGGCGTCGAGGGCTTCTCCTCCGATGCGTCGCTGCTCTACCACCGGGGCATCCCGACGGCCATCGTCTCGAGCGAGGTCTTCGAGGGGCCCACGTTCGCCCGGCGGCCCAACCACCCGCTCAAGCCGCGGCACTTCCGGACCCACAAGCTTGACGGTCCCGGGCCTGACGGTGCCGCGCGCGACGAAGGACCCGGTCCTCGGTCGTCAGCACCTCATGGCCAACGCCGACGTGCGCATCTCCTACGCGATCGCCGACCGGCCGTCGCCGCTCTACCGCAACGCGATCGGCGACGAGTGCGTGTACGTCGAGAGCGGCGAGGCCGTCGTCGAGACCGTGTTCGGCACCCTCGACGTGTCGGCGGGCGACTACGTCGTCATCCCGACGTCGACCACGCACCGCTGGGTGCCGAAGGGCGAGCTGCGCACCCTCGTCACCGAGGCGTCCGGGCACATCGGTCCGCCGAGGCGGTACCTGTCGAGCAAGGGGCAGTTCCTCGAGCACGCGCCGTACTGCGAGCGCGACCTGCGCGGGCCGGCTGAGCCGTTCAGCGCAGAGGGCGAGGACGTCGAGGTGCTCGTGCAGCACCGCGGACCGGGCGGTTCGACGCTCTGGACGAGGTACGTCTACGCGCACCATCCGTTCGACGCGGTGGGTTGGGACGGCTGCCTCTACCCGTACGTGTTCTCCATCCACGACTTCGAGCCGATCACCGGCCGGCTGCACCAGCCGCCACCGGTGCACCAGACGTTCGAGGGCCCCAACTTCGTCGTCTGCTCGTTCGTGCCGCGGTTGTTCGACTACCACCCGGACGGCATACCGGCGCCGTACAACCACGCCAACGTCGACTCCGACGAGATGATCTTCTACACCGGCGGCGACTTCATGTCCCGCAAGGGCGCCGGTATCGAGCAGGGCTCGATCTCGCTGCACCCCTCGGGGTTCACCCACGGGCCGCAGCCGGGCTCGGTCGAGGCGTCGATCGGCAAGCAGGCCACCGACGAGCTGGCCGTCATGGTCGACACCTTCCGCCCCCTGGACCTGCTCGACCCGGCACTGGCCTGCGAGGACACGTCCTACGCCTGGACGTGGGCGGGCCGGACGATCGACCCGGGAGCCGACACCACCACCGGTTGAGCCCGTGGGGGCTACGGCTGCAGGCAGACCGCCGGCAGCTCGAACCAGCGCAGGTGCTCGAAGTCGGCCGAGACCCGGCCGACGGCGGCGTCCGCCTCCGCTGAGGCAGACCGCGCGAAGATCGCCCGGGCCTCGTCGAGGTAGCCCGGCAGTGCGGACTCGGGGACCGGCTCGTCGTGGTGCGGATAGGTCATCTCGCCGGCGTCGTCGTAGCTCACCTGGTGCAGCCGCAGCGGCGGCTCGACCGGCCCCGCCCGGTGCCGCCACAGCCCGGTGGCCGGGTCGAAGCGGTAGTCGGGCAGCAGCTGCCAGCCGTGCTCGGCGACCAGCGCCACGGCGGCGACGACGTAGTCGAGAACGGCCTCGGAGATGAAGTAGTTGAGGTTGATGCGTACCCAGCCCGGCTTGATGCCCTCGCAGCCGTGCGCGATCTCACGCTCGAACTCGTGCGAGCGCTCGATGTCGATGCCCAGCAGCCGGTGCCCGTAGGGCCCGGCGCACGAGCACCCGCCCCGCGACTGGATGCCGAACAGGTCGTTGAGCAGCGAGACGACGTAGTTGTGGTGGAGGTACGCGCCCAGCCGGCCGTCCGCGCCCAGCCGTCGCACGACGAACGACACGATCGAGAGCCGCTCGGCCTCGAGGTTACCGAGGATCTCGATGCCGGGGACGTCGTGCCATCCCTCGACGGCGCGCCGCAGCAGGGCGTCCTCGCGGGCCCGGATCGTCTGGACCCCCACGGCGGCCTTGAGCTGGAACACCAGACCGGCACGGATCGACTCGACGATCGCGGGGGTGCCGCCCTCCTCGCGGTGCGCCCGGTCGTCGAGATAGAGGTGCTCGAGCGGGTTGACGTAGGCGACGGTGCCGCCGCCCGGGACGACCGGCACGCGGTTGGTCATCAGCTCGCGGCGCACCGCGAGCACGCCCGGGGTGCCGGGGCCACCGATGAGCTTGTGCGGTGACAGGAAGACCGCGTCCTTGTGGCAGCCGGGGTGCTCCGCGCAGTCGCGGTTCATCTCGATGTCGACGTACGGCGCGGCCGCCGCGAAGTCCCAGAAGGACAGCGCGCCGTGCGCGTGCAGCAGGTCGGCGATCCGGTGCGTGTCGCTGACGATGCCGGTGACGTTGGAGGCCGCGGAGAACGACCCGATGAGCAGCGGCCGGTCCGAGTACTCCAGCAGCCGCTGCTCGAGGACGGCAGTGTCGATGTGACCGTCGCGGTCCTCGGGGATGGTGACGACGTCGCAGATCGACTCCCGCCAGGGCAGCTCGTTGGAGTGGTGCTCGAACGGCCCGATGAAGACGACCGGCCGCTCGTCGCGCGGGATGTGCGCGGACAGCCCGTACCGATCGTCGAGGTCGGCCGGGATGCGCAGGTTGAGGATGCCGATGAGCTTGTCGATCGCGGCGGTCGAGCCGGAGCCGCAGAAGACCACCACGGTGTCGTCGTCGCCCCCGACGGCCTCGCGCACCATCCGCCGCGCGTCCTCCCGCAGCCGGGTGGTCTGCAGCCCGGTGCCGCTGGACTCGGTGTGCGTGTTGGCGTAGCGCGGCAGCACCTCGTCCCGGATGAAGTCCTCGACGAAGGTCAGGGCCCGTCCGCTGGCCGTGTAGTCGGCGTAGGTCACGCGGCGCGGGCCGTACGGCCCGTGCATGACCTGGTCGTCGCCGATCACCGACTCGCGGATGCGGGCCAGCAGCGGGGTCTCGAGCAGGGGTTCCGCCATGACCACACGGTAGGGCCTCGCGATCGGCGCAGGGCCGGCCCTGGACGGGAAGCGCAGCCAGGACGATGGTGGAGCCCCGGCCCGGTGCCGCCCGGGTCCCACGGAGGGAGCCGATAATGACTGCATCAGCGACCGACCTCTCCCTGCTCGACGATCCTGTCGCCCAGGAGCTGCTGGTCTCGCGGCAGATGGCGCGGCTGGCCTACACCTGGACCGACGGCACGCCGCGGGTGGTCCCGATCGCCTTCCACTGGACCGGCGCAGCGGTCGTGATGGGAACCCCCGTGCGGGCGCCCAAGCTCAAGGCCCTGGCTGCGGACCCGCGGGTGGCGATCACGATCGACAGCGAGCGGTCGTTCCCGTTCAAGGCCCTGCTCCTGCGGGGGACGGCGGAGATCGACCGCATCGAGGACGTGTCCCCGGAGTACGAGGCGTCGATCCACCGGTACATGGGGCCGGAGGCCGGCGAGGCGTGGCTCGCCGGCCTGCGCGGCCAGCCCATGGTCCGCATCGCCGTACGGCCCACCTGGGCGACGATCCTCGACTTCGTCACCCGGTTCCCGAGCGCCCTGTCGGCCTAGGTGCTCAGAGCAGGCTGAGCTGAGGGTCGTCGGCGCCGGCGACCCGGCGCTCCAGGTCGAGCAGCAGCCGCTTGCGGTCCAGGCCGCCGCCGTAGCCGGTGAGCGAGCCGTTGGCACCGATCACCCGGTGGCAGGGCACGACGATCGAGATCGGGTTGCGGCCGTTGGCCAGGCCGACGGCGCGGGAGGCGTGGGGGTTGCCTACCCGGCCGGCCAGCTGGCCGTAGTTGATGGTCTCCGCGTAGGGGATCTCGCGCAGCTGCATCCAGGTCGCCTTCTGGAACGGCGTGCCGGCCGGCTCCAGCGGCAGGTGGAAGTCGGTGCGCTCACCGGCGAAGTACTCGCGCAGCTGGCTCACCGCCTCGTCGAGCAGGGCGCACGGCTCGGTGGACCATTCGGGGTCCGGCGCCCGGTCGAAGAGCAGCCGGGTGAGGGAGGTGCCGTCGCTGGTCAGCAGGAGCGGGCCCGCCGGGCTGTCGACGGTGGTCGTGAAGGTGGTCACGGGAGTGCCTTCCGGTCGGGGCAGGGGCGCATCGCGACGTCCCAGAGGTGCATGAGGGCATAGGACCGCCACGGTCGCCATGCCTGGGCCGCAGCGGCCGCCGAGCGGGGATCGCCCGCGGCGCCGAGCCGCTCGAGGCCCCGGCGGACGCCGAGGTCGCTCGCGAGGAAGCTGTCGGGGTCACCGAGCACCCGCATCCGCAGGTAGTCGGCGGTCCAGGGACCGATGCCGGGCAGCGCCAGCAGAGCGGTCTCGGTGCGCGCGCGGTCGGCCGAGGTGTCCAGGTCGAGCTCGCCGGCGGCCGCCGCGGCAGCCAGGCCGACGACGGTGCGGCCGCGCGTGCGCGGCATCGGCAGCGAGGCGGGGTCGACCTCGGCCAGCACGTCGACGGTGGGGAAGTGGTGGGTGAGGTCGCCGTCGGCGCGGGTCAGGGGCTTGCCGTATGCCGATACCAGCCGCCCGGCCACCGTGCGGGCACCCGCGACCGACACCTGCTGGCCGATGACGGCGCGGACCGCCATCTCGGGCCCGTCGACCGCACCGGGGACCCGGATGCCGGGCCGGGCCGCGACGAGCGGGCCGAGCAGCGGGTCGGCACCGAGCACCTCGTCGACCGCGGCCGAGTCGGCGTCGAGGTCGAGCAGCCGCCGGACCCGGGCCACCGCGGGAACGACGTCGCGCGGGTCCTCGAGGCGCAGGGTGGCGAGGACGTGGTCGTCGGCGGGGTGGAGGTCGACGCTGGCCTCGCCGTGCGGCAGGAGCAGCGCGCGGCGGAAGGTGGCGCCGTCGTACGACTCGACGCCGGGGACCGCCTTGCTGCCGAGCAGGTCGAGCAGCCAGCGGCCGTCGAACGGTCGCCGGGTGGCCAGCCGGAGCACCATCGTGCCGGGGACGGGTGCACTGCCGCCGCGGGCGGTGGCCTTCTCGCGCAGGTCGCGCGGGGTGGTGGCGAAGACCGCTCGGACCGTGTCGTTGAACTGACGGATGCTGGCGAAGCCGGCCGCGAAGGCGATCGCGGAGAGCCTGAGGTCGGTGGTCTCGATCAGGATTCGCGCCGTGTGGGCGCGCTGGGCGCGGGCCAGCGCCTGGGCGCCCGCCCCGACCTCGGCGACCAGCAGCCGGTGCAGCTGTCGCTCGCTGTAGCCGAGCCGGACGGCCAGGCCGGCGACGCCCTCGCGGTCGACGGTGCCGTCACCGATCAGCCGCATCGCCCGGGCCACCGTGTCGGAGCGCACGTTCCACTCCGGGGAGCCGGGCGAGGCGTCGGGGCGGCAGCGGCGGCAGGCCCGGAAGCCGGCCAGCTGGGCGGCCGCCGACGTGGGGAAGAACGTGACGTTGCGGCGCTTGGGGGTGGTGGCCGGGCAGCTCGGCCGGCAGTAGATGCCGGTGGTGCGCACCGCCGTCACGAACCAGCCGTCGAAGCGCGCGTCGCGGCTGCTGACGGCGCGGTAGCAGGTCTCGTGGTCGAGCATGCTGGCCAGTCTGCCGCAGGCCACCGACGGGAACTGGCGGGCATCGGACACGACGCTCCGCTGACGCTCGGGTAGCGTCCGGCGGGTGCGGATCGTGTCGTTGCTGCCGTCGGCCACCGAGCTGCTCTTCACGCTCGGGGCGGGGGACGACGTCGTCGGGGTGACGTTCGAGTGCGACCAGCCGCCCGCCGCCCGCACCCGCACGATCGTGTCCACCTCCGCGCTGCCGGCGGGGCTCGCCCCGGCCGAGATCGACGCTGCCGTCTCGGCGCGGATGGGGGCGGGCGAAGACCTCTACCACCTCGACGCGGGTGCGCTGGCCGGTCTCGACGCCGACCTCGTCGTCACCCAGGACCTGTGCGCCGTCTGCGCCGTCGACGTCTCGGTGGTCGACGACGCGCTGGCGTACCTCGGCTGCCGGGCCGAGGTCCTCACCCTCGACCCGCAGGACCTCGGCGACGTTCTCGACTCGGTGCTGACGCTCGGCACGGCGTGCGGTCGGCTGCCGGTGGCCGAGCGGCTGGTGGCGTCGCTGCGGGAGCGGCTGGCAGCCGTACGGCGCGCCGTGGCCGGGCGGGCGCCGGTGCCGACGATGGTGCTGGAGTGGACCGACCCCCCCTTCACGCCGGGGCACTGGGTGCCGGAGATGGTCGAGACCGCGGGCGGGGTTGCGGTGCTCGGTACCAGGGGCACCCGATCGGAGCGCACCACCTGGACAGCCGTCGTCGCCGCCGCGCCGGCCGTCGTGGTCGCGGCACCGTGCGGCTTCGGCCTCGACGAGTCGGCCCGGCTCGCGGGGGAGGCGATGGCATCAGGGGTGCTTCCCGACGTACCGCTGTGGGCGGTGGACGCGAACGCGTCCTTCGCCCGGCCGGGGCCGCGGCTGGTCGACGGGGTCGAGGCGCTGGCCGCGATCCTGCATCCGGACGCGGGGATCCCGCTCGACCCGGCGATGGCGCGCTGGGTCGCCTGATCGGGAAGGAGTCAGGCCGTCCCGAGCGCGTCGAGTGCGGTCATGTCGTCCTCGGTGAGGGTGAACCCGTCGACGTCGGCGTTGGACCGGATCCGGTCCTCGCGCACCGACTTCGGGATCACGACCACCCCGTGCTGCAGGTGCCACCGCACGATCACCTGGGCCGGCGTGCGGCCGAGTCGCTCGGCCAGGCCCACGATCGTCGGGTGCTCCAGGGTGCCGCCCCGCAGCGCGCTGTACCCCTCGAGGACGACGCCGCGCTCGCGGTGCCCGTCGAGGACCCGGCGATCGAAGAGCAGCGGGCTCCACTCGACCTGGTTGACCGCCGGCGTGAGGCCGGTCTCACGCGTGAGCTCGTCGACCTGCTC
The DNA here is from genome assembly GCA_963784645.1 of uncultured Actinomycetota bacterium. Taxonomy (GTDB): domain Bacteria; phylum Actinomycetota; class Actinomycetes; order JACCUZ01; family JACCUZ01; genus JBBRVW01. The sequence goes on along the minus strand of CAWARY010000015.1, from coordinate 253,019 downwards.
GAGGGAGTAGTTGCTCACCCCGACCGCGCGGGCCAGTCCCTGCTGCTGGGCCTCGCCGAAGGCCCGCCACATCGCGACGTCGGCGCCCGAGCCGCCGGGCCAATGGACCAGCCAGAGGTCGACGTGGTCGGTGCCGAGCCCGTCGAGGCTGGTGCGCAGGGTGTCGAGCTCACGACCCGCGTGGCGCGGCGGGCACTTCGTCGTGACGAACACGTCGTCGCGGGCGACGCCGCTGCCGGCCAGCCCGGCGCCGACCTGCTTCTCGTTGCCGTAGACCGTGGCGGTGTCGAGGTGCCGGTAGCCGGCGGCCAGCGCGTGGCCGACTGCCTCGGTCGCGGCGGCACCCTTGATCTGCCAGGTGCCGAAGCCGAGCAGCGGCATCCGGCCGCCGCCGGGCAGGACGGCGGCATCCTGCGGGACCCCGGTCATGAGACCGTCACCCCGGCCGCCCGCAGCTCCTCGACGGAGCGCTCGGCGTCGCCCTCCTCGAGCTCGACGAAGCGGGTGAGGGCCAGCGGCACCTCGACGACGTAGTCGAGCCGGACACCGTCCAGCGCGGTGTCCTTGACGCAGTAGTCGCCCGCCAGGCCCACCACGACGAGGCGCTGCACCGACGGGTCGAGCAACGACTGGAGCTGGGTCGGCGCGGCGGCACCCGTCAGGGGGTCGCGGACCGAGAAGCCCGAGTAGCCGTCCTCACCGGAGGTGCCCTTGCGGACGACCGGGCCGTGCACCAGCAGGTTCGGGTGCAGCCCGGCGCCCCAGGTGTCGGCGACGCAGTGCACCGGCCAGACGCCGCCGTCCTTCTCGAAGTGCGGGGTGGAGGCGGGGTGCCAGTCCTGCGTGTAGACGACGGCGGCACCCGCGTTCTGGGCGGCGGTGACCTGCTCGTTGACCAGGGTCACGACCGACTCGCCGTCGCGGACGTAGAGGCCGCCGCCGGGGTCGGCGAAGTCGTTCTGGACGTCGACGACGACCAAGGCGGTCGCGGCGTCGTAGCGGACCTCAGGCATGCGGCTCCTCGTACGTGGTGGGGATCGCGGGCTCGCCGCGCGACAGGGCGAGACCCTGCCAGGGCAGGGTGGTGAGCATCTTCGTCAGGTAGGCGCGCGACTCCTCGAGGGTGGGCAGCTCGAGCGGTCTGCCGGCACGCACCATCGGCACCTGCAGGGCCCGGTCGCCGTCGCGGGGCGCGGGGCTGCCCTGCGAACGCACGACCTCCTCGGTGGCCGTGCCGGTCGGGCGGTGCCGCCGGACGGCGGTCTTGCGGCCGCCGTGGGTCGTCTTGTCCTCGGAGCGCTTGGCCACTGCGCGGCCGTCGACCTCGACCAGCTTGTAGACGAAGCCGGCTGTGGGTGCGCCCGATCCGGTGACCACCGAGGTGCCGACGCCGTACGCGTCGACCGGGGCCGTCGCGAGCGAGGCCAGGCTGTACTCGTCCAGGTCGCCCGAGAGCACGATGCGGGTCGAGGTGTTGCCGAGCTCGTCGAGCTGGGCGCGGGCCTGGTGGGCCAGCACGCCGAGGTCGCCGGAGTCGATGCGCACCGCCCCCAGCTCCGGGCCGGCCACCTCGACGGCGGTCCGGATACCGGCCGCGATGTCGTAGGTGTCGACCAGCAGCGTGGTGCCGGCGCCGAGGGCGTCGACCTGCGCGCGGAACGCGTCGACCTCCTTCTCGTAGAGCAGCGTCCAGGAGTGCGCCGCGGTGCCGGCCGTCGGGACCCCGAACCGCTTGCCGGCGGCCAGGTTGCTCGTGGTCGCGAAGCCGGCGAGGTAGGCAGCGCGGGCCGCCGCGACGGCTGCCTCCTCGTGCGTCCGCCGGGAGCCCATCTCGATGCAGGGCCGGTCGCCGGCGGCGTACGCCATCCGGGCCGCGGCAGAGGCCACCGCGCTGTCGTGGTTGAGGATGCTCAGCGTCAGGGTCTCGAGCAGAACGGACTCGGCGAAGGTGCCCTCGACGGTGAGCACCGGGGAGCCGGGGAAGAACAGCTCGCCCTCGGCGTAGCCGGTGACGTCGCCGGCGAAGCGGTAGTCGGCGAGGTAGTCGCAGGTCACGGTGTCGAGGACGCCGTTGTCGCGCAGCCGCGCCAGCTGCTGCTCGCCGTAGCGGAAGTGCGGGATCGCGTCGAGCAGGCGCCCGGTGCCGGCCACGACGCCGTAGCGGCGACCCTCGGGGAGGCGCCGGGCGAACACCTCGAAGGCGCACCGGCGGCCGGCGGTGCCGTCGCGCAGCGCGGCCTGCAGCATGGTGAGCTCGTAGTGGTCGGTCAGCAGACCGGTGTCGACCGTCACGCGGTCAGCCTAGATCGCCTCGATCGGCGCCCGCCCGGCCCCGTAGATTGGTCCCATGTCCGTGGCCCCGCCTGAGACCGCCCGGCCGGACCAGGACGTCGACACCTCCCGCGTCGTCGTCCCGGACAAGCCGTGGGTCACCATCGTGTGGAACGACCCCGTCAACCTTATGTCGTACGTCGCCTACGTGATCCAGAAGCACTTCGGCTACCCGAAGGAGAAGGCGGCCAAGCTCATGCTGGACGTGCACGAGAAGGGCAAGGCTGTGGTGTCCAACGGCACCCGCGAGGAGATGGAGCGCGACGTCGAGGCCATGCACGGCTACGGGCTGTGGGCCACCCTGCAGCACGACGAGTAGCGGCGACGTGGTCGCAAGCTTCCGCCGGGCCCGCAGGGGTGACGTCTCCGCGACGTTCGGCGCCGACGAGCACCGGGTCTTCCGGCACCTGCTGCTCGAGATGCGCGAGCTGCTCGACGGCGGCGAGGACAGCGCCGAGGACGACCCGCTGGCCCGTGCAGTCGGCATCGGCACCGCCACCGAGGTCCCGGAGGACCCGGCGCTGGCGCGGCTGTTCCCCGACGGCTACACCGACGACCCCGCGGCCTCGGCCGACTTCCGGCGCTACACCGAGCCGGGCCTGCGGTCGGTCAAGCAGGCCCGGCTGGAGACGGCCCTGGCCACGCTGGGGGAGGAGCCCGGCAAGGTCCTGCTCACACCCGGGCAGGCGCAGGAGTGGCTCGGAGCCCTCAACGACACCCGGCTGGTGCTGGGCGAGCGGCTCGGCGTCACCGAGGAGCTCGAGGAGCTGGTCGACTCCCTGCCGGACGACGACCCCCGGCTCATGCTCTTCTGGGTCTACGACCGCTTGACCTACCTCCAGGAGACCCTGGTGCAGGCGCTCTGGTCCGACGTCTGACGCGTCGTGCCGGGCGGCTGACCAGCAGCATTAGGCTGGTGGTCGTGCTCGAGATCGCGCGGTCGACGTACGACGAGATCGTGGCGCACGCGCGTCGGGACCACCCCGACGAGGCGTGCGGCGTGGTCGCGGGGCCGGTCGGCACCGGCCGGGCCGAGCGGTTCGTGCCGATGCTCAACGCCGCCAGGTCGCCGACGTTCTACGAGTTCGACTCCGGTGACCTGCTGAGGCTCTACCGCGAGATGGACGACCGCGACGAGGAGCCTGTGGTGATCTACCACTCGCACACCTCGACCGAGGCCTACCCCTCGCGTACCGACATCACACTCGCCATGGAACCGGGCGCCCACTACGTCCTCGTCTCGACCCGTGAGCCGGACTCCGAGGAGCTCCGGTCGTACCGGATCGTGGACGGCGAGGTCACCGAGGAAGAGGTCCGGGTAGTCGCGACGTTGTGAGGTTGCTGTTGTGACAATGGCGATCGACCTGGGGCGATCGACCCGGCTGTCCGTCTTGCGAAGGAGCACCTGCAGTGAGCATCGAGGTCCGGATCCCGACCATCCTGCGCCAGTACACCGGCGGCGACAAGGCCGTGGAGGGCGCGGGCGGCACGCTGGCCGCACTCATCGACGACCTCGAGTCGCGGCACGCCGGCCTGCGCGACCGCCTGGTCGACGAGAAGGGGCTGCGCCGGTTCGTCAACGTCTACCTCAACGACGAGGACGTGCGCTTCCTCGGCGGTCTCGAGACCGAGGTCAAGGACGGCGACAACGTCACGGTGCTGCCGGCAGTCGCTGGCGGCTAGGGCCTCAACGTGCGGTACGACTCGCTGCTGGACTCGGTCGGCAACACCCCGCTCGTGGGGTTGCCGCGGCTCTCTCCGTCGCCCGACGTGCGGCTGTGGGCCAAGCTCGAGGACCGCAACCCCACCGGCTCGGTCAAGGACCGTCCGGCACTGTTCATGGTCGAGCAGGCCGAGAAGGCCGGGCTGCTCCGGCCGGGCTGCACGATCCTCGAGCCGACATCCGGCAACACCGGCATCTCGCTGGCGATGGTGGCCCGGCTGAAGGGCTACCGGCTGGTGTGCGTGATGCCGGCCAACACGTCGGTGGAGCGGCGCCAGCTGCTCGAGATGTGGGGGGCGGAGATCGTCTCGTCGCCCGCCGAGGGTGGCTCGAACGAGGCGGTCCGGGTGGCGAAGGGCATCGCGGAGGAGCACCCCGACTGGGTGATGCTCTACCAGTACGGCAACCCCGCGAACGCCGAGTCGCACTACGCCACGACGGGGCCTGAGATCCTCGCCGACCTGCCGTCGATCACGCACTTCGTGGCGGGCCTGGGCACGACCGGGACGCTGATGGGAGTCGGCCGCTATCTGCGCGAGCGGGTGCCCGGCATCGAGATCGTTGCCGCCGAGCCGCGGTACGGCGAGCTGGTCTACGGCCTGCGCAACCTCGACGAGGGGTTCGTGCCCGAGCTCTACGACTCCTCGGTGCTCTCGTCGCGGTACTCGGTCGGACCCCGTGACGCCGTCCGCCGGGTCCGCGAGCTGCTGGACAACGAAGGGATGTTCGTCGGCTTCTCGACCGGCGCGATCCTGCACGCCGCGCTGGGCATCGCCGGCAACGTCGCCCGCGAGGGCGGCCGCGCCGACATCGCATTCATCGTGTGCGACGCGGGCTGGAAGTACCTCTCCACCGGGGCCTACGCCGGCACCCTGGACGAGGCCGAGGCCAGTCTCGACGGCACCCTCTGGGCGTGAGTAGAGCCGTGCCCTCGTCGACCCCGCCGTCCGTCTCGCGCTGGGACCTCGACGGCCTGGTGTCCCGCGCCGACGCCCTCTGCGAGCGTGGCGGGCGGTGCCTGCTCGGCATCACCGGGGCTCCGGGCGCCGGCAAGTCGACCCTCGCTGCCGAGCTCGCCGCCGCCGTGGGCGACCGGGCCGTGCTGGTGCCGATGGACGGCTTCCACCTGGCACAGCGCCTGCTCGACGACCGCGGGCAGGCCGCCACCAAGGGTGCGATCGACACCTTCGACGTCGGCGGGTTCGTGCACCTGCTGCGGCGGCTCAGGGCGGCCGACGAGCCGGAGGTTCTCGCCCCGGCCTTCCGCCGCGACCTCGAGGAGCCGATCGCGGGTGCGATCGCCGTCCCGTCCGAGGCGCCGCTCGTGGTGGTCGAGGGCAACTACCTGCTCGCCGACCAGGGAGCCTGGCGACAGGTCCGCTCACTCCTCGACGCGGTCTGGTACGTCGAGCCGGACGAGGAGGTACGGCGGGAGCGGTTGATCGCCCGCCACATGGGCTTCGGCCGCGACCGGGCCGAGGCCGAGGAGCGCTCCCTGGGCAGTGACGAGGTCAACGCGGCGCTGGTGGCCACGACACGCGCGCGCGCCGACCTCCTCGTCGTCGGCGGCTGACGGCAGCCCGTACCCTCGCTCCCGTGGCGGACGCACCCATCGGCATCTTCGACTCCGGGTTCGGCGGTCTCACCGTCGCGCGTGCGGTGCTCGACCAGCTGCCGCACGAGCCGGTCCTCTACTACGGCGACACCGCCCGGCAGCCGTACGGCCCCCGGCCGATCGCCGAGGTGCGCGCCTACGCCCTCGAGTGCCTCGACCACCTCGTCGACCAGGGCGTCAAGATGCTGGTCATCGCCTGCAACAGCGCCAGCGCCGCCGTCCTGCACGACGCCCGCGAGCGCTACTCGGTCCCGGTCGTCGAGGTGATCCGACCGGCCGTGCGCCGGGCCGTGGCCGCCACCCGCAACGACCACGTCGGCGTGATCTCGACCGTCGCCACGAAGACCAGCCGCGCCTACGAGGACGCGCTGGCCGCCGCACCGCACATCGAGGTCACGACGCAGGCCTGCCCCCGGTTCGTGGAGTTCGTCGAGCGTGGCGTCACCGGGGGTCCCGAGCTGATCGACGCAGCGCACGAGTACCTCGACCCGGTGGCCCGCGCGGGTGTCGACACGTTGATCCTCGGCTGCACGCACTACCCGATGCTCACCGGTGTCATCGCCTACGTGATGGGCGACGGCGTGACCCTCGTCTCCAGCGCCGACGAGACGGCCAAGGACGTCTATCGCACCCTCGTCGCAGAGGATCTCGTGCGGCCGGCCGGTCTGCCCGAGCCGGCGCACCGGTTCCTCACCACCGGCGACCCGGGAGTCTTCCTCGACCTCAGCCGACGCTTCCTCGGCCCCGAGGCCGGCGGCGTCGAGAAGGTCGCGTAGATGCGGCTCACGGTCGTCGGCTGCTCGGGGTCGTTCCCCGGTCCGGGCAGTGCGGCGTCCTGCTACCTCGTCGAGGCCGAGGGCTTCCGGATGCTGCTCGACATCGGCAACGGCGCGGTAGGTGCGATGCAACGCCACCTCGAGGTCCGCGACCTCGACGCGGTCCTGGTCAGCCACCTGCACCCCGACCACTGCATCGACCTGCTCGCGCTCTACGTCGCACGCACCTACGACCCGCGCCGTTCCTACCGGCCGCTCCCGGTGCACGTGCCCTCGGGCGGCGCCGAGCACTTCGCCCGGGCCTACGGCAGGGCCGAGCACCCTGGACTGGTGAGCGCGTTCGACTTCCACGAGTGGAGCGCCGGTCCCCACCCGGTGGGCCCGTTCACGGTCACCGTGGCACGGATGGCCCACCCGGTGCAGACCTGGGGCATGCGGGTCGAGCACGGCGGCCGGGTGCTCGCCTACAGCGGTGACACCGGCCCCTGCGACGCCCTGGTCGACCTCGCCCGCGACGCCGACCTCGCCCTGGTCGAGTCGTCCTTCGAGGCCGAGCGCGACACCCACGCGCCACCGGACCTGCACCTCACCGGCGAGCAGGCGGGCGAGGCCGCCGCCCGGGCCGGCGCCCAGCGCCTGGTGCTGACCCACCTGCCGCCGTGGAACGACCCCGAGGTCTCGCGGCGGGCGGCGGAGTCGACCTACGACGGCCCGGTCGAGCTCGCCGTGCCGGGCGCGACGTACGACCTGTGAGACCCCGCCGATAACCTCGCGGGCATGGCTCGCATCGACGGACGGACCCCTGACCAGCTGCGCGACGTGCGCATCACCCGCGGCTGGCTCGACCACGCCGAGGGATCGGTGCTCGTCGAGTTCGGCAAGACCCGCGTGCTGTGTGCCGCGTCCGTGACCCAGGGCGTGCCGCGCTGGCGCAAGGGCAGCGGCCTGGGCTGGGTGACCGCCGAGTACGCCATGCTGCCGCGCTCGACCAACACCCGCTCCGACCGTGAGTCGGTCAAGGGGCGCATCGGCGGCCGCACGCACGAGATCTCGCGTCTGGTCGGCCGGTCCCTCCGCGGCGTCATCGACTACCAGGCCCTGGGCGAGAACACGATCGTGCTCGACTGCGACGTCCTCCAGGCCGACGGCGGTACCCGTACCGCGGCGATCACCGGGGCGTACGTCGCCCTCGCCGACGCCGTCTCCTGGCTGCGCGCCAAGAACGCGCTCGCCGGCGAGCCCCTGACCGGCTCGGTCGCGGCGGTGTCCGTCGGGATCGTGGGCGGGGTGCCCCTGCTCGACCTCTGCTACGAGGAGGACGTCACCGCCGAGACCGACATGAACGTCGTCATGACTGGCGACGGCGGCTTCATCGAGGTCCAGGGGACCGCCGAGGGCGCGCCGTTCGACCGGGTGCTGCTCGATGAGCTGCTCGACCTCGCGACGGCCGGCTGCACGACGCTGACCGGGATGCAGCAGAAGGCGCTCGCCGAGTGACGGCGCGGCTGGTCCTGGCGACGCGCAACGCGAAGAAGCTGCGGGAGCTGGAGGAGATCCTTGCGGCCGCCGGGGTCGACGTGACCCTCGAGGCGCTGCCCGACTCGGCCCCCGACGTCGTCGAGGACGGCCTCACCTTCGCGCAGAACGCTGTGAAGAAGGCCAGGTCCGCCGCGACCGCCACCGGCCTCCCGGCCGTCGCCGACGACTCGGGCCTCTGCGTCGACGCCCTGAACGAGATGCCCGGTGTGCTCTCGGCCCGCTGGGCCGGCACCGGCAAGGACGACGACGCCAACCTCCGGCTCGTGCTCGACCAGGTGTCCGATGTCCCCGACACCCACCTCGGCGCGCACTTCGCCTGCGCGATGGCGGTGGCGCTCCCCGGCGGCGAGGACCGGGTCGTCGAGGGCCGCATGGACGGCTCCCTGGTGCGCGAGCCGCGCGGGGCAGGCGGCTTCGGCTACGACCCGATCTTCGTCCCCGACGGCCACGACGTGACGACCGCCGAGATGCCGGCGGCCGACAAGCACGCGATCTCGCACCGCGGCCGGGCGATCCGGGCCCTGGTCCCGGTCCTGCGGGAGCTGCTCGGGTGACGGCGGCCGCCTGGTCGGAGCTGGTGGCCGCCGCTGACGCCGACCCGGCGGTGGTCGGCCTGGTGCTCAGCGGGGGTCGCGGCAAGGCGGTCTCGACGCACCGGTCCGGCTGGGACGGCCTGCTCGTCGTGGCCGACGGCGACGTCTCCCGCTGGCGGGCGGCGCTGCCCGAGGGGCTCGACGTCTCGGTCGTCGGGGCCTCGGAGTGGACGACGTACGCCGAGCCCGGGACGCCGTTCGGCTGGCGGGCCTACGACCTGGCGCACCTGACCCCGGCGGTGGACCACGGCGGCTTCGCGACCGCGCTGGAGCGCAAGGGTCGGCGACGGCCGGAGCTGGCGGTCGGCGTGGCCTCTGCTGCGGTCGGCGCGACCCTGAACCACCTCTACCGCGCCGCGAAGAGCTGCCGCGACGGGGACCTCACCGCTGCGCGGCTGGACCTGGCCGAGATGGTGGCGGCGTTCCTCGAGGCGGTGTTCGCGCTCGAGGGGCGCTACCGGCCCTACAACGTGCTGCTCGCCTGGGAGCTCGCGCAGCACCCGCTGCGCAGCGTGCCGTCCGGCGTGCTCGGCGATCTGCGCCGGATGCTCGAGGGCGACCTCGAGGCGGCCTGGCGGGTCGAGGCGGTGCTCGCGGCCGCCTGCCGCGACGCGGCCGTCACCGACGAGGTCGACGCCTGGGCCGACCACCTCGACGAGGTCCGAACGAGGTAGCCGGCACGTCCCTGTCGTGCGGGAGGGGGGACTCGAACCCCCACGCCCGAAGGCACCGGCTCCTAAGGCCGGCGCGGCTGCCTGATTACGCCACTCCCGCGACCCGCGCGAGTCTAGGACGACTCAGTCGAGGCCGAGGTCTCGCCGCAGCTTGGCGACGTGGCCGGTGGCCTTCACGCCGTACATCGCCTTCTCGACCACGCCCTGTTGGTCGAGCACGAAGGTGGACCGGATCACCCCGATCACGGTCTTGCCGTACAGCTTCTTCTCGCCGTACGCGCCGTAGGCCTCGAGGACCTCGCGGGAGGGGTCGCTGAGCAGCGGGAAGGGCAGGTGCTCCGTCTCGGCGAAGGTCTTCTGCTCGGCCTGGGTGTCCGGCGAGACACCGAGGACCTCGTAGCCGGCGCCGCGCAGGGAGGCGAGGTTGTCGCGGAAGTCGCAGGCCTCCGTGGTGCACCCCGGTGTGGAGGCCGCCGGGTAGACGTAGAGGACCACCTTCCTCCCGCGCAGGGCGGACAACGTGACGTCGACGCCGTCGGCGTCCGGGAGCCTGAAGTCGGGTGCGGTGTCGCCGGGGGAGAGCCTCGTCATGACGGCCAACGCTAGCCACCCGTGGGGCTGGTTCGGGCTCCGGGAGGCTTACGGGGCAGGATCAGGGGCAAGCCAGGATGACGGCCCGTGACAGCATGGCCAGCAGGAGGACCGACATGACGAACGCCACCACCGTCCCGGGTGGGCTGGAGGCTCGCGAGCCGGCGCCCCAGCCGGCCCGCACGCCCGCCGAGCTCGAGGCCGAGATCGAGGCCACCCGCACCCGCCTGGCGGGCACCGTCGACGCCATCGCCGACCGGGTCAAGCCCGCCAACGTGGCCCGGCGTGGTGCCGAGTCCGCCAAGGCACAGGTCGTCGACCCCGGCGGCGGCATCCGCGCCGACCGGGTGGCCGTGCTGGCCGCCGCCGTCGCCGGTGGGGTCGGACTCCTGCTGTGGCGGCGCTCCCGCTAGTGCGGGGAGCGGAGCGGGACCAGCCCGGCCCCGGGCAGGAGTCGGTGTGGGACTACCCACGACCGCCTCGGGTCGAGCCGACCGGCGAGCTGGTACGCGTCGAGCTCGGCGGGGTCGTCCTGGTCGAGACGCGCCGGGCGTTGCGCGTTCTCGAGACCAGCCATCCGCCGGCGTACTACCTGCCCTCGGGGGACTTCGCGCCGGGCAGCCTCGTCGACGCGGCCGGTGGCAGCACCTGGTGCGAGTTCAAGGGCACCGCCACCTACCTGGACGTCGTCGGCGGCGGTCGCACCCTGCAGCGAGCGGCGTGGACCTACCCGGAGCCGAGCCGAGGGTTCGAGGACCTGTGCGGGCACGTCGCGCTCTACCCCGGCCGGATGGACCTGGTGAGCGTGGACGGCGAGGTCGTCCGCCCCCAGGAGGGCGGCTTCTACGGGGGCTGGATCACCGACCGGGTGGTGGGCCCGTTCAAGGGAGCTCCCGGTACCGGCGGATGGTGACCGCGTTCTGCGCGATAATCACCCGGTGACCCCCCGACCCGTGCCCGTTCCCGTGCACTCCGGCACGCCCGGCCGCCCCGACAGCGCTGCTGCGGGCAGCCCGCTGCCGATCCGCATGCTGCACGACCGGGTCCTCGTCGATCTCGACGGCGAGCCGGGGGAGCGCCGCTCGAGCGGCGGCATCGTCATCCCCGCCACCGCCCAGATGGGCAAGCGGCTGTGCTGGGCGCAGGTGGTCGCGGTGGGGGCCAACGTCCGGTCGGTCGAGGTCGACGACCGCGTGCTCTTCGACCCCGACGACCGCGCCGAGGTCGAGGTGCGCGGCCACGACTACGTCCTGCTCCGGGAGCGTGAGCTGCACGCCGTGGCTGCCGAGCGGCTGCAGGACGACGTGGCGCCCGGGGACCGGACGGGGCTGTACCTCTGAGCGCCCTCGCACCGCCCTCGCTCGTCCGTCCGCTGCTCCACCGGCCCGGACGGATGCTCGGCGTCGCCCTCGTGGTGGTCGGCCTGGTGCTGGCCGCCCTTGCCCCCGGCGAGCTGCGGCTGCCGACCACCGGCCCGGTGGCCGACTCGCACCATCCACGACCCAACGTCGTCCTCATCGTCACCGACGACCAGCGGGCCGACACGCTCGCCGGGATGAACCAGGTGAACGACCTGCTCTCCGCCAAGGGCGTGCGCTTCAGCAACGGCATGATCCCGACCAACCTGTGCTGCCCGTCGCGGTCGACGATCCTCACCGGGCTCTACGCCCACCACACCAGGGTGTTCGGCAACGGGGACATCGGCGGCTCGCGCTACGGGGGCTGGGCGCAGTTCCACCGACGAGGCATGGAGTACCGGACCCTCGCCACCGCGCTCTCGGCGCGCGGCTACCGCACCGGCTTCTTCGGCAAGTACCTCAACGACTTCTCCAAGCTGTCACCCGACGGCTACACGCCGCCGGGCTGGGACACCTTCACGGCCTTCAAGTACTCGCGCGGCGCGTACTTCGGCTACCGGCTCACCGACGGCACCTACCACGGCACGGCCGCGCGCGACTACTCCACCGACGTGCTGGCCCGGCGGACCAAGCGGTTCGTGCGGAACACCCCGGACGACCAGCCGCTGTTCGTGATGTTCGCGCCCTACGGGCCGCACAGCCCGTACGTCCCGGCCCCCCGCTACGCGAACCAGGCCGGCACGATCCCCACCGACGGGCTGCCGCAGGCGCTGCGTGCCCCGGCCGCTGCGGCGAACGTCGAGTCGTGGCCGCGCTGGAAGCGCAACCGCCAGTCCCCGAGCGACGTGCAGGACGCGGTCCGCAGCGGCCAGACCGTCACCTTGCGGGCCGTCGACGACGCCGTCGGCGCGCTGGTACGCACGATGCGCCGGGAGGACAGGGCGCGGGACACCCTGTTCATCTTCATGTCGGACAACGGCTACCTGTGGGGCGAGCACGGGATGGTCGGCAAGGACAACCCGTACGACGGCGGCATCCGGATCCCGGTCGTCGTCCGCTGGGACGGCCACGCCAGCCGCGGGGTCGTCGACGACCGGCTGGCACTGAACGTCGACATCGCCCGCACCATCGCGAACGCCACCGGCGCGTCGATGCAGACCGACGGGCTCGACCTGCTCGGCACGCGCACGCGCGGCGGCTTCCCGCTGGAAGCCATGGCCGGGTACCGGCACCGGCCGGCGTACTGCGGATGGCGGACCGAGCGCTGGATGTACGTGCGGTACGCCACCGGTCGCAGCGAGCTCTACGACTACCGGACCGATCCGTTCGAGCAGCACGACCTCGCCGGGGACCCCGCCGTGGCACCGGTCCAGGCCCGGCTGCGGGCCCAGGCGACCCAGCACTGCGCACCCGAACCGCCCGGCTTCGACTGGTAGCCGGCCACGCGGGGACGTCACGGTCGGGCAAAGCGCGGTCGTGGCGAGCCGAAGGCGTCATCGAGGCGTCGTACTCTCCGACCCGGTCGAGACGCGAGCTCCCTGCCCCGTCAGCGACACGACACGAGGGGACCCGACGTCCGATGCTGCACCGCACCGCCCGGTCACGGCTGCTCCGCTCCGCCGGGCTCGCGACGGCCGTCACGCTCGCGGTGCTGTCGCTGGTTGCCGGCCCCAGCTCGGGGTCGGCGACTCCCGGGCCTACCGGTACGCCGCCACCGGCCGCCGAGACGGACCACCGGCCCAACGTCGTCGTCATCCTCACCGACGACCAGCGGGCCGGTGCGTACGCGACGATGCCGAACGTCGACCGGCTGCTCCGCCGGCAGGGCACGACGTACACGCGCGCGATGGTCCCGACCTCGCTCTGCTGCCCGTCACGCGCGACGATCCTCACCGGGCTGTACGCGCACACCAGCAGGCTGTTCGGGAACGGTGACGTCGGGGGGCCGCGCTACGGCGGGTGGCGCCGGTTCCACCGGCTGGGGCTGGAGGACCGCACGCTCGGTCCGGCGCTGCAAGCAGCCGGCTACCGCACCGGCCTGATCGGCAAGTACCTCAACTTCTTCGGCAAGTACGCACCCGACGGCTACACCCCGCCGGGCTGGGACACGTTCGCGACCTTCATGTCCAGCCACGGCTCGTACTACAAGTACCGGCTCAGCGACGGGACCAGCTACGGCACCGAGCCGCAGGACTACTCCACCGACGTGCTCGCCTCGCGGGCGACACAGTTCATCGGGACCACGCCGGCCGACCAGCCGCTGTTCCTCTACTTCGCGCCGTTCGGGCCGCACGCGCCGTACACGCCTGCTCCCCGGCACCTCCGCTCGCTCGACGGGAAGCTGACGCAGTACACGGCGCCTACCCTGCGCCAGAGGTTGCGGACGATGCCGCGCTGGATGCGCCAGCGCACGCACTACACCCAGGCCGACGTGGACCTGACGCGCCAGCGGCAGCTCGAGGCGCTGATGTCCGTCGACGACGCCGTGGGGTCGATCGTCGCATCGCTCGCCGCCACCGGCCGCGACCGGGACACGCTGTTCGTGTTCATGTCGGACAACGGCTACTTCTGGGGCGAGCACCGGATCATCGGCAAGGACTCGCCGTACCAGGACTCCACCGCGATCCCGATGGTGCTGCGGTGGGACGGGCACACGCCCGCGGGCACCACCAGCAAGCGGATCGTCCTCAACGTCGACGTCGCGCGCACCATCACCGACGCCGCCGGCGCAGCGATGCGCACCGACGGGCTCGACATCCTCGGTCCGAGGACCCGGAAGGGGTTCGTGCTCGAGGCCATGGACGGCTACAACAACCGGCCCGCGTACTGCGGCTGGCGCACCCGCCACCGGATGTACGTGCAGTGGGGCACCGGCGAACAGGAGCTGTTCGACTACCGCCGTGACCCCGCCGAGACGCACAACCTGGCGCACAAGAAGGCATGGCGCGGCGTGCGCGACACCATGCGGGCCAAGGCGTACGCCGCCTGCTCGCCGAAGCCGCCGCACTTCCACTGGCGAGACTGACGCGCTCCGGGCTACTCGGTTTCGTGGCGCCCGGACCCTGCTGGTAATCTCGTCCCCGCTCACGCGCCGCTAGCTCAACTGGCAGAGCAGCGGACTCTTAATCCGCGGGTTGGGGGTTCAAGTCCCTCGCGGCGCACACGGTTGTCGCAGGTGAGAGGGGCGGCGGACTTCGGTCCGCCGCCCTCTTTCCTGTCCCCGCTCGCTGCTAGTAGTAGCGGCGACGCGTGCCGCCCATGGGCACCAGGTTCAGCACCAGGCCGACGACGAGCAGGATCAGTCCGATCCACAGGAGCAGCTTGAGGGTGAAGAGCCCGAGGATGATCAGAATGATGGCAAGGATGATCATGACTGCCTCCTGAAGGACGGCGCCCGGCGTCGGACGCTCGGCGGCGTGATGCCCCCCACCGAGCAGTCCATGCCGATCACAGCGCACGACTCACCCCAGCTGGCAGCGGGGACACCAGAAGAGGTTGCGGGCCCCCATCACCTCGTGCGCCACCGGGGTGCCGCACAGCCGGCACGGCAGGCCGGTCCGGCGGTAGACGTAGTGCGAGTCCTCGCGGCGCGCCCGGCCGCTCACGCGGCCGCGGTCCTGGGGCCGGGTCGTGACGATGCGGCCGGCGCGGACACCGGCCCGCATGAGGACGACGAGGTCGGACCACAGCGCACCCCACTCGTCACGGGTGACCAGCCGGCCGGGACGGTGCGGGTCGATACCGGCCCGGAAGAGGACCTCGGCGCGGTAGACGTTGCCGACGCCGGCGGCGACGGCCTGGTCCATGAGCAGCAGCCCGACGGGGGAGCGGGAGCGGGACCACGCGGGCGAACGCCGTCCACGGGTCGTGCCGGGGGCGCAGCGGGTCGGGCCCGAGCCGGGCGAGCACCGCGTCGCGGTCTCCGGGCGTGTGCACCTCGCAGGCGGTCGGCCCGCGCAGGTCGGCGTACGAGCCGTCGGCCTCGAGGCGTACCCGCAGCGCCCCTCTCGGCACCGGCGCGGGCAGGGGGCCGAACGTCCACACGCCGTACAGACCGAGGTGCACGTGCAGCAGCCGGCCGCCGGTGAACACCAGCCACAGGTGCTTGCCGTAGGCGTCGGTGCCCTCCAGGACGCGGCCGTCGAGCAGGGCGGCACCCTCGGCGAAACGGCCCTGCGGGCTAGTCACGTGCACGCGCTCGCCTCGGAACCGCGCCGCGTGCTCGCGGGCCTGGCGTCGGACCGTATGACCCTCGGGCACCCGGTCTACCCTGCCAGACCGGGCGCCCGCTCCTCAGGCCGGGGAGCTCACTCCCACCAGCGCTGCGTCGGCTCTCCCTCGGTGTCGAGGATCTCCCGCGACGCCGGCCCCTCGGGGGCGGTGAGGTCGCACAGCAGGGCGAGCGGCACGTGCCCCTGCAGCAGTGCCATGACCATCGCGTCGTCGGCCGGAGCCGGCGTCATCGTGGCCGTCGTCGTCGTGGTCGTCATGGTCCTCGTCGTCGTCATCGTGTCCATCTCTCGAACCCCTTTCCCCCGGGCAGAGCCACCGGCTCCGCCGCGCCACGGTCCCCACCCGAGTGGAGGAGTGCCCTGGCTCTTTCTGACTACGTGAGAGGTATCGACGGGTCGCATCCCCGGTCTTGAGAACCCTCACCCCAACAGCGGGTAAAGCGAGCGGTACGACAGCGGACCCAGCGGGGTCACCAGGCCCGCAACCCCCACGTGAGCACGTGCTCGGTTCCCGGCTCGAGCGTCACCAGGTCCTCGCCGGAGCGGAAGGCACCCGGCGGGCAGGACATCGGCTCGATGGCGACCGCGGTGCGGCGGCGACCCTCCGGCAGGGTGTCGCCGGTGAAGACCTGCAGCCACCTGGTGGTCGGCCCGCTGCGCAGCTCGACGCCGCCGCCGTCGGCGTCCTCGAGCCGGGCGCGGACCCAGCCGTCGTCGTCGGTGGCCAACCGGGTGAACGCCGTGTCGAGCACCAGGCCGTCCAGGCGTCGCCCGCCGCGGAAGTCGCCGTCGGTGCCGGTGACGTCCTCGAGCCCTGTCGGGTTGCTGCGCTCGTCGACGAGCAGCCGGTCGGCCGCCGGCAGTGTCAGGGTCACGGCGTCCACCGGCGCGCCGGCCAACAGGTAGGGGTGCTGCCCGACGCCGTACGGCGCCGCGCCGGCACCGTCGTTCCGGGCCCGGAGCTCGACCGTGAGCCCGTCGTCGTCGAGCCGGTACCCCGCCGAGACCGTGAGCAGGAACGGGTAGCCCGGGGTCGGCCACACCGTCGCGGAGAGAGTCACTGACGCCTCGTCCTGGTCGGTCAGCTGCCAGCCGACCCACCGGACCAGGCCGTGGATCGCGTTCAGCTTGGCCACCTCGGTGATCGGCAGCTGGAGGTCGGCGCCGTTCCACGAGTAAGTGCCGTCGGCGACCCGGTTGGGCCACGGCATCAGCACCTGCCCGCGGCTGCCGTCCGGGAGCGCGTCGACTGCCCACCCCTGCACGACCGCGCGGTCCCCGACGTCGTAGCGACGTAAGGTCGCACCCACCTCGGTGACGACGGCGACCTGGTCACCATGCCGGATCTCGTGCTGCTCACCCGTGGGCGGGCGGGGTGCGGAGGCCATGTCGCGACCGTACCGACCCAGGCGGCGTCAGTGGGTGCCTGCGGTCGCTCGCTCGGGGTCTCGGAAGTGCGTCACTCCGGGCACCAGCAGCACGGCGTACGTCGTGACCAGCAGGACCACGGCGGCGACCATCCCCACGGGGCGCACGCCGACGGCGGCCGCCACGGCCGGTGCGACGGCCAGTCCGACCGGGTCCAGGGCGAAGGTCGCCAGCGCCTCGACGGAGAACACCCGGCCCTGGATGGCAGCCGGGTAGCTGCGCTGCAGGGCGGTGAACCAGAGCACTCCGAACACCGAGATGCCAGCCCAGGCGACCACGGTCACCGCGGCATAGAGGACGAGCGGCACGTCCACGGCGAGGCAGAGCATGACGCCGGCCATCGGCGCCACGGCGTGCATCGCTGCGAGTCCCTCCCGGCGGGGGTGCAGGTGCATGGCGAAAACTGAGCCCAGGATCATCCCGGCCGGTAAACACGCGGCGAGGACGCCGTAGGCGCCCGGCCCGTAGCGCTCCTCGGCAACGAGGGGAGTGAGCACCCGCATCGGGCCGAACGCGAGCAGCACCTGCACGGTGCCCTGCAGCATCACGACCGTCACCCATGGCTTGCGCCAGACCACGGCCACGCCCTCACGGGCCTCGTGCAGCGCCGACCGCAGTCCGCCGGGCGAGTGCTCCGCGGCCGCCGGCAGCGCGATGACGAGCAGCGTGGCCAGGCTGACGCCGTATGTGGCCGCGTCGACGAACAGCGCCGGGCGCGGCCCGACCGTGGCGACGAGGAGCCCACCGAGGCCGGCTCCGACCAGCAGCCCGCCGCGGTTCGTGACCTGGACGACGGCGTTGACCTCGCGCAGCTGGTCGGCCGGCACGACCTGCGGGAGCACCGCCCGCCAGGCCGGCTGGAACAGTGCCACGCCGCAGCCCTCCAGGACGGCGAACACCGCGAGCAGGCTCACGTGGGTCGACGCCGGGGCCAGCGCGTAGCCGAGGACGGCGACCAGTCGCAGGACGTCGGAGCAGGCCATCACGGCGGTGCGGGAGTAGCGGTCGGCCACGACCCCACCGGCGAGCAGCGTGAGGGCCATCGCGGCAGAGTCGACCGCGAGCACCACGCCCAGGGTCCCGGCGCCGTGGGTGCGGACCAGCAGGGTGGCGAGCGCCACGATCGTCAGGCCGTGACCGACCGTGTTCACGGCCTGGCCGAGCCACAGCAGCGCGAACCGGCGGTCCCTCATCAGCTCGCGCACGCCGGACATGATGGCCGTCCGGCGCCGCACCGCGCGCCCCGATTGCCCGGGGCCCGCGGCTGGCAGCCGGCGGTCGGCTCCGGACTACGTCAGGGCGGCGCAGACCCGCGGCGCGACGTCCGGGTCCTCGAGCCGGCTGAACGTGCCGTGGTGGGTGCCGTCGAGCTCGTCCAGCCCCGCGATGTGGGCGAGGACGCCCACACCCGGGCCGCTGCGGTGCGCGGGCCAGCCCGTTCGAGCCCGGGTCGACACCCACCACGTACCGCACGTCCACCATCGCACTGCGGGACAGCTTGGCCAGCAGGTCGGTGCCGATGTTGCCAGGGCCGACGATCGCGGCAGTCAGCACGCTCATGACGGGCCGTCCCCCAGCTCGGAGATCAGGTCCCGGACTGTGGCGCGCATCGCGTCCCGGGCGGGGGCGAGGAACCGGCGCGGGTCGACGAGTCCGGGGTCATCGGCGAGCCGCTCGCGCACTGCGGCGGTGAACGCGACGCCGAGGGCGGTCCCGACGTTGATCTTCACCATGCCGGCGGCGACGGCCGCGCGGAGCTCGGCGGCCGGGACCCCGGAGGACCCGTGCAGGACCAGCGGCACGGGGACGGCGGCCGCCAGCCGCCCGATCAGGGGCACGTCCAGCGTCGCCGACCTGGTGGTCATCGCGTGCGAGCTTCCGACGGCGACCGCGAGTGCGTCGACCCCGGTCCGCGCGACGAACCCGGCGGCCTCGGCGGGGTCGGTACGGACCCCTGCAGCGTGCGCGCTCGCCGGAGCCCCCGGCTTCCCGCCGACGTATCCCAGCTCCGCCTCGAGCCAGAGCCCGGCGCCGTGGGCCCACTGCGCGGCCTCCCTCGTGGCGGCGACGTTCTCGTCGTACGGACGTGAACCGGCGTCGAACATGACCGAGGAGAAGCCGGCATCGGCGGCCTGGCGAAGCAGGTCCGGGTCCTCGACGTGGTCGAGGTGCAGCGCGACGTCGACGTCGGAGGTCCTGGCCAGCTCGAGGGCCGCCGCGGCGAGTGGTCGCACCCGCTGGCCGTGGAACGCCACGGCGTTCTGGCTCAGCTGCAGGACGACAGGCGACCCTGCTGCCTCCGCGCCGGAGACGATGGCCTCGGCGTGCTCGAGGGTGACGAAGTTGAACGCCAGCATCGCGCCGGCCCGGGAGGCCGCAGAGCCGACGAGCTCGGCGGTGGTCACCAGGCCCATGCCAGCTCCTCGACGGTGACCTGCGGCAGCAGAGCCTGGGCCAGCCCCGGATCCGTCTCGCCGGCGGTCGGGATGCTGACGGCGGCGGAGGCGACCGCGACACCGAAGGGCAGTGCGTCGTCCCACGAGTCGCCGCGGTGCAGTGCCCACGCCAACGCCGCCGCCAACGCGTCCCCGGCACCGGTCGGGTTCCCGACCACCCTCGGGCCGCGCACGACGACCGCGCGCTCGGGTGTGACGTACACCAGGCCCTGCTCGCCACGCGACACCACCGCGGCCCGCGCCCCCCGGTCGAGCAACGACCGGCAGGCTGCGAGCACGTCATCGATGCTCGTCAGCTCGCGACCGAACAGGTCGGTGAGCTCCGCGACGTTGGGCTTCACCACGTGCGGCCGCGCCGGCAGCGCGGCGGCCAGCGCGCTGCCGGCTGCGTCCAGGACGACCTGCTTCCCGTCGGCGACGACGGGCTCGACGAGCTGCCGGTACGCGTCCGCGGGTACGCCGGGCGGGAGGCTCCCCGACAGCACCACCGAGTCCGCAGCGGCCGACAGCTCGGAGTAGGCATCGACGAACCGCCGCCACTCCTCCCCGGTCACGCGGGGTCCTGACTCGTTGAGCACGGTGGCGCCGCTCGCGTCGTCCACGACCGTGTGGGCGCGTCGCGTCTCGCCGGCGATGGTGGTGAAACGGGCCGGCACGCCGGCCCGCTGGAGGGCGCGGATGACCGCCTCCCCGGTGTCACCGCCCGCGAGGCCGCAGGCGAGGACCTGCCCACCGAGCTGCTGCAGCACCCGCGCCACGTTGAGACCCTTTCCGCCGGGGCGGCTGCCGACCAGCTCGGTGCGGTGGCTGGCTCCCGGCCGCAGCTCGGGCACGCGGTAGGTGACGTCCAGCGCCGGGTTCAGACATACGCACAGGATCACCGGAGGTCCTCACGCGCATCGAGGACCACCGACCGGGCAAGGAACCCGGGGCTGTCGGCGTCCCGGCCCGGCTGGCTGGCGATCTCGGCTCGCGTGAGCGGGCTGGTGGACGGGGCGCCGGTCATGGACGTCCTTCCTGGGTCAGGTCGCGGGTGTCGGTCAGGGCCAGGGTGGGTGCGAGGGCGGCGGTCGCGGCCCGGTCGGGCTGCGCCGCCACGCCGCCGGCGGCGGCCGTCGACAGGGACGCCGCGGCGACCCCGCAGCGCAGAGCCGCCGGCCAGTCGGCGCCGTCGAGGACAGCGGCCAGGACCGTCCCGGCGAGGGTGTCGCCCGCGCCGACGGTGTCGACGACCTCGACGCGGGGCGCGGCCACGCAGACCTCGCCGAGCCGGGTGCGGACCGCCGCGCCGCCCGCGCCGAGCTTGCGCACGACGGCGGGCGTGGCCGCTGTCCGCGTCGTCGTCGCCGCGGGCATCCGAGCCAGCAGGGCGTCGACGGCGGCCGACGGACCGTCTTCGGCGGCGCGACCGGCCAGACCGATCGCCTCGGAGTCGTTGCAGAACAGGACGTCGCTCTGCGCGACGGCCGCGCCGGCACCGGCGAGCCAGGTGCGGGAGGGGTCGTCGTTGGTGTCCAGGCTGGTGGTGGCGCCGAGCGAGCGAGCCGCGGCGAGCCGCTCGTGCAACCGCTCCCGGGCGGCCAGGTGCAGGAAGAACGAGCTGACGTGCACGTGCTCGGAACCGGCGAGGAGGGCGTCCGGCAGGTCCTCGACCGTCAGCTCGGCCATCGTGCCCAGGTGGGTGAGCATGTGCCGGTCGGTCGGGTCCGCCGCACTGACCAGCACGACGGTGGAGCCGGTCGGGGCGCTGGCCGACGTGCGCACCGCCGTGGCGTCGATCCCGCGCTCGGCGAGCCAGCCGAGGCAGCTGCGGCCGAGGTCGTCGTCACCGACCACCGCCACCAGCCCGGTGGCGATTCCGCCCCGGACCGCGGCGCTGGCGGTGATCGCCGCGCTGCTGCCCAGGGTGAACGCCGTTCCCGACACGAGATCCTCGGCCTGGCCGAAGCGGAGTCGGCCGTCGTGCACCGGGACACCCGTGACCACCACGTCCGGGTTCAGCTCGCCGACCACCAGCAGCCGTGCCATCAGCGGCCACCCGACACATCGAGCGTCACGCCGGTGACGTAGCCGGCGGACTCGGACGCCAGCCACCGGACCGCCTCGGCCACCTCGCCGGCCGTGCCGGCGCGGCCGAGCGGCACCGTGTCCACCAGCTGCTCGAGCCGTCCGGGGACCTCGGCGTTCATGTCGGTGTCGATGAGGCCCGGACGAACCCCGACGACCCGGATGCCCTCGCCTGCCACCTCCTGGGCCAGCCCGACGGTGAGGGCGTCGACTGCCGCTTTGCTCATCGCGTAGTGGACGAACTCGTGCGCCGCCCCCCGCACGGCCGCCCGGGACGAGATGTTCACGATGACCCCGCCGCGCCCTCCGGCCGAGGTGCTCATCCGCCGCACGGCCGCGGCCGCGCAGAGCAGGGGACCGAGCGAGTTCACGGTGAGTGTCCGCAGGGCGGCCGCCGCAGAGACCTCGGCGACGCGGGTCGATGCCGGTAGCTCGCCGGCATTGTTGACCAGCACGTCCAGCCTGCCGAACACCCGGTCCAGGACCGCGAAGCCTGCGGCCACCGCCGCCGGGTCGGCGACGTCCAGCTGCACGATCTCCACGGTGGCTCCACGGTCCCGGCACCGATCGGCGACCTCGCCGGCCGCGTGGGCGCGATCGGCGAACGTCATCAGGAGGTCATGGCCGGAGGCCGCGAGCGCAACGGCTGTCGCGGCGCCGATGCCGCGGCTACCGCCCGTCACCACGGCGACGCGCCGATCGTGCTCCGAGGACACCGCCACGTCAGTCAGCGATCCGCTCGTACGCGGTGTTGCTGACCGCATAGCGGATCCCGGCGTCGAGCACGGCCTGGCCGGCCATCGACGCCGGGTCGAAGGGGGTGCCGTACAGCCACGCGAACGCTGCCGGCCTGGTGCCGGTCGCTGCCTCGATCTGCCGGACCGGCTCCTTGATCTCGCGCTCGACGTCCGCTGCGGTCCGGATGTTGCGGGCCTGCTCGTGGTTGGCCGTGTGCGCCGCCACCACGTGCCGCCGGGAGATCACCTCGAGCTGCTCCCACGACATGGCCAGCGCCGGCTGGTCGCGCTCCTCGGCGACGAGGTCGATGTCGTGGGCGTCGGCGTAGGTGCGCTGGTCCTCGGGCGGGACCGACAGGAACCCCGTCGGCGGGAAGAACCACGCGGTGATGCCGAGCTCGTCGCACACCGGCGCGGCGACCGTCGCGTTGTTGAGATATCCGTCGTAGAAGACCGGGATGAAGCCCGGCTTCGACCCCTCCCAGCGGCCGGTGTCGAACAGCCGGTCGAGGTCGGCGGGACCCACCGGCTGGTACCGGCGGCAGTACCAGGACAGCTCGGCCCGCAGCGTCGCCCGCTCGCTCTCGGGTGTGTTGTGCCAGTTGACGACGCGGAGGAAGGCCCCGGCGGCGAAGGCCGACTGCTGGTGCCCGGGGGTGAGGATGCTCACGCGTCCCCCTCGGTGCGGGCCCGGAGGTGCTGGTCGCTCAGCACGACCAGCGCGTCGATCAGGGCCGCCGCCCCGGTGGGGTCGAGCTCGGCCGGGTCGGCACCGACGGCATCCCCCTCCACGGCGAGCTCGCGGAGGCCGCCGGCCTCGGCTGGCGGCGCAGCGGCCAGGGCGCTCCAGTAGTGCTCGAAGAGCGCGGCCAGCCGACCCCCTTCGGCGCGGGCGACCGGGTCCGTGACGCGCAGCCGGTGCCCCGGCCGGGCATCGTGCAGGGCCACGAACATGGCGATGCCCTCCCGTTCGAGGATCCGCGCCTTGCACCGGACGGAGGCCGCGGGCACGTCGTCGGCCGGGGGAGCATGCAGGGTGTCCGGCTCCGGTGCCGTCGTCACTGGGACCTCCGGGGGATGGTTGCCGGCTCGCCGCCGACGAGGAAGTCGAAGTCCGCGCCCTCGTCGGCCTGCAGCACGTGCTCGACGTAGAGGCGCTGGTAGCCGCGGGCGGCCGGCCAGGGTCGACCGGGTGTCTCGACCAGCCGGGTGGCGATCTCGTCGTCGGGGACGTCGAGGTGCAGCCGCCGGCCGGGGACGTCGAGCTCGATCATGTCGCCGGTACGGACCGCCGCCAGCGGCCCACCGACCGCCGACTCGGGGCAGACGTGCAGGACGACCGTGCCGTAGGACGTGCCCGACATCCGCGCGTCGCTGATGCGCACCATGTCGGTGACCCCCTGCGTCAGCATCCGGGTGGGCAGCGGCAGGTTCGCGATCTCGGGCATGCCGGGATAGCCCTTCGGCCCGGCCCCCCGCAGCACCAGCACGTCGGCCTCGTGGACGTCGAGGTCCGGGTCGTCGGCGTCGCGCAGGTAGCTCTCGTAGTCGTCCCAGACGATCGCTCGGCCGCGGTGCACGAGCAGATGTGGGCTGGCCGCTGACTGCTTCACCAGTGCGCCTCGCGGGGCCAGGTTGCCGTGCAGTACCGCCGTGCCACTGCCGGGTGGCTGCAGCGGCTCGTCGAGGTCCCGGATGACGTCGGAGTCCCACCGGGTGGAGCCGGCGTACGCGTCGCCCAAGGTCTGGCCGCTGACGCCGACGGTGTCGCGGTGCAGGAGGCCGCCCAGCTGCTCGAGCACTGCCCCGAGCCCGCCGGCGTAGGCGAAGTCCTCCATCAGGAACCGGCCGGACGGCATGACGTCGACCAGGGTGGGGACCGGACGAGCCAGCTCGTCGAAGTCGGCGAGCTCCAGCGGCACGCCGACCCGACGGGCGATCGCGAGCAGGTGCACCACGGCGTTGGTGGAGCCGCCGATGGCGGCGTTGACGCGGATCGCGTTCTCGAACGCCTCGCGGGTCAGCACCGCGCTGGGGCGCAGCTCCTCGGTCACGAGCTCGACCGCCCGCCGGCCGGCCAGGTGGGCCGCGGTGCGTCGTCGCGCATCGTCGGCGGGCAGCTCGGCGGTGCCCGGCATCTGCATCCCGAGGACCTCGGTGAGCAACGCCATCGTCGAGGCGGTCCCCATGGTCATGCAGTGGCCCCGGCTGCGGCTCATGCAGGACTCCGCGTCGGCCAGGTCGGCGTCGGAGAGGCGTCCCGCCCGGTGCTCCTCGGTCAGCTGCCAGACGGCGGTCCCGGAGCCGATGGTCTGGCCCCGCCAGCGGCCGTTGAGCATCGGGCCACCGGTGATGAGGAGCGTGGGCAGGTCGGTGCTCGCGGCGCCCATGAGGTACGCGGGGGTCGTCTTGTCGCAGCCGGCGAGCAGCACCACCCCGTCGAGCGGGTTGCCCCGCATGGTCTCCTCGAGGTCCATGGCGACGAGGTTGCGCAGCAGCATCGCGGAGGGCCGCACCATCGTCTCGCCGATGGAGGTGGTGGGGAACTCGAACGGCACGCCACCGGCCTGCCAGACCCCGCGCTTGACGTGCTCCGCGACCTCCCGCAGGTGCGCGTTGCACGGCGTCAGCTCGGACCAGCTCGTCGCGATGCCGATGACCGGTCGGCCGCTGAACGAGTCGTCGGGCAGTCCCTCGCTGCGCAGCCAGGAACGGTGCAGGATGCCGTTCTTGCTCGGCGCGTCGAACCAGCCGGCGCTGCGCAGGGTGCTCATGCGAACGCCGGCAGGTGAGCCGCCTGCGCAGCGAGCAGGGCGTCGGTGAGCGCACTCGCACGCACCGGATCGGTGACGGCGCCGTCGGCGAGCATCGCCTCGACCACCATGGCCCGGTCGCCGGTCATCGCAGCCTCGACGGACAGGACGACCGGGGCCAGCCGCTGGGCGAGCACGGCGGTCACGGGGCTCGACAGGTCCGGCACCCGGATCGGTCGCAGTCCCCGCGCAGTGGCCACGCCGGGCACCTCGAGTGCGGCGTCGTCCGGCAGCCCCGGGACCGTGCCGGCGTTGATGACGTTCACCGAGAACATCTCCCGCGCGTCGTGCAGGACCGACCGGATGATGGCGATCAGCTGCTCCTGCTCACCGGTGGAGCGGTCGAACACGGTCTCGTCCAGCGGTACCCGACCCTCCGCCTGCGCCCTCATCGACTGGTAGCGGTTCTCGCCCCACTCGAGGATCTCGGGTACGGAGAACGCGTCGACGCCGAGCGTCTTGCCGTAGTAGGACCCGCCGGGCCAGCGCTGCGGGAAGAACTCGGTGACGTGCCGGTCGTTGGCGGCCGGGTAGGCGCCGTAGGCGTCGAACAGCGCCCAGGAGAACGGGTTGTGCGCGGCCCGGACGTCCTCGGTGAAGATGTTGCCGATGTCGGCCGGGTCGGCCGGGTGCTCCGCCTCGGCCCGCCGCCTGGCCCGGACCAGCGGCCAGGCGTCGGCGCCGTTCCACCGGAAGTCGTAGATGAACGTCAGGTGGTTGATCCCGGCGTACAGCGTGGAGGTCTCGGCAAACGGGGCGCCGATGTACTCGGCCAGCTCCCGCTGCACGTGGTGCATCCCGTGGCAGAGCCCGACGACCGAGGCGCCGGCGTGCCGGGTCATCGCCATCACGTTGGCCGTCATCGGGTTGCTGTAGTTGAAGAACAGCGCGTCGGGTGCGAGGCGTACGACGTCCCGCGCGATCTCGACCATGATCGGCACGGTGCGGAGCAGCCGGCTGATACCGCCGGGCATCACCGAGTCCCCGACCGGCTGGTAGACGCCGTGCTCCATGCAGACCGTGTGGTCGCGCAGCCACGCATCGCGGCCGCCGACGCCCACGCAGGTGACCACGAAGTCTGCTCCCGGCAGGACCGTTTCCCGGTCGGTGCTGCCCAGGACGGTGATGCGGTCCTGGGCGTTCCGGGCGGAGACCATCAGCCCCGCGAGCCGGACAGCCACGTCCAGCGCGACCTCGTCGACGTCCACCAGCCGGATGTCCCAGCCCCCCAGGTCGTCGGCGGAGATCAGGTCGGCCAGCAGGCCGCGGGTGAAGACGGCACTGCCCGCTCCGATGAGCACGAGGCAGCGACGGTCGGGCGAGGGCACAGGGTTCCTTTCTTCAGGCATGGTCGGGCCGGCGGAGGGGTCAGACGACGCGGACGTCGACCCCCCGGGACCGTAAGGTCTCGACGTCGTCGGCGGGCGCCCCGGCCGAGGTGACGAGCTCGGTCACCCGCTCCACGGGGACGATGCGGTGGGGGCTGCGGCGGGTGAACTTGCTGGCGTCGGCGAGGATCGTGAGCCGCGGTGCGCACCGGGCCAGGGTCCGGTCCGTCTCGCACTCCTGGGCACTGGCACCGAGAGCGCCGCTGCGCGGATCGATCCCGTAGACGCCCATGACGGCGTGGTCGACGTGCACCTCGCTGAGGCTCACCCCGACGAGGTGGCCCAGCAGGCTCAGCTCCGGACGGCGCAGGGCGCCCCCGAGCACGATCACGTCGACGGCGCCCGCCGCGAGCCGGAAGGCGACGTCCAGCGAGTTGGTCACGACGGTGAGGTCGGGGAGCGCCTCCAGGAGCGGGAGCAGAGCGGCCGTGGTGCTTCCTCCTGGAACCAGCAGGGCGGAGCCGGGCTCGATGAGCGACACGGCAGCAGCAGCAATGGCCTGCTTCTCCGCGCGGTGCTCCACCTCGCGGGCGGACAGCGGCAGCTCGGGTGCGTCCGGTGGGTCGAGGCGGGACAGGACCGCCCCGCCGTGCACCCGCCGGACGACGCCCTCCTGCTCGAGCTCGTGCAGGTCCCGCCGGACCGTGGACAGGCTGACCCGCAGCCGGGCGGCAAGGTCCTCGACCGTCATGGCGTCCTGCCCGGCGAGCAGGTCGACGGTGGCGCTGCGGCGTTGCACGGCGAGCATCAGTAGCCCCTCTCCCGCTGTGCGAGGTTGAGCAACGGCTCACCGTCGAGGTAACGGCGCAGGTTCGCGGTGAACAGCTCGGCGACCCGCTCGTGGTAGTCCGGTGCGAACCCGGCGACGTGAGGGGTGACCACCGACCGGGGGTGGGACCAGAGCGGGTCGTCCTCGGGGAGCGGCTCCTCGGCGAAGACGTCACTGGCGGCCAGGTCCAGGTGGCCGGCGTCCAGTGCCGCGAGCAGGGCCTGCTCGTCGACCACGCCGCCGCGGCTGCCGTTGACGAGCACGGCGCCTTGCTTGCACGCCTGCAGCTCGCCCGGCCCGATCATGCCCCGGGTCTGCGGTGTCAGGGGCACGGTGAGCACCAGGTAGTCGCTGCGCCCGAGCACGGCGGTGAGCTGGTCCGGACCGGACTCCACCACTCCCTCGACCGGCGGCCGGCCGCCGAAGCCGCCGTCGGACTGGGTCCCCGGGTCGCGGCGTACCGCCAGGACCGTCATCCCGAACGAACGCGCCAAGCGGGCCACCTCGCGTCCGATCCGCCCGTAGCCCACGATGCCCATCGTCGCGGTGCGGAGGTCCCGGGGCATCAGCAGCTTCCACCGGTCCTCGCGGCTCGGCCACCGGTGCTGGGCGGCGAGCTGCTCGGTCTCGCGGAGGCGGTGGGCGTGGGCCAGCACCATCATCAGCACCCACTCGGCGAGCGGAGCGGGGCTGACCCCGCCGAGGGTGGTGATCGCCACGTCGGCGTCCCACAGCGGCGTGCCCCGGACGTGGTCGACGCCCGAGGTGTCCAGCTGGACCCACCGGAGTGCCGGGGCCGCGACCGGCCCCGGGAGGACCTCGTTGGTGTACATGACCTCGGCCCTTGCCAGCAGCTCGGCCGGCACGTCGTGGACGCCAGCTGTGACGGGGTGGTGGTGCACCGCCACCCGGGGATCGACAGAACGCACCGAGTCGAGGAAGGACGACGGGAAGTCCAGGGTGACGAGAACGTCGAGGGCAGTCTCGGTGCGCGCCGGGCTCACTTGATGCCCGTCCGCGCGACACCCTCGACGAAGTAGCGCTGGAAGACGGCGAAGACCAGAAGCATCGGCAGGATGGAGAGGAACGACATGGCCAGCAGCGGCCCGAAGTTGCTGCCGAACTGCTGCACCAGGAACTGCAGCCCCACCGGCAGCGTGTAGGAGCTGCTGTCGGTGAGCACGATCAGCGGCCAGACGAACTCGTTCCAGCGCCACATGAAGGTGAAGATGACCAGCACGGCGACGAGTGGCTTGGACAGCGGCAGGACGATTCGCCAGAAGGTGCGGAAGATGCCGGCACCGTCGCACTTGGCGGCCTCCAGCAGCTCGTCCGGGACGGCGAGGAAGAACTGCCGGGCCATGAAGAGACCGAAGGCCTCGGCCAGTCGCGGCAGGACCACGCCCCAGGTGGTGTTCAGCAGGTGCAGGTCGATCACGACCTGGAACTGCGGGATCATGATGACCTGCACGGGCACCATCAGGGTGCTCAGGATCAGCAGGAACAGCAGGTTGCGGAACGGGAAGCGCAGCTTGGCGAAGGCGTAGCCGGCGCACAGGTTGATCACGACGGTGAGCGTCACCGACAGCACCGCGATGACCACGGAGTTGAACAGCCACCTCGCGAAGGGGTACTGCCGCCAGGGCTCGACGTAGTTGTCCCACAGCCACTGCCGCGGCCACAGCCGCACCGGCAGGGTGCTCAGCTCGTCGGTCCCGGCGACCGACGTACGCAGCATCCAGTACATCGGGAACATCAGCAGCACCGCGCACGCGACCGCGACCGCGACCCGGGTGCCGCGCACCCGGCGGGACTGCGGGATCCCCTCCGTCTCGGACCCGGCATCCGGATCGACCGTGCCGGCGGTGGCCGCGGCCGACGCCATCGATGTGCTCATGCCTCGTCCCTCCGTCGCGACAGCCGCCACTGGACGACAGTGAACAGCAGGACGAACACGTAGATGATGACGCCGATCGCGGCGGCGTAGCCCTGCCGGCGCTGGTTGAACCCCTGGTCGTAGGCGTACTGCACCAGGAACGTGGTCGAGGTGCCCGGGCCACCCCGGGTCAGCACGTAGACCACGTCGAAGACCTGGAAGCTCACGATGATCGAGTACACGACGAGGAAGAAGGTCGTGGGACCGAGCAGCGGCCAGGTGATCCGGTAGAACCTCTTCCACCCCGTCGCACCGTCCACCGCCGCGGCCTCGTACAGCTCGCGGGGGATCCCCTGCAGCCCGGCCAGGTAGACGACCATGCCGAAGCCGACGCCCTGCCAGGTCGTCACGACGATGATCGATGCCAGAGCGGCCGTCCCGTTGCCCTGCCAGTTGACCGTGGGCAGCCCGACCGAGTCCATCAGCTGGTTGAGGATGCCGATGAGCGGGTCGAAGAGCCGCAGGAAGATGATCCCGGAGGCGACCCCGGAGATGACGACGGGGACATAGAAGAGAGCCCGGAAAAGCGTGCGGCCGGGCATCGCCTTGTTGAGCAGCAGGGCCGCTCCGAGGCCCAGGGCGATGCCGAGCGGCACCGAGACCGCCGTGAAGACGACGGTGTTGACCAGTGCCTTCCAGAACGTCGAGTCGTGCAGGATGGTCGTGTAGTTCTCTGCGCCCAGGAACTGCATGCTCCCGAACCCGCTGTAGGCGTTCAGGCTGTACCAGAACGTCAGGACGAGCGGCACGAACATGAAGACCGTGAACACCAGCAGGGCTGGGCTGGCCAGCACCAGTCCCGCCCAGGCCTCCGCGCGAGCGCCCGCCGACCGCACCCGGCGTTGTGGTGCGGTCGGCGCGGCGGAGACGCGCGGCCCCAGCGCCGGCTGCGTCACGGTCATCCGTCAGCCCTGTCCCTGCAGCGCCTTCTCGATGCTGCCGGTGAGTGCAGAGATCACGGAGTCGGTCGACGAGGACGACTTGGACAGGTACTGGTCCATGTTGTCGACCAGCGCCTGGTTGATGCCCGGGAAGGCAGGCGCGGTCGACACCTTGACGAGGCCTTCCGGCATGGTGGTCGCCTGCTTCTGGAAGACCGGCATGAGATCGGGCCGGACCGCGTAGTTCAGCGGCGCGTCGACCAGGTCCTGGCGCACCGGCAGCACCGTGGTCTGCTCGCAGAACAACGCCATGTTCTCCTTGGTGACGAGGAACTTGGCGAACTCCGCGGCGGCGTCCTTGTTCTTGGCCTCGGCCGTGACGACGACGGCGTTGCCGCCGAGGTCGGTGGCCGCCGCCACGTCGTGCATGCAGGTAGGTGACCCCCCACTCGAACTTGTCCTTGATCGCGGCCTCCAGCGACGGGATCAGGAAGTCACCGGTCTGGATCATCGAGATCTTCTGGGTGGGGAAGATCTCGTCGGGGTACGTCGGTCGCTTGACCAGCACGCTCGGCGCGTGCAGGCCCTGGGTGTACAGGCTCTTGGTGAACTCCAGGGCCTTGCGCGCCTCGGGGGTGTCCAGCGTGACCTTCGACAGCGAGTCGTCGAGCACCGAGCCGCCGGCCTGGTAGACGGTGTTGAAGAAGCGGTAGGCACCGTAGAGCTGGTAGTTGAAGGCGAACGGCGCCGCACCGAGGTTGGCGGCCTTCAGCTTCTGCAGCACCTCGACGAACTGCTCCCAGGTCCAGGCCCCTTCCAGGGTCGTGGGGACGTCGGTGATGCCGGCCGCCTCGAAGTGCTTCTTGTTGTAGGCCAGCGCCGAGGTGTCGGTGTGGTGCGGGACGCCGACCGGCTTGCCGTCGTTGAGCACCGAGCCCCACAGGGCCGGCAGGAAGGCGTCGCCGTAGGACGCGTCCATGTAGTCGGAGAGATCGGCCAGGGCGCCGGTCTTCGCGTACCCGCCGACGTCGGTGTAGGAGACGCGGAACAGGTCGGGCGCCTGGTGCGCCTGCAGCCGGCGGTCGACGACCGTGCGGATCTGGTCGTAGGGCAGCACCTCGATCTTGACGTCAGCGCCGCGGGCGGCCTTGAAGTCGGCGGCGATCTTCTTGAAGGCGGCCACCTCCTGGTCCGACCCCCAGGTGGTGAGGGTCGCAGTCCCGGACAGCTTCGGCGGTGCCCCGCCCGAGGCTGCGCCTCCCTGGGGTGCGGCCGCGCCGCCGCTGCTCCCGCCGCACGCACTCAGCGCGGCGCCCGCCCCCAGGATCCCGGCGGTCTTGAGGAAGGTGCGGCGGTCGAAGGCTGACCACGCTGACGATGCTGGCATTGAGGAGGGCCCTTTCGACAGGCGAACCCGGTCCGCGGGGCGCGGGCGGTCGACCGCAATCTAAGGGCCCTCCGGCGCGGAATCAATCATTCTCGGTCAGAAAATCCCAGCAACGAGCGACAACGGTCGCAAAAAGTCAGCCTCGGTGGGCGCTCCGACTGCCCGGGTCCGCCCACACCTCCGCCGCCACCGGCCGGCCCGGCGGCAGATCCTCGCCGGCCGGTTCGGACCACCAGCGGTGCACCAGCCGGTCGCCCTGCCGGCCGACGACGTGCCACTCCGCGCGGCCGGCCCGGTGCACCTGGGCCAGCGCCGCGGCCGCAGCCTGGCCGAGCCCGACGGCCGAACCGACCGAGGGCTCGGTCGGGGGATCGACCGCGAGCAGGGTGGCGCCGGACCGGCCGGTGGTCACGACCCGGCGGTCGCCGCGCGGACCCACGGCGAGCGCCGCACCCGTGGCGCCGACGGCAACGCGGACCGACTGCCCGCCGCAGTCCAGGGTCACGGCACCCCCGGCAGCGACCGTGAGCACATCCAGGTGGTCGCCGTGCCGACCGGCGTCCACGCCACGCACGTCGGACCCGGGCACGACGCCCACCTCGACGAAGTCCAGCGCGGGGTACGCCGCCCCCGGCTCGGCACGAAGCAGTCGCGCGGTGCCGTCGCTCCCGGCCACCGCCAGCAGCAGCGACCCGTCAGCCGGGTCGGGCAGGATCGCCGACGACGACGCGGCGCGCAGCGTGACCGGACCGTGGTCGACGAAGCCGTCGTCCGGCGACCAGACGTGGCGCCGCAGGGTGCCGTCGGTCGTGAGCGCCACCACCTCCAACCAGTCCGGTCCCGGATCGACCTGGGCGATCCGCGCCGACGCGTAGGAGTGGCCGGCCGCGAAGCGCAGCGCACCGCTCCAGCGGCCGAGTGCGGCGCCGGCGTAGCGCTCGGTCGGGTCGGAGTTGAACCAGCCGACCCAGATCCCGCCGTCGACCGCCGGCGCCACCAGCTCGAGGTTCCCCGCCGACCCGTAGCGGCCCTGGGCCAGGCCGGGGACGCCCGCCACCGGCGGCCACGGCTCGCGGAGCAGCACCTGTCCGCGCGGTGACCGCCTCATGCCGGCGAGCTCGGCGCGGTCACGCCGGCCGGTCCGACCAGGGACGGACCGTGCCGAGCACCCGGTGCGCCACGGGGAGGTCGCCCAGCATGTCGACCACCGCGCGGGACACCTCGGGTGCGGTGTGCCACCGCCTCGGCGCACCTGTCCAGCCGAGCTGCAGGACCGAGGTACCGGCCAGGCCGGACCAGGGCGGCGTCGGAGCCCCGGGCGCCGCGTGCTGGGTGGTGGCCACGACGACGGTGCGGGGCGCCAGCCCGGCCAGCACCGGCCAGGTGGCCGCGGACAGCGCCGGGGCATAGGCGACCAGTGCGGCCACGTCCGCACCGGAGCGGGTGGCCCAGCGGGTGGTCGCCGTCAGGTCCCGGGCGTCCAGGGCCACCCGCTCGTCCCACTCGCCCTCGTGCAGGCGGGCACCGCGGGAGATCCCGACGGTGCGCAGCCGCTGCGCCCGCAACAGCTCGCCCAGGGGTGCCAGGATGCCGGACGCGCCCACCACGACGTACCTGCCTGGTCCCCACTCCGCCCGCATCTCCCGAGGATCGCCGATGCCCTGGATCCACGTCACCTCGACCTCGGCCGCTGCCGGCGGTCCCTCGGCTCTGGCCGCGGACCTGTGCGCGGGGGTCGCGGCCGCGGCCGGGCTGGTGCCCTCGGACGTCGTCGTCCTGGTCGACGTGGCCGACGGGTCTGCGGGGTCGGGAGCGCTGGTCACGGTCGCCGGCCGGCGCCGGGACGACGCCACCGAGCGGGAGGTCGTCGACACCGTCCGCCGCATCGTTGCGCGCGGCACCGACCTGGCCCCCGACCTGGTGGCGGTCGTCCGCACCTGACGCGCCTGACGCACCTCACGACGCGGTCCGGTCGGGACCCGACGGCCGCCCCAGGTGGCGTCCGAACCAGAGGAGCATGCGAGTGCAGTGGTCCACGACGGCCGGCCACTCGTGCACGTCATGCCCCTCCCGGGGGTAGAGGGCGAGGTCGGCATCGACGCCCAGCTCGACCAGGGCGCGGTACATCTCCACCGCCTGGCCGGGGGGTGTCGCCAGGTCGAGCTGTCCGGCAGTCAGCAGCACCGGGCAGGTGGATCCCGTCGCGGCGACCACGGGGCTGCGGGTGCGGTACTGCGAGGCCGGGTCGAGCGGTGGACCGACGAGGAAGCGCACGTCGCTCTGCGGGATGTTGGTCGTGAAGTGCTGGCTCACCCAGTCGGTGACCGGCGAGGCCGCGATCGCCGCGGCGAACCGCCCGGTCGTGGCCAGCCAGGCCGCCAGGAAACCGCCGTAGCTGGTGCCCATCACGCCGACGGCAGCCGGATCTGCGACACCCAGAGCGACGGCGAGGTCCACCCCTCCGACGACGTCGTCGACATCACGGCCGCCGACCTCGCCGACGATCGCGCGCACGAAGGACTCGCCCCGCCCCTGGCTGCCCCGCGGGTTGGGCAGCAGCACCGCGTACCCGTTGCGCAGCAGCAGCGGGACCTGGACGGTGCGCTCCACCCAGGTGTCGCGCCAGCGCCAGACCGGGCCGCCGTGCACGAGCACCACCAGCGGACGCGGCCCGGGCTCCCCGCCCGCAGGAGTCGCCAGGTAGCCGTCGACCTCGAGGCCATCGGCAGACCGCCACGTCACCGCCCGGAGCGCGTCGCAGAGGCTCGCGACCAGTGCCGTGCCGTCGTGCGCCAGGTCGGCGAGCGCTCGGAAGCCGTCGGGACGGACCAGCCCGAGCGTCGGCGGCCGACGGTGGCTCTCGAGGACCACCACCGCGTCGGCGGTGCCGTGCGGGGCCGCGACGGGCAGCAGGTCGCCGGGCCCGAAGGTCTCCGTCGTCGCCCAGTCCTCGTCGAAGTGGGACCGGGCCAGGTCGTAGGTCCCGACGACGGTCTGGTGACCCCGCAGCCCCGCGAGGAGCAGCCGGTTCTCGTCCCGCCAGCTCTGCGAGGTGACGTGCACCCCCGCGGCGGCCAGCCGGGTGGCCGAACCGGTGGCGGTCTCGACGACCACGACCTCGCCGGCCAGCAGGCCGCGGTCGCTGGCCGACCCGCTGAGAACGGACACCCGGCGTCCGGACGGGTCCGCCGCGGGCATCGCGAGCTGTGTCTGCGGGTCGAGAAGGGTCCGGTGCGTGCCGTCGCCCGCGTCGACGAGGACCAGCTCGGCGTCGTACCAGGCGTCCTCCTCCGGTCCGCGCGAGGCGACCGCGACGAGGTGCTGCGGGCCCGCCCAGGCCACCTCCCAGACGTTCGACCCCGGCGCGAGGATTCGGGGGTCGCCCCCCTCGAGGTCGCACAGCCAGAGCCGGCGCCAGCCGGAGCGGCCCTCCGCGGCGACCTCAGGACACCACGCGGGCACCTCGTCCGGAGCGGTCACCCGGCCGGAGCCGAACACGTCGGAGATCTCGGCGCCCACCTCGGCGACGACCAGTGCGAGGGACGTGCCGGCCGGCGACCACACGGCGGCCTCGACCGTGCCGGCCGGCGGCGCGGCGACGGGCTGCGTGATGCCGCGCGTGGCGAGGTCGATGACCACCGGCAGCTCCGAGCCGGCGTCGCCGCGCCGCAGGCACAGGAGCCGGCCACCGTCGGGTGACCAGCGGGGCCACCGGCAGCCGGCGTGCTCGGCGAACGTGGTCCGGCTGCCGGTGGCGGTGTCGACGACCTCGATCACCGGGGTCGGGGCGGCACCAGCCGTGTCCCGCCGCCAAGCGGTGTACGCGACGCGCCCGCCGTCCGGAGCCGTGGCCGGATCGGTGGCGTCCACGACACGGCCTTCGCCGGGGACCTGCACGGACAGCAGGAACGCCTCGACGTCCCGGTACGTCGGCGACGAGCGCAGGTCCCGCGGCAGCTGGGTGGGCACGGACTCTCTCCCTGACGTCGACGGTCGGCCGGTGCGGCAGGCGCAGCCTGGCGTACCGCGGGCCGGCGTGTCCCGCGACCCCGGGCGACAGTCTCGGGTCAGCCGGTGACGACCGGGCTGACGAGTGCCCACGCCGGTCCGGCCGCGAGACCCAGCAGCACGCTGGCGGCCGCCGCGGCCACCGCACTCGCGGCGGCCCACGGCCGGGGCTGGAAGCCGCCGGGCGCGGTGCGCTCGACCGGCTCGCCGCGGCTGAACACGGGGGCCACCCAACGCAGGTAGTAGAAGAGGCTCACGACGGTGTTGGCGACCACGGCGACGGCCAGCCAGGCGCTGCCGCCGTCCCACGCCGCCGCGGTCACGGTGACCTTCCCGGCGAAGACCGCGGTGGGTGGCGTACCGACGAGTCCGAGCAGGGACACCACCAGCGCGCCGGCCAGCCATGGCCGGGCCGCGGCCAGCCCGCGGTAGCCCGCCAGGTCGCGCCGGTCGGGAAGTGACGACGTGACAGCGAACGCCGTCAGGTTGGTGACCGTGTAGCACGCGAGGTAGAGCAGCAGCGACGGCAGCGCCAGGCCGGTGCGGCCGGCGACGGCGACGGGCACCAGCAGGTAGCCGACCTGGCTGACGGTCGACCAGCCGAGCAGCCGGCGCGGGTCGTCCTGCCCGAAGGCCGCGAGGTTGCCCAGCGTCATGCTGGCCACCGCGAGCACCCCGACCAGCGGCCGGGCATCGACCGAGGCCGGGAGCGCGTCCACCAGCCGGTAGACAGCAACCAGTGCTCCGACCTTCGGCACCGAGGTGAGGAACGCGGCCGCGGCACCGCCGGCGCCCTGGGCCGCGTCCGGCACCCAGAAGTGGCCGGGGACCGCGCCGGCCTTGAACATCAGGCCGCCCAGCACCGCCGCCACCCCCACCAGCGAGGCACTCGCCGGGGCGTCGCCCAGACGATCCGTCAGCGCGGCGTACGTCGTGTCGCCGGCGAGTCCGTAGAGCAGGGTGACGCCCAGCATCAACGTGATGCCGAGCAGGGCGCCGAGCAGGTAGGTCTTCATCGCCGCCTCGGCGGCACCCGCGGTCCGGGCCAGCCCGACGAGGCCGTACACCGGGATGCTCGCGAGCAGGAAGCCCGCCAGCAGCACGAGCAGGTCGCTCGCACCGGCCAGCACGGTGGCGCCGGCCGTCCCGAGCAGCAGCAGCGTGTACGTCTCGCTCTCGCGCGCGTCACCGGCGAGCTCGTCGACGCCCAGCCCGATCACGAGCAGGCAGCCGAGGACGGCGACCAGGCGGGCGACGCCGGTCGCCGTGTCGACGGCGAAGGTGCCGTCCCACACCGCGCGAGGCGCGTCCCGCAGGGCGGCCGCTGCGGCGACGGCGGCCGCGAGCAGGGCGGCAGCGGCAATGGTCCGGGCCACCCACTGCCGCTCCCGGGGCAGGAACGACCCGGTCAGCAGTGCCGCGAGCGCACCGGACAGCAGGAAGATCTCCGGCAGCAGCGCCAGCGGGTCCTCGTTCATCCCCATCGCTAGCGCGCCACCGCGTCGACCACGCTGCGGGCGGCCGGTTCGATGACGTCGAGCAGCGGCCGGGGCACGACTCCGACGAGCAACGACAGGAGCAGCATCGAGCCGATCGCGACCGTCTCGGTGCGGCCCAGGTCGGTGAAGCCCTCGGACGCGCCGCGGGTCGGGCCGGTGAGCAGCTGCTGCATCGCCCGCAGGAACAGGGCCGCCGTGACGAGGATGCCGAGCAGCGCGGGGGCGGCCCACGCCGTCGCGGCGATGCTGCCCGCGAACACCTGGAACTCGGCGATGAAGCCGGAGAACGCCGGCAGCCCCAGGGAGGCGAAGGCGCCGACGGCGAACAGCCCGGCGAAGCGCGGCGCCGGGCCGGCCAGCCCGCCGTAGCCGGCCAGGTCGTAGCTGCCCGCCCGCCGGTGCAGCACGCCGGCCAGCAGGAACAGCGCGGCCGTGATGAGCCCGTGGCTGACCATCTGGGTCACGGCGCCGGTCACCGCGACCTCCCGGGCCTGCGCGTCGCTGCGGCTGACCAGCCCGGCGGCACCGACCGCGAGCACGACGTATCCCATGTGGTTGACCGACGTGTAGGCGATCATCCGCTTGAGGTCGGTCTGCGCCAGCGCGACCAGCGCGCCGTAGAGCACCGACACCAGACCCACCGCCAGCACCACCCAGGCCCACGCCCGCCAGGCCGACGGCAGCATCGGCATCGCGATGCGGACGAAGCCGTAGGTGCCCATCTTCAGCAGGACACCGGCCAGCACCGCGGAGCCGACTGCGGGCGCGTCGGTGTGCGCCGGCGGCAGCCAGGTGTGGAACGGCACGGTCGGTGTCTTCACCGCCAGCCCGAGCAGGACGGCGGCCAGGACCAGCCCGCCCTGCACGCCGGCCGTCGCGGCCGGTGCCTCGGCGGTCAGCCGGACCATGTCGAAGGTGTGCGGCTCGGCGAGCACGTAGAGGCCGATGAAGCCGAGCAGCAGCGCCAGCGAGCCGAGGAAGGTGTACAGGAAGAACTGCAGGGCCGACCTGGCCGCCCGCTCGCCGTGCCCCCAGCCGGCGATGACGAAGTACATCGCGACGATGGACAGGTCGAAGAAGACGAAGAAGACCAGCAGGTCGGCGGCCACGAACAGGCCGAGACAGGTGAACTGCAGGAACAGGAACAGTGCCGCCAGCGCACGCGGTCGCTGTTGCTCGCGCAGCGAGTAGACCGCGCACGCCACGAACACGACGGCGGTCAGCGCCACGAGCGGCAGCGACAGCCCGTCGACTCCGACGTGGTAGCTGCTGTCGACACCGGGGATCCACGCGACCTGCTGCTCGAACGCGAGGGCACCGGCGTCCGGTGACTCGTAGGCGAGCCAGACACCGACCACGGCTGCGAGGTCGGCCAGCGTGACGGCCAGCCAGGCCCAGCGGGCTGCCGCGTCGGAGACCCGGACCGTGGCGAGGACCGCGGCCGCGACCAACGGCAGGACGACGATCAGGGTCAGCACGGTCAGGTCACCACCAGGAGGAGGACGGCACCGGCGGCGAGGACCGCCAGCGTCTGCAGGTAGTACTGGTGCACCTGGCCGGTCTGCGGCCGCCTGGCCAGCGAGCCGAGCCGGCGCGTGCCGGCGGCGCCCGCCGCGACCGCGGCGTCCACGGCCACGTCGGCCCGGCCGGCCAGCCGTCCGAGCGCTAGCCCGCCACGCGCGACCCGGGTGACGCCGGCGTCCAGGACGTGGTCGTCGAACCGGGCCAGCGTCCCGGCGAGCGCCAGGACCGGGCGCACGACCACCGCGTCGGTCAGCGGCTCCAGCTTGAGCCAGTCGAGCGCCCAGGCCGGCTCGGGCGCGCGCCACCGGGCGACGGCCGCCAGCACGACCACCGCCAGCACCGCCGAGAGCGCCAGCTCGGCCGGCCCGGCCGACGGCTCCGCCGGGACGCCCAGGCTCCGCTGCAGCGTGTCGCCGACCGGTGGCAGGGCGAGCACCCCGAGGACAGCGGCGCCGGCGGCCAGCACGACCAGCGGGGCCTGCTCGAGCCGCCCCACCCGGCGGCTGCCACGCTCCTCGGAGTCCCACACCTGCTCGACCGCGCGACGACCAGGCCCGTCCCCGACGCCGCGCCACACCACGAGCAGTGCCTTGCCGGCGTAGGCCGCGGACAGCGCGGCACCGGCCAGCGCGACGACGTACAAGGCCGTCGACTGCTCGCGGGCCCCGGCGAGCACGGCGTCCTTGGTTGCCCACAGCGACAGCGGCACGACCCCGGCCAGGGCGAGCGTGCCCACGCCGAACGCGACCCCGACCACCGGCCACTGCCGGGCGACGCCGCGCAGCCCGGCCAGCTGCTTGGTGCCCAGCGCCGACAGCCACGCGCCGGCGGCGAGGAACAGCAGCGCCTTGGTCGCCGCATGCGCCACCAGGTGCGCCGTCCCGCCGGCGACGGCCGACGTGCCGGCGGCGAGGACCACGAAGCCGAGCTGCGCCGACGTGGACGCCGCGAGCAGCTGCTTGAGGTCGCGCTGCGCGAGGGCGACCGCGCCGAGCAGGACCGCGGTGCTCGCACCGACCCAGGAGGCGGTGGTCGCCGCCCAGCCGGTGGCGGCGAGCAGCGGGGCCGTCCGCAGCAGCAGGTAGCCGCCCATCGCCACCATCGCGGCCGAGTGCAGCAGTGCGCTGACCGGGCTGGGCCCCGCCATCGCCCGGGACAGCCAGAACGAGAACGGCAGCTGCGCCGCCTTGCCGAGTGCTGCCACCAGCACCCCCGCGGCCACCACGTCCCGCCAGCCGGGGCTCGCGGCCGG
The DNA here is from genome assembly GCA_963784645.1 of uncultured Actinomycetota bacterium. Taxonomy (GTDB): domain Bacteria; phylum Actinomycetota; class Actinomycetes; order JACCUZ01; family JACCUZ01; genus JBBRVW01. Next base: position 213,442 of record CAWARY010000015.1, on the reverse strand, counting down.
CAGCGCGGCCAGCCCGAGCCCGGCACCACCGGCGAGCGCTGCGCCGGCGGCGAGGTACAGGCCGAGGTCCGCCGCACGGGTCGTCAGGAACGCGGTGGCTCCGGCCGCCACCCGGTCGTCGTCGCGCCACCAGAAACCGATCAGGGCGTACGACATCGCGCCCATCACCTCCCAGCCGACCAGCAGGGTCGGCAGCGAGGTGGCCGTCACCGTCACCATGACCGCCGCGGTGAACAGCAACATCAGGCCGTGGAACCGGGCCCGGTCGGCGGTGATGTCGCCGGCCGCGAACAGGAGCACGAGCAGCGTCACCGCCACCACCGTCGGTGCCACCACCGCCGCCAGCGGGTCGACGGCCAGCCCGAACGGGCCACCGGCGACGAAGGCCACCTCCACCCGCGGCACGCCGGTCGCGAGTGCGGCGAGGGCAGCCAGCACGAGGACCGCCGACGCGGTGGCGACCGAGAGCCACGGGGCCAGCCGGTCGGCGCGACGCCCGACCGTGCAGAGCGCGGCGCCCGCGGCGGCGGGCACCAGGACGAGCAGCCAGAGGACGGCGCTCATCCGGCGAGGTCCCCGGCCATGTCGGTCATGTCGGAGCCGCGGGACCGGTGCAGCAGCGTGGCCACCGCGAAGCCCATCGCCATCTCGACGGTCATGGCCGCGATGACGACCAGCAGCAGCACCTGACCCGTCGGGTCCGGCGCCAGGAACCACCACATGGCGGCGGCCGCGAGCACGACCGCGTTGACCATCAGCTCGAGTCCCATCATCACCATGACGACGACCTGCTGCGACAGGGCGCCGTAGACACCGACCGCGAACAGCGCGGCAGCGACGAGGAGGACCGCCTCGAGGCTCACCGCCCGACACCGCCCGGCTGCGGGTCGGCGGCGCGCTCGCGCAGGTCGTCGCCGAAGCGGTCGTACCGTCCGCGCGGCGCGGCCAGCGCGATGCCGGCCACCATGGTGGCGATCATCACCGGGCTGATCGCCATCATCACCAGCATCTTCGAGCCCATCAGTGCCTCGCCGAGGGCAGCCACCGTGTCCGGCGCCGGGACGCCCCGGCGGGCCGGCCAGTCCACCAGCAGCACCCCGCCGCCGAGGACGACGAACACCGCCACGGCAGCCGCCACTGCGGTCCGGTTGCCGTGCACCATGCTCATCGGCATCAGCGCCGGGTTCATCCCCATGAACATCACCATGTAGACGGCCATCACGGCCATCTCCATCACCATCATCAAGACGGTCACCAGGCCCACGTAGTCCAGCCGCATCAGCAGCAGCGCTGCGCCGACGGCGACGAACGACACCGCGAGCGCGTACGTCGCGCGGGCCATCGAGTCGACCCGGAACACGTAGGCGCCCGAGAGCACTGCGACGACGGCCAGCCCCCAGAACACCAGGTCCGACAGCACGGTCCTCAGCCCCTTCCCACGGCGAGCACGGCGACGACGAGCACCTGCAGCAGGGTGAGGGGGAGCAGCACCAGCCAGCCCACCTCGGCGAACCGGTGCGGCGGCAGGGCGGGGAGCCGTCTGCGCAACGCGACCAGCACGGCCAGCAACAGCGAGGTCTTGACGAGCACCCACGCCCAGCCGGGGAGCAGCGGGCCGGCCCCGCCGCCCAGGAACAGCGGGACCGCGAACGCGGAGCCGGCAACGAGCAACGCGTAGCGGCCGGCCTGGACGAGCAGCCGGTCCACCCCGGACAGCTCGGTCAGGATGCCGCCGGCGACATCGGCTCCCGCCGGAACCGAGAACGGGCCCCACACGGAGAAGGCCACGACCCCCGCGCAGAACACGAGGAAAGCGACCGGCATCTGCACGACGTACCACCAGCCGTCCTGCGAGGCGGCGACCTCGCCGACCCGCAGGCTGCCGGCGGCGACGGCCGGGGCGGTGAGCGCGAACATCAGCGGCAGCTCGTAGGCCAGGGCAAGCGCGAGGAACCGGTAGCCGGCCACCAGGGCGTGGGCCGAGTTCGGGCCCCAGCCGGCAAGCCACACTGCTGCCCACACGACGACGTCCATGGCGTTGAACCACACGATGCCGACCGGCAGGTCGGCCAGGGTGAACGGGCCCAGGGGGACGACGACCACCATCAGCAGCGCGGCTACCAGCAGCCCGCCACCACCGGCCCGCCACAGCGCCGAGTCGGCAGCGACGGTGACCCGCCGCCGCTGCCGCAGCAGGCGGGCCGTCTCGTCCAGCGGAGCCGACAGGCCGGTCCTGGCCGGTCGGCCGGCGCTGCGGGCCGCGAGCGCACCGTCCAGCGTCGCCGCGGCCAGGGCCAGCCCCGCGACCACTGCGACGGCCGCCGGTGCCCAGCCGGCGCCGACCTCGACCACACCGACGTCAGACATCGGCCGCCGCCGACGACAGGTCGAGGGCACGGCTGGCGACGACGAGACGCACCGCCGCGAGGTCGAGGCCGGCGACCCGGCCGGGCAGCAGCTCCAGCGCAGAGGCCACCCGCTCGGCGTCGACGGTCCCGTCGAGCATCCCGAGGAGCCGGTCCCGGACCTCCGCCGGCAGCGACCAGCGCAGGGTGCGCGAGCGACGCACGCGCTGGTGCAGCCGTCCGGCGTCGGTGCCGACGTGCTCCGGCGCCTCCCCGGCGAGCAACCGGTCGCGCAGCCGCCGGGACGCTGTCGCCGCGTCGTCCCAGCCGGCCAGCTGCAGCAGCTGGCCGGCCGCGTCGTGGCGCCGCGCGGTGGCCACCGCAGCGGCCGCAGCGGGGAGGTCGGCCGGCGGGCCTGCTGCCGGCAGCGTCTCGACGGTGGCCTCGGCCACCACGTCGCCGTGCAGCCGGCAACGGAGCACCAGCCCGCCCGGCCAGCAGGGGAGGATCGGGCCCAGCGGCACCGTCAGGACGTCCATCTCCAGGCCGTCGCGGTCGTCGGCCCCCTCGGCAAGCGGGATGCCGGCCGGCGCCATGTCACCGTGCATGGCCGAGTCGTGCCCGGCGCCGTGGCCGGAGTCGTGGCCCGAGTCGTGCCCGAGTCGTGCCCATCGTGCTGCCCGGGCGGCACGTGGTCCGCCGGGGTGTCCGTCGCGCCGGTGGTCCGCAGCAGGTCCGCAGCCCGGGTCAGCGCGGTCTCGGCCGCTCCCAGGTCGGTGCCCGCCACGTCCACGCGCGCTCGCGGGCCGGGCAGCTGCTGCCAGACCCGCTCGACCGCGGCGGCGAGCCCGGCACCCGGAGGACCGCAGACGGCCAGGACGTCGGCATCCGCGGGAGAGGTCGCCAGCTGCCAGCCGCGCGCGACGGCGGCGCGCTCCACCTGGGCGCGGGCCAGCCACCATCCCGGCGCCTCGACGGTGAGCACGTGCGCGCGCCGGCCGGCACGGCCCGCGAGCACCTCGCTCACACCCATCGCAGCGCGCCCTCGCGCCACGCCCAGACAACCGGCACCAGCAGGGCTCCGAGGAAGAGGAACATCTCGACGACCGCCGACCAACCGACGACAGCGACGACGACGGCCCACGGGTACATGAACAGCATCTCGACGTCGAAGGCGAGGAACAGCAACGTCATCGGGTACCAGCGCGCGTGGAACCGCGACAGCGCGTGCTGGTCCGGCCCCCAGCCCGAGAGGAACGGCAGGGTGGTCACGGCGTCGGAACGCACGCTGGTCAGCCGGTGGACGCCGTAGAGCGCAGCAATCCCGACCAGGGCGGTGAGCAGCATCGACGCCGCCCCCGCGTAGCCGGTCACGAGCGGCCGTCCGGCCGGTGCGGCGACATGCGGGTCATCGTGTCTCCTCCGCCGAGGCTGGGTCGTCAGGGCAGGTACCCGGGTTCTCGCGCCCTGCACCTCCGTCGCTGGCAGCAGGGAGCATATACCCCCCGGACGTATATCGCACGCCGTTACCGGGATCTACAAGATACCCACGGGGGGTACCGATCGGCATCCCGCAGCCGCTGACGATCCACCGGCGGAGGCCCAAGGGCCCGGGCCACCCGGGGCAGACGACTCTGCGGGACACGGGGGACGGGGCGCAGGCTGGCAGGACCGAACTAGGAGCTGACCATGATGTGGGACCACGACTACGGCCACGGCTCGAGCGACTGGCTGGGGATGAGCCTTCTGATGGTGCTGCTGGTCGCGTTGACCGCAGCGGTGGTGGTCGTCCTCGTGCGCTCACTGGGCGGTCGCGACGCCGCGCAGGGAACGGGTCACGAGGGAGGCTCGGCGCAGGCCCAACGGCTGCTCGACGAACGACTGGCCCGGGGCGAGATCGACGAGGACGACTACCGGACCCGACGGGACCTGCTCCGACGGCCTGGGTGACGCGGGCCGGAGGCCGCGACGCTTCCTCCCGAGGGGATACCGGCCCGTCGGCCCGTGCAACGTACGCGACTCTCAGTCATGCGTGGGGTGAGTGACGGGACTTGAACCCGCGGCCCCCTGGACCACAACCAGGTGCTCTACCAGCTGAGCTACACCCACCACGTGCACCGCTCACGCGGCGAGAGGATCATACAGGCGGCCGGCCCGGCCTCGGACCGCGTGCCCGGGCTACGGTCAGGAGTCGGGGCCGAGCTCGAAGCGCTGGGCGATGGCCTTGACCGCCTCGGAGTCGGGACCGGGCTGCGGAACGAAAACCGCCTCGCGGTAGAACTTCAGCTCCTCGATGCTCTCCCGGATGTCCACCAGGGCGCGATGGCCGCCGTGCTTGCTGGGGGAGTTGAAGTAGATCCGCGGGAACCAGCGCCGCACCAGCTCCTTGATCGACGACACGTCGACCAGGCGGTAGTGGAGGTGCTCGTCCAGCTCGGGCATGTCCCGCGCCAGGAAGCCGCGGTCGACGTAGACCGAGTTGCCGGCCAGCGGGGCCTTGCGGGCCGCCGGCACGTGCTCTTTCACGTAGGCGAGCACCTGGGCCTGCGCGTCGGCCAGGGTCGTCCCGGCGTCGAGCTCGTCGAGCAGGCCGGAGCTCGTGTGCATCTCGCGGACGACGTCGGGCATGCCCTCGAGTGCCTCCGGCGGCGGCTTGATCACGACGTCGACCCCGTCGCCCAGGACGTTGAGGTCGGAGTCGGTGACGAGCACGGCCACCTCGACCAGCGCGTCCCGGCCGAGCTCGAGCCCGGTCATCTCGCAGTCGATCCAGACCATCCGGTCGTTGCGCTCCGCCATGGGCGCACCCTAGAGGGCCGGTCGCGGACGCCTGCGCCCGGACCGCGGGCAGCCACGGGCCGCCTGCGCCGGCGCCGGTCCGGACGCGGACGGGGACGAAGGAACGGCGGTGACTGGCGTTACGCACGGTGACGAATCATTGCCGAAACGTGACCACCGGACCGGGTGTGATGTGGCGGTGCGGGCGCACCATGGAGGGGCAGCACCGGCGCTGCCGATCGTGAGGAGTCCACCCATGGGTACCCGCGCCCGGCGAGACCGGCTGGAGGTCCACCACGACCTTCCGCCGGCGGTCCTGGACGTACCCGGTGCGCACGAAGCGGGGCCGGGGGCCCGGACGCCGGACCAGGCCGGACCCGCACCGGCGGATGTGACCCCTCCGTCGGGTGGCCCGGAGCCGGCCGCCACGGGCGCCGCGAGCGACGAGGCCGCCGAGAACGCCGAGAGTGGGGAGCCGATGATCTACGGCGTCCGCACGTCGTGGCAGTCCGAAGCGGTCCGCATCGAGGCGGCTGAGTTCCTCGTCGCCACCCGTGTGCAGGAGGACTCGCGACGTCGGCTGGCCCGGCTGGTGGCCCGGCTGCGCGAGCAGACCCGCACCGAGCGCGGCAACGGCTCGCGCAGCTAGACACGGGTCACTCGACCCGGTTCGGATCGGCCGTCCCCGCCCCGTCCGCGTGGGAAGGCTCCGCTGTCGTCGACGGCTCGGCCGACTGGATCCGCGGCTGCGACCTCTCGTCCCAGTCCGTGGTCCGCCCTGAGCGGGGGAGGGCGGGCCGCGGGCCGACTCTGGCATCCTGTGCCCGGGGGTCGTCCCGAAAGGCTTTTCCATGCTCGACATGCAACGTCTCGGCCGGGTTCCGGTCCGGGCCCGCCTCCTCGTCGCCGCCGTGGCGGCGGTGGCCGTTCTGGCAGCCGTGCTGCCGACAGGGTCCACGTCGGCCTCGGCCGCACCCGCGAGGGTCCGAAAGGTCCTCGTCGTGGTCGAGGAGAACCACTCGCTGGCGCAGATGCAGTCCGGTATGCCCTACGCCTTCGCGCAGGCGAAGAAGTACGGGTACGCCTCGGGGTGGTCCGCGATCGCGCACCCCTCACTGCCCAACTACGTCGCGCTGGTGTCGGGCCGGACCCACGGGATCTCGGACGACGACCCGCCCTCGTCGCACCGGCTGCGTGGGCGGACGATCTTCGGTCAGGCGCTCGCCCGCGGAAAGACCGCGAGGACGTACGCCGAGGGCATGACGTCGCCGTGCATGACCACCGACACCGGCCGCTACGCCGTCAAGCACAACCCCTGGGCGTACTTCACCAGGGAGCGGGCCGCCTGCCGGAAGTTCGACCGGTCGACCGCGCGGCTGGGTGCCGACATCGCTGCAGGGTCGCTGCCGAACGTCGGGCTGGTCGTTCCCGACCTGTGCAACGACGCTCACGACTGCTCCCTCGCGACCGCCGACACCTGGTTCAAGTCCCTCATGCGCAAGGTGAAGGCCGGGCCGGACTGGAAGTCCGGGCGACTGGCGGTGGTGCTGACCGCGGACGAGGACGACAAGAAGTCGGGCAACAAGGTCCTCACGGTGGTGATGCACCCGAGCCTGTCCGGCAAGGTCGTCACGAAGCCGCTGACCCACTACTCGCTGACCCGGTTCATCGACGACGTGATCGGCGCCAAGCGGCTGCGCGCTGCAGCGACGGCCCCCAACATGGCCAAGGCGTTCGGTCTCCGGGTCGGGCGGCGCACCGCCAGCCGCAGCCCGAAGCCGTCGGCCCCGCCGGCGAAGGCCTCACCGTCGGCCGCCGCGTCCGTGCCACCCCCGGTGCCGGCCCCTCCCGCGGCGTCCGGAGACGGGGTGCAGGCTGCAGCGCAGCACGGCTGGGGACCGGTCGTGGCCGGTGACGAGTTCAACTACACGGGCTCGCCCAGCTCGGCGAAGTGGAGCATGTACAACTCGGCCGGCCACAGCGGCAACGGCCTGCGCCGGCCGTCGGCCTGGCACGTCGACGGCTCGATCGTCACGGTCACGGGGGACACCAACGGCACCACAGGCGGCATGTCGGCCAAGTTCGACCACCGCAAGTACGGCCGCTGGGAGGTCCGGATGCGGACCAACGTCCGGGACTCGCAGTACCACCCCGTGGCGATCCTGTGGCCGGACAGCTCCGGCGGCTCGTGCCCGGAGATCGACTTCGCCGAGGCCACCTCCGACACGTCGAAGGTGCAGTTCTTCCTGCACTACAGCTGCTCCGGCCAGACCTACGCCAGCAAGACGGTCGACATGACCCAATGGCATAACTTCGCCGTCGAATGGACGCCGTCCGGCATCACCGGTTACCTCGACGGCGCCGTCTGGTTCCAGGACAAGGACACGTCCCACCTGCCGCCCGGGCCGATGCACCAGACCCTCCAGCTGGACTGGTTCGGCGGCTCGGCGAAGCTGTCGACCATGTCGGTGGACTGGGTCCGCGTCTACAACCTCGGCTAGCCCCTTTCCGGCCCTGGCTGCCGGATTCTCGAGACGCAGTCGGAATGCCGCTACTCCCGAGCCGGCCGGTTGTGGCCGGGGCGTGGTGGTTCGGGTCCGAGGGTTCTGCCGGTGGGTGGGTGCACGAGCCGGTACCGGCTGTCGGGCAGGCGTTCGAGCCTCCAGTGGCCTTCGTGCAGCATCAGATGATGTGCCTCGCAAGGGAGGGCGCCGTTGGCGACGGTGGTGGGTCCGCCGTCCTCGACCGCTACGAGGTGGTGGCCGTCGGACCAGGCGACCGGCCGGTCGCAGTGGGGGGCTGCACAGCGGTCGCCGTCGCGGGCGATGATGGCGCGGCGCTGGGCGGTGGTGAAGAACCGGCGCTGGGTGCCGGCCTCGACCACGGTGCCGTCGGGCGCGAGGGTGACGAAGGTGGCCAGGCTGTCGCAGCCGAGGCGGCGGGCGGTGGCGGCGGTGATAGGTCCGACCCAGGACAGGGTGCCGCCCGGTGAGGCCGTGCCGGCGTCGGCGCCGGCACCGGTGGGTCCCTCCGGTTCGCGTAGGCCGTTGTGGTCGAGGGTGACGATGAGCTGGGTGCGGTGCCTGCCGGTGCGCACACTTCTCGCTGCTCCTGCCGTGCCCGTGGTTGTTGTCGCACCGGTGCTGGTTCCGGCCCCGGTGCCCATGCCAGTGCCCGTGCTGCCGCTGTCGGGCTGGTCGAGCCAGGCGCGGCAGATATCGGCGAGGGCGTCCAGGCGGCGCCGGGCCGGGCTGCGGTCGTCGCCGCGGACGGGTGGGCCGGCGGCGTGGATCGCGGCGGCAATCACCGCACCGGTGGTCTCCTCGGCGCTGCCGGAGATCACCGTGGTGCCGCCCATAGTCGGGGACAGGGTGAACCCGGACCGGGCGTATCGACGTACCGCGGCTTCGTCGGCGGCCTCGGGGTCCAGGGCGTGGGCGAAGGCGCGCATCAGGTGCACGGTGGCCCGGAGGTCGCCCTCGACGGCGGTGGCGACGGCTTCGGGCTCGATCAGGGCGACCGCGCCGGCGGGGGCGTACTGCACGGCATCGGCGATGACCGCGGCGTGCCCGCCTGACAACTCACCCGCGGTCAGTGCCGCGCAGGTGTTGGGCAGCACCCCGGAGCGCAGCACCCGCGCGGTCCGCACGGTCCGGGCCGCCTGGCCGGGGGTGTGGTGAGCGACCGCCCGCAGCCATGACCCTGCGGACAGCGCCCCGTCCATGGTGAACGTGCCGCGGGCGTCGACCTCAGCCACCGCCGCCAGCAGCAGCGCGTCGGTGCGGGCCTGCAGCCGGGTCAGGGTGGCGACGAGGCCGGTGAGCTGGTCGTGGGACCGGTCGACCAGCGCACCCGGGTCCGCCAGGGCGGTGGTCAGGGCGCGGTCGGCGGCCTGGACCGCCGCATCGGCTGCATCCCCCGCACCGACCTGCACTGTCGAACACATGTTCGAATTCTACTACGGTCAGGCGCCGGACGGAACCCCGGAAACCGTTGGTGGACATCGGATTCCACCATCTACAGCCCATGCTGCCGGGTGGCGGTTACCGCGCCCGTAGGCGCCCCTCTGCCGGCACGCGCGCCCGGCAGTGTCCTGGTTCAGGGCATCGGCGACAGGTGTCTCAAGACATAGGCGACACGTTTCTCGGGTGAAGTGGCCCCGCTTCCCTGGGCACCGATCTTGAGGCGACCATGGTCGTCTGAGAAGAGTCCGTATGCCGGCAGCCAGGTCACCTGAGTTCCGTCGCCGGGTCCTGGAGGTCTCGACCCCCGGCGTCTACGAGTGGGGCTCCGCCAGCGACCGGGCCCGGGACCAGGCCCACCTGATGCACGCAATCCGGGAGGCGCACGCCGCCTCGAACGGCACCTACGGCCATCGCCGCATCCACGCGGAACTCGTGCTCGGCCAGCACCTGGCCGTGAGCCACGGTCGGGTCGAGCGCGTGATGAGGTGCGCCGGCCTGCAGGGCGTGCACCGCAGACGGTTGCGCGGCTCCACCCGCCGCGACCCCCTCCCACGACCTGGTGGAACGGAACTTCCGGCCCGCGGCGCCGGACCGGCTCTACGTCGCGGACATCACCCAGCACCGCATCAGCGTGGGCTGGTTCTTCCTGGCCGTGGTGCTGCACTGCTTCAGCCGCCGCGTCGTCGGCTGGGCGATGGCCGACCACATCCGCTCCGAGCTCGTCGTCGACGCGCTGCAGATGGCGATCTGGAACCGCCGCCCCGCACCCGGGGCGATCCATCACAGCGACCACGGCTCGACCTACACCAGCTGGGCGTTCGGCCACCGTCTCCGCGAGGCCGGCCTGCTCGCCTCGATGGGCAGCATCGGGGACTGCTTCGACAACTCAGTCGCGGAGAGCTTCTTCGCGACCCTGCAGACCGAGCTGCTCGACCGCTCGAGCTGGCCGACCCGCGAGGGCCTGGCCCAGGCCGTGTTCGCGTTCATCGAAGGCTTCTACAACCCCCGCCGGCGGCACTCCACCCTCCGCTACCTCAGCCCCGCCGACTACGAACAGCAGCACAAGGCGGGACGCCACTCCGAGACCGCCGCATGATGCCTGTCACCACACCCGCACCGTCCGGGCAGACGGGGCCACTTCAATCACAACGCGCGCCCGGCAGGGATCGAACCTGCGACCAACTGCTTAGAAGGCAGCCGCTCTATCCACTGAGCTACGGGCGCGGGGGATCCGTACGCCCGCCAGCGTGTCCTCGGACTCGATCCGAGGAACCGTCGGCCCGGTACGAAGCCGTCCACTGACCACGGTATCGGGGTCGTGCCGGTTCGGCTCCTGTCCTCACGTCACGGTAGATTGGTGCCGAAGAGGAGAGGGTCACGACCACGTGGACCCAGGCGTTTCCTTCTCTCGCGGCACGGTTGCCGGGTGCGCGTACCGCGTCCCCACCGATCCTGCCACCCATGAACCCGACCGCTTCCGCGCGTACGCGCAGACCGGTGTCCGACCACGCTGTGGTCGCGCTCCAGTCCTGCACGTGCGCGCCTTTCCCGAAAGGCGCTATGCCGCCCGCCACGCCCACTGACATGCCCACCGACACCTCCCGCCGCACGCTTGCCGCGGCGCTGCGCCGGCTGCCTCCCGGCCGCCCCGACTGGCTCTCGCCCCGGGTCGCGCGGACCGAGGTCCTCGCCGGTCTCGTCGTAGCCCTGGCCCTCATCCCCGAAGCGATCTCCTTCTCCATCCTGGCCGGGGTCGACCCCAGCGTCGGACTGTTCGCCTCGTTCACCATGGCCGTCGTCATCTCGGTCACCGGCGGCCGGCCGGCCATGATCTCGGCCGCGACCGGCGCCATCGCCCTGGTCTTGGCGCCGCTGGTCCGGGAGCGGGGCCTGGACTACCTGATCGCCGCGGTCATCGTCGGCGGCCTGATCCAGGTCGCGCTCGGCGCCCTGGGGGTCGCGAAGCTCATGCGGTTCGTCCCGCGCAGCGTCATGGTCGGCTTCGTCAACGCGCTCGCCATCCTCATCTTCCTCGCCCAGCTGCCGCACCTCCTGTCCGTGCCCTGGCTGGTGTACCCGCTGGTCGTCCTCGCGCTGGCGATCATCCTCGGCCTGCCCAAGCTGATGAAGGCCGTCCCGGCGCCGCTGGTCGCCATCGTGGTGCTCACGGTCCTCACGACCGCCGCGGCCGTCGCCGTCCCGACCGTCGGGGACGAGGGCGAGCTGCCCGGCTCGCTGCCCACACTCGGTCTGCCCGACGTGCCGTACACCCTCGAGACGCTGCGCATCCTGCTGCCCTACGCGTTCGCTCTCGCGCTGGTGGGGCTGATGGAGTCGCTGATGACCGCCAAGCTCGTCGACGACATCACCGACACGCACTCCTCCAAGACCCGGGAGGCATGGGGACAGGGCGTCGCCAACGTGGTCACCGGCCTGTTCGGCGGGATGGGCGGCTGCGCGATGATCGGCCAGACGATGATCAACGTGAAGACGTCAGGCGCCCGCACCCGACTGTCGACGTTCCTCGCCGGCGTGTTCCTGCTGGTCCTCGTCGTCGCCCTCGGTCCTCTCGTCGCGACGATCCCGATGGCAGCCCTCGTCGCGATCATGATCGTGGTGGCCGGGCTCACCTTCGACTGGCACTCGGTCGCCCCCGCGACGCTGCGCAGGATGCCCAAGAGCGAGACCGCTGTCATGATCGTCACGGTTGTCGTCGTCGTCGCCACTCACAACCTGGCGTACGGGGTGATCGCCGGCACCCTGACCGCGATGGTGCTCTTCTCCCGTCGGGTGGCCCACCTGGTCGAGGTCACCTCGGTGACCGACCCCGAGGGTGGCGAGGTCATCTACTCCGTCCACGGCGCGCTGTTCTTCGCGTCCAGCAACGACTTGGTCACCCAGTTCGACTACGCCCACGACCCCGACCGGGTGGTGATCGACCTGTCCCAGTCGCATGTCTGGGACGCGTCCTCCGTCGCCGCGCTCGACGCGGTCACCCACAAGTACGCCCTCCGCGGGAAGACCGTTCGGATCCTCGGGCTCAACCCGGCCAGCGACCACATGCACGACAGGTTGTCCGGCCGGCTGTCCAGCCACTGACCGCCTCCCGCCTCAGGCGTCGATGATGATCGGGAGGATCACCGGGCTGCGGCGGTAGGTGGAGTGGGCCCAGCGGCTGACCGTGCGGTGCACGAGCTGCTCGAGCTGGTGCTGCTCGCCGATGCCTTCCTGGGCCGCCTTGGCGAGCGCTGCCTCGATGAGGGGGACGACGGCGTCGAACGTCTTGTCGTCGTGGACGAAGCCGCGGGCCAGGAAGTCCGGTGTCTCGCTGAGCCGGCCGGTGTCGGCGTCGACCAGCAGCACGATGGTGACGAAGCCCTCCTCTGCGAGCGTGCGGCGGTCCTTGAGGGAGGCCTCGGTGGCTCCGCCGACGGTCATGCCGTCGACGTACACGAGCCCGGCGGGCACCTTGCCGGTGATGGACGCCTTCCCGTCGACCAGGTCGACCACGACGCCGTCCTCGGCGATGACGACGTTCTCGGCGGGGACGCCGGTACGCACGGCGAGGGCGGCGTTGGCGGTGAGGTGACGCCACTCGCCGTGCACCGGCATGACGTTCGAGGGCTGGACGACGTTGTAGCAGTACACGAGCTCGCCGGCACTGGCGTGGCCGGAGACGTGCACCTTGGCGTTGCCCTTGTGCACGACGTTCGCGCCCCAGCGGGTGAGAGCGTTGATGACGCGGTAGATGGCGTTCTCGTTGCCCGGGATCAGCGAGCTCGCGAGCAGGACGGTGTCGCCCTTGCCGATGCGGATCATGTGGTCGCGGTTGGCCATCCGGGAGAGGGCGGCCATCGGCTCGCCCTGGGAGCCGGTGCAGATGAGGGTGATCTTGTCGTCCGCGAGCTTCTCGAGGACCTTCAGGTCCACGACCAGTCCCTTGGGGATCTCGAGGTAGCCCAGGTCGCGCGCGATCCCCATGTTGCGCACCATGGAGCGGCCGACGAAGGCGACCTTGCGCCCGTGCTCGTGGGCGGCATCGAGCACCTGCTGGATGCGGTGCACGTGGCTCGCGAAGCTGGACACGATGATCCGGCGCGGCGCCGTGCGGAAGACCTCCTCGATCGCGGGCGACAGCTCGCGCTCGGAGGTCGTGAACCCCGGCACCTCGGCGTTGGTCGAGTCGGTGAGGAAGAGGTCGACGCCCTCCTCGCCGAGACGGGCGAAGGCGCGCAGGTCGGTGATGCGGTCGTCGAGCGGGAACTGGTCCATCTTGAAGTCACCGGTGTGGAGCACCAGCCCCGCCTCGGTACGGATGGCGACCGCGAGCCCGTCGGGGATCGAGTGGTTGACCGCGACGAACTCGAGGTCGAAGGGTCCGAACCGCTTCCGCTGGCCCTCCGCGACCTCACGGGTCACCGGGGTGATCTTGTGCTCCTTGAGCTTCGCGGCGATGAAGGCGAGCGTGAGCTTCGAGCCGACGACGGGGATGTCCGCACGCTCCCGGAGCAGGTAGGGGACCCCGCCGATGTGGTCCTCGTGACCGTGGGTGAGGACGATGGCCTCGATCTTGTCCAGGCGGTCCCGGATCCACGTGAAGTCGGGCAGGATCACGTCGACGCCGGGCTGCGTCTCCTCGGGGAACAGGACCCCGCAGTCGACGACCAGCAGCCGGCCGGCGTGCTCGAAGACGGTCATGTTCCGGCCGACCTCGCCGAGGCCGCCCAGGCCGACGACCCGCAGGCCGCCTCGGGGCAGCGACGGGGGCGCGCTGAGCTCGGGATGGGGGTGGCTCATGGGCAGATCCTGTCGTGAGGGCCCAGGTGGTGACCGCCTGGGTACCGGTGGCGTGACCCGGACGGGTCATGGTGGACGTTGCGGTGCCGGACTCGCGTCGCGGCGTCAGTCGTTGTCGGCGACGAGCGGGTCGAGCACGACCTGGCGGTGGTCGCGCTGGACGATCTGCAGCCGCCAGCGGTCGGGGAACAAGGCCAGAACCGCGCCGTCGCCGCGCGTGAGGACCTCGACGCCCCGGATCCGGTCGAGGGTCTGAGCGTCCTCCGCCCGGGTGCGCCGGGCGAGGGTGTAGTCGAGCCGGTCCAGGTGTACCGGCGCGTTGAACTCGTGCGCCATCCGGTGGGTGGCGACCTCGAACTGCATCGGCCCGACCGCGGCGAGGACGGGTGCCTGGTCGCCACGCAGGTCGGACCGCAGCACCTGGACCACGCCCTCCTGCTCGAGCTGGCTGATGCCCCGACGGAACTGCTTGTAGCGGCCGGAGTCCTCGGCCCGGGCGACCGCGAAGTGCTCGGGCGCGAACGCGGGGATCGGCGGGAAGCACACCGGGTCGTCGGCGTACAGGGTGTCGCCGATGCCGAGCGCCGCGGCGTTGACCAGCCCGACGACGTCACCCGGGTAGGCGGTGTCGAGGGTGTGGCGCTCGCGGCCGAACACCGCCTGCGCGTACTTGGTGGCGAACGGCCGCCCGGTCGGCTCGTGCGTGGCGACCATGCCGCGCTCGAAGACGCCGGAACAGACCCGCGCGAACGCGATCCGGTCGCGGTGGGCCGCGTCCATGCCCGCCTGCACCTTGAAGACGAAGGCGGAGAAGGAGGAGTCGACCGGCCGCGCGTCACCCTCGGTGGACGCGCGAGCCGTGGGAGCCGGGGCCAGCTCGAGCAGGACGTCGAGGAGCTGACCGACGCCGAAGTTCTGCACCGCGGACGCGAACAGCACCGGCGTGGAGCGCCCGGCGAGGAAGGTGTCCTGCTCGTGGTCGGCGCCGTCCGCTCCGAGCAGCTCGTGCTCCTCGACGGCGGTCGCCCACGCGTCGCCCTCCCGGGTCTGCGCGGTGGCGGGATCCAGGTGCTCCTCCGGGGCGACCGTGGCGCCACCGGCGGTCCGGGTGAAGCGGATGAAGCCGCCCGTACGCCGGTCCAGCACGCCACGGAAGTCGCCGGCGATGCCGACCGGCCAGGTCAGCGGGGTGGGGCGCAGCCCGATGCGCTCGGAGATCTCGTCCATCAGGGCGAGTGCGTCGCGGCCGGGCCGGTCCCACTTGTTCACCACGGTGAGGACCGGGATGCCGCGGTACCGGCACACCTCGAACAGCTTCAGGGTCTGCGGCTCGAGGCCCTTGGCGGCATCCAGGAGCATCACCGCCGCGTCGACGGCCGCCAGGACCCGGTAGGTGTCCTCGGAGAAGTCGGCGTGGCCCGGGGTGTCGAGCAGGTTGACCACGGAGTCGCGGTAGGAGAACTGCAGCGCGGCGGAGGTGATGGAGATGCCGCGGTCGCGCTCCATCTCCATCCAGTCCGACACGGTGCCGCGGCGGTTGGCCTTGCCGTGGACGGCGCCGGCCTGCGAGATCACCCGGGCATGCAGCGCCAGCGCCTCGGTCAGGGTCGACTTGCCCGCGTCGGGGTGGCTGATGACCGCGAAGGTGCGCCGCCGGGCGGCCTCCCGGCGCACCCGGGAGCTCGTGGCCGGGTCGGAGGCGGGAGCCGCGGGCTCCGGGAGCTGGAGGGCGTCGGTCATCGGCGGGGCTGAACACTCACCGGACGCACGCTACCTTCACGCGGCCCGAGAGTCGCAATCGTCGAGGTCGGCCCCGGACGGCGCAGCCTCGGTGACGGCCCACCGCGGCGGTGTAGCCGCCGGGCCGACGGGTACCTGGCGAGGGTCGGACCGCCGTCTTCGGCGCGGACGTGAGAGTGAGGAGGACGCCATGGCTGTGACCGCTTTCCAAGACTTGCCGCTGGCCGACCGCGATCGTGAGTGGGACGGCTCTGCCGCCGAGAAACGGGTCCGTGCGTGGGCCGGCGCGCAGGACGAGCCCAATGAGAGGTATCGCGACGCGCACGTCTGGTATGACGCGGACAAGAAGGAGAACTTCGGCAGCTACAAGCTCCTTGTCGCCGACGTCGTCGACGGCCGGCTGCGCGCGGTGCCGCGTGGTGTGATGGCCGCAGGCAACGTCATGGAGGGCTCCCGCGGGGGAGTGGACCTGCCGCAGGGCGACGTCGACCGGGTGAGGTCCCACCTCGCGAAGTACTACGCGAAGATGGGCGACCAGGCGCCCTGGGAGCGCTGAGGTGGCCACGTCGTACGAGGTGTGGCTGCGGGTGCGGCCCAAGGCCTCGGCCCGTTCGCTCAAGGACGTGCTCGGCTGGCCCTGACCGAATCGGGCCGCAGTGCACGAGCTCCAGAGATCGAGCAGCTGCCGCAGACGAGTCCACGCTCCTCGCGACGATCTGGATGGACGGCGACGACGCCGCCTCGGCCCAGCAGGGGGGCCGCAGACGCGCCGCGGGCGGCCGTCCGGGCGGCCGGCCTCGACGAGAGCGCCCGTTGCGATCGACGACAGCACCGCACGCACCGGCCGCTGACGTCGGCCGGCCGGTGCCGGGTGTCCCGCCGCGGCCGGTCGCCTGCACCGTGCGGTCAGTCCTGCGGCGCTCCCGGACGCCAGCCCCCGGTCATCGTCTCGCCTGTCTCGAGCAGGGTCTTGAGGTCGCTCAGCACCCAGTCGTGGCCGCCGCCGGCGCCCATGTCCTCGTCGCTGCCGGCCACCATGCGGAGGGTCGCGGGGGCGCCCTCGCACTCGTGCACCACGGTCAAGGAACAGTAGCCCGCGGGCAGCACCTTGATCTCGTAGGTCACGCGCGTGAAGGGTTCCTGCGAGGTGACCGGGTCCATGAGCATCCGCCACGTCGTGACGAGCCGCCTGGGCGGTTCGGCCTCCAGCACCTCGCCGTCGACGAGCGGGTCGGGGCACGGGAAGCCACCGGACTCGGCCGCCTCCTTGAACTCCGGCGACGGGTGCACGAGCGCGATGCCACCAGGTCGGAGGTCGAAGTCTGCCATTCCGGTGTAGCCGTACCGCCGGGTCCACTCGGGCTGGGTGATGGCGTCCCAGATGCGCTGCGCGCTGGCCTTGATGTAGACGCGGTGGACCTGGGTGGTCACGGTGGTGGTCTCGGCGGTGGTGGTCATGATTTCTTCTCCAGCTCGTTCTTGAGGTCGACGAGCGCGGTCACCCGGCGCTCGGTGTACTTGTCGATCCAGCGGTCGTGGACCAGCCGGATGGGCACCGGGTTGAGGAAGTGCAACTTCTCCCGGCCCTGCTTGCGGGAGACGACGAGGCCGGCTTCCTCGAGCACCCTGAGGTGCTTCATCACGCCGAACCGCGTCATCTCCAGCCCGGACTCGAGCTCGGTGAGCGTCCGGCCGTCACGCGCGAAGAGCAGGTCGAGCAGGAAGCGGCGGGTCGGGTCGGCGAGTGCCTTGAAGACCCGGTCGTCGTCCATCTGCCGAGGATAGGTGACCAATTGGTCACCTGTCTAGTCCCGGTGCCCGGTGGTCGGACACGGCGCGCCGGTGATCGCCACAACCGACGGCCCGTGCCCGCGTGGGCGAGGATTGCCCCGTGGTACCCGGCGCCAGACATCCCGCGCTGCTGGCCGCCCTGGAGGGGCTGGGCGAGCAGGTCGCGGAGCTGCGCCTGCCGCTGGACGTCCCCGGAGCGTCCGCGGCCCGGACGATGCGCCGCGAGACGGCTGACCAGCTCACCGACTACGTGCTGCCGCGGCTGCGTCGGCTCGACGCCCCGCTGCTGGCCGTGGTGGGCGGCCCCACCGGCGCGGGCAAGTCCACCCTGGTCAACAGCCTCGTCGGCGCGCGGATCAGCGCGGCCGGTGTCCTCCGTCCCACCACCCGCTCCGCCGTGCTCGCCCACCACCCCACCGACCAGGTCTGGTTCGAGGAGCCACGCATCCTGCCCGGCCTGACCCGCACCACCTCCAGCTCGTCCGACCCGACCGAGCTTCAGCTCGTGCCGAGCGCGGGGATCCCGGCCGGCCTGGCGGTGCTGGACGCACCCGACATCGACTCGGTCGTCACCCGCAACCGCCAGCTCGCCACCCAGCTGCTCGCCGCCGCGGACATGTGGCTGTTCGTGACCACGGCCGCGCGCTACGCCGACGCCGTGCCCTGGGAGTTCCTCCGGATCGCGGTGACCCGCGGCACGGCGGTGGCGGTCCTGCTCGACCGCGTCCCGCCGGAGGCTGTCGACGAGGTGCGTGGCCACCTGGCGGCGATGCTCACCGACCAGGGCCTGGGGGGCGCGCCGCTGTTCGTGGTGCCCGAGACCACGACGTACGACGCCCTGCTGCCGCCCGCGGTCGTCGACCCGGTCCGCAGCTGGCTGCACAGCCTGGCCGCCGACGCCGACACCCGCGCCGCCGTGGTCCGGCACACCCTCGACGGGGCGGTGCGGTCGCTCGCGGCGCGGGTCTTCGCCCTCGCGGCCGCGGTCGACGAGCAGGCCGACGCCGTACGCCGCCTGCGCAAGGAGGTCGACGCCGCCTACGACGACGCGCTGCAGCACGTGGCGGAGGCCAGCGGCGACGGGTCGTTGCTGCGCGGCGAGGTCCTGGCGCGGTGGCAGGAGTTCGTCGGCACCGGCGAGATGATGCGCGCGCTGGAGTCGAAGGTGTCCCGGGTCCGGGACCGCGTCACGGCCGCCGTCGCCGGCCGGCCCGCGCCCGGCAAGGACCTGGCGCAGGCGCTGGAGTCGGGCGTCGAGGCCCTGGTGCGGTCCGCGTCCGACACCGCAGCGGAGCGGGCCGGATCCGCCTGGTCGGCCGACCCGGCCGGGGCGCAGCTGCTCGGCGGCGACGACCTTCGTCGCTCGTCGCCCGGGCTCGCCGAGGCGACGGCGCGTGAGGTGCGCGAGTGGCAGGCCGCCGTCCTCGAGCTGGTGCGGACCCAGGCGCAGGGCAAGCGGAGCACCGCGCGCTACCTCGCGTTCGGCGTCAACGGGCTCGGCCTGATGGTGATGATCGTGGTGTTCGCGCACACCGGCGGCCTGGTGGCCGGCGAGGTGGCTGTGGCCACCGGGGCGTCCGCCCTGAGCCAGAAGGTGCTCGAGGCGGTGCTCGGCGACCAGGCCGTCCGGTCGCTGGCCGAGCAGGCGCGCCGGGACCTGGAGCAGCGGGTCGCGCGGTTGCTCGAGGGCGAGCGGGACCGGTTCACCGCGCGGCTGGACGGGGTCCCCGTCCTCGAGGACGCCGGCGCCGCCCTGCGGGCCGCCGTCCAGGACGTCGAGGACGCCTCATGAGCCCGCGGTTGCGCAGTCGGCACCGGCGGGCCGACCTGCCGGGGATGCTCGCCGCGCTGGACGAGGCCGTCGACGCGCTGGACGGCCGGGTCGAGGACCCCCGGCTGCTGGCGCGCGCCCGCGCCGTGTCGGGGCGCGCGGGGGAGCGGCTGCGGCTGTCCGGCGAGCACACCGTGGTCGCCCTGGCGGGCTCGACCGGCAGCGGCAAGTCGTCGCTGTTCAACGTCCTGTCCGGCGGCGACCTGTCGCCGGTGGGCGTGCGCCGGCCCACGACGTCCAAGGCCTTCGCGAGCGTCTGGGGGTCCGACGGCGCCGCCCCGCTGGTGCAGTGGCTCGGCGTGCCCCGGCGGCAGACGCACTGGCGGCACGGTCCCGGGTTGCGCGAGGAGGACCTCGGCGACCTGGCGGGGCTGGTGCTGCTCGACCTGCCCGACCACGACTCGACCGTTGTCGAGCACCAGCACGAGGTCGACCGGCTGGTCGACCTGGTCGACCTCCTGGTGTGGGTCGTCGACCCGCAGAAGTACGCCGACGAGGTGCTGCACGAGCGCTACCTGCGGCGCCTGACCGGGCACCAGGCAGTCACGGTCGTCGTCCTCAACCAGGTCGACACCGTCAACCCCTTCGCGGCCGCCGAGTGCGCCGAGGACCTGCGCCGGCTCCTCGACGCCGACGGGCTGCGCCGGTCACCCATGCTCACCTGCTCGGCACGCACCGGTGCCGGCATCGATGCGCTGCATGCCCTGCTCGTCGAGGCGGTCTCGACCCGCCGGGCGCGCAATGACCGCCTGGTGGCTGACGTCGAGGACGTGGCCGAGAAGCTCTTCGCGACGGTGTCGGCGGACGAGCCGGCCGGGGTGGCCGCGCACGAGCGGCAGCGGCTGGTGGCCGCACTCGCCGGCGCCGCCGGTGTCCCGGTCATCGGGACGGCCGTCGAGGAGTCGTGGCGGCTGCGGGGCGCGGGGCTGCTGGGCTGGCCCCCGACCCGCTGGCTCCGCCGGCTCCGACCCGACCCGCTGCGCCGGCTGCACCTCACGGGCGACGACCGCAAGCAGGTGCGGTCCGTGCTCGTGCGGTCGTCGGTCCCCGAGCCGACGCCGGTGCAGCGGGCACAGGTCGACACCGCGCTGCTCGCGGCGTGCGACGGGGTCGCGCAGGACCTGCCCCGCCCCTGGCAGCGTGCGGTGTCGGCCGCCGCGTCCGGCCGGTCCTCGGACGTCCGGGACCGGCTCGACCAGGCCGTGGTCGGGACCGACCTGGGTGTCGACCGGGTGCCGGTCTGGTGGCGGGCCGGCGCAGCCGCCCAGTGGCTGGTCACGGCGGCCGCGGTGCTCGGCGCGGTCTGGCTGCTGGTGCTCGCCTTCGGGTCCTACCTCCGCCTGCCGGACCCGCCGACCCCGGACGTCGGCGGGGTCGCGCTGCCGACGATGCTCCTCGTGGGCGGTGTCGTCCTGGGACTGCTGCTCGCCTGGCTGGGCCGGCTGCTCGTGCGAGGCGGGGCGCTTGCCCGGAGGAGACGTGCCGAGTCGCGCCTCCGTACGGCGATCGAGCAGGTGGCCGACGAGCTCATGCTCGGGCCGGTCGAGGCCGAGCTGCAGCGGCACGCCCGGGCCCGGCTCGCGCTCGACCGGGCCCGCACCGGCTGACCGTCCTCCGGGTGACGACGACGCCCGACGATTCGGAGGGGGCGGCGCCCGCCGCATAGGCTCTGCGGCATGGCGGAGTTCATCTACACGATGCGCAAGGCGCGCAAGGCCCACGGCGACAAGGTCATCCTCGACGACGTCACCCTCTCGTTCCTCCCGGGGGCGAAGATCGGGGTGGTGGGCCCCAACGGCGCCGGCAAGTCCACGGTCCTCAAGATCATGGCCGGGCTCGACCATGCCTCCAACGGCGACGCGTTCCTGAGCCCGGGCTACTCCGTCGGCATCCTCGAGCAGGAGCCGCGGCTCAACGAGGACAAGGACGTCCTGGGCAACGTCGAGGAGGGCCTCGGCGAGATCAAGGGGAAGCTCGACCGCTACAACGAGATCGCCGAGAAGATGGCGGTCGAGTACAGCGACGAGCTCATGAACGAGATGTCCGCCCTCCAGGAGGACATCGAGCACGCCGGCGCGTGGGACATCGAGTCCCAGCTGGAGCAGGCCATGGACGCACTGCGCTGCCCGCCGGCCGACGCCGACGTGTCGGTGCTCTCCGGCGGTGAGAAGCGCCGGGTCGCGCTGTGCAAGCTCCTGCTCAGCCAGCCCGACCTCCTGCTGCTCGACGAGCCCACCAACCACCTCGACGCCGAGAGCGTGCAGTGGCTCGAGAGCCACCTCGAGAAGTACGCCGGCACCGTCGTGGCCGTGACGCACGACCGGTACTTCCTCGACAACGTCGCCGAGTGGATCCTCGAGCTGGACCGCGGCCGCGCCTACCCCTACGAGGGGAACTACTCGACCTACCTCGAGACCAAGCAGACCCGGATGAAGGTCGAGGGCCGCAAGGACGAGAAGCGCGCCAAGCGGCTGAAGGACGAGCTGGAGTGGGTGCGCTCCAACGCGAAGGGTCGGCAGGCCAAGAGCAAGGCGCGCCTCGAGCGCTACGAGGAGATGGCCGCCGAGGCCGACAAGACCCGCAAGCTCGACTTCGAGGAGATCCAGATCCCGCCCGGCCCTCGCCTCGGCAACGTCGTGGTGGAGGTCGACGGGCTCAGCAAGGGCTTCGGTGACCGCCTCCTGATCGACGACCTCTCGTTCTCGCTGCCGCGCAACGGCATCGTCGGCGTGATCGGCCCCAACGGTGCCGGCAAGACCACCCTGTTCAAGATGATCCTCGACGAGGAGCAGCCCGACAGCGGCAGCATCAAGCTCGGCGAGACGGTGAAGATCGCCTACGTCGACCAGAGCCGGGGTGGCATCGACCCGAAGATGTCGCTCTGGGAGGTCGTCTCCGACGGCCTCGACCACATCAAGGTCGGCCAGGTCGAGATGCCCTCGCGGGCCTACGTGTCGGCGTTCGGCTTCAAGGGCCCCGACCAGCAGAAGCCTGCGGGCGTGCTGTCCGGTGGCGAGCGCAACCGGCTGAACCTCGCGCTGACGCTGAAGATCGGCGGCAACCTGCTGCTGCTCGACGAGCCGACCAACGACCTCGACGTCGAGACCCTGTCGTCGCTGGAGAACGCGCTGCTCGAGTTCCCCGGCTGCGCCGTGGTCGTGTCCCACGACCGGTGGTTCCTCGACCGGGTCGCGACGCACATCCTCGCCTACGAGGGCGACTCCCAGTGGTTCTGGTTCGAGGGCAACTTCGAGAGCTACGAGAAGAACAAGATCGAGCGGCTCGGCGCCGACGCGGCCCGGCCGCACCGGGCGACCTACCGCAAGCTCACCCGCTAGGCGCGACGGGGTGCGGCACCGGCACGAGACCCAGCTGCGCTGGTCGGACGCCGACATGCTCGGCCATCTCAACCACGCCCGTCTGCTGGCGCTGGTCGAGGACGCCCGTATGGCGCTGCTCGCGCAGGCGCCCGGGGGAGACGTCAGCGGTGGCAGGTCGGCGCGTGGCGTGATCCTCGCCCGGCTCGAGGTCGACTACCTCGCCCAGGTCCGCTACCGCGTCGACGAGGTGCTGCCCGTCGAGTCGTGGGTGCTGCGGCTCGGCGGCAAGTCGTTGACCCTGCGCCAGGAGCTGTCTCAGGACGGCGCCGTCGTGCTGCGGGCCGACGCGTTCTGCGTCATGTTCGACTACGACGCCGATGCGTCCCGGCCGATCGCGGCCGACGAGCGGCAGTTCTGGGACCACTACGTCGAGGAGTCGTCGTGAGGCACCGCTACACGTGCGCGATGCGCTGGTCGGACATGGACGCCTACGGGCACGTGAACAACGTCGTCTACCTCACCTATCTCGAGGAGGCGCGGGTCGACATGCTGTTCGCGCTCGGCGCCGACCACGGCACCAAGGCGCTGGCCGAGGGCGTCCTCGTCGCGCACCACGAGATCGACTACAAACGGCCGCTGGTCTACCACTCGCGCGGTGTCGACATCGAGATGTGGGTCGGTGCCATCAAGGGTGCGTCGTTCGAGATCCGCTACGCCGTACGCGACGACACCACGGTCTTCGCGACCGCGGCGTCGTTGCTGGTGCCGTACGACCTGGTCAACGCCCGGCCGCGCCGGGTGTCGCCCGAGGAACGCGCGTTCCTCGAGCAGTACGTCGAGACGGACTGACGACCCCCTCGGTGTCAGCCGCGGTCGGCGGCGCCGACGGGCACCTTGAGCTCGCGCCGCGGTTCGGGTATCGCCGCGTGCGGCTCGACACGCAGCGGCCGGGCCGCCCAGGACGGCAGCCACCAGTTCCACCGGCCGAACAACGACACCATCGCGGGCACGAGCAGCGCGCGGACGACCGTCGCGTCGAGCAGGATGCCGACCCCCAGGGCGGTGGCGAAGACCTTGATGTCGGTGCCCGGGGAGGACGCCAGGGCGAGGAACGCCAGGAACAGGATCATCGCTGCGCCGGTCACGAGCCGCCCGGTGCGGGCCAGCCCGGCCACCACCGCCTGGTCGGTGTCGCCGGTCTTGTCGTACTCCTCGCGCATGCGCGCCAGGATGAAGACCTCGTAGTCCATCGACAGCCCGAACAGGAACGCGAAGATCAGCACCGGTAGCCAGAAGGTGACGGCGCCGGTGGGGGCGATGCCGAAGATCGCCTCCGACCCGTGACCGTCCTGCCAGAACAGCACCGTCGCGCCGAAGGTCGCGCTCACCGACACGATGTTGAGCAGCACGGCCTTGACGGGCAGCAGGATGGACCGGAACGTGCGCACCAGCAGGATGAACGTCACCAGCGCGATCAGGCCGAGGCTGTAGGGGAACTTCTTGTAGACCGCGTTGATGTAGTCGAGCACCGTCGGGCCGACGCCGGCCACCCCGACGACGCCCGGCACCCCGTCGATGGCGGTCTTCAGGTCGTCGACGACGTGCGCCTTGGTGGAGTCGACGGTCTCCTCGACCGGGATGACGCCGACGACCGCCGCGTTGCCGGTACGCCACTGCGGTGTGTCGGGTGCGAACGCGCCGGCCACGCCCTCGACACCACGGGCCTTGTCGGCGACCTCGTCGGCGGACGCCCCCGGGTCCGAGCCGGTGACGAGCACCTCCATCGGCGAGACGATGCCGCCGGGGACGCCGCCGTCGTGCAGCACCTGGAGCTGCTCGAACGCCGGGCCGCCGCTGGCCAGCGAGCTGGTCTGGGCCTGCCCGATCTTGATACCGAAGATCGGGATGACCAGCGCGCCGAGGATCACCAGGGCGACCGCGGCCGCGACCCAGCGGAACCGCACCACCAGGCCGGCCCAGGCGGTCCAGCCGCGGGAGGCACGCTCCTCGTGCCGGATCCGGGGCCAGTCGACCCGTGGCCCGATGCCGCCGAGCAGCGCCGGCAGGAGCGTGAGGACGACTGCGGTGCTCACGAGCGGGATGAGCATGCCGCCGACACCCATGCTGCGCAGCAGCGGCACCGGGATGACCAGCAGCGCGCACAGGCTGATGGCCACCGTGCCGGCGCTGGCCACGACCGCGTGCCCGGCGTACTGCATTGCCACCACGACTGCCGTGTGGTTGTCCCGGCCGTGTGCGCGCTCCTCGCGCCAGCGGTTGACGACGAGCAGCGAGTAGTCGACCGCGACACCCAGCCCCACGAGCGCGATCAGGAACTGGACGACGAAGGAGATGTCGGTGACGTAGGTGCCGATCAGCACGATCGCGAAGGTCGTGAGGATCGACACCGCCGCGATGAGAAGCGGAACGAGGGCGAGGAACGAGGCGAAGAGGAACAGCAGGACGGCCAGTGCGCCCAGGCCGCCGAGCAGTGTCTCGGCCAGGAGGCTCGGTCCTTCGGGATCATCGGTGCCCTGGGCCAGCAGGTTGTAGCCGGTCACCCCGAAGTCGAACCCGGTGTCCTTGCTCGCCTGCTCGAGGATGGGCTTCATCGCGACGTCGGGCCCGACGTCGGTGAAGCTCTCGAACGGCTTGGGGTAGACGAGCGCGTAGGTCGTGCGGCCGTCCTCGGTGAGGAACAGATCGTCCTTGGTCTCGGCGTAGTCGACCATCCGGGTGCCGGGAAGGGCCTTCGCCATCGCGTCGAACACCGGCGTGATCTTGCCCAGCTGCTCCGTGACGGTGGTGCCCTCGGGCACCGTGACGACGGCGATGGTGGGCGGGTTGGAGCCGCCGTTGTGGAACGTGTCGAGCAGCTGCGTCTCGGTCTCGTAGCCCGGCTGCCCGGGCAGCGAGAAGTCGACGACGAGACGCTTGCTCGTCTGCCCGGCAGCCACCCCGCCGACGACGAACATCACCAGCCAGAAGAGCATCACCAGCCGGCGGTGGCGCAGGACGAACTCGGCGAGACGGACCATCAGCGGGCTCCCCGGAGAAGTGGACGGCTGGGACGACGCTAGGGGAGACCGCCGACAACGGTCGATCTCATCGGCGGCGGTCCGCGGAACGCCCGGGGCAGTTCCTGGAGCTCATCGGGGCATACCCCGACAAACAGAGCCGCCGGGATCAGGAGACGCGCAGCCAGACGGCGGCGTCGCCCGGCAGCACCGGCCGGCCGTCGCCGTCGACCTTCCCCGGGGACGTGGCGACCAGCACCTCGTCGTGCGCCGGCAACGGCACCGGGTCGGAGGTCAGCGCGACCACGCAGACCACCGCCGATCCGTCGAGAGCCCGCCTCCGGAACGCGAGAGAGCCGGCCGGCGCCGGCAGCCAGTCGAGCGGCTCCCCGGCCGGGGAGACCGCCAGGTCGCGACGACGGGCGAGGCAGGTGCGGTAGAGCTCGAGCGTCGATCCGTCGACACCCTGCTGCGCCTGCACCGAGAGGTCCGCGAACGTCGCCGGCTGCGGCAGCCACGGGGCGCCGGTGCCGAAGCCGAAGGAGGGCCCGTCGACGGTCCAGGGGATCGGGACCCGGCAGCCGTCGCGGCCGCGCTCGGTGTGGCCGGAGCGCTGCCAGATCGGGTCGGCGAGGACCTCCTCGGGCAGGTCGACGACGTCGGGCAGACCCAGCTCCTCGCCCTGGTAGACGTAGGCCGAGCCGGGGAGTGCCAGCATCAGCAGTGTGGCGGCGCGGGCCCGCCGCAGGCCGAGGTCCGGGTCCAGGGGGGTGTCGGGTCCGACCCGGTCGCCCTCGGAGACACCACCCCCGGTGGTGTCCAGCCGGGCGTAACGGGTCGCGTGCCGCGTGATGTCGTGGTTGGAGAGGACCCACGTGGTGGGCGCGCCGACCGTGCCGGAGGACTCGATGCAGGAGTCGATCGTCGTCCGCAGGTAGTCGGCCTCCCACGGTGCCCGGACGAAGGAGAAGTTGAAGGCCGTGTGCAGCTCGTCCGGCCGGGTGTAGCGGGCGAGGCGCTCCGGATCGTCGACCCATGCCTCGGCCACGAAGACCCGGTCGCCGGCGTAGGCCTCGGCTACCCGCCGCCAGCCGCGGTAGACCTCGTGCACCTCGTCGCGGTCCCAGAACGGGTGCCCCGGTCCCTGGTGCGGGACCAGCACCTCCTCGGCCTCGGGGCCGACGTCGGGGAAGGACTGGTCCTTCTTCAGCGAGTTCGCGACGTCGATGCGGAAGCCGTCGACCCCACGGTCCAGCCAGAACCTGAGGATGTCCTCGAACTCGGCGACGACCTCGGGGTTCTCCCAGTCGAAGTCCGGCTGCTCGGGGGCGAACAGGTGCAGATACCACTGGCCGTCGGGCACCCGCTCCCACGCCGGGCCGCCGAAGGTGGACTGCCAGTCCGTCGGGGGCAGCTCGCCGGCGTCCCCCCTGCCGTCGCGAAAGACGTAGCGGGCGCGCTCGGGGCTGCCCGGGCCGGCGGCCAGCGCGGCCTGGAACCAGACGTGCTGGTCCGAGGAGTGGTTCGGCACGATGTCGACGATCACGCGCAGCCCGAGGTCGTGCGCCTCGCCGATCAGGGAGTCGGCGTCGTCGAGTGCACCGAAGAGCGGCTCGATGTCCCGGTAGTCGGCGACGTCGTAGCCGCCGTCGGCCATCGGCGAGGGGTAGAAGGGCGTGATCCAGATCGCGTCGACGCCGAGCGTGCGCAGGTAGGGCAGGCGGGACCGGAGACCGGCCAGGTCGCCGATGCCGTCGCCGTCGCCGTCGGCGAAGCTGCGGATGTACACCTGGTAGATGACGGCGCTGCGCCACCACTCGACGTCGGTGCGGCTGGTGAGGTCAGGAGCGGCGGAGGTCGCGATGGCGTCGGGCACCAGAGGATCCTGCCAAACCGGTTCTCGCCCGACGACCGGTGCCCGGCCCTCGGACCGCCGCACCGGGACCTCGCCCCCGTCAGCCGGCGGTGTTGACCATGCTCCCGGCGGCCATGACCAGGTAGTCCCAGAGCAGCTTCTCGGCGTCAGGGTGCAGGTCGAGCTCGTCGACAGCGCCGCGCATGTGCCGCAGCCACGCGTCGTGCGCTGCCTTGTCGACGGCGAACGGGGCGTGCCGCATCCGCAGCCGTGGGTGGCCGCGCTGCTCGGAGTAGGTCCGCGGTCCGCCCCAGTACTGCTCGAGGAACATCCGCAGGCGGTCCTCGGCCCCGGTCAGGTCCGTCTCGGGGTAGAGCGCCCTCAGATCGGGGTCCTCGGCCACACCGCGGTAGAAGGTGTGGACCAGGCGCCGGAACGTCGCCGCGCCGCCCACGGCGTCGTAGAACGTCGGCTCGGCCTCCGGAATATCCACGTCTGCCATCGTGTCAGACAGGTAAGGGCCGCTCGTCCAGCCCGTCGACGTCCACCAGGAGGACACCCGTATGGCCACCACGCGCACCGCCAACGCCCACTGGGAGGGCTCGCTCTTGGAGGGCAAGGGCCAGGTCTCCCTGGACTCCTCCAAGCTCGGCAGCTACGACGTCACCTGGGCGGCCCGGTCCTCAGAGCCCGACGGCGTGACCAGCCCCGAGGAGCTCATCGCGGCAGCGCACTCGACCTGCTTCTCCATGTCGCTGTCGAACGAGCTGAGCAAGGCCGGCCACACCGTCGACACCATCGACACCAAGGCCGAGGTCGACTTCCAGCCCGGTAAGGGCATCACCGAGATCCGCCTCACCACGCGCGGTGCCGTGCCGGGTCTGTCCGCCGAGGACTTCGCGGTCTTCGCCGAGGGTGCCAAGAAGAACTGCCCGGTCAGCGCCGCCCTGACCGGCACCACGATCACCCTGGACGCCGCACTCGCCTGAGGTCCGCGTCCCTCGTCACGAGCAGAGTGGCCCCGCTCCACGGTCGGAACCCGACCGCGGAGCGGGGCCACTTCGCTGGGAGGTACCCGACCCGGCGGGGTGCCCCCACTGCCGTCAGGTACCGCGGATGTCGTCCTCGGGGGGCGGGTCGTCGACCACCGCGGCCATCTCGCCGGTGTACTCCGACCGCACCGGGTGCCGGGGTGCCGTGCCCGCCGGGTCCGTCCCGTCGCGGGCGGGCGCTGCCGCGCCGGTCCGGTCCGCGCCCAGCGTCGCGGTGGCTTCCGGGCCGCGCTCGCCGTGGCCGTCGCTGCCGGGCCCCTCGGTGCGCATCCAGACCGTCCGCTGCGGGAACGGGATCTCGACGCCATGCCGGTCGAACGTCGCCTTGATGCGCTCGCGCAGTGCCCGCCCGACCGCCCACTGCTGCAGCGGCTGGGTCTTGGCGACCAGCCGGATGACGATGGCGTCGTGCTCGAGGGCCTCGACCCCCCACACCTCCGGCTCGTCCATCACCAGGTCGCGGTAGTCCTCGTCGGCGTAGAGGTCCTGGGCCGTCGTCAGGATGAGCTCGCGCACCCGCGCGACGTCCTCGTGGTAGGCAACACCGATGTCCAGGACGGCTCGGGCCCAGCCCTGGCTCATGTTGCCGACGCGGGGGATCTCGCCGTTGCGCAGGTACCACACGACTCCGCTGACGTCGCGCAGCCGGGTGATGCGCAGCCCGACGGCCTCGACCACGCCGGACGCCTCGCCGGCGTCGATGACATCGCCGACGCCGTACTGGTCCTCGAGGATCATGAAGATCCCGGACAGGAAGTCCTTGACCAGGCTCTGCGCGCCGAAGCCGAGCGCCACGCCGACGATGCCGGCGCTGGCGATGAGAGGCGCGATGCTCACCCCCAGCTCGGCGATGATCATGATCAGCGCGATGCTGGCGATCACGCCCGTCGAGACGGAGCCGAGGACCGACCCCATGGTGGCGGCGCGCTGCGCTCGGCGCGCGGACACCAGCGGGCCGCCGGTCTGGAAGAGGGACGAGCCCCGTCCCCGTGACAGTGCTCCGGGCACGTTCCCCTCGGCGGCACGCGTCGCGACGCGCTTGATCAGGCGCGCCAGAACGGCACGGAGCAGGACCGCGACGGCGACGATCGCGAGGATCTTCAACGGTTTCGCGATCAGCCAGTCGGACGACTCGGCAACCGACGTGTTCCCGGTCACCTTGTAGACGAGCTCGCAGAAGGAACCCGACTGCTTCCAGCAGTCAGTGGTGTCGGCCGAGATCAGACCGGCGGCGGGCGGGAGCGCCAGAGCCACGGAGAACCTTTCGGGTGGGGGTCTCGGGTCGCCGCCGACCCTACCGAGCAGGGCGTCCTCCGACCTCGCCCGCCGGGACGCTCAGGCGAGCTCGAGCCCGGTCCACCGCGCGGCGAAGCCGAGCGTGTCGGCCGTGAGGGCCACCGAGCGGCTCAGCGCACGGGCCCCGTGACCGACGTCACGCTCGCGGCGCAGCAGCACCGGGCGTGTCCCGCTGGTCGCGTGCTGCAGCGCGGCGCACATCTTCCGGGCGTGCATCGGGTCGACGCGGGTGTCGCCGTCGAACACCGTGAACAGCACCGCCGGGTAGTCCACGCCCTCCCGCACCCGGTGGTACGGCGAGTAGCCCAGCAGCCAGGCGAGCTCCTCCGGCACGGCGGCGCTGCCGTACTCGTCGCTCCACGTCGCACCGAGCCCGAACTGCTCGTAGCGCACCATGTCGAGCAGCGGCGCCGAGCACACGGCGGCCGCGAACAGCTCCGGCCGCTGGGTGACCGCCGCGCCCACCAGCAGGCCGCCGTTCGAGCCGCCCGAGACGGCCAGCCGGTCGCTCTCCGTCCAGCCGTCGGCGACGAGCCGCTCGGCCGCGGCGTGGAAGTCGTCGAAGGTGTTCTGCTTGTTGTCCCGCATGCCGTCGCGGTGCCAGTGCTCGCCCTCCTCGGAACCGCCGCGCAGCTGGGCGATCGCGTAGACCCCCCCGGCCTCGACCCAGGCGAGAACCCCGGCGGAGTAGCCCGGCGCCATCGGGATGCTGAAGCCGCCGTACCCGTAGAGGATCGTGGGCCGCGGCTGGTCCGGCTCCTTGGTCGGTGCGATGACGAGCATGCGCACCGTCGTGCCGTCGGCTGAGGCGTACTCGACCTGACGAGCGTGCACCTCCGGCACGTCGACGCGGCCCGGTGCCTCAGCCCAGAGGGTGGTCTCGCCGGTGCTCGCGTCGTAGCGGTAGACCGACGCGGGCACCGCGTGGTCGGTGTAGCCGAACCACGCCTCGTGGCCGCCCTCCGGCCGCTCGGCGACACCGGTCACCGAGCCGACACCCGGCAGCGGGACGGTGCCGCGGCGCTCGCCGGTGGCCAGGGAGTGGGTGGTGAGCTCGCTGACCGCGTGCCGGGTCCAGACGCACAGCAGCGTGCCGCCGTCGTCCGGCGGCGCACCGTCGGGGCCGGGACCGTCGAGGATCGCGTAGGCCTCGAGCACGGCCTCGTCGTCCTCCGGCACCAGGTCGGTCCACGACCCGAAGTCGGTCGCGTCCGGCGCCGTCACCATCAGGCGACCGCGGGACGCGTCGCGGTCGGTGAACAGGTAGACGCGCCCGTCGCGGCCCACGTGCATCGACGTGCTCGCGTCGACGCCCTGCTGCACGACCCGCAGGTCGGGTGTTTCGAGCCGGCCGTCGGACAGGTCGGCGAGCCACAGGTCGTTGCGCGGCGCGGTGCCCGCGGACGACCCGATGACCAGCCAGCGGCCGTCCATCGAGACGGTCACCCCGAAGTAGCTGGTGCGGTCGAGGTCGGCGCCGAGGATCTCGACATCGGTGTCGGGGTCGCTGCCGACCCGGTGCAGCCAGACCCTCCGGTGGAACTGCTCCTCGCCCTCGGGAGTGGCCTCCGGCGCGATCCGGCGCACGTAGTAGTAGGCCTCGCCCCCGGGCAGCCACGCGACGGGGGAGTAGCGGGTGCGGTCGATCGGCTCCTCGAGTGCCTCGCCCGTCACGACGTCGACGACGTGGAGCAGCGACTCCTCGGTGCCGCCGTGCGAGAGCTGGTACGCGATCCGGTCGCCCTCCTTCGACGGCTGCCAGGCGTCGAGCGTCGTGACGCCGGTGGGGTCGACCGCCACCGGGTCGACGAGCACCCGCTCGGTGCCGTCCGGGTCGACGGTCAGCAGCACCGCGTGCTCCTGCTCGGCGGTGCGCCGGACGAAGAACTGCCGCTCGCCGCGCCAGGCGGGTGCGCCGACCGTGCCGGCGGCCAGCAGTTCCGCCACCCGTGCCGCGATGCGGTCCCGCGTGGCGGCGTCGCCGGTCCACCCGCCGGAGGACAGCAACGCGTCCTGGGCGGACAGCCAGGCGGCGGACTCGTCGGAGGCCGGGTCCTCCAGCCACCGGTAGGGGTCCGGCACCGTGGTGCCGTGCAGGGTGTCCGCGTCGTCGCTGCGGCGGGCCTCGGGGTACGCGGGGCTCGACATGGCGGTCACCGTATCCGCCCGGCCGCGCCCCGCGGCCAAGCGGTGGCGCCAGGACGGGTGGCAGGTCACACTGATCACGCCGACTCGGCACGAGCCACGTGCCGGGGCCGTTCTGTCGGAGGCGCCGGTGGGCCACGCCCTTGTGCTCAACGCGACGTACGAGCCGCTCTGCGTCGTGCCCGCTCGCCGCGCCCTGCTGCTCGTCCTGATGCGCAAGGCGGTCGCGGTCGAGCAGTCCGAGCTGGTGATGCACAGCGCGACGGTCGAGATGCACGCGCCGGCGGTCGTGCGCCTGACGCGCTACGTGCGCCTGCCCTTCCGTGGTCCGGTCCCGCTCACCCGGCGGGCCGTCTTCGTCCGCGACGGCGGGCGCTGCGTGTACTGCGGCGTGCCCGCGACGAGCATCGACCACGTGGTCCCGCGCAGCCGCGGTGGGCGGCACGAGTGGGACAACGTCGTGTCGGCGTGCCGGCGCTGCAACCACGTGAAGGCGGACCGCACCGTGGCCGAGATCGGCTGGCGGCTGCACCCGCCGCAAGAGCCGACGGGCAGCGCCTGGCGGGTGCTCGGCACCGGTCGCTCGGACCCGAGCTGGCTGCCGTACCTCGCGGCGTACGGCGGCGAGGGAGTGGCCGGGGCCGTCTCGGCCTGACCACGCCCTAGCCTCGTCGACGTGCTCACCCAGGAGATCGTCGACCTCGCTACGGCCCACGGGGTCGCCACCGACTTCTGGGACTGGCAGGGGCGCCACACGGAGGTCCCGCACGAGTCGGTCGTGACCGTGCTCGCTGCCCTCGGCGTCCCGGCACACACGGAGGAGTCGGTGGCCGCGTCGCTGGCCGAGGCCCGGGTCGCCACCTGGCGCCGCACCCTGCCGCCGTGCGTCGTGACCCGGTCCGGCCGGCCCGCGGAGGTTGCGGTGCACGTCCCGCACCTCGCGCCGGTACGTCTGCGCGTCGAGCTCGAGGCGGGCGGCCGGGTCGAGCTGTCCCCGGTCGACCGGTGGGTCGAGCCGCGTGACATCGACGGAGCCCAGGTCGGCGAGGCGACCTTCGCCCTCCCCGGCGACCTGCCGCTCGGCTGGCACGAGCTGGTCGCCACCGTCGGCGAGGCGCAGGACGGGAGCGCCCGGACCGCGCTCGTCGTCACGCCGGACCGCCTGGAGCTGCCGGCGGCGGTGGCGGACGGCCCGGCGACCTGGGGCCTCATGACCCAGCTGTACTCGGTGCGCTCGCAGCGCTCCTGGGGCCACGGCGACCTCGACGACCTCGGCGAGCTGGCCCGGTGGAGCGGTCAGGAGCTCGGAGCCGGCTTCGTCCTCATCAACCCGCTGCACGCGCCGTCGCCGACCGTGCCGGTCGAGCCGTCGCCGTACCTCCCGGTGACCCGGCGCTTCGTGAGCCCGCTGTACGTGCGCGTCGAGCGGGTGCCCGAGCACGCCTACCTCACCGGGGCGGTGCGCGCCGACATCGAGCGCACGGCGCTGCTCCAGCGCGCCACCAGCAGATCCGCCGCCCTGCTCGACCGGGACGCCGTCTGGGAGGCCAAGCGGTCGGCACTCACCCTGGTCCACTCTGTGCCCCGCAGCCCGGCCCGCGAGGCGGACTACCAGCTCTTCCTGGCGCGGGAGGGCAAGGGGCTGGTGGACTTCGCCACCTGGTGCGCGCTCGCGGAGGTCCACGGCGACGTGTGGAGCGGGTGGCCCGAGGAGCTGCGTGCTCCCGGCTCCGCGGCCGTCGCGGCTGCGCGCACCGAGCTCGCCACCCGGGTCGACTTCTACTGCTGGCTGCAGTGGGTCCTCGACGAGCAGCTCGGCGACGCGCAGGCCCGGGCCGCCGCGGCCGGCATGCCGCTCGGCGTCGTCCACGACCTGGCCGTCGGCGTGCACCCGGACGGGGCCGACACGTGGGCGCTGCAGGACGTCATGGCCCGGGGCGTGACCGTCGGAGCCCCGCCGGATGCCTTCAACCAGGTCGGACAGGACTGGTCGCAGCCGCCGTGGCGCCCGGACCGGCTGGCCGAGGCGGCCTACGTCCCGTACCGCGACATGCTGCGGACGGTCCTGCGGCACGCAGGCGGGATCCGGGTCGACCACATCATCGGGCTGTTCCGGCTCTGGTGGGTGCCGGAGGGCCGGCCCGCGGCCGAGGGGACCTACGTCCGGTTCGACCACGAGGCGCTGATCGGGATCCTCGCCCTCGAGGCCTGGCGCGCCGGCGCCGTCGTGGTCGGGGAGGACCTGGGCACCGTCGAGCCGTGGGTCCGCGACTACCTCGCCGACCGCGGCGTGCTCGGGACCTCGATCCTGTGGTTCGAGCGGGACGAGCACGGGCACCCACGACCGCCGGAGACCTGGCGGCGGCTGTGCCTGGCCACCGTGACCACCCACGACCTGCCGCCGACCGCGGGGTACCTCGCGGGCGAGCACATCCGGATCCGCGAGGACCTCGGGCTGCTCACCCGGTCGGTCGCCGAGGAGCGCGCCGTCGACGAGGCCGACCGGCAGTCCTGGCTGGCGCTGCTCGTCGAGCGGGGCTGGCTGGCTGCCGGCGCCCAGCGCGACGTCGGGGCGGTGACGGCGGCGCTGCACCGTGCGCTGGCTGCGACGCCCAGCCGGCTGCTGGGGGTCGCGCTCACCGACGTCGTCGGGGAGGTGCGGGCCATGAACCAGCCCGGCACCCACGCCGAGTACCCCAACTGGCAGCTGCCGCTGGCCGACGGCTCGGGCTCCCCGGTGCTGCTCGACGACCTGCTCGGGTCGCCACGAGCCGCCCGGCTGGCCGCCGCGGTCCGCGGCGACGACCGGCCCTAGTACGGTTCACCCGTGACCGCACGACTCCAGCGCACGGCCGTCGCGGCTGCCGCGACGTTCGTCCTGCTCACCAGCCTCGCGGCCGGCGCCCCGGCGTACGCCGCCACCTACGCCGCGAACCTGGACGACGGGCAGCAGACCGGCGGCGGCCTGTCCGTCGTCCAGACCCTGCTCATCTTCGTCGGCATCCCCGCTGCGCTCTTCGCGGCGATCGTGGTGCTCGTCTCGGCGCCGTCGATGGCGCGCGGACCGCGCTACCGGCCGGGCCTCGGCTGGTGGGCGGCACCGGTGTGGTTCAACGGTCCCGACGACGCCGACTCCGCGGTGCGCACTGCGGAAGCGACGACCGGGGGAGGTGGCGCGAGTGCCCGCTGGTGAGGCGTTCTCCGCCAAGCAGCAGGACGACGTGGTGCGGGCCATCCGGCTCGCCAGGCAGCAGTCCCAGCTGCCCGTCTCGGTCTACGTCGGCACCCTGGAGGGTGACAGCCGCGCCACCGCGCTGCAGCTGCACGGTGCCCTCGGCGCGGAGGCCGTCCGCACGGTGCTCGTCGCCGTCGACCCGGGCGCTCGTCGCGTGGAGGTCGTGACCGGCACGGAGGTCCGTCGCCGGCTCGACGACCGGGCCGCCGGCCTCGCCGCGATGACCATGACCTCGGCGTTCCAGGCCGGCGACCTCGCCGGCGGGATCGCCTCCGGTGTGCTGGCGCTCGCCGAGCACGCCCACGTGCCGCGCTCGCTGCACACCGACACCCCGGAGTAGGT
Source organism: uncultured Actinomycetota bacterium (assembly GCA_963784645.1). Classification (GTDB taxonomy): domain Bacteria; phylum Actinomycetota; class Actinomycetes; order JACCUZ01; family JACCUZ01; genus JBBRVW01. The sequence continues at coordinate 177,933 of CAWARY010000015.1, read as the reverse complement.
CCGCCGGGCTCTCGGACGACGCCGCGGTGGTGCGGGCTTCGCTGGGCAGACCCGTGGTGGTGCGGGGAGTCGCGCTGGGCAGACCCGTGGTGGTGCGGGGAGTCGCGCTGGGCAGACCCGTGGTGGTGCGGGGAGTCGCGCTGGGCAGACCCGTGGTGGTGCGGGGGGTCGCGCTGGGCAGACGCGTGGTGGTGCGGGCAGTCGCGCGACTTCCAGGTCAGGTCACGAGCGGCAAGGACGCGGACGCTGCGTCGTTCCGGCTGCTCGCCGTCGGTCCCTGTCCGCTGGTCGAGACAAATCGCTCCGCCACGGTGCTTGGCGTGGCTTACGGGTCCCTTGCATGGCGTGCATGCCATGCAAAGCACCTGCAAGCCATGCCAAGCACGGATCTCTGCCCGGAATTGTCCACGGAGTGAGACCGACTGCCTGTCCGCAGCACCACACCCGCCGCACGGTGCAGGTCGGTGCAGGTGCGGACGGCGAGCAGCCAGCCGCCTCTCCCCGGCCGCTCTGACCTGCACCTCGACGGCGGGAGAGCGGCGGACAGCCCGCTCTGACCCGCACGCCCGACGGCGGGAGAGCGGCGCACAGCCCGCTCTGACCCGCACCACGACGGCGGGAGAGCGGCGCACAGCCCGCTCTGACCCGCACGCCCGACGGCGGGAGAGGGGCGCACCGTACGGAGAGTCGGACCTACCCCGCGGAGCCCGCCGACAGCTGCTGCGCACGGATCGCGCGGGCGATGCCGTCCCGGGCCTCGCCGACCAGGCGGCGCAGGGCGGGCGCGGCGTCGCGGTGCGCGGCCAGCCAGGCGTCGGTCCGGTCGACGGTGGCCTGCTCCGCGAGCAGCGTCGGGAACAGCCCGATCACGACGTTCTGCGCCGTCTCGTTGGTCCGCTCCTCCCACACCTTCAGCAGCGAGTCGAAGTACCGGTCGACGTAGGGGCGGAGCAGGTCGAGCTGGTCGATCTTGGCGAAGCCGCCGATGACGGCGGCCTGGAGGACGGTGGGCAGCTCGTCGCCCTCGACGACGGAGGCCCACGCGTCGGCCTTGGCGGCGGCGTCCGGCCGCGCGGCGAGGGCTGCGGCGGCCTGCCGCCGCCCGGTGGCCGTGTCGTCCGAGTCCAGCTCGCGGTCGATCTCCGAGCCGTCGGCGACCCCGCCCGCCACCAGCTGGTGCAGCAGGTGCCACCGCAGGTCGGTGTCGACGGCGAGGTTGCCGAGCGTCTCGGTGCCGTCGAGGAGGCCGCGCACGACCGCGAGGTGCTCGTCGGTGGCCGCCGCCGACGCGAAGGCCCGCACGAGCTGCAGCTGCGAGTCGCTCCCGGGCGTTGCCTCGCGCATCAGCCGCAGCAGGCCGCCGGCCAGGACGCGACGGGTCTCGTCGCGCTTCGCCGGGTCGCAGTAGAGCAGGCAGGCGGTGTCGGCCTGGCGCAGCACCGTGCGCACCACCGAGCTGTCGGTCTCGGTCCGGACTCCGGCGAGGACCAGAAGGACGTAGTCCTGCGTGGACATCTCCGCATCGCGGGTCATGTCCCAGGCAGCGGACCAGCACAGCGAGCGCGGCAGCGTCTCGGTGATCTCGCCGATGGAGTCGGTGAGGGTGCGCAGCGACCGCTCGTCGAGGCGCACCTTGGCGTAGGTGAGGTCGTCGTCGTTGACCAGGATCAGGTCCGGCTGCGGGTGCCCGACCAGGTCCGGCACCTCGGTGCGCGAGCCGAGGGCGTCCAGCTCGACGCGGTGCACGCGCTCCAAGCCGCTGCCGGTGCGGCTGTAGAGCCCGATGGCGACCCGGTGCGAGCGCAGCGTCGGCCACGCCTCGGGTGCGCTCTGCGCCAGCGCGAACGCCGTGAACCGCCCCTCGCCGTCGGTCTCGAAGCTGGCGCGCAGCGTGTTGACGCCGGCCGTCTCGAGCCACTCCGCGGACCAGGCCTTGAGGTCGCGCCCCGAGGTCCCCTCGAGCTTGCCCAGCAGGTCGGCCAGCGTGGTGTTCTGCCAGGCGAACGCGCGGAAGTAGGCCCGCAGTCCCTCGACGAACTCGTCGCGTCCCACCCAGGCCGCGAGCAGCTTGAGCACCGCCGCGCCCTTGGCGTAGGTGATGCCGTCGAAGTTGACCTCGACGTCCTCGAGGTCGTTGATCTCCGCTGCGATCGGGTGCGTCGACGGCAGCTGGTCCTGCCGGTACGCCCAGGTCTTGTCGGTGTTGGCGAACGTCGTCCAGGCCGACGTCCACCGGGTGGCCTCGGCCGCGGCAAGTGTGCTCACCCACTCGGCGAACGACTCGTTGAGCCACAGGTCGTCCCACCACACCATCGTCACGAGGTCGCCGAACCACATGTGGCCGAGCTCGTGGAGGATCGTGATGGCCCGCCGCTCGTAGGACACCTGGGGAACCCGCGACCGGAACACGTAGTCCTCGTTGAGGGTCACGCAGCCGGCGTTCTCCATCGCGCCGGAGTTGTACTCCGGGACGAAGAGCTGGTCGTACTTCGTGAACGGGTACGGCGTGTCGAACATCGCCTCGAAGAACGCGAAGCCCTGCCGGGTCTCCTCGAGGATCACCTCGGCGTCGAGGTGCGCGGCGAGCGAGTCGCGGCAGAAGACCGACATCGGCACGACGCGGTCGCCGTCTCGGTACTCGCCATCGACCCGGTGGTAGGGCCCGGCCACCAGGGCCGTGATGTACGACGACACACGCGGCGTGGCGGGGAAGCGCCAGGTCGCGTTGCCGAGACCTCCCGGCTCCGGCTCCGGGGTCGGCTCGTTGGACACGACCTGCCAGTCGTCCGGAGCCGTGACCGTGAACGCGAAGGTGGCCTTGAGGTCCGGCTGATCGAAGACGGTGAACATGCGTCGGGCGTCGGCCACCTGGAACTGCGTGTAGAGGTAGACGGACTTGTCGACGGGGTCGACGAACCGGTGCAGGCCCTCGCCGGTGTGCATGTAGCGGCAGGATGCCCGCACCGTCAGCTCGTTCTCGGCGGCCAGCTCCTCGAGGTGGATGCGGGTGCCGTCGTAGACCGACCGCGGGTCGAGCGACCGGCCGTTGAGCGTGATCGAGGTCACGCCGTCGGCCACCAGGTCGACGAACGTCGCGGCGCCTGGCTCGGTGCCGCGGAAACGCACCGTCGTGACGGACCCGAAGGTGACGTCGCCCACCGTGAGGTCCAGCTCGACCTCGTACGACGAGACGTCGACGAGCCGGGCCCGGGCCCGAGCCTCGTCTCGGGTGACGTTCATGCGGGCGGCAGCGCTGGGCACGACTGATCTCTTCCGTTCACGAGGGGGACGGATGATCCTCGCACGGGGCGCTGCCCGCACCGGACGGGAATGCCGTCCCTGTGCCGGAAGTTGTCGGGATCGTGACGACTCGTACCGTTGATGCGCCTGAGAAGTCCCCGACCGCGACCGTCGATTTCTGGTTCGACCCGATCTGCCCGTGGGCCTGGATCGCGTCGCGTTGGGTGCTGGAGGTCGAGCAGGTACGTGACGTGGACGTCCGCTGGCACGTGATGTCCCTCGCGTACCTCAACGAGGACCGCGACCTCCCGCCGGACTACCGGAAGATGATGGACGAGGCGTGGGGCCCGGCCCGGGTCGTGACCGCAGCCGTCCGGGAGCACGGCGACGACGTGGCACTTCCGCTCTACACGGCTCTGGGCAACCGCTTCCACCACGAGAAGCTCCCCCAGGACCGCCCGACGATCGAGGCGGCCCTCGCCGAGGTCGGACTGCCGCTGGACCTGGCCGACGCGATCGCCACCGACGCGTACGACGAGGCGATGAAGGCGTCGCACCACGCCGGCATGGACCAGGTCGGCTTCGAGGTCGGCACTCCGGTGATCTCGGTCGAGGGCGTGGCGTTCTTCGGACCGGTCGTCTCACCCGTCCCGCGTGGCGAGGCCGCCGGTCGGCTCTGGGACGGCGTGCGGCTGGTCGCCGGCACCGACGGCTTCTTCGAGCTGAAGCGCTCCCGCACGCGGGACCCGATCTTCGACTGACGGTCGGGGCCGCGACCCAGTCTCCGAAAGGGCTGGCGGAGCACCCCCCGGAGGCGCACCATGGTGGCCACCGAGGGGATGTGGGAGCTGTGATCAACGTGCGACCCGGGTACTGGGACATCGACAGCTGCTCCTGGGTGGGCGTCGACCCGGTCTACGTGGTGCCGCCGCTGCGGCATGCCGACCATCCGCACGACCGTGCCTTCGGGACCGTCGAGGTGCCGGAGCAGCGGGCTGACGAGATCGTCCTCGAGCCGGAGGCTCCCGCCCCCGCCTGATCCCTCAGGTCGGACCTCCTCGGCTCAGGTCACGATCCGCATCGGCCGGTCGCGCTCGTCGTGCAGTGGCTCCGCGGGAAGCGTCCGCGCGATCCCCGACAGCCACCGGGTCGCCGAGTACGCGACGGCGAGGGCGTCCAGCCCGTCGTCGCCGGCGGGCACGTCGCTGCTGGTGAGCCCGGGCAGCCAGCCGGCCAGCGCCGCGACCCGGGCGGACCGGCCGTCGGTGGTCTTCTTCGACGGCAGGGGTCCCTCCCCGCCCAGCTCGAGGAACGTCAGCTCGGGGTGCACCTCGACCAGCCGGGGGTCGTCGGCGACGTCGTCGACCTCCAGGATCTTCGGCACCAGGTGCCATGTCTGCACCGAGAGCCCCAGCCCGTCGACGAGCTCGCGGTGGCGGCGGTTCGCGTCGGCGTAGGACGTGGCGGCGAGGACACCGCGCGGCGGCGTGAGGAACACCCGCGGGTGCGCCCGGCCGAGCAGCCGCTTCGCCGCGAGGTCGCACGACCGACGGCCCCGCGCCGGGAGGCCGATCGGCATGTCGATCCCGAGGGCATCGACGTCCAGCGCCAGCGCCTGCGAGACGTGGCCGAACCGGAGCCACGTGACGTGGCCGTCCTCGACCAGCGCCCCCGCCCAGCCGCCGCGGGCGCCGTCCAGACCGAGGCAGCGCGTCACGGCCCGGTCCTGCCAGACTGCGCTGCATGCGCGTGCACCTCGGCTCCGACCACGCCGGCTTCGAGCTCAAGGCCCACCTGTCCGACGCCCTCGGCCGGCTCGGCTACGAGGTGGTCGACCACGGGCCGGTGGAGTACGACCCGGTCGACGACTACCCGCCGTACGTCCTGCGGGCAGCGGCCGCGGTCGTCAACGACGGCGGCAGCCTCGGCGTCGTGATCGGCGGGTCCGGCAACGGCGAGGCGATCGCCGCCAACAAGGTGCCCGGCGTGCGGGCCGCCCTGGCGTGGAACGACGACACCGCCTCCCTGGGACGCGAGCACAACGACGCGAACGTCGTGGCCGTGGGAGCCCGGATGCACTCGCTCGACGAGGCGGCCCGGCTGGTGGAGCGCTTCGTGTCGACGCCGTTCAGCGGTGACCCGCGGCACGTGCGGCGGATCGACATGATCGCCGGCTTCGAGCGGACCGGCGACCTGCCGGAGCTGCCCGGGCCGCCCGCCCTGGCCTGAGCCCTGGCCTGATCTCGGGCTCAGAACACCACCGGGCACCAGGCTGCGGGGGAGTGCGCGAAGGCGGTCGTGGCTGCCTGCAACGTCGTCGCCGAGCCGCGCACCCGGCCGGCGGCGGCCAGCTCCACCAGTGACGTGCTGCCCAGGTAGGCGGCCCCGAGCTCGCGCACGTCCATGGTGAGGTCGGCCGGGTCGTCGGTGCGGGTGCAGGTAGCGCCGCCCGGGCCGCCCGTGAGCCGCCAGCGGCCGGCGTTCCACGGGCAGCGCGCGTCGGCCACGTCCAGCACCAGGTCGACGTCCGAGGAGTACGTGCGTGCCGTCAGCGCGGCATCGACGTCGACCAGCCGCACGTACAGCGCGTCACCGGTCTCGAGCTTCGCCCGACGCGGGTTCGTGAGCCAGTGCGGGAGCGGGTCGTCGACCGGCAGGTTCCACAGCTCGGTGCTGCCCATCAGGTCGAGGTCGAACAGGTAGCGGTACAGCGTGGCGAGAGCCGCCGCATCGGTGGCCAGCACCTCACGCACCAGCACCTTCCCCTGGCCGAAGTCCTCGCCGAAGGACTGCTTGGTGCCGTAGCGGGCGTAGCCGCGGACGCCGTCGCCGTCCTCGACGACGACGCAGCGCAGTGCCGAGCGGCCCTCGCGCATCGACGGGAGGTCGCGCACCGCTCGGGCCCACCAGCGCTCGTCGCGGGCGAACATGCCCGGGCGGGTGGCGGCGACGGCGTCGTAGACGGGTGCGGTGACCGCCCAGTCGTCGGTGGCGACCAGGCGCAGCCGCAGGCCGGCGTCGGCCGGGACGTCGGGGAGCAGGGCCGACGCGCTCCGCGGGACGCTGCCCGACCAGTGCCGGGTCGCCAGGCCGTAGCCGAACCGGCCGTAGATCTGTGGTTCGGACGCCCAGAGCACCGCGAGCGGCTCGCGTCCGCTCTCGTGCAGCGCGTCGAGCTGCGATCCCATCAGGGCGCTCAGCACCCCTCGGCGACGGTGGGTGGGCAGGACCCCGACCCAGCTGACCCCCGCGGTCGGCACGGCACCGCCCGGGACCGTCAGGTGCATCGGGTAGGCGGTGGCGATACCGATCAGCACCTCGCCGTCGTAGGCACCGATGTCGCGGCCCTCACCGAAGAAGGCGCGCTCGGACTCCATCACCTCGGACGGCATCGTGGTGCCGAAGGCGTGCGAGTCGACCTCGTTGAAGGCCTCCCAGTCCGGGCCCGCCAGGGTGCGGACCGGCCAGCGCCTGCCGTCCGACGTGCGCTGATCGCTCATGCGACAGGACTACCAGACCCGGTTCGCCCCCGGCCACAGCAATCGTCCTGGTACGCGACAGGGCAGGGCAGCGCGCGTTCCCCGGTAGTGCGCGTCACCGCTCGTGACCCTCGGTACTGTCGTCGTCATGGTGGGGACGCGGTCACGCCGCCGGCGTGGTGGGCGCGCGACCTGGTGGTGGGTGTCCACCTGGGTCCGCCGCCACGTGCTGCACTCCGACGCCTTCGCGCTCGGCTCGCTCTCGCTCTGCGCCGTCGGGCTCGGGGGCCTCTTCCTCCTCGACCGCACGTGGTTCCCGCTCGCCTCGCTCGCGGTCGTGGTGCTCGCCGGCGGCTTCCTGCTGACGGTGCGCAGCCTGCTGCTGCTGGACCTCGTGGTCGGCACGGTCCTGCTGCTCGAGATCCTGCGCTCGTCGGCACCGCGTGTGTCGCCCGGCGCGGTGCTGGTCGTCATGGCGACGGCCGCGATCGTCCACCTGCTCGCCCGGTCCCGCGGCCGGCTCGGGGTCCAGGGCACCCGTGGCGACTCGATGCTCGTCGACCTGCGCGACCGGCTCGTCGCACAGGGGGAGATGCCGGGCCTCCCCGAGGGCTGGTCGGCGGAGATCGTCCTGCGCTCGGCAGGCGGGGCGTCGTTCTCCGGCGACTTCCTGGTGGCGACGCGGTCCGACGACGGCAGCCAGCTCGAGGTGGCCCTGGTCGACGTGTCCGGCAAGGGGGTCGACGCCGGCACCCGGGCGCTGCTCCTGTCCGGTGCCTTCGGCGGCCTGCTGGGCTCCGTGACGCACGAGGAGTTCCTCCCCGCGACCAACCGTTTCCTGCTCCGGCAGCAGTGGGAGGAGGGCTTCGCGACGGTCGCCCACGTGATGATCGACCTCACGTCCGGCGAGTACGTCGTGTCGGTGGCCGGCCACCCGCCCGCCGTGCAGTTCTCCGCCGGGTCCGGCCGCTGGCGGATCAGCGAGTCCAGCGAAGGCCCCCTGCTGGGGATCTTCCCGGACGCGAAGTTCGTGTCCGAGCGCGGCCGGCTGGACCGCGGCGACGCGCTCCTGCTGTTCACCGACGGTCTGATCGAGAAGCCCGGCCAGGACATCGCGGTCGGCATCGACAAGCTGCTCGGCGAGGCCGAGCGGCTGGTCACCAAGGGCTTCCGGCACGGCGCCAAGCGGCTCCTCGACCGGGTAGCCGCCGCGGTCAACGACGATCGTGCGGTCGTCCTGATCTGGCGGGACTGAACCCGGGCCGTGGTGGACCGGGTCCGCGCGGCATGGTGCGCCACCTCGCCGGTCCACTTCCCACTTCTCGCTGATCGTTCGTGGAGCGGGTGACGGGAATCGAACCCGCATGACCAGCTTGGAAGGCTGGAGCTCTGCCATTGAGCTACACCCGCGTGCGCCCCGCCGCGTTTCGCGCGCAGGGGGCCCTGGCTCTAGGATGCCAGGAGCGCTGCGGGGCGTAGCGTAGTGGCTAGCGCGCCTGCTTTGGGGGCAGGAGATCGGGAGTTCGAGTCTCCCCGCCCCGACCATCACACACCTGCAGGTGCCCGCCGCGCGAGCCCCCGCACCGAGTCGTCCGACGCACGTCCGTATGCCCCTGAGGAGCCCCAAGACCGTGAAGAGCGATCTCGAGACCCTGAACCCCACGCGGGTCAAGCTGACCGTGGAGGTGCCGTTCGAGGAGCTCAAGCCGAGCCTGGACGCCGCCTACCGCAAGATCGGTTCGCAGGTCACCATCCCCGGCTTCCGCAAGGGCAAGGTGCCACCGCGGGTCATCGACCAGCGGTTCGGCCGCGAGATGGTGCTCGAGGAGGCCGTCAACGACGCGCTGCCGAAGTTCTACGGCGACGCCGTCGAGGCCAACGACGTCAAGGTCATCGGCCAGCCCGACGTCGACGTCACCGAGCTCGCTGACGGCGAGCACCTGACCTTCACCGCCGAGGTCGACGTCCGTCCCGAGTTCGACGTGCCGCAGTACGACGGCCTCGAGGTCACGGTCGACGACGCGGAGGTCACCGACGACGAGATCGTCGAGCAGCTCGACGGGCTGCGCGCCCGGTTCGGCACCCTGACCGGGGTCGACCGCGCGGTCGCCGACGGCGACTTCCTCTCGATCGACCTCGCCGCCGTCGTCGGCGGCGAGGCCGTGCCGGACCTCACCGCCAAGGGCCTGAGCTACCAGGTCGGCGGTGGCGCCCTGCTCGAGGGCCTCGACGACGCGGTCATCGGCCTGACCGCCGGGGAGACCCGCGACTTCACGACCACGCTCGTCGGCGGCGACCACGCCGGCGAGGAGGCGACCGTCACGGTCGAGGTGAAGTCGGTGAAGGAGCGCGAGCTCCCGCCGCTGGACGACGACTTCGCGCAGACCGCGAGCGAGTTCGACAGCCTCGACGAGCTGCGCGCCGACATCCGCAGCCGGGTCGAGAACATGAAGAAGGTGCAGCAGGGCGTGCAGGCCCGCGACCGGGTCCTCGAGAAGCTGCTCGACTCGCTCGACCTGCCCCTGCCCGAGGGCGTCGTCAAGGCCGAGATCGACGCACGCAACCACTCGCTGGGCCACCAGCTCGAGCAAGCCGGCATGAGCAGGGACGACTTCTTCGCGGCCGAGGGCCAGACCGAGGACGAGTTCGACGCCGAGCTGCTCAAGAGCACCCGCGACGCGATGACCGCGCAGTTCGTGCTGGAGAAGATCGTCGAGAAGGAGCAGCTGTCGGTCAACGAGCAGGAGCTCACCGAGCACCTGGTGCGGACCGCGGCGCGCTACGGCATGAGCCCGGACCAGTTCGTCCAGCAGGTCGTGCAGGCCGGCCAGGTGCCGATGCTCGTGAGCGAGGTCGTGCGCGGCAAGGCGCTGGCCCTCGTGCTCGAGCGCGCCAAGGTCTCCGACGAGTCGGGCCGCGAGGTCGACCTCGAGGCGTTGCGCGAGGACGCGCCGGCCGACGAGCCCGATGTGATCGACCACACCGGCCACGACCACGACTGAGCAGACCGTCCGCCCGGAGGGCCCCGCCGCACCCCGGCCGGGGCCCTTCCGCTGTCCGGGTGAGGGCCGTGCGCCGTCAGCGAACACCCGCCGGGCGGGGACTTACGTGTCCAGGCGCCGCGTTAGTGTCGGCATCAGTGACCGGTGGAGCACACCGGTCGAGCCCGACCAGACGAGACAGGTGAGCCCGACGTGACGGACCAGATCAAGGGGCTGATCACCCCCGGCCCCGAGAGCCCGCAGGGGCGTTCCCCCCAGCCGCAGGGGATGGGCCTCGACGACCAGGTCTACAACCGCCTGCTGCGGGAGCGCATCATCTTCCTGGGCTCCGTGGTCGAGGACTCCAACGCCAACGCCATCTGCGCGCAGCTGCTGCTGCTGGCCGCCGACGACCCCGACAAGGACATCTGGCTGTACATCAACTCCCCGGGCGGATCCGTCTCGGCGGGCATGGCGATCTACGACACGATGCAGTGGGTGACCAACGACGTCGCGACGGTCTCGATGGGCCTCGCCGCGTCCATGGGGCAGTTCCTGCTCTGCGCCGGCACCCCGGGCAAGCGCTACGCCCTCCCGCACTCGCGGATCATGATGCACCAGCCCTCCGGCGGCCTCGGGGGCACGGCGTCCGACATCCGGATCCAGGCCGAGCAGATGCTGTACACCAAGAAGAAGATGGCCGAGCTCATCGCGCAGCACACCTCGCAGCCGGTGGACCAGATCGAGCGCGACTCCGACCGCGACCGCTGGTTCACGGCCGACGAGGCCAAGGACTACGGCCTGGTCGACCAGGTCGTCTCGAGCGCCGGTCAGGTCGCCGACAAGGGCGGCACGGCATGAGCGGCACCCTCCCCCCACCCGTCGGCGGCCCGCGAGGAGACCGAGCCCAGATGAGCGACCTCTACACCCCCACCTCGCGCTACGTCCTCCCGGCGGTGGTCGAGCGGACGTCCTACGGCCTGGTCGAGAAGAACCCGTACCAGAAGCTCTTCGAGGAGCGGATCATCTTCCTCGGGCAGGGCATCGACGACACGGTCGCCAACGACGTGATGGCGCAGCTGCTCACGCTGGAGTCGGCCGACCCCGACCGTGACATCTCGATCTACATCAACTCGCCCGGTGGTTCCTTCACGGCGCTCACCGCGATCTACGACACGATGCAGTTCGTCCGGCCCGAGATCCAGACCACCTGCCTCGGGCAGGCGGCCTCGGCGGCGGCGGTCATCCTCGCTGCCGGTGCTCCGGGCAAGCGGTTCGCGCTGGCCAACTCACGGATCCTCATCCACCAGCCCTCCACCGAGGGCGGCGGCCAGGCCTCCGACGTCGAGATCCAGGCCCGCGAGGTCCTGCGGATGCGCACCCTGCTCGAGGAGATGATCGCCAAGCACTCGAACAAGACGCCCGAGCAGGTGCAGGTCGACATCGAGCGCGACAAGATCCTCACTGCCGAGGAGGCCGTCGAGTACGGCCTGGTCGACCGGGTGCTCACCACCCGCGGGGGCTGAGACCTCGCCCGGTGGCGGCCCTGAGGGGCGGCCCCGGGCGACTCGCCCGTCCACGCCGACCCGGCGCGGAATGGAGGCGCTGACGGCCCCACCGGGGTACCGTCGGGCAGACACGATCCGGTCGACCGGCCGGGCCTGGCAGAGGGAGAGGCTGACGCGTGGCGCGCATCGGTGACGGTGGTGACCTGCTCAAGTGCTCGTTCTGCGGGAAGAGCCAGAAGCAGGTCAAGAAGCTCATCGCCGGCCCCGGCGTCTACATCTGCGACGAGTGCATCGACCTCTGCAACGAGATCATCGAGGAGGAGCTCTCCGAGAGCTCGGACCTCAAGTGGGAAGAGCTCCCCAAGCCGATGGAGATCTGCGAGTTCCTCGACTCGTACGTCGTCGGGCAGGACGTCGCCAAGAAGGCGCTCGCCGTCGCGGTCTACAACCACTACAAGCGGGTGCAGGCCGGTGAGTCCGGCAAGCCCGGTCGTGACGACCACGTCGAGCTGGCGAAGTCCAACATCCTGCTCATCGGGCCGACCGGCTGCGGCAAGACGCACCTCGCCCAGACGCTCGCCCGGATGCTCAACGTCCCGTTCGCCATCGCCGACGCGACCGCGCTCACGGAGGCCGGCTACGTCGGCGAGGACGTCGAGAACATCCTCCTCAAGCTGATCCAGGCCGCGGACTACGACGTCAAGAAGGCCGAGACCGGCATCATCTACATCGACGAGGTCGACAAGATCGCCCGCAAGAGCGAGAACCCGTCGATCACGCGTGACGTCTCCGGCGAGGGCGTGCAGCAGGCGCTGCTGAAGATCCTCGAGGGGACCACCGCGTCGGTGCCGCCCCAGGGCGGTCGCAAGCACCCGCACCAGGAGTTCATCCAGATCGACACGACGAACGTGCTGTTCATCGTCGGTGGGGCGTTCTCCGGGCTGGAGAAGATCGTCGAGAGCCGGATCGGCCGCAAGGGCCTCGGTTTCGGTGCGACCCTGCACTCCAAGGCCGACCGCGATGCCGCCGACGTGTTCGGCGACGTGCTCCCCGAGGACCTGCTGAAGTTCGGCATGATCCCGGAGTTCATCGGCCGGCTGCCGGTGATCACCAACGTGCGCAACCTCGACCAGGACGCACTGGTGCGCATCCTGAACGAGCCGCGCAACGCCCTGGTCAAGCAGTACGAGAAGCTCTTCGAGCTCGACGGCGTCGAGCTCGAGTTCACCGACGATGCGCTCGAGGCGGTGGCTGACCAGGCCATCCTGCGTGGCACCGGCGCCCGTGGTCTGCGGGCGATCATGGAAGAGGTACTGCTCTCCGTGATGTACGAGGTGCCCTCGCGCAAGGACGTCGCGAAGGTCGTCATCAGCCGGGAGGTCGTGCTCGAGCACGTCAACCCGACGCTGGTGCCCCGCGAGACGCCCAAGCGCGAGCGCCGCGAGAAGTCGGCCTGATCCTCGTAGTCCCCGTGATCATGAAAAGGGTCCGGGATAGATCCCGGCGAAACCTTCATGATCACGGGGTGCGTCGTCCACGGGGACGGTCAGAGGACGACGGCCGCGCCCAGGGCGTCGCCGGAGGGGGAGAAGGCGAGCTCGCCGACCCGGCCGGTGGCCTGCAGGTCCGCAGCGGCCAGCCGGACGCGGTCCAGAGCCTCGGCCGGGCCGGTGACGGTGGCCGAGGCGACCTCCGTGCGCATGGAGGTCTTGGCCTCCGACTTCGCCTTGCGCAGTGCCCCGAGCACCACCGAGGTGTCGGCCAGGACGCCGGCGTCACCGGCACCGGCGAGGGCGGCGAGCTGCTCCGGGGCGGGCCACTCGGCGCGGTGCACCGAGCCGTCCTGCCACCACGACCAGACCTCCTCGGTGACGAACGGCAGGAACGGCGCGAACAGCCGTAGCTGCACCGACAGGGCTGCCGCGAGCGTCGCCCGCGCCGAGTCCGCGAGGGCCTCGCCCCGGCCGCCGTAGGCCCGGTCCTTGACCAGCTCGAGGTAGTCGTCGCAGAAGGTCCAGAAGAACGTCTCGGTCAGCTCGAGCGCGCGGGTGTACTCGTACGAGTCCAGGGCGGCGGTCGCCTCCCGGACCACCTCGGCGAGGGTGGCGAGCAAGGACCGGTCCAGCGGGTCGGTGATCCGGTCGGGGCGCTCCTGCGCGCCGGCCTGGAGCGCGAACTTGCTGGCGTTGAGGATCTTGATCGCGAGGCGGCGACCGATCTTCATCTGTGCCTCGTCGAACGGGCTGTCGGTGCCGGGCCGGGCACCCGCGGCGCGCCAGCGGACGGCGTCCGGGCCGTAGGTCTCCAGGATCGCGAGCGGGTCGACGGCGTTGCCCTTGGACTTCGACATCTTCTGCCGCTTCGGGTCGGCCACGATGCCCGAGATGGCGACGGTGCGCCACGGCAGCCCGTCCACCTCGTAATGGCTGCGCACCACGGTCGCGAACAGCCAGGTCCGGATGATCTCGTGCGCCTGCGGGCGCATGTCCATCGGGAAGGTGCGCGCGAACAGGTCCGGGTCGCGCTCCCAGCCGCAGACGATCAGCGGCGACAGGGACGACGTCGCCCAGGTGTCCATGATGTCGGGATCGCGGGTGAAGCCCCCCGGCCGGTCGCGCTGGTCCTCGGTGTATCCGTCGGGAGCCTGCGACGCGGGGTCGACCGGCAGCTGGTCCTCGCGCGGCAGCAGGGGCCGGTCGTGGACGATCTCGCCCTCGGCGTCGAGCGGGTACCAGACGGGGAACGGCACACCGGAGAACCGCTGCCGGCTGATCAGCCAGTCGCCGTTGAGGCCGCCCACCCAGTTGTCGTAACGCTGCTTCATGAAGCCCGGCACCCAGTCGAGCTCGCGCCCTCGGGCCAGGAAGGTCTCCCGCAGGGCCTCGTCGCGACCGCCGTTGCGGATGTACCACTGGCGGCTGGTGACGATCTCGAGCGGCTTGTCGCCGTTCTCGTAGAAGTTGGCCATCCGCTGGGTCGGGGTCGGCTCGCCGTCCAGGTCGCCCGACTCGCGCAGCGCCGCGACGACGGCCTCGCGGGCCGAGAACGTGGTCTTGCCGGCCAGCCCGCCGTAGACCGACGCTGCCGGCTCGGCGGCCAACCAGGGCGGGGTGTCGCGGAGCAACCGGCCGTCCCGGCCCACCACCGAGCGCACCGGGAGGTCGAGCTCGCGCCACCACAGCACGTCGGTGAGGTCGCCGAAGGTGCAGACCATCGCGATCCCGGCGCCCTTGTCGGGCTCGGCCGCCGCGTGCGCGAGCACCGGCACCTCGACGCCGAACAGTGGGGAGCGGACCGTGCTGCCGAACATCGACCGGTACCGCTCGTCGTCCGGGTGCGCGACCAGCGCCACCACCGCGGGGACCAGCTCGGGTCGGGTGGTCTCGATCCACACCGGCCCGGCGGGGCCCGTCGTGGGATGGAACGCGATGCGGTGGAAGTGGCCGGGGTACTCCCGCGCCTCGAGCTCGGCCTGGGCGACGGCGGTCTGGTAGGTGACGTCCCAGAGACCGGGAGCCTCTGCCTGGTAGGCCTCGCCGCGCGCGAGGTTGCGCAGGAACCCCCGCTGGGCGGCCGTGATCGAGGTCGCGCTGATCGTCGTGTACTTCTGGGTCCAGTCGACGGAGAGCCCGAGCCGGCGCCACAGCGACTCGTAGAGCTGCTCGGTCTCCTCCGACCAGCGCTCGCACAGCTCGACGAAGTTGCGTCGCGAGACCGGCACCTGCCTCTTGGGGTCCGGCTTCTCGGGCGTGCTGAAGTCGGGGTCGTAGGGCAGCTCGGGGTCGACCCGCACGCCGTAGGTCAGCTGCACCCGGCGCTCGGTCGGCAGGCCGTTGTCGTCCCAGCCCATCGGGTAGAAGACCTCGCGGCCGCGCATGCGCTGGAACCGGGCGATGACGTCGGTGTGGGTGTAGGAGAAGACGTGGCCGACGTGCAGGGTGCCGCTCACGGTGGGCGGCGGAGTGTCGATGGAGAAGACCTGCTCGCGGGTCTTGGTCCGGTCGAAGAGGTAGGTGCCCTCGTCCTGCCATACCTGCGCCCAGCGCTCATCGAGGCCGTCGACGGTCGGCTTGTCGGGCACCGACGTCGGGGCTGCGGGGGCCTGGGTCTGCTGGTCCATGCCCGAAAGCCTACGGGCGCGGGACCACCCGGTTTCCGCCCACTGCCCGGCGGGGCCGGAGTCGTCCCCACCCTGCTCCCTACACTCGCCGGGTGAGCGCGACCGAGGGCCGAGAGCAGGCAGCTGCACTGGCGGCGCGGGTCGCCGCCGTCGAGCAGGAGATCCTCGCGAGGTCCCCGGAGCACGACATCGACCCGACGCTGGACCGGGTGAGCGCCCTGCTGGACCTCCTCGGCAACCCGCAGCAGTCGGCTCCGGTCATCCAGGTGGCCGGCACGAACGGCAAGACCTCGACCGCCCGCATGATCGAGACCCTGCTGCGCGAGTTCGGCCTGCACACCGGGCTGTTCACCAGCCCGCACCTGCAGTCGATGCGTGAACGGATCGCCTTCGACGGCGCTTCCATCGACATCGAGCGCTTCCTCGCGACCTACGACGACGTGGCGCCCTACCTCGACCTGGTGGACGCCCAGCAGCGGCACCGGCTGTCGTTCTTCGAGGTGCTCACGGCGATGGGGTTCGCCGCGTTCGCCGACGCTCCGGTGGACGTCGCGGTGGTCGAGGTCGGCCTCGGCGGCACGTGGGACAGCACCAACGTCGCCGACGCCCAGGTCGCCGTCGTCACGCCGATCGCGGTCGACCACACCCGCTGGCTCGGCCGCACGATCGAGGAGATCGCCGGCCAGAAGGCCGGCATCCTGAAGCCCGGCTCGTACGGCGTGCTCGCCCAGCAGCCGGTCGAGGCGGCCGAGGTGCTGCTGCGTCGCTCCGTGGAGGTCGACGCGATCGTTGCCCGCGAGGGGCTGGAGTTCGGTGTCCACTCGCGGACGGTCGCGGTCGGCGGCCAGCTGCTCGCCCTGCGCGGTCTCGCGGGGGAGTACGACCACGTGTTCCTGCCGCTGCACGGCGCGCACCAGGCGCACAACGCCGCCGTCGCGCTGGCGGCGGTCGAGGCGTTCCTCGGCGGCGCCACGGGAGAGCGCGGGCGGCTCGACGTCGACATCGTCCGGTCCGGCTTCGCTGCCGCGACCTCGCCCGGCCGGCTCGAGGTGATCCGCAGCTCGCCGACGGTCGTCCTCGACGCCGCCCACAACCCGGCCGGCGCACGCGCCACCGCCGCTGCGCTGGAGGAGTCCTTCGGCTTCACCCGGCTCGTCGGCGTCTTCGGCGCGATGGCCGACAAGGACGTCCGCGGGATGCTGGAGGCGTTCGAGCCGGTGCTGGCCGAGCTCGTGGTCACCGAGGCCGCCTCGGACCGTGCGATGCCGGCCGACGAGCTGGCGGCGCTGGCAGTGGAGGTCTTCGGGCCGGACCGGGTCGAGGTCACGCCGCGGCTGGACGACGCGATCGACTCGGCGGTCACGCTGGCCGAGGAGGACGGTGACCTCGCTGGGGCCGGGGTCCTCGTCACCGGCTCGGTGGTCACGGTCGGCGCCGCCCGCACGCTGCTGCTGCGCCGCTCGCGCTGATGAGGGGCATCTGTGCCGCGGTCCTCGTCTTCGAAGGGCTGGTCGTCTTCTTCGCCACGCTGGTGGCGCTTGCCCTCTCCGACGTCGACCACGCGACGCTCTGGACGGTCGGGGGCGTGGGAGCGGTCCTGTGCCTGGTGCTCGCCGGCCTGCTCCGGCACCGATGGGCCTTCGCGGTCGCCTCCGGTCTCCAGGTGGCGCTCGTGGCGTCCGGGCTGGTCGTGCCGGTGATGTTCTTCCTCGGCCTGCTGTTCGGCGGGCTCTGGTTCCTCGCCATGCACCTCGGCCGCAAGGTCGAGCGGCTGGACGCCGCGAGGGCGGCCGCGGCCGGCGACGCCGGCGACGGTGGCGAGCGCGCCGGCGACCCCCGGTAGGGTCCCTGCCCGTGACCGAGCCGAGCGAGCGCACCCTTGTCCTGATCAAGCCCGACGCCGTCCGCCGCGGCCTGGTCGGAGAGGTGCTCGGGCGCTTCGAGCGCAAGGGACTGGTCGTCGTCGAGCTGGACCAGCGGCGGATCGACGGCGAGACCGCCGACCGCCACTACGCCGAGCACGTCGAGCAGCCCTGGTACCCGCCCCTTCGGGAGTTCATCACCTCGGGCCCGCTGGTCGCGATGGTCCTCGAGGGCGACCAGGCGGTCGCGGTGGTCCGCGGCCTGAACGGCGCCACCGACGGCAGAGCGGCTGCGGCGGGCACCATCCGGGGCGACCTGTCGCTGTCCAACCGGGAGAACCTGGTGCACGCCTCGGACTCCACCGAGTCGGCGGCCCGGGAGATCTCGATCTTCTTCCCGCACCTCTGAGGCTCCCGCGGCAGGCAACTTTCCGAAGTTGTGACACGGATCGCGGGCCCATGCCGCGCGCGGCGTCAGGTTCTTGCCCTGCCGCGCCGATAGAGTCGAACGACGCGTGACGCACCACCGGCGGCTACTCGGGAAGGCCCCCCGCATGGGTAACAACCTGTCTTTCATCGGCCGCGACATGGCCGTCGACCTCGGGACCGCCAACACCCTGGTCTACGTCCGGGGCAAGGGGATCGTCCTCAACGAGCCCTCGGTCGTGGCGATCAACACCAACACCGGCGGGATCCTCGCGGTGGGTGCCGAGGCCAAGAAGATGATCGGCCGCACACCCGGCAACATCGTGGCCATCCGGCCGCTCAAGGACGGCGTGATCGCCGACTTCGACACGACCGAGCGGATGCTGCGCTACTTCATCCAGAAGGTGCACCGTAGGCGCCACCTGGCGAAGCCGCGCATCGTCGTCTGCGTCCCGAGCGGCATCACCGGGGTCGAGCAGCGCGCGGTCAAGGACGCGGGGTACGCCGCCGGCGCGCGCAAGGTCTACATCATCGAGGAGCCGATGGCCGCCGCGATCGGTGCCGGGCTGCCCGTGCACGAGCCCACCGGCAACATGGTCGTCGACATCGGCGGCGGCACCACCGAGGTCGCGGTCATCTCCCTCGGTGGCATCGTCACCAGCCAGTCGATCCGCACCGGCGGCGACGAGCTGGACCAGGCGATCATCACGTACGTGAAGAAGGAGTACTCGCTCATGCTGGGCGAGCGCACCGCGGAAGAGATCAAGATGGCCATCGGGTCGGCGTTCCCCTCTCCCGACGAGCCGCACGCGGAGATCCGCGGCCGCGACCTGGTCTCGGGCCTGCCCAAGACGATCGTCGTGAGCGCCGAGGAGATCCGGAAGGCCATCGAGGAGCCGGTCAACTCCATCGTCGACGCGGTGAAGACCACCCTCGACAAGTGCCCGCCCGAGCTGTCCGGCGACATCATGGACCGCGGCATCGTCATCACCGGCGGCGGCGCCCTGCTCAAGGGCCTCGACGAGCGGCTCCGGCACGAGACCGGCATGCCGATCCACCTCACCGAGCGTCCGCTCGACTCGGTCGCGATGGGATCCGGCAAGTGCGTGGAGGAGTTCGAGGCGCTGCAGCAGGTGCTGATCTCCGAGCCGCGGCACTAGTCGGTGCGACGCCCGGAGCGAGGGACGAGCGGAGAAGGAGCACGACCCGAGTGATCGCCGCGATGTCTCCGCGCGGCGCGAGATGAACGACACCCGGCGCACCCGGGTGCTGCTGGCGCTGCTCCTCGTCACCTCGGTCAGCCTCATCACCATCGACTACCGCGGCGGGGAGGACTCGCCGCTCAACGGCGTCCGGTCCTTCGCCGCCGCGCTCTTCGGGCCGGTGGAGCGGGTGGCGGCGGCGATCGCGAAGCCGGTGTCGGACGCCGTCGACGGGGTGAGCGGGCTCGGCAACGGCCGGGACGAGGCGGCCCGGCTCGACCGGCAGAACAAGGAGCTCCGCCGCCGGCTGCGGACCGGGGCGCTGGACCGCGCGCGGGGCCAGGAGCTCGACGACCTGCTCAGGGTCGCCGGTGCCGGGCAGTACCGGATCGTGCCGGCCAGGGTCATCGCCATCGGAGCCGCCCAGACGTTCTCGTGGACCGTCACCCTCGATGCCGGCTCTCGCGACGGCATCCGCCCCGACCTGACCGTCCTGGACGGTGACGGCCTGGTCGGGCGGGTCAAGACAGTCGGTCCGACGACCTCCACGGTGCTGCTCGCCGTCGACCCGGAGTCGTCGGTGGGGGTGCGGCTGGAGGCCTCGCTGGAGGTCGGCTTCACGACCGGTCAGGGCATCCGCGACCAGGGTGACCTCGACCTGCGGCTGCTCGACGGCCAGTCCAGCGTGGCGCCGGGCGACCGGCTGGTCACCTTCGGGTCGCAGGGCGACACTCCGTACGTCCCCGGGGTGCCGGTCGGACGCGTCGTCACCGTGAGCGGCTCGCCGGGCTCGCAGACCCGCACCGCCGTCGTCTCGCCGTACGTCGACTTCACCTCGCTCGACCTGGTGGGTGTCGTCGTCCAGCCGCCGCGCAAGGACCCGCGCGACGCGGTGCTCCCGCCCAGGCCGGCCGCTACCCCGCGGCCCACGGTCACGGTGACCGTCACCGCGACGCCCCAGCCGTCCGGGTCCGGCTGATGCCGCCCGCTCGCGTGCTGCTGGCCGCGCTGCTGGTGGTGGTGGCGCTGGCCGTGCAGGTGACGCTCCTGGCCCGGCTCCGGCTCCCCGGTGCGACGCCCGACCTGCTGCTGCTGGTGGTCCTCGCGCTGGCCCTGGCCTACGGGCCGGCCTTCGGCCTGGGCGTGGGCTTCGGCGCCGGGCTGGCAGCTGACCTCGTCCCGCCCGCCGACCACGAGGTCGGCCGGTGGGCGCTGGTCCTGACCCTGGTCGGCTACCTCGCTGGGGCCGCCCGCGGGGAGACCCGGCGGTCCGCGTTCGTGCCGCTCGTCGTGGTCGGCGCCGCCGGTGCGGCGTCCGTGCTGCTCTACGCCGGTCTCGGCGCACTGATGGACGATCCGAACATCACCTGGGGGGCGGTCACCGACCTGCTGCCCACCGCGGTGCTCTATGACGTGGTGCTCAGCGCCTTCGTGGTCCCCGGGGTGCTCGCCGTCGCGAGCCGGGTCGAGCCGGACACCGAAGCCTTCGCCGGGGCCACGAGATGAGCGAGCGCAGCCGGCTGCGGCTGGTCGTCCTCCAGCTGCTGGTGCTGTCGCTGCTGGCGACACTCCTCGGCCGGCTCTGGTACCTCCAGGTGGTGGCCTCGGAGAACTACAAGTCGGCCGCTGCCGAGAACGGCACCCGCTCGATCGTCACGCCCGCCGCGCGCGGCATGATCCTCGACGCCCGCGGACGCCCGCTGGCGCGCAACCGCACCGCGCTGGTGGTGTCGATCAGCCGTACCGCGATGCTGCGCCAGCGCGACGGCGGCCGCGAGCTCGTCGCCAAGGTGGCGAAGGTGATCGGCGAGCCGTTCCAGGACGTGTGGGAGCGGACCCGCCTCTGTGGCAGCGAGGGGGCGCCGCCCGCGCCGCGCTGCTTCAACGGGTCGCCGTACCAGCCCATCCCGGTCACGGACGAGGCCAGCACCGCGATGGCCCTGCAGATCATGGAGCGGCGCGAGGACTTCCCGGGCGTCAGCGCCGAGCTCAGCTCGGTGCGCGAGTACCCCCAGCCGCTGCGCGCCAACGCCGCGCACGAGCTCGGCTACCTGGGCCCGGTCACCGACGAGGAGCTGGCCGCCCGCAAGGTGGCGGGTGCTGCCGCCGGTGCCCGCTCCGAGACCGTGCTCCAGCGCACCGACCTGATCGGCCGGGCCGGTCTCGAACGCGAGTACGACGAGGACCTGCGCGGCACGCCCGGGGTGAAGACCCTGACGGTCGACCACCAGGGCGGCGTGAGCGGCGTGCTCTCCGAGACCCAGCCGACCCCCGGCAACTACCTGGTCACGACCATCGACGCCAAGGTCCAGGCCGAGGCCGAGAGGCAGCTCAAGGCCGCCATCATGCGTGCCCGCCACACCGGTGACATCAACAAGGGCTTCGCGAAGCACAAGGCCGACTCCGGGGCCGTGGTCGTCATGGACGTCCGGACCGGCGGCATCGTCGCGATGGCGAGCTGGCCGACGTACGACCCGAACATCTGGGTCGGTGGCATCAGCAGCAAGGACTACAAGTCCATCACCAGCAAGAAGAACAACTACCCGAACCAGTCGCGGGCCTTCCAGGGCGAGTTCGCTCCGGCCTCGACCTTCAAGGCCGTCTCGCTCCCGGCGGCGGTGAAGGCCGGCTACTCGGTCGACGCGTCGTACCCGTGCCCGTCGTCGTACTCGATCGGCGGCTCGCCGAAGGCGAACTACGAGTCGCAGGGCTACGGCACGATCTCGATGCTGCGCGCGATCCAGGTCTCCTGCGACACGGTGTTCTACAAGTTCGCCTACGAGACCTGGCTGCGGATGGGCGGCCTGACCCCGAAGAAGAAGGCCAAGGACCCGTTCACCGAGATGGCCAAGGCCTACGGCCTGGGCCGACCCACCGGCCTCGACCTGCCGGCCGAGTCGGACGGCCGGATCGCCGACCGGGCCTGGAAGAAGGCCTACTGGAAGGCCACCAAGGACTTCTACTGCGCGAAAGCCAAGACCGGCTACCCGGACGTCGCGAGGACCGACCCTCAGCGGGCGGCCTACCTGCTCCAGCTGTCGAAGGAGAACTGCGCCGACGGCTGGGCCTACCGCGGCGGCGATGCCGCGAACTTCGCGATCGGCCAGGGTGACACGACGGTGACCCCCCTGCAGATGGCCCGGGTCTACGCGGCGGTCGCCAACGGCGGAACGCTCGTCACGCCGCACATCGGCAGCGCGATCATGTCGCCCGACGGCGAGCTGGTCCGACGGATCGACCCGGCGCCGGCCGGACACCTCCCGGTGAAGGCGGCCACGCTGGACTGGCTGCGGCACGCACTGCGCACCGTGACCGAGGTGGGCACCGGGTACGGGCCGTTCTTCCGTGCCGGTTTCCCGATCGACAAGGTGCCGGTCGCGACCAAGACCGGCACCGGCGAGGTCTACGGCAAGGAGACGACGTCCTGGTTCGCGTCGTTCGCGCCCGCCCCCAGGCCGCAGTACGCCGTCGTGATGATGGTCAGCCAGGGCGGCACCGGCTCCGGCATCTCCGGGCCGTCCGTGGCCGAGCTCTACAAGACGCTCTTCGGCGTGCACGGCAGCAAGGTGGAGCTCGCGACGGCCTCGCCTCCCGGTGGGCACCCGGCCACCCAGCTGCCGCAGGTGAACGCGGACGGCACCGTGGTGACGCCCGAGAGCCGCCGGCCCGCGGCCGACCGGTACCCGGCGGCGGTCGAGGAGCTGCGCGCCTACCGGCGGAACGAGGGCGGTGGCTGATGTCCGTCGGCTACCGCCCCGCGCCGTACACCGTGCCGCCCGCCCGTCGCAGCTCGCGGCTGCTGCACCGCGACGCGACCCTGCGACGCATCGACTGGACACTCCTGTTCGCTGTCCTCGCGCTGTGCTCGATCGGCGGCGCCCTCATCTGGTCCGCGACCCGGCAGGCCGCGCTCGACTCCGGTGGCGACCCGGCGGCATTCCTCAAGAAGCACTGCCTCAACGTGGCCATCGGGCTGGTCCTGGCAGTCGTCGCGTCGGTGTTCGACTACCGGATGCTGCGTGCGTACGCACCGGTGATCTACCTGCTCTCCCTCGCCGGACTCGCCGCGGTGCTCTCACCGCTCGGCTCGACCATCAACGGGTCGCACTCGTGGATCGTGCTGCCGGCCGGCTTCTCCATCCAGCCCTCCGAGCTGGCGAAGGTGGCCCTGGTCGTCGGCATGGCGGTGCTGCTCTCGGAGAAGCGCGACGCCGAGGACAGCCCGCGAGACGTCGACGTGGTCGTCACCCTCGGCTTCGCCGCCGTGCCGCTCGGGCTGGTGATGCTGCAGCCCGACCTCGGCACCGCACTCGTGGTGTGCACGACCGTGCTGGGCGTGATCGCCATCTCGGGCGCCCCGCTGCGCTGGGTCGTCGGCCTGGTCGCGGGCGCCGTCCTGCTCGCCGTCGTCGCCGTCCAGGCCGGCCTGCTCGAGGACTACCAGCTGGACCGCTTCCGGGCGTTCTACGACCCGACGGCCGACCCCAAGGGCGCCGGGTTCAACGTGCGGCAGGCGCAGATCGCGATCGGCTCCGGCGGCTTCGACGGCCAGGGCCTGTTCCACGGTGCGCAGACGCAGGGCCGTTTCGTGCCCGCGCAACAGACCGACTTCATCTTCACCGTGGCGGGGGAGGAGCTCGGCTTCGTGGGGGCCGCCCTCGTGGTCGTCCTGCTCGGGCTGGTGCTCTGGCGGGCCGGTCGGATCGCGATGCGCGCCGAGGACCTGTTCGGCCGCCTGGTCGCCACCGGCATCGTCTGCTGGTTCGCCTTCCAGGCCTTCGAGAACATCGGGATGACGCTCGGGATCATGCCGGTGACCGGTGTTCCGCTCCCGTTCGTGTCCTACGGGGGGTCGTCGATGTTCGCGAACATGCTGGCCGTGGGCCTGCTCCAGAACGTGCACATGCGGAGGTACTCGTGAGTCGCGCTAGGCGACGCGTGGTGGTTCCGGCTCGGGTGTGACCTACTCTTGTTCGATGCCAGTAGAGTCCCTCTTCCCCCGTCTGGAGCCGCTCCTCCCGAGCGTCAGCAAGCCGATCCAGTACGTGGGCGGCGAGCTGAACTCCACCGTCAAGGACTGGGACTCCTGCGACGTCCGCTGGGCCCTCATGTACCCCGACGCGTACGAGGTCGGCGTCCCCAACCAGGGCGTGATGATCCTCTACGAGGTGCTCAACGAGCGGGCGGGGATCCTGGCCGAGCGCGCGTACGCGGTCTGGCCGGACATGGAGCAGGTCATGCGGGAGCACGGGCTGCCCGCCTTCACGGTCGACGCGCACCGGCCGATCGCTGCGTTCGACCTGCTGGGTGTGTCCTTCGCGACCGAGCTCGGCTACACCAACCTGCTGCAGACGCTGGACCTCGCCGGCGTGCCCCGCCACGCGCGCGACCGCACGGTCGACCACCCCGTCGTGGTCGCGGGCGGCCACTCGGCGTTCAACCCCGAGCCGGTGGCCGACTTCGTCGACGCGGCGGTGCTCGGCGACGGCGAGCAGGCCGTGCTGGAGATCAGCGAGATCGTGCGCCGCTGGAAGGCAGAGGACCGGCCGGGGGGTCGCGACGAGCTGCTCATGCGGCTCGCGCGCACGGGGGGCGTCTACGTGCCGGCGTTCTACGACGTCGAGTACCTCGCCGACGGCCGCATCAAGCGGGTTGCGCCCAACCGGCCCGGTGTCCCGTGGCGGGTCTCCAAGCACACCGTCATGGACCTCGACGAGTGGCCGTACCCGAAGCAGCCGCTCGTGCCGCTCGCCGAGTCGGTGCACGAGCGGGCGTCGGTCGAGATCTTCCGCGGCTGCACCCGCGGCTGCCGGTTCTGCCAGGCGGGCATGATCACCCGCCCGGTCCGCGAGCGCTCCCTCACCGGCGTCGGCGACATGGTCGAGAAGGCGCTGGCAGCGACCGGGTTCGAGGAGGTCGGCCTGCTCTCGCTGTCCAGCGCCGACCACAGCGAGATCGCGCCGATGGCCAAGGGTCTCGCCGACCGCTACGAGGGCACCCAGACCTCGCTGTCGCTGCCGTCGACCCGGGTCGACGCGTTCAACATCGACCTGGCCAACGAGCTGACACGCAACGGCCGACGGTCCGGGCTCACCTTCGCCCCCGAGGGCGGCAGCGAGCGGATCCGCAAGGTCATCAACAAGATGGTCACCGAGGACGACCTGATCCGCACGGTCACGGCGGCCTACTCGGCAGGCTGGCGGCAGGTCAAGCTCTACTTCATGTGCGGTCTCCCGACCGAGACCGACGAGGACGTGCTGCAGATCGCCGACCTCGCGAAGAAGGTCATCGCCACCGGACGCCAGGTCACCGGTCGCAACGACATCCGCTGCACCGTCTCGATCGGCGGTTTCGTGCCCAAGCCGCACACCCCCTTCCAGTGGGTGGCCCAGCTCGGCCACGAGGAGACCGACTCGCGGCTGGCCAAGCTGCGCGACGCCGTGCGCTCGGACCGCTCGTTCGCCAAGGCGATCGGCGTCCGCTACCACGACGGCAAGCCGGGCATCGTCGAGGGACTGCTGTCCCGTGGCGACCGCCGGGTCGGGAAGGTCATCGAGGCGGTCTACGAGGACGGTGGCCGGTTCGACGGGTGGAGCGAGCACTTCTCGTTCCAGCGGTGGATGGCCTCGGCCGAGAAGGCGTTCGCCGACGAGCCGGTCGACGTCGACTGGTACACCGTGCGCGAGCGCGACTACGCCGAGGTGCTCCCGTGGGACCACCTCGACGCCGGGCTCGACCGCGACTGGCTCTGGGAGGACTGGCAGGACGCTCTCACCGGCACCGAGGTCGAGGACTGCCGGTGGACCCCGTGCTTCGACTGCGGCGTCTGCCCCCAGATGGGCACCGAGATCCAGCAGGGCCCGACCGGGGCGACGCTGATCCCGCTCACGGTCCTGAACTCCGCCCGCGACCAGGTGCTGGCCGGGATGCCCGCCGAGTGAGCGTCACCGTCGACACCCTGCACGACCGGGGGCGGGCCGCCCTGCTCGAGGGTCGGCCGACCCTGGACGTTCCGCCGACGGCGGGCGCGCGCCGCTGGGGTGTGTCGGTGGTCGTGCGGCCCGGCGCCGTCCTTGCCGACCGGCTCGCCGCGGAGACGGCAGAGCTCGTCGCGCTGGCCGGTGCTGACCAGTGGGCCACCGGCTTCACCGGGTCGGCCCACCTGACGCTCTTCTCGCTCGAACCGCACCGGCCCGCGGTGACGCTTGCCGACCCGGCCGTTCGGCACTTCGCGGACGCGACGGAGCGGGCCGCGTCCGCCGTGGGCCCGGCGACCTTCGCGGTCACCGGGCTCGGGCTGACCCCGGGTGGCGTGATCGCCTCCTGTGAGCCCGCCGACGACGCGGCCCGCTCGCTGCGCCCCGCGCTGGCCGCCGCGCTCGGCGGCGACGTCTTCGAGCTGGACTACCGCGGCGAGCAGTGGTGGATGTCGCTGCTGCACCTCGCGGCCCCGGTGGGCCGGCCCGCTGCGCTGGTCGACCATGTCGAGGCGCGCCGGACCGAGACCCTGGGTGTCCTGACCGTGGCGACACTCGAGCTGGTCCGTTACGACCACCTCACCGGACCGGCCGGCTCGCGGATGGTGCCCGTCACCCTGGCGAGCGCCGCGCTGACCGGTCAGCCGGGGGAGGTGTTGCGTGGCCCGCACGCCTGAGGGTCCGCCGCCGCCGCCCACCGTGCAGCGGCTGCGGATGCGCTACACCAAGCGCGGCCGGCTGCGGTTCACCAGCCATCGCGACTTCCAGCGCGCGTTCGAGCGTGCCCTGCGGCGTGCGGCGGTTCCCATGGCGTACTCCGCGGGCTTCTCGCCGCACCCCAAGGTCAGCTATGCCGGCGCGGCGCCCACGGGCGTCGCGAGCGAGGCGGAGTACCTCGAGATCGGCCTGGCCCAGCGCTGCGACCCGGAGCGGCTGCGGGCCGCGCTGGACGCCTCGCTGCCCGATGACCTGGACGTGCTCGAGATGGTCGAGGTGGCGCCGCCGCCGGCGAACACCAAGGCCGTGGGCCTGTCCGACCGGCTCGAGGCGTCGGTGTGGGAGGTCCGGCTGCCCGGTGTCGAGCCGGCGGCCGCCGAGGCCGCCGTGGCGGCGTTCCTGGCTGCCGACCGGGCCGAGGTGTCCCGGATGACGAAGAACGGGCTGCGCACCTTCGACGCGCGGGAGGCGGTCGTCGCGCTCAGCGCCGCGGCCGACCCGCGCGCCGGGGACGTGACCGACGTCCCGTGTGCGATACTGCGACTGGTCGTACGCCATGTCACACCGGCCGTCCGACCCGACGACGTCCTTGCCGGACTCGCCTCGATCGGCGCGCTCGCGCCGCCCGTGACCCCCGCGGTCACGAGGCTGGCGCAAGGC
The DNA here is from genome assembly GCA_963784645.1 of uncultured Actinomycetota bacterium. Lineage (GTDB taxonomy): Bacteria > Actinomycetota > Actinomycetes > JACCUZ01 > JACCUZ01 > JBBRVW01. Next base: position 150,761 of record CAWARY010000015.1, on the reverse strand, counting down.
CCCCTCGACGAGACGGCCGGAACGGTGTCCGACCCACTGGCACCGGACCGCGACGCCGCCGGCGTCTGAACCGCCCCAGCGCCGCCCTCTGGCCGCGGGACGCGACGGACGCACCACAGACTTCGCACGGCCGTCCGCCTCCCGGCGGGCGGACCATGAGACCTAGCACCCGCGCGGCGCCGCGGGGAGCGGGACCGGCCCACTCAGCAGGTGGACCGGCCGCCCGCCCGGCGCCCGGGAGCACGACGGGAGACCACCCGAATGCTCGACACCGAGCCCAACCAGCCCTCGGGCGGCGCCGCCGCCGACCTCACCACCGACGGCGAGCCGCGCCGCCGCCGCCGGGCGGCCAGCCGCCCGGCCGGGCCGCCCGCGGCCCCCGCCGAGCCGTCGGCCGGCACCGGCGGCCACCCCGCCTCCGACGCGCCGTCCGCCGAAGCGCCGCCGGCCAAGAAGGCCGCCCGTAAGCGCACCGCCAAGAAGACGGCTGCGACCGCCGCCGACGAGCCGGCCGCTGCCGCCGCGCCGTCCGCCGAGGCCGCACCGGCCAAGAAGACCACCCGCAAGCGCACCAGCAAGAAGGCCGCTGCGACCGAGCCCGGGGCCGGCGCCGCGGCGAGCGGCGGGCCGGGCGGCGACCCGACTGCCGAGGCCGGCGGTCCGGTCGCGCCCGGTCTGCTCTTCCAGGCTCCCGACCCGGTCGTGACCCCCCGACGGCGGGCGGCTGCCGCCAAGGCGGCCGCAGCCGCCGACGAGGGCTCCGCAGCGGCGGAGGGCGCCGCCGAGGCAGACGGCACCGAGGAGACCGACGACACCGACGAGACCGGTGAGGCGGCCGGCACCCGACGCCGTCGTCGGGGTGGCCGTGGCCGCCGCGGCCGCGGTCGCGGCGAGTCCGACGTGTCCACCGACGACGAGTCTCCGGAGGCCGCCGAGGCGACCGACGACGACGCCACCGGCGACGAGCCCGGGGAGTCCGGCACCGAGGACGACGAGACCGCAGGCACCCGCCGTCGACGTCGGCGGCGCCGGCGGAGCGGCTCGGACGGCGGCGACGACGTGGCGGGCGACGACCCGCCCCAGACGGTCACCCGGGTCCGCGAGCCCCGCAAGAGCACCCGCTCGCGCGACCGCGACCGTGAGGACGACGACGGCGTGCGCTCGGTCAAGGGGTCGACGCGGCTCGAGGCGAAGAAGCAGCGTCGCCGCGAGGGCCGCGAGGCGGGCCGGCGCCGCCCCTCGGTCATCAGCGAGGCCGAGTTCCTGGCCCGCCGCGAGGCGGTCGACCGGCAGATGATCGTCCGTCAGGCCGGCGAGCGCACCCAGATCGCGGTGCTCGAGGACGGCGTCCTGGTCGAGCACTACGTGAGCACCACCAGCGCGTCGGGCGGCGGCGCCCTCGTCGGCAACGTCTACCTCGGCCGGGTGCAGAACGTGCTGCCGTCCATGGAGGCGGCGTTCGTCGACATCGGCAAGGGCCGCAACGCCGTGCTCTACGCCGGCGAGGTCAACTGGGACGCGGCCGGCCTCGACGGGCAGCCCCGGCGGATCGAGCTGGCGCTGAAGTCCGGCGACCCGGTGCTGGTGCAGGTGACCAAGGACCCGATCGGCCACAAGGGTGCCCGGCTCACCAGCCAGGTCTCGCTCGCCGGCCGGTACCTCGTCCTGGTCCCGGGCGGCTCGATGACCGGCATCAGCCGCAAGCTGCCCGACACCGAGCGCTCGCGACTCAAGGCGATCCTGCGCAAGGTCGTCCCCGAGGGCGCCGGCGTCATCGTCCGCACCGCGGCCGAGGGCGCCAGCGAGGAGGAGCTCTCCCGTGACGTCGCACGGCTCACCGCGCAGTGGGAGGACATCGAGAAGAAGTCGGAGAAGGGTGCGGCCGCGCCGGCCCTGCTCTACGGCGAGCCGGACATGACGATCCGCGTGGTCCGCGACATCTTCAACGAGGACTTCGCCTCGCTCGTCGTCTCCGGCGACGACGCGTGGGACATGCTCGAGGCCTACGTCGGTCACGTGGCGCCGGACCTGCGGGACCGGATGTCGCGCTGGACCGGCGAGCAGGACGTCTTCACCGAGGGCCGCGTCGACGAGCAGCTCGCCAAGGCGCTGGATCGCAAGGTCTGGCTGCCGAGTGGCGGCTACCTGGTCATCGACCGCACCGAGGCGATGGTCGTGGTCGACGTCAACACCGGGAAGTTCACCGGCGCCGGCGGCAACCTCGAGGAGACCGTCACCAAGAACAACCTCGAGTCGGCCGAGGAGATCGTCCGGCAGCTCCGGCTACGTGACCTCGGCGGCATCATCGTCATCGACTTCATCGACATGGTGCTCGAGAGCAACAGGGACCTCGTCCTGCGGCGGCTGCTCGAGTGCCTCGGTCGCGACCGGACCAAGCACCAGGTCGCCGAGGTCACCTCCCTCGGCCTGGTCCAGATGACCCGCAAGCGGGTCGGCCAGGGCCTGCACGAGGTGTTCGCCGAGACCTGCGAGGCCTGCAACGGCCGCGGCTACCACATCCACACCGAGCCGGTCGAGAAGAAGAACGGCGGCGGTGACGTCGAGCGCAAGGGTGGCCGCGGTGGCCGTGGCGGCCGCGGCGAGTCCAAGGACGCCAAGGACGCCAAGGACGCCAAGGACGCCAAGGACGCCAAGGACGCGGCGGGCCAGCGGGCGGTGGCCGGTCGGGCGGCCGGGGCCGCCGGTCCACCACGTCCGAGGACCGCCCGAAGGCCGCCGACAGCAACCCGGTCGCCGTCGAGGACCCGGTCGAGGCACCCGTTGCCGCGACCGTCGGCTCCGAGCCGGTCGCCACCGAGCCTGCGGGCGCCGAGGCGGGGGAGCCCGCGGCCGAGCCGGCCGCCAGTGGCCGCTCCCGCCGCCGGCGGAAGGCGACCAGCCCGGTCACCACGCTGTAGGAGAGGTGGTCAGATCAAGATCGGCCGGGAGGATGACGGCGCCCCCGTCCCTCGGCACCTGACCCCACGTCCACCACATGCGTTCAGTGGCGCGTCGTTGCAGCTTTCAGGCCTCCAGACTGCAAGAGCGCGCCACTGAACGATGTCGGGCGGCGGCCGGTTTGACCGGGCGGCGCCCGCCTCCGTACCCTTGACTGTCCCTACGCCCGGCGTCGAACAGACGCCGGTTCCCTCGTGCGCCGTGCCAGGTGCGCCGAGGTCCCGTGACGCGAGTGCAGAGAGTAAGGCTGAGTCCCCGATGGTGTACGCGATCGTCCGTGCTGGTGGCCGCCAGGAGAAGGTGGCCGTCGGTGACGTCCTCGAGATCGACCGGGTCCACGCCGAGCCGGGCGCGACCGTCGAGCTGCCTGTCCTGCTGCTCGTCGACGGCGGTTCGGTGACCAGCGACAAGACCGCTCTCGCCAAGGCCACCGTCACCGTCGAGGTCGTCGCCGCCACCAAGGGGCCCAAGATCGACATCCTCAAGTTCAAGAACAAGACCGGCTACCGCAAGCGGCAGGGTCACCGGCAGAAGCACACGCAGGTGAAGGTCACCGGCATCGAGACCGGCTCCTCCTCGTAGCAGTCCGGCTCTCCGCCGACCCGACACCCGGCACCACGCGAAAGGCACACCGATGGCTCACAAGAAGGGCGCCTCGTCCACCCGCAACGGGCGCGACTCCAACGCGCAGCGGCTCGGCGTCAAGCGCTTCGGCGGCCAGGTCGTCAACGCCGGCGAGATCATCGTCCGTCAGCGCGGCACGCACTTCCACCCCGGCCTCAACGTCGGCCGGGGCAGTGATGACACGTTGTTCGCCCTGGCCGCCGGCGCCGTCGAGTTCGGCAGTCGCCGCGGTCGTCGCGTGGTCAACATCGTCCCGGCCGCCGTCACCGCCGACGCCAGCTGACACCCGCCGCAGCCGCGGCAGTCGTGCCGGCCGCGGGATCGCACGACAACCAGTGGGGATCATGGTCTCGGCCATGGTCCCCACTGCTGTTCCAGCACCAGCTGAGCACCACATGAGAGAGCAGGACCTGTGACCACCTTCGTCGACCGCGTCGTGCTGCACGTCGCCGCCGGCGACGGCGGCCACGGCTGCAGCTCTGTGCACCGGGAGAAGTTCAAGCCGCTCGGTGGTCCCGACGGCGGCAACGGCGGTCGCGGCGGCGACGTCCTGCTCCTCGTCGACCAGAACGTCACGACGCTGCTGGACTACCACCACGCGCCGCACCGGAAGGCGACCAGTGGCAAGCCCGGGCAGGGCGCCAACCGCAGCGGTGCCGACGGCCACGACATGGTGCTCGCCGTCCCCGACGGCACGGTCGTCAAGAGCCCGACCGGCGAGGTGCTCGCCGACCTGGTCGGCGCAGGTGCCAGCTACGTGGCGGCCCAGGGGGGTCGTGGCGGGCTCGGCAACGCGGCGCTCGCCTCGGCCCGCCGCAAGGCGCCCGGCTTCGCGCTGCTCGGCGAGCCCGGCGACGGCGGCGACATCGTCCTGGAGCTCAAGACCGTCGCCGACGTCGCTCTGGTCGGCTTCCCCAGCGCCGGCAAGTCGAGCCTGGTCGCGGCGCTCAGCGCCGCGCGGCCCAAGATCGCCGACTACCCGTTCACCACGCTGGTGCCCAACCTGGGTGTCGTGCAGGCCGGCGAGATCCGCTACACCGTGGCCGACGTCCCCGGGCTGATCCCGGGTGCGAGCGAGGGGAAGGGCCTGGGGCTGCAGTTCCTCCGGCACGTCGAGCGGTGCAGCGTGCTCGTGCACGTCATCGACATGGCCACCATCGAGCCCGGCCGCGACCCGCTCAGCGACCTCGACGCGATCGAGGCCGAGCTGTCGGCGTACGGCGGCCTCGACGACCGACCGCGGCTCGTGGCGTTGAACAAGCTCGACGTGCCTGACGCGCAGGAGCTCGCCGAGATGGTCACCGCCGACCTCGAGGCGCGCGGCCTCCAGGTGCTGCCGGTCAGCGCCGCGACCCGCAGCGGGCTGCGCGAGCTGTCGTTCGCCATGGCCGCCCGGGTGCAGCAGGCCCGTGACGAGGCACCGGACCTCGAGGCCACCCGGATCGTCCTGCGCCCGACCGCCGTCGACGACTCGGGCTTCACCGTCGTCAAGGACGGCGAGCGGTTCGTCATCACCGGCAGCAAGCCGACGCGGTGGGTGCGCCAGACCGACTTCAGCAACGACGAGGCGGTCGGATACCTGGCCGACCGGCTGGCCCGGCTCGGCATCGAGGAAGCGTTGCTGGCCGCGGGCGCCGAGGCCGGCGCCGAGGTCGTCATCGGTGCCGGCGCCGAGGGTGTGGTCTTCGACTGGGAGCCCACGCTGCAGGCCGGCGCCGAGCTGCTGCACGGCCGACGCGGCACCGACCTCCGCCTCGACGGCCGCTGACGGGCTGACGAGCCCCGCCATGGACGGCCGCACCGACCGCGTGGTCGTCAAGGTCGGCTCGTCCTCGCTCACCGCCCCGGGCGGCGGCCTCGACGCGCGCCGGGTCGAGGCGCTCGTCGATGCCCTGGCCGCGGCACACGGCGCCGGCCGCGAGGTCGTGCTGGTGTCCTCCGGCGCGATCGCGTCCGGGCTCGGGCCGTTGTCCCTGACCCGGCGGCCGCGTGACCTGGCGACCCAGCAGGCGGCCGCCAGCGTCGGCCAGGGCCTGCTGGTGCACCGCTACACCGAGGCCTTCGCCCGGTACGGCATCACGGTCGGGCAGGTGCTGCTGACCACCGACGACGTGGTGCGCCGCGGTCACTACCGCAACGCCCAGCGGACGTTGTACCGGCTGCTGGACCTCGGTGTGCTCCCGGTCGTCAACGAGAACGACACGGTGGCCACCGAGGAGATCCGGTTCGGCGACAACGACCGGCTGGCGGCCCTGGTGGCCCACCTCGTGCGCGCCGAGCTGCTGGTGCTGCTCTCCGACGTCGACGGCCTGTACGACGGCGACCCCCGGCGTGCCGGCGCCCGCCGCATCGGCCGCGTCACCGGTCCCGAGGACCTCGTCGGGGTACGGCTGGGGCGCGGCGGCGCAGGCGTGGGCACGGGCGGGATGGCCACCAAGGTCGAGGCCGCCCGCATCGCCGCGGCCGCCGGCGTGCGTGCGGTCGTGGCCTCTGCGGCGCAGGCGCGCGAGGTCCTCGCAGGTGCCGACGTGGGGACCACGTTCGATCCTGCGACGACCCGGCTGCCGACCCGGATGCTCTGGCTGGCCTACGCGACGACCCCCCGTGGCAGCCTCGAGCTCGACGCCGGGGCGGTCCGCGCCGTGGTCGACCGCCGGATGTCGCTGCTGGCCGCGGGGGTGACGTCGGTCACCGGCGACTTCGTGGCGGGCGATCCGGTGGACCTCCTTGACCAAAACGGCCACGCGGTGGCGCGCGGACTGGTGAACTTTGACGTGACAGAGCTGCCCGGGCTGCTCGGCCGGTCGACACCGGACCTCGCCAGGGAGCTGGGGCCCGCCTTCGGCCGCGAGGTCGTCCACCGCGACGGCATCGTGCTCCTGGGTGGCTGAGCACGCACGACGAGCGGAGGCTGCCGGGTGAGCGACGTGGCCCGACCTGTGGGGATGGACTCCGCCGCCCAGCAGCCTGTCGCACCGCCGGAAAGCCGGCCCATGTGGCACGTCACGCTCACCGTCGTCGGCGAGGCCGTCGAGGCCGGCGACGTCCGCGCCGCACTGGAGCGGCTGGCCCACGAGCGACCGTTCCTCCTCTCCGGGCGCTACGCACCCGACCGCGCCGAGCTGCGCTACTGGGAGGAGGCCCGCGACCTGGAGGACGCTGCGGCGCTGGCGCTGCGGCTCTGGGGCGAGCACCGGCTCACGGCGGGGCTGCCGCCGTGGCGGGTATCCGGCCTCGAGGTCGTCGACCGCCTCACCTACCAGCGACGCGCCACCGAGAGCCCGGCGCCGGTGCTGGTCCCCGCCGGGGGCATCCGCCCGTTCTAGACGTCGCCGGTCGGCCACCCGCCCGTCCCGCTGTGGGAGACTGCGGCCAGCATCGACCGGCATTGCCCAGCCCGACAGGAGTGCCTCCGCCATGACCGCTGCCGTCGTCCGACTCCTCGCCGTCGAGGGCGAGTCCCACGGCCGTGACCTGCCGCTGGAGCCGTGGGCGATCGGCCTGCTCGCGTTCGGGCTGCTGACCGTGGCGCTGCTCGTGACCCTCGCGTTCGGCAAGGACCGCTGAGCGGACCCCCGCCGCGCCCCCGTGACTCCGCCCGCCGCCCCGCCGCCGTCCCGTCTCGGGGTGATGGGCGGCACCTTCGACCCGATCCACCACGGGCACCTGGTGGCTGCGAGCGAGGTTGCCGCGCGGTTCGCGCTGGACGAGGTGGTGTTCGTCCCCACCGGTCAGCCCTGGCAGAAGGACGACCGGGCGGTCACCACCGCGGAGCACCGCTACCTGATGGCGGTCATCGCCACGGCGTCCAACCCGCGCTTCACCGTGAGCCGCGTGGACATCGACCGGCCCGGCCCGACGTACACCGTGGACACGCTCACCGACCTGCGCGGGCAGCGCGACTCCGGCGTCGAGCTGTTCTTCATCACCGGCGCCGACGCGCTGGCCCAGATCCTCACCTGGAAGGACGCCGACGAGCTGTTCGCGCTGGCGCACTTCATCGGCGTGACGAGACCCGGTCACACCCTCTCGGGTGACGGGCTGCCGGCCGACCGCGTCAGCCTGCTCGAGGTGCCGGCCATGGCGATCTCCTCGACGGACTGCCGGGCCCGCGTCAGCCGGGGCGAGCCCGTCTGGTACCTCGTCCCCGACGGCGTCGTGCAGTACGTCGCCAAGCACCGCTTGTACCCGGTCACCGGATGAGCGGCCGATGAGCAAGCACCGGCGACCCGAGCCCGACCCGCTGCGCGACGTGAACCTGGAGACGCGGCTCGGCGCCGGACCTGTGGTGCCGACGGAGACCTCGCCGGTCGCTCCGGCGACGACTGCCGAGCCATCGGCGGCGGCCGTCAGCGCCGCCGCCGCGCCCGGCCCGACCGTGGTCGTGCGCCGGGGTCGGCATGCCGAGCGCGCGGCCCGGCGCCGGGCCCGGAGGCAACGCTTTCTGGTGGTGACCGCCGGTGTCCTCGGTGTGCTGCTCGTCGGTGTCGGGGTATGGCTGCTGCTGCGGCCCGGGGGCGGTGCTGCGCCGACGACGCAGAGGTCCGCGGCCGACACGCAGCAGGTGACCCTCGTGCAGGTCACCGGTGCCGACGGCACGGCGGCAGCCAGCGCCATCGTCGGCACCACCAAGGCCGACGGCTCGGCGGTCGCCCTGCTGGTGCCGTCCCGGCTCAGCGTCGACGCGGTCGGCTCCGGCGACATGGCGTTCGGCGAGACGACCACGCTGGGCGACCCCACCGCGCCGGCGGCCGCCCTCACCGACCTGCTCGGCCTGCGGGTCGAGGACACCTGGACACTCACCACGCAGGCGCTGGCGGCCCTCGTCGACGCCGTCGGCGGCGTCCAGGCGGCCGTCGACGTCGACGTCGTCGACACCGCGGCAAACGGCGACCAGACAGTAGTGGTGCGGGCCGGCAACCAGCTGCTCGCCGGCCGCGCAGCCGCCCGGTACGCGACCTACCTCGCCGACAGCGAGCCCGAGCAGGCCCGCCTGGCGCGGTTCGACGACGTGCTCTCGACGCTGCTCGCCAAGCTGCCCGCCGACCACACGGGGATCGGAGCCTTCCTCGCGACCGCTGGGGCCGGGTCGACCTCGACCCTGGACCAGGCTGCGCTGGCGTCGCGGCTCGCCGTGATGCGCGCCGCCGCGGCGGGTCCGGCCGGTCTGGTGAGCGACGTGTTGCCGGTCAACGAGATCGACACCGGCGGCCCGGTGCCGGCATACGGGATCAACGCGGGCGACGTCGACGCCGCGCTGCGCGAGAAGTTTCCCGGAGCGCTCGTGCGGGACGCCAGCGGCGGCACCCTCCGGGTGCTCGTCGAGAACGGCGTCGGCACCCCGGGCCTGGCCGAACGGGCGCGCACGAAGCTGGTGGCCGCGGGATTCCAGTTCAAGAGCGGCGGCAACGCCTCGAGCTTCGACAGCTCGCCGAGCTCGATCCAGGTGGTCGACGGCACCGAGGCCAGCCTCGAGAAGGGCCGGCGGGTCGCCACCGCGCTCGGGCTGCCGGCCGACGCGGTCACGCCCAGCGACCGGGGCCAGAACGTCGCCGACGTCATCGTGATCCTCGGCTCGGACTTCCGGCCGTGAGGCGGCACCCCGTGCGCGTGAGAAACTGGGGCCCGTGACCGTCTCTCCCCGTGCCCGTGAGCTCGCGGTAGCCGCTGCCGAAGCCGCCGCCGACAAGCTCGCCGACGACATCCTCGCGTTCGACGTGGGGGGCCAGCTCGTCATCACCGACGTCTTCGTCCTCTGCTCGGCCTCCAACGACCGCCAGGTGCGCGCCGTCGTCGACGGGATCGAGGAACGGCTGCGCACGCTCGGCGCCAAACCGGTCCGCCGTGAGGGCGAGCGCGAGGGCCGGTGGATCCTGCTCGACTACGTCGACATCATCGTTCACGTCCAGCACGCCGAGGAGCGGGTCTACTACTCCCTCGAGCGGGTCTGGAAGGACTGCCCGACGGTCGAGCTGCCCGAGTCGGTCCGGTCGGCCCACAGTCAGCGGTCGCACCTCGGCGGCGGGGTCGAGGGGGCCGCGTCCTGAGCCGGGGGAGCCCCGGCCGGCGGGTCGTGCTCTGGCGGCACGGGCAGACCTCGTGGAACCTCGAAGAGCGGTTCCAGGGCAGCAGCGACATCGAGCTCGACGAGGTCGGGGTCGCCCAGGCGGAGCGGGCCGCTCGCCTGCTGACCACGCTCGAGCCGGCCGCGATCGTCTCCTCCGACCTGGTGCGCGCCGGCGCCACGGCGGCCGCTCTGGCCGGCCTCTGCATGCTGGACGTGCGCCACGACGAGCGGCTGCGTGAGACCTACGGCGCCCGGTGGCAGGGACGCACGGCGACCGAGATCGACGCGTCCGACCACGAGCTCTACACCTCGTGGCGGGCCGGGGACGACGTCCCGGCCGGCGGTGGCGAGCGGCGCACCGAGGTGGCCGCCCGCGTGGTCCCGGCGATCGCCGACGCGCTCGGCGAGGTGCCGCCGGGCGGCACGCTGGTCGTCGTCACGCACGGCGGCTCGGCCCGGGCCGCGATCGGCGCGATGCTCGACCTGCCGTTGGACCGGTGGGCGGTCGTCGGGGGACTGGCCAACTGCAGCTGGTCGGTGCTCGAGGAGGTGCCCCCCGGCGGCTGGCGGCTGGTGGAGCACAACGCGGGCAGCCTGCCCGAGCCCGTCATGGGTGACGAGGAGTAGCCGGGCCATGGCTCGATTCGTGCCCGTGCGGGGTACCCGTTAGACTGGCTCGGCCCGCGCGAGCGGCAGTACGGCAGGTAGTGGCAAGGGGCTGTGGCGCAGCTGGTAGCGCACCACACTGGCAGTGTGGGGGTCAGGGGTTCGAGTCCCCTCAGCTCCACCCCGATGATCTGGCCGTTTCCCGTTCCGGGAGGCGGCCAGCGTCGTCTCTGGTGCCATTGTGGTGGCCACTGATTTCCGGCCAGGCCCCACGGGGCCGTCCCATCCGATCGGCTGCCTCGCCTTCGAGTGCCGGCATGACGGGCGCCGGGGTACATGGCGGGTGGTTTCGCGGGCTCATGCGGTGCGCGAGGATGTGCGGCGTGCTGCATCTGAGGGTTTCGACGACGACTGCGCTTTCGGGGCCGGTTGTCGAGATGCTTGAAGGGGACGCAGCCGTCAGCAGCCTCGCCGTTCTTCGCGGCGCCTCTCTGCTTCCGCAGGGTGATGTGATCCTGGCCGACATCGCCAGGGAGGGCGCCAACCAAGTCGTCGACGGGCTCCGTGACCTCGGTGTGCCGGACGAAGGCACGATCCACCTCGAGCCGGTGCCGGCCTGGTTGTCCCAGCGCGGGTTCGACGCCGAGCGGTCGACGCCAGGGAGCAGCGCGGACTCGGTCGTGTGGGCGGAGGTCACCCAGCGCGCCTACGAGGACTCGGAGCTGAACTGGACCTATCTCAGCTTCATGTCGCTGGCCACGCTGATTGCCAGTATCGCGATCATCCTCGACTCGCAGATCCTCGTCATCGGGGCGATGGTGCTTGGACCGGAGTTCGTCCCCATCGCGGCACTGGGCCTCGCGCTGGTCCGCCGGCGCCGAACGCTGTTCAGACGCGCGTTGCAGACGCTGGTGCTGGGTTTCGCTGTCTCCATCCTGATTGCGACACTGCTCGCCCTGCTCGCCCGGAGCGCCGGCTGGGTGAACCTGACGGACGTCGTCGGACGACGACCGCAGACCGACTTCATCTACACGCCCGACAAGTGGTCCTTCCTGGTCGCGGTCGCCGCCGCCGCAGCCGGAGTGCTGTCCTTGACGTCGGCGAAGGTAGGTGGCCTGTCGGGGGTGTTCATCTCGGTGACCACCGTGCCGGCGTCGGGCAACGTGGCCCTCGGCCTGGCCTTCGGCGCCTGGCACGAGGTGGCGGGCAGTGGGCTGCAGCTGCTGGTCAACCTGACCGGAATGGCGCTGGCTGGTTGGGCCACGCTCGCCTTCCAACAGGCAGTCTGGTCACGGCTGTCGGCAAAGCGGGCCGCGCTGACAAGCAGCCGACGGCGCACTCCCGCCGCCGACGACCACAGCGGCTGACAAGCGTGACCGCAAGCGCGAGGCCGAACCTTCCGGCGCCGCCTGCGACGTCCGATGGCGGTGACCATGCCCTCGAACCCAGAAGTCGGTTTCGCACGGTTGACCCGGACCGGCCGTCGTGCACTGCCCTCTGTGCTCGGCCGGCGCTTCTGCGGGGTCCTACTCTGCCGGCCGGTCTCGAGCTTGGTTCGCCCTCGCAGTGAGGTAGTTCTGCTCGGGGATGGAGTCGGTGAGCGTTGCCGCGAGCTGATAGGCAGCCGCGGCTTCCGGGCTTCCCAGGGCGTGCAGCAGGTGCGCCCGAGCGGCGAGGACGCGGTGGTCTCGCGGACGTGCTGCCAGGAGGGGCCGCAGTGCCGCCAGCCCCGCCTCGGGTCCGTCCAGCTCGCTCCGGGCGATGGCAGCGCCCAACGCGGCGGCCGGGCTGGGCGCCACGACGAGCAGCATCCGGTAGAGCTCGTGGATCTGGGCCCAGTCGGTCACCTCGAATGTCTCTGCTGAGGCGTGCACCGCGGCGATCGAGGCCTGCAGCTGGAAGGGCCCGACCGGGCCTTGCGGGAGCGCCTGCTCGAGCAGGGAGACGCCGCGTGTGATCTGCCCCTGGTTCCACACTGCCCGGTCCTGCTCGGCCAGGGGGATCAGGACCCCGCCCCGGGTGCGCGCCGCGGCGCGGGCCTGCACCAGCAGCATCAGGGCGAGCAGCCCGCTGGTCTCGGGGTCGCGTGGCAGCGCCCGGTGGAGCCGTTCGGTGAGCCTGACAGCGTCGGAGACCAGGTCATGGTCCATGACGTCTCCGCCGGCGGGTGGGGCGGAGCCGGTGGTGAAGATCAGGTGCAGCACGTGCCGGACCGCATGCAGGCGTTGCGGCAGCTCAGCGGCTTCGACGGCGCCGAAGCGGGCACCCCGTGCGCGCAGGGTGGCTTTGGCGCGACTGATCCGCTGGGCCGCCGTGGCCTCGGGCACGAGCAGCCCTGCTGCGATCTCGCGGGTGCCCAGTCCGGCGACTGCGCGCAGGGTGAGCGCGACTGCCGAGGAGGTGCTGAGGCAGGGGTGGCAGCACAGCACGAGCATCTGCAGGGAGTCGTCGTGATCCCCGGTGCGCTCGTTCCACAGCACGGCCCTGGAGATCTCCTCCCGGACCTCCCGGTCAGTGCGGGCGGCGTTCGCCCTGTAGGCGTCGATCAGGCGACGCGAGGCGACCCGGATCAGCCATCCGCGCGGGTTCTGCGGCACGCCGTCCCGCGGCCACTGGTCGGCGGCGGCGAGCAACGCCTCCTGAGCCGCGTCCTCGCAGTCCTCGAGGAAGGCTCCACGCCGCAGCAGCGCGGCGAGGACGTGTGGCGCCTCGCGGCGCCACACGTCGCCGATCTCGCCGGGCACCTGGGTCAGGAGTCCCACCCCGGGCGCATCGCGGGTCGCAGCTCGATCGTGTCACCGGGGCACGAGAAGGCAGCGGCGATCTCCTCGGCCCGCTCCTGGGACTCCACGTCGATCACGAAGAAGCCAGCCAGGTGCTCCTTGCTCTCGGCGTAGGGGCCGTCGACAGGCAGCGGCTCGCCCTGGAAGCTGAACACCCGGGATGCTGCCGGATCCCCGAGCGCGCACGAGTAGATGATCTCGCCCTTGGAGTCGGCGTCGCCGAACACCTGCTCCCACCCCGCCCCCAGCTCTTCCTGCTTCCGGGTCGGCAGCGCCTGGTACTCGCTCGTGTGAGCGCTCGTCGGGTGGCCCCAGGGCTGCGGGTTGGAGTGAATGAGAATGACGTACTTCACTGAGCTTCTCCTCCTCAGGGGCCGCCCATCGGCCCCCACATGCCCGAACGTCGGAACCACAGAGCAGTACTCGACAGCACCGACGTCCACCCGTCGATCGGACGGCACCCGTGTCCGAGCAGCCGGCGAGGTCCACTGCAGCAGGCTCGCCGCCGTGTGGTCCGGTCGCACGGCCCGTCAGCGAAGGTCAATTGGCTTCGTCGGACCTGCGAGCGTAGCGTCGGTGGTCGGCGCCCTCCCAGACCCCGATCGCGCTCGCTCGACGCCGTGGCCGCGTCAGGACCCGGTGGTTTCGTCCTGTGGGTCAGGACGACCGAAGGTAGCTCGAGCGACATGGCGCGGATATCGAAGCAGCCACACCTCACGGCACTGCCGGCCCGCCGATTCCCCGGGACAGCGAACCAGCCACGGAGCGACACGGCCACGCAGCGGACGTCGGTCGACACCCACCCCGTGGGCCAGGTCATCGTCCTGGACGTCGTGGGTCCCCTCGACGATGTCGTCGCCGAGCTGGACCACGCGATCCGGCTCGCTCTGGCACAAGGACCGCGTGGTGTGGCCTGCGACATGACCCGAGTGGTCGACGTCGGCGCACCCGGTGCCCTTCTGGAGCTCGCGTCGGCCGGCAGGCACCCACGGGACTGGCCCGGTGTCCCCGTGGCGGTGACCTGCCTCGGCGCCCGGGGCGGACAGGCACTCCGGACCAACCTCCTCGGTGGCCGCCTCATGGTCACCGCATCGCTGCCGCTGGCCCTGTCGGCGATCCTTCAGGCCGCCCGCCCCTCTGTCGTGTCGCGGCGGCTCGCGCCCCATCCGACCGCGCCACGCGCCGCCCGAGACCTCGTCAGCCGAACCCTGCTGGAATGGCGGCTGACCGCGCAGATCGCCGACGCCTGCCTCGTCGCCAGCGAGCTCGTCACCAACGCGATGATCCACGCCGGCACCGACATCGACGTCACTCTCGCCGAGCACCGAGGCTCCGTCCGCATCGCGGTTCGGGACCACAGTCATGACCCGCCGGTCGAGCAGCTCGGCCGCTCGGACGAGCACGGGCGCGGCCTGGTCATCGTCGCCGAGCTCACCAGTGCGTGGGGCGTGCTTCCGCACCCCGACGGCGGCAAGGTCGTGTGGGCTGTGCTCGACGCCGTGGCACGTCCCGAACGAGTGACCCGTCGACGACGGCCGCCGCCGTCCGCGACCGCCGCGCGGCCCTTCCGGTGAGGACGGAGCGAGGGAGCCGGAGAAGGCGAGTCAGCCTTCGCAGATCCAGCAGCGGCACCACCCACGACGGCCGGCGCGGTGGCGGACGCGGTACCAGCTGACGACGAGCCGAGTCACCACCCCAGGGTGTACGCCGGAGGTGACCGCGAGGGTGCCCCGCCCGGCCTGGCGGGTGACGAGCCGGTGAAGACCCGGTTCCGGCACCGGGCCCGGTTGCCCTGCGCGACCGGGCGGGTACGTGGCCGCCCGGATGCTGCTCCATCCGGGCTGCTCCCTCGGGCAAGGGCCTCCCGCTCGCGTGCCGTCGGCCCTACGGTGTCAAGGTGCCTGGTCGTCCTGTCGAGAGAAGTCGTGTGTCGCCGACGCCCGAGGAGACGTACGACGCGGCGGTGACGGCTGCGGTCCCGGGCCTCGCGGCCGGCCTCGCCCTGCTCTTCGCGGCCTTCGTCCCGCTGCATGTGTTCATGCTCGACGGCAGCCCTCGGGTGGTCCTGGTCGCCACCGCGGCCGGCGCAGCCGTGCTGCTCGGTGGCTTCGCCGTCGCCCTTCGCCGGTACCGGTTGCCCGAGCAGCTCGGTCACGCCGCCACGTCGGGCCTGGTGCTGCTCACGGTCGGCGCCTCGGTGCTGCACCTGGTGCTGGTCGAGCAGCCGCGCCAGACCACCAACGTCATGCTCGTCATCGTCGGTGCGGGCGCCGTGCTGCTGTCCCTGCGCTGGCTGGCGGCCACCCTCTACCTGGCCTGGGGCGCCTGGGGGGTCGGCGCCTTCCTCGTGGGGGCCACCCCGCAGTGGCCGCACTTCGTCGTCGGGATGTGCATCGCGACTCTGCTGTCGCTGGCGGTCAACCACCTGCGCCGGGCGAACGTCCGCGAGCTGGCCTCGGCCCGCAGCGAATCCGAGTCCGCTGCCGTGCGCGACCACCTCACCGGCCTGGCCAACCGCCGGGGCCTCGCGATGGTCGGCGGCCAGATGGTCGAGCAGGCCCGCCGCCAGGGCGACGCGGTGCACTGCATCTTCGTCGACATCGACGGCCTCAAGCGGATCAACGACGCCATGGGCCATGCCATCGGTGACGAGGTGATCGTCGCGGTCGCCGAGGCGCTGCGGGCGGCGACCCGGGCCACCGACGTCGTCGCCCGCTGGGCCGGCGACGAGTTCTGCGTCGTCGGTCCCGGCGCGGGCATGGCCCCGCTCGAGCTCGAGCGGCGGGTGCGCGACGGTGTCGTGCTCACCGACGAGGTCCCGGCCGAGGTCTGGCCGGTGCGGGTCAGCGCCGGCGGCGCGATGCTGGCTCCCTGGGACTCCGGAACCCTCGAGACGCTCCTCGGCAAGGCCGACCAGGAGATGTACCTGCGACGGTCGCTGCGCAAGGAGGCGGGCGCCCTCCCACAGCGGCGGGCCGTGGTCGACCACCCGCCCACTGCCGGCTCGCCGCCTCCCGTCGCCGAGTAGCACGTCAGCGGCGGGGCCGTCGACGCCCGCGCCAGTTCGTGGCCGCACGGTCACCGCGGGTGAGAAACTGAGCCGTTGGTGTCATGACGGCGCAAAACCTGCTGCCCAGGTCTGGTCCGGCACGGTTTCTTGCGGTGTACTCATCGGCGGCCCGTGCGCCCTCCGCACGGTCAGCGTCCTCACCCAGGAGCCCGGCATGCACCGACTGACCCGGCGGAACACCGCAGCACTCGCCGCAGCCACCACCCTGCTCGCCACCGCCGGCGCGCTGGCGCTGGCCAACGGGAGCTCCAGCAGTGCGGAGCAGGGCCTGCCGTGGAAGGCGCGTGAGTTCCAGGAGTACAGCGCCAGCGCGAACGGTGCCGACGGCGGCGAGTCCTTCGAGGCCAAGGTGCTCGCCGAGCAGTTCGCCCAGGCGCGCACCGCGCCCGGCGGAGTGAACCCCGGTGGGTACGCCGCGGCCGTGGCCTCGCTCAACGGGCCCAACACGGGGGTCGGGGGAAACTGGTCGCCGGTGACGAACGTGCCCTACGACGCCGACGACCCGGCGTACCGCGACTACTACTCCAACTCCTCGGGCGGCTCCGGCCTCGTCGGCGGGCGCGTGACGGGGCTCGCGGCGTCCGGTTCGAACGTCTACGCGGCGGGTGCCGACGGCGGTGTCTTCCGCTCGACGAACTCAGGCGGCACCTGGACCTCCATCACTGACAACATCCTGTCGCTGTCCAGCGGCACGCTCGAGCTGTCCGGCAACGCGCTCTGGTACGCGACGGGTGAAGCCAACACCGGCGCCACGTCGTACGTCGGCTCGGGCGTGTACGCCCTGCCGAACCCGGCCTCCGGAACTTTCTCCCAGGCGAACAAGGTCGGCGGGACCGAGCTGGACGGCACGATCATCAACCAGCTCCGGTTCGGCGGCGGCAAGGTGTGGGCGGCGACCGGCAAGGGCGTCTACTCGCACTCCGCCACGGTGCTCACCGGAGCATGGACGCCGGCCTTCGCGCCGAACCCGCTCTACCTGCCGGGCGCCAAGTACTACGACGGGCGGGACGGGGACGATGCGGCGAACGCGCCGTACCTCAACATCGTCAACGACATCGCGATCGACCCGGCCGCCCCGACGACCCACATCATCGCCGGCATCGGGTGGCGCAGCGGGGCGCTCAGCACCCCGCAGGGCTCGATCTACTACAACGGCTTCTACGAGACCAAGGACGGCGGCGCGACCTGGCAGCTCATCAACCCGGGCGGCGCGATCAACGCCAAGGACATCGGCAACGTGACGTTCGCCTTCTCCGCGACGGGTGACCGGCTCTACGTCGTCAACCAGTCGCCGATCCTCATCAACAAGGCGACCGGCACCAGCGCGGCGAACACCGTTCTGGACGGCGTCTACGTGTCCAACACCGGGAACCCGGCCGGCCCGTGGAACAAGATCGCGGACTCCCGCAAGCTCGCGAACTCCGGATCGGCGCTCAAGCAGAGCATCGGGGGCAAGGGCTACGGCCCCGGCGTGCAGTCCTGGTACAACCAGTTCCTCGCCGTCGACCCCGCCGACCGCGACCACGTCTACCTGGGCCTGGAGGAGGTCTACGAGACCCGCAACGGTGGGTCGAGCTGGACCACCCCCGGCCCCTACTGGAACTTCTACTTCTCCTGCTGGGCGCCGGACTCGGTCTACCCGCCGAACGGCGCGCCCAACAGGTGCCCCCAGACCACCCACCCGGACCAGCACTCGGTCGCGATCTCCGGCGGCAAGCTCTACGTGGGAAATGACGGCGGCGTCTACCGCCGCCCGGTCCAGGGCGCGGCCGACGCGGCGGGCCACGGCACCGACTGGACGAGCCTGAACAACGGGACGCTCACCGCCCTGCAGTACTACGCCGTCGGTGCGGGCACCGCGAAGGCAGGCAACGCACCCGGCTTCGCGCCAGGGTCCACCCTGGTCAGCGGTGGGCTGCAGGACAACGGCGGCTCGATCCAACAGGTCGGCTCCGGGAAGATGAGCAGCAACTTCGGTGGTGACGGCGGCGACGTCCTCGTCAACCCGACGGACGGCTGCCAGATCATCCAGGAGTACGTCGCGCTGTCGATGCGCGTCACGAAGAACTGTGCGAGGAACAACGGCGCCGCCTTCCTCGACCCGAACGTCGCGACGACCTATGACATCGCGCCGGCCGACCCGCTGCCGAGGTTCATCGCACCGTTCGCCGCGGACGCGAAGAACATCGACAGCTGGGTGGCGGGTGGCAACGTCGTCTGGGGCAGCACGAAGGGTTTCGGCTACGACTTCAAGCCGTCGAACCCGGGCTTCTGGACCAGCCTGTTCAGCCTCGGCGCCGGGCACTCCGCCACCGCGGTAGCGGTGAGCGGCGGGCGGTCGGTCGTCGGGTGGTGCGGGCCCTGCAACAACAGTGGCTTCACCCGGGGCATCGCGGTCGGCTCCACCGACCCGGCCGTGAAGGACTGGAAGCAGATCACCCTGCCGGCGACGTTCCCGAACCGGTACGTCGGCGGGGCGGCCATCGACCCGGCGAACAGCAACCACCTGGTCGTCGTCCTCGGCGGCTTCTCCCGCAAGTGGACCGAGGGCCCGGGCGCCGGGTACGGCCACGTCTACGAGTCGGCCGACGGCGGCGCCACGTGGGCCAACGTCGACGGCTCGTCGTTCCCGGACATCCCGGCCAGCACGGTCAAGGTGCTGCCCAGCGGTGGGGTGATCGTCGGCACCGACCTGGCGACCTTCTACCGGGCTGCCGGTGCCGCGACCTGGCAGCGGCTCGGCTCCGGCCTGCCGCTCACCACGGTGATGGACCTCGAGGTGTTCGACGGGTACGTCTACGCGGCCACGCACGGCCGCGGGATCTGGCGGATGCCGGCCGGCGCCCTGTAGCGAGGAGCGGGTCCCGACCCGACATCGCTCGACAGGTGGCCGCGGACCTCACGGTCCGCGGCCACCCGTCGGCGTGCGCGGCGTCCCGGGTCCGGCAGACCGTCGCGGGAGGTCAGCCGCCGCCCGTGACCGTCACCTCGACGACACTGCTGCCCTCGCACTCGCCGGAGTCGACCCGGGCGACGCCGGTGCGGGCGCCCTTGGCGAAGAAGACCTCGCCCTCGCGGTCCTCGTTCTCCCGCCTGGTGACCTTCCAGCCGGAGTCCTGGACGAGTGAGGCGACGGCCTCGACGGTTGCTTTCGCGTCGCCCTCGGTGACGACCACTGCGCTGAGGTCCCCGGCGCCGCTGGCGGAGGTCACGGTGCCCAGGGACGTGAGGTCGAGGTCGGCCGGCAGCGAGTCCGTGGCGGCGGCGGTCGACGTCGGGCAGGAGCTGCGGCTGCCGGCGGTGTCGCTGCCGCCGCAGCCGACCAGCAGCAGCGCAGCGGCCAGCAGCGGAGACAGGGTGGCGAGAGCGACAGGTTTCGGCATGGGAGCAGACCCTAGCCATCCGGTACGCTGCCGGGGTGAGGTACGGACTGCTCCTTACCGAGCCGCGCTGATCGGCACCACGACAGCGCGGCAGCCCCTCCACGTCGAGGGGCTTTTCCATGTCCGGACCCGGCAGACGACCCGAAGAGGCGCGACGACATGACCGACACCCCACGCGACGAGGCGCCGCACCGCTACACCGCGGTGATGGCCGGCGAGATCGAGAGCCGCTGGCAGGACCGGTGGGACTCCGAGCGCACCTTCGAGGCGCCGAACCCGGCCGGACCGATGGCGGAGCCGGACAAGGTCGCCGCGCGCCCGAAGAAGTACGTGCTGGACATGTTTCCGTACCCCTCCGGCATCGGGCTGCACGTCGGCCACCCGCTGGGCTACATCGCGACCGACGTCTACGGCCGGTTCAAGCGGATGACCGGGCACAACGTGCTGCACGCGCTGGGCTACGACGCGTTCGGCCTGCCCGCCGAGCAGTACGCCGTCCAGACCGGTCAGCACCCGCGGGTCACCACCGAGTCCAACATCGCCACGATGCGAGCCCAGCTGCGTCGGCTGGGGCTGGCCCACGACCCGCGCCGCAGCGTCTCGACGATCGAC
This sequence comes from uncultured Actinomycetota bacterium, assembly GCA_963784645.1. GTDB lineage: Bacteria > Actinomycetota > Actinomycetes > JACCUZ01 > JACCUZ01 > JBBRVW01. Next base: position 130,658 of record CAWARY010000015.1, on the reverse strand, counting down.
ACCGGCTTCTACCGGTGGACGCAGTGGATCTTCAACCAGATCTTCTCGAGCTGGTACGACGAGCAGTCCGACCGGGCCCGTCCGGTCGACGAGCTGGTGCCGTTGCTGGCCTCCGGCGCCCGGCCGCTGCCCACCGGGGTGCCCGGTGTCGCCGACGGCACCCCGTGGGCGGACCTGGACGACGTGGCGCGCCGACGGGTCGTCGACGCGCACCGGCTGGCCTACGTCTCGCACGCCCCGGTGAACTGGTGCCCCGCCCTGGGCACCGTGCTGGCCAACGAGGAGGTCACCTCCGAGGGGCGCAGCGACCGCGGCAACTTCCCGGTCTTCAAGCGTGACCTGCGGCAGTGGAAGATGCGCATCACCGCCTACGCGCACCGGCTGCTGGCCGACCTGGACGCGTTGGACTGGCCGGACTCCATCAAGCTGCAGCAGCGCAACTGGATCGGCCGGTCCGAGGGTGCGGTGGTCGAGTTCGCCAGCGACGGCGGCGCACTGGAGGTCTTCACCACCCGGCCCGACACGCTGTTCGGTGCGACGTTCATGGTGGTCGCGCCAGAGCACCCCGCGGTCGACCTGCTGGCCACCGGTGCCTGGCCGGGCGACGCACCGACGTCCTGGACCGGCGGGCACGCGACGCCCCGCGACGCGGTCCAGGCGTACCGGCGGTCGGCGGAGCTGAGGACGGACCTGGAGCGGCAGACGGAGGGCCGCGAGAAGACCGGAGTGTGGACCGGTGGCCACGCGACCAACCCGGTCAACGGGCAGGCCCTGCCGGTGTTCGTCGCCGACTACGTCCTGATGGGCTACGGCACCGGCGCGATCATGGCGGTGCCCGGCCAGGACGAGCGGGACTGGGAGTTCGCGAAGCGCTTCGGCCTGCCGATCGTCCGTACCGTGGCGCCGCCGGAGGGCTGGGACGGCGAGGCGTTCACCGGCGACGGCCCGGCGATCAACTCCGCCAACGAGGAGATCAGCCTGGACGGGCTAGGCGTCACCGAGGCCAAGGCGCGGATCATCGACTGGCTGGAGTCGAAGGGCACCGGCCGCCGCACGGTGACCTACAAGCTGCGCGACTGGCTGTTCAGCCGGCAGCGCTACTGGGGCGAGCCGTTCCCGATCGTCTACGACGAGCACGACCTGCCCGTCGCTGTTCCGGACTCGATGCTGCCCGTCGAGCTGCCGGAGGTCGACGACTACTCGCCGCGGACCTTCCCCGAGGACGACACGACGTCCGAGCCGGAGCCGCCGCTGGCGCGCAAGTCCGACTGGGTGGAGGTGACCCTGGACCTGGGTGACGGGCCGAAGCAGTACCGCCGCGAGACCAACACCATGCCGCAGTGGGCCGGCTCCTGCTGGTACGAGCTGCGCTACCTGGACCCGACCAACACCGAGCGGTTCGTCGACCCGGAGGTCGAGCGGTACTGGATGGGTCCGCAGGGCGAGGGGCACACCGGTGGTGTCGACCTGTACGTCGGGGGCGCGGAGCACGCGGTGCTGCACCTGCTGTACGCGCGGTTCTGGCACAAGGTGCTGCACGACCTGGGTCACGTGTCGAGCAGCGAGCCCTTCCACAAGCTGTTCAACCAGGGGATGATCCAGGCCTTCGCCTACACCGACGAGCGCGGCCTGTACGTCCCGGCCGAGGAGGTCACGCAGGAGCCGGTCGACGGCGTCGTCACGTACCTGCACGAGGGCCGGCCGGTGAACCGTGACTACGGGAAGATGGGCAAGAGCCTGAAGAACATGGTGACGCCGGACGACATGTGCGACACGTACGGCGCCGACACGTTCCGGCTGTACGAGATGTCGATGGGCCCGCTGGACGCGTCGCGGCCGTGGGAGACGCGCGCGGTCATCGGCTCGCACCGGTTCCTGCAGCGGCTGTGGCGCAACGTCGTCGACGAGGAGACCGGCGCAGTGCGCGTCGTCGACGAGCCTGCTGACGAGGCGACGCGCCGGCTGCTGCACCGCACCATCGACACGGTGCGCACCGACATGGAGAACCTGCGTGCCAACACCTCCATCGCCCGGCTGATCGAGCTGAACAACCACGTGGTCAAGACCGGCGTCACGCACCGCGAGGTCGCCGAGGCGCTGGTGCTGATGGTGGCGCCGCTGGCCCCGCACCTGGCGGAGGAGCTGTGGTCGCGGCTGGGCCACCACGGGTCGCTGACCTACGTCGACTTCCCGGTCGCCGACCCGGCGCTGCTGGTCGAGGACACCGTGACCTGCGTCGTGCAGGTGCAGGGCAAGGTGCGCGACCGGCTGGAGGTGCCGGCCGACATCACCGAGGACGCCCTGCGCGAGAAGGCGCTCGCGTCCGAGGCGGTGCAGCGGGCCCTGGAGGGGCGCGGGGTGCGGACGGTCGTCGTGCGGGCGCCCAAGCTGGTCAACGTCGTACCGGGCTGAGCAGGCTGAGCCGCTGACCGGCCCGCCCGGGCCGGCCTGCCCGCGCGTCAGCGGTCCGGTCGGTAGCCTCACCGCATGTCGGAGCACCGGGTCGCGGTCGTCACCGACTCGACGGCGTACCTGCCGGCCGAGCTGGTCCGCGAGAGCGGCATCGAGGTCGTGCCGCTACAGGTGGTGATCGGCGGCAGGTCCTACGACGAGCTCGACCAGGCCTCGGCCGGAACGGTCGCCGACGCGCTGCGTCGCTGGCAGCCGGTCTCCACGTCCCGGCCCGGGCCGGCGGCGTTCGCGGCGGCCTACCAGCGGGCTGCCGACGCCGGCTGCGGGGCGGTCGTGTCGGTACACCTGTCGGCGCAGATGTCCGGCACGGTCGAGTCGGCCCGGCTGGCCGCCAAGGAGTCGCCGGTGCCCACCGAGGTCGTCGACTCCGAGACGCTGGGCATGGGGCTGGGCTTCGCGGTCCTCTCGGCGGCGGCCGCGGCTGCCGAGGGTCGGCCCGAGGACGAGGTCGCGGACGCCGCTCGGCGCCGAGCCTCGGCCTCGACCGCCGTCTTCTACGTCGACACGCTCGAGCACCTCCGCAGGGGCGGGCGGATCGGCGCAGCGGCCGCCCTGGTCGGGTCGGCGCTGGCCATGAAGCCGCTGCTGCAGATGGTCGACGGCCACATCGAGCCGCTGGAGAAGGTGCGCACTGCCGCCAAGGCGATCGCCCGGCTCGAGGAGGTCGCGATGGCCGCGGCCGGCAGCCGCCCGGTCGACGTCGCGGTGCACCACCTGGCCAGCCCGGAGCGGGCCGAGGCGCTGGCCGGGCGGCTCCGGGGGCGGCTGACCGGCCTGGACCGGCTGGTCGTCAGCGAGGTCGGGGCCGTGGTCGGCGCCCACGTGGGTCCCGGGATGCTGGCCGTCGTCGTCGCACCGCACTGACCACCGGATCCCGCCCGGCCGGCGCGCGACCGATGACCGGACGAGCACCGCCTGACCGACGTCCGGCCAGCGGCGCGGCGCCGGTCGTCCACAGGCGGTGGGGTGTCCACCGATCGGCCGCCGGAACCCCGCTGGGGGGTGCCGGCTTCCTAGCGTCGAGGTCGTGAGCTCCCGACCTGCCCGGCACCGCCGCCCCGACCAGTCGTCCCTCGCGGGGGAGCGACTGCTGGACCGGCTGGGTCCTCGCCCGGGCGCTGTGCCCGCGCGAGCCGCCACGGCCGTGCCGTCCCTGCCGGCCGATCCGGAGGAGCCGGTCGGCTGGGTGCCCACCCGACCGCCGGACCCGGCGACCCGGCAGCGCAAGGTCCCGGCGCTCGTGCCGAGCCGTCGGGCCGTCACCGGTCTCGTCCTCGTCGTGGTCGTCGCGGTGCTGGTGGCCCTGGTGGTGGTGTGGCGGGCGCAGCCGGCCGCCCAGGCCGCACCGAGGGTGCAGCGTGAGGCACCGTCCAGCGCAGGGGCGGGCGCGGTCGCGAGCAGTCCACCCGCCGCGACGGCCCCGGCCGGTGACCAGCCCGAGGTGGTCGTCCACGTCGTCGGTGCAGTCCGTCGCCCGGGGCTGGTGCGGCTCGCCACCGGGTCCCGCGTCGCCGACGCGGTGCGCGCCGCCGGGGGAGCCACCGACCGGGCGCGCATCGCCAGCGTCAACCTGGCCCGCCCGCTGGTCGACGGCGAGCAGGTCGTGGTGCAGCGCCGCGGCACGGGGCCGGCGGTGGTCGCCGCACCCGCCGTGGGCGCCGCGGCTGCGGCAGCAGGGCCGACCACGCCGGTCGACCTCAACGCGGCGACCCTCGAGGCGCTCGACGGGCTGCCGGGGATCGGGCCGGTGCTCGCCCAGCGGGTGCTCGACTGGCGCACGGCGCACGGCCGGTTCTCCGCCGTCGACGAGCTGGGCGAGGTGTCGGGCATCGGCGAGGCGACGCTGTCCGACCTGCGTCCGCTGGTGACGGTGTGACCGCGGCCGGTCCGCCGGAGGGTGTGGGCACCGACGCGCGGCTGGTGGTCCCGGCCGTCGCGGTCTGGGCCGGCGCGTTCACGGTCACCGGCGGGCGGCCGCTCTGGCTGCTCGCGCCGGTCGGCGCGCTCGCGGCTGCCTCTGCCGTCGGGTGGGTGCGAGGCCTCCGGGTCGCGGCACTGGCAGTGGCGGGGCTGCTGTGCCTCTCGGGGGGCGCTGGTGTGGCATGCCTGCATGTCGCCGCGGTCGCCGGCAGCGGCCTGGCGGCGCTCGCCGCCGACGGTGCGACCGCCGAGCTGTCCGGGATCGTGACCGGCGACCCGACCGTCCGGCCCGGCGGCACCCGTGGCGACCACCGGGCAGGCGACCTCGTCGTGGTCCCCGCACGAGTGACGTCGGTCCGGGCGCGCGGCGGGGCGTTCCGCACCCGGGTCGCCGTGGTGCTGCTGGCGCGGGACCTCCGGTGGCGGGGGCTGCTGCCCGGGCAGGCGGTCTCCTGGTCCGGCCGGCTCGGACTGCCCCGCGCCGGGCACGGCGAGGCTGCGGTCGTGCTGGTCCGCGGGCCACCTGAGCTGCACGGCCGACCGCCGGCGGTGCAGCGCGCCGCGGGGCGGCTGCGGGCCGGGCTGCGCGATGCGGCCGACGGACTGGCGCGCGACCCGCGCGGGCTGCTGCCCGGACTGGTCGTGGGCGACACGTCGCGGGTGACGGCCGCCCTGGACGCCGACCTGCGCACGTCAGGCATGACGCACCTGGTGGCGGTGTCGGGCTCGAACGTGGCGGTCGTCGCCTCCTTCGTCCTGCTCGCCGGTCGCTGGGTCGGGCTGCGGGGGCGGGTGCTGCCGGCCGCCGCGGCGCTGGCTGTCGTCGGCTTCGTCGTGCTGGCCCGTCCCCAGCCGTCGGTCCTGCGGGCGGCCGTCATGGGGGGCGTCGGCCTGCTGGCGCTGGCGACCGGGCGGCGGCGTCGCGGGCTGGGCGCGCTCGGTGCGGCGGTGACCGTGCTCCTGCTGGCAGACCCGTGGCTGGCGCGCTCCTACGGCTTCGTGCTGTCCGCCCTGGCGACGGCCGGGCTGGTGCTGCTCGCCCCGGGCTGGGCGTCGGCGTGGCGGGTGCGGGGCGTGCCGCGGCCTGTCGCCGAGGCGCTGGCGGTGGCGCTGGCCGCGCAGCTGCTGTGCGCGCCGGTGATCGTGCTGCTGAGCGGGCAGGTCAGCCTCGTCGCGGTGCCGGCGAACCTGCTGGCGGCGCCGGCGGTGGCTCCGGCCACGGTGCTCGGGGTGCTGGCTGCCGCCGCGGCCCCGGTCAGCCCGCCGGCAGCCGAGGTCCTGGCGCGGGTCGCCGAGCTGCCCGTCGCGTGGATCGCTGCGGTCGCCCACCGCGCCGCTGCCGTGCCGGACGCAGCCGTGCCCTGGCCCGGCTCGGTCACCGGGGCGCTGGCCCTGGCAGTGGCGACCGGGGCGGCTGTGCTCGTCGCCCGCGGTCTCGGACGCCGGCCCGCTGCCGCGGTCGGGGTGGTGGTCGTGGTGGCCGTGGGCCTCGCGGCGGCCGCCACCTCACCGGGCTGGCCGCCGCGCGGCTGGCTGCTCGCGGTGTGCGACGTGGGTCAGGGCGACGCCCTCGTCCTCGCAGCAGGGGCCGGCACGGCGGTCGTCGTCGACGCGGGTCCCGACCCGCGCGCGGTCGACCGTTGCCTGCGAGGGCTGGGCGTGCGGCGGGTCGCGATGGTGCTCCTCACCCACCTGCATGCGGATCACGTCGAGGGCCTTCCCGGCGTCCTGCGCGGCCGGACCGTCGGGGAAGTGGTGACGGGCACCTACGACGAGCCCGCCGGCGAGCTGGCTCGGGTGCGCCGGTGGACCCGCCGGGCACGGGTGCCGCTGACCACCGCAGTCGTGGGGGAGCGGATGCGCGCCGGGCCGCTGTCCTGGCAGGTCCTCTGGCCCTCACGGGTCATCGGCGAGGGTTCGGTGCCCAACAACGCCAGCCTGGTGCTCCTCGTCGGCACCCACGGGGTGCGGCTGCTGCTCACCGGCGACGTGGAGCCACCGGCCCAGCGGGCATTGCTGGCGGGACTGCTTGCGGCCGGTCAGCCGCTCGGGACGGTCGATGTCCTGAAGGTGGCCCATCACGGCTCGGCCTACCAGGACCCGGCCCTGCTGGCCGCGGCGCGGCCGCGGCTGGCGGTCGTCAGTGTCGGCGCGGACAACGACTACGGCCACCCCGCCCGGTCGACGATGCTGGCCCTGCGCCGCAGCGGCGCCGTGGTCGGCCGCACCGACCGCGACGGCACCCTGCTCGTCGTCGGTGACCGCCGGCACCTGAAGCTGGTCCGTGCCGGCTGAGCGGCCGGGTGCGGCTAGCCTGACCGCGATGCCCGCTCCCGGCCCCGCTCCGCTCACCCTCGTCACCGGCCCCGAAGCCCTGCTGCGCGACCGGGCGGTGGCCACGGTGGTCACCGCGGTGCGTGCCGCCGACCCGGACGCGGAGATCCACGACCTGTCGGCCGTCGGCCTGGGGCCGGGCCGGGTCACCGGGCTGGCGAGCCCGTCGCTGTTCGGCGGCACCACCGTCATCGTCGTCCGGGACCTCGCGGAGGCCGCCGAGGAGCTCGCCGACGAGCTGCGGCACGCGGTCGCCGACCCGCCCGACGACGTCGTGCTGGTGCTGGTGCACGGCGGGGGCGTCAAGGGCAAGTCGCTGCTCGACGCGGTGAAGAAGGCCGGCGCCGTCGTCGTCGAGTGCAAGCAGGTCAAGTGGGAGAGCGACAAGGTCGCCTTCGTCCAGGGCGAGTTCAAGGCGGCCAGCCGCCGGGTCGCGCCGGCCGCGGCAGTGGCTCTGGTCGACGCTCTCGGCAGCGACCTCCGAGAGCTCGCGCAGGCGTGCAGCCAGCTGGTCTCGGACACCACCGGGACGGTTGACGTCGAGGTGGTCGAGCGCTACCACTCCGGCCGCGTCGAGGTGACCGGCTTCAAGGTGGCCGACGCCGCCGTCGAGGGCCGCTACGAGGAGGCGCTCCGGCTGTTGCGCCACGCGCTGGCCACCGGGGTCGACCCGGTGCCGATCAACGCCGCCTTCGCGGCCGGGCTGCGGAGCCTGGCCAAGGTGGCCGGTGCCTCCCGGTCGGCCCGGCCCGACGACATCGCCCGCGACCTCGGGCTGGCGCCGTTCCAGGTCCGCAAGGCACGCGGCCAGCTGGCCGGCTGGACACCGGACGGCGTGGCCGCCGGCATCCTCGCCGTGGCCAGGGCCGACGAGCAGATCAAGGGCGGCGGCACCGACCCGGTCTACGCGCTCGAGCGCGCCGTCGGCGCCATCGTCACCGCCCGCGAGGGCGGCGCAGCCGCGGGCCGGAGCACGACGAAGGGCGCCGACCCCGTGGGGTGACGCCCTCGACGTGCTGCGGGGGGCTCGCTCAGAGCGAGGCGGCCCGCTTGGCCATCGCCGACTTGCGGTTGGCGGCCTGGTTCTTGTGGATGACACCCTTGCTGGCGGCCTTGTCCAGCTGACGCCCCGCCGTCACCAGCAGCGTGGTCGCCGTGTCGCGGTCACCGGCGTCGACGGCCTCGCGGAACTTGCGGACCGACGTCTTGAGGGAGGACCTGACGGCCTTGTTGCGCAGCCGCGCCTTCTCGTTCGTCTTGATCCGCTTGAGCTGGGACTTGATGTTCGCCACGAAGAAGCCTCAAAGAGTGTGAGCGGTCGGGGGTGCCGCCACGCCCGAGGGGCATGCGACGGCTGCGCACAGCGTGCGACGGGACAGGTTAGCAACCCCGCCCGGTTCCGGCCAAACCGAGGCCGGTGGCCGCGACCGGCCCCGCGCAAGCGGAACCCGCCGACCGGAGGCCTGAGCTGACATCGTCCTGCCTTCTGGTGCGGAAGCACCAGAAAATTACCGGGAAAGTCTTGATTACTGCGGGTTTGCGGATGAGAGTGCCGGGAGCTCGACATCTCCACGGAGAGTCACCACTCATCGGACAGCAGCGAGGGGATCACCGAATGCGTCGCACCACACGATGGTGTGCCGTGGCAGCAGCAGTGGCGATGGCCGTGACACCGGCCACCACCGCAGCCTCTGCCGGCACCACCGCAGGCCCCACGAAGGCCGACGCCAAGGCAGCCGCCGCGGCGACCGCCAAGGACCGGAACATCCCCGTCGGCGCACCCGCCGACGTGCTGTCCGGCAAGCTCGACACGCTCCAGCCGCCCAGCGCCGCGAAGGAGCAGGCAGCGCAGGAGCAGGGGTCGCAGCGCCGCACGATGGCCGCCGCCGCGTCCGGCGAGTCGCCTCCGGTCGGCACGGTGAAGACCTGGCTCGCGCTCAACGACGCCCAGGGCAGGTACTACGTCAAGTCGTTCCAGCTGGTCGGCGTGGGGGACCACATCGAGATCTGGGTCGCGGTGCGCGACAACGGTGACGGCACCTACTCGCAGGCACTGGACTTCCCGGCCGGCTCGACCGGAGAGTGCCGCAACACGGTGTTCGACGGCCAGGAGATCACGGTCACCGATGCGCAGGTGCAGAGCTTCATCACCGAGTTCGACACGAACATGTACCCGAAGGAGACCGAGGCGTTCTCGGCGCTGAAGCCACGTCCGGGCACCGATCTCCAGCCGACCTTCGGCGCGCCGTTCAACGAGATCCTCGGAGTGGACGCGGACTACTGGGCCGGCCCGGCGGACAAGGTCGTCACGCTGGTCGACAACGTGCGCGACGACAACTACTACGACCCGAGCACCCCGGCCGGACAGACCTACATCGCCGGGTTCTTCTCCTCGCTGTACGCCGACACGTTCGATCGCAACATCATGAACATCGACTCGTTCGACTGGCTGCACCGCACCGGGGCAACCCCGCCCGATGACCGGCCGAACGGCACCGGCTGCGACTCCGCCGGCGTGACTCCTCGGCCGCACCAGTACGAGGGCACGTTCGCCCACGAGTACCAGCACCTGCTCGAGCACGACCAGGACGCCGACGAGGTCAACTGGGTCAACGAAGGCCTGTCCGACTGGGCGCAGACCCTGGTGGGCTACGTCGACCCGAACAACCTCCCGACGGCCGACGCTGCCGACCGGCACATCTCCTGCTTCCAGGGCTACCTCGGCGACAACTTCGGCGGTCCGGAGAACTCGCTGACCCAGTGGGGTGACCAGGGGGGTCCGGAGATCCTGTGCGACTACGGCGCGGCGTACTCGATGATGGAGTACCTGCACGGGCGGTTCGGCGGCGACGCGTTCATGTCCGCTCTTCACAAGGAGCAGGGCAACGGCCTGGTCGGGCTGCAGACGGTGATGAACCGGTTCGGCTACCGCGGGATCACGGCGCAGGAGGTCGTGCACCAGTGGCAGGCGATGATGGCGCTGGACTACCAGATCGACCAGGGCGCCAGGCTCAAGGGCGGCGACACGCGCGACTACACGGCGCCGACGCTGAAGTCGATCATCAACTTCGACACCCCGCAGGCCTACGCGTCGCCGGGCGCCCCGCCCAACGGCGCCGACTACGTCCGGCTGGGTGACCGGTTCGGCTACGTCGACGCCAAGGACCTGAAGGCGATGACCTTCCAGGGCGCGGGCAGCTACGACCCGGCACCGGTGGAGTGGACCGAGGACAACGGCCGGCTGTACTCCGGGCAGGGCGACGACCTCGACCGCGGGATCGCCCGGCAGGTGACGGTGCCGACCGACCCGAGCCAGGCGATCCTGTCCGCCGACCTGACCTGGGGCACCGAGCTGGGCTGGGACTTCGCCTACGTCCAGGTCTATGACCCGGCACAGCAGAAGTGGGTCAGCCTCCCGGACAAGGAGGGCAACACCACCAGCGAGCACGACCCGGCTGCGGCTGCCGACGTGGTGGCGAACCTGCCGGGGCTGGACGGACCCTCGCCGAATCCGGACGGCGACGTCACCACGACCGTTGACCAGAGCGCCGGCACCGAGACGTTCGACCTGTCGAAGTACGCCGGCCAGACCATCGACATCGCGTTCCGCTACATCACGGACGCGGCGACGGTCGGCGACGGGTTCTGGGTCGACAACGTCACCGTCGGCGACCAGCTGGTCTCCGACGGCTCCGACCTCTCGGCGTGGCAGTCGCTCACGCAGGCGCACCCGGTGCCGGTGGCCGGCTGGACCGTGCAGCTGGTGGCCTACGGCGACGGCAAGAAGGCCTACGTCGGCTCGCTGCCGCTGCGGTACAACGCCAACCGGGGCCTGTGGGTCGCCAACGCGGACAACGGCGACCTCACTCGTCTGGTCGGCAACAAGCGCGGTACGACGACGGTGGCCGCCCTGGTCACCGCCGACGACCCGACCGAGACGTCGACGGCCTACCCGACGTACACGATGACCGCCAACGGCGTGACGCAGTCCGGCGGGAGCTGACCCCGCCGCGGTGACGGCAGGCTGAACGACACGAGGGCCCGGTGCCAAGGCACCGGGCCCTCGTGCGTCCGCGCCGGTTCAGCCGGTCCGGCGGTGCTCCAGCCAGCGGAGAGCCGAGGTCCCGTAGTGAGCCCGGTGCGCCGCCAGCCAGGGCGAGGCGAAGTCGGGTACCGGAGCGGCCGCCTGACCGCACATGAACGCCGCCAGCAGCGCCAGCCATGCGTCGACCGCCTCGGGGTCGACGCCGGTCAGCAGCGACGACCGGGCCAGTGCGCCGTCGACGTCGACGCCGTCGGCGTAAGCGGTCACCAGCAGTCCCACGGCGTCGGTCCACGGGGCGGCGAGCAGCAGCCAGTTCCAGTCGCAGACCCAGACCTGGCCGGCGGGGCCGAGCAGCATGTTGTCGGCCCGCAGGTCGCCGTGGCAGGCGGTGTCGCCGTCGACGGCTGCTCCTGACAGCGACAGCAGCCGCTGCAGCTCGGGCAGGGAACGCCGTGCCCACGGGGACAGCAGGTCGCTGACCACCTCGCCGCCTGCGACGTCGGCGTACCAGCGCAGCCACGCGCCGTCTCCCTCGCTCTCGTCGGCGAGCCGGTCCAGCGTCAGGCCCGGCGGGGCCGGGTGCAAAGCGTCGGCCAGCTGCTCGCAGGTCGCGACGGCGCGGTCGACGTCCCCGTCGGTCCAGGGCAGCCCCGGCATCCGGCCGTGCACCGGCTCGATGCCCAGCACCACCCAGGGACCGACCTCGTCGATCCACCGGAGCCGCGGCGCCGGCACGGCAGCCGGCAGCACCTGGAGCACGTCGGCCTCCGTCCGGTACGACCGGTGCGCGACCGGCCGCTCCTCCTCCGAAGCAGCCTTGACGAACAGCTCGGTTCCGTCGGCGAGGACGAGCAGGCCGGCGAACCCGCGGGTGAAGCCGCCGCCGGCGACCTCGGCGCGCAGCACGGCCGACCCGGCCTGGTCCGCAACCAGGTCGCGCACCTCCGCGGGCAGTTCGGCCCACGCCGGTCGGACTGCCGTCCGGTCGTACGGCGGCCGCGCGGTCACGACCACAGCGCACCCCGGTCCAGCCAGTCGTGGGCGGCCGCGGCGCAGTGCTGCTGCCAGGCGCGGATCGTCGGCAGCCCCGCTGGTGCGGGGTGGCGGGCCCGCTCGGTCCAGAACCCGAGCATGCACGCGACCACCGCAGCGAGGTGGTCGGGCGGCACGTCGCGGGTCACCGGCGAGGATGCGAGCACGTCGTCGGGGTCCGGGCCGCCCTGGACCCGGAGGTCCATGGCGAGCAGCAGGGTGTCCAGCCAGCCCGCGCCCCTGCAGGCCCAGGCCCAGTCGAGCAGCACCGCCTCGCCGTCTCGCAGCAGGATGTTGTCGGCGCGGGCGTCCCAGTGCACCAGCCGGTCACCGGCGGTGACCTGCCGGGCAGTCCGCTGCAGGTCGAGCAGCTGCGGCAGTCGGTCGACCAGCTCGTCGGGCACGGCGACGGGGTCGGCTTCCACCTCGTCCCAGGCAGTGAGCAGTTGAGCCCGGTCGGCGAAGCCCGGCAGTCGCTTCGGCGCCCGGGTCCGCCCGGTCCGCTCGAGCGCGGCGAGCGTCGGCGCCAGGTCGCGGCCGGTCCACGGGATCGCGGGGTGCCGGCCGTCGACGTCCTCGAGGGTCAGAGCCACCCAGGCGCCGTCGTCGTACGCCGCGAGCAGCCGGGCGTGCGGGACCGAGGACGGCAGGTGCGCCAGCGCGTCGATCTCGGCCCGGAGCAGGTCCGGGGTGTCCGGGTTCAGCCCGGACCCGCAGGCCTTGACGAACGCCCGCGTGCCGTCGGCGCAGACGAGGCGCACCGCGGCTCCGGGGGAGAACCCGCCGTGCTGGGTGCGGGCGGACACGACTGGCGAGCCGAGGCCCGCCTCGACGTCGCCCCGCACGTGGTCGGGGACGTCGGCCCACGCGATGCGCGTGCCGGCGGCGACGGGAACGGGGACCTCCACCCGGTCATCATCGCCGCCGGACGGCTGTCAGTGCGCGGCAGTTGCGACCAGCTCGACCATCAGAGGTGGCATCGCCAGGCCCTCGACCTGGCAGAGGATTCCGCCTGCCGCGACCGTGCCGGCCGCGGTGAAGCGATCGGTCACCAGGGACATTGCGCCGAAGTACGCCGCGGTGTCGGTGGTGTACACGTCGAGGCGGACCACGTCGGCCAGTGACATGCCGGCCTTGCCGAGGACGGTCTCCACGTTGTCGAGGCACTGGTTCACCTGCGCGGCCATGTCGCCGGCGTGCAGCGGGGCGCCGTCGGCGTCCACGGAGCACTGGCCGGCCAGGTAGAGGGTCTCCTGCGCCTCACGGACCAGGACGCCCTGCGTGTAGCCGAGAGCGTCCTGCCAGGTCCACGGGTTGATGGTCGAGCGGTGCATCACGGGGCTCCTCTGCTCACGCCGCCCCGGGCGGGAGCGGTCATCGGGAGGGTGCGGCAGTCCCCTTGCGGTCGCCTTGGGGTCGGCTAGCGGCCGACCTGCAGCCGACCGGGCGTCCGGGACCGCGCACGACCGCGTGGGAGGATGGTCCGGCCCCCCGTCGTACGAGAAGCATTGGATCCTGCGTGCCCGCCAGTCCCGCGAACGCCCCCGGCAGCATCGTGCCGGGCCGCACCGCCCCGGCGCAGATCCGCAACTTCTGCATCATCGCCCACATCGACCACGGCAAGTCGACGCTGGCCGACCGCATGCTGCAGATCACCGGGGTCGTCGACGACCGGGCCATGCGCGCGCAGTACCTCGACCGGATGGACATCGAGCGCGAGCGCGGCATCACCATCAAGAGCCAGGCGGTCCGGCTGCCGTACACCGCCGGTGACGGCCGCACCTACGCGCTGAACATGATCGACACACCGGGCCACGTCGACTTCACCTACGAGGTGTCCCGGTCGCTGGCGGCCTGCGAGGGCACCGTCCTGCTGGTCGACGCGGCCCAGGGCATCGAGGCGCAGACGCTGGCCAACCTCTACCTCGCGCTCGAGAACGACCTCCAGATCATCCCCGTCCTCAACAAGATCGACCTCCCGTCGGCACAGCCCGAGAAGTACGCCGCCGAGATCGCGCACATCATCGGCTGCGACCCCGCCGACGTCCTCAAGGTGAGCGCCAAGACAGGCGCCGGCGTGGGTGAGCTGCTGGAGTCGATCGTCGCCCAGGTCCCGCCGCCCGTCGGCGACGCCGACGCGCCGGCCAGGGCGATGATCTTCGACAGCGTCTACGACGTCTACCGCGGCGTGGTCACCTACGTGCGCGTGATCGACGGCCACCTGTCACCGCGTGAGCGCATCCTGATGCTCTCGACCAAGGCGCAGCACGACCTGCTCGAGATCGGTGTCATCTCGCCCGAGCCGATCGCGACCGCCGGGCTCGGCGTCGGCGAGGTCGGCTACCTCATCACCGGGGTCAAGGACGTCCGCCAGTCGAAGGTCGGAGACACGGTCACCGACGCCGTACACCCCGCCAGCACCGCGCTCGGTGGCTACAAGGACCCCAAGCCGATGGTCTTCTCCGGGCTCTACCCGGTCGACGGCGACGACTACCCGGACCTGCGCGACGCCCTCGAGCGACTGCAGCTCAACGACGCGGCGCTGGTCTGGGAGCCGGAGACCTCGGCCGCGCTCGGGTTCGGCTTCCGGTGCGGCTTCCTCGGGCTGCTGCACCTCGAGATCGTCCGCGAGCGCCTGGAGCGCGAGTTCGGCCTCAACCTGATAGCGACCGCACCCAACGTCGTCTACCGCGTCGTCATGGACGACGCCTCCGAGCGGGTCGTCACCAACCCGAGCGAGTTCCCCGACGGCAAGGTCGCCGAGGTCTACGAGCCGGTCGTGCGCGCCACGGTCCTCGCCCCGAGCGAGTACATCGGCGCGATCATGGACCTCTGCCAGACCCGTCGCGGCACCCTGCTCGGCATGGACTACCTGTCCGAGGAGCGGGTCGAGCTGCGGTACACGATGCCGCTCGCCGAGATCATCTTCGACTTCTTCGACAACCTGAAGTCCCGGACGCGCGGCTACGCCTCGCTGGACTACGAGGTCGACGGCGAGCAGGCGTCCGCGCTCGTGAAGGTCGACATCCTGCTGCAGGGCGAGGGCGTCGACGCGTTCTCCTCGATCGTGCACAAGGACAAGGCCTACGCCTACGGCGTGCAGATGACCCAGCGGCTGCGCGAGCTCATCCCGCGGCAGCAGTTCGAGGTGCCGATCCAGGCCGCGATCGGGTCCCGGGTGATCGCCCGCGAGAGCATCCGGGCGATCCGCAAGGACGTCCTGGCCAAGTGCTACGGCGGTGACATCACCCGCAAGCGCAAGCTGCTGGAGAAGCAGAAGGAGGGCAAGAAGCGGATGAAGATGGTGGGCCGCGTCGAGGTCCCGCAGGAGGCGTTCATCGCGGCGCTGTCCACCGACGGGGCGGGCGAGAAGACCAAGAAGTGACGCGCGGACCGTCGGAGCAGCCGCTAGCGTCGGGGCTCGTGCCCGCCCGCATCACCTCCGTCAACGTCGTCCACGCCCTGGTGCCCGACCGCCGCGGCGACCTCGACAAGACCGCCATCGACAAGCGGCCCGTCGAGGGACGTGTACCGGTGACCGCCCCGGGCGACGCGGGCGTCGGGCTGGCCGGCGACCAGATCTTCGACAGCCGGAACCACGGCGGCCCCGACCAGGCGGTCTACGCCTACGCCGACGACGACCGCGCCTGGTGGGCGGCCGAGCTCGGCCGCGAGCTGGCGCCCGGCTCGTTCGGCCAGAACCTCGACACTGCCGGCCTGGCGGTCACCGGCGCGGTCATCGGCGAGCGCTGGCAGGTCGGCGACGACGGGCTCGTCCTCGAGGTCACCTCACCGCGGATCCCGTGCGCCACCTTCCAGGGCTTCATGGACGAGCCGCACTGGGTCAAGCGGTTCACCGAGCACGGCGCCTGTGGCGCCTACCTCCGTGTCGTCGCCCCGGGCACCGTCGGTGTCCGCGACGCCGTCACCGTCGTCGACCGGCCGGCACACGGCGTGACGGTCGGCGACGTCTTCCGCGTGCGTCGGACCGACGCAGGCCGGCTGCGACGGCTGCTCGCCGAGCAGGCCGGCCTCGCCGCTGACCTCGAGCAGGCCGTCCGCCGCGACCTGGCGGCCCGGGATCGGTGACGTGCCGCCCGCCGAGCTCGCCGCCGACCCGCTGGCGACGCGTTAGTTTCGAGGCATGAGCTCCGCAGTCGACGACCGCCCGACGACCCAGCCACGACCGCCGTCGGTAGGGCGGATGTTCCTCGACCGGGTGGCCACCACCCCCGACCGTGAGGCCTACCGCAGCCCGGTGGGCGACGGCTGGGCGTCGATGTCCTGGCGGGAGGCGGGGGACCGGGTCGCGGCGCTCGCGGCGGGGCTGCTCGATCTCGGGGTGCAACCGGAGGAGCGGGTCGCCCTCATCGCCACCACCCGGGTCGACTGGGTGCTCGCCGACTTCGCGATCATGTGCTCCGGGGCGGCCACCACGACCGTCTACCCGACCAGCAACCCCGACGACGTGGCCTACATCCTCGCGGACTCCGGTGCCGTGCTCGCGTTCGCCGAGGACGACGCGCAGCTCGCCAAGCTGCGCGAGCACCGGCATGAGCTGCCGGCCCTGCGCACCGTGGTCACCTTCGACGGAACGCCCGACGGCGACTGGGTGATCGGCCTCGACGAGCTCGCCCGACGCGGAGCCGCGCGGCTGTCCGGCGAGCCGGACCTCGTCGACCGCACGGTCGACGCCATCAGGCCGGAGCACCTGGCGACGCTCATCTACACCAGCGGCACCACGGGACGCCCGAAGGGCGTCCGGCTGAGCAACGACTGCTGGGTCTACGAAGGCGTCGCGGTCGACGGCGAGGGGCTGCTCAGCTCCGAGGACGTGCAGTACCTCTGGCTGCCGCTGTCGCACGCCTTCGGCAAGGTGCTGCTCGCGGCGCAGCTCGCCACCGGGTCGTCGGCTGCCGTCGACGGACGGGTCGACCGGATCATCGACAACCTCGCCGTGGTCTCGCCGACGTTCATGGCCGCCGCGCCGCGCATCTTCGAGAAGGTGCGCGGTCGGGTCGTCACCATGGCCCAGGAGGAGGGCGGCCTTCGGCTGCGGATCTTCACCTGGGCGATGGGGGTCGGACGGCAGGTCGGCCGGCTGCAGCGCGACGGCCGGACACCCGGCCCGCTGCTCGCGGCGCAGCACGCGGTCGCTGACAAGCTGGTCTTCAGCAAGCTGCGCCAGCGCTTCGGCGGCAGGCTGCGGTTCCTCGTGTCGGGCAGCGCAGCCCTGTCGCAAGACGTCGCGGAGTTCTTCCACGCGGCCGGCATCGTGGTCCTCGAGGGCTACGGCCTCACCGAGACCAGCGCCGGGACCTTCGTCAACCGGCCCGAGCGCTTCAAGTTCGGCACCGTCGGGCTGCCCTTCCCGGGCACCGACGTGCGCATCGCCGACGACGGCGAGGTGCTGCTCCGCGGCCCCGGTGTCATGTCCGGCTACCACGGCCTGCCCGAGCAGTCGGCCGAGGCGCTCGACAGCGAGGGCTGGTTCCGCACCGGTGACATCGGAGAGCTCGACGCCGACGGCTTCCTGCGGATCACCGACCGCAAGAAGGACCTCATCAAGACCTCCAACGGCAAGTACGTCGCGCCGCAGGCGGTCGAGATCCTCTTCAAGGGCTCGTGCGCCCTGGCCAGCCAGATCGTCGTGCTCGGCGACGGGCACAGCTACTGCGCGGCGCTCATCACCCTCGACGAGGACGCGCTCACCCAGTGGGCGAAGCACCACGGCGCTGCGGGCAGCTACGCCGAGCTCAGCCAGCACGACGACGTGCGCGCCGAGGTGTCGGCTGCCGTCGACGCCATGAACACGCGGCTCAACCGCTGGGAGACGGTGAAGACCTTCCGGATCCTCGACCACGAGCTCACCATCGAGGACGGCGAGCTGACTCCGAGCCTCAAGGTGCGGCGCAAGGCCGTCGCCGAGCGGCACGCTGCGCTCATCGCCGAGATGTACCCGTCGTCGTCGACCTGATGGCGCGCTGATGCCCGCCGCCCTGCCGGACGGCGAGGCGGTGCCGACGGATGGTGCGCTGCCGCCCGCCGCACTCGCCGGACTCGGCGACCGGCCGTTCGGCGTCTACCTGCACGTCCCGTTCTGCGCGACCCGCTGCGGCTACTGCGACTTCAACACCTACACCGCGGTCGAGCTCGGCGGCGGCGCCTCGCAGTCGTCCTACGCGTCGACTGCGGCGGCCGAGGTGCGGCTCGCCCGGCGCGTGCTCGGCGACGCCGACGTGTCGGCCGCGACGGTGTTCTTCGGCGGTGGCACCCCGACGGTGCTCGACCCCCGCGACCTCGGGCGGCTGCTCGGAGTGGTGCGGGACGAGCTGGGTGTGCGCGCCGACGCGGAGGTCAGCACGGAGGCGAACCCCGACAGCGTTGACGAGGCATCGCTCGCGGCGCTGCGCGCGGCGGGATTCACCCGCATCTCCTTCGGCATGCAGTCGGCAGTGCCGCACGTCCTCGCGACCCTGGACCGCACCCACGACCCCGAGCGGGTGCCGCAGGCTGTCGACTGGGCGCGGGCCGCAGGCTTCGAGGGGGTGAGCCTCGACCTCATCTACGGGACGCCCGGAGAGTCGCAGGACGACTGGCGGCGCAGCCTCGATGCGGTGCTGGCCATGTCCCCCGACCACGTCAGCGCCTACGCGCTGGTGGTCGAGGACGGGACCCGGATGGCCGGCCAGGTCCGTCGGGGCGAGATCCCCGCACCCGACGACGACGAGCTCGCCGACCGTTACCTGCTCGCCGACGAGGTGCTCGCCGCGGCCGGCTACGACTGGTACGAGGTGAGCAACTGGTCACGTGGCGACCACCAGCGCGCCCGGCACAACGTGGGCTACTGGCAGGGCCACGACTGGTGGGGTGTCGGCCCCGGAGCGCACAGCCACGTGGGCGGTACCCGCTGGTGGAACGTGCGGCACCCCACGGCGTACGCCGGTCGGCTCGCGGCAGGCGAGAGCCCCGCGCACGCCCGTGAGGTGCTCACCGCCGAGCAGCGCCGGGACGAGCGGGCGCTGCTGGCAGTCCGGCTGCGCGAGGGTCTGCCGTTGGCGGAGCTCACCGCGTCCGGCCGTGACAGCGCCCGGCGCGCGGTCGACGACGGGCGGCTCGACGCCGCCGCCCACGACGACGGCCGCGCAGCCCTGACGCTGCGCGGCCGGCTGCTCGCCGACGCGGTGGTGCGCGACCTGCTCGCGTGAAGGTTCGGCGATGACTTCTCAGGCGACCGGCTCGTCCTGCAGCCGCTTGTAGAGGTAGGCCTGCGCGATGAGGACGACGGGGAAGGCCACCAGGAGCGGCAGCAGGCAGGCGATCGAGGCCACGGTGAGGATGATGACGCTCACGACGGCGAAGACGATCAGCGTGCCGGGGTGCGCGACCGTGAACTGCACGCTGGCGCGGATCGCATCGATCGCCCCCATGTTCTTGTCGATGACGAAGAACAGGGCGTACTGCGTCAGGTAGCTGACGATGACGCCCGGGATGTAGCAGAGGATCGTGCCCACCCCCGACGCGAGCGCGATGAGCAGCGAGGCCGCGACGACCGGTCCCAGGTGGTCGGTCGTGAAGAAGTGCTGCGTCGTGGGTGTCTCGCCCCGCGTGATGGCCAGTGCGCCGCGGATCAGTCCCGCCTGGACCAGGAAGATCAGCAGCACCAGGGCGACGGTCATCAGCGCGAACACGAAGAGGGCACCGACGAAGCCTGCGTCGCCGCCGCGAGCAGCGGCGAACACCGTCGCGTAGAGGATCGCGAACACCACGATCGCGCCCACCACGTAGATCACCACGGCGGTGAGGATCGGACCGAGGTTGGCCTTGAACTTCTCCCACCCGTAGGTCAGCGCGTCGCCGAGCCCCGGCGGCTGCTGGCCGTAGGCGCCGCCACCGCCGGGGTAGGCCGGCTGGCCGTACGCCGGCTGCTGGCCGTAGCCGTACCCGGGCGCTGCCGGGCCGGGCGGCGGGCTCGGTGGCGTCGGTGGCGGGGTCGGCGGGTCGCTCGGCGGCCGGTACGGATCGCTGCCGGGCGGCGTGGGTGCGGCGAACGGGTCGCCGCCAGGTCCATCGGGCGGTTCGGGCGGGGGAGTCGTCATGGCAGGGATCCTCTCGATGCAGGGGCGTCGCCCCGACGGGCTAGGGGTGGTCGCCCACGTCGGAGACGAAGTCGATGAGCTCCTCGACCCGGCCGAGCAGGCTCGGCTCGAGGTCGGCGTAGCCCGTCACGGCGCCGAGGATCCGGCGCCAGGCAGCCGGGGGGTCGACCGGCCAGCCGAGGCCGGCGCACACGCCCTCCTTCCACGGCGTGCCGCGGGGAACCTCGGGCCAGGCGTCGATGCCCAGGGCGGCGGGCCGCACGGCCTGCCACACGTCGACGTAGGGGTGGCCCAGCACCCGGACGTGCGGCGACACCACCTGCGCCGCGAGCCGGGACTCCTTGCTGCCGGGGACCAGGTGGTCGACCAGGACGCCGAGCCGGCGGTCGCGACCGGGTCCGAAGTCGCGGACCACCGCCGGGAGGTCGTCGATGCCGCCGAGGTGCTCGACGACCACGCCCTCGACGCGCAGGTCGTCGCCCCAAACCTTCTCGACCAGCTCGGCATCGTGCTTGCCCTCGACGTAGATGCGGCTCTGCCGCGCGACGCGGGCTCGCTGACCGGCGACGGCGACCGACCCCGAGGCGGTACGACGCGGGCCGGCCGGTACAACGGCGGCGCTGGGGCGGATGAGCTGCACCGCTGCGCCGTCGACGAGGAAGCCGGGACCGAGCGGGAAGACGCGGTGCTTGCCGTGCCGGTCCTCGAGGGTGACGGTCAGTCCTGCGGCGGTCTTCTCGCAGCGGACGACCGCACCGCAGAAGCCGGTCTCGACGTCCTCGACGACGAGTCCCGGCCTGGCCTCGACCGTGGGCGCCGGGCGTCGGGCCGGGCGCCAGCCCTGGGCGAGCACGTCCGTGCGGTAGCGGTCCATCGCGCCCAGCCTGTCGCGCCGGTCACGCTCGCGCCACCGGACGCGCCGTCCGGTACCGGACGGTCCCGGGCGCAGGCGGTGGGTCGCGGCAGCCCGCGCCGGCTGCTGCCGTCGTACACTGGCACTCTGCCGCGGGGAGTGCCAGCCTGCGGGATGACACAGGCCGGACCGGACACGGGAGGTGTGCACGTGCTCGAGGACCGCAAGCTCGAGGTCCTGCGCGCCATCGTCGAGGACTACGTGTCCACCCAGGAGCCGGTCGGGTCCAAGGCGCTCGTCGAGCGGCACAACCTCGGTGTCTCGCCGGCCACGATCCGCAACGACATGGCCGCGCTCGAGGACGAGGGCTACATCGCCCAGCCGCACACCAGCGCGGGCCGCATCCCCACCGACAAGGGCTACCGGCTGTTCGTCGACCGCCTGTCGACGGTGAAGCCGCTGTCGACCGCGGAGCGACGGGCGATCCAGTCCTTCCTCGACGGTGCCCTCGACCTCGACGACATCGTGACCCGCACGGTGCGGCTGCTCGCGACGCTGACCCAGCAGGTCGCCGTGGTGCAGTACCCGTCGCTGTCGCGGTCCAGCGTCCGGCACGTCGAGCTGGTGCCGTTGTCGACCACCCGCCTGCTGCTCGTCCTCATCACCAGCACCGGCCGGGTCGAGCAGCGGGTCGTCGAAGCCGGCGCCGAGCTGCCGGACTCGCTGCTCGGCGAGCTGCGGGCCCAGCTCAACGCCTCGACGGCCGGGGTCCGGCTGCCCGACGCGGCCGTCCGGCTCGAGGACCTCACCGAGCGGTTCACCGTCGATCAGCGCCCCGCCGTCAACGCGGTGCTGTCGGCGCTGCTGGAGAGCCTCGTCGAGGAGCCCGAGGAGCGGGTCGTCCTCGGTGGCACCGCGAACCTCGCGCGGTTCGGGCCCGACTTCCCGCAGACGATCCGTCCGGTCCTCGAGGCGCTGGAGGAGCAGATGGTGCTGCTCCGGCTGCTGGGTGAGGCCGCCGACCCGTCAGTGCTCCAGGTGCGGATCGGTCACGAGAACCCGCATGCCGGCCTGACGACCACCTCGGTCGTCAGCGTCGGCTACGGCACGGAGTCCGAGGTGCTCGCCAAGCTCGGCGTCCTCGGGCCGACCAGGATGGACTACCCCGGGACGATGGGAGCGGTGCGCGCGGTGGCTCGGTACGTGGGTCGGATCGTCGGCGAGGGTCAGGGCTGATGGCCGCCACCCAGGAGGACTTCTACGAGGTCCTCGGCGTCGCCCGCGACGCCACGCCCGAGGAGATCAAGAAGGCCTACCGCAAGCTGGCCCGCCAGCTGCACCCCGACGTGAACCCGGGCGAGGAGGAGCGCTTCAAGGAGGTCACCCGCGCGTACGAGGTGCTCTCCGACCCCCAGAAGCGCGAGCTGCACGACCTCGGCGGCGACCCGTTCTCCACGGGTGGCGGGTTCGGCTCAGGTTTCGGGTTCTCCGACATCATGGACGCCTTCTTCGGTGCCGGTGCCGGTGCCGGGCAGGCACGTGGTCCCCGGCCGCGGCAGCGTCGCGGCCAGGACGCGCTCATCCGGATCGAGGTCGACCTGGCCGAGTCGACCTTCGGCGCCACCCGCGACCTCCAGGTCGAGACCGCCGTCGGCTGCCCGACCTGCCGCGGGGCGGGAACCGCCCCGGGCACCTCACCGCGCCGGTGCGAGGTCTGCCACGGCCGTGGCGAGGTCCAGCAGGTGACCCGCAGCTTCCTGGGGCAGGTCATGACCGCCCGGCCGTGCTCCGCCTGCCAGGGCTTCGGCACCGTCATCCCGGAGCCCTGCCACGAGTGCGGTGGCGACGGGCGGGTGCGGACCCGCCGGAGCCTCACGGTGAAGGTGCCGCCCGGTGTCGACACCGGCACCCGGATCCAGCTGACCGGGGAGGGTGAGGCGGGCCCGGGTGGCGGGCCTGCGGGCGACCTGTTCGTGGAGGTCGTCGAGCGGCCGCACCCCCTGTTCCGCCGGCAGGGCGACGACCTGCACTGCACCGTGTCGGTGCCGATGACCGCCGCGGCGCTCGGCACGACCGTGAGCATCGAGACGCTCGACGGGCCGAAGCCGGTCGACCTGCGCTCCGGGACCCAGAGCGGTGCGACCTCGACGCTCACCGGTCTCGGCGTCGCGCACCTGCGCTCCCCGGGCCGCGGCGACCTCGTCGTGCACGTCGAGGTGGCCACCCCGACCAAGCTCGACGGCGAGCAGGAAGAGCTGCTGCGCAAGCTCGCGGCCGTCCGCGGCGAGGACGGCCCCGACGTCGGCACCGTCACCAGCCAGCGCTCGAGCTTCTTCGGCCGGCTGCGCGACGCCTTCAACGACGGCGCCCGCTGAGCGCGCCTGTCTTCGTCGTCCCCGGCGACCGGCTGCGGCCCGGCCGGGTCCGGCTCGACGGGCCGGAGGGCCGGCACGCCGCCACCGTGACCCGGCTCGGTGTCGGCGAGGCCCTGGTGCTCGTCGACGGCGCGGGGCGGCGCGGCACCGGCCGGGTCGCCGCCGTGACCGGGAAGGACGCCGTCGAGGTCGACGTCCTCGAGCTGGTCGAGGAGCCGCGGCCCTCGCCGTGGCTCGTCGTGGTGCAGGCGCTGCCCAAGGGCGACCGCGGCGAGGTCGCGGTCGAGACGATGACCGAGGTCGGCGTGGACGAAGTCGTCCCGTGGGCGTCGGCCCGCTGCGTCACCCGATGGCGCGAGGGTCGGGGGGAGAAGGCCCTCGCCCGGTGGCGGACGACGGCGGCCGCGGCCGGGAAGCAGTCCCGCCGCTCGCGGTTCCCCGTCGTCGCCGAGCTGGCCTCGACGGCCGCCGTCGCCGAGCGGCTGAGCAGCGCCGCGGCGGGAGTGCTGCTGCACGAGGACGCCGCCGCGCCGCTCGCGTCGTTCGGCCCGCCCGTGAGCGGCGAGGTGGTGCTGGTGGTCGGCCCCGAGGGTGGCTTGAGCCCCGAGGAGCTCGCGGCCTTCGAGGCCGCCGGTGCGACGGCGTACCGGCTCGGGCCGACCGTGCTGCGCACCTCCACCGCGGGTACCGTCGCGCTCGCCGTGCTGCTCGCGCGCACGCCGCGCTGGGGCTGAGACCTGCAGGCGGCTGGCTCGTCACGCTGCGCCGCCGCAGCGGTCCGCTGCGCCGACGCCGCATTCCACGCGGCGCGTCAGCTGCGGTCCTCGCTGCGGCGCCGCAGCGGTCCGACGCTGCGCGTCAGCTGCTGGTCCTGCGCGCCTCCGTCAGAGCGGCTTCGGACACCGAGCGGGCTGCCGGCGTCCCACCATCCGGACCTTCCCTGCCGTCCCTTCGTTGACTGGCGCGCTGTTGCAGATTCAGGCCCTGAAGAACTGCAACAGCGCGCCACTCGACGACATCCGGGCGACGGTGGGTCAGGGACCGACGGTGAGCGGCCCGCGCGACGTAGCGTCCGCGTCCTTGCCGCCGTTGACCTGATCGCAACCAGGCAGGCGCCGTCAGAGATCGGCTTCGGACACAGAGCGGGCTGCCGGCGTCCCACCATCCGGGCCTTCTCCGCCGTCCCTGCGTTGAGTGGCGCGTTGTTGCAGATTCAGGCCCTGAAGAACTGCAACAACGCGCCACTCGACGGCGTGGGAACAACGGGTCAGGGACCGACGGTGAGAGCCCTGCACACGTGGCGTCCGCGTCCTTGCCGCTGTTGACCTGACGTCACTCCGCACCTGCCGCACGTGCCGTCAGGGCCTCAGGTCGGGGACGGGGCGACGGTGAAGGTCTTGGTGTCGACGTGCTGCGGGCTGCCGTCCTTGGCCGAGGACTCGAAGGCCCGCAGCTCGTAGGTGCCGGGCGGCACGCCGTCGATCGTGCCCGAGAACTCGCCGAACTCGCCGTTCGAGCCACCCTGCACGGTGCCCTCGTCGACGACCTTGCCGTCCTGGCGCAGCTGCCAGCTGATCGTCGACTCGAAGGCGGTGCCGTAGCCGGTGAAGTCGACCGTCGACGACACGGTCGCACCCTCGGTCGGCGTGAGGAGCCAGATCAGGCCCTGCACGTCGAGCATCGGCGCGCGGCTGACCGGCTGGGACCAGTCGACGTGCCCGGACGGCGGGGCCTGGCCGTCGACGCGCAGACGTACCTTCGTCACCGCCTTGTCGTTGGCGGTCACGGTGTAGACGAGCTGCTGGACCGCGACGGTCTCGACGGCCCCGCCGGTCTTCGCGAACGTCGAGAGGTCCACCGTCGCGGTGTCGCCGTCGACCGAGTAGGCCAGCAGCTCGGTGCCCTTCGGCCAGAGGCGGGAGGTGTAGTCCGGGTCGGCCGGCTGCTGGGCCAGGGCTGCGTTGAGCGCCTGGATGGTCGGATCGCTGCCGATACCCGGCTGGACCTCGCGGTAGAGCCGCGGGCCCTGCCCGTCGTCCATGACGTAGTAGACGTAGACGTCGCCCTCGATCGGAACCGGCGTGGGGGTGCTGGTCGACGGCGAGTCCGACGGCGTCGTGGTGGGCGACTCGCCGGTCGCCGAGGAGCTGTCCTTCGCCGGGCCGACGGTCACCTCGTCGTCGCCGCCGCCGGCGAAGAAGACCGCGATGCCGCCGGCCATCAGACCGAGCACGAGGGCCGCCGCCAGTGCGGGCGTCGCCGGGTGCCGCCACCACGGCCGGTGAGCGGTGTCGATGCCTTTGCGGATGTTCTGCAGCCCGTCGTCCGAGGGCTGGACCATGTCGGCCTCCGAGGTGAGGGCGTCGCGCAGTCGCGCCGCCAGCTGGTCGTCGTGGGACCCGTCGCGCGGGTCGTGGGGAGTGGTCATGCGGTCGCCTCCAGCGTGGAACGGAGCGCGGCCATGCCGCGTGATGCGTGGCTCTTGACGGCTCCCCTGCTGATGCCGAGGACGTCGGCGATGTCGGCCTCCGAGAGGTCGACGTAGTAGCGCAGCACCAGCACCTCGCGCTGGCGCCCCGGCAGGGCACGCAGGGCGGCGAGGACCTCGGCGTGCTCGAGGGCCAGCATCGCGCCGTGCTCGGCGCTCGCCTCGTCGGGTGCCGGTGCCGGCGCGAGCCGGGTGGCCACCTCGCGCCGACGCATCGCCGACCGCGCCCCGTTGACCACCGACTGCCGTAGGTAGGCCAGCGCGCGGTCCGGGTCCTGCAGCCGGCGCCAGGCGCCGTGCATCGCGACGAAGGCGTCCTGCACGACCTCCTCGGCGACGGCCGTGTCGCGCAGCAGCAGGGCGCCCAGCCGGACGAGCGAGCGGTAGTGCGCGGCGTAGAGCTGGGTCACGGCCTCGTCGGCCGCCCAGAGGCGCTCCGCCGGGATGGTCATGCCGCTCCTCGTCGCAGCTCTCGTCATCAGACCGGTCACACGGGTACGACGTGCGGCTCGGCCGGTCGGTTTACCGACCGGTTCTCCGGTCTACCGGCCGCAGGCACCGCACCGCAGCCCGCCACGCCGCCCGTGACCCTCTCGGTAAGGTCACGTCATGGCTGACGAGGACGTCGCGGGCGCCACGGAAGGCGCTACGGACTGCGTGTTCTGCAAGGTCGTCGCCGGCGAGATCCCGGCCGACGTCGTTCACCGGGGCGAGCGGGTGCTCGCCTTCCGCGACCTCGCGCCGGCCGCCCCGACCCACGTGCTGGTCGTGCCGCGGCGGCACCACCGCGACGTCGCCGCGCTTGCGGCCGCCGACCCCGAGGCGCTCGCCGAGCTGGTGCGGGTCGGCGCCGAGGTGGCCCGCGCCGACGGGCACGACGACTACCGCCTGGTCTTCAACACCGGAGCCAGGTCAGGACAGAGCGTCTTCCACGTGCACGGCCACGTGCTGGCCGGCCGCGACCTGACCTGGCCCCCCGGATGAGCGCTGCCGACCGGCCGCTGCCCGCCGGCACCCTCGCCCGGCTGGACCGCGAGGTCGCCGCGCACCAGTCCGACTGGCGCGCGGCCGGCCTGGCGGCCGGCGTCGTGCGCCGCGGCGCACCGCTGTGGCGCGGCTTCGTCGGCACCACCGACGCCGACGACGGTGAGGCCCTGCCCACGGGCGACACGCAGTTCCGGATGGGCTCGATCACCAAGACGTTCACGGCGGTGCTGGTTCTGCAGTGCCGCGACGAGGGGCTGCTGGGCCTCGACGACACGCTCGACCGCCACCTGCCGGGCACCGCGCACGGCGGCCTGACCGTGCGCCGGATGCTCGCGCACCTGTCCGGCCTGCAGCGTGAGCCGGTCGGCGAGGTCTGGGGGAAGCCCGAGGGCCCGCACCTCGACGAGCTGCTCGCGGGGCTCGCCGAGGCCGAGGCCGTGCTGGCCCCGGCGGAGCGCTGGCACTACTCGAACCTCGCCTACGCGCTGCTGGGCGAGGTCGTCGCGCGGCTGCGCCACAGCACGTGGGAGGAGGCGCTGCGCGACCGGGTGCTGACCCCGCTCGGGCTCGACCGCACGACGACGCGCCGAGCCGCGCCGTACGCCCGCGGCTACTTCACCGACCCCTACGCCGACCGGCTGCTCGAGGAGCCGGAGTTCCCCGGCAACGCGTTCGCTCCGGCCGCCGAGCTCTGGAGCACCGTCGACGACCTGGGTCGCTGGGCGTCGTTCCTGGCCGACCCTGACCCCGCGGTCCTCGCCCCGTCCACGGTCGACGAGATGTGCTACCCGCAGGCGATGTACGACGTCGACGCCTGGACCCTCGGCTGGGGTCTCGGCCTGATGCTGCACCGTCGCGGTGACAAGGTCGTCGTCGGCCACGACGGCGCCATGCCGGGCTTCCTCGCCGGCCTGGCCGTGCGCCGGCCGGAGAAGGTCGGTGCCGTCGTCCTGGTCAACACCTCGGCGTCCGCGGACCCGGGCGGGCTCGCCGTCGACCTCGTGCTGCGCGTCCTCGCCGACGACCCGGACGTCGCCGAGACCTGGCGGCCCGGCCCGGGGGTGCCGGCGCACGTCGAGGAGCTGCTCGGCCAGTGGTGGGCCGAAGGTACGCCCTACGTCTTCTCGGCCCGGGAGGGCAGGCTCGAGGTGCAACCGGTGTCGGGTGGCCCGAAGCGGCCCCCGGCGGTGCTCGCCGAGGAGGGACCGGACCGGTTCCGCGTCGTCTCCGGCCGCGAGCAGGGCGAGGTGCTGCGGGTCGTCCGCGCCGCCGACGGGTCCGTCGACCGGCTCTACTGGGCGACGTACCCCGTCACGCGCGACCCGCGCCCGTTCGGCGCCTGACCGATCGCGTTGGGCCGGCCCCGCGTGCATCGCCTAGCATCGATACCCACATGACTGAGTCACCCCAGACCCGGACGACCTTCGTCGTCCCGCCCAGCCAGCCGATGGTTGCCGTCCTCGGCACGAGGGACGAGCTGCTGCGCGTCGTCGAGCAGGCCTTCCCGACCGCCGACATCTCCGTGCGCGGCAACGAGATCAGCATCAGCGGCGAGCCCGGCGAGGTCGCCCTCGCCGAGCGGCTCTTCGACGAGCTGGTCACCGTGCTGCGCACCGGTCAGGGCGTCTCCGCCGAGTCGGTGGAGCGGATGGTCGCCATGCTGCGGACCGAGACCGGTGAGCGTCCGGCCGACGTGCTCACTCTCAACATCCTGTCCAACCGCGGTCGCACCATCCGGCCCAAGACGCTCAACCAGAAGCGCTACGTCGACGCGATCGACCGCAACACCGTCGTGTTCGGCATCGGGCCGGCAGGCACCGGCAAGACCTACCTCGCGATGGCCAAGGCCGTCCAGGCGCTGCAGGCCAAGCAGGTCAACCGGATCATCCTGACCCGGCCGGCAGTCGAGGCGGGG
Organism: uncultured Actinomycetota bacterium; assembly: GCA_963784645.1. Taxonomy (GTDB): domain Bacteria; phylum Actinomycetota; class Actinomycetes; order JACCUZ01; family JACCUZ01; genus JBBRVW01. The sequence continues at coordinate 102,138 of CAWARY010000015.1, read as the reverse complement.
GAGCGGCTCGGCTTCCTCCCCGGCACCCTCTACGAGAAGATCGACCCCTACCTGCGGCCGCTCTACGACGCGCTGCACGACATGGTCGACCCGGACTCGATCCCGCGCCTGATGACCGCCGGCACCATCGAGGTCGCCCCCCTGGCGTACATGCGGGGGCGGACGCTCAACGATGCGTTCATCATCCTGGACGAGGCGCAGAACAGCTCGGCCGAGCAGATGAAGATGTTCCTCACCCGGCTCGGCTTCGGCTCCAAGATGGTCGTCACCGGTGACGTCACCCAGGTCGACCTGCCGGGCGGCACCCAGAGCGGGCTGCGCGTCGTGCAGGGCATCCTCGACGGCATCGACGACGTCGAGTTCTGCCGGCTCTCCAGCCAGGACGTGGTGCGGCACCGACTGGTGAGCGACATCGTCGACGCGTACGGCCGGTTCGACGCCGCCGACGAGGCCACCCAGGGCCGGCAGGGCGGGACGGGATCCTCCGGCCGCCGACGACGCTAGTGCCCGACCACGGAGACGTTGTGAGCATCGAGGTCAACGACGAGTCCGGCGCGGCTGTCGACGGCGAGCGGATCGCGGCCCTGTCGCGCTTCGTGCTCGACCGCCTCCGCGTGCACCCGCAGGCCGAGCTGTCGGTGCTGGCGGTCGACGTCGAGACGATGGCGTCGCTGCACGTGCAGTGGATGGACGAGGAGGGACCCACCGACGTCCTGTCCTTCCCCATGGACGAGCTGCGGCCGGGCAAGGACGACGAGGAGCCCGAGCCCGGGCTGCTCGGCGACGTGGTGCTCTGCCCCGCCGTCGCGGCCGAGCAGGCAGCAGCCGCCGGTCACCCGACCGAGCAGGAGCTCGACCTGCTCACGACCCACGGCATCCTGCACCTGCTCGGCTACGACCACGAGGAGCCCGACGAGGAGCGCGAGATGTTCGGCCTGCAGGCCCGGCTGCTCGAGGACTGGGCGGCCACGCGCGAGGACGGCCACGCATGACGGTGCTCCAGCTGGTCCTCGCCGGCTTCCTGGTGCTGGTGGCGGGACTGTTCGCCGGCGCCGAGGCCGCGCTGTCGAAGGTGTCGCGCGTTGCCGCCGACGACTACGAACGGCAGGGCCGCCACGGCGCCCAGCGGCTGCGGCAGGTGCTCGACGACCCCGCTCGCTACCTCAACCTGCTCACCCTGCTGCGCGTCTCGGCGGAGCTGGTCGCGACCGTCCTGGTCACGATCGCGGCGCTGAACCTCTTCGACACCGTGTGGCGCGCTGCACTCGCCGCCGCGGCCTCGATGGTCGTCATCTCCTATGTCGCCATCGGCGTCTCGCCGCGGACCCTGGGCCGGCAGCATCCCGGTCCGGTGGCCCTCGCCGCCGCCCGGCTGGTGCACCCGCTCGCCCGGGTGCTGGGTCCCGTGCCGCAGCTGCTGATCCTCGTGGGCAACGCCCTGACCCCCGGCAAGGGTTACCGCGAGGGCCCGTTCTCGACCGAGGCCGAGCTGCGCGACCTGGTGGACCTCGCCGAGGAGAACCAGCTCATCGAGGACCGAGAGCGAGTGATGATCCACTCGGTCTTCGAGCTCGGCGACACGATCGTGCGCGAGGTGATGGTGCCGCGCACCGACGTCGTCTTCATCGAGCGGACCAAGACGCTCCGGCAGGCCTTGTCGCTCGCGTTGCGCAGCGGATTCAGTCGCATCCCGGTCATCGGCGAGGGGTTCGACGACGTTCTCGGGGTGGTCTACCTCAAGGACCTGGTCCGGCGGACCTACGTGCACCGCGACGGCGAGTCGATCGAGAAGGTCGACTCCGTCATGCGCCCGGCAGTCTTCGTCCCGGAGAGCAAGCCGGTCGACGAGCTGCTCCGCGAGATGCAGGCCCAGCAGACCCATGTCGCGATCGTCGTCGACGAGTACGGCGGCACGGCCGGCATCGTGACCATCGAGGACGTCCTCGAGGAGATCGTCGGCGAGATCGCCGACGAGTACGACGTCGAACCGCCGTTGGTGGACGAGCTCGACGACGGGTCGCTGCGAGTCAGCACCCGCCTGCACCTCGACGAGCTCTCCGAACGGCTCGGCGTGGAGCTCGAGGACGACGACGTCGACACGGTCGGCGGTCTGCTCGCCAAGCACCTCGGCCGGGTGCCTATCCCGGGCGCCCGGGTGTGGCTCAACGGCGTCGAGCTGACTGCGGAGAGCGCCCAGGGCCGCCGCAACCGGATCGGCACGGTGCTGGTGCGCCAGGTCGACGACGAACCCGACCACGCGGGGCTGGAGGATGCCGATGCCCGCGAGCCGTGAGCTCCCGGCGGAGGACGCCAAGCTCGTGACCCTGGCCCGGGCGGCCCGGGCCCGCTCCCAGGCGGTCGAGGGCGCCGCCGTGCGCGACGACATCGGCCGCACCTACGCCGCCGCGACCGTCGCGCTTCCGTCGCTGCGGCTCAGCGCCCTGCAGGCGGCGGTGGCTGCTGCGATCTCCAGTGGCGCCGACCGGCTGGACGCCGCCGTGGTGGTCTCCGCGGCCGACGAGCTGTCCGCGGAGGACCTCGCCTTGCTCGCCGACCTCGCGGTGCCGACGGTGATCGGCGCGGCGCCCGACGGGACGCCTCGGCCGGGAGCGCCCCGCGGGTTGGGTCGCTCCGGCACCTGACGGTTACCGTCAGCGCATGTTCCGTACCCGTCGTCCGGCTGCGCCCTCGCCCGTGCCGGCCGTCCACCCCCACGACCCCACGCCACTCGACGGCGTCGACACGCCGTACGTGCTGAGGTTCTCGGCGGCCTGGGCCTGGCGGCTGCTGCTCGTGGTGGGTGCCGTCTACGTGTTCCTGCGCGTGTTCTCGGTGCTGTCGGTCGTGCTCGTGCCCGTGATCATCGGCCTGCTCATCTCCGCCGCCCTGTCGCCGATCGCCGACCGCCTGGTGAGGTGGAACCTGCCGCGCGGCGTGGCGACGATGCTCGTGGTGGTCGGCGGCATCGCGAGCATCGTGGCGCTGGTGGCTCTGGTCGCCCAGCAGTTCTCCTCGGGGTTCGGCGATCTCCGCGACTCGTTCAACGGCAGCCTGGACAAGCTGGAGCACTACCTCACCCAGCTCGGGCTGAGCCAGGCCCAGCTGGCCAGCTTCTTCGAGAAGGTGCGCACGGGCGTGAGCTCCGGGCAGGGCGATCTCGGCGGCACGGTCGTCAAGACGGCGACGACGGCGGGGCACCTCATCGCCGGCCTGTTCATCGCGCTGTTCGCCACGATCTTCTTCACCTACGACGGTCGCGGGATCTGGCGCTGGCTCGTCTCGCTGTTCCCCGAGCCGGCGCGTGACCGGGTACACGGCAGCGGCGAGCGGGCCTGGGCCGTCCTGACGTCCTACGTGCGGGCGACCCTGGTCATCGCCGCGACCGACGCGCTCGGCATCTCGCTGGTTGCGCTGGTCCTGGGGCTACCCCTCGTCGTGCCGCTAGGCGTCCTGGTGTTCCTCGGTGCCTTCATCCCGGTCGTCGGCGCGGCGATCAGCGGCATCGTGGCGGTCGCTGTGGCGCTCGTCGCGGTCGGCCCGGTGACAGCGCTCCTCATGCTGGGCGGTGTCGTGGCCGTGCAGCAGCTCGAGGGTCACGTGCTGCAACCCTTCCTGATGGGGCGTCTCGTACGGGTGCACCCCCTCGCCATCGTCGTCGTCATCGCCGTCGGCGCCGAGGTGGCCGGCATCTTCGGCGCGCTCATCGCGGTGCCACTGGCGGCGGTCATCAACGCGGTCTCCTCACACCTCGCCGGCGCCCGCCGGGACCGGCTGGCGCAGGAAGCCGGCGCCGTGGCCAACACGGCCGGGACGCCATGACCGCCGCGCACCGGGCCGGCTTCATCGCCTTCGTCGGCCGTCCCAACGCCGGGAAGTCGACCCTGACGAACGCCCTCGTCGGCGAGAAGGTCGTCATCACCTCGAGCAAGCCGCAGACGACGCGCCGCGTCGTGCGCGGCATCGTGCACCGCCCGGACGCCCAGCTCGTCGTCCTCGACACCCCCGGACTGCACCGGCCCCGCACCCTGCTGGGCGAGCGGCTGAACGACGAGGTCCGTACCGCCTGGTCGCAGGTCGACGTCGTCGGCCTCTGCCTGCCGGCGGACGAGAAGATCGGGCCCGGCGACCGCTACATCGCGCGCGAGCTGGCCGAGCTCGGCAGCACCCAGAAGGTCGCCGTCGTCACCAAGACCGACCGGGTCGCGCGGGACCGGGTCGCTGAGGCGTTGATGGCGGTGGCCGACCTCGGCCGCGAGGTCGGTGTCGAATGGGCAGAGGTGGTGCCGGTCTCGGCGACGGCCGGCGACCAGGTCGACCTGCTCGGCGACCTGCTCGCGGCCCTGCTGCCCGAGTCGCCGCCGCTCTACCTCGACGGCGAGCTGACCGACGCGCCCGAGATGATCCTGGTCGCCGAGCTGATCCGGGAGGCGGCGCTGGAGGGGGTGCGCGACGAGCTGCCGCACTCGATCGCCGTCGTGATCGAGGAGATGCGCCCACGCGAGGACCGCCACCCGGATCGCCCGCTGCTGGACATCTACGCCTATCTCTACGTCGAGAGGCAGACCCAGAAGGCCATCGTGATCGGGCCCAAGGGCGCCCGGCTCAAGGACATCGGCACCCGGTCCCGGGCGGCGATCGAGGCCCTTCTCGGCACCCCGGTCTTCCTCGACCTGCACGTCACCGTGGCCAAGGACTGGCAGCGCGACCCGCGCCAGCTGCGCAAGCTCGGGTTCTGACCTCTCCGCGCTCGAAGATCCCCCGGGCGGGGATTCAGCAGGAGAAGGCTGGGAATGCAGGTCCCAGTGGGGTTCAGCAGCGAGCTCCGCAGTGGGGAGCAGTGCATGTGCCGCGTCGCGAGCACGGATCTCGGCGGCTCGACCTCGGCGGTCGCGGAGGCCCGGGCCTTCGTCTCCTCGGCCCTGCGTCGGTGGGAGCTCGAGGCGCTCGTGGTGGACGCCGAGCTGCTCACCAGCGAGCTCGTGACCAACGCGGTGGTCCATGCCCGCACCGACGTGACGGTGTCGGTCGCGGTCGCCGACGGCACCGCCGAGATCGGGGTCACCGACGGTTCGGCCGACCTGCCACGGCCGCGCACCGCGGCCCGGACCGCTGAGGGTGGCCGCGGGCTCAGGCTGGTCGAGAGGCTCGCCGAGGACTGGGGCGTTGCCCGGGTCGAGGGCGGCAAGCAGGTCTGGTTCGCCCTGGATGTCGGCGTCGACTGGAGCCACCGCTCGTCCTGCCCGTGCGGTGGTGACGACCTCAGCCGGGTGCGGCTGCAGTCGGGCCGATGGGCGGTCGCCGCGCCGGGACCGTGGGAGGACACCGACTGATCAGAGGACGCGCTCGTACTCCGACCACTGCCGCACGACCTCGAAGCCCATCGCCAGGTTGACGCGCAGCATGTGCGCGTTCGAGTCGGCGTTCCACGTGTCGACCGTCCGGACGGCCGGCTCGTGCGCGCAGAGGAACGCCAGGTTCTCGATCTTGAGCAGCATGCCGAGCCGGTGGCCCCGGTGCTCGGGCGACACGATGGTCTGCCACTGGTACGCACCTTCGTGCGCGCCGTCGAACACCCCGATCGACGTCGAGCCCACGACCTCACCGCTCTCGTCGTGCAGGGCCGCCGAGGTGTACCGGCGGGAGCCCCGCGCGATCCACACCCGCTCGTGCTCGCGCAACCGATCGGCGTCGTACACCTCCTGCTCCCAGACCAGGTCGTCCAGCGGCGCGTCGGTGGTCATCCGGCTCTCGAGCGTCGCCATGCCTGGCAGGTAGCGCTCCGGGGTCGCGCCGGTCCACTGCACGACCGAGTAGCCGGCGGCGTGCGCTCGGGCGTCCGCCTGCAGGTCGGTCAGGCCGGGCGCACCCAGGCGGCTGACGTCCAGCCGCCTCTGGGTGTCCGCGAGCACACCGCGGAATCCGGTCGCCGTGGCGAAGGCGGCGCCGCCGTCCCCCGCGGCCCCGCCGACCAGCCGGCTCCGGCCGAGAGCTGTGGCACGTCGAGCCCACTCGTCGACGAGGGCCCGGCCGTGACCGCGCCGCCGGTATCCCGGGTGGACTTCGAGCTCGGCACGGGAGACGTCGAGGTTCTCCTGTGTGCTCAGCCACTGACCCAGCCAGCCCACGACCGTGCCGTCCGCCTCCGCGAGCAGCAGGTGGTCCTCCGATCGAGGCATCGGCATGCGCAGCTTGCCGGCGAAGACGCCGAAGCCCGGGAGGGGGTCGCCGGGGCGGTCGACGGCGCTTGCGGCCCGCACGACCTCGTACCAGCGTCGGAGCTCCTTCTCGTCGTCCGGCCCGACGTCGACGAACCTGACCTCAGGCACGGCCGGCCCCCTGTCCGGGCTGCGGCAGGTCGAGCCGCCAGGCGGACTCCTGGCGCGCGACCCGGAAGCCCATCGCCTCGTTGATGGTGACCATGTACGAGTTCACGTCGGCGTTCCACGTGTGGACCCGCTTCACCTCCGGTGCCACGTCGAGCAGGCGTCGGAGGTTCGCGACCTTGACCAGGGTGCCGAGCCGGTGACCACGGTCCTCGCGGCGGACGAGGGTGTCCCACTGGAACGCGTTCACCGGGTCGTGCCGGGTGACCACGAGGTCGGTGAAGGCGACGAGCGGGCCGTCCTCGCCGGCGCGCACCGCGGTCGCGACCTCGGTGCGTCCCTGCCGGGCCATGACGTCGTCGCGCTCGCGGATCCGGGCGGCGTCCCAGTGCTCGGGCTCGATGCCGAGGTCGCCCAGCGGTGCGTCGGTGCTCATCCGGCCGACCAGGGCGGCGTAGCCGTCCACGAGGTCGTCGGGACACGGCCCGGTCCAGCCCACGAGGTGGTAGCCGTCGGCATGGCTCTCGGCGTCGGCGCGCAGCTCGGCCAGCCGGGAGTGGTCCAGCGTCTCGAGCTCCAGAGTCCGGCGCACCTCGCCGAGCGAGTGGCGGGCGCCGGCAGCGGTGGCGAACCGCGTCGAGCGGTCGTCGCCGCCGTCCGGCGGCTGTCCCGTCCCCGCGAGGACCTGGTGGCGGCCGTAGCGCGTGATCCGCGCCAGCGCGTCGTCCAGCAGCCGCCGGCCGTGGCCCCGTCCCTGCTGCTCGGGCCGGACGGCGAGGTCCACCTCGGCCATGTCGAGGTTGTCCTTCAGTGGCATCTCCAGCCAGTAGCAGCCGACCGCGGACCCGTCCGCGTCGCGCAGCAGGAACATCTCGTCGGTGTAGCTGGTGCTCGGCGTCTGGAACCGGACCAGGATCTCCGGGTAGGTCGGCAGCGGGTTGTCCGGGTCGCCGACCAGGTAGGCGGCCCGCCAGACGTCGTACGCCGCGCGCATCGACTCCTCGTCGGAGGGGTCGACCCGCTGGATGTCGCTCACGTCCTCAGGGTGGTGCTCGCAGCGGCCCTGGCGCCACCCGATAACTGCCGGTGCGGCCGTCCAGGATGCGGACCGCTTCCCGCCGTGTCCCGGACGCGGCGGTCCCTACCGGCGTACTGTGTCGGGCATGCGGCACGGCCTGCTCCTTCTCGGCTGCCGCGGCGAGGCACTCTCCTAGAGGCCGGTCCCCTCGCCGCGGAGTGTTCGGCTGTTCCGGTCCTCGTCCCGAGAACGCCTCCTGCGAGACCCGAGAGTGACCCGATGACCGCAACCCCGTACGACGCCCGCAACGCCCAGCAGCCGTCCGGCATGCCGATCCACCGGTACGCCCCCTTCACCCCGGTCGACCTCGCCGACCGGACCTGGCCGTCGAAGGTCGCCACCGAGGCACCGCGCTGGTGCGCGGTCGACCTGCGGGACGGCAACCAGGCCCTGATCGACCCGATGAGCCCGGGCCGCAAGAAGCGGATGTTCGAGCTCCTGGTGCGGATGGGCTACAAGGAGATCGAGGTCGGCTTCCCGTCGGCCAGCCAGACCGACTTCGACTTCGTCCGGCAGCTCGTCGAGGAGGACCTGATCCCCGACGACGTCGTGATCCAGGTGCTCACCCAGGCACGGGACGCGCTCATCGAGCGGACCTTCGAGTCGATCCGGGGCGCCAAGCAGGCGATCGTGCACCTGTACAACTCCACCTCGACGCTGCAGCGACGGGTGGTGTTCGGGCTGCCGAAGGAAGGCATCGTCGACATCGCGGTGCAGGGCGCCCGGCTCTGCCAGAAGCTCACCGAGACCGTGCCCGAGACCGACGTCTTCTTCGAGTACTCGCCCGAGTCCTACACCGGCACCGAGCTCGAGTTCGCCGTCGAGGTCTGCAACGCGGTCAACGACGTGTGGCAGCCGACGCCGGACCGCAAGACGATCCTCAACCTGCCGGCGACCGTCGAGATGGCGACACCGAACGTCTACGCCGACTCCATCGAGTGGATGCACCGCAACCTGGCGCACCGCGACTCGGTGGTGCTGTCGCTGCACCCGCACAACGACCGGGGCACGGCCGTCGCGGCTGCCGAGCTGGGCCGCCTCGCCGGAGCCGACCGGATCGAGGGCTGCCTGTTCGGCAACGGCGAGCGCACCGGCAACGTCTGCCTGGTCACGCTGGGCATGAACCTGTTCTCGCAGGGTGTCGACCCGCAGATCGACTTCAGCGACATCGACGAGGTCCGCCGCACCGTCGAGTACTGCAACCAGCTGCCCGTCCACGAGCGGCACCCGTACGGCGGCGACCTGGTCTACACGGCGTTCTCGGGCTCGCACCAGGACGCCATCAAGAAGGGCCTGGAGTGGATGGAGCGGGACGCCGCGGCGGCCGCCGCCGACGTCGGCGACTTCCGCTGGGCCGTGCCGTACCTGCCGATCGACCCCAAGGACGTCGGGCGGTCCTACGAGGCCGTCATCCGGGTCAACTCGCAGTCCGGCAAGGGCGGCGTGGCCTTCATCATGCGCACCGAGCACCACCTCGACCTGCCGCGGCGGCTGCAGATCGAGTTCAGCCAGGTGGTCCAGGCGCGCACCGACTCCGAGGGCGGCGAGGTGTCGCCGGCCCAGATGTGGGAGGCGTTCGAGGGTGAGTACCTCTCCCGTCGCGAGCCGGTGGCGCTCAACAGCCACCACACCTCCTCGGCGGCAGACACCGACGACGAGCTCGACGTGAACGTCTACCTCGACGGTGTGAAGACCCAGCTGCGCGGCATCGGCAACGGTCCGATCGCGGCCTTCGTCAACGCGCTCGCGACCGTCGGCCATGAGGTGCGGGTGCTCGACTACGCGGAGCACGCGCTGTCGTCCGGTGGCGACGCGCGTGCTGCGGCCTACGTCGAGTGCGCGATAGGCGAGCGGATCGTGTGGGGTGTCGGCATCGACGCGAACATCGTCACCGCGTCCCTCAAGGCGGTCGTGTCAGCCGTCAACCGGGCGGTCGTGACGTAGCCAGGAGTAGCCCTGCACCGGTCCCGATGGGTTCGCGAACGGCCCACGAGGCGCGCGGCATCACGTCGGCGCTCTCAGCCGAGCTCGACGACGGAGTCACTCCGCCGGCGGCCGCGGCTTGAAGCGGCGCACCTCATGGGGCCAGCCGCACGCCTCCGCGACCTTGCCCGCCCACATCAAGGCGGCCTCGTCGTCGGCCACGTCCACCACGGCGAACCCGCCCAGGAACTCCTTGGTCTCGACGTACGGCCCGTCGGTGATCATCACGGTGCCACTGGTGGGGTCGGCGCTGTAGACCGGGCCGTCCTCCTCCTCCAGCCCGCCGGCGAAGACGTACACGCCGGCCGCCTTCATCTCGGCCACCACCGCCATGGCGAGCGGACCGCGCCCGCGGAACCACTCCTCGGTGTGGTCGCCGACCCACTGCTGGTTGAAGTACATGAGGTACTCGGCCATGATCGCTCCTTCTCCTCGGGCGGACCCCGTGGTCCTCGTCCACCTACCCCACGAACGGCGACAGGCGAATCCGACAGGATCATCCCGGGAACGGAGAGAACGTCACGGACCCTTCGGAGGGAACGCAGCAGCAATGGGAGTGCGGAACTACCTGATCGAGGGGGTCTCCGGAACCGGGAAGAGCTCGGTCTGCAGGGAGCTGCGGCGGCGCGGCTACCGCGCGATCGACGGCGACAGGGACTTGGCCTACCAGGGCGACCCGGAGACTGGTGAGCCGACGGCCAGCTCCACGCACGAGCACCACATCTGGCCGGTGGACAGGGTGCGGGTCTTGGTCGCCGACCAGGATGACTCGGTGACGTTCTTCTGCGGCGGCTCGAGGAACTTCTCGAAGTTCGTGGACCTGTTCGACGGTGTCTTCGTCCTCGAGGCCGATCTCGACACCGTGATCCGGCGCCTCGGGGAGCGCCCGGATGACGACTTCGGCGCGACGAAGGAGCAGCGGGACCTCGTGGCGCGCCTGCACCGAACGAGAGTCGACCTCCCGAGGAACGGCGTTGCCATCGATGCCACGGCACCGATTACCCACGTCGTGGACGAGATCGTCCGTCAGAGCCAGGCAACCCGCGGTTGACGTCGCGCGCGGCCGGTCAGGGACTGCCGGCATGGCCCCCCGGGCGCACGGCGTAGGTCAGGTGCGTCACCCTCGGGGAGGGCTCCGCGCGGACCGGCTCCAGGGCCACGCGGCCCGCGTCCACACCCTCGAACAGGCGGATCCCGGAGCCGAACAGCACGGGTGAGAGCGCGATCGAGAACTCGTCGATCAGGCCGGCGTTCAGGTACTCCAGGATCGTCGCGCCGCCGCCCGCGATGCGGACGTCCCGGTCGCCGGCGGCCACGCGGGCCTGGTCCAGCGCGGCCTCGATGCCGTCGTTGACGAAGGTGAAGGTCGTGCCGCCGGGCCGCTCCCACGGGTTGCGCTTCTCGTGCGTCACGACGAACACCGGCGTGTGGAACGGTGCCTCCTCCGGCCACGCCTGCTCGCCGGCGTCGAACATGCGCTTGCCCATCACGTTCGCGCCGGTGCGCTCGAACGTCTCCCGCAGGATGTCGTTGTCGCGCCCTTCCTTGCCGCCCCCGCCGAGCTTCAGGTTCTCCCGGAAGAACCGCTGCGGGAAGATCCACTGCTGCAGCTCCATCCACTGCCGCCCCATCAGGTCCTCGAGGGACTCGGGCGCGATGAAACCGTCCAGCGACATCGACACGCTGAAGAACACCTTCCCGGCCATCAGCCCTCACCTCCCAGCCGAGCGATCCCGGTGACGTAGACAGCCAGGTTGCTCAGGGTCTGCTCGCCGCCCTCGATCGCGTGGTACTTCTCGACCGCCTCGTCTCGCTGCTCCTTGGTGGGGAACACGGTGTGCATCTCGATCCGGGTCGTCACACCGTCGGGCTCGAAGGTCAGGACCGACTCGAATGCGTTCGGGTCGCCGCGGGACTCACCGTGCAGCAGCGCGATCCGTTCGGGCGGGGCGATCTCGGTCCAGGAGATCCACTCCGGGTAGTCCGTCCCGTCCGGTCCGTGCAGCACGAAGTCCCACTCCCCGCCGACGCGGAACTCGAAGGACCGCGTGGTGGTGGTGAACCCCTCCGGCCCCCACCACCGGGACAGGTGCCGCACCTCGGTGAAGGCCTCGAACACCAGCTCCCGCGGGGCGTCGATGACCCGGGAGATCACGATCTCGCGGTCGGCCGTCGCGGACTGCGCCGGCCCTGCTCGTCCCGTTGCGCTCATCAGCTACTCCTCCTGCCTTGCCTGCTTGAGGTCCTGCACGTAGGCGTCCAGCCGGTCGAAGCCTTCGTCCCAGAACCGCCCGAAGCCGCCGGTCCACTCGTGGACCGGTCGCAGCCCGCGGGCGTCGAGGCCGTACAGCCGCTGCCTGCCTGCCTTCCGGTCCCGCACCAACCCGACCTCACGGAGCACCCGCAGGTGCTTGGACGCACGCGGCTGCGCCATCCCCAGCTCCCGGGCCAGCTCGGTCACCGGCCGCTCGCCCGCCCGCAGCAGCACCAGGATCTCTCGGCGCTGCGGCTCGGCGATCGCGTTGAAGACGTCCGACGTCGTCGCTGCTCGTGCCATGGCGGCATCGTATGCCCATATCGGCATGCGTCAAGCCGGGGAATGCGGCGGGTACCGCCTCGAATCAGCGGTGCTGTGCACCCTGCGGCCGCCATGGCTCGTGCTCGTGCGAGAGCCAGACCTCCGCAGGGTCGAGCGCGCGGACCAGGCGCTGGCCCTCGGTGCGCGGCTCGTCGAGCTCGGCGAAGAAGACCGCCATGTCGCCGCCGACGACGACTGAACGCCCGCGCGTCTCGACGACGACCACCTGCGTCCCAGGCGTGTGACCTGGCGCCGGTACGAGCCGGAGCCCCGGCAGCAGCTCGAGCGCGCCGTCGACGGGTACGTACTGCACGCCGGGCGCGTCGACCCACTCGCGGATCGTGTAGTCGTCCTCGCTGCGCGCGTCGTCGAGCTCCCGGCGCTGGACGTAGATGGGCCTGCCGGTGAACAGATGGTTGCCGCCGCAGTGGTCGAAGTGCAGGTGCGTGTTGATGACGACGTCGATGCCGGCCAGGTCGAAGTCGGCCTGCTCGCTCAGTGGAAACAGGCGTGGATCCATGTCGGCCACCGCCGGGTGCAGCTGCGTCATGCCGGTGTCGACAAGCACGCGCGCCACGGGATGGTCGATGACGTGCACGTAGACCGGCATCCGGTCGCCCTCGGCGAGCAGCTCAGCCACGAGAACCGGTGTGACCGTCGGCGGCGGGATCTCGCTTCCCGCTCCCTCACCCGTCTGTGTCCGAGGCTCACGCATCCGGGGCAGCCTGAGCGATTGCCCTGGACCTGGCGCGGTCGCCGTTACCGATGGTCATGAGCGTAGGCATGCGTGCTCGTTTCCCTTGACGTCGTGCTCCGCGGGCGCGGCTGCCAGCACTATGACGTCGTACCTGCACAGAAGTCATCGGTCGGGGAGGACGGTCTCGAGTCCGCCCTTCGCCGGGGGTGTCGGCGGTGGTGGTCGGTTGTGGCCGGGGCGGGGTGGTTCGGGTCCGAGGGTGCGCCCGGTGCGGGGGTGGCGTAGGAGGTAGCGACCGTCGGGGAGGCGGTGGAGGGTCCAGTGGCCTTCGTGGAGCTGGACGTGGTGGCCCTCGCAGGGCAGGGCGCCGTTGGCGATGGTGGTGGGTCCGCCGGCGGAGACGGGGGTGAGGTGGTGGCCGTCGGACCAGGCGGCGGGCCGGTCGCAGAAGGGTGCGATGCAGGTGTCGCCGTCGCGGGCGATCATGGCGAGGGTCTGGCTGTGGGTGAAGAACCGGCGCTGGGTGCCGGCTTCGGTGACGTTGCCGTTCTTGTCGAGGGTGACGAAGGTGGCGGTGGCGTTGCAGCCGAGGCGTTGCGCGGTGGACGCTGCGAGGGGGCCGGCCCAGGTGAGGGTGCCGCCGGGTGAGGTGCCGCCGGTGAGGCCGTGGGCGTCGAGGGTGACGATCAGGCGGGCGCGGGACCTGCTGGTGCGCCGCGCGGTCCGGTCGGCGGTGTCACCGCCCGGTTCTGCGGTGTCGAGCCAGTGCCGGGCCAGGGTCAGGAGCCCGTCCAGTCGGCGCCGGGCCGCGGTCCGGGTGTCGCCGGTGGTCAGTGGTGCTGCGGCGTGGATCGCGGCGACCACGGCGGCGCCGGTGGTCTCGTCGGCGGTGCCGGTGAGCGCGAACCCGCCGTCGAGCAGCGGGGAGATCGTGATCCCGGCCCGTTCGTAGCGGCGCAGTGCCTTCTCGTCTGCGGTGTCGGGGTCCAGGGCGTGGGTGAAGGCGCGCATCAGGTTCGCCGTGGCGCGGACGTCTCCTTCGACTGCGACCGCGACGGCTTCGGGCTCGATCAGCTCCACCGCACCGGCGGGGGCGTCCTTCACGGCGTCGGCGATCACCGACGCATGCGCGCCGGACAGAGCGCCGGCGGCCAGCGCGGCGGGGTGTTCGGCAGCGCGCCGGAGCGCAGCGCGCGCGCGGTCCGCACGGTGCGGGCGGCCTCGGCCGGGGTCTGGTGCGCGGTGGCCCGCACCCACGCACCGGTCGTGACAGGCAGCCGTCGTAGGTGTGGGTGCCGTCGGCGTCGACCTTGCCGACCACGGCAAGCGTCAGCGCGTCGGCCTTCGCGGTCAGCGCCCGCAGCCGGGCGAGCAGGGCGGTGGACTGGTCGTGGCTGAGGTGCTCGACCCCCTCGCGCAGGGCGGCGGTCAGCGCGCTGTCGGCCGAGGCGATGTCCGCCTCGACTCCTTCGTCGACTGTCGAACACATGTTCGAATCCTACCGCATCGAGCGACCGGTGGGAACCCCGAATCCGTTGCTGTGCAAGGGATTCCGGCCTGTGGATCGACGCTGCAGTCACCGTGCACAGAGGCGGGGTGCGCACACGAGGACGGAGTATGACCGGCCGACGGCGAGCACCCGGCAACAGCCAGTCGCCTCGTCCTCAGCGGCTCTGAGCCCGGCGCACGACGGCGGGCGCGGTGCCAGCCGGGCGGCTACCCAGCGACGGCGGTTGCTCTGTCTGCGGGGCTCGACCGAGGGCTCGACGACGCGTCCCCGTGTCAGTCGTCCGGCAGCTCCGCCACCCAGCCGGTACCGATCGGGCGGAAGCCGATGCCGGCGTAGATCCGGGCGACCTCGGGCGACGAGGCGGTGAGGAACACGGTGCCGAGACCGAGCCCGCGGGCGTCGTCGACCAGGGCAGCGGTGACCGCCGCGCCGAGGCCCTGCCGACGCGCCGACGGCAACGTCGCAATGCCCATCACCTCGGTGACACCGCCGAGCGGAATCGTGCGGCCGGTCGCCAGCAGGCCGAGCGCGTCGTGCTCTGCCGCCGCGATGCGCACCGCGCCTTCGGCCAGCAGGTCGAGGACGCGCTGCTGCGCGGGTCCGGTCCTGGCGTCGCGCTCGGCGGGCCCGGCGTCACCGCGTGCCGTGCCCTCCGCGGCGAAGCCGACCTCGCTCACGGCGCGGGCGGCCGCGAGGGCGTCGGCATCGTCGGGCCCGAGCAGGCGGACCGTGACGCCGCGGGGGAGCGGGGGAGCGGTGACGGTGAGATCGCCGTCGAGAGCGAGCAGCGGCAGCTCCTCGAGCTCGAACCGGCCGACCGCCCGCACCGCGGCCAGCAGGGCCGGGGTCGTCTCGTGCACCCACTCGACCTGCTGCGGCAGGCCCAGCTCCGCGAGCCGGTCCACAGCGGCCACCACCTCGTCCGTCGTGAAGGTGCCGCCGCCGCCGAGCCGGGGCCGTGCGTAGTAGGTCCACCCACCGGGCTCGCCCAGGAAGAGGGTGAAAGGACCGCTCTCCTCGGTGCGCGCGAAGCGTCGCGGCACCAGGTCGTAATAGGACTCCAGCCGGTCCAGCACCTTGTCGCCCACCGCCGCATCCTGGCACTCCGGGGCCGTCGTGTGAGGCAGGTCACTCCCGCCGGTGCAACCGCCGGGTTCTGTTGCGGGTCCTCCTCTCTGATGCCTCATGGTGAGGCGCACCCGAGAGAGGAGTCACGTTGAACACCTTCACGACCGCGGCACGAACGGTGGCGGGGGCCGCCGCGGTGTCCGCCCTGAGCATCACCGCGCTCGCCGGCCCGGCCATGGCCGCATCGTCCGTCTCCGACGACGCCCGCGGCGACATGTCGCAGGGCGCCGACATCCGCAAGGTCCGCGTCGTCAACGGCGAGGACACGCTCAAGATCGCCGTCGTGCACCGCGACCTGGTCCGTTCGTTCCGCAGCGGCAGCAGCCTGTCCGTCTTCCTCGACACGGACCGCTCCCGCAAGGGTCCGGAGTACGTCTTCACCGGCGGCACCTTCGAGGGCTCCGACTACGCGCTGCTCGAGGCCGACGGCTTCCAGGTGAAGAACAACAGGCAGGTGCCCCTGCACGGCGGCTCGTACCTCATGCGGGTCGACTACGTGAAGGACGTCGCCCGGATCAGCATCGACCAGGTCGTCCTCGGCAGCCCGGCCGCCGTGCGCGTCGAGGTCAAGACCGGAGCCGAGCTGCTCCCTGAGGGCAGCACCACCGGGACGAACGAGATCGACTGGCTGGGGACGCCGAAGTCCTTCACGCCCTGGGTCGCGCGCGGCTGACGCCGATGCACCGGTCCGCATTCCCCGGCCCGGGTCGACCGCCGCTGCGCGCTCAGCGCAGCAGCTCGCGGTGGACCCGGGTACGGGCTACCTCCCGGCCGCGGAACCAGACGTGCCGCGGCGGGTCCTGCAGGCGGAGCACCTCCGGCCAGGACGGCGCGGCGTAGAGCTGGAGGTCGGCGCGGGCGCCTGGGGTGACGCCGTACGACGTGCCGAGCCGCCAGACGGCGGCCGGCACGCTGGTCACGGCGGCCAGCACCGTGTGCTGCTCCTCGAGCGTCGTGAGGTGGGCCGCGTGCGCCGACACGAGGGCCACCTCGAGCAGGTCGCCGCGCCCGAAGGGGTAGAAGCCGTCCAGCACGCAGTCCTGCCCGAACGCCACCGGGACACCGGCCGCCAGCAGCTCGCGGACCCGCGTCGTGCCGCGCCGCACCAGGCCGCGGTCGCCGCGGCCCTGGAGCACCAGGTTGGTGACCGGGTTGGACACCACCGTGATGCCCGCCCGGGCGCAGCCGGCGATCACGTCATCCGCGTAGGCGTCGTCGGCTGCGGCCAGCGCGCACACATGCCCGACCGTGACCCGCCCCTGCCACCCCCGCCGCTCGGTCTCCTCGACCACCATCGCGAGAGTCCGGACCGAGCCGTCGTCGGTCTCGTCCACGTGCATGTCGACGTCGGCGTCGTAGCTGGCCGCCAGCTCGAAGCAGAACTCCACGTGCTCACGTTGGTCGGCCTCGGTGGACTCCCAGTGCGGCATACCACCCACGACTGTCGCACCGCGCTCCATCGCCTCGACCATGAGCTCGGCGGCACCGGGGTCGCGCAGGATGCCTTCCTGCGGGAAGACGATGACCTGCACCTCAGCGAGGTCGGCGCAGTCCCTGGCCGCGGCGAGCACGCCCTCCAGCGGTACGAGTCCGCCGATCGTGTCGACGTCGACGTGGCTGCGCAGCCGGGTCGTGCCGGTGAGGACCGACGTCTCGATCACCGACCGGGCCCGGCGCCGCACGTCCTCGACGTCGTAGCCCCGCTTGGCTGCGTGGATCGACTCGATCGCCCCGCGCAGGGTGCCGTCGTGCTCGGCCAGCTGGTCCCGGATCAGCACCTTGTCCAGGTGCACGTGGGTGTCGATGTACGCCGGCAGCAGCAGCCCGCCCGCCGCGTCCTGCCGCTCGTCGACGTGCTCGGCCGATCCCCGGCCGACCGCCGCTACCTGCTCTCCCTCGACGACGACGTCGACGACGCTGCCGTCGGCAAGCGTGGCTCCCACGATCGCGTGCACGGTCATGCCTCACCATCGCAGAGCCCGGCCCGGAAACATCTGGCGGTCGCCGGCCGGCGACCCTATCGTCGGCACCGGCCCGTGCGGGCCGGGTAGGGGTCGACATGCGAATCCTGGTCGCGACGACGGCGAACACCGGCCACTTCGAGCCACTTGTGCCGTTCGCCCGAGCCTGTGCGGACGCCGGGCACGACGTGCGGATCGCTGCCGCGGCCAGCTTCGCCGGTGCCGTGGAGGGCGCCGGGTTCGCGCACCTGCCGTTCGCCGACGCGCCGCCGGAGCTGACCGGGGCCGTCTTCGCCAGCCTGCCCCCGCTCGACGGGGCTTCACCGGCGGACATCGAGGCAGGCAACGAGATCGTCGTGCGCGAGGTGTTCGCACGGCTGGACGCCGGTGCTGCGCTTCCGGGTCTGACCGCAGCGATGGCCGGCTGGCGCCCCGACCTCGTGCTGCGCGAGACGGCGGAGCTCGGCTCCTACCTGGCGGCGGAGTCCCTCGGGATCCCGCACGTGCAGGTCAACACGAGCACGAGCTCCTTCATGGACGCGCCGGCAGTCGTGGAGGAGCCGCTGGTGGCCCTCGGTGCGGCGCCGGGGCTCGCCGGCCTGCGGGCCGCCCCGCGGGTCACCCTGGTGCCGGCAGCGCTCGACGGGCCGGCCGCCGACGGCTCGACGGCTCCCCACAGGTTCCGCGAGCCAGCCCCGGAGGGCCATCCGCCCGACCTGCCGGACTGGTGGCCCGGCGCGGACGGTCCGCTCGTCTACGTCACCTTCGGGACCGTTGCGGCCGCCGTGGGGCTGTACCCGGAGCTCTACCGGCGGGTCGTGGCCGCGCTCGCCGATCTGCCGGTGCGGGTGCTGCTCACGACCGGCGCCGGAGACCCGACCGAGCTGGGAGAGCTGCCTTCCCACGTCCATGCGGAGCGCTTCTGGCCGCAGCGCGACGTCATGCCCCACGCCGCGGCCATGGTCGCGCACGGAGGCCTCGGCACCACGATGCTCGCGCTCGCTCACGGCGTCCCGATGGTGCTGCTGCCGCTGTTCGCCGACCAGATGCACAATGCCGCACGGGTGGCCGCGGTCGGAGCCGGTCTGGTGGCTCACGGCGGGCCACCGGCCGCCGGGAAGCTGCCGACCTTGCTCGGTCAGCTGCTGGCGGAGCCCCAGCTCGCGCTCGGGGCACGGGCCGTCGCCACCGAGGTCGCAGAGCTCCCGGCGGTCGGCGGAGTGGTGCCGCTGCTGGAGCGGGTCGCGTCGCGCACAATGGGGCGGTGAGCCTCTACCGGGACGAGGGTGTCGTGCTTCGCACCCAGAAGCTCGGCGAGGCCGACCGCATCATCACGCTGCTGACCCGCAGCCACGGCCGGGTCCGGGCGGTCGGCAAGGGCGTGCGACGTACCCGGTCGAAGTTCGGGGCGCGGCTGGAGCCCTTCACCCACGTCGACCTGCAGCTGTACGAAGGCAGGTCCCTGGACGTCGTGCAGCAGGCCGAGACCCTCGCGTCCTACGGCGACCGGATCGTCGACGACTACCCGCGATACACGGCCGGCACGGCGATGCTCGAGACCGCCGAGCGGCTCACGGCCGAGGAGAAGGAGCCGCAGACCCAGCAGTTCCTGCTGCTCGTCGGCGCCCTGCGGACCCTGTCCGACGCGTCGCACACACCGGGTCTCGTGCTCGACGCGTTCCTGCTGCGGTCGCTCGCGGTGGCCGGCTACGCGCCGTCGTTCGAGGACTGCGCGCGCTGCACCCGGACCGGGCCGCACCCGTTCTTCAACGTCGAGGCCGGCGGCTCGGTGTGCGGGTCCTGCCGGCCGCCCGGGTCGGTCAGCCCGGCGCGGGACACCCTGGACCTCCTCGCCGCGCTCCTCAGCGGCGACTGGGCGACCGCCGACGCCAGCGACCCGCGGTTCCGCCGCGAGGGCAACGGCCTGGTGGCGGCGTACCTCCAGTGGCACCTGGAGCGCGGGCTGCGCTCGTTGCCGCTCGTCGAGCGCACCTAGGTAGGCGTGGTGGCCAGGAGGACGGCGCGTGGCAGGCGCAGTGAGCGGCGCGAGCCGGTGCCGCCCACGCCCCACGCGTCCGGTGTGCGGGCGCCGGCGCTGCCCGCCGACCTGGTGCCGGCGCACGTCGCGATCGTCATGGACGGCAACGGCCGCTGGGCGAAGGCCCGCGGGCTGCCGCGCACCCAGGGGCACGAGGCCGGCGAGGCGGCTCTGCTCGACGTCGTGCACGGCGCGGTCGAGATCGGCGTGCGGCACCTGTCGGCCTACGCCTTCTCGACCGAGAACTGGAAGCGCTCGCCGGACGAGGTGCGCTTCCTCATGGGGTTCAACCGCGAGGTCATCCGCCGGCGCCGGGACGAGCTGGACGCGATCGGCGTGCGGGTGCGGTGGGCCGGCCGGCACAAGCGACTCTGGCGCTCGGTCATCGACGAGCTCGAGGAGGCGGAGGAGCGCACCCGGCACAACGACGTGCTGACGCTGCAGTTCTGTGTCAACTACGGCGGCCGGGCCGAGATCGCCGACGCGGCGCAGGCGCTCGCGCGCGAGGTGGCCGCCGGCCGGCTGGACCCCTCGAAGGTCGACGAGAAGGCGATCGCTAGGCACCTCGACGAACCCGACGTCCCCGACGTCGACCTGTTCGTGCGGTCGTCCGGGGAGCAGCGGTTCTCCAACTTCCTGCTGTGGCAGTCGGCGTACGCGGAGATGGTGTTCCTCGACACTCTGTGGCCCGACTTCGACCGCCGGCACCTCTGGCAGGCCATCGAGATCTACGCCAGCCGTGACCGCCGGTACGGCGGCGCCGTCCCCAACGCGGTCCCCGAGCCGCCGGGGTGACCGGTCAGCGGCAGCGGCTACGGGCCCAGGAGAGGTAGGCGGCCGGCCGGTTGGTGACCACGGCGTCGGCCTTGTCGAACGCCATCCGCCGCCAGCCCTTGACGGTGTCCACGGTCCAGGGACGGACGGCGATGCCCGCCCGGCGCCAGCTCGCGGCCCGGCTCTCGGTGACCGACGCCATGTTGACGACGTACGTCCGGCCGTACTGGAGCACCGAGGCGGCCCGGCGGTAGCGGGGATTGTCGATGATCGCCGTGCGCAGGTCGGGGGCTGCCTGCCGGACCGCGGTGAGGGTCGGCCCGTCGAAGCTCGTCACGACCAGGCTGCGCGCCATGGCCAGCCAGCGCACCCGGTCGAGGAACTGCGCCATCTGGCTGGCGGTGGGCAGCGTCTTCAGCTCGAGCATGACGCCGGCGCCCTTGCTCTTCGCGACGGACAGGGCCTCGTACAGCGTCGGCACCTTGGTGCCACGGTAGGCGCGGCCGAACCAACTGCCGGCGTCGAGCGTCCGCACCTGCTCGAGCGTCATCGCGGACACCTCGCCGGTGCCGTTCGTCGTGCGGTCGACGGTCTGGTCATGCATGACCACCGGCACGTCGCCCAGGGTGAAGCGCACGTCCAGCTCGATGCGCCGTGCTCCGGCGCCGAGCGCCTTGCGGAAGGCGGGCATCGTGTTCTCCGGGGCGCGTGCGGAGTCGCCGCGGTGGGCCACCGGCGGCGGGACGCAGGACGTCCCGGCAGACGCGGGTGCGGCGCCGGCGAGGCCGCTCGCGGCGAGTACGGCACAGGAGAAGAGCAGGACGGCGGTGGGGCGGACGAGCACGGTGCGGGGCTCCCGTGGGCCTGGTGGAACGCTGCTGCAGGACCTCTCGACGTTACCCCGCGCACCCGGTGCAGGTGCCGAACACCTCGACGGTGTGCTCGATGTCGACGAAGCCGTGCTCGCGCGCCACCCGCTCGGCCCACGTCTCGACTGCCCGGCCCTCGACCTCGACGGTCGTTCCGCAGCTGCGGCAGACGACGTGGTGGTGGTGCCCGGCCGAGCAGGCCCGATAGGTCGACTCGCCGTCGTCGTTGCGCAGGACGTCGACCTCGTCGGCGTCGGCGAGCGACTGGAGCGCGCGGTAGACGGTGGTGAGGCCGATCCGGTGCCCGGTGTCGCGCAGGCTGGCGTGGATCTCCTGCGCACTCCGGAAGGCCGGTTCGCGAACCAGCTCGTCGCGGACGGCGCTGCGCTGCCGGGTGGTCATGAGAGGCCCACGACCAGCCACATGAGCCCGACGCCACCCACGGTGCTGAGCAGGGTGAGTCGCGACGGGTGCCGGGCGTGGGCCTCCGGGAGGATGTCGGCGGTGGCGAGGTAGAGCAGGAAGCCGGCGAACCCGCCCAGGTAGAGCGCCAGCACCTGGTCGCCGAGGCTGAACAACAGCGTCGACAGGGCACCCAGCACCGGCGCGACGGCGTCGGCCACCAGCATCACGACCTGGCGGCGGTGCGAGTTGCCGTGGGTGCGCAGGACCGTGACCGTGTTGAGCCCGTCGGCGAAGTCGTGCGCGATGACGGCCAGCGCCACCGCGAAGCCCACCGTGTTGTTGACCTGGAAGGCGAGGCCGATGCCGACGCCGTCCAGGAACGAGTGGACGACCAGCGCCGACGCCGACGCGAGACCCACCTGCTCGTGGTGGCTGTGGGCGCCGTACTCGCCCTCGTGCGCCCCGTGCATCGCCACCGATCGCTCCACGACGTGCAGCACGAGGAACCCGGCGGCGAAGGCGACCATCACGGCCGGCACGCCGCCGACCGTCGCGTCCGAGAGCGCGAACAGCTCGGGGAGCAGGTCGAACGCAACCAGCCCGAGCATCACGCCAGCGGCGAAGCCGAGGACGAGGTGCAGGCGGTCCCTGCTGCGCAGGGCGACGACGCCACCGAGGGCGGTCGAGACCACCGTCAGGAGGGCGAGGAGCGCGGCCATGGGCAGGAGGGTAGCACGAGAACGACAACGGTTTTCATTCCCTTATGACTAGGGTGGGGCCGTGCTGGTGCTGACCCGGGCCCGCGTCCCCGTCGACGCCGCCGATGCCTTCCGGACCGCCGCCGACGACCTGCTCGGCCTGCTGTCCGGGCTCCCGGGGTTCGTCCGCGGCCACCTGGGCCGCGCGGCCGACGATCCGGAGCTGTGGGTGGTGGCCAGCGAGTGGGTGGGCGTCGGTGCCTACCGGCGGGCCCTGTCGTCCTACGAGGTCAAGATGACCGCTCCCGCGGTGATGGCTCATGCCGTGCCGGAGCCGAGCGCCTTCGAGGTCCTCGGTGCGAGGACGGCACCCGCCGACCGCTAGTGTCGAGGGCTCGACCGCCGACAACCAGCCGGATGGAGGCCACCGTGGCCAAGAGCAGTGAAGCTGCCCGCAACGACGCGATCGTCAGTCTCAGCAAGCGCCGGGGGTTCGTCTACCCGAGCAGCGAGATCTACGGCGGCACCCGCTCCGCCTGGGACTACGGCCCCCTCGGCGTGGAGCTCAAGGAGAACGTCCGGCGCCAGTGGTGGAAGACCATGGTGCAGACCCGCGAGGACGTCGTCGGTCTCGACTCGGCGGTGATCCTGGCGCGTGAGGTGTGGGTCGCCTCGGGCCACGTCGAGACCTTCAGCGACCCGCTCGTCGAGTGCCAGTCGTGCCACAAGCGGTTCCGGGCCGACCACCTCGAGGAGGCGTACGAGGCGAAGAAGGGCACGCCGCCGCCCAACGGCCTCAAGGACGTCAACTGCCCCAATTGCGGGACGAAGGGCGCCTTCACCGAGCCGCGCCAGTTCTCCGGGCTGCTGAAGACCTACCTCGGCCCGGTCGAGAGCGAGGAGGGGCTGCACTACCTGCGGCCCGAGACCGCACAGGGCATCTTCGTCAACTTCCTCAACGTCATGACCTCGGCGCGCAAGAAGCCGCCCTTCGGCATCGCGCAGACCGGCAAGTCGTTCCGCAACGAGATCACCCCGGGCAACTTCATCTTCCGCACCCGCGAGTTCGAGCAGATGGAGATGGAGTTCTTCGTCGAGCCTGGTACCGACGAGGAGTGGTTCGACTACTGGCTCCAGCAGCGGTGGGACTGGTTCACGGGGCTCGGCGTCCGCGAGGAGAACCTGCGCTTCTACGAGCACCCGCAGGAGAAGCTGTCGCACTACTCGAAGCGCACCGTCGACATCGAGTACCGGTTCAACTTCGGCGGCAAGGAGTTCGACGAGCTCGAGGGCGTCGCGAACCGCACCGACTTCGACCTCACCGCGCACTCCAAGCACTCCGGCGTCGACCTCACCTACTTCGACCAGGAGAAGGGTGAGCGCTGGACGCCGTACGTGGTCGAGCCCGCGCTCGGCCTGACCCGCGCGACCCTCGCGTTCATGCTCGACGCGTACTCCGAGGACGAGGCGCCGAACGCGAAGGGCGTCATGGAGAAGCGCGTCGTGATGCGGCTCGACCCGCGGCTGTCGCCGGTCAAGGCCGCCGTGCTGCCGCTGTCGCGGAACGCCGACCTCTCGCCCAAGGCCAAGGACCTCGCGACGCTCCTGCGGCAGAGCTGGAACGTCGAGTTCGACGACGCCGGCGCCATCGGCCGCCGCTACCGCCGGCAGGACGAGATCGGCACGCCGTTCTGCATCACGGTCGACTTCGACACCCTCGACGACAACGCGGTCACCATCCGCGAGCGCGACAGCATGCAGCAGGAGCGAGTGGGCCTCGACGCCGTGCACGGCTGGCTGGCTCAGCGCCTCCTCGGCTGCTGAGGGCGCGCGCCCCGGGAAACACACTGACGGCCGCGGCGGGACGCGTCGCGGACAGAGGAAGTGGAAAGGAGCGCCCGCTCCTTTCCACTCCCAAGGTATAGCGCGACCGGGGTCTTGCGGCAAGACCCCGGTCGTGCCCCAGACTCGCCGGCCGAAGCCAGAACCGGCGGGGACGGGAGTCGCGACATGGGTGTGCAGCCATGGGGATGCGGGACGTGGGGGCGGGGAGCCGCAGGTGCCGATCGGGACGCGGCATGAACCCCCTGACCACCAGTGCGTTCGACCTCCCGGACCACCTCGGCCCCAAGGCCGATCCGGCACTGGTCGCCGACGACGAGCACCACTTCGCGGCCATCGCGGAGAGCCTCGCGCGCTCGATCGCCGACCTGTCCGACCGCCTCGATATCCAGCGCAGGGCGCTCGGCGGCATCGGTCAGGAGGCGATGGACCGTGACATGGAGGTCCACCGGCTGACAGCTCGCCTGCGCACGCTGCGTCGCTTCGGCCTGGACCTGTGCCTCGGACACATGGTCAGCGCGGACGAGCCGGAGCCCGTGTACGTCGGTCGACTCGGTCTCACGGACAGCGAGGGTCGTCGGCTGTTGCTCGACTGGCGATCACCGGCCGCCGAGCCGTTCTTCGGAGCGACCCACGCCCACCCGATGGGTCTGGCCAGCCGCCGCAGGTACCGGTGGACCCGCGGCCGGATCAGCGACTACTGGGACGAGGTCTTCACCTCGGCCGGGTTCGAGGGCCACGCCGCCGCGCTCGACGACCAGTCCGCGTTCATCGCCAGCCTGGGCACCAGCCGGTCGCCCCGGATGCGCGACGTCCTCGGCACCATCCAGGCCGACCAGGACGCGATCATCCGCGCCGGTTCCCGCGGCGCCCTCGTGGTCGACAGCGGTCCGGGAACGGGGAAGACCGTCGTCGCCCTGCACCGGACGGCCTACCTCCTCTACTCCGACCCCCGCCTCGGGCACCGTCGGGGCGGCGTCCTGTTCGTCGGGCCGCACCAGGCCTACCTCGCCTACGTCGCCGACGTGCTCCCGAGCCTCGGGGAGGAGGGTGTGCAGACCTGCACCGTGCGGGATCTCGTCGCCGAGGGTCCCGCAGCGGTGGCCGAGGCCGATCCGGAGGTGGTCCGGCTGAAGTCGTCCGCGGCCCTCGTCACAGCGATCGAGCCGGCCGTCAGGTTCTACGAGCAGCCGCCCGCCACGGGGATGACGGTCGAGACCGACTGGACCGACATCAGGCTGAGCGCCGACGAGTGGGCCGCGGCGTTCGACGCAGCAGAGCCGGGCACCCCCCACAACGAGGCGCGTGAGCAGGTCTGGGAGGAGCTCGTCACGATCCTGACGGACAAGCACGACGACGAGGACGTCCCTGCTGAGCTGCTCCGCGCGCAGCTGTCGCGGAACGCGGAGCTGCGCGGAGCCCTGAACAGGGCGTGGCCGCTGCTCGAAGCGGCTGACCTCGTCGGAGACCTGTGGTCGGTCCCCGCCTACCTCCGTACGTGCGCCCCCTGGCTCACCTCCGACGAGGTCCACGCGCTGCAGCGCGACGACGCCCAGGCCTGGTCGGTGTCCGACCTGCCCTTCCTGGACGCCGCACGGCAGCGGCTCGGCGACCCCGAGTCGTCCCGACGTCAGCGCCGGCACGACGCCGCCCTGGCCGCCGAGCGCGAGCAGATGGACCAGGTCCTGGACGACCTCAGCGCGGCCGCCGACGACGAGTACGGCGTGGGCCTGGTCTCCATGCTGCGCGGCGAGGACTTCCACGACGTGCTGGTCGACGGGACCGGGCAGCCCGGCCCGGACCCGGACCTGCTCGCCGGCCCGTTCGCGCACATCGTCGTGGACGAGGCACAGGAGCTGACCGATGCGGAGTGGCAGATGCTGCTGATCCGCTGCCCGTCCCGCAGCTTCACCATCGTCGGGGACCGCGCCCAGGCACGGCACGGGTTCACCGAGACGTGGCAGGACCGACTCCAGCGGATCGGTCTCGACCGGGTCGAACTGGCGTCCCTGACGATCAACTACCGGACGCCGGAGGAGGTGATGGCTGAGGCCGAACCGGTCATCCGGGAAGTGCTCCCGGGCGCCAACGTGCCGACCTCGGTCCGCGGCGGCGGCGTCCCTGTCGTCCACGGATCTGTCGCGGAACTGGGCTCGATCCTGCAGACCTGGCTCGATTCCCATGTCGACGGCATCGCCGCCGTCATCGGCACGGTTGATCTCGACACCGGCACCTTCCCGGCGACGGCCCGCGTGCGGCTGCTGACCCCGGAGCTGTCGAAGGGTCTCGAGTTCGACCTGGTCGTCCTCGTCGATCCAGAGGAGTTCGGCACGGGCATCGAAGGAGCAGTCGACCGCTACGTCGCGATGACCAGGGCCACCGAGCAGCTCGTGCTCCTCACGAGCCCCTGACCCGGCCGAGATATCACCCGACACCTGGATGGTGCGATCATGCGTCGCGTGAGCTCGTTGCCTCCCGAGCCGTTCGACGTCCGCAGCGTGCAACGTGCCTACGACACCGTGGCCCAGGACTACGCCGGCCTCCTGCCGGACACGCGCGCCGAGGCAGCGCTCGATCTCGCCATGGTCGACGCCTTCGCGGCGGCCGTGACGTCGGGCGGAGGTGGACGGGTCCTCGACGCCGGGTGCGGCGCCGGCCGGATGAGCCGGTACCTCGCCGACCGCGGATGCCGGGTCGAGGGGGTCGACCTGTCGCCCGGCATGGCCGCCATGGCGCGACGCGATCATCCGGACCTGGTCGTCACCGTGGGATCGCTGACCGCCTTGCCGTACCCCGACGACCAGTTCGCCGGCGTGCTGCTGTGGTACTCCATCATCCATACGGCTCCCAGCGGCCTCGCGCACGTCTTCGCGGAGGCCACCCGGGTCCTGCGCGCCGGCGGCCACCTGCTGGTCGGCTTCCAGTCCGGCGACGGGACGCGGGACGTGTCCGCGGCCTACCGGCGGTTCGGCCACGAGATCCAGCTCGAGCGCCAGCTGTACACGGCAGACCGGGTGGCTGACCTGATCGCGGCCACCGGCCTGCGAGAGGTGCGCCGCGTGGTGCGACCTGCGCAGGGCAACGAGAGGGACGATCAGGCCGTGCTGCTCGCCCAGGCCGCCTGAGTCGCCCCGCGGTTCAGGTTCGGTGCCGGCCGGTGAGCAGGGTGAGCCGGTAGCGGTGGTGCTGGCGGGGTCGCTGTTCGGGGTCGATGGAGGCCGGGGGGATGAGCTGGGGGTAGCCGTTGGGTGCGAGGGCGACTCGCCAGTGTTGTCGGTGGACTTGTTGGTGGTGGTACGCGCAGAGCAGGGCGCCGTTGTCGAGGTCGGTGGGGCCGTGGTGGTTCCATTCGGTCTGGTGGTGGGCGTCGCAGCCGGCCGACGGCCGGTCGCAGCCGGGGGCGGTGCAGCCGCGGTCGCGGACGGTGAGTGCCCGTACCTGGGCCAGGCTGAAGGCGCGTCGGGTGCGGCCGAGGTCGAGGACCTCGGAGGGTCCGCCGAGGACGACCGGGGTGATGCCGGCGGTGCAGGCGAGCCGGCGGAGCTCGGCGGCGGACAGGGTGCCGCCGGTGTCGAGCAGGCCGGTGCCGGTGAGGCCGTTGCGCAGCGCGTCGAGGGTGGTGGTGACGTTGACGTGCACGTGCACCTTCGATGCGAGCGGCTTGTCTGTGCCGTTGGTCAGGGCGTCGCGCAGGGTGGGGACGAGGTGGTCGCCGCGGCGCTGGTCGCGGGGCCGGTCGTCCTCGAACCCGTCGCTGCCGGGGTGCGGCACGTCGGCGGCCTTGAGCCACGCGGTCAGGATCGGGACGTCGACCGGCCGGATGGTGCCGCGGTAGGCGATCGACCCGTCGGGGCGGCGCTTCACGATGAGACTGTTGGTGTCCGCGCGCTGCGCGGCGGCCTCGGCGGCTGCGAGCTCACGGGCGACCTGCTCGGCGTCGGCGGGGTCGTCGACCGAGGGGGTGCGGGTCAGGTGCTCGACCAGGTGCTGGCCGGCAGTGGCCAGCCGGCGCGGGTCGAGGGCTGCGGCCTGGTGCACGAGGAGCTCCGCTGCTTCCTGCCGCTGCTGCGGGTCGAGCCGGTCGAGGGTGTCGAGCTGGGTGAGGGTGGTCGCGATGACGGTGGCCTGCTCGGGGGTCACCTGGGACTTGGTGAGGGCGGTGTGTGCGGCGGGCTGGTCGTGGAGCAGGTCGGCCTGGGTGAGCCGGGCTCGCGCGTCGCGGGCCGAGAGCCGGAACCGGTCCTGCAGCCAGCGCTCGGTGGACAGGGACCGGGTGCGGTCCTTCATCGACCGCCGGTCGGCCTCGTGCACCAGCTCGGCCCGGCGGGCGACCAGCCGCGCCTCGGCCGCCTCGAGGTCGGCCAGCGCGGTCTCGACCTCGGCGTCGGACAGCTGCCACACCGGGTGCTGCGACGACAGGGCAGGCCCGGTCCGGGTGACACCCGAACGCTCCACCACCGTCGAACACATGTTCGAATCCTACATCAGACGGAGGGCGTGCGGAAGGCCGGAAGCCGTTGTGGGACAACGGATTTCGCTGTCCACAAGTCGGAGGCGGCGAACCGGATCTCGCGTGCGCCGAACCGTCGCTGGTCGTTAGGGTCCGGCGCGTGACGACCACGGACCACCCGCCCAGGCAGGTCACCCTGCTGCTCTGCGACCCGCAGGGCCGGCTGCACGGCACCCTGCCGCCGTTCGAGGTCGAGATGCCGTGGTGGCCGGAGGTCGGCGGGGTGGTCGCGGGAGCCCGGGAGCGGTACGCCGCCGACGTGACAGTCCTGCGGCTGCTGCACGCGGACACCGGGTGGGGGACCGCGGGTGGCCCGGTCACCTACCTCGCCGAGGTCGACGTGGCACCGGACCTCCCGCTCGAGGAGTGGCACGGGCCGGACCCGATCGCCGACCACCCGGGGCGACTGCCGTACGCCCGGCCCGGCGGCCCCGCGGCCGACGTCGCGTGGGCCGACGAGAAGCTGCGGTCAGCAGGCCGGCCGACGTCCGGGCCGGCCGAGCAGGTCCGCACCTGGAACCTGTCGAGCATCTGGCGGCTGCCGACGGCGGACGGTCCGACCTGGCTCAAGGTCGTGCCGCCGTTCTTCGCGCACGAAGGCGCGATGCTGCGCCGCCTCGACCCCGACGTCGTCCCCACTGTGGTCGCGGCCGAGGGGCCGCGGGTGCTGCTCGACCACGTTCCCGGGGAGGACCACTGGGGTGCCGAGCTGCCCGTTCTCGAGCGCCTCGTCACGATGCTGGTCGGCCTGCAGGTCGAGTGGGTCGACCGGCTCGGTGAGCTGACCGAGGTAGGTGCCCTGGACTGGCGCGCGGAGGTGTTCGTCCCTTCCGCCGAGCGACTGCTGTCGCGCGCGGGCGGTGCCCTGGAGCCCGAGCAGGTGGCGACGTTGGGGAAGATCGTCGGCGGGTTGCCGGGTCGGTTCGCGGCGGTGGCGGAATGCGGTGTGCCGGAGACTCTCGTGCACGGCGACTTCCACCCCGGCAATGCCCGTGGCTCCGACGCGCCGGACGGGCGCAGCGTGCTGCTCGACTGGGGCGACTGCGGCCTCGGCAACCCGCTGCTCGACCAGGCCGCGACGCTGGCCAGCATCCGCGAGGAGCAGCGCGACCCGTTGCGCGCGCACTGGGCCGGGCTCTGGCGCGACGCCGTCCCGGGCTGCGACCCCGACCGGGCTGCCGAGCTCCTCGGACCGGTGCGCGCGCTGCGGCAGGCGATGGTCTACCAGCTGTTCCTCGACCAGGTGGAGCCGGACGAGCACGTCTACCACTCCGGCGACCCGGGGCTCTGGCTCCGCAGGGCCGCCGAGCTCGCCTGAGCCACGGCCGGGGTTGGGCCGTTTCGGTGGGATGTCCCGAAAGAGCGCATGCGCGGCCGGTTGGGCCCTAGCGTCCCCCGGAGATCGAGCACTCAGGGGGAGACATGCGCCGGAGCAGCCGCAGTGCGCACTGGGGCGTGGCCGCCATGGCGATCGCGATGCTGGCCGCAGCCAGTCCTGTCGAGGCCCATACGACGGGCATCCACGACAACTGCACGAATCTCAACAAGAAGTGGCCGCACGGCGTCGGTACCCGCAAGGCGGTCGACCAGTCGAGCGGCACGCGGGTGACGACGTTCTACCGCAACAGCGCCGCCTACTGGGCCGCCGAGAACCACAACGGCACGCTCGATCGCGACAACGACCGGATCGCCTGCGAGAAGGCCTAGCTCGTCGGGTCAGCGGCCGAGCAGGAGGGTGTCGAGGCCGCGGACCAGGCCGACCCGCTGCGGCGCGGCTCTGATCGCGAGCAGGGTGCCGGCGACGTAGGGCGTCGGCGTACCGCCCGCGTCGTGCCGGATGGTCAGCCGCTCGTCCGGCATCGCAAAGACGATCTCGGTCGACACCACGAAGCTCGGGAGCCGCACCGAGTGCACCTGGGTGCCGGCGATCGAGGCGCCGCGCGCCTCGGGGTGGCCGCCGGTGACGGCCACGGGGACCATGAGCTCGGCCGCGTCGGCCACGTCGGCGAGCCGCTCGGCGAGCTCGCGCGCGGTCCCGCTCGGGGCGTCCGGCTTGCCGGCGGAGGCGTAGTCGACGATCTCGCGGTCGGGCAGGTAGGGCGCGACGAGCAACGCCGCGGCCTGCGCCATCGCGGCCGTGAGTGAGAAGTTGCCGGCAGCCACGGCACCGACCCCGGCCGTGCGAGCGGCGGCGTCGATCTCGGCGTACTCGTCGGCCGTCAGACCGGACGCCCCCACCACGACGTGGATCCCACGGCTGATCGCCGTCAGGGCGTGCTGCTTGGCCGAGTCGCGCGAGGTGTAGTCCACCAGCACGTCGACGCCGTCGAGTGCCGCCGCGAGGTCGTCGGTGACGGTGACGCCGTTCGGATCAGCGCCCCACGCGGTCCCGAGGTCCTGACCGGCGGCGCTGCGTGCCAGGGCGCTGCGCAGCTGGAGGTCGTCGCTGGCCAGGATTCCCTGGGCGACGGCCCGGCCGGTCCAGCCCGTCGCCCCGGCGACGCACACGGTGGTCACGGACCCACCCTGGCACGGTAGGGGGCATGACGTCTGTCACGGGCAGGTCCTGACGGTGGGCACTCCACCGGGACTCCGTGGGGCGGCACAGTTCAGGGCATGACGACACCACCGCCGCCGCCGACCGCCGCGCTGCGTGACGTCGTGACGGCTACCGTCCGGGGCGTGCGCATCCCCCAGGTCCTCATGCGCAACGCCGACTGCGCCGACGAGCCGGTGGGCGACGAGACCGGCCTGTCCGAGGCGGAACGCGTGTTCTTCCGGCCGCGGAGCGCCCGGTGGCGGCTCGGCAGCGGCATCTGGCTGGTCTTCCTCGCCGACTCGTTCGTCGCGGTCGTGCAGGCGGACCAGCCGTGGGAGCTGCGCAGCCTGGCGCTGGGCGGCCTGCTGGCCTTCTGCGTGGCGTACGTCTTCCTGGTTCCGGTGCTCATGGCGCCGCGGGTGAGCGAGCGCAGCCGCTGGCTGTTCGTCGCGTGGGCCTTCGGGCTGGCGTCCAGCCTGCTGCCCATCACCGGCCAGCCCGGGCTCAACGTCTACGTGTTCGTCGCCGTCATCGCCATCATGCTGCTCGACACGCGGCCGTCGCTCGGGGTGGTGGCGTTCCTGCTCGTCTTCACCCCGCTGCTGCAGGTGGCGGTGCCGTCCTGGCCGAACACCCTGTGGATCGACCTCCCGATCGCGACCGCGTCCGCGGCCGTCTTCGGCCTGGCCAGCGTGATCAAGCGCAACCGCGCCCTCGCCGAGGCGCACCTCGAGCTCAAGACGTTGGCGGTGGAGCAGGAGCGAGCCAGGTTCGCCCGTGACCTGCACGACATCCTGGGGCACAGCCTCACCGTGATCACGGTGAAGTCCGAGCTGGCGCGGCGGGTCATGCACGTCGACCCGGTGCGCGCGGCGGCCGAGGTGGCCGACATCGAGCGGCTCTCGCGCGAGGCGCTCGCCGACGTCCGCTCGACGGTCGCCGGGTACCGCGGGGTCACCCTCGCCGCCGAGATCTCCTCCGCTCGCGCCGCGCTCGACGCCGCCGGGGTGGCGGCCGACCTGCCCGGCGCCGTCGACGACGTGCCCGGCGAGCGTCGCGAGCTGTTCGGCTGGGTCCTGCGGGAGGGCGTCACCAACGTCATCCGGCACTCGGACGCGCACCGCGTGCGGGTCGCGGTCGACGCCAGCAGCGTCGAGATCGTCGACGACGGGCACCCCGCACCGCACGGCCACGAGGGCTCCGGCCTCACCGGTCTGCGCGAGCGGCTCGCCGTCGTCGGCGGGCGGCTCGATGCCGGACCTGTGGCGGACGGCGGATTCCGGCTGTACGCCGAGGTCCCGTCGTGACGACCCGATGATCCGGCTGCTGCTGGCGGACGACCAGGGGCTCGTCCGGGGCGCGCTGGCCGCGCTGCTGTCGCTGGAGGGCGACCTCGAGGTGGTCGCCGAGGTCGAGCGCGGCGACCAGGTCGTGCCCAGGGCGCGGGAGGTGCGGCCCGACGTCGCCGTCCTCGACATCGAGATGCCTGGCTTGGACGGCATCGCCGCGACCGCGGCGCTGCGGGAGGCGCTGCCCGGCTGCCGGGTGCTCGTCGTGACGACGTTCGGCCGGCCCGGCTATCTGCGACGCGCGATGGAGGCGGGCGCGTCCGGCTTCCTCGTCAAGGACGCCCCGGCCGAGCAGCTGGCGGACGCCATCCGGCGGGTGCACCAGGGCCTTCGCGTCGTCGACCCCGCGCTGGCTGCCGAGACCCTGGCGACCGGTGAGTCCCCTCTGACCGGTCGCGAGCGCGACGTCCTGGTCGCTGCGAGGTCCGGCGGGACCGTCGCTGACATCGCCCGGCTGCTGGTCCTCGGCGAGGGCACGGTCCGCAACTACCTGTCGTCGGCGATGGGCAAGACAGGTGCCCGGACCCGCGCCGAGGCGGTGCTGATCGCCGAGGAGCGGGGCTGGCTGTAACGGTCGGGTCCCAGGACGTGGAAGCCCGGCGCGCCCCGCCGTTCGTCGACACGCTCGCTTGTTAGGGTCCGGCGACCAGAAGCCGCAGATCAGGCAAAGCGGGTGAGTGCGCACATGCTCCGGCCGAACGTCGTGCGCGGGGGAGTGGCCGCGGCCGCTGCCACGGTGGTGGTGGCCGGACTGCTCGTCGCGGCCATCCCGGCGCAGGGCGCGCCGGTCGCGGTGCCGCGCGGGCCGGCGGGCGTGACCGAGACGGCTACGCCGACCCCGACAGACACGGTCAGCCCGACCCCGACGCCGACAGACACGACCCCGACACCGATCCCGACACCGACCCCGACTCCGACTGCGGACCCGCGGCTGCTGCCGGACCTCGTCGCGCTGCCGGCCGGCGACCTGGCGGTGCAGGTGCGCCGCGACGGCCGGCGGCTGCGGTTCAGCTCGTCGCTGGGGAACATCGGCGACGGACCCATCGAGGTGCGCCCCAACAGGCTGCTGCCGTGCCCCGAGGGCCAGCACAACTCGACGCAGATCGTCTACCTCGACGGGAACGGCAACGGCAGGTTCAACCCCAGGATGGACACCGCCTTCGTGCGGAACCGGGCCGGCTGCATGGTCTACCACCCCCTGCACCACCACTGGCACTTCAAGGCGTCCGCCCGGTACACGCTGCTGGACCCGCGCGAGGAGGGGCGCGTGATCGTGACTGCGCGGCGCAAGGTCAGCTTCTGCCTGCGCGACACGGCCCGGATGCCGACGCGGTACGACGGCATCGAGCATCCGCTGGCCTACGCGGCCTGCTCGCGCAGGAGCCCGCAGGGCATCACGGCCGGCTGGATGGACGTCTACCAGAGCTTCCTCGCCGGCCAGGCCCTGCGCCTGCCCGCCGACCTGGCGAACGGTCTGTACTGCCTCGAGACGGTGGTCGACCCGATCGACCAGCTGCTCGAGTCGGACGACGACAACAACACGTCCGTGCGGGCACTGCGCATCCGGAGGAACACCGTCGTCAAGCAGCCGGCCGCACGCTGCCGCTGAGAGGATCCCGACATGACCCGCTTCGACCGACGCACCCTCCTCAAGGCCGGGCTCGCCACCGCGGGCGGTGTCGCCCTCTCGGCCGGGGCCGTTGCCGCCGGGCCCGCCGAGGCGGCACCGCGCGTCGACCGCACCCTCGCGAAGGGACTGGGCGTCCCGTGGGGCCTGGCGTTCCTGCCCAACGGCAACGCCCTGGTCGGCGAGCGGGACACCGGTGACGTGCACGTCGTCAAGCGCGGCGGGGGCCGGCGCCGGGTCGGCCACCTCGATGCGTTCAGCCAGGTCGGCCGCGCCGGCGAGAGCGGGTTGCTCGGGCTGGCCCTGCACCCGGACTTCGCGTCGAACCGGCTGGTCTACGCCTACCTGTCGACCAGCAGTGACAACCGGATCGTGCGCATGAGGTACGCCGGTGGCAGGCTGGGCAAGCGGGAGGTCGTGCTCGCCGGCATCCCGATGAACCTGCACCACAACGGCGGTGGGCTGGAGTTCGGCCCCGACGGCCTGCTCTACGCGAGCACCGGTGACGGCGAGGTGAGCTCGCGGGCGCAGAGCACGACGTCGCTCGGTGGCAAGGTGCTCCGGATGACCGCCACCGGCGGGGTCCCCTCCGGCAACCCGTTCGGCAACCTCGTGTGGTCGATGGGTCACCGCAACGTCGAGGGCATCACCTTCGACCGGCGGGGCACGCTGTGGGCCAGCGAGTTCGGCGAGAAGGAGACCGACGAGCTCAACATGATCGTGCGCGGGGCCAACTACGGCTGGCCGTACGTCGAGGGCGCCGACGGTGCCGGCGGCTACCGCGACCCGCTGGCCGAGTGGTCGCCCACCTCGACGTGCTCGCCGGCCGGGGTGGCGGTTGCGAACGGCCGGGCCTGGCTGGGCGCGCTGCGCGGCGAGTGCCTGTTCTCGGTGCGCCTCCGCGGCCCGGACTCGGGCGCGAAGCGCAAGCACCTCGCCGGCCGGTTCGGTCGGATCCGTCAGGTGAAGGCGGCACCGGACGGCTCGCTGTGGATCACGACGTCGAACCGTGACGGCCGGGGAACCAGGCACAGGGGTGACGACAAGGTGATCCGCATCGCCCTGCCCTGACCGCACCAGGTCAGCGGCTTGCGACACTGGACCCGTGACCACCGCGCCGCCGACCCCCGAGGCGCCCGCCACCGGCGGGCTGCAGATCGGCCCGTACCCGGTGTGGCCGCCGGTCGTGCTCGCGCCGATGGCAGGCATCACCAACCAGCCGTTCAGGACGCTCTGCCGTGAGTACGGCGGCGGGCTCTACGTCAGCGAGATGATCACCACCCGGGCGCTGGTCGAGCGCGACGCGGAGACCATGCGCCTCATCGAGTTCGGCCCGGACGAGCACCCACGCAGCCTGCAGCTGTACGGCGTCGACCCGCGCGTCGTCAGCGAGGCGGTCACGATGATCGTCGCCGAGGACCGCGCCGACCACGTCGACCTCAACTTCGGCTGCCCGGTCCCGAAGGTCACCCGGAAGGGTGGCGGGGCGGCGCTTCCCTGGAAGCGCGACCTGCTGCGCGCCGTCGTCCGCGCTGCAGTGCGCGCAGCCGGCCCGGTGCCGGTGACGATGAAGATGCGCAAGGGCATCGACGACGACCACCTCACCTACCTCGAGGCCGGCCGGATCGCCGAGGAGGAGGGCATCACGGCGGTCGCGCTGCACGGGCGCACTGCCGCCCAGGCCTACTCGGGGCAGGCCGACTGGGACGCCGTCGCCCGGCTCAAGGAGCAGGTGACCTCCGTGCCGGTCCTGGGCAACGGGGACGTCTGGGAGGCCGCCGACGCGTTGCGGATGATGCGCGAGACCGGTTGCGACGGCGTCGTCGTCGGCCGCGGGTGCCTGGGGCGGCCCTGGCTGTTCCGGTCGTTCGACCGCGCCTTCGCCGGCCTGCCGGACGACGAGCACCCCACCCTCGGCGAGGTCGGGGGCGTCATGCGCCGGCACGCCGGGCTGATGGCCGACTGGCTCGGCGAGGACAAGGGCTGCCGCGAGTTCCGCAAGCACGTGTCCTGGTACCTCAAGGGGTTCGGCGTCGGGGGCGAGACCCGGCACCGACTGGCTCTGGTCTCGTCGCTGGCCGAGCTCGACGAGCTGCTTGCCGGCGTCGACGCCGACGAGCCGTTCCCGCCCGTCTCGGTCGGCACGCCGCGCGGCCGGGCCGGCTCGCCGCGCCGGGTGGCGCTGCCCGAGGGCTGGCTGGATGCACCGACCGGTGGCGTGGTCGACGCCGACGCCGAGCTGTCGATCTCCGGCGGCTGAGCAGGACCTAGCTGTCGGCCGTCCTCACCGTGCGGACCGCCGCGGGCACCGCCCACCACTCGTCCGGCCGGTCGACGACCAGCGCACCGATCCCGCCGTCCAGGACCCGCGCCAGCCGGAAGAGGTACGCCGCGATGCCGGCGGCGCCCTGCATCCAGGACGTGCCGGGCGGCAGCAGCGGCGGGTCCTGCCGGTGCTCGACGAACTGCCAGCGCGCGCCGTCCCCGTCGCGCACCGCGCGCTCCACCAGGGCGTCGGCCATGGTGACCGCCGCGGCGAGCAGGGCGGCTGCCTCGTCCGGGTCGGCGGCGTCCTGCGCCGCGTCGAGGAGGACGTCGCCCACGCCGGCGGTCCCGCAGCAGCGGCCGTCGTTGTCCCAGAACCCGGGCCGGAGACGCCTCGGCAGCCCCGAGGTGAGGACCGAGTGCAGGCAGCGCCGCCGCAGGTCGTCGACCCGGTGGCCCGCCACCTCGGTCACGCCGGCGTGGGCCAGGGCCGCGAACAGCTGCGAGGTCCCGGCCGGGCCGTGGCACCACGTGTACGTCACCGGCTCCACCACACGGGACGTGGTCGGCGGGATCGTGTGGGGGACGACGAAACCGTCGTCGGCGAGCGAGCCCACGGCGAGGAGGTGCCGGGCGCCCGCCACGGCTGCATCCACCAGGTCGGGCCGGCCGAGCGAGGCCCCGGCCACCGCCAGGGCCGTGGCGACCCCGGCCGTTCCGTGCGAGAAGTTCGGACCCCGCGACGCGGTGCCCGGGAGCATCGCCCAGTCCAGGCCGGCGGACGTGCGGTCGGCGGCGGCCAGCAGCGCCTCGGCTCCGCCACGGGCGATGGCGTCGGCCCGCTCACCGCCTGTCCAGACGGCCGTGAGCACCACCCCTGCGCCTCCCGCGACGACGTCGGACAGGCAGGAGCCGCCCTTCACCGGCTTGGCGCTCGGCCAGCCACCGGGCGTCCTGAGGTCGGCCAGCCGCTGCAGGGCGACCGACTCGGTGCCGGGAGCCAGCAGCCGCAGCGCCGTCGCGTCGCCCGCCAGGCCGTCGTAGAGCGAGGGCTCGACCCGCGCTGCTGCCGCGGCCGCCAGGCGGGTCACGACCCGGTCGGCGAGGTCCGACTCCGTATCCGAGAGCGTGCGGTGCAGCCGGATCTCGGCCAGCACCGGAGCCAGGCCGGCGATGCCCGCGTAGAGGGAGTCGCGGTCCGCCGGCGGTCCCGCCTCCTGCCAGCCGTCGGCGACCGCGTCGGGCAGCCACGGGCCGTCGTCACCGCACACGTGGGCCTGGACCCAGCCCCAGGCATCTTCGGCCAGCTCCCGGTACGTCGCGGCGGAGGCCATGGCCGCACGCTAGCGGGCCTGCCTAGGGTGGACGCCCACCCGAGGGAAGGTGCTGCAGATGGTCTCGTGGCGGGACGACGCGTCGCCCCAGGCGCAGGAGGACGCGGACAGCCTCCTCAGCACGGTGCTCGAGGTGGCCGGCCGGCGGCTGGTGGCCGACGGCGGGTTCTACCCCTTCGGCGCCGCCTACACGACGTCGGGTGAGCTGGTGCTGCTGGACGGCGACCCGGGTCTCGGCGACAGCCCGAGCACCGACGAGGTGCTCGGGTCGCTGCACGTCGGCACCGAGCAGCGGCGCGACGAGTACCGGTCGATCGCGCTCGCCGCCGACGTGACCGGCACCGTCGCCGGGCCGGAGCGCACGGGGGTCCGGGTCGAGCTGGAGCTCCGGGAGGGCACCGCGCTGGTCCTGCTCGTGCCGTACACCCGCGAGCCGGACGGTCTGCTCTACGGCGAGATGGAGGGCGCCCTGGCCGAGCGCCGGGTCTGGGCGGCCGACCGCTAGGAGTGATCTTGTGACGGTCGGGGAACGAAAGCGTGCAATCGCGACATCGAACCGTGACCCCCGCCTGCCCGCCTCGTTGGCACCCCGGGATCTCGGGTCTAGGTGCCAGGAGGCGCAGGGTGAAGTTGCACACCGTCAAGATGAAGTCACGCGCGGTAGCGATTACGGCCGCCGCGTTGCTCACCGTGGAGACCGCCGCAGCGGTGGTCCCGGCCGTGGCCGCCACCCCGGCCGGCGGCACGGTGAGCGACTCAGCCGCCACCACTACCTGGACGGCCGGGCCCTTCGCGGTGCCCAACGTGACCGGTGCGGCCGGTGACCCGGTGTGCGACACCCCGGCCACGCCGTGCGACGACTACCGCCTGCACGTCGACGTCCCGGCCGGGTACGACGCAGGCCACAGCCTCCGGGTGGAGGTCGCCTGGCCGGTCGCGGCCGCCGACTTCGACGTGTACGTGCTGGACGCTGCCGGCGCGACCGTCAGCTCCGCCGCCTCCTCGAGCGACCCCGAGACGCTGCTGCTCCCGGCGGTCGCCACGGACTACACCGTGCGGGTCGTGCCCTACGCGCCGCTCGGCCAGAGCATCACCGGTACCGCGACGCTGGTCACCAACCCGGCGAACCCGGCACCGAGCACCGCCACGGCGCCCGGGTTCCGGAACTACGCCGCTCCTGACTCGCTGACGCGCGCGCACGACGCGGGGGAGCCGTCGATCGGCGTCAACTTCGCGACGAACGCGGCCATGTATCAGGCATACACCGCCACCTTCAAGGCGACCTTCGACAGCACGGGTGCGGTCACCTGGGCGGACAAGAGCGCGACCGCTACCACTGGCTGCCCGCTGGGCAGCACGACCAGCCTCGACCCGATCCTCTACACCGACCACGAGAGCGGTCGCACCTTCGAGTCCCAGCTGGCCGGCAAGACCGCGCTCACCTGCTACACCGACGACGATGGCGAGACGTGGCACCCGACCACCGGGTCCGGCATCAACTCCGGTGTCGACCACCAGACGCTGGGTGGTGGCTCCTTCTCGGCCGGCGGCGTGGGCGGCCTCACCTCGGACCGCGCGGTCTACTACTGCTCCCAGGACATCGCCGACGCGTCCTGCGCCGTGAGCCGTGACGGCGGGACGACGTACGGCCCGGCCGTGCCGATGTACAGCCTGCTCGACTGCGGCGGGCTGCACGGCCACGTGAAGGTCGCCCCTGACGGCACCGTCTACGTCCCGAACAAGGGCTGCGGCGGCAACCAGGGTGTCGCGGTCTCCACCGACAACGGCACCTCGTGGACCATCCGGAAGGTCCCGGCCAGCACCCCGGGCGACTCCGACCCGAGCGTGGGGCTGGCGAGTGACGGCACCGCGTACTTCGGCTACCAGAACAGCGACGGCACCGCCCGGATCGCGGTGTCGCACGACAAGGGCGCGACCTGGGTGGACAACCAGGACGTGGGGGCCCAGCTCGGCGTCAAGAACATCGTCTTCCCGGCGATGGTCGCGGGTGACGCCAACCGGGCGGCCTTCGCCTTCCTCGGCACCACCACCGGTGGCAACTACCAGGACCCCGGCTTCCAGGGCGTGTGGCACCTCTACGTGTCGGCGACCTACGACGGCGGCGTCAGCTGGGTCACCACCGACGCCACACCGAGCGACCCGGTCCAGAAGGGCTCGATCTGCACCGGCGGCACCACCTGCGGCAACGACCGGAACCTGCTCGACTTCATGGACGTGACCGTCGACAAGCAGGGCCGGGTCCTGGTCGGGTACGCCGACGGGTGCACCGCAGCCTGCGCGAGCGGCGGCGCGCAGAACTTCGACGCGCTCGCGACCATCGCGCGGCAGAGCTCGGGGAGCACGCTCTACGGAGCCTACGACGCCGTCGTGACCGGCAAGCACGTCAAGAAGCCGAAGAAGTAGGGGAGCCGGTGCGCGGAATCGCCGCGCTCGCCCTCGTCACCGTCGCAGCCCTCACGGGCTGCGGCGGCGGCGAGAGCGAGCAGGACAAGAAGGCCGAAGAGCAGCTGCGGTCCAGCGGTGCACCGACGCCGGTCTGCATCGACCAGGCGAAGGACACCGAGATCCCCTCGGCCTTCCCGGCGGACTTCCCGCTGCCGGACGGCTCGAAGGTCTACGCGACGGAGGAGCGGTCCGGCGGGCGGACGATCGTCTATGCCGTCGTCGACACCGACGAGAAGGACGTCCTGAAGGCGATGCAGACCGACGTCCCCGCGGCGGGGTTCGAGCTCACCGAGGGCGAGGTCGAGGACCGCGACGCCGAGTCGAACTGGAAGGGCAACGGCTACACCGGGCGCTGGGCCATCCGCGAGGTCGCGGGGTGCACCGGCCAGACCTCGGTGACCGTGCTCAGCGCGACGGACTGACCGACCCCAGCCCCACCTGGTCGAGCACGAAGGCGTGCAGGAACGCCTCGTGCCGCCAGGCGTCGTAGCGCCCCGCCGGGCCGGTGTGCGCAGCGCCGTTCATCGCCGTGCGCAGGAGGAGCGGGCCGGCGCGACGCGCCGGCGTGTGCTCCTCCGCGGCGCGCATCCGCGCCACCCACTTGGCCGGCTCGTGCACGGAGACGCGCGGGTCGTGGCGGCTGGCTGTCACCAGCAGCGCAGCCCGGTCCGGCCCCGGCAGGTTGTCGTACGGCGAGTAGCCGGCGAGGTAGGCGTAGTGCTCCGGGTCCCGGGGGTCGCCCCACTCCTCCCACTCGGCGACGGTGAGCGGCAGCGAGTCGTCGAGCATGGTGCCGACCACGTCGACGAAGGGCACCTCCGCGACGACGGCGCGGAGCTGCTCCGGGGCGAGGTGCGCGACGGCACCCATGAGCAGGCCGCCCGCCGACATGCCACGGGCGACCAGCCCGTCGGCGGTGGTGGTGCCGTCGGCCACCAGGTGCCGGGCAGCCGCCACGAAGTCGGTGAAGGTGGTGCGCTTGTGCAGCAGCCGACCCTGCTGCCACCAGCGCCGGCCCAGCTCGCCGCCACCACGGACGTGCGCGACGGCGAAGGTCATGCCCCGGTCGAGCAGCGGAACCAGGTCGGGCCAGAACTCCGGGTCCGTGCTCGCCTCGTAGGCGCCGTAGCCGTAGAGGAGGCAGGGGGCGCCCGGCAGGGCGCCGGTGCGCCGCACGAGTGACACCGGGACGGCGGTGCCGTCGTCGGCGACCGCGTGCACCACCTCGCAGCGGTAGCCGTCGAGCGGTCTGCGGACCGCTTGGACGTGCACCACGGTCTCCGCACCGGTCGCGAGGTCGTGGTCGACCTCCGTCGGTGGCCGGACCCAGCCCTCGCGCACCAGGCGTACGGCCGTCGCGGCGACGTCGTCGTTGTCGCCCGGACGCACCGCCTCGCCCACGCCGTCCGGCTCGACGACGCGCAGGGTCGCGCCCGACCGGTCCAGCACGCGGACCCGCGGCCGGCCCGCGCTGCGCTCGCTGACGACCACATGGCCACCGACGACGTCGGCGGCCTCGACCCGCACGGCCGGGTCGTGGGCGAGCAGCTCGATCCAGTCGTCCGGCCCGCTGCTGGTCACCGGTGCGGTCATGACGCGGAACTCGGGCGCGTCGAGGTCCGTGACCACGACGAGCCGCCCGCCGTCGGCGCCCGGCTCGTGGTCGACGACGTACTCCCGCCCGGGGACCCGCTCGGCCACCAGGTGCGGTACCGCGGCCAGGTCGGCGGTGGGCACGAGCCGGACCTCGGTGGTGTCGCGGCTGCGCGCCAGCAGCACGGCGAGCTCGCCGCTGCGGGTGCCCTCCACCTCCAGCTCGAAGCGCCGGTCGTCCTCGTGCCAGGACACGGTGTCGGCAGCCTGGTCGGTGCCGAGGGCGTGCCGCCGGACCGTGTCCGGACGGTAGGCGTCGTCCACCGTCGTGTAGAGGAGGCTCCGGGAATCCGCCGCCCAGGCGAGGCCGTAGTACGTGCCGGTCAGCACGTCGGGCAGGTCGTCCCCGGTGGTCAGGTCGCGCACCCGCAGCTCGTACACCTCGTCGCCCTCGTGGTCGACCGAGTACGCCAGCAGCCGCCCGTCCGGGCTCGGTTCCCAGACGCCGAGCTCGACGAAGTCGTGCCCCTCTGCCAGCCGGTTCTCGTCCAGGACGACCTCGTCGCCGTCGGCGGCGGCCCCCGGTCGCCGCCGGACGTGGACCGGGTACTGCGCTCCCGCGCGGCGCCGGACGCGGTACTCCCAGCCGCCCCGAAGCCTCGGAGCCGACTCGTCCTCGTCGGGCAGGACGGCCGCGAGCTCGGCCTCGAGGGTCGCCCGGAGCGCGGTCAGCGGCGCGGTCCTCTCGTCGCACCAGGCGTTCTCCGCCGTGAGATAGGTCAGCAGCTCGGGGTCGTCGGTCCGGCGCATCCAGGCGTAGTCATCCGAACGCTGATGACCGTGCAGGACGGTAGCCGTGGGTCGGCGCGGCGCGGCCGGCGGCCGGGGGTCGGAGGTCACTGGCGCACGGTAACGCCAGCACGCCGTCACTGACCCGTGACTCAGGAGACGCGTGACAAACGGATCGGCACCCACCATGATCCTGAGCACCGGGGTCCGACGTCCGTGGAGGTTCCATGAAGGATCGACGGGTTCGCCGGCAGGTCGCAGCCGTGTCGACGGCGCTGCTCGTGGCGGCGACCGTGGTGGCCGGGGCGACCGGCCCGGCCTCGGGCGCAGCCGACGACCCGACGACGTTCACTGTCGGGATCAAGCAGGACATCGACTCGCTGAACCCGTTCACCGGCATCGTGGCGTCGGCCTACGAGATGTACCAGATGAACTACGAGACCCTGACCGACTACGGCCAGAAGGACTTCTCGACCCAGCCGGCCCTGGCCGAGAGCTGGGACACGTCCGAGGACGGGCTCACCTGGACCTACCACCTGCGGCCCGGCCTGATGTGGTCGGACGGGCAGCCGCTGACGTCCGCCGACGTGGTCTACACGTTCAACCGGGTGATCAACGGCAAGTACGAGCAGACGAACTACGGGAACTACGTCGCCGCCATCACGTCCGTGAAGGCGACCGACGACACGACCGTCGTGTTCACGGTGAAGCAGCCGACTCCGGTGATGCTGCACCTGTACGTCTACATCCTGCCGGAGCACGTCTGGAAGGGCATCGACGAGAAGGCAGTGCGCAAGTTCGCCAACGAACCCGGCCCCGGCGGCGTGGTCGGCTCGGGGCCGTACGTCGTGACCGAGCACCAGAAGGGCCAGTTCCTCCGCTTCAAGGCCAACCCCCACTACTACGGGGGCAAGCCCAAGGTCGACGAGGTCGTCTTCCGGGTGTTCCAGAACGACGACTCGCTCGCCCAGGCGCTCAAGCGCGGGGAGATCGACTTCGCGGACGACCTGGGCGCCAACGTGTTCAAGAGCCTCGAGGGTGCCGAGGGCGTCACGACCGTGGACGCGCGCTACTCCGGCTTCAACGAGATCGCGTTCAACGCCGGAGCAGCCCTCGACGACGGGACGCCGATCGGTGACGGCCACCCCGCACTCGAGGACCCCAAGCTGCGGGTCGCGCTGTCCTACGCCGTCGACAAGGACGCGCTCGTCCAGCGGGTGTACGGCGGGCACGCCACGCCCGGTGACAGCTTCATCCCGTCGCTCTACCAGTCCCTGCACTACGACCCGGGCGCCACGGCCTACACGTTCGACCCGCAGAAGGCCGGGCAGCTGCTCGACGAGGCGGGCTACCGGAAGGGGTCCGACGGGATCCGGACCATGCCCGGCGGCGGGCGCAAGCTGTCCTTCCGGCTGTACGGCCGCAGCAACTCCCCGGAGAGCCAGCAGTCGGTGCAGTTCGTCGCGGGCTGGTTCCGTGACGTCGGCATCGAGGTGAAGCCGAAGATCGTGAGCGAGGACGCGCTCACCGAGATCATCGGACAGGGCAACTTCGACCTCTTCGAGTGGGGCTGGGTCGTCGAGCCGGACCCCAACTACCAGCTCTCGACCTTCACCTGCGCGAACCGGTCGTACAAGGACGGCGGCGAGGTCTACGCCAACCTGTCCGACTCGTTCTACTGCGACAAGGAGTACGACCGCCTCAACGACCTCCAGGCCGGCCAGATCGACCCGGCCGAGCGGGCAGCCACCGTCAAGCAGATGCAGAAGCTCGTGTACGACGCGGCGCCGTACATCATCACGGTCTACTACGACAACCCGCAGGCCTACCGGTCGGACCGCTTCACCGGCTTCCTCGCGCAGCCCGACCCGGACGGGTCGCTGCTGTTCCAGTACGGCACCTACAGCTACAAGAACATCCGACCGGTGACCGCGGACGACGGCACCAGCGGCGGCAGCACCGGCGGCGTCACGACCGGTGCCTCGGCGAGCGACAGCAGCGGCAGCAGCACCGGACTCGTCGTCGGCGGCATCGTGCTGGCGGTCCTGGTGCTGGGCGGGGTGGGCTTCTTCCTGTCCCGGCGGCGCCCGGACAGCGATGTCGAGTAGCGCCACCAGGCGTTCGGATCCGCCACTGCCGGGGCTGCGCCCGTGACGTTCGCCGCGACCGAGTCCGCCGTCGAGGGGGAGTCGGCGCACGAGCGGTCCGGCGGGCGGCGCGGCCGCGGCCACGGGGAAGGCAGTCTGTGGGGCTACGCCCTGCGCCGGTCGGCGTCCGGGATCGGGACGGTCGCGTTCGTGCTGGTGTTCAACTTCTTCCTGTTCCGGATGCTCCCGGGCGACCC
The DNA here is from genome assembly GCA_963784645.1 of uncultured Actinomycetota bacterium. GTDB lineage: Bacteria > Actinomycetota > Actinomycetes > JACCUZ01 > JACCUZ01 > JBBRVW01. Next base: position 57,438 of record CAWARY010000015.1, on the reverse strand, counting down.
GATCTCGCTCTACACCAAGGGTCGCAACATGGACCAGGAGCAGCTGCGCGAGCTGCGCCGCAGCCTCGACAAGCCGATGCTCCAGCAGTTCCTCGGCTACCTCAGCAACCCGTTCTCCTCGGGTGTCGACTCGACGCAGTTCTCCCGGCCGGTCTGGGAGGTCATCGGCGACCGCGTGTGGCCGACCGTCGTGCTGCTGGCCACCGCGACGGTGCTGTCGGCGGTCATCGGCATCGCCATCGGGATCCGGGGCGGCTGGTCGCGCGGCAGCGTCTTCGACCGAGTCAGCACCGGTATCTCGTTGACCCTGTACGCGATGCCGGAGTTCTGGCTGGGGATGGTGCTGCTCATCCTGCTGAGCACCGGGGTCGGGTTCCTGCCGGGCCTCTTCCCGAGCGGGGGAGTGATCACGCCGGGGGTCGACCGCTGGTCGCTCGACGGCATCGGTGACCAGGCCTGGCACCTCGCGCTGCCGGCACTCACGCTGACCTTGGCCTATCTCGCGGAGTACGCGCTGGTGATGCGCTCCTCGCTGGTCGACGAGCTGCGGCAGGACTACCTCACGACGGCTCGTGCCAAGGGGATGCGGGAGAAGCTGGTGCGCCGGCGCCACGCCGTGCCGAACGCGCTGCTGCCCACGATCACGCTGGTGTTCCTCAACATCGGCTTCGTCGTGTCCGGCGCGATCACCGTCGAGACCGTCTTCTCCTGGCCCGGCCTCGGACTGCTGTCGTACCAGGCGATCCGCGGTCCGGACGTCCCCCTGCTGCAGGCCATCTTCCTGCTCTTCTCGCTGTCGGTCGTCGTCGCGAACCTCGTCGCCGACATCGTGGTCGCGGCGGTCGACCCCCGGGTGCGGACATGAGCCTGGACACCGGCACGGAGCCCGGCCCCGTGGTGCTCTCGCCGCGGGCCGTCCGCCAGGCCCGGCGCAGCGCCTCGCTGCACAGGTTCTGGGTGTCGTTCCGCCGCCAGCGGGCCGGCGTGGCCGGGCTCGTGGTGCTGGGTGTGTTCGTCGTGCTCGCCGTCGCGGCACCGCTGATCTTCTCCTCCGACGAGCTCGAGGTCACCAAGGCCACCGGCGAGGTGCTGGCCCCGCCAGGAAGCCGGTTCCTGCTCGGCACCGACGAGTCGGGACGGTCCGTGCTCGCGCTCGTCGTGTGGGGCGCCCGGGTGTCGCTCCTGGTCGGCATCTCGGCCACCGTGATCTCGATGGCGATCGGCACCCTGGTCGGCATCGCGTCGGGACACTTCGGCGGCTGGCTGGGCGGAGCACTCGAGCGCCTGACCGACTGGTTCCTCGTCATCCCCTTCCTGCCGCTGGCGATCGCGCTCGCGACGGTGCTGGGGTCGTCGCTGCTCAACGTCATCGTCGTCATCGGCGTCACCTCGTGGCCGGGCACCGCCCGGCTGGTGCGCGCCCAGACGCTGGCCGTCGAGGCCCGGCCGTACCTCGAGCGGGCCCGGGTGCTCGGCGGCGGGCACTGGCACCAGATGTCGCGGCACGTGCTGCCCAACGTCATGCCGCTGGTCCTCGCGAACACCACGCTGACCGTGGCGGTCGCCATCCTGTCCGAGACGACGCTGTCGTTCCTGGGGCTGGGCGACCCCTTCCGGGTGTCGTGGGGCTCGATGCTCGACAACGCGTTCTCGGCCGGTGCGATCAGCTCGGGCGCCTGGTGGTACCTGCTGCCGCCGGGCCTGTGCGTCGTGGTCGTCGTGCTCGCGTTCACCCTCGTCGGCCGGGCGCTGGAGAACGTGCTCGACCCGGGGGGACGGCTGACCGTGCCGCTGCTCCGGCTCGAGAACCTCGAGGTCACCTACCGCACGTCGGGGGGCGACGTCCCCGCCGTGCGTGGCGTCACGCTCGACGTCGAGGCGGGCTCCAGCCTGGGGGTCGCGGGCGAGTCCGGCTCCGGGAAGTCGACGCTCGCCGCGACCGTGCTGCGGCTCACCCCGCGGACGGCGAGGGTGACCGGCCGGGTGCTGCTCGACGGCGAGGACGTGCTGGCCATGTCGTTCGGCCGCCTGCGGGCGGTGCGGTGGTCGGAGGCGTCGATCGTCTTCCAGGGCGCATTGCACTCGCTGAACCCGCTGCACCGGGTCGGGAGGCAGGTCGCCGAGCCGCTCCTGCTGCACGACCGGACAGCCACCCGGCGCGGTGCCGAGCGCACGGTCGACCAGCTGCTCACCGACGTCGGGCTGCCGACCCGGCTCGCGGCGTCGTACCCGCACCAGCTGTCGGGCGGCCAGAAGCAGCGCGTGATGATCGCGATGGCGCTCGCCTGCCGGCCCAGCCTGGTCGTCGCCGACGAGCCCACCACGGCACTCGACGTGATGGTGCAGGCCCAGGTGCTCGACCTGCTCACGGCACTCGTGCGTGAGCGCGGGCTCGGTCTCGTGGTCATCAGTCACGACCTGTCGGTGCTCGCCAGCACCTGTGACCGGGTAGCGGTCATGTACGCCGGCCGGGTGGTCGAGCAGGGCCGGTCGGCCGACGTCCTGAGCCGGGCGCGCCACCCGTACACCCGGGCGCTGTCGGCGGCCTTCCCGACGATCGGCGACCCGGCCGCGCGCTTCGCGCCGAGCGGTCTGCCCGGGGATCCGCCCTGGCCCGGTGACCTGCCGCCCGGCTGCCCGTTCCACCCCCGCTGCCCGGACGCCGTCGACGTGTGCCGGACCGAGGACGTGCGGCTCCGTCCGGCCGGCCCCGGCCAGGAGGCGGCCTGCGTGCACGCCGGCACCGAGGTGCAGGCGTGACGACGCCGGCGGCCGGCCGGCCGCCCGGTGGCGCGGCGCTCGAGGCCGTGGCCCTGTCCACGACGTTCCGGTCCCGCGGCGGCGCGGTCGCCAAGGCGGTCGACGGGGTGGACCTGGCCGTCGGCCGCGGCGAGATCGTCGCTCTGGTCGGTGAGTCCGGGTGCGGCAAGACGACCCTGGCCCGCACCCTGCTCGGCCTCGAGCGGCCGTCGTCGGGCCAGGTGGTGCACGACGGGCAGCCGCTGCGGTACGACGCCAGGTCGCTCAAGGCGTACCGCCGGCGGGTCCAGCTCGTCCTGCAGGACCCGACGGGGTCGCTCAACCCGCGGCACACGGTCTACGAGGCCGTCGCCGAGGGACTGCGGGTGCACCGGATCACCGGTGACGAGCAGACCCGGGTGGCCGACGCGCTGTCACGGGTCGGGCTGCGACCGGCCGAGCGGTACTTCCTGCGCTTCCCGCACGAGCTGTCCGGCGGACAGCGGCAGCGGGTCGTGATCGCCGGCGCGCTGGTCCTGGACCCCGAGGTCCTGGTCGCCGACGAGCCGGTGTCGTCGCTGGACGCGTCGGTCCGGGGCGAGATCCTCGAGCTGCTGCTGGGGCTACGCCGCGAGCTCGGTCTCTCCGTCCTCGTCGTCACCCACGACCTCGGGCTGGCCTGGAACATCGCCGACCGGATCGCAGTGATGTACCTCGGCCGGGTCGTCGAGACCGGACCGACCGAGCGGGTGCTCGACGACCCGCAGCACCCGTACACGAAGGCGCTGCTGTCGGTGGTGCCCGAGACCAAGCGCCGCGAGCCCACGGTGCTCTCCGGCGAGCCGCCGGACCCGACCCGGGTGCCCGGCGGCTGCCGCTTCCACCCCCGCTGCCCGGCGCTCGCGTCGGGGGAGGCGGAGGCGGCCGGGGTGGCCGGTGACTGCCGCGGCAGCGCGCTGCCCGTCCTGCCGGCGACCGAGGAGCACGTCGCGTCCTGCTTCCTCTCCGGCCTCCGGCAGGGCACACTGGGACAGGTCGCTACTGACTGACGGATCAGTACCTTGGAGGTGTGGCGTGCGCGGTGGCGGCGTGACCTCGCTGCAGGCGGCGCTGCCGGCGTCGTACTACGTCGACGCGACGCACTGGGACCGCGAGCGGGAGCAGGTGCTGCACCGCGAGTGGTTCTGCGCGGGCCGGGTTGCCGACCTGGGTGCCGGGTCGGGCCTGGCCGTGCTCGACGTGGCCGGCGAGAGCGTGCTGGTGACCCGTGACGCCGAGGGAGTCCTGCGCGGCTTCTACAACGTCTGCCGCCACCGCGGCTCGCAGGTCGTTCCCGTCGACCCCGAAGGCGCCCGCCCCGGCCCCGCGCAACGCGGGGTCGCTGCGCTGCCCGTACCACTCCTGGACCTACGACCTGGCCGGCCGGCTGCTGCGCGCGCCGCACACCGAGGACGTCGACGGCTTCGACCCGGACCGGTTCGGGCTGCACCCGGTCGGTGTCGGCACGTGGGGAGGCTTCCTCTTCCTGCACCTCACCCCGCAGCCCGCGCCACCGCTGCTCGAGGTGCTGGGCGCCGCCACGACCCGGGTGGCGCGCTACCCCCTCGACCAGCTGGTCGTCGGTGACCGGCGCGTCTACGACGTCCGCGCCAACTACAAGGTCCTGCTCGAGAACTACAACGAGTGCTACCACTGCGCCGGCGTGCACCCCGAGCTGGTGCGTCTGGTGCCGGCGTTCGGCCGGGGTGGCAGTGACCTCGACTGGGACGAGGGCATCCCGCACCGCGAGGGGGCGTGGACGTTCACCGCGTCCGGGACGTCCGAGCGGTCGCCGTTCCCGGGTCTGGACGACACCGAGAGGGTGCGGCACAAGGGCGAGCTGCTCTACCCGAACCTCATGCTGAGCCTGTCGGCCGACCACGTCGCGGCGTTCACCTTGTGGCCGACGGGGGCCGGGCGGACCCGCGTCGTGTGCGACCTGCTGTTCGCCCCGGACGAGGTGGCGCGGCCGGGCTTCGACCCGTCGGACGCCGTCGATCTCTGGGACGTGGTCAACCGGCAGGACTGGGCCGTCTGCGAGTCGGTGCAGCGCGGCATGTCGTCGCGTGCCTACTCCGAGGGGTGGTTCGCGCCGATGGAGGACGCCAGCCTCGACATCCGGCGCTGGCTGCTGCCACGGCTGGGGGACACCTCGTGAGGGGCGTGCAGACGGTCGACGTCGACGTCGTCGTGGTCGGCCTCGGCGGGATCGGTTCGGCAGCAGCGTGGCAGCTGGCGCGGCGCGGTGCCTCGGTGGTCGGCCTCGAGCAGTTCGAGCTCGGGCACGTCCGCGGGGCCTCGCACGACACGTCACGGATCCTGCGACGCAGCTACCACACCCCGGCGTACGTACGGCTGGCCGGCGAGGCCTACGCGGACTGGGCCGAGCTCGAACGGGAGTCGGGCGAGCGGCTGGTGACCCGCACCGGGGGAGTGGACCTCTTCCCGCCCGGCGCAGCGATCCCGGCCGACGACTACACGACCAGCATGCGCGCCGAGGGCGTGCCGTTCACCACCCTCACCCCGGGCGACGTCACGGCCCGGTGGTCGTCGATGACCGTCCCCGTGGGGACCGTTGCGCTCGTGCAGGAGGACACCTCGATCGTGCCGGCCGGCCGGTCGACGCGGGTGCTGCAGCGACTGGCGGCGCGCGCGGGTGCCCGGCTGCACGCCGAGTCACCGGTCACGTCCGTGGTGGCGCACGACGACGGCACGGTGAGCGTCGTCGCCTCCGGAGCCGCGGCGGCGACCTTCCGGGCGCGGCACGTCGTGCTGGCCGCGGACGCCTGGACCAACCAGCTGCTCGCCCACCTCGGCACCTCGATGCCACTGACGGTGACCCGCGAGCAGGTCACCTACTTCGCGCCGTCGCGACCGGGTCGCTACTCGGCCGACTCGGTGCCGGTGTGGATCTGGATGGACGACCCGTCGTTCTACGGGTTCCCGACCTACGACGAGGGTGGGAGCGCCGCGCTGGTGAAGGCCGGCCAGGACGTGGGCGGCGCGGTGACGACGGCCGACTCGCGGTCGTTCGCGCCAGACCAGGAAGCGGAGCGACGGCTGACGCACTTCGTGCACTCGCTGCTGCCGGGGGTCGGGTCACCGACGAGCACGGTCACCTGCCTCTACACCCTCACGCCGGACCGTGACTTCGTCGTGGGCCCGGTGCCCGGGCACGAGTCCGTGCTCGTGGCGCTGGGTGCCGGGCACGGGTTCAAGTTCGCGCCGACCTTCGGTCGGCTGCTCGCCGACCTGGTGACCGCAGGATCTACGACGTCTGACGTCACGGCGTTCTCCCCGGACCGGCCGGCGCTCGTCGAGCCGGGGCATCGGACGAGCTGGCTCGTGTGATGGCCGGCGCGACGGGTGTGTCAGCGGCGCAAGGTCGCCGGGTCGACCCCCAGCTCGGCGGCGGCCGCGTTGCGGACCCAGGACGTCACCTGGCGGCGGGTCAGGACGCCGGTGTGCACGGTGGCCTGAACTGCCAGCCCGTCCAGCAGCGCGGTGATGCGCCACGCCGCACCGGTCGGGTCGGCGCAGGTCATCTCACCGCGGGCCACACCGTCGCGGATCACGGTGGCCACCGCGTCCTTCCACCGTACGTCGAGCAGCTGCGACACCTCGGCCAGCTCGGGGACGCGCAGCGCAGTCGCCCAGGCGTCGATCCACAACGGCCAGCCGGCAGCCGACTCCTCCGGGCCGTAGTAGGCGAGGATCTTCGCCAGTCGGCGGACCGCGCTGCCGCTGCCCCGGGCGGCGGCGTCGAGCCGTTCGAGGTCACGCTCGGCGGCGTAGGCGAAGGCCTGCGAGAGCAGGCTCTCCTTCGACTCGAAGTGGTAGAACACCAGGCCGGTGCTGATGCCGAGCCGGCCTGCCACGTCGGCCACCCGGGTGCTGGCGAAGCCGCTCTCGGTGACCTCGTCGATGGTCGCGCGCAGGATCTCCTCCCGCCGCACCGCCACCTTCCGCCGGCTCATGCCCGGACCCTACGGCGAAGAGGTACGTCATGACACCGGCACCGGTGAGTGTCGCGGGGCTCGACTCAGCCCTGCGGCCGTTCGGTGAGAGCACCATGCTGCCCGCTGAGGCCTACACGTCGGCCGAGGTGCTGGCGTGGGAGCAGCGGCACTTCTTCGCGGCGTCGTGGGTCTGCCTCGGACGGGTGGAGGCCGTGCTGCCGGAGGGTCGCACCCAGGTGGCGCGGCTCGTCGGCGACGTGTCGGTGCTGCTCGTCCGCGGCGCTGCCGGCGTGGTCGGTGCGTTCGCGAACACCTGCCGGCACCGGGGTCACGAGCTGCTGGCGGACGGCGCCGCGTCGGGCAAGCGGGCCGTCGTCTGCCCGTACCACGCGTGGAGCTACGACCTGGCGGGCGTTCTGGTCGCGGCGCCCGGCTTCCGGGAGGTCGCGTCGTTCGACCCCGCCGGGCACGGGCTCGTGCGGCTCCCGGTCGAGGTCTGGCACGGCTGGGTCTTCGTCAACGCGCTGGGAAACGCGGCGACGCCCTTCGCGCAGCACGTGGGCGCGATGGCCGGGCTGGTCGCGCCGTACCGTCCCGAGGAGCTGGTCCTGGGGGCCAGCCACGAGTACGTCGTCGAGGCCAACTGGAAGGTCGTCACCGAGAACTACCACGAGTGCTACCACTGCCCGCTGATCCACCCCGAGCTGTGCCGGGTGAGCCCGCCGTCGAGCGGGACGAACTTCGACCTGCCCGGCGCCTGGATCGGCGGCTCGATGGACCTCCGGGACGGTGCCGTCACGATGTCCCTCGACGGTCGGTCGGGCGGCCGCGCGATCGAGGGTGTCGACCCGCGGCAGGTCCTCTACCTCGGGCTGCTGCCGAACCTGCTGGTCTCCCCGCACCCCGACTACGTGATGACGCACCGGATGACGCCCCTGACGCCGGGCCGGACCCGGGTGGAGTGTGCCTGGTACTTCCCGGACGCCGACGTGGATCCTTCGTACGCGGTGGAGTTCTGGGACCGGACCAACCGCCAGGACTGGGCGGCCTGCGAGTCGGTGCAGCGCGGGCTCGCGTCGCCGCACTTCGCCCCCGGACCGCTGGCGCCGAGCGAGGACGCCGTGCACCACTTCGTCACGACGATGGCACGGGGCTACCGCGACGGCGCGATCCCGCTCTAGCCGCCGGCAGCAGCGAGCCGCTGAAGGACTGTGACGGCCCGCGGCCCGTCGTCGTACCGCACGAACAGGTGGTCGTGGAACGAACCGGCGAGCACGTTGCAGCTGAGACCGGCGTCGGCCAGCGCCGTCGCGAACGCCGCGGTGAGCCCGACGGCATCGAGCGAGGAGTGGACCCGGAGCGTGATCCGCGCAGCCACGTAGTCGTATGCCAGGCCGAGACGGCGGCGTCCTCCTGCGAGAGGACCAGGGTGGTGCCCTCGTCCTCGCGGACGACAGCGAACGGCTCGACCCCGGCCGGCACCGTGGCGACGCTGACGTAGACGTACCGCTCGGGCAGGAGGTCCGGTGTCATGCTCGCGAGCAGGGTCGCGAGGTCGCTCTCGCCGGGCACGTCAGACCTTCGCCGCGACCGTCGGGTCGCGTCGCAGCCGGCGGACCGCGACCTCGGCCAGCCAGGCAGCGGCGTCCGGCAGCACCGCGTCGTCGAAGGCTGCACGTGGCGAGTGGTTGTCGGGTGCGGACTCGTGGTCGGGGACGGGGCAGGCACCGAGGTTGAGGTAGGCACCGGGGACCCGGTCCAGGACGAAGGACATGTCCTCCGCGCCCAGCTCGGGCTCCGGCATCAGCGTGAAGCGGTCGGCGCCGAACAGGTCGGTGACCACGTCGCGTGCGAGTTCGTACTCGGACTCGTCGTTGACGGTGACCGGGTAGCCGAGCCGGTAGCCGACCTCGACGGTCAGGCCGTGCGCGGCGGCGATGCCGTGCACCAGCCGCTCGATGTCGTGCTGCACCTTGGTGCGCGCCGCCGGCGAGAGGCTGCGGACCGTCGCGTCGAACTCGGCGCTGTCCGGGATGATGTTCTCCTTGGTGCCCGCGGCGAGCCGGCCGACGGTGACGACGACCGGGTCGAAGACGTCGAACCCGCGGGTGGTCATCGTCTGGAGGGCGACGACCATCTCGCAGGCCGCCGGGACCGGGTCCTTCGCACGGTGCGGGGTGGAGCCGTGGCCGCCCTCGCCGACGACGCGGACGCGCACCTCGTCGGCGGCGGCATAGACCGGCCCGGGCCTGCTGTACCACTGGCCCACGGGGTGCTCCGACGACGCGACGTGCAGCGCGTAGGCGGCGTCCACCGGCCGGCCGGCTGCCATCAGGAGCCCCTCGGCGATCATCGGTTCGGCGCCACCTGGTCCCTCCTCACCGGGCTGGAACATGAGGACGACGTCGCCGGCGAGCTCGGCGCGGCGGGCGAGCAGGATCCGGGCGGCGCCGACGAGGCCGGCCATGTGCAGGTCGTGCCCGCAGGCGTGCATGACACCGACGTGCCCGGAGACGTAGTCGACCGGCACCTCCTCGGTCACGGGCAGCGCGTCCATGTCGCCCCGGAGCAGCACCACGGGTCCGTCGCTCGCACCCTCGGCGCCCCCGCGGACCACGGCCGTGATCGACGACAGTGCGGCGCCGGTGCTGATCTCGAGGCCGTCCAGGCCGCGCAGCTCGCGGAGCAGGACCGCCTGGGTGAGCGGCAGGTGGTTGCCGATCTCGGGGATGCGGTGCAGCTCGCGCCGCAGAGCGATCAGGTCCGGTCCCATGCTGCGGGCCAGATCGAGGACGTCCGTGCTCTCGACAGTCACGAGGCCGGAGTCTAGGCGGGCGTGACGAGGGCCTCGAGCATGTCGACGACCCGATGGCCACGTGCTCCGAGCGCCGCCAGGGCGGTGGACTTGCCGGTGCCGGACATCCCGGTGACCAGGATCCTCGTCACCCCGCACGAGGCTACGGGCTGTCGCTCAGGCCAGCGCCGCGCGCAGCAGGTCGGTGGTCGCCTCCGGGCGCTCCAGTGCGGGGAGGTGCCCCGCCCAGTCCAGCTCGACGAGGGTGGCCGAGGGGACGAGTCGCACGAGCTCGCGTGCTGTCGCGGCGAAGAAGTCGAGGTCGTGCACGCCGTACACGACCGTCACGGGCATCGTCAGCAGCTCAGGGACGACGTCCAGGTCGCGGTTTCCGACGTCGTCGCCGGCTGCCAGCTGCACCTCGAAGGCCCGGGCCTGCATCTCGCGCAGCAGCTCTCTCGCCGCGGGGTCGGCGTCCGGGCCGGCCCAGGTCTGCACGTTCAGGTCCGTCGCCCCTGCGACGTCCCCCGCCTCGAGCAGTCGGTTCTCCTCGGCGCCGAACGCGCGGACGGCCGCAGTCGGCTCCACCAGGTCGGCAGCGGCCGCGAGGAGGACCAGCCGGGTGACTCGCTCGGGCACCGTCGACGCGACCTGGAGGGCGATGCCGCCGCCGGACGACGCGCCCACCAGTGCGAAGGTGTCGACACCGAGCTCGTCGAGCAGGTCGATGACGTCCTGCCCGTCGCAGTACGACGTGCCCGGTGCCAGCGGGGTCTGCCCGAAGCCGCGCAGGTCGCACCGGATGACGCGATGGGTCGGCGCCAGGGCGGTGGCCTGGGCGTCCCACATGCGGAGGTCGGCCACCCCGGCGTGCAGCAGCACGACGGCCGGACCAGAACCCTGGAGAGGTGGTGCAGCGGTGAGGGCATCACGAGGAGCCTCGCAGCCGGCACGCAGCGAGTCACGCCGGTTTCGGTGCGTCGGGCTGCGCTGCCGTCACGTGAAGCCCCGCCCGTCCATGATCCACAGGGGATCGGTAGCAGTTTCTCCAACAGATCCGCTGTGGATCAAGGTATCGGGCGAAGGAGCTCGTCGGCGAGGAGGTCCATGAGCAGGCCGTCGTGCCACTCGCCGGTGAGCGGGTCGCGCTCGTACCGCCGCATCACCCCGACGGGCCGGAAGCCGACCGCGGTGTAGCACCGGATGGCTGCGACGTTGTCTGCCGCCGGGTCGATGACGACGCGGTGGTGACCGCGGTCGTCCACGAGGTGCCGGGCGACAGTGCCGACCGCGTCGCGTCCGACACCGCGGCGGTGCACCTCCGGGTCGACGAAGACGTCGATGGACGCGTGCCGGTACATCGGCTCGTCCTCCTCGGCGTACTGCACCATGCCGCGCACCTTGCCGTCGACGACGATCGCGTAGCGCGCCGCGGTGGGATCGTCGTCGGGCCAGTCCGCCGACGCTGCCTCGTCGCCCCAGCGCGCGCGAACGTCGGCTGTGGCGAGGATGCGCCGCAGGTCGGGCACGTGCCCGGCGAGAACCGGCTCCAGCACCACCCTCGCGCCGTGCAACGTGCCGTCGGCCATCACCCGATCATGCCGACGCCGGCCCGCGGTGTCAGCCGAGTTCCCGTGGCACTCGTCGCTCCCAGGTCCGCGACTCGAAGGGCTCGTCGTCGCGCCAGGTGTCGAGCCGGATCGAGAGGTCGAAGTCGTGCTCGTCGGCGACGAGGCTCACCTCGGTGCGGGCCCTGGCGGTGCCCTCAGGCCAGCGCACGCTGAAATCGGCGGTCGACACGGCGCGCTGCGTCCACGACCGGGTGTCGATCTCGACCCGGCCGGTGTAGTGCTCGCGGATCGACCCGCCGTCGACGTCGAACTCGCCGCCGTGCTCGTCAAAGCAGGACGTGCGACGGCGCAGCACGTCGCGCGAGACGTGCCAGCCGATGCCGGGGTCGACATCGTCGGTCGCGGGCGGGTCGACGAAGGGCAGCGGCAGCGCCGGCGCCGAGACCCCCGCCAGCGGCAGCTCGAGAGTCGAGGCCGCCAGGTCGAGGCGCAGCGTCACGGGGCGTGGCGGTGCGACGGTGTTGGGCCAGTCGACCCCGGCGATCGACAGCCGGAGGCGATGCCCGGGGGCGACGGCGTCGAAGGCCAGCGCCTCCATCTCCAGCTCCACGTCGAGCCACTCGCCGACGGGCAGCGGTGATGGCGACTCCGAGGAGGCCCGGTGCGTGAGGTTGAGGAAGCCCCGGCCGATCAGCGACGAGGTGCCGTCCGGGAAGACGTCGCACAGCTTGGCCGACACAGATGCGACCGGCTCGGACGACGACACCCGCAGCCGCAGCCGCGGGTGCCCCAGCAGCGACAGGCCGTCGGCGGGCCACTCCCAGGTGAGGGACGCCGCGTCGTCGTACCGCTGGTCGGTCGGCTGCCCCCACGGCAGCGAGCCGGCGCAGCTGTTCCAGGCCGACGTGCCGACGTCGGGCAGGACGTCGTAGGTGGCGACGCCGGACCCGAGTGGCAGCGACGAGACACCCGCGCCGTCGAGCGGCCACGCCGGCGCCGAGCGCCACTCGCCGTCCACGAGCAGCCGGTCCGGTCCCGGCCTGGTCGACCGCTGCGCGAACCACGTGATCGCCGGCTCGTCGTCGTACTCGTCGACGCCACGCAGCCACCGGTCCCACCACCGGGCCATCACCGGCACCAGGTCGAGGTGCGGCCCCGGCAGCGACGTGGCCGTCGACATGTGGCTCCACGGCCCGATCAGAAGCCGGTGCGGCACTCCCTGCTCGCGCAGCCGCTCGACCGTGCGGAAGGTGTTGTTCCGGTACCCGTCGGCCCAGCCTGCGACGAGGAACGTCGGGCAGCCGATCCGGTCGTACGACGGCCGCACCGAGCCCTGCCGCCAGTAGGCCGAGTCGTGCTGCTCCTCGACCCACCGGGCCAGCCACGGCTCGAGGTCCACCACGCGCCGGCGCCAGTCCTCGACCCAGGCCTCGCCCGCGAGCGACGGCACCGGCGGCAGGGCGTTCATCGCCAGCATGTACGTCGGGTAGTCGACCACGTCGAGCAGCCGCAGCGAGCCGCCCATGTAGTGCACGTCATCGGTGTAGCGGTCGTCGCTGGAGTAGATCGCGCAGATCGCCCGGAGGGCGGGCGGCCGCTCGGCCGCCAGGTGCAGCGCGTTGAAGCCGGAGTACGAGGTGCCGAACATGCCGACGGCGCCGGAGCACCACGACTGGTCGGCCAGCCACCCGATGAGCTCGGCGAGGTCGCGCTGCTCCGTCACCGGGTACTCGTCCGTCGCCAGCCCGTCGGACGACCCGGTGCCGCGGACGTCGACCCGGCAGACCGCGTAGCCGTGCTCGTCGCGCAGCCGCAGGTACTCCGGCCGGTAGCCGGAGGTGAGGTCGTCCTTGCGGTAGGGCAGGGCCTCGAGCAGGCACGGCGCCGGCTCCGAGCCCGCCGGGAGGTAGAGCGTGACTGCCAGCCGGGTGCCGTCCGCAAGCGTCACGAACGAGTGCTCGGCGGTCCCCTCAGTCACCGAGCCCGGCCTCGCGGAGCAGGGCCACCACCTCGTCGTACGGCAGCGCGTCGGCGCGGTTGCCGTCGCGCCCCACCACCGTGGTGGCGGCGAGCAGGCTTGTGATGACGGCCTCCTCGGTGGCCTCCACGGCAGCGGCCAGGAGCGGGTCGAGCTCGCGACCCGTGAACGGCACGCCGGGTGCCGGCGCGCCGCGCGGCGCGCGCAGCCCGGTGGCCATCGCGAGGAAGATCTCACCGCTGCCGTGCGTCGCGACGCTCCCGGTGCGGGCCAGGCCGAGCCCGGCCCGACGCGCGATCCGCGCGCACCCCGCGGCATCCACCGGTGCATCCGTGACCAGCAGCACGATGCACGACCCGGCGTCCCGCTCGCGGGTGCTGGCGGCACGCTGGAGCGCGGCGCCGACCTGCAGCCCGCCGACGGTGAGGCGGTCCTGCTCGCCGAAGTTGGTCAGCACGACCGCCCCCAGCGTGTGCGCGGTCGGCAGCAGCCGGGAGGCCGTGCCGATGCCGCCCTTGAAGCCGAGGCAGGTCAGGCCGGTCCCGGCACCGATCGCGCCCTCGAGCGGAGGCGTGAGGCTGCCGGCCGACGCGCGGGCCGCCGACAGCGCCGCGCGGACGTCGTCCTTAGTCACCTGCGTCCGACGGGCGTCGTTCAGGTGGGAGTCGTCGCACTCGGCGACCAGCGGCAGCACGACGTCCTCGACCCCGATGGTCGGGTCCTCCTCGACCAGCAGCTCGCACGCCGCGTCGAGGACCCGGCCGACCTGCATCGACGACGTGAGGAAGACCGGCGTCTCCGCGAGCCCCCACTCCTGCAACGCGAGCAGGCCGGTGCACTCGCCGGCGCCGTTGAGCACGGCGGCGCCCGCAGGCACGGGGGAGCGGAACATGTTGCCCCCGAGGTCGAGCACGGTCACGCCGGTGCGCGCCACCCCCCGGCCCACGGGCGGTGGGTCCTCGTCGCGCCACACCGTCGCGTGCCCGAGACCGGCTCCGGGCACGTCGACCACCGATGCGGTCGGTCCCGACGGCAGCAGCCCGATCCTGACCGGCAGATCAGCAGCGCGGGGCACGCGTGACAGCATGCACCACATGGCCCCGCTGCCGCCCGTGGTCTGGTCCGACGCCGTGCTCCGGCACGTGCCCGACGGCGAGGTGTGGGTGGGCGTGAGGACACCTGGCACCGAGGTGCCGGACCGCGCCACGGTCCTGCGTGACGCCTGCCTCTCCGCAGGAGGTCGGCTGGTCGGGGCGACCACGCACGACGACGACGTGCTGCGCCGCGTGCACGACGCCGGCCTGCTCGACCACCTCCGCACGGTGGCGGACGACTGGGCGCTCGGTGGCTACGCCGACCTGGTCGGCCAGGACCGCGTGGTCCCCTACGTCTTCCCGACCATGGGCATGCTCGACGGCCTGCCCGCGCACCGGCCGACGGCGACGCACGCCCGCGCGGGGCTCTGGTGCTACGACACGATGACCCTCGTCGGTCCCGGTACGTGGGAGGCTGCCCGTGCCGCTGTCGACGTCACCCTGACCTCCGTCGACCTGGTCGTCGCCGGCGCGCCGTCGGCGTACGCGCTCACCCGGCCGCCGGGGCACCACGCGACCCGACGCGCGTTCGGCGGCTCCTGCTACCTCAACAACGCGGCCGTCGCCGCCGAGGCCCTGCGCGGCGCGGGCCACGGCAGGGTCGCGGTGGTGGACGTCGACGCGCACCACGGCAACGGCACCCAGGCCGTCTTCTGGGAGCGTCCCGACGTCCTTTACGCGTCGCTGCACGTCGATCCGGGCGCCGGCTGGTTCCCGCACTTCGTCGGGTTCGCCGACGAGCGCGGCGCCGGCGAGGGCGCCGGGACGACCGTCAACGAGCCACTCGCACCGGGGACCGCTGACGACGGCTGGCTCGCGGCGCTCGACCGGCTCCTGGGCGTGGTCGAGGACTACGCGCCGGACGCCGTGGTGGTCTCCCTCGGCGTCGACGCGGCCGGTGCCGACCCGGAGAGCCCGCTCGACGTCAGCACCGACGGCTTCCGTGCCGCGGGTGCCCGGCTCGCGGCCCTCGCCCGGCCGACCGTCCTGGTGCACGAGGGCGGCTACGCGCTGGACCGGCTCGGCGTCGACACGGTCGCGCTGCTCGGCGCCTTCGGTGACCCGGGTCAGCGCGCGGGCTAGTCAGAGCCCGGTCTGCCGCCGCACCTCGTCCATCGTCTCCATCACCGCGATGGTCTCGTCGAGGGGGAGCACGTCGCTCTCGGTGCGTCCCTCGCGCAGGCAGCGCATCACCTCGGCCGCCTCGTGCCGGAGCCCCCGGCCCTCGTGCGGCGGCGCGAACCGCTCCACCGAGCCGTCGCGGCGGGTCAGCGTGAAGGACGACGGGGAGTAGAAGACCGGGTCGATCTCGATCCGCGCCTCCGTGCCGACGATCGCCGCCCGGTTGGGGCCGGCGGCCGAGAGCGTCGTGGTGAGCGCCGACTGCGCACCCGAGCCGTAGGTGAGCACGATCGAGGTGGTGGCGTCCACGCCGGTGAACGCGCGGCTCCCGACGGCGGTGACGGTTGACGGGGCACCCAGCACCATCGACGCGAACGAGACCGGGTAGATGCCGAGGTCGAGCAGCGCGCCGCCGCCGAGCTCGGGGGCGAACAGCCGGTGCGACGCGTCCTCGGCGAACCACTGGCAGTGGTCGGCCGTCACCAGCCGGATGTCGCCGAGCGCTCCGTCGGCGAGCAGCTCGCGCACCCGGATCATGTGCGGCAGGAACCGCGCCCACATCGCCTCCATGACGAAGACGCCGCGGGCGCGAGCCGCCGCGACGACGGCGCGCGCCTGCGCGGCATCCATCGTGAACGGCTTCTCGACCAGCACCGCCTTGCCGGCCTCGATCGCGAGCAGGGCCGCGTCATGGTGGCCGGGGTGGATCACCGAGACGTAGACCACGTCCACGTCCGGGTCACTGCAGACCTCGTCGTACGACGAGTACGGCCGCTCGATGCCGTGCTCGGTGGCGAACGCCGCGGCCGTGTCGCGGGACCGGGAGCCGACGGCGACCACCTCGGCGTCCGGCAGCAGCTGCAGGTCCTCGACGAACGCCGCGGCGATGCCGCCGGTCCCCACCACGCCCCAGCGCAGAGTGCCGCTCGTGCCCTCCGTGCCCATCACGACCTCCTCGTCCGGACCAGCCGGCTCGTGCTCCACGCCGCGACCAGCGGCCACACCGCCTGGGCGCCGGCAGCCACCCGCTCCGACAGCCCCACCCGCGAGGAGTCGGTGACGAGCTCCACCGCGAACCACCCGACCAGGCCGAGCAGCACCACCCCAGCGGTCACCGAGGCGGGCCGCCCCAGCGCGGCCTCGCCGTCCCGACGGAAGGCCAGGAGCGGCCAGACGCCCAGCGCGGCGAACGACAAGCCTGCCACCAGCGTGTGGGCCGCCGACCCGCCGCCGCCGGCAGGCAGCGGGAACGCCGCGACCAGCACGGTCCCGACGCCGCCCACGGCCAGGACGACCCGGCCCGGGGTCGCGGCCCCGCGCAGGGCGAGCGCGGTCGTGAGGTGGCAGAGGCCGAGCCCGGCCAGTGCCGTGGTCATGAGCCACCGGTCGTCGGCGCCGCGCGCGGCCAGCGCGCTGATCGTCTCGACCACGGGGTCGAACCCGCCCTGCTGCCGGGCCGCGGCCCAGGTCCAGCCGCCGACGAGCAGGACGGGGGCGGCCGCGGACGACGCCAGGCCCCACGACGGGGTCGGTCGAGGCGAGGTCACGGCGGGCATCCTCGCACCACGGTGCGCCCGGTGGGAGCGCGCCCGGGCCTGGGTAGGCTCCGCCCAGAGGTCTTGCAGCCGACAGTCTGTCGACGACGATCGCGCGAGGGGTCCGCACATGACCAAGTACGTGTACGACTTCACCGAGGGCAGCAGGGACATGAAGGACCTGCTGGGCGGCAAGGGCGCCAACCTGGCGGAGATGACCAACCTCGGGCTCCCCGTCCCACCCGGCTTCACGATCACGACCGAGGCCTGCAAGGTCTACCTCGACAGCGGTGACGAGCCGACCGAGCTGCGCGACGAGGTCAGCACGCACCTCACGACACTCGAGCAGCAGATGGGCCGCAGCCTCGGCCAGGCCGACGACCCGCTGCTGGTGTCGGTGCGGTCCGGCGCGAAGTTCTCGATGCCCGGGATGATGGAGACCGTCCTCAACATCGGGCTCAACGACGAGTCGGTGCAGGGCCTGGCCAAGCAGACCGGCAGCGAGCGGTTCGCCTGGGACTCCTACCGGCGCCTGATCCAGATGTTCGGCAAGACCGTGCTGGACATCGACGGCGAGCACTTCGAGGACGTCCTGGACGAGGCCAAGAAGGCCCGCGGGACCCAGAACGACCTCGACCTCGACGAGAACGACCTGCGGGGCGTCGTCGACGCGTTCAAGGACATCGTCCGGAAGCAGGCCGGCCGTGAGTTCCCGACCGATCCGCGCGAGCAGATGGACCTCGCCGTCCGCGCCGTCTTCGACTCGTGGAACGCGCCGCGGGCGATCCTCTACCGCCGCCAGGAGCGCATCCCGACCGACCTGGGGACAGCGGTCAACGTCATGTCCATGGTGTTCGGCAACCTCGGCATGGACTCCGGCACCGGGGTCGCGTTCACCCGCGACCCGGGCTCCGGCCAGCAGGGCATCTACGGCGACTACCTGCAGAACGCCCAGGGCGAGGACGTCGTCGCCGGCATCCGCAACACCCTCCCGCTCCAGGACCTGGAGGGCATCGACAAGACGGCGTACGACCAGCTGCTCGAGATCATGGAGACGCTCGAGAACCACTACCGCGACCTGTGCGACATCGAGTTCACCATCGAGCGCAACAAGCTGTGGATGCTGCAGACCCGGGTCGGCAAGCGCACCGCGGGCGCCGCGTTCCGGATCGCGACCCAGCTCGTCGACCAGGGCCTGATCGACCTGGACGAGGCGCTGGACCGGGTGACCGGCGACCAGCTCGCCCAGCTGATGTTCCCGCGGTTCGACGAGAGCGACACGACGGGCCAGATCGCCAAGGGCATGAACGCCTCTCCCGGTGCCGCCGTCGGCAAGGCGGTCTTCGACTCGTACACCGCGGTGAAGTGGTCGCGGTCGGGCGAGAACGTCATCCTGGTCCGCCGGGAGACGAACCCCGACGACCTCGAGGGCATGATCGCCGCGCAGGGCATCCTCACCAGCCGCGGCGGCAAGACCAGCCACGCGGCGGTCGTGGCCCGCGGCATGGGCAAGACCTGTGTCTGCGGCGCCGAAGCCCTCGACGTCGACACCAAGAAGCGGCGGATGACCGCCGGCAGCACGGTGGTCGAGGAGGGCGACGTCATCTCCATCGACGGCACCTCCGGGAAGGTCTACCTCGGCGAGAAGTCGGTCGTGCCCTCTCCCGTCGTCGAGTACTTCGAGGGCCAGCTCGACCCTGACGAGATGGATGACTCCGACGGCAACGCCCAGCTGGTGCAGGCCGTGCACCGGCTCATGACGCACGCCGACGAGAAGCGGCGGCTGCGGGTACGGGCCAACTCCGACACCCCCGAGGACTCCGAGCGGGCCCGCCGCTTCGGCGCCGAGGGCATCGGCCTGTGCCGGACCGAGCACATGTTCCTCGGCGACCGGCGCAAGCACGTCGAGCGGCTGATCCTCGCCGACGGTGACGAGGAGCGCGAGCAGGCGCTGGCCGCCCTGCTGCCGCTGCAGCGCGAGGACTTCGTCGGCATCTTCGAGGCCATGGACGGGCTGCCGGTCACGGTGCGGCTGCTCGACCCACCCCTGCACGAGTTCCTCCCCGACTTCACCGAGCTGTCGGTGCGGGTCGCGGTGGCCGAGTCGCGCGGCGAGGACAACGAGAACGAGCTGCGGCTGCTGCAGGCCGTGCACCGGCTGCACGAGCAGAACCCGATGCTGGGCCTGCGCGGCGTCCGGCTCGGCATCGTGGTGCCCGGCCTGTTCGCCATGCAGGTGCGAGCGATCATCGAGGCCGCCGCCGAGCGCAAGAAGGCCGGCGGCGACCCGCACGTCGAGATCATGATCCCGCTGGTCGACGCCGTGCAGGAGCTCGAGCTGGTGCGGGAGGAGGCCGAGCGCGTCTGCGACGAGGTCTGCGAGCGCGAGGGCATCGAGGTCGCCCACATGATCGGCACGATGATCGAGCTGCCCCGCGCGGCCATCACCGCCGCGCAGATCGCCGAGGCCGCGGAGTTCTTCTCCTTCGGCACGAACGACCTCACCCAGACCACGTGGGGCTTCTCCCGCGACGACGTCGAGGCGGCGTTCTTCTCGGCCTATCTCGAGAAGGGCATCTTCGGCGTCTCGCCGTTCGAGTCGATCGACGTCGACGGGGTCGGCGCCCTCGTCCGGATCGGCGTCGAGGAGGGTCGCAAGACCCGGCCCGACCTCAAGCTCGGGGTCTGCGGCGAGCACGGCGGCGACCC
This sequence comes from uncultured Actinomycetota bacterium, assembly GCA_963784645.1. Taxonomy (GTDB): domain Bacteria; phylum Actinomycetota; class Actinomycetes; order JACCUZ01; family JACCUZ01; genus JBBRVW01. The sequence continues at coordinate 37,898 of CAWARY010000015.1, read as the reverse complement.
CGCGTCGGTGCACTTCTTCCACGACGTGGGCCTCGACTACGTGTCGTGCTCGCCGTTCCGGGTGCCGGTCGCCCGGCTCGAGGCCGGTCGCGCGGCGCTCTCCTCGGAAGGCAGCGACAGCAGGTGACCGGCTTGTGATCCTGCTCCTCCGCATCGCCGCCAAGGCCGTGGCGGCGATCGTGCTGCTCGTCGTCCTCGTGCTGGTCGGCACGGCGGGTCGCGTGTGGTGGGTCGCCCGACAGGACGACACCCGCACCTCCGACGTGATCGTGGTCCTCGGGGCGGCCCAGTTCGACGGCCGACCCTCGTCGGTGTTCACCGCCCGGCTGGTGCACGCCCGCGACCTCTGGAAGGACGACGTCGCGCCGCGGATCATCACGGTCGGCGGGAACCGCGCAGGGGACCGCTTCACCGAGGCGGCCGCCGGCAAGACCTGGCTCACGCAGCACGGCGTCCCGGCCCGTCGGATCCTCGCGGTGGGCACCGGCAACGACACGCTGCAGAGCGTCGACTCCGTGCAGCAGGCGATGCAGCGCCGCGGCTGGTCGACGGCTGTCGTCGTCACGGACCCGTGGCACGCGCTGCGCACCCGCTCGATGGCGAGCGACCACGGCATCGACGCTGTCATGTCGCCCACCCGGCAGGGTCCGGCGGTGCGGCAGCGGTCCACCGAGATCCGCTACATCGGTCGCGAGACGCTGGCCTACCTGTACTACAAGGTGTTCAAGCGCAGCGCCGACTCCGGCCCGAACGCCGTCTGAGGCACATCATGACGGGCAGCGCTGCCGAAGCGCGGTGGGTGGAGGAGCCGGCGAAGCGGCCGGGTCGCTCGGCGTACGAGCGCGACCGCGCGCGGGTGCTGCACTCCTCGGCGCTGCGGCGGCTGGCCGGGAAGACCCAGGTCGTGGTGCCGGGGGAGAGCGACTTCCCGCGGACCCGGCTCACCCACTCCCTCGAGTGCGCGCAGATCGGTCGTGAGCTGGGCCGGGCGCTGGGCGCCGACCCGGACCTGGTCGAGACCGCCTGCCTGGCCCACGACCTCGGGCACCCGCCGTTCGGCCATACCGGCGAGTCCGCACTGGACGAGGTCGCGGCGGACGCCGGCGGCTTCGAGGGCAACGCCCAGAGCCTGCGCATCCTCACCCGGCTGGAGGCCAAGGCCTTCTCTCCCGCAGGTCGAAGCGTCGGCCTCAACCTGACCCGGGCGGCGCTCGACGCGGCGTGCAAGTACCCGTGGACCCGGGCGGACAACGCCCGGAAGTACGGCGTGTACGACGACGACCTCGACGTCTTCCGGTGGCTCCGGGTAGGCGCACCGGCCGGACGTCGCTGTCTCGAGGCGCAGGTGATGGACTGGTCCGACGACATCGCCTACTCGGTGCACGACCTGGAGGACGCCGTGGTCGCCGGTCACCTGCGGCTCGACCTGCTGCGCGACCGGTCCGAGCGGGCCGCCCTCGCCGCGGTGACCCGGGCGCGGGCCGGCGATGCGCTGGCGGGGCTCGACGACGGCGAGGTCCTCGCAGCGCTCGACCGGCTGCTCGCGCTGCCGTGCTGGCCGACGTCGTACGACGGGACGCACCGGTCCCTGGCGGCACTGAAGAACACCACCAGCCAGCTGATCGGCCGCTTCTGCCAGTCCGCCGAGAACGCGACCCGCGCCGCGTTCCCCGGCGTGGTGGCCGCCCGCTACGAGGTCGACCTCGTCGTCCCGCGCGACGCCCGCGTCGAGGTGGAGGTCCTCAAGGCGGTGGCCGACCGCTACGTCATGGCACGCGACGAGGCCACCCGTCGCTACTCCGACCAGCGCGGGCTGGTGCTCGAGCTGGTCGCGGCGCTGCGCAAGGATGCCCCGCACGGTCTCGACCCGCTGCTCGCCGACGACTTCGCGGCGGCCCCGGACGACGCCGGCCGGCTGCGGACGTTGCTCGACCAGGTGGCCCAGCTGACGGACACCTCAGCGATCGCGCTGCACGCGCGGTTGACGACCGGGAAGGGCTGACAGATGGCAGGCAGCAGCGCGTACGTGGTGGTCGGGGCGAGCCTGGCCGGGGCCAAGGCCGTGGAGGCGATCAGGGACGCCGGCCACGACGGGCCGGTGGTGCTCGTGGGCGACGAGGTCGACCGGCCCTACGAGCGGCCGCTGCTGTCCAAGGAGCTGCTCAAGGGCGAGAAGCCGCGCGAGAAGGCCTACGTCCACGACGAGGGCTGGTACGCCGAGCACGACGTCGAGCTGCGGCTCGGCACCACCGCGACGGCGCTGGACCGCGACGGCAGGGTCGTCGCGCTGTCCGACGGCGACCAGGTCGGCTACGACAAGCTGCTGCTCGCGACCGGGTCCTCGCCGCGTCGGATCGACGTCCCGGGCGCCGACCTCGACGGCATCCGCTACCTGCGCCGGGTCGGTGAGTCCGAGAGCCTGCGCGACGCCCTCGCCGGGCTGGGCTCCGGCGGCCGGCTGGTCGTGGTCGGTGCCGGCTGGATCGGGCTCGAGGTGGCCGCCGCGGCGCGGCACCACGGCGTCGAGGTCACCGTGGTCGAGCCGCAGGCGCAGCCGCTGCTGGGTGTGCTGGGGCCTGAGGTCGGCGCGGTCTTCGCCCAGCTGCACCGTGACCACGGGGTCGACCTGCGGCTCGGCACCGGGGTCGACGGCTTCGACGCGCTCGGTGCCGGCCGGGTCGGCGTACGGACCACGGGTGGTGTCGTCGAGGGTGACCTGGTCGTGGTCGGCGTCGGGATCACGCCCAACACGTCCCTCGCCGCTGACGCCGGCCTGGACGTCGACAACGGCGTGCTCGTCGACGCGCTGCTGCAGACCGCCGACCCCTCGGTCTTCGCCGCCGGTGACGTCGCCAACGCCGTCAATCCGCTGCTCGGCGCCCGGGTGCGGCTGGAGCACTGGGCCAACGCCCAGAACCAGGGTGCGGCCGCCGGCCGCTCGATGGCCGGCCGGGGCGAGCCCTACGCCAAGCTGCCGTACTTCTACACCGACCAGTACGACCTCTCGATGGAGTACCACGGCTACGTCGGCCGCGAGGAGCCGAACATCGCCGACCGGGTCGTCCTGCGTGGCGACCCCTCGGGGGAGAAGTGGACGGCCTTCTGGCTCGGGGGCGGCCGGGTGCTCGCCGGGATGAACGTCAACGACTGGGACGCCGCCGACGGCATCAAGGCGCTGGCCCGGGCGCGCCAGCAGGTCGATCCCGACCGCCTCGCCGACCCCGACGTCCCGCTCGCGGAGCTCTGACCCGCACCAGCCGGCCGTTCATGATCCATTGTGCGCCGACACACCCCACACGCCGGCAGTCCGGTGTGTCGGCGCACATTCGGTGGGTGATGGTCGGCGGGCGCTCCTGTGGACCGGGCTGAAGGGCCCGGCCGCCGACCGTAGACTCGCCCCGTGGCAGGTCGGATCCGGGACGAGGACGTCGTCCTCGTCAAGGAGCGGGCCGACATCGCCGACGTGGTCGGCGAGGTCGTCACCCTCCGGCCGGCCGGTGGCGGCAACCTCAAGGGTCTCTGCCCGTTCCACGACGAGAAGTCTCCGTCGTTCTCCGTGCGTCCCTCGGTGGGGTCCTACCACTGCTTCGGGTGCGGAGAGGGCGGCGACGTCATCTCGTTCATGATGAACACCGACCACCTCAGCTTCGCCGAGACGGTCGAGCGGCTGGCCGACCGGTACGGCATCCAGCTGCGCTACGAGGAGGGCGGGCACACGCCCGGCCGCCAGCAGGGCCAGCGCACCCGGCTGGCCGACGCGCACAAGGCCGCCGCCGAGTTCTACGCCGAGCAGCTGGCGACACCCGGCGCGGTGGTCGGTCGGCAGTTCCTGGCCGAGCGCGGCTTCGACCAGGACGCCGCCGCCCACTTCGGGGTCGGCTTCGCGCCACGCGACTGGGACCTGCTCACCCAGCACCTCCGCGGCCGCGGCTACAGCGTCGAGGAGCTCGTCACGGCAGGTCTCGTTCGAGAGGGGCAGCGCGGCCCCATCGACCGGTTCATGGCCCGGCTGCTGTGGCCGATCCGCGACCTGGGTGGCGACGTGGTCGGCTTCGGCGCGCGACGGCTGTTCGACGACGACCGCATCGAGGCGAAGTACGTCAACACCCCGGAGACCCCGCTCTACAAGAAGTCGAGCGTGCTCTACGGCGTCGACCTGGCCAAGAAGGAGATCGCCCGGCGCATGCAGGCGGTCGTCGTCGAGGGCTACACCGACGTGATGGCCTGCCACCTGGCGGGCGTCGGGACTGCCGTCGCCACCTGCGGCACGGCGTTCGGCGACGAGCACATCAAGATGCTGCGTCGCCTGCTCATGGACCAGAACGAGTTCCGCGGCGAGGTGGTCTTCACCTTCGACGGCGACTCGGCCGGTCAGAAGGCGGCCCTCAAGGCCTTCCAGGACGACCAGAAGTTCGTCACCCAGACCTTCGTCGCCGTCGAGCCGTCGGGGATGGACCCGTGCGAGCTGCGGCAGGCCCAGGGCGACACGGCGGTACGCGACCTCGTGGCGCGCCGGGTGCCGCTGTTCGAGTTCGCGCTGCGCACCGAGATCGCGCGCTTCGACCTCGAGACGCCCGAGGGCCGTACCTCGGCGCTGCGGGCGGCCGCTCCCGTGGTCGCGCGGATCCGTGACCACTCCCTGCGTCCGGAGTACGCCCGCACCCTCGCGGGCTGGCTCGGCATGGAGGTGGAGCCGGTCGCCCGTGCGGTGGCCGGTGCCGGCCAGCAGGGCGCTCCGGCGTCGCGCTCGCCGAGGCGCGACCAGCGCGGCGAGCCGACGCCGCCCCCGGGTCCGCCGACGGGGCCGGACCCCCGAGACCCAGCGCTGCGCTTCGAGCGCGACTCGCTCAAGGTGGTGCTGCAGGCACCGCGCATGGCCACCGGCTTCGAGGAGCTCGACGCCGGCGTGTTCACCGCGCCGGCGTACGCCGCCCTGCACACGGCCGTGGTCACGGCCGGCGGCCTGGACGTGGCGGGGGAGGGCGGGCCCGAGTGGGTGGCGAAGGTCGACGGCGCCTCGGCCGACGACAGTGTGCGTCGGCTGGTGCGCGAGCTGGCCGTCGAGCCGCTGCCGTCCGACGAGGCGGCCCTGACGCGCTACGCGACCGAGGTGCTGGCCCGGCTGGAGGAGCTCGCGGCGACCCGCCGGATCGGCGAGGTGAAGGGGCGCCTGCAGCGGCTCAACCCGGTCGAGCAGAGCGGTGAGTACAACCGGCTCTTCGGCGAGCTGGTCGCCCTGGAGGCGCATCGGCGCTCGCTGCGCGAGCGCGCCATCGGCACCCTCTGACGGACCCGCCGCCACCGGGTGCACACGAGTGCATAGATGCCCACCATCCGGACTGTCTTCGCAGACCCGGTGATCGACTCCGTAATCGGCTGCGCCGCGGTCGCCGGAGGGGCAGACTTCGTCGGGTGGGGGAGGTCATCGTCCTGCCGGACTCCGTGAACGAGGTCGTGGCCCGCCTGAGCGCCGAGGGCGTCGGGGCGGCCGGGCTGCTTCCTGCGCAGGTCGTGGCGGCGGCCGCCACCGAGTCGGGGCTGGCGCCGGAGAACATCGACGCGATCGTCCGCGGTCTGGCCGAGTCCGGCGTCGAGGTGGTCGCCGAGGAGCCCTCGGTCGAGGAGCTCCAGGCAGTCGAGGTCGAGGAGGCCGACGACCCCCGCCCCTCGCTCGACGACGCCGGCCCGTCGGCGTCCGCCGACCTGGTCCGTGTCTACCTGCGGGAGATCGGTCGCGTCGCCCTGCTGACGGCCGCCGACGAGGTCGAGCTCGCCAAGCGGGTCGAGGCGGGCGTCTTCGCGGCGGAGCGGATCGAGCACCAGGAGGGTGGCCTGGGGGCGGACCTGCGTCGTGACCTGCTCGCTGTGGTCGCCGACGGCCAGCGCGCCAAGCAACGGCTGATCGAGGCGAACCTCCGCCTGGTCGTGTCCATCGCCAAGCGCTACGCCGGTCGCGGCCTGCCGTTCCTCGACCTCATCCAGGAGGGCAACCTCGGCCTGATCCGCGCGGTCGAGAAGTTCGACTACACCCGCGGCTTCAAGTTCTCGACGTATGCGTCGTGGTGGATCCGGCAGGCGGTCTCGCGCGCGGTGGCCGACCAGGCCCGCACGATCCGGATCCCGGTGCACATGGTCGAGACCGTCAACCGCATCCTGCGGGCCCAGCGGATGCTCGTGCAGACGCTCGGCCGCGACCCCAGCGCCGCCGAGATCGCCATCCAGGTCGACATGCCCGCGGCCCGGGTCGAGGAGATCAAGCGCCTCGCGATGGAGCCGGTCTCGCTGCACTCCCCGGTCGGCGAGGAGGAGGGTTCCGAGCTCGGTGACCTCATCGAGGACTCCGAGTCCGTCCCGCCGGCCGACCTGGTGTCGGCGGGGCTGCTGGCCAGCCACGTCGAGGCGGTCCTCACCCATCTCGGCGACCGCGAGCGCGAGGTCGTCCGGATGCGCTACGGCCTCACCGACGGCGAGCCCAGGACCCTCGAGGAGGTCGGCCGCGCCTTCGGCGTCACCCGTGAACGGGTCCGCCAGATCGAGGCGAAGAGCCTGGCCAAGCTGCGCCACCCGCACCTGTCCGCGCAGCTGCGCGACTACCTCGGCACCTGAGCCCACGGCGCGGTCCGTAGCCTCGGGACTGTGAAGATCCGCCGCAGGTCGCTGCTGCCCGACCACGCCCGCGCGGCGCTGCCGCTGGAGCCCGGTGAGAAGGCGATCGCCGCGGCCCTCGGCGACGCCGGCTGGGTGGTCGCCACCGGCAGGGCGCTGGTGACGTCGTCCGGCCGGATGCCGTGGACCGAGGTCGCGCACGCGCAGTGGTTCGACGAGGAGCAGGTGCTCGCGGTCGACCCGGTGCTCGGGGCGGGGCAGCGATTGCTCATCCGGCTGACCGAGCCCGGTCGGCTGCCCGAGACCGTGCACGAGCGGGTGATGGCGAGCATCGTGCTCAGCCGGCGGGTGGCGGTGCCGGGCGGCGGGGGCGTGCGGCTGGTCGCCCGGCGCGGCCAGGGCCGCGACCCGGTGCGGTGGCAGGTCGTGCCCGACGACGGGACCGACCTCGCGGCACCGGGCGTGCAGGAGTTCGTCGACGACGCCCTGGCGCGGCTGCGCGGCGAGCTCGGCGCGTAGGCAGGTCGGTCAGGCGGCCCTCTGCCTCGGCCCCGCCGGGCTGGTGGGCCGGCGCCGTCGCGCGGCGGTAGCCGGTCTGCGCAGCAGCCGCAGCACCGCGGCCTCGATCTGCCCGTGCGTCGCCGGCTGGCCGAAGTCGGCGTCGGCACCGAGGCGCTCCAGGGACGGGGCGATCGTGGTGCCGTCGTCGTACAGGTCGATGACCCGGGGGTCGATGTAGGACGACCGGCAGACCGCCGGGGTGTTGCCGAGGTAGTGCGACACCTCGGTCACCGCCCGGCTCACCGCTCGCTTGCGTGCACTCTCGGAGGTCGGTGCCTGGGTCGACACGGCCAGGCCCACGGCCATCAGCACCGTCGCGTGCCAGGTGCGGAAGTCCTTCGCGCTCACCTCGCGGCCGAGGACCTCGCGCAGGTAGTTGTTGATGTCGGCGCTGGTGATGTCGTGCCAGCCCTGCCGGTCCTTGTAGGCCAGCAGCTCCTTGCTGGGGTCGTCGCGGTCGAGGAGCGCCTTGACGACCTTGCGGACGTTGTCGTCGACGATGGCCTGCACCCGGTGCTTGCCGCTCTTCGCCGTGTAGTCGAAGACCACGAGCTCGCCCGTGATCTTGACGTGCCGGCGCCGCATCGTCGCCAGCCCGAAGGAGCCGTTCGCCTCGGCGTAGGTCTCGCCACCGATGCGGAAGAAGCCCAGGTCGAGCAGGCGGAACGCCGCCGCCAGCACGCGCTGCTTGGTCATGCCGCGCTGGGCGAGGTGCTCGGCGACCAGCGCGCGCGCAGCCGGCAGCCGGCGGGCGAACAGCAGCACCCGCTCGTGCTTCTCGGCGTCGCGCTGCACGCGCCACTCGTCGTGGTAGCGGTACTGCCGGCGCCCCGCGGCATCGGTGCCGACCGCCTGGATGTGGCCGCGGGGGTGCGAGCAGATCCACACGTCGGTCCAGGCCGGCGGGATCACCAGGTCGGCGATCCGCTGCAGCACCTTCGGATCGGTGACCGTGCCGCCGTCAGGCGCTCGGTAGGAGAACCCGCGCCCGCGCTTCACCCGGGCGATGCCGGGGCCGGCGCAGTCGACGCGGCGAAGCCTCGGCACCCCGATGCCCCCCGCCCGCGGTCAGGCGTGGTGGCCGTTGGGGCCACCCGCTCCGTCGGTGCCGGGCTCGTGGCCCGAGCCCAGCCAGGCGGGGGCGCGGTCGCCCAGCCTGTCGCCGAGCTTGTCGGCCGCCTTCTCCTTGGCGGTCGAGAGCGCGTCGCCGGCCTGGTGCTGCAGGGAGGCCGTGGTCGACTGGACCGCGGGACTGGTCATGAACGACCGGGCAGCCGAACGGATCTGCTCGTACCGGGCGCGCCCGGCTCGGGAGCCGAGGACGTAGCCCGTGGCGAAGCCGGCGAGGAAGGTGGCCTTGGTGCGCATGGGTGCTCCGAGTGGTTCAGGGGGAGGTCGCGGCGTCCCTACCCTGGCGCATCGGCCCGGAACCGTGCGATAACCTGTCCGGGCTCGTCGGGAGGCGCTGCACTGCCTCCCGCACGCATTCCCGCATAGCTCAATTGGCAGAGCGGCCGGCTGTTAACCGGCAGGTTTCTGGTTCGAGTCCAGATGCGGGAGCTCCTCGCTCGTACGACGGGTAGCTCCGCCGCACCGGCGCCCGGGGTGGTAGCTCAGCCGGTTAGAGCAGGGGACTCATAATCCCTCGGTCGCGGGTTCGAGTCCCGCCCGCCCCACGAGATCGCTGTATGACTTCGGTTGATGCGGCACGTCGTGGCGGCCGATCGAGGTGCACTCCTGACGCCGGGCGAGTCTCGGGTGCACCATGGAGCCGCCGAGATCGTCGACCAGACCGAAGGGGCGCCGTGGACGTCGAGAATGGCGACGCCGGTGTCCTGGCCGGAGTTGGCAACACCCCGATCGTCAGACTGCGGCGCATCGTGCCATCGTCCGGTTGCCCAGTACTGGTCAAGCTCGAGTCGGCCAACCCGACGGGATCCATGAAGGACCGCATGGCCGTTGAGGTGGTCAAGGCCGCGGTGGCCGACGGTCGACTGGAACCGGGTGGCACGGTCGTGGAGTACACGGCAGGGACCACCGGGATCTCGCTCGCGTTTGTGTGTGCGGCTCTCGGCTACCGTCTGCACGTGGTGTTCTCCGACGCCTTCACCGTCGAGAAGCGCAAGACGATGCTGGCTCTGGGTGCGCAGATCACGGACGAGCCCAGCGACGAGGGGCGCATCACCGCGGACCTCATCAAGCGGATGATCGCGACCTCGGCCGAGATCAGCCAGCAGCCGGGGCACTGGTGGTCCGACCAGCTGAACAACCATGACGGTGTGCGCGGCTACGAGCCGCTCGGCGAGGAGATCTGGCGACAGTCCGGCGGGCAGGTCCACGTGTTCGTCCACACAGTGGGCACTGCACATTCGATCCACGGTGTGACCGCAGCTCTGCGCCGCCATAGCAACGATGTCACCGTGGTCGCCGTCGAGCCCGCCGAGTCGGCCGTGCTCTCGGGCGAACCCACGGGCGCCCATCGGATCGAAGGCATCGGCATCGGCTTCGTCCCGCCGCTGTGGGATCCTGCCCTGGTCGACACGATCGACCGGGTCTCGACCTCAGAAGCGCAGGAGATGTCACGGCGACTCGCTCGCGAAGAGGGGCTGTTCGCGGGCACGTCGACAGGCGCGAATGTCGTCGCTGCGCTGAGGGTCGCAGAACAGCTCGACGCATCGTCCACTGTGGTCACCCTCGCGGTCGACTCCGGTCTGCGCTACCTCAGCAGTGCGCCGTACGGCTGATCACGCCCCAGCCCAGGCCGCCTCCCCCCGCCACCCCCGGTGCCCGCCCGGTGCGTCGTCGATGCGGCGAGGACTCCGGTACCAGATCCCGGAGATGAGGTGGGCGATTTCCGGTACCACCAAGCAGGCCACTCTCGAATGGCAAGTCCTCGGCCTCGCCTCCTGGCCCGGCGGCCGGTCCCTGAGGAACCCGATCGCAGGGCCCGCTGTGGCAGGTTGTCGTATCGGCGCCGTGCCGTTCGTGGTGGAGGAAGAAGGCGGTCGTCGGGACCGCCCGGAACTGAGGAGGAGTGGGATGACGCACTACTTGCTGAGCGTGCACGGCCCCGCCGAGCGGAACGAGTACGGCAACTACGGCTCCAAGCAGGAGATGGAGGAGGCGTTCGCCGCGACCGGCGCCTTCAACGACAAGCTGCACGCCGAGGGCTACTGGGTCTTCGCCGGTGGGCTCCAGTCGGCAACGACCGCGACCGTCGTCGACGGCCAGGGTGCGACGCCGGTGGTGACCGATGGCCCCTACCTCGAGACCAAGGAGGTCATCGGGGGTTTCTGGGTCATCGATGCGCCCGACCTCGACGTGGCGCTCAAGCTCGCGGCCGAGGGCTCCAAGGCCTGCCGGGGCAAGGTCGAGGTCCGTCCGTTCGACGGCCCCGCCTGAGCCGGCCGGAACGACGACGGTTCGATGCAGGGCGGAGCGGCGGCCGTCGAGCGGGTCTTCCGCGAGGAGTACGGCCGGCTGATCGCCTCGCTCGTCCGCCGCTTCGGTGACATCGACATCGCCGAGGAGGCGGCGGGCGAGGCGCTCGTGGCCGCGTTGGAGAAGTGGCCGGAGTCCGGGGTACCGCCCAACCCCGGCGGCTGGCTCACCACCACTGCGGGCAACCGCGCGATCGACCGGATCCGCCGGGAGAAGCAGCGCGACTCGAAGCACCAGGCGGCCCTCATGCACCACGACGACACGCCCCACGAGCACACCGGTCCGGTCGAGGACGACCGGTTGCGGCTGCTGTTCACCTGCTGCCACCCGGCCCTGGCACCGGAGGCGCGGATCGCGCTGATGCTCCGCCTCCTCGGTGGGCTGACAGTGGCCGAGATCGCGCGGGCGTTCCTCGTGCCCGAGACCACGATGGCTCAGCGGATCACCCGGGCGAAGAAGAAGATCGCGGCGGCGAAGGTCCCTTACCGGGTGCCGGAGGCCGTCGACCTCCCCGAGCGGCTCGGCGGCGTGCTGGCGGCGCTGTTCCTGGTCTTCAACGAGGGTTACCTCGCCACCGGTGACGGCGACCCGGTGCGTGCGGAGCTCACGGGCGAGGCCATCCGGCTGACCCGGGTCCTCCGCCAGCTGCTCCCCGAGGAGCCGGAGGTGGCCGGTCTTCTCGGGCTGCTGCTGCTCACCGAGGCCCGGCGTGAGGCCCGCGTACGGAACGGGCAGCTGGTTCCGCTGGGCGAGCAGGATCGCGCCGGCTGGGACCGCGCGCTGATCGCCGAGGGGCACGACCTGGTCCGCGAGTGCCTGGCGATCAACCGGCCCGGCCGGTACCAGATACTCGCCGCGATCAACGCCGTCCACACCGACGCCCCCACCGCGTCGGACACGGACTGGACGCAGGTGGTCGCGCTGTACGACCAGCTGACCCGGCTCGACCCGTCGCCGATCGTCGCACTCAACCGCGCGGTCGCGGTCGCGGAGCTGGACGGCCCGGGGTTCGCTCTCACCCTGGTCGACCGGCTGCCGCTCACCGGCTACCACGCTTGGCACGTCGCCCGCGCCGACCTGCTCCGCAGGCTCCTGTACGACCAGCTGACCCGGATCGACCCGTCGCCGATCGTCGCTCTCAACCGCGCGGTCGCGGTCGCGGAGCTGGACGGCCCGACGGTCGCCCTCACCCTCGTCGACCGGCTGCCGCTCTCGGGCTACCACGCGTGGCACGTCGTCCGCGCCGACCTGCTGCGCAGGCTCGGCCGGACCGCGGAGGCCAAGAAGGCGTACGACGCGGCGATCGCCGCCACCCAGAACTCCGCCGAGCGCGCCTACCTGGGCAGGAAGCGCGGCGAGCTGGTCTGAGCCACCAGCCCGATGCCCGCGCGCCCGGTCCTCGACGTCAGCTCGTGTGTGCCGCTGGTGGGACGGGGTCCTCGGTCGGGGAGCCGAGGGGATTCGAACCCCTGACCTTCTCTGATGGACGGACCCCGTGGAGCTCTTGCCCGATCTCGGTCCGTCTCGACCGAACCCGCTCGATCTGAGGCATCTGCCGCGGACCGAACCACTTCCCAAGGGACAACGCTACCGGCCGGCTCGATGTGATCCTTGGCTGCGCGCGCGTTTCCTCAAGCGTGACGTGGAGCGAGATGCGGCGAGCGAGCGTCATCCTTGCGGCGGCGTCAGTCTCCCAGCTCGTGGCGCCGCCGCTGCGACGAAGGACGGAGAGCCGCTCCTCCAGCTCGGGGTCGAGCGGCGGCGCGTCGTAGGCGTCGATGGTGGAGCGCCAGATCCGTCCGGCCCGGACGGCGGCATCGGGCGCGCCGTTGCGGGTCCAGCGCTCGAAGTTCTCCGTCGAGCTGAGCAGCGGCCGGTAGAAGCAGTCCCTGAATCGCTCCAAGGTGTGCATCGCACCCAGGAAGTGGCCCCCGTGGCCGACCTCCTGGTGCGCACCGAAGGCCAGCGACTCCTCGTCGACCTCCAGCGGAGTGAACTGCCTGCGCAAGGTACGCAGGATCTCGATGTCGAGGACGAGCTTCTCCGGGCAGGAGACCAGCCCGGACTCCAGCCATCCGGCCGCTTGCACGACGAGGTTGGCGCCCGCGCCGAACGCGGCCTGGAGGGTGTTGAACGCCTCGTACCCGGCCTGGGCGTCGACGACCTGGCTCGAGGTCAGGCCACCTCCACCGGCACGCCACGGCAGGTTGTAGCGCCGGGCCAGCTGACCCGACGCGTACAGGCCCTGCGCGGACTCGGGTCCGCCGAAGCTCGGTGACCCCGACTGCATGTCGATGGTGGAGAGGAAGGAGCCCATCACCGAGGGCGACGCCGGGCTGGATCAGCTGCATCAGCGCGATCCCGGTCAACACCTCCGCGGTCTGCTGCGCCAGCGCCGCCGGGACCGTCACCGGGGACATCGCACCCATCAGCAGGAACGGTGTCACCACGACGGCCTGTCCTGCCTTCGCGTAGGCCAGCAGGGCCTCGAGCATCCGGGTGTCGTAGCGAAGCGGGGAGTTGACGTTGACGATCGACATGATGGACGTCGTCGGGTGCGGGTCGTCGGTGCTCCCCGGCACGAAGAGATCCTTCCCGGCATGGATGATCCGGGCGAACTCGATGCTGTCCTCGGCGTTGGCGGTCGACAGCGCGGACCCGAAGACCGGCTTGGAGGTCGACCTGGTCGCGGTGAGCAGCATGTCCAGGTGGCGGGAGTCCAGGGGCGAGTCGTCAGGCTCGATCACCGGCATCGTGACGAGGTCGAGCTCGGGGAAGGAGTGCACCAGCTTGGCCATCAGCTCGTAGTCGGCCAGCCTGCCGTCACGCCGTTCGTCGCCCGATCCTGAAGAAGGGCGGGCCGGAAACCGACGCGAACACCATGTTGCGGCCGCCGATAGTCACGCTGTGCTGGGGATCGCGGGCCCGCAGGTGGAACTCGCTCGGAGCCTGGGCGACCTGTTCCAGGACCCAGTCGGGATCGAAGTGCACGACTTCGCCGTCAACGCGCTGGCCGGCCTCGCGAAGCAGGTCGAGAGCCTCGTCGTGCATGAACTCGATCCCGATCTCGCTGACCAGTCGCCTCCAGCCGCCCTCGATGATCTCGATCGCCTCCGGGGACAGCACCTCGACGTACGGCATGTCGTTGCGAAACATCAGATCGCCGCCGCTTGGTGCGCGTGGACGGGCACCGGCTGGGTCATGGGGACTGTCGGCGATGACCCGGGCGGGGGTTCGCTTCCCGACGACGTGGACGTCGAGCTCGGTGCCCACCTGCGCACATGCGCGGTCGACGTACCCGAGCGCCAGACTCATGCCCACGCTGTGGCCGTAGCCGCCGGAGGTGACGAAGCCCACCCGCCTCTCACCGGACCAGATGGGGTCGAACGTCCTCGCCTCGGCATCGATGCTGTCGACGGCGAGCGTGACCAGCCGCTGCGCGCGCCCCCCGGTCCCGCTCGCGCAGGGCCGCGTCGCGACCCTCGAAGGCCGGCTTGTCGAAGGCCACGAACCGGTCCAGCCCGCTCATCCCCGGCGTGTAGGCCCAGGTGAACTCGCGTGACCAGATGCCGAAGGACTTCTCCAGGCGCATCGCGTCGAGCGCCTCGTAGCCCAGCGGGACGACATCCAGCCCGTCCCCCGCCGCACGCAGCAGGCGGTACACCGCCGGCCAGCTGCGTCGGCGGGAACGTTCAGCTCATAGCCCAGCTCCCCGGTCACGCTCAGCCGTCCCACGCGCACGCGATGGGGACCCAGATCGAGCTCGGTGGCGTGCAGCCACCGCAGGTCGGCGACGCCCGGCGTGAGGCGGGACATCAGGTCCAGCGACTGCGGCCCGGACAACGACACGCCGGCGACCCGGTCGGAGATGTCGTCGAGCCGGACGCTCCCGTCGGTGGGCAGGCGGTCTCGGAACCACCGCAGGTGCCAGGCCCGCAGGTAGTAGGACCCCATCAGCCAGAACTCGTCCTCGGCCCAGCAGGTCGTGGTGAGGTCACCGGTCAGCCGCCCCGAATCGCTCAGCATCGGGGTCAACCGGATCCGGCCCGGCTCCGGGATGACGCCGGCCAGCAACCGGTCGAGCCACGCCCTGGCCCCAGGGCCCGTGACCTCGTAGCGAGAGAACGCCGTCGTGTCCAGCACGCCCACCCCGGCTCGGGTGGCGCGCACCTCCGCCGCCACGACGTCGAAGGCGTTGCTTCGCCGCAGCGACGGGGTCTCGGCGAAGTCCGGGTCGTCCGGGACGAAGTAGCGGGGAGTCTCCAGCCCCCAGTTCGCCGCGAAGTGCGCACCCTGAGCGACCAGCTGCTCGTGGATCGCGCTCTCCTTCAGCGGCCGGCCGGCCGGAAGCTGTTCGTTGGGGTAGGTCATCACGAACCGACGCTGGTAGAACTGGCCGGTCGTCGCGGTGAGATATCCGTCGGCGCTGGCGAACGATCCCGTAGCGGGCGACATCCATGCCGAAGACATCACGTTCCGGCTCGCCGTTCACCATCCACTGCGCCAGCGCCAGCCCCACGCCGCCGCCCTGGCTGAATCCCGCCATCACTCCACACGCCACCCAGAACCCGGGCAGCCCGCCGACCGGTCCCGACGAGCGGGTTGCCGTCCGGGGTGAAGGTGAAGGCGCCGTTCACCCACTTCTTGATGCCCGCCGTCTCCAGGCACGGGAACCGGGACAGGCCGATCTCCAGCTCGGGTCCGATGCGGTCGATGTCGGGCGGGAGCAGGCGCATCCCGAAGTCCCACGGAGCACCGTCGACGTGCCAGTGCTTGGGATCGAGCTCGTAGACGCCGAGCAGCAGCCCCTGTCCCTCCTGCCGGAGGTAGGTGAAGCCCTCCAGGTCCATCATCATCGGCAGCTCGCCGTCGTGGCCGGCCACCTCGGGAATCGTCTCGGTCACGAGATAGTGATGCTCCAGCGGCGCCACCGGCAGATCCACTCCGGCCATGCGGCCCACGTTGCGGGCCCACAGACCTCCGGCGTTGACCACATGGTCGGCGGTGATCGTGCCGTGCTCGGTGACCACGCTCCAGCCCCCGGGACGCTGGTGGAGCTCGACGACGCGGTTGTGCAGCACGACCTCGGCCCCGCGCTTGCGCGCCGCGGCGGCGTAGGCGTGCGTCGTACCGGACGCGTCCAGGTGACCTTCGTAGGTGTCGTACATGCCGCCGTAGATGCCGTCGATGTCGACGATGGGACAGAGCTCCTTGATCTCGTCCGGTTCGACCAGACGCACCGTCTCGTTGCCGATCGTCTGGAACACGGCCCACTGCGACTGGAGCCACTCCCAGCGCTCCGGCGTTCCCGCCAGGTTGATGCCGCCGGTCATGTGCAGGCCGCAGGACTGGCCGGTCTCCGCCTCGAGCTCGGGGTAGAGGTCGATCGTGTACTTCTGCAGGGCGGCCACGTTGGGGTCGCCGTTGAGGGTGTGGAAGCCGGCCGCGGCGTGCCACGTCGAACCGGCGGTCAGCTCGGATCGCTCGATCAGGAGCAGGTCGCTCCAACCGAGCTTGGCCAGGTGGTAGAGGACGCTGGCGCCGACGACGCCTCCACCGATCACCACGGCCCTGTAGTGGGTCTGCTTCACGGTCGCTCCCGTCGGTGCTACGTGTGCTGGCGGAATCGGTGAGACGGGCGAGCCGCTCAGCCCATGACCGTGTTGCTGCTGTCCGAGCTGGGCTGACGTCGCCGACTGTACGCCGACAGGTCCAGGTCGATGCCGGTCCGCGGTAGGTGGAAGCTGGCCGGAGTCTCGTCGTGATCGACCCCCGACTCGCAGGTGTCGATGATCGCCCGCAGATAGCGCGCCCACCAACGGCGCGTTCTTGAACTGGTTGCCGCTGGTGCCGATCGCGACGTAGAAGCCGGGGAGCGCCGTCTTGTCGTAGATCGGGATCCAGTCGTCGGCCACGTCGTAGACGGCAGCGATCCCGCGGGGCGTGCTCGGGACGCCCAGCTCCGGCAGGCGTCGGGCGGCGCGGTACACCTGCGCCTCATAGATCGACCGGGTCACCGACGGGTTGTAGTCGTCGGGATCCTCCAGCCACTCCAACGGGTCGCACTCCGGCTCGGCCCCGCCGACCAGCAGCCCGCCGGAGGGGGTGCCTCGGAAGTAGGTGCCGAGGTCGACGTCGGCGACCAACGGGCCGGGCCGGCCCGCCACCTCGAACCCCGGTGGGGCCGGCACCGAGTGCGTCTCCACCCGCAGCGGGCGGGTCTGGACCGCGAAGTCCTCCGAGACGCCCGCCAGGTCGTTGACGTGGCCGGAGGCTGGGCCCGGAGACGTTGACCACCACGGGCGTGTCGACCACGGTCCCGTCGGTCAGCTCGACCCCGGACACCCGGTCGCCCCGGCGCCGGATCCCCGACACCGTGGCTCGGAACAGGAACTGCACGCCCCGCCGTTCGGCGGCCGTGGCCAGGTTGTGCGCGGCGAACGAGGGATCGTCGATGAACCCCGAGTCGGGCGTGACGTACCCGCCGATCTCTCCGGACGGCTCATCCCAGAACGCGTCGCTGTCGACCGGCTTCGGTGGGTAGTGACGCGCGGGATCCAACCACGGGTAGGCCCGCCGGATCTCCTCCGCGCTGAGCACCTCGTAGGGCACCCCGACCTGGTCGAAGAGCCGCAGCACCTTGGCCGGATCGTGGGCCGGCGCATCGAGGCACAAGGATCCCGTTCGCCAGAACCTCGCGAGCGACCCGTCCTTGTCGGGGCCACCGAGGAACCCTTCCCAGTCCAGCCAGGACCAGTGCGCCTCCCAAGCGGTCGCCACCCCGGCCAGCGTCGAGTAGTTGAATCGAATGATCGCAGAGGAGGCGCTGGTCGACCCTTGGCCAGGGCCCGGGTTGCGATCGACCACCAGCACCGAACGGCCCGAGCCGGCCAGGGCGTGAGCAACTGAACACCCGATGACTCCGGCGCCGATGACAACGGCGTCCGCGGTGCGACGCATGGGCTCAGGCTATCGGCTTTCCTGCCATGAGTGGATGAGCGGAGCGCGATGCAACGAGTGCACGCAGTTGCAGGGACACACGGAAGCAGCGCCCCACAGTCACGGTCACCGACGCCGCGGGTCTGCGAGCCGCGCTCATGCACCGAGACAGGCAATCCGGCGAAACATCGGATCGGTGAACTCAGGTAGGGCAGCGAAGGTGCTGCGAAGTTCGGCGTACCGGTCCTGGTTTTCCGGGACCGGTTCGAAGACCTGGCCGGGCCGGGTCATGGCCGCCATCGCTGTCTCGAAGTCGACGTGCACTCCGCTGCCCACTGCGGCGCAGATCGTGGCACCGACCGCGACCGCGTCCGGGACCCCGGCCCGCTGGGCCGGTCGGGCGAAGACGTCCGCGACGATCTGCATCATGAGATCCGAGCTCGACCCGCCGCCCGAGACGATCAAGCGGCCCGGGGCGGTCCCCAACGCCGCTTCCATGGCCTCCGTATGACCGGCCATCGTCAGTGCGATGCCCTCGAGGACTGCGCGGTACAGATGCGGCGCACCGTGCGAGGCCTGGAGCCCGAGGATGACCCCCCGCCGGTGCTTGGCATTCCCAGGTGCCAGCCAGTCAGGGATGACCATCAACCCGTCACAACCGGCCGGGACCTGCGCCGCGCCGACCGTCAGCCGGCGCTGGAGAGCGTCCTCGTCCACTGTCCCCTGCGCTCCCGCGGTGACGAGCTGCCGGAGCCAGGTGAGGGTCCACATGCCCCGGCGGATCCCAGCGCTCTCGCAGAGGGACAGGCCCGGGATCGCGGCGGCGTTCACCCAGTAGTCGTCGCACTGGCCTGCGCGATGGTCACCGACGGTCATCGCCGCAACGTAGGTTCCCAGCGAGAGCACGGTCGTGTCCTGATCCCGTAGTCCGACGCCGAGCGCCTCGACGGCCTTGTCGTTCGCTGTGGCAAACACCGGGCACCCGACTGGCAGCCCGGTCGCGGCGGTGCCGGCCGCGGTGACCGTCCCCAGCAGACCGCCCGGATCCACGAGGTCGGGCAGCATCCGACGCTGCATGCCGGTCCGCGCCAGCTCTCGCGGACTGCTCGACCACCTGCGGGTCAGGGAGTCGATCGGCCACATCCCGTGGTAGCTGGCGGCGCTGTCCCGGCGCTCGCCGGTCAGCCGGAACGTCAGGTATCCCCCCGCACCTGCGACCGTGCTCACCACCGGGTCCGGCTCCGCGAGAGGCTGCGAGACGCGGTCGTCCATCCAGCTCAGCACCGGCTCGGTCAGGCGCCCGGACTCGTCCATCAATGCGCGGCAGAACCGAATGCTGCACAGGGCCACCGCCGTGATCGCCTCGGCACCGCCGCTCGAACGCCGCCAGGACGCTCGGCAGCCGTCCACCAAGGTGTCCCACAGGTCGTCGCCCGGGTGCACGGCGCGCCCACCGGGGCCGAGCTGGTAGGGCTGCAACGGCGCCCGGCTCGACGCGTCCACGTGTCCGGCCTCGTCGACCACGGAGACCTTGGTGCTCTGCGATCCTCCATCGATCGCCAAGAAGTAGGCGGTCACCGCGGCGGAAGCTCAAGGTCGAGGGGAAGACCATCGTCGCCGAGCGGGAAGAGCGTGCCCGGGTTCATGATGGAGTGCGGGTCGAAGGTCCGTTTCAACCCGGTCAGGAGCCACCAGGCGCTGCCGTGCTCCTGCGCTACCCAGGGCGTGCGGTACTTCCCGACGCCGTGATGGTGCACCATCGAGCCACCGACCCGGAGCGCCTCCTCGACGACGATCGCGTGGAGCGGTTTGTGGTAGAGCTCGATCTCCTCCCGGGGCTTGCAGTCAACCGCATAGTCATAGACGAAATAGAGGTTCGTCCCCGTCTGGTAGGAGTGCGAGGAGTGCGCCCCCAGCAGGTCCAGGTCGCCGGCGCGTGGAAACGTCGTCCGGATGCGGGTCATCACCGCGTCGTACAGCTCGGCGGTGCGCGACCAGTCCACCGACACCTCGGTCGTGTAGCCGAGGTGCGCGCTCGCGAGCATCGCCACCTTCTCTGCCTCGATCTTCTCCGGCCCCCAGTTCAATCCCTCGAACCAGCGCCGGATCACGCTCCTCCGGCACGCGAGTGTGCTCGACCCGTGCCGCCGCCACCTCGATCGCCCGGCTGGTGGCCTCCACCAGGGAGGCCGGGCCCTCGGCGGTCAGGATCACGAGGTTCTGGTCCATCGGATGATCCGAGAAGTGCTGACGCGCGTCCTCCGGCGAGTAGCACCGCGCCACCGACGGCCGGTAGCCCGCGGTGACCACCTCGCGCAGCACCCCGATGGCGTCCCCGAAGTCGGGAGTCAGGAGTCCGACGTAGCGGGTGCCGCCGGGATGCCAGGGGAAGAGCTTGAGGGTCACCTCCGTCACGTAGGCCAGAGCCCCCTCGTTGCCGATGACCACGTGCCTGACGTCTGGACCAGCGGCCCGGCGCGGCACGCTCTTGACTCGCGCGACCCGGCCGCCCGGGAACACTGCCTCGAGACCGACCACCAGGTCCTCGATCGCGCCGTAGAGCGTGGAGAACTGACCGATCGAGCGGGTGGAGACCAAGCCGCCCATCTGGGCGATCGGCTTGGACTGCGGCGAGTGTCCGGTCGTGAAGCCGCGCGGCCGCACCGTGTCCTCCAGAGCCTGCAGGGGCGTGCCGCACTGGACCGTGACCATCATGTTCTCGGCGTCGATCTCCAGGATCAGGTCCATCCGGGAGCCGTCGATCACCAGGGAGTCCTCCACCACCGTCTCGAGCCCCCCTTCGGTGCTCGTCCCGCCGGATCGGGGCACGACGGCCACGAGCTCGCGGTGCGCGAACGCCAGCAGCTCGGCCACCTGCCCCGTCGACGTCGGGTAGACGATCGCCACCGGCTGCGGCCCGTCGAAGATCCCGTGCACCGCGGTGTACTTGCGGAAGCGGTCGACGCTGCCCAGCCGGAGTCGCTGCTCGTCGGTGTCCACCTGATCGGGACCGAGGAGCTCAGTGACCGCCTGAGACGATCTCGGACCGGCTGAGGGAGGAGCGAGACGCAACCATCGGTGGTTCCCTTCGGAGTCGGGCGGGGAACGTATGACTCAGCGGACGAGGTAGCCGCCGTCGACGACGAGAACCTGCCCGTTGACGTAGTCCGAGGCCGCTGAGGCCAAAAACACGGTAGCGCCCATCAGGTCTGCGGGATCACCCCACCGGCCCGCCGGGATGTGCTCGACGACGCGACGGGCAGCATCCGCGTCCGCACGCGTCGCTGCGGTGATGATGGTCGCGAAGTACCCCGGCGCGATCGCGTTGACCTGCACGTTGTGCTCCGCGAGCTCGTCGCAGAAGGCTCGGGTGAAGCCAACGATGCCGGCCTTGCTGGCGGCGTACGCCGGTGACTTCCGGCCACCGAGGTAGGCGAACAGGGAGGCCACGTTGATGATCTTGCCGCTGCCCTGAGCAACCATCTCCCGGCTCGCATGGTGGCTCAGCTCGAAGGCTGCGGTCAGGTTGACGGCAATCATCGGGTCCCACCTCGACCGGTCGAACTCAGCCACGTCGGCGGTCAGGCAGATCCCCGCCGAGTTGACCAGGATGTCGATGCCGCCGAGACCTTCGACGCACCGCGCCACGGTCTCGCTCGGGGGCGCCGGGGCGCACTATGTCGTCCTCGTGGAACAGGTAGCGCCGTCCGCTCCCCGTGACCAGAGCCTCGGTCGTGCCGTCGTCCTCGGCCAGCGTGGTGATCATGACGTCCGCCCCCGCCCGGGCCAGGGCCACGGTGAACGCACGTCCCAGACCGGTGTTGCCGCCGGTCACCATCGCTCGCTTGCCGGCGAGTGAGAACGCATCCAGGGTGAAGTCCTCGATCCCTTTCACGGCCGGTACCGTGCGTCCCGCCACGCCAGGGCGGCCTTCAACCCCTGCTCCTTGGCAACCCGGTCGAACTCCCGCTGCTCGGCGGTGTCGGCGCTGTTGAGGATGGCAGAGATGTCGAGGTTGGCCGTGACCGCATCGCGTAGCCCCATCGCCGCGTAGGCCCGGTTCAGCGCCTGCTTGGTCAGCCGGAGGACGGCCAGGGGCGTGGGGGCGATCCGTCGGGCCAGCTCGAGGGCGGCGCTCTCGAGCTCGTCGCGGGGCACCACGGCATTCACCAGCCCCGCGGCGAGCGCGGCCGAGGCGGTGATCCGGTCCCCTGTGAAGAGCAGCTCGTTCGTCTTCTTCTGTCCCAGGACAAACGGCATCAGCAACGTCACCGGGCCGGATCCGTACTGGATCTCGGGCTCACCGAAGGTGGCGTCGTCGGCGGCCACGACCATGTCGCAGGCCATTGCGACCTCGCAACCACCGGCCAGGCAGTAGCCCTGCACGGCCGCGATCGTCGGCTTGGGACAGGACCAGATTGCCATCGTCATGTCCGAGTCCCGGGTCAACACCTGCTGCCAGTCCACCGCCGACTCGGTGCCGTCCTCCAGCTCGTCGTTGATGTCGAACCCGGCGGAGAACGCCCGCCCGGCGCCCGCGAGGATGACCACTTTGACCGAGTCGTCGGCGCCTGCGGAGGCGACGTACGCACCCAGCTGTTCGACGACCTGGACGTTCATCGCGTTGAGCTTCTCGGGACGGTTGAGCGTGATCGTCGCGATCCCGTCGCTCTGCTCGTAGAGAACCACGTCGGTGCCCGGCTGGCGGTCCTCATCCGTGCTGGACATACCTGGTCCTCTCCTGGGCGTGGCCGGTGCGTGTGGAGGCTCAGTCTTGCGGGTGCAGGATCATCCTGGCGTCGAGGGCGATCGCGTCGCGCGGTGTAACGGCGACCGGGTTGCACTCGATCTCGGCGATCTCGGGGTGAGCGGCGGCGAACCGCGAGAGCTCTGCGATCAGCGTCGCCACAGCGGCCACGTTGACGACGGGTCGACCTCGGTAGCCGTCGAAGAGAGGGGCGACCCGCAGGTCCCGAAGCAACCGCAGCGCATCAGCCGCGCTCGCCGGGCCGAGGGCACAGGTGGTGTCCTTCAGCAGCTCGGTCGTGACGCCGCCGGAACCGACGAGCACCACCGGTCCGAAGGAGGGGTCGTGCCGGACACCCACGATGAGCTCGACCCCATTCGTCAGGTCGGCCATCTCCTCGACCGAGGCCGCCGGTGGCGCCAACCGCTCCTGCAGGTCGTGCCACGCGCCCACAAGCTCCCGCTCAGAGGCGATCCCGAGGACGACTCCACCGCGATCGCTCTTGTGCTCCTCACCCAACGCCTTCAGGACCAAGGGGTAGGTCAGCCGGCGTGACCGCCTCAGCAGCTGGTCCTCGGTCTCGACCCGTTCTGCGCGCACGAAGGGGATGCCGACCGCCGCGAGGGTGCGGCGGGCGTTCCAGTAGTCCCCCTCGGTGATCGGAGGCTCGGCCTCCGGCAGGATCGGGACACCGGCTGCCACGCGCGAGCCCCGGGCCAGCAGTCGGCTGAGCACCCAGGCGGCCTCGTCGGCATGGCGGTACACCGCCACCCCGCCGTCCCGGAGAGCCTGCGCGGTCGGCGAGGAGTCGAAGACCAGCTGGGCGACGAGCGAGCTGCCTTGTCGCCGCACCACGGCGGCGAGTGCGACGGCCGCCTCCACCTCGCTGGCCGCAAGCCAGGCGGAGTACTGGCCGTACCCACCCAGGTACCCGCTCACCATAGTGGCGTCGACGTCGGGAGCGGAGCCGAGTGCCTCTGTCACCCTGACGAAGACGCTCGTGTCACGCTCCCCTGCGCCCGCCGTGTCGATCGGGTTCGCGGTACCACCGCTTTCTGGGAGGATCTCCTGGATCCGACGCTGGGTGTCGGCCGTCAGCTGCTCGACCCTGAGACCAGCGCTTTCCAGGGCGTCGCTGGCCAGCGACCCGTGGCCCCCGCCGTCTGCGAAGACGGCGACCCGACGCCCGCGCGGTGGGCTGGTCCTCGTCAAGGCCTGCAGCAGGTTGGCCGCTTCGTGAACGCCGGCCACGAACTCGGTCCCCGAGGCGTTGCACGCCGCCTGGATCACGGTGTGGGAGGTCACCATCGATCCCGTATGCGAGGCGGCTCCCCGCGCGGAGGCCTGGCTGCGACCGGCGGCGAGGAGGACCACGGGCTTCCCAGCGGCGTTCGCCCTGGCGGCAGCGGCTGCGAGCTTGCGCCCGTCACCGATCCCCTCCACGTACACCGCCATGGCGGTCGTCCCCTCGTGGGCCACGCACGCCTCGATCAGGTCCGCCGCATCGAGATCTGCCTGGTTGCCCAGGCTCGCGAAGCGCGAGATCCCCAGCCCGTAGGCAGCAAGCTGGCGCGCGAGGTCAATGGCGACGTTGCCGCTCTGGGAGAGCAAGGCGACGGTCCCGGGCATGAACGTGTTGACCGTGGCGTCCAGCCTGGACGTGTGGTCCAGGATCCCGAGGCAGTTGGGTCCGAGCATGACCGCGCCGGCCTCTCGCACCCGACGCGCAATGTCCTGCTCCAGGAGCCGTCCGTTCGGGCCGCTCTCGCCGAGACTGGAGGTGATGCCGACGATGGCGCGCACGCCAGCGGTGAGCGCGTCGTCGACGGCCGCCTCGAAGGCTGCCGCTGGAACGGCGATGACCGCCAGGTCGACCGGTAGGCCCACGTCGGTCACACGGGTGAAGGTGCGACTCCCCAGCACCTCCCGGTTCCGGGCGTTCACGAGGTAGGCGGGCCGCGGTCCCGCCAAGGCGCGCCGGGCGAGCCAGTTGCCGTACTTCTCCGGGTCGTCGCTGGCCCCGATGACCGCGATGGACCGCGGATCGAAGAGCCCTCCGAGGTGGCGGGACGGCCGCGTGCTCGGCGCAGGAGCTGAGGAGTACATGGGATGATCCTCTGCTGGGTGAGGTTCAAATGATGAACTATCGCACTCGCTGAGTGGCCGTCGCACCTGGCCAGCAGGGCAGGTCCACCAGTCTTCCCGCGTGAGTGACCCGGGCGCCATGGAGCCCGCAGTCGACAGATCATGGCCGCGACCGAGCAGCAGGGATACCCGCGACGGACTGGCGCTCGAGACGATCAGTTCCGCGTCGTGGCGCCGCGCCGCACCGTGCCGAGGAGTGGTCCTCCCTCGGCCAGGGGTGGCCGACCCGGTCGAGCGCACTCGCCTGCTGCTCGCGAGTTGTCTCCATGACCGCGCGGTGCCGCCGGCCGGGACCCATCGACCCGGCGCTCCTCTGGATGCGCCCCACTGGACGGCCGTTGCGAGACGCGGTCCGTCCCGCCGGTGTTGCTCGACGAAGCCCCTGCCGCGTGCGAATCCGATCGCCCCCACCTAGGGGCACCCTTCCGAGACGACGCGGTTGTGCAGCTACTGCCACCGAACCAACGCGGCAATCAGGGCGAAAAAAGGGGGGGTTCGCAAAGGAGTGAAAGGTCGTATGGTGTCCTCCACCCAGTCGAAAGGTATTTGTGGACGCCCTCAAGACGTGGCTCACTTTCGTCAGTGACAACCGCTCCTTCATCATCGAAGCGATCTTGCAGCACACCCGGATCGTGCTCATCGTCGTCGTGGCGGCCACGCTGACCGCGATCGTGCTCGGTGTGCTGGTGCAGAATCGACCGGCCCTCAAGGCCCTCGTCCTTGCTGTCACGGGCATCTTCTTGACTATCCCGTCGCTGGCCTTGTTCGCGCTCTTCATCCCGCTCGTCGGCATCGGCAACCCGCCGGCGATGCTCGCCCTCTACCTGTACGCGCTGCTGCCCGTCCTGCGCAACACCGTCGCAGGACTGGAGTCCGTCAGTCCTGCCGTCGTAGAGTCCGCCAAGGGCATGGGCATGACCGGCTTCCAACAGCTGGTGAGGGTGCGGCTTCCGCTGGCTTGGCCGATCGTGATGGCAGGGGTCCGGATCTCGACCTTGCTGACCGTCGGGGTTGCGGCCATCGCCCCGCTCGTCGGTGGCAACGGCCTCGGCATCTACATCCAACAGGGCCTGACCCGGCTGGGCCTGCCGAACGCCATCCAGTCGGTCTGGGTCGGCATCATCTTCACGGTCGCGCTCGGCCTCGTGCTCGACGCCCTGCTGGGACTCTTCCAGCGGCTGACCACCCCTGCCGGACTCCGCTCATGATCCGCGCCTTGTCTGTCAGTTCCAACGAGAGGAACCGATGAGCTCCCAGCCCAAGATCCGCCTGGAAGGGGTGGGCAAGACCTACCCGGGCACCAAGATCGCGGCCGTCGAGGAACTGACCCTGGACGTCCATGAGGGCGAGATCCTCGTCCTCGTCGGTCCTTCCGGCTGCGGTAAGAGCACGACGCTTCGGCTGATCAACCGGATGATCGAGCCCACCAGCGGCCGCATCCTGCTCGACGGCGAGGACGTCACCAAGGGCAACCCGGACAAGTTGCGCCGCCGGATCGGCTACGTGATCCAGCAGATCGGCCTGTTCCCGCACCAGACCATCGCGCAGAACATCGCGACGGTGCCCAACATGCTGGGCTGGGACAAGGAGAAGACCAAGGCCGCCACCGAGCGCCTCCTGTCCACGGTCGGCTTGGACCCGGAGCACTACCGCGACCGCTACCCCAAGGAGCTCTCGGGCGGTCAGGCGCAGCGCGTCGGCGTCGCGCGCGCCTTGGGCGCTGACCCCGACATCATGCTGATGGACGAGCCCTTCGGTGCTATCGACCCGATCACGCGCGACCGCCTCCAAAACGAGTTCTTGCGCCTGCAGAGTGAGTTGCGCAAGACCATCGTCTTCGTCACGCACGACATCGACGAGGCGATCAAGATGGGTGACCGGATCGCCATCCTGGGCGAGCGCAGCGTGATCCGTCAGTGCGACACACCGGAGCGGATCCTGGCCTACCCCGTCGACGACTTCGTCAACGACTTCATCGGCAACGGCTCGACGATCAAGGGGCTCAACTTCCTCAAGGTCAGCTCGCTGGCGCTGACCGGTTACCCAACCGCCACCTCGGGTGAAGTGGGCGCCGCCGCTGCGGCAAAGCTGCGCGACAGCGGACGCGACTGGGCTGTGGAGCTCGACGAGGACGGCAGGCCCACGCGATGGCTCAGGGCGGAGCAGCTCGAGAACGGCTCGGTCGAGGGCGACGGTGAGGACGTACTCAACCCGCTGCACACCCATGACACGCTCTTCCACGCCCTGGAGCAGATGGTCCAGAGCGAGTCCGGAATGACGTGCGTCGTCGACGACGACGAGCGGTTCCAGGGTGTCATTCAGATGACAGACCTCGCGAAGGCCATTCGGCGGGCGCAGTACGAAGCGCGTCGGCACTACGAGGACATGGAGCTGAACGCGTGAACGAGCTCGGCGGCGCGATCACCTACGAACGCACAGCTGAGGCCGAGCCTGAGCTCACACCGGACGCTGGGCCGTCAGCACGGCAGCGAAGGACGGCGGGCCTCGTGAAGACGGCGGGGCTGTTCACCGCGCCCGTGCTGATCGCGGTCCTCGCGGGGATCCTGTGGCTGTACTACCAGTCGCTCGACCTGGCCAACGCAAACCGGCAGCAGCGCTCGGCGCTGGACTGGTCGTCGAAGCTGCGACCGCAGACCCTGGAGATCATCAACATCGCCTTTCTCTCGACCGCGCTGGTGATCGTCATCGCGGTCCCGCTCGGGATCATTCTCACCCGCCCGCGGGCTCGACGCCTGGCGCCGCCCATTCTCGCCGTCGCCAACGCCGGTCAGGCGCTGCCCGCTTACGGACTGCTCGTCGCTTTCCTCGGTATCACTGGCCAGGGGACGCGCACCGTGATCCTCGCGTTGGCCCTCTACGCCATCCTCCCGGTGCTGCGCAACACGATGGTGGGACTCGACGGAGTGGACCGCAACGTGATCGAGGCCGGCCGAGGCATGGGTATGACCAGGTTGGGTGTGCTGTTGAGGATCGAGATGCCGCTTGCCGTGCCGATCATCGTAGCGGGCGTCCGAACCGCCATGATCATCAACATCGGCATGGCCACACTGGCGTTTCTGATCGGTGGCGGCGGGCTGGGCATCACCATCAGCTCGGGCCTGAAGCTCAACCAGAACTCGGTCCTGATCGTGGGTGCCGTCCTGGTCGCCATCATTGCCCTGACCTTCGACTGGCTGGGTGCCGTCGCCGAGCGCTACCTGCGTCCGCGCGGGATCTGAGCGAGCTCCACCTGGTTCGTGCTCAGCACGTGCCCCGTGACGGGTGGAGAGATCACACCCAGCGCGTTGCCTGCCCGCCGCGGTGGTCGGCCGCTGACCCGACGGGATCCCCACGAGGACTTCGACGGGTCACCGTCGACGCCGCTGCACCCTTGGGGCACCGGCGAGCACCTCTCTGAGCTCGTGGCCTCACGTCGTGGGGTGCGTACGGCGCGCAGACGAACGGACGTGCCCGTCTGGCGCGGGATTCTCGGCTTGTCGAAGGTCAAGATCCCTGCGTAGAGAGGCACTCCGTGAGGTGAAGCGTGACCGCGCGTCCCGATGTCGCCTGGCCCGGCGCGGTTGCCGACCGACCACGAGGGCTGGCGGATCACCTGCTCTTGCCACCAACACCCGCGGCCCCGGGTGGACCATGGCTTCCTCCACAACCAGATATGGCTGGAGATCATCGCCCTCACGGCCGCCCTCTCCTCTGGACCCAGACCCCGGCCCGGCACAACCAGCCCGCCCGACGCTGGGAACCCACACGCCGCCGCTTCCGGCTGCTCGCCGTCGCCGGACGCATCATCCACGCCGGACGACCGACACCGACTCCGGCTACCCCCGCGGCTGGTCCCACAACGACCTCATCGACACCGGCTGGGCAGCCCTCCAACCCGGGGCTGACCCAATAGCCGACCCGACAACCAAAGGACCCCGGAGAACCCGGCCCCCACCACGCCGGCCGACGACCCCTGCACTGCCGCAGGTCACGCCGCAGCGTGTCACTCAACGACTCACGCCCTAGCCCGGCGAAAGATCGAGGTTGACCCGTCGTGGTCGGCTCGCATCCTTCGCCCGGCGATGACACACACAACAACGGCGCCGACGAGGCTGAGACCCGGCGGCGCCGTTGCAGTACGAGACCGGCCAGGATCGCCGGTCAGAGGCAGATCAGAGGATCTTCTGCTCCTTGAGATAGTCCTCGGCCACCTTGTCGGCCGGGGTGCCGTCGACGTCGACCTTGGCGTTCAGCTCGGCCATCTTCTCGTTGTCGAGGGGCTTGAGGATCTGGTCGGCGAGCTTGTCGTAGACCGCGGCGTGCTTCTTGTACTCCGCGTCGAGCATGGTGAACGACACGTTGTAAAGGATGAACACACCCGGGTCCTTGACCAAGGAGAGCTTCAGCGCCTGGATGCGGCCGTCGGTGGTGAACACCTCGCCGAAGTCGCACTTGCCCTTGCCTGTCTGGGTGTAGATCAGGCCGGTGTCCAAGATCTGGGTCTGGGAGGACGGGATCTTGTAGCCGGTCGCCTTCTCGAACAGGATCAGGCCATCGGGGCGGTCCGGGAACTCGGTCTCCATGCAGACCTTGGCCGAAGGGTTGGACTTCAGGTAATCGGCCATGCCTTGCAGGTCGAACTCGCCGCCGTTCTTCTTGGCCAGGTCGGGGCTGGCCGCGAAGCCGTAGGTGTCGTTGAACGGCGAGGTACCGAACCACTTGACGCCGTTCTTCTTGAGGTCCTCGGTGGCGACCTTGCTAAAAAGCGTTTGCGAGTCCTTGGCCGGGTTCGGGTGCTTCAGGTACACCGTCCAGCCGGTGCCGTTGTACTCGGGAGTGACGTCGATCCTCTTGCTGATGATGGCGGCCCGGTTCACCGAGCTGCCACCCAGGTTGGTCTTGTCGTTGACCTTGGCGCCGTTGGCCTCAACCGCCTTCAGGAACATCTTGCCCAGCAGGATGTTCTCGGTGAAATCCTTGGACGCCACCGTGAGGGTGACACCCTTCAGGTCCTGGCTGGCGCTGCCGCTGCCGCTGCTACCACCGCAGCCGGTCATACCCAGGGAGACGGCAAAGGCCGCGCTCGCAGCGATGAGCTTGTTGCCTGTGCGCATATGTTCTTCCTTCGCTCGGTTTCAGGGGCGCCCACGCGCGCCAACCTCCGTCGGGTACGGGTTCGCACCGAGCACAACCCCGCACCACCATCGGACTCTTCGGCTGTGGGCTCAGTCACCCTAACCGTCGTGGGGTCTTCCTTACAGATGACATGACTCTGCTCGAATAACATTTGCCTTTCGATTGTCCCGTTCGTCCCATCTTGCGGATACACGTACCCCCTCGCTTGACGGCGGTACGGGTCCCCCGTCGAAGGATCCGACGTCGCACACCACCTCACAGGACTTGACTCCCTGCGCCTCGAGCATTCGCAGGCGCTCGCGTGCCCACGAGCACCGGGCAGGCGCGGTGCGGGCCGAGGGTGGAGTGCTGCGCGACGCGCTCGGTCAGATGGCTTGGCTCTCACTTTCCCGGGCGATGCCGTCCAGAACACGAAGGGCCTCGGCGAGCACCGGGTGCTCGCGTCCGCCGCGACGTACGCCGCTGACGATGTGCCGAGCGGGACGAGGATCGCCGCGGAGCGGAACCCGCACCACGGGGTAGCCGCTGGGGAGCCTGGCCAGACGCGGCACGAGGGCAATTCCCAGTCCGGCTCCCACCAGTGCCGCACCGGTGTCCCACTCGGCCGCCTCGTGGGCGATCGTTGGAGTGAACCCGGCCTCCGCACACGCCGTGAAGACCAGTCGGTGGTGGGGCCGCCCCGGCCGATCGCTCAGCCAGGGTTCGCCGGCGGCCTCGCTGAGTAGCACCGACGACCTTCCCGCCAGCCGATGGCTGGCGGGGACCAGGAGGTCCAGCGGATCGTCCAACAGCGGGCGCTGGTCGAAGCGCGGGTCGGTCGAGGGTGGCAGGGTCGCCGTCGCGACGACCACGGCGAGGTCGGCCTCGTCCGCCAGCAGCAGCTGGAAGCACTCCTCCGGGTCGGCCTCGATGATTCGCACGGTCACCCGCGGCTCCGCGCGCGCGAAGTGCGTAGCCACCTGAGGCAGCAGGGCGGCGGCGGCGGTCGAGAAGCCGCAGATCCGGAGCGACCCGGACTGCTCGACGGAGGTGGCGGCGACCACAGCGCGGATCTCTTCCCAACGCGCGAAGAGGTCGTCGACGTGGGCCAGCAGGGTCCTCGCGACTGGGGTCAGCCGAACACCCCGCCCCTCGGGAACCAGAAGCTCCTCGCCCAGCTCTTCGGCGAGGGTGCGCAGCTGGTGCGAGACGGCCGACGGCGTGTAGTGCAGGGCTCGGGCGGTGGCGGTAACGGTCCCGAGCTCCGCGAGCAGTCGAAGGACATGCAAGCGCTGGTCGATCATGCAAAATTATTGCACATATTTCGTATATAACCGTTTGCTGTTCTTCGACAGTTTTCTGGCACACACTCACATTGTGCGCACCTTCGACCCCCTGTTGGAGCCCTTCGATCTTCGCCACATCACGCTGCGCAACCGGATCGTCAGCACCTCCCACGAGCCGGCGTACGCCGAGGACGGGATGCCCAAGGACCGCTACCGGCTCTACCACCGGGAGAAGGCGCGCGGCGGGGTCGCGCTGACCATGATCGGTGGCTCGGCCGTCGTGTCCCGCGACAGTCCGCCGGCCTTCGGCAACCTCCTGCTGTACAGCGACGACGTGGTGCCGTGGCTGCGGCGACTGGCCGACGACGTGCATCACGAGGGTGCTGCGGTCATGTGCCAGGTGACCCATCTGGGCCGCCGCACCAGCAACTACACCGGTGACTGGCTGCCGCTGATCTATCCGTCCGCGGCCAAGGAGCCGGCCCACCGGGCTTTCCCAAGCGGGCCGAGCCGTGGGACCTGGACCGGGTGGTCGACGACTTCGTGTCCGCAGCACTGCGATGTCAGGCTGCGGGACTCGACGGCATCGAGATGCAGCACTACGGCCATCTCGTCGACGCGCTTCCTCTCCCCCGCCACCAACGACCGCACCGACGAGCTTCGGGGGCGGTCTGGAGAACCGGATGGCCCTGCCCCGACGAGTCTTCCGCGCGGTGCGCGCCGCGGTGGGCCCCGACTTCGTGGTGGGCATCCGGATGTCCATGGACGAGGACCTCCCCGGCGGCCTGGAGCCGGCCGAGGCTCTCACCGCACTGTCAGGCCTACGTCGAGGACGGCATCGACTTCCTGTCCCTGATCAAGGGCACCATCGAGAGCGATGCGCACCTGGCCAGGGTCATTCCGGGCATGGGCACCCCGACGGCTCCGTTCCTGGACTTCGCCGCCCAGGTGCGCCGGCACCTCAACGTGCCGGTGATGCACGCTGCGCGGATCGCCGATGTGGCCACTGCCCGCTACGCGGTGCGCGAGGGCCTGCTCGACCTGGTGGGCATGACCCGGCCGCAGATGGCGGACCCGCATCTGGTCCGCAAGCTGGCAGGCCGGCGACGAGGACCGGATCCGGCCCTGCGTCGGCGCCAACTACTGCCTCGATGCGATCTACGACTCCGGCGATGCCAAGTGCATCCACAACCCGGCGACCGGCCGGGAACAGACCCTCGTGCACCAGATCACCCTGCGCCCGGCGACCGGCCGCCGGGCCGTGGTCGTCGGCGCCGGTCCCGCGGGGCTGGAGGCCGCACGAGTCCTCGGTGAGCTGGGCCACCAAGTCGTGGTCCTCGAGGCCGCCCACGAACCCGGCGGACAGCTGCGTCTCGCCGCGGCCTCTCCCAGGCGAAGGGACCTGATCGGGATCGTCGACTGGCGGGTCGCGGAGGCCAAGCTCGCCGGCGTCGAGTTCCGCTACGGGGTCTTCGCCGAGCGCGCCGACGTCCTGGCTCACGACCCCGACCTCGTCATGGTGGCCACCGGTGGCCGCCCTCAGCGGTCCTTCCTGCACTCAGGCCAGGAGCTGGTGCTCGACACCTGGGATGTGATGGACGGAACCTCACGACCGACCGGTGACGTGCTGGTCTACGACGACAACGGCGCCGAGCCCGCCCATGACGCGACTGAGCTGCTGGCCCGCGACGGCGCCCGGGTCGAGCTGGTGACCCCCGAGCGCACCATTGCCCCTGGGGTGGGCAGCATGAACTCCCCGGCGTACCTGCGTGCCTATGCCGAACACGACGTCGTGATCACGCTGGCCCACCAGCTGCGTCAGGTGAGCCGGAGTGTCGACGGTCGGCTCATCGCCCACCTGTGGAGCGAGTACGCCGAGCGGGAGTCGCTGCGCGTGGTCGACTCCGTTGTCGTCGAGCAGGGCACGTTGCCCAACGACGAGCTCTATCTCGACCTGGTCCCCGGCTCGCGGAACCTGGGCGAGGTCGACCATGACGCCCTGATCGCCGGACGTCCTCAGACGGTCACCACCAACCCGGCCGGCCGCTACCAGCTGTTCCGGATCGGGGACGCGGTCAGCAGCCGCAACGTCCACGCGGCGATCTACGACGCGATGCGTCTCTGCCTCCCCACTCTGACCCTGCGGACACGACCTCGACACCTGACCCGACGGAGAACTTGATGATCGCCCTCGCCCCATCTCTCGCCCACCGCAACGCCGTGGCCGAGCTGGCTGCCGCGCGCGTTCCCGGCCGACCGCTGGACACGCCCTTCTACACCGACCGCGAAGTTTTCGAGACCGATCTAGCGGTCATCTTCGGGCGGCACTGGATCTTCGTCGGACACGACGCCGAGATCCCCGAGCCGGGGGACTTCTGCACCGTCGAGGTCGGCACCTCCTCGGTGATCCTGGTGCGCGACGACGATGACGAGGTGCGGGCCTTTCACAACGTCTGCCGGCACCGGGGAGCACGGATCCTCGACGGGGTCGGCTCCGTAGGCAACATCGTCTGCGGCTACCACCAGTGGACCTACGGGGTGGACGGCACCCTTCTTCACGCGGGACAACAGCCGTCCACCTTCGACCGGAGCTGCTTCGGCCTCAAGACCGCGCACGTGCGCAGTGTGGCCGGGCTGCTCTTCCTCTGCCTGGCCGCCGACGCCCCGCCGGACTTCGACGAGTTCGCGGCTCGCATCGAGCCGTACATGAGGCCGCACGAGCTGCGTCGTACCAAGGTCGCCGCCCAGATCGACATCGTCGAGGAGGGCAACTGGAAGTTGGTGATGGAGAACAACCGCGAGTGCTACCACTGCGAGAACGGCCACCCGGAGCTCGGCTGCTCGCTGTTCCCCACCTACGGGTACGACGAGG
This sequence comes from uncultured Actinomycetota bacterium, assembly GCA_963784645.1. Lineage (GTDB taxonomy): Bacteria > Actinomycetota > Actinomycetes > JACCUZ01 > JACCUZ01 > JBBRVW01. Next base: position 4,186 of record CAWARY010000015.1, on the reverse strand, counting down.
ACACTCTTCCACCGCGACTGCGGCCGGCCTTCGACCGCTACACGGCGGCTGACCAAGATCTGCGTGCAGCCTGTGAACGACAGGCGCTTCCGTTCGCGCTCATCGAGGAGCTCTCCGGCCGTGCCACCGGATTCCGGATCCAGCGCGAGCCGCTGGACGGGGCCGGGGAGTCCTTCACCCCCGACGGGAGTGCCGTGTGCCGTCGCCTTCTCGGTCGACTCGACACCCCGCGCCTGGGCCGGCTCTCGATGCACCTGCAGCCGAATGCCTGGTTCCACTTCCTCTCCGACCACGCGGTCACCTTCTCGGTCCTGCCGCTGGCTGCGAACCGGACCCTGGTGCGCACCACCTGGCTGGTGCACGAGGACGCCGTGGAGGGCGAGGACTATGACATCGCCCAGCTGACCCACATGTGGCACCAGACCAACCTCCAGGACGGCTCCTTCGTGGCCCGCGCTCAGGCGGGAGTGAGCAGCCCCGCCTACGAGGCTGGCCCCTACGCGCCCAGCGAGTACCAGGTCGACCTGTTCTGCACCTGGTACGTCGAACGGCTCCTCGAGCAGGTCGGACGGTGACCGCGGCCTACGCCCCCGTCGAACAGGCGCTGCTGGGGGACACCTTCGACGAGGAACTGGTGTGCGCCGCCGTCGTGCCGGTGACGCACGACGTGAAGACCTTCGTGCTCACCTCACCGCACGGCCGGCTCTTCGGCTTTCGACCGGGCCAGTACCTTACGGTCTCCGTCGACGCGTCCGGGGTGCGCCTGGAGCGGTGCTACACCATCTCCTCGGCGCCGACCCGACCGGAGTCGCTCGCGATCACGGTGAAGCGGATCACCCGGCGGTCCGATGTCGAACTGGCTCCACGACCACCTGGGGGTCGGCGGGCGCGTCCGGGTCTCCGGCCCGCTCGGTGACTTCACCCTGGACGCCCATCCCGCGTCCCGCCACCTGTTCCTCTCTGCCGGGAGCGGGGTCACGCCGATGATGTCCATGGCCCGGACCCTCCACGACCTGTCCGAACCCCACGACGTCGTCTTCGTGCACAGCGCGCGGTCCCCCGCGGACATCGTGTTTCGTAGCGAGCTCGAGGAGATGCACGCTGCCGGAGCCGGCATCGTGGTCGCCACGATCTGCGAGACCGATGCCGGCGACCCGACCTGGAGCGGAGCGGTCGGCCGACTGACGCGAACGATGCTCGAACGGCTGGTTCCCGACCTGCACGAGCGGGAGATCTTCGTGTGCGGTCCCCCGCCCTACCTGGAGTCAGTCCTCGCACTGCTCCACGAGGCGGGTATCGACCCCAGACGAGTCCACCGGGAGAGCTTCGTGCTCGGCTCCCAGGGAGCACCTACCGATCTCCCACCCCCCGATGGCGCACCCACCGGGGGCGCGTACGTCGTGGAGCTGCGACGCAGCGGCCGGACCATCGTCTGCGACGGTCGGACGACGGTGCTCCAAGCGGCTGCGCAGGCGGGGATCGCGCTGGCTTCCTCATGCGGCGAGGGAGTCTGTGGCACCTGCAAGACCACGCTCCTGTCGGGCACCGTCGACATGCAGCACGGCGGCGGCATCCGCCCCCGGGAGATCGCGCGGCAGCAGGTGCTGCTGTGCTCCTCACGGCCGCTCGAGGACCTGGTCGTCGACGCCTGACGGGCCCTGAGCTGGCGGAGCCGACCGTCGACGTCGCGCACCCGCGTCTCGGCCACGACGCGAGCACCCTGGAGTCGGGTGTCGATCGTCCCGTGGGTGCCGATCGGGGTACGGGACCGGCCGGTGCGCCTTCAGCCCACCGCCCGTGGGCGCCGCTCGGCGTCGTCCTCCATCTGCTCGAGCCAGTAGTCGGATCTCACTGACCCGGAACCGAAGCTCACGGCCGACCCGGAACCCCCGGGGGCCGCGACCCTGGCTGCGCAGGCCGTAGAGGGTCTGCACGCTGACGCCGAGCTGGGCGGCCAGCTGCGACATGGTGACGACGGGATCGAGTCCGCCCACCAAGGATGAGCGCCCGGCGGTCCAGAGGGGCCCAGACGACCGACAACCGCGGCCGGTGCGCCGACTTCCTGCTGACGAGATGCTGAGAGGCCATGCGCGTCTCCTGTCTCAGGATCCGTGCACGGCCTCTGACCAGCGGGTTCGGTGGAGCTGAGGGGATTCGAACCCCTGACCTTCTCATTGCGAAGGTGCGCCTTGCTTCCACCTGCCACATCTGCGACCGCTTCCGTGCGTTGCACTGCTTGCCCCGACAAGCCCGAATCTCCGACTCGGGGGCCACCGGGGGGCCACGGCCGGGACGACGGATCCACTGGCGCCGACTGCTCGGTGAGCCATCGAGGGAGGTCGACAATAAGCTCTGTTTACAGCCGCCGGCCGGACGCGTCCGCGCGCGAATTCCGACCTGAGCGTGTGCTTCTACGCCGCGGCAGAGCGTCCCGAATGCGGATCCTGTAGCGGACACCGTTCTCGGTGTCAGTCCAACCGAATTCGTGCCAGCTCGGCTCGTGAGGAGACGCCGAGCTTGGTGAAGACGTTGCGCAGGTGGAAGTCGATGGTGCGCGGGCTCAGGAACAGTTGACCCGCGACCTCGCGGTTGGAGAGGCCTTGGGCGACGAACCGGGACACCTGCAGTTCCTGGGCAGTCAGGCCGGCGATCTTGGACGAATCCCGGCGTTGGGCCGTTTCGCCTGAGGCCCGGAGCTCTTGGGTCGCGCGGTCGGTCCATGGCGCCGCACCGAGGTCCTGGAAGGTGCCGAGGGCAGCTCTGAGGTGCACTCTGGCGTCCACCCGTCTCCGGCTGCGGCGCAGGTGTTCGCCGTAGGCGAGCTCCGTCCTCGCCCGCGCGAAAGGGCGGCCTGACCCGTTGTGTAGTTCGAGCGCGCCCACGTTTGCTGGCTCGCACAGTTGACGCGAGTGATGCCAGCCCCAGTGCGACTGCTAGTCCGAGGGCGACACGCATCCCGCTGAGGTTGTATCCGGTGATGGCCCAGAGCATGGTCCCCAGCGCAGGCCCGAGCGCGATGCCGAACTGGCGGGCGAGGTTGGTGGTCGCGGACGTGGTGCTGAGGAGTTCGGCTGGTGAATGCGCCATCGCCATCGTCTGGATCGGTCCGAGGGCGAGCCCCAGACCGGCGCCCATCACCGCCAGCCGCCAGGCCAGGTCGGGAGTGGTCCAGTCCTGGTCGAGCGGCAGAAGCAGGGCTGTCCCGGTGACGAGTGCGCCGAGCCCGGCCAGTGCCGAAGGCCGTGCTCCCCACCGGTCGGTGAGGATGCCGGCGACCGGGCCCAACGCCATCTGCGCCGCCGGTAGGGCCAGCAGAGTGAGACCAACGGTCGCAGCCGAGAAGTGCAGGACGCGTTGCAGGTAGAACGGTACGAGGAACAAGACGAGCAGGAAGCTGGCGAAGACGGTGAGCATCGCCAGGTGAAGGGCGAGCATGTTGGGCGCCGTGTCAGGTCGATCACTGTCTGGCTGGCAGGGAGTCGCTTCCAGAGGGCCAGGAACGGTACGGCTAGTACAGCAGAGGTAGCCACCCGAGCCCGTGGACGGCGCTGAGGAACAGGCTCAAGACGATCACCACGGCGGCAGCCCCGAGAGTCGCCGTCTCCCAAACGGCGTCCCGGGAGGGAGCACGGAGCTGGTCGGTCCGCAGGTGCCTGGTTCCAGAAGGTCACGACAAGGACGAGGCAGATCGGGATGTTGAGGAAGAAGATCCAGGGCCACCCGGCGGCCTGGGTGAGGTATCCGCCGGCGGTGGGGCCGCTGACCGCGCCGAGTGCACCGAGTGTCGCGACCACTGCCATGCTTCGCCCTCGTGCGGATGGTTTCACGGCGATCGTGGCCACACTGAACGCCTGAGCGATCATCAGCGCGGTGAAGACGCCCTGAACGGCTCGGGCGCCAATCAGCCAACTCAGCGTCGGGCAACGCCGGCCGCGACGCTACCCAGCGCGAAGCCTGTGACCGCCAGAAGCAGGGCGGGCCTTGCGCCCACACGATCCAGCCAGCGTCCCGCGGGCAGACTGATGGCGATCATCGGCAACAAGAAGCCCAGCAGCACCCACTGGGCCGACCCGGTGCCGAAGCCGAGGTCGCTCTGCATTGTCGGCAGAGCGGCTGTGACCACGAAGACGTCAAACTGCGCCAGGAAAATCAGAAGCGCAGCCCCTGCGACCAACCACCAGTGGTT
>CAWARY010000014.1:0-28583 GCA_963784645.1 uncultured Actinomycetota bacterium | reverse complement strand
TACCGGTCCCCAGCGTCAGCGGATAGACGTCAATCTCTCCTTGACATCAACGACCCGTCAAGACATACTTGACACGGTGGAGATCCGGGAGTCGGCTCGACGCCACGGGATCGATGACGCGGACATCCTCCATGCCTGGGCCAATGCAATGAGGCTGATCGAGTACGACTACGAGGGCGAAGACCGTCTCTTGGTGATCGGCCCCGACCGAGAGGGACGGATGCTCGAACTGGTGGCCGTGCCAACCGACCACCCGACCCGTGTCATCCACGCCGACAGGCTGCGACCGAAGTTTCACGACTACTTGAGGTGAGGTGACCACGATGAAGCTCAAGTCCGACCACGACACCACCGGCTTGGACCGGGTGGACGTCGCTACCCATCCCTCTCGTGATGCGACACACTTCCGCCGCATCATCGCTGCTCGCCAGGATCTGGCCGATGCGGAACAGAAGTTGCGCGACGCTGTCCGGGCAGCCCGGGAGGCCGGCGACTCCTGGACGGTGATCGGCGCCGCGCTGGACACGACCCGGCAGGCCGCCCAACAGCGGTTCGGCAACGACTGACGGGCGAACATAACCGTCACTACCGAGCGCCCGTGGCGCAACCCAGATGTCGCTCTCGGGAGACACCCCGCCTCGGCACGTAGCGTGTTCGTGACCGGGTCGACGCCGGGAGCAGGGACCGCCAGGATTGCCAACATGAAGCGCTCGACGGCGATTGGGCACCTCATGGAGACGGCTAAGGTGTCCTCCGAGCAGCTGCGGTTCCGGGGCACGGACATGGGCTGGCCGGTTGAAGCACTCTGGGTGACCGGCGACCTCCTCGGCCCCGCAGACAATGTCGAGGCCGGATCGGTCGTGCGACGTGCCGCAGGACGAGGCCCCGTGGTTGGCGAGCAGCGATCGAAGATCGCAAGCCGTCACACCTCTTGCACTAGGTGCTCCAGGTGTTCCGTCCGTACGAAAATCGTAGCCTCGGGCATGCCCACCAAGGGGTCTGTGAGCCCGTGCCCACGCTGCAAGTCTCCGGTGCCGCAGAAGGGTCGAGGTCGCGCGGCGATCTGGTGCTCGCAGGCCTGCCGACGCGCGGCGTACGAGGAACGCAGGGCGGCCGGAAGCGGCGCGGTCGCGGTGGAGGTCGTCGACCGGGTGACGGTCACCGAGCACGACCTGTCCGAGTGCGTCCAACGCGTGACCTGATCGCCAGCCGCGACCCGTCGGGTGCTCAAAGCCTTGACCGAGCTGGCTCGCGCCGGCGCCCTGAAAAGCGACCCGAAGTGGGCTTCGCCAGTCGCCGCGGCCCGCGCGTTGAAGGACGCCATCGACCCTCCGCCCACCGTCCCGCGCCGGCGTTGGTGACTCCGGTGAGAGGCAGTCAGGCGCCGAGTCCGGCAGATTTCACGGACCATCCACGGACCACATGTCAAAGGCCTGACCCGGAGACTTCCGGATCAGGCCTCTGACATGCACTTCTTTGGTAGCGGGGGCAGGATTTGAACCTGCGACCTCTGGGTTATGAGCCGCCGAACGACTGCCGCGGCGACCAATGACGGACCTCGGCGACCGCCCGCGACCGTGCATCTCCGCAGGTAACATCGCCATTCGATCCGTGGACGTCTCTCGATGTTCGCCTCTGTCCGGGCTCGTCCTGCCTACATTCTGCCCACGCGGAGTCGCTCTCAGAGTGGCATCCTGTCAGTCACCGATGGCCCGCCTTCGGGCGTCGCGGGGGCGGTCCGTGGGCAAGGACGGTCCAGGAGAAGGTTCGGGTGCAGCAGTGGCGTGGGTGATGAAACGGCGGGCCAAGGACGACACTTGGCGCTACCTCGCCGCCTACCGCGACCCGAGCGGCCGGAAGCGGTCGGCCGGATCCTTCGTCACTCACCGCGACGAAGTCTTCGGCGACGACGTCGTGGCCGCCGCCATGATCGACCGCCTCGTCCACCACGCCGTAGGCGTCGCCCTCAAAGGCGACTCCTGCCGGCTCAAAGACCGTGACCTCGGCCGCGTCCCCGCCGCGGCCACAACCGAAGACTGACCATCAACAACAGACGCAGGGGGTCAATATTTAACCGTCGCCAGGGGGTCAAATTTCAGCCGCCGTTCACATCCGGCTTCTCCCGCGAACCCGGAGTCCGTCGGAGGGGGTACGGGGTGGTCCCTTGTAGTACGTCGCCGCAGGTCAGAGCGTTATGCCGACGACGGTGACCTGCCGCGAACCACCACGGACGCCGACTGCGCCCATCAGGTTGCAGCAATACCCGGCGGACCGCGATCCAGAGGCTAACGGCGGCCGACTTCATCCAGCGCGGTCAGAACTACTTGCCAGTACCTGTCGGGATCGAGGCGAGTGGCGACTCGTACATTCTGTTCCCGGGCCCACCGACGGTGAAGGTCGACAGCAGTAGCGCCCCGGGTCCACCGGCCTTCGGTTTCCACCGCCACGAAGCACTCCACGTACTCGAATGACTCGGGCTCGATCAGGTGAAACAGCGTGCAGGGGTCATGGACCGGCGGCGCGGTAAAGTCCCACACTGCCCGGTAGGACGACCCGAAAAAGCCCATCCAGGCCGCTGCGACACGACCCACCTCGTGCTCCATGGCCTGCATTCGGGACACGATGTCAGGGGTCGCCAACGCCTGATGGGTCAGGTTCAGTCCCACCATCGTGACCGGCAGCCCGGCAGCTAGGACCATCTCCAGGGCGACGGGGTCGGCGAAGGTGTTGAACTCGGCATAGGGCGTGTGGTTGCCGCGCTCGGTCGACCCGCCCATGAAGACGATCTCGCCGATCCGGCTCCGGACTTCCGGGTGGTCCCGGAGCAGCGCGGCGACGTTGGTGATCGGACCGGTGGCGACCACCGTCACCTTCTCCGGAGATGCCTCGAGAACCTCACGCATGAGCTGCACCGCGCCCCGGGGGTCGACGTCGAAGTCAGGTTCGGGCATCTGCGGCCCGTCCAGACCCGAGGCACCGTGGACGTAGTTCCCAAGCTCCAACGTGCCGGTTAGGGGACCACTTGCTCCTGCACCGACAGGGACGTCGGTGACGCCGGCCAGGGTCAGGACCTGCAAGGCGTTGCGGGTCGCGTCGTCCAGGCTGCAGTTGCCGAACGTGGTGGTGACCGCCTGCAGCGAGATGGTGGGCGAGCCGACGGCGAGCAGAATCGCGACGGCGTCATCGTGCCCCGGGTCGCAGTCGAGGATGACCGGGATCGGACCCCTGGTGGTCACAGGATGCTCCTAGAGTCGGGTGGGCCGGACCGGCGGTGGTATGTCACCTGCGAAGCGTGCGGACCGCGTCCACGATGGCCCGCGTGCGGGTCACCGAGACAGGGCCCCACCACACGCCGTCCTCCTTCATGGCGCTCCCGACGATGGCTCCGTCGGCGACCGACAGCAGGTCCACGGCGTTGTCCGCGTTGAGGCCGCTGCCGACCAGGACCGGTCGGGAGGCGACCGACGCGATCTCGTGGACCTCGCTGACCCGGGTGGGGTCACCGGTCCGCTGGCCGGTGGCGATGAGCACGTCGGCGCCGAAGGCCTCCGTGTCGTAGGTCAGCTGCTCGACGCTGCGGTCGGCCACGATGGCATGGCTTCCGTGCTTCACGTGGACGTCGGCGAACACGGCGACGTCCCGGGCCTGGATCGCCGCGCGGTAGCGCAGGGCCACGGCAGCGTTGCCCTCCACGTAGCCCTCGTTGGCGATGTATGCGTTCGCCCACTGGTTCGCGCGGACGAACTGGGCGCCGGTCGCCTTGGCCACCGCCAGGCTCTGCAGGTTGGCGTTGGCGAGACAGAGCACTCCCACCGGGACGCCGACCGCCTGCACCACGGCGTGGGTCACCACCGACATCGCCGCCACCGTTTCGGGGCCCACCTGGTCGGGCTTGAGGAAAGGGATGTCGCCCTCGTTCTCGACGATCAGCCCGTCGATGCCGCCATCGACGTATCGCAGCGCGTCGGCCACCGCCCGGGAGATGAGAGAAGACATCGACTGTCCGTCATAGCGCGGCGCGCCTGGGAGCGGGTCGAGGTGCACCGTGCCGATGAGGGGCTTGCCTGCGGGGAACAACCGTGCGAGCGCATCGTCTGAAGGTGCGACCACGGGCGCGTCGTTCGTCATGATGCCTCTCTGATGCCGCGACGGGCCGTCTCGGCGCGTCGCAGTGCGGTCGGGTGGTCGATGCTGCGAATCGCGGCGAACGCGCCGCGGGTCTGACAGATGAACGAGGCGGACACCGCGCCGCGCACTGCCGCCTCGACGGGATCGCCGGTCTCGACGAGACCGGCCAGGAAGCCACCGCAGAAGGCGTCGCCCGCGCCCGTGGGATCGACCAGCGTCTCGGTCACCGACGGCACCCGCACGACGGTGCCGTCGACGAGGACGTCGACACCGTCGGCCCCACGCTTGACGACCAGCTGCGCAGCCACGCCGAGGTCCTGCAGGGCCGTGCCGAGCCGGCGGACGTCCTCGTGGCCCCAGAGGTCCCTGACCTCCTGCGCACTCGGGAGGAAGGCATCGACGTCCCGCAGCGCCGAGCCGTCGAGGTACGGGTCGACGTCGATGTAGGGCTCGACGAGCAGGTCGAGCGTGCAGACTGCGCCGCGACCTTTCAGGTCCGCGACTCCTCGCAAGTGCCCCTGGCTCGACTGGGGGGCCAGGTGCACGCCGGCCACCGTCGACCCGACGACGGCCATGGGGAGCCGCTGTAGGTCCAGGCAGCGCATGCTGCCGCCGCCGACCTTCTCCAGCTGCCGGCGCGCGCCCAGCGCCTCGTACAGCATCCACAGCCCGATGCTCCTCGCCCCGGGCACCCGGTGGACCCCGTCGACGTCCACGCCGTGCGAGGCCATCTCCTCCAACAGCTCGTCCGGGTAGTCGGCGCCCACCGCGGCGTTGACCGCCACGCCGCCACCCCAGACAAGGGCGCCCACCGCGCTGTACAGCGCGCCGCCGCCGGCCTGCTTCCAGTCGGCGTCGACGTCCTCACTGACCACATCGTCGATGGTCAGCTCACCGACATGGACGAGCAGGCCTGCGCTCACGGCACCGGCCGCGTCAGGTTCACGTGGTACTCGTACCGGTCGGCGGCGAAGGTCATGACCGACCACTCGACCTGCCGTCCCGAGGAGGTGAACGAGGACCGTCGCACCACCAGCGTCGGGCTGCCCGCCGGACACCCCAGGAGCTTCGCCTCGGAGGCGCTGGCGGCAGCCGCGCGCACCGTCTCGCCACCGGAGTCCAGCACCAGCCCGATCCCTGGTCCTTGCAGCAGCTCGTAGAGCGAACCCGATCCCAGCACCTCGGCGGTGAAGAGGTCCAGCCTCCCGGCGAGGCTGTCGAGGGGCAGCCAGGTCCTGGAGAGGGCGATGGGCTGGTCGTCGGCGAGCAGGATACGTTCTACGTACAGACACTCGCCGCGGGGCAGGCGCAGGGCCGCGCGCACGTCGTCGTCGGGCTGCACGCTCTCGATCCGCAAGACCCGCCGGCCCGGCCGGTAGCCCTGGTTCCTCATGTTCTCGGTGAACGAGTTGAGCAGCGACTGGTGCGTCGGCCGTGGCCGGGCGACGAAGGAGCCGAGGCCCTGCACCCGCTGGACGATCCCGTCCGACACCATCCGGTTCAACGACATCCGGATCGTCGCGCGCGAGACGGCGTACTCCTCCTCGATCTCGGCCTCGGTCGGCAGCCGGTCACCGGGCTTGAGCCCCTCGGTCCGGATGCGTTGCACGAGCGCGTTCTCGAGCTGCACGTACAGCGGCAGCGGCGAGGACCTGTCGACCGACATCCTCACGACAGCCTCCCTCCCAGTCGACGCTCCATGATCACCCTGACTCAGATCTGTTCCGTGGAACCCGGCACGGGTTGCAGTGACACGTGCGCATGGACTATCCGCCAGCCAATGTCGGTCCGGAACCATGTCTGCGACTGACGACCGGCGTACTGTGCGCCGTCCTCGAGGTACTCCGTGACAGCGACCGCACAGTCCCGGCCGAAAGTCGTGACCCGGGTCCGGAGGAGCTGACGCTGCGGGGCCGGCGGGCGACCCCGGCGGTACTCCGCCACGGCCTCCCAGCCGTAGAGCTCCTCCAGGACACCGAACCGGACGGTGGCCGGGTCGTTGCGGAAGAACTCGTTCAGCGCCTCGACGTCGTTGGACATCAAGGCACGCTCGTACGCCTGGAAGGCCGCGGTGACCTCGGCGACGACCTCGGGGTGGTCGACCTCGGACCTGCCCATGCCGCCCACGCCCCCCGTGCCGCTGATGCTGCTCATGCTGCTCATGCTGCTCAAGCCGCCCGCCCTGCGGCGACTGCCACACCGGCGGCCTCGAGGGCCGCCGCGACCCGGAACAGGGCGGCCTCTCGGTAGGGGGCGGCGACGATCTGCACGCCGAGAGGGAGGCCGTCGGCACCGGTCATGGGAACCGACATCGCCGGCAGCCCGACCAGTGCCCAAGGCTGTGCGAGCAGCCCCATGCTCATCCCGATCAGGAGCTGCTCACCGCGGACGTCCATCGTCCGCTGCCCGATCATCGGCGCCGAGCAGGGCGTGGTGGCCGTCAGCAGGACGTCGACATCCCGGAACACCTCGTCGACCACGCTGCGGTACTCCGCCCGCAGCCGCTGCGCAGCGAGGTAGTGGGCCGCGGGGACGAGCGCCCCGGCGATCAGGCCCGGCCGGACCGCCGGGTCGTAGTCGGCCGCCCTGACCCGGAGCTGGTCCAGGTGGCGCTGGCCGGCCTCGGCCGACGTGATGACCGAGGCGGCGGCACAGGCCTCACGGGAGCGGGGGACGACGACCTCACGGTCGACCCCGAGTGCCTGTGCCGCCTGCCTCACCACCTCCTGTGCGGAGGCGTCGGCTGTCTCGTCGAAGTGCCCGACGGCCATGCCCAGCCGGAGGCCGTCGGTCCCCCGCCCGAGGACCTCGCTGCACGGCTCACCCGGCAGGTCGCTCGAGACGGGGTCGCTCGCGTCGTGGCCGGCGAGCGCGTCGAAGGCGACCGCGAGGTCGGCCGCGCTCCGGGCGATCGGTCCGACGTGGTCGAGGCTGGTGACGAAGAGGACCGTGCCGGCCCGGGACACGCGGCCGAACGTGGGCTTCAGGCCGAACGTGCCGCACAGGGACGAGGGGACCCGGATCGAGCCGTTGGTGTCCGACCCCAGCGCCAGGGGGACTAGTCCCCCGGCCACCGCGGCCGCCGACCCGCCGGAGGACCCCCCGGCCAGTCGCCGCAGATCTGCCGGGTTGCGGGTCGTCCCGCTGTGGGAGTTCTCGGTGGTGAAGCCGTGGGCGTACTCGTCCATGTTGGTGGCCGCCACCACAATCGCGCCCGCGCGGCACAGTCGGCGTACAGCCTCCGCGTCCGTGGCTGCCGGTGGACGGTCGAGCTCGATGACCGACCCGGCGCGGGTGCGGCTGCCCGCCACGTCGAACAGGTTTTTGACGGCGAAGGGGACCCCGGCGAGTGGTCCCGGGTCCTTGCCGGACGCGATGTCCCGGTCGACCTGCGCTGCGTCGTCCAGGGCGCGTTCGCTGTACACGTCGGTGACGCTGTTGAGCGCACCGTTACGCGCCGAGATGTCGGCCAGCGACCGTGAGACCAGCTCCATGGCGGTCATCTTCCCGCCACGCACGGTGGCTGCCAGCTCGAGTGCCGTCGACGTCCACGTCATCGGGGTCTCGCTCATGGCCGATAGACTGGTGCCGGCTCGGGCGTGGGATCTCCCACGACCGCCGCGAAACCCAGCAGCAGCCGCCGGTGCGCCGCGACTCCGGCGAGGTCCTCCGGTGCGACGGACAACCCGACCTGCCGCGCCGCTGCGAGGACAGCAGCCGACTCGCCGTCCATCGGCTCGCCCGCCGTCGGCTCCTGCCCGTCCGTCGTCCCGCTCATCTCGACGGCTCGTACGGGACGCCGTCGGCAGCGGGGGGCACAGCTCGGCCGATGGCGCCGGCCAGGACGACGATGGTGACGACATACGGCAGCGCCTGCAGGAACTGGCTCGGCACGGGGAACCCGCTGACCTCGACACCGAGCAGCTGGATCCGGCTGCCGAGCGCCGAGGCGAAGCCGAAGAGCAGCGCGCCGCCGAACGCAGGCCACGGTCGCCACTTCCCGAAGATCAGCGCGGCGAGGGCGATGAAGCCGGTGCCGTTGGTCATCAGGTCCTCGAAGGAGCCAACGGTCTCCAGGGTGAACCACGCACCGGCCAGGCCGGCGATCAGCCCACCGAGGACGACGGACTGGTATCGGGTGCGGATCACGCTGATGCCCAGTGTCTCGGCGGCGTGCGGCTTCTCACCGACCGCCCGCACCCGCAGCCCCCACGGTGTGCGGAACAACGCGAGCTGGGTCAGCACGAAGATCGCGAACATCGAGAAGAAGATGGGCTTGCCGGTGAACAGCGCTTCGCCGACCACCGGGATGGACGACAGCAGAGGGATCTTCACCGCTCCGAGGGTGACGCCGGTGCCCACACCCAGCGGCAGCAGGACCTGTCGGCGCAGGAAGCTGGTGATGCCGATGGCCAGCAGGTTGATGGCCACGCCGCTGATGATCTGGTCGGTCCGGAAGGTCACGCATAGCGCCGCGTGCAGCAGACCCAGCAGGCCACCGACGGCGACGGACACCAGGACGGCGGCGATGAGCCAAGGGCCGCCCGCTGCTCCGCCCACTGCGGCGTAGAACGTGAACCCGACTCCGGCGGAGGCGAGCATCATGCCTTCGATGCCGATGTTCACGACACCGGCACGCTCGCACCAGAGCCCGGCAAGGGCGCCGAGCGCGATGGGCGTGGACAGGCGCAGCGCTTCGGTGAGAAGCGGCAGCAGGTTGGTCTGGCTGGCCGTGCCGAGCGACACGCTCAGGATGAGTACCAGCGGCACGAACAGCCCGGCTGCGGCCAGGAGCGCGACGGTGGCGTAACGGCCTGTCCAGCGCTTGGCCAGGGCGACCGAGCCGGCGACGAGATACAGCAGACCGATGGCGAGGACGGCGTTCGGCGGGTCGATGGGCAGCCGCGGTGCCAGGTCGCCCAACCCGAACACCAGGGTCACGTCCTCGACGGGCAGCCGACCCGACACCCACAGCACGCACGCCCCGAGCATCAGGAAGAAGATGCCCAGGTTGTGGGTCCGGGTGGATCGTGGCCGCACAGGTACCGGCCTTGGCGCCTCGTCCTGCTCCGTCGTGGTCACGGACACCTAGCCACCCCACCCTCGAGCGAAGACAGCCGGCTCGCCGACGTCGGCCCCCCGTGGCGCGCGGATCCGGAACAGGAGACGGATGATCGCGTCGGCGGCGACGAAGAGGATGATCAGCGCCTGCACGATGCGGACGAGGTTTACCGAGAGGTCTGCCTGCACCTGCATCAGGGGTGCCCCCGACAACAGGGCTCCCCACAACAGGGCGGCCGGGACGACGGCGAGCGGGTTTCCCCGAGCCAGCAGCGCGATGGCGATCGAGTCGAACCCGATGTTGGTGAAGGCCCCCGGGGTGAGGTAGCCGGACCCGCTCCCGATGACCTCCGCAGCACCCGCGATTCCCGCGAGAGCGCCGGACGCGGTCATCACGACGATGACCGTCCGGTCCACCCGCATGCCCGCGTAGCGCGCCGCATCCCGGCTGACCCCAACCGTCCGGATCTCGAAGCCAGGGGTCGTGCGCTGGAGGACGAACCAGGTGGCCGCGCACAGCGCCAGGGCCAGGGCGATGCCCAGATGGAGACCGGTCCCCTCCACGAGCACGGGCAGGCGGACCGAGGCGGCCACCTCGCGAGTGTGAGGCGTCGATGCGCCTTCGTCGATCAGGAGTGCGGGGTCGCGCGAGGTGATGAGGAACGAGGCGATGCCGAGGGCGATCGCGTTGAGCATGATCGTGGTGATCACCTCGTGGGCCCCGGTGCGAGCCTTCAGGACACCCGGGATGAAGCCCCACACCGCCCCACCGACGACCCCCGCCACGAGCACGAAGGGCACCGCGAGGAGCGGCGGCGTACCAGCCAGCCAGCTCCAGGTCCCGACCCACGCGGCAGTGAGCGCCCCGAGCAGGAGCTGCCCCTCTGCACCGATGTTGAACAGACCGGCCTTGAAGCCGAGCGCAACCGCGAGGGCGCCGATCATGAACGGAGTGGAGCGCGCGATGGTGGATGCGATCCGGTCCGGGCTGCCGAAGGCACCGTCAAGGAGCGCGCCGTACGCGACGAGGGGGTTCGCGCCGGCCCCGAGAATGAAAAGACTCCCGACGAGGCAGGCGACGAGGATCGAGTAGAACGGTATGGTCACCGGGGCCAGCCGGAAGTACGTCTCGAGAAGGCTCGTGCCCGGCGGCCGTTGTGCCGGTCTCTGCGGGCTCACGAGCCGTCCCCTCCGCCGGCCATGAGCAGGCCGACCTTCTCGCGGGTGGCATCCGCCCGGCCCATGACGGCCGCGAGCCTGCCGCGGTAGAGCACCCCGACCCGGTCGGCCAGGGACAGGATCTCGTCGAGCTCCGCCGAGACGAGGAGCACTGCCACTCCGGCGTCGCGGCGTTCGACGATCTGACGGTGGATGAACTCGATCGAGCCCACGTCCAGCCCGCGGGTCGGCTGTGCCACGAGCAGGAGACGCAGCTCACCCGAGAGCTCCCGGGCCATGACGATCTTCTGCTGATTCCCACCCGACAGGGTCCCTGCCAGGACGTGAGGAGACGGTGTCCGGACGTCGAAGCGTTGGATCAGGTCCCTGGCGTTGCGCGTCATCGCCTCCCGATCGAGCAGGAAGCGCCGGGAGAACTGGCGCCGGTGGTACCTGTTCAGGATGAGGTTGTCGGTGATCGGGTAGGTACCGACCAGCCCGTGCTTGCCGCGGTCCTCGGGGACATGCCCCACCCCGAGCATCTCCACCTGCCGTGGTGACCACCCCGTCGTGTCACGCCCGAGGATCTCCACCGACCCTGCCAGCGGTGTCCGCATGCCCGCCAGCGCCTCGACGAGCTCCCGTTGTCCGTTGCCCTCGACTCCAGCGATCCCGAGGATCTCGCCGGAACGGACCTCGAGGGACAGGTCTCCGACGGTGGTGTGGCCCCGGTCGTCGGCGACGTGGAGGTCACGGACCGCGAGCACCACCTCCCCCGGCGACGCAGGCCCCTTGGTGACCTCGAAGCCGACTTCTCGCCCCACCATGGCCGTGGCCAGGCTCTGCTCGGTCGCCCCCGAGGCCGGCATTGCCGCCACGACCTTGCCCGCGCGCATGATCACGACCGTGTCCGCGACGGCAAGGACCTCTCGCAGCTTGTGGGTGATGAAGATGACCGACTTGCCGGCATCGACCAGACCCCTCACGACGTCGAAGAACTCCACGACCTCCTGTGGCGTCAGGACGGCGGTCGGCTCGTCGAGAATCAGGATGTCGGCGTCCCGGTAGAGCGCCTTGACGAGCTCGACCCTCTGCTGCGCACCGACCGAGAGGTCGCCCACGACGGCGTCAGGGTCGACGTCGAGCCCGTACCGCTGGGAGAGCTGACGGACTTCGTCGCGCGCCTTGTCGATGTCGAGGAACGGACCCCGGCGGCGCTCCTTGCCCAGGACCACGTTCTCCGCGACGGTCATCACCGGGATGAGCTGAAAGTGTTGGTGCACCATGCCGATCCCGCTGGCGATGGCGTCAGCCGACGAGGAGAACGCAACTGGGTGCCCCTGCACCTCGATCTGTCCCTCGTCGGGCTGGTACAGCCCGAACACGATGTTCATAAGCGTGCTCTTGCCGGCGCCGTTCTCACCGAGCAGGCACAGGATCTCGCCACGGTGCAAGGTCAGCTCGACTTCGGAGTTCGCTGTCACCCCGGGGAAGCGTTTGGTCAGTCCCCTAACCTTCAGGACGTCAACTGCCTCATCACGGGGTGCCCGCGGGCTGGTGCTGGTCTCGGTGTGCAATGTGACCCGTTCCGCTCGTGGGCCGGACACGGAGGCGCGGCGTGCGACGCGTCGCGCCTCCGTGGCTTCCGACCCGCCGCTACAGCGGCTGGCCCGTTATCGGGTCGACGCCGGTCTCGATGCTGCCATCCGCCAGGCCAACTCTGGTCTTCTCGAGCTGCGCCAGGATCTCGGGCGAGACGTCAGCGTCATGCGACGGCGCGTAGGTGATGCCGTCGTTCTCCGCGGTGAGTTGGAAGACCCCGCCCTTGAAGTCGCCCGTGATGGCGGCCGCGATCTGGGTGAACACCCCGAGGTCGACCCGCTTGACGGCCGACGACGCGATGCGGTCGGCCCCCTTGGCCGACCCGCTGCCGAAGATCGTGGCGTACTGGTCTTGGTCGACACCGATGGCCCACGAACCGGCCTCAGCCGCTGCACGCACACCCCCCGACCCGGTGATCCCACCGGCACCGAAGATGACGTCGGCTCCCTCGCCGAGCATCTGCTTGGCGTCCGAGGCCCCCTTGGCAGGGTCGTCGAAGGACGCGTTGTACACGCGAAGCACCTCGATGTCGGGGTTGACCGACTTGGCTCCGGCCTCGTAGCCGTTGACGTATCGAACGACCGGAGGCACGTCTTCGCGTCCGGCGACGACACCGATGACGTTGGACTCGGTGAGCAGTCCGGCGAGAGCCCCGGCGAGGTAGCCTCCCTGGTCCTCACGGAACAGGATGCCCACGTAGTTGTCCGGGTACTTGGCCTGGAACTGGTCGATGCCCACCCAACCCACGTCAGGGTTGTTCTTGGCGTACTTGAGGGTCGCGTCGGCAAGGAGGAAGCCGGTCGTGATCACGACGTTCGGCTTGCCAGAGAGGATGGTCGTCAGGTTGTTGTTGTAGTCAGCCTGGTTGGCGGTCTCGATGAAGTCCGTCTTGATGCCGAAGCACGCCTCGGCGGCCTTGAGCCCCTCGTAGGCGAACTGGTTGAAGCTGCCGTCGTTGACGGTGCCGACGTCTGTCACGAGGCCGGCCTTGAAGCCTGCCGGAGCCTCGACGTCGGCGAAGTCGGACGCACACAGCTCGTCCAGCGTCACCGCTGCCTTCACCGGCTCGGCGCTCTCCTCGGATGACGGCGCCGCGCTCGAGGACGACGAAGCGCCGGCGTCATCGGCGGGGGCAGTGTCATCATTGCCGCAACCAGCAGCAAGCATCGCGGTCGCGAGCCCTACGGCGAGCAGCCAGCGGAATCGCGTCGAGCCAGGTCTCGGATCCACGTGGTGCGTCCTCTCACTGTGGGCGTCGCCGATCGGCGACGCGTACCCCTCCGGGGATTCGGCAGGTTAACATGACAACCTATCGTCCTGACAAGACCTTCGGAGGACCATGTGAGCGACGCGGTGCTGCTCGGTGAGCTGAGCTGGGTCGATGTCGTGTCCTGCACCGGGCCGACGCGGCTGGTCCTCCTACCGGTCGGGGCGGTGGAGCAGCACGGGCCGCACCTCCCCCTGCTCGTCGACAGCATCGTCGTGGAGGCCCTCGCCCTCGAGGTGTCCCGGCGTACCGGCGTCGTCGTCGCCCCGACGGTGCTCTACTCGTCGTCGCAGGGGCACAGCAGTGCCTTCCCCGGCACGGTCGCGTTGGCACCGCCCACAGCGCAGTCGGTGCTCGAGGACATAGGGCACTGGCTGGCGTCGGCCGGGTTCGGCAAGGTGTTCCTCCTCAACGGTCACCTCGGCAACACCGGGGTCCTCTGGAACGCGGTGGACGAGCTGGTGGCTGCCCTCAGCCCCGAGGTGAGCGTCGCGGGGCGCAGCTGGTGGGATCTCAGTCCAGATCTCTGGGAGGACGTGACGTCCGACGCGACCGAGGCGCGATCAGAGTTCCACGCCAACTGGGCCGAGACGTCCCTCATGCTGCACCTGCGCCCAGACCTCGTCCGCATGGACCGCGCTGTGGACCAGGACGAGTTCCCGTGGACGTTCGCGTACGACATGAGCCGCAAGTCAGCGTCGGGATCAGTGGGGCGGCGCGTCACGCAGGCATCCGCCGAGGACGGTCGGCGACTGTTCGACCATGCGGCAGACGTCGTGACGCGGGTCGTGACCGAGATGCTCGACGAGGTGCCTCCTCCGGCGGGCCCGACGGACCTCCGGTCGTGGCGGGCCGACTCCGCCGCGCGCTTCGCCGGCGACGGGACCACCGGACGATGACGGTCGACGCAGTCGCTGCAACACCCCGGTACGCGCTGCTCCCGGGAGATCCGGGTCGCGTCGAGCGGTTGCTGGAGCACCTGCAGGACCCTGTGGTCACCCGGCACGCGCCGCCCTTCGTGGAGGCGGTCGGCACCCTCGACGGCACCCCCGTGCTCGTCGCAGCCACCGGGATGGGCGGCCCCAGCGTCGCCGTGAGCGTCACATTGCTCGCGGAGCGCGGCGTGGACACGTTCCTACGGGTCGGTGGAGCGGGCCACGTCGCGGCTGACGTCGCTACGTCCGACATCATCGTCGCCTCGGGCGCCGTCCGGCACGAGGGTGCCTCGGCGTACCTGCTGCCACCCTCCTGGCCCGCAGTCGCCGACCCGACAGTCGTCGACGCGCTGCTCCACGCGGCCGCGAGCCAGGGGCAGGCGGTCCGGTGCGGCGTGCTGCACACCAAGGACTCGTTCTTCGGCGAGGTGGATCCCGCGAGCAGTGCGGTCGAGGACGAGCTCCGCTCCGCCTGGCGAGCCTGGCAACGGCTGGGAGTCCTCGCCTCGGAGATGGAGGCCGCCGTGCTGTTCAGCATGGCCAGCCGGCACGGATGGCGGGCGGGCGCCATCGTCAAGATCAACGACATCAGCCACGACGGCGCCGCGTGGACAGACGACGGCGACCTGTGCCGACTGGCCGTCGCCGGGATGGGCGAGATCGTGCGAGGCGACCGTGGCTGAGCTCTACCACCTGGGCGTGCCGACGTCGGCTGTCCCACACCTGGCTCTCCTCGTCGACCCGCAGTTGGGGTCTGCCCCCATCGTCGCAGCCGTGAGCGGGCGTCCCCTCGCGTCACGGCGCGAGTACGTCAGTCACCTCGGAGCATGGGCTGGGCAGGACGTGCTGGTGACGACAGTAGGGATCGGTGCGCCGCCGCTGGCCATCGCCGTCGAGGAGCTGGCCCGCGCCGGCACTCGAGCGATGGTGCTCCTCGGGACGGCGACTCTCGCTGGTTCGTCGACCCCGTGGCTGTTGCCCCATGGCGCCGTTCGACGGGACGGCACGAGCGCTCAATACGCGCCACCTCAGTTCCCCGCCATCCCGGACCCAGGACTGCGCGCTGCCCTCGCCGACTCATCGGGTGCGGCCGCGTCGTACGGCGTCGTCGAGACCGTTGATGTGCTCGGTCACCCGACGAGCGGTGGTCCTCCGACCTCGTGCCAGGAGCTGCGGTGCGCCGCGCTCTTCGTCGTCGGCTCGGTACGAGGGGTCCGCGCGGCAGCACTGCTGGCTGATCCGCGCCGTGCTGTCAGCACCACCGACACCACCGACACCGCCACCGCCGAATCGAGCTTCATCCACGACATGGCCGTCGCGGCGTGTCGAGCCCTGACCGCATCGATCACCACGTGACAGGAGAGTCGTGACGAACCAGGAGCCCACCGCGGACCAGGCACCCAAGGGGTCCCTCGGGCGGCAGTACCACATCAAGGTCGCGCCGGGAGAGGTCGGAGAGGTGGCGCTCATGCCGGGCGACCCGTTCCGCGTCCAGCTCATCGCGGACAAGCTCGAGGACCCCGTCGAGGTGGCGCACGCGCGGGAGTACCGCACGGTGGTTGGAACCTACAAGGGCATGCGCGTCACAGCCATGTCCACCGGCATCGGGTGCCCGTCCGCGGCCATCGCCGTGGAAGAGCTCGCCCGCTGTGGCGTGCACACGTTCATCAGGGTGGGGAGCACCGCAGCACTCCAGGCCCACGTGGCGGTGGGTGACCTGATCGTGAACACGGGGACCTACCGCAACGACGGCACGTCCCTCGCGTACGCCCCGCTGGGCTATCCGGCAGTACCCGACACCGAGCTCACGACGGCTCTCACTCAGGTCGCTCGAGAAACCGCCGCGGCACGCCAGATCCGGGTCCATGTCGGGATCAACGTCTCCGACGACGCCTTCTATGCAGAGGGGCCGGAGTGGCTGGCCCGGATGACGGGCCTCGGTCTGCTCAACGTCGAGATGGAGAGCTCGGCGCTGTTCACGGTGGCCAGGTTGCGCGGGCTCCGCGCCGGCATGATCTGCGGGGTCTCCGGGAACCTGGTCGCCAGCGCCACGGAGTACAGCGGCGAGGGTGAGAACACGCAGCTGGCGACCGGCTGGGAGCACAGCATCGACATCGCCCTGGAGGCGGCGCACCGGATGGGTTCTCCGGCGTGATTGGTCTGCGGATGAACCTGCACACGCACCTGGAGGGTTGGGTGCGGCCGGCCACGGCCAGGGAGCTCGCGGCAGCCAGTGGCGTCGCCGAGCCGCCCGATGGCTGGGAAGCCGCGTTGCGGATGCCGGAGAAGGGCGACCTCACGCAGTACCTCGCCCATGTCGCTGCTGTCTATCCCGTGCTGGGGTCGTCCGCAGGTCTGGCACGGGTCACCCGGGAGGCGGTCGAGGATGCCGCTTCTGACGGCACGGCCTTCCTGGAGCTGCGCGCCGGACCGACCACGCACGTGCGCGACGCCTTCCCGCTGGATGCTGTCGTGTCGGCCATGTGTCAGGGACTTGCAGACGGTGTCGCCACCACGGGCATGCCGGCTGTTCTCGTGCTGGCTATGTTGCGCGAGTTCGACGAGGACGCCGCGATGCAGGTCGCGGACGTCGCGGTGCGCTTCCACGGGGACGGGGTCGCTGCGGTGGACCTCGCCGGCGACGAGCAGCGCTACCCCGACATCGCACCGTTCGTGCGCGCGTTCGCCACCGCGCGGGACGCAGGTCTCGGCGCAACCGCACATGCCGCCGAAGCCGGACCTGCGGCTGCCGCCCGGGAGGCTCACGAGCTGCTCGGGGTCGATCGGATCGGGCACGGCAGCCGCGTCGTCCTCGACCGTGACGTTCTGTCGTGGGCCGCCGCGGTGAACCTTTGCTTCGAGGTCTGCCCGACGTCCAACGTGCTCACGGGTGCCGTCCCGGACCTACCGTCACACCCCTTGAAGCCGATGCTGGCGGCCGGGCTCCGCGTCGTGCTCGGCGACGACGACCCCGTGACCACTGGAGCCCCGTTGTCCGAGGAGCGTCGCGTCATCCGGGACGAGATGGGACTGACCCCAGCGGACCTCGCGGCGATGAGCGACGCCGCACTCGATGTCGCGTTCTGTGACGAAGAGACCCGGCGGAGTCTGCGGGCTCTCGGCACGACTAGCCAGTAGGAGACCCGTGCGCGAGGTGTTTGTTGGTCGTGTCGACACGGATCCCGGGTGGACCCGAGTCCTGGACCAGGAACGCATCGCCCACAGGTCGGAGGGTGCGTCGTCTGCCCCCGTGGTCGTGCTCACTGGCGCCCTGCCCGACTGGGTCGCCGACTTCGTCGAATCCGGTGGGGTCGCGGTCGTCAGTGGTGCTGAGCCGGGTGAGTCGCTGCTCCCGATGTCCTTCTCTGCATCGGTGACGGGGTTCCTGCCGCCAGAACACAGCACCCGGGCGTACGCGCCTTCACTTGTCACCATGTTCGAGTGCGAGGGTCGCGGCGAGCTACGACTGCACGAGGATCGAGTGGTCAAATACGACCTGGATCCCGACCGCTTCCCGGCCGTGTTCACCATTCACCGGGGCCGCGGTGCACTGGTGGTGTCCGGAGTACCGCTGACCGCCCTTCTGGCGGCGCCGGGAGACCGGCTACGAGCCTTCTGCGACTACAGCCCGATGACCGAGCGGGTTGCCTCCGTGGACAAGGCGACCATCGCCGACACGCTGCTGCGGATGATCCGGACGGCATTCCAGCTGGCCGGGATGCCCTGGGTGACGATGAACCGGTTTCCTCGGGGTGCGTCGTCCGTCTTCATCTTCAGGGTCGATGTGGACGGCGTGTACGGCGAGAACACCCGCCGGCTGGCCCACGAAGCGACACGACAGCAGCTGCCCGCCTCGTTCTTTCTCAACGGTGACTACAGCCACCACCATCCGGGTGCGCTCGACGGTTGGTCGGAGTCCATGGAGATCGGCCAGCACGCCTGGCTTCACACGCTGATGGGGACACGGGACGAGAACCGCGAGAACCTCCGGCGCGCCGAGCAGTGGATGCGGGACAGCGTAGGCAGGGTTCCCACGTCGTTCGTCGCCCCCCGTGGACTCTGGAACCGCGCGCTCGGTGAGGCACTCCGCGACCTCGATTACCGATACTCCTCCGATTTCGGGCTGGATTTCGACTCACTACCCTTCCGGTCAGACGGCGACGTGCTGCAGGTGCCGGTGCACCCCTACTCACCGGAGCGTGCGACGGTCTGGGCTGAGGAGGTCGGCCGACCGGCTCCCACACCGGATGATGTCCGGCACCACTACCTGACCGCCATCCGCGGCCAGGTCCGCCGCGGGCTTCCGGCCCACGTGTACGGGCACCCGGAAGTGCTGGGGCGCATGGCCGATCACGTGTTGCCCTCGATCTGTGCGCTCGCGGACGACCTCTCCCTCCCTCGCATGACGTTGGGCGACTACGCCGACTTCTGGATCCGGCGCGAGTGCGTCACCCCCAGCGTTCGTGTCGACCCGATGACCGGGCAACTCGCGATCGACGTACCACCCTGTGACCCTGACGTACTGGTGGAGTCGCACATGCCCCTGCGCGTGACGCTGAACGGCAATGACGTGGGAACCGTGACAACGCAACGGCGCCTGCAAGTGTGAGGACGCATTTGCTATGCGCGCAGCTTGGCCAGGTACTGGTAGCGGTCCCCCGGCGCTGCAGCTCGGGCGTACTCCACCGGGCGGCCACGGTTGTCCGAGACCCATCGGTAGATCACGATGAGGGGCGAGCCCCGGCGCACGGAGAGAACCGACGCCTCGTCGGCCGTGGCCGCCTCCGCGCGGATGATCTCAGTGGCCTCGCTGAGCAGGATCCCGAAGTCGTCCTGGAACACGCTGTACAGAGATCCGGCCTCCGTCAGCCGTTCGACCGTCAACCGCCGACCGACGTCCGGCGCGACCCACGACCTCATGTTGCAGAACGGCTGCCCATCGGCGGTCCTCAGCCGGGAGATGCACCATGTCGCGGAGCTCTGGAGATGGTCGACGGCGTCGACCGGCGGGTCAGGGTCCGGAGCAACGACGACGGCCTCCGTGCCCGGATGCAGCCCCCGTTCGCGCATGACGTCGGTAAGACTCTTCAACTCTCCGATGGCGTGACTCAGGCCGTGCGGAGCCACGAATGTGCCGCTGCCCTGCTGCCGGCGAACGAGATTCATCGAGTGCAGCACATCCAGGGCCTGGCGCACTGTGTTGCGGCTGACATCGAAGCTCGCGGCCAGCTCGACCTCCGTGGGCATGCGCTCGCCGACCTTCCACCGACCCTCGTCGATGTCCGCGCGCAATGCGGAGGCCACGCGGGAGTAGGCCGGAGGCGCATCCGGCGCCGAGACCTTATTGGTACCGACAACTCTTGACATTGGTAGGAACCTATCGCGATAGTCAGCGCACCAGTCCCGGAGACCATAGCGAGGACGCCCCGCCCCGGGCTCCTGTCGGCCTCCATTCCACCCTCCGGCACACCGGAGGCCCGACAGGAGCTCTAGTGAAGCGATCGAGATACCTCACCAGCCTCGCGGCAGTCGCAGTCATACTCGCCACGGCCGCCTGTGGCAGCACCGACACCCCCGACACCGCCACTCCGGCCAGTGATGCCTCCTCGAAATCCGGGGAGACGCTGAAGATGGCCTTCATCCCGCAGATCACCGGCATCCCCTACTACGCGGGCTTCGAAGCCGGCGCGCAGAAGGCAGCTGCCGAGTTCGGCGTGGAGTTCAAGATGTCCGGGCCCTCGACCGCGAACAGCGCGGAACAGCTGCGCATCTTCGAGAGCCTCGTGCAGCAGGGATATGACGCGATCTCCATCTCGCCGCTTGACCCCACCTCCATCAACTCAGCCATCACCAAGGCCCGCGAGAAGGGCGTCGTCGTCACCACGTCCGACGCAGACGCGGCGACGAGCGACCGGCAGGTGTTTGTCTCGCAGGCGACCGACGAGGACCTTGGCTTCACGGTCATGGACAGCCTCGCCGAGCAGATGGGCAACAAGGGACAGTTCGGCATCGTGTCGGGGGCGCCGGACACGGCGAGCCTCGACGCATGGGCGAAGTTCATCCAGGAGCGGGCCAAGGCGAAGTACCCCGACATCGAGTTCGTCGGTGGGGTCCGGCATGCGACAGACAGCGCCCTCGCCCTCAAGGAGGCCCAGAACCTGATGACCGCCTTCCCCGACATCAAGGGCATCGTCGCCGTTCCGTCCACCGCGGTCCCCGGCGTCAGCCAGGCCGTGCAGAACGCGAACAAGGCCGGGAAGGTCGCCGTCATCGGCTACGGCTCCCCCAAGACTGCCGGACCGTTCATAGATTCCGGCGTCATGAAGGAGACCGTCCTGTGGGACGTTCCCGAGCTGGGGTACCTCACGGTGTGGGCCAACCAGCAGCTCGTGGAGGGCAAGTCGTTCGAGGCGGAGAACACGGTGCCCGGCATCGACCGTCCCATCGCCTATGACGAGGCCACCAAGACCCTTCTCCTTGGCCCGCCGAAGATCTTCGACAAGTCCAACTACGCGCAGTTCGACTACTGATCGAGCCTGTGCCCGACACCAACACGGAGGCACCGTCCGCGGAGCAGCGACTGCCCGAGCTGCTGCTCCGCGGACAGGGCCTGTCCCTGTCGTTTGGGGCGACCCAGGCGCTGCAGGACGTCGACATCGAGGTCCATGCAGGTGAACGGGTCGTTGTCGTGGGAGAGAACGGCGCAGGCAAGTCGACCTTGATGAAGGTGCTGGCCGGCGTGGTGCGCCCGGACAGCGGCGTCATGACCTTCGAGGGACAGGCGTACGCCCCCACGTCTCCTGGCGAGGCAATCGGTCTCGGCGTGGCAATGGTGCATCAGGAGCCGACGTTCTTCCCGCAGCTCTCCGTCCTCGAGAACGTCTTCATGGGTCGAGAGATCCGTGGTCGGGCCGGGAATCTCCGCTGGTCCGCCATGCGCGATGAGGGACGTGACTTGTTCCAGACCCTCGATCTGCCGGTCCGGCTGCTGGAGCGGAGGATGGACCTGCTCAGCCTCGGTGAGCAGCAGCTCACGCTCATCGCTCGCGCGCTGCACCAGGACGCGCGGCTGCTCATCCTCGACGAGCCGACGTCCATCTTGACCGACACCGAGGCCGAGCTGCTCTTCCAGCTCGTGGACGGTCATGTCGCGTCGGGTGGCGGGGTGCTGTACATCAGTCACCGGATGCGCGAGTTCCCTCGCGTTGCCGACCGGGTCATCGTGCTCAAGGACGGCAAGGTGGTGGCCGACCTGCCGGTGGCGGCAGCCGACGACCAGACCCTGATCAGGTACATGAGCGGACGTGACGTCCTGGCGTTCCAGCGCGGTGAGCGGCGCAACCGCTCGCAGCGTCCGGTGCTGTCCCTGCGTAACCTCACCCGTGAGGGCGCCTACCACGACGTGGACATCGACGTGCACGGTGGTGAGGTGGTCGGCCTGTACGGGCTGATGGGCTCAGGTCGCACAGAGATCGCCTTGTCCGTGTTCGGTGCCATGCGGCCCGACAGCGGGACCATGGAGCTGGACGGCACCCCTCACCGTCCGCAGTCCCCGGCGCACGCCGTGCGGGCCGGCGTGGCGTACGTGCCGGAGGATCGCAAGTCTCTCGGGCTGTACTCCCTGATGAGCTGCGGGGCGAACCTGTCCTCGGCGGCGCTCCCGCGGCTCACACGCCACAGCTTGATCCAGCGGAAGCTCGAGTCACAAGTTGTTGACACGGGCTATACGCAGCCTGTCGGTGAAGTCGATCGGAGCCGACGAGTCCATCCTCAACCTGAGCGGTGGCAACCAGCAGAAGATCTTGCTCGCCCGCTGGCTCGCCAACGACCCGGCGCTCCTGCTTCTGGACGAGCCGACCCGCGGGATCGACGTCGGGACCAAGGCCGAGATCCATCGCCTGGTCGACGAGCAGGCCCAACAAGGTCGAGCAGTGCTGCTCATCTCCAGCGAGCTGCCCGAGCTGCTGGCCCTGAGCGACCGCGTCTATGTGCTCTACCAGGGCGGGGTGGCCGCCGAGTTCCCGGGTGGGTCAGCCTCCGAAGAAGACGTCCTCACCGCCACGATGGGTGCGCACACCGATGGCCACTGACCTCACGCGTCGCAGCTCGACGCCGCCCCAAGGCTCTGTCAGGGACCGCCGGGTCCGGCCGGTCCGACAGCTCGTGGTCCCGATGCTGCTGGCTGTCGAGCTGATCGTGTTCGCCAGCCTTTCCGACAACTTCTTCAGCAGCGGGAACCTGGCCAACGTCGTCCTCAACTCGGTCGACCTCGCCCTCATCGCGGGCGGCCTGACGCTCGTCATCATCCTCGGCGGCATCGACGTCTCGACCGGTCCGGCGCTCGGGGTTGTCGCCTGGGTGGCGGGGACACTCACCGTCGCAGACGTGCCGGCGCCGCTCGTCGTGCTCCTGGCGGTCGCTCTCGGCGGGCTGATGGGCCTGATCAACGGGGTCGTGGTCTCACTCCTGAACGTCACAGCCATCATCGCCACGCTGGGCACGGCGGCGGTGTGGCAGACGACGCTGTTCGGCTTGTGGGGCGGGACCGACCTCTTCGCCCCTCCCGTGTCGACGTACGCGGCTGCGGACCGTGCGTTTGGTGTCCCGACGGTCGCGTTCCTCGTGGTCATCGTCTACGCCGTGCTGTGGTACGTCTCCAGGTACCGGGCCTATGGACGCCACGTCTACGCGGTGGGCAACGACGGCGAGGCAGCGCGACTCAGCGGGGTGCGGGTACGTCGGGTGACCATCTACACCTATGTCCTGGTCGGCGGCCTGGTCGGCCTCGCGTCCGTCGTGTACATGGCCCGCGTCGGTGTCGTGCAGGCGTCCTCCGGGGCGGACCTTTCGCTGGCGGCGATCGCAGCAGTCGTTGTCGGCGGTACGTCCATCACCGGCGGCCGAGGCAGTGTCATCGGAACCCTCTTCGGCGTGCTCTTCATCGCGGTCCTCCAGAACGGAGTGGTTCTCACCGGCGTGCCGCCACTGTGGAACGGGGTGCTGGTGGGCCTGTTCATCCTGGTCGCGGTCGGCATCGACGTCGTCAGCGACCGGCTCTCGGCCCGAAGGGCAGGCACCGCATGAGCACACTCACGGCGCAGATGTCCCGGGTGCGCGTCTCGGGACTGCTGCGCGAGCGAAGGGCGCTGCTCATCGCGCTTATCATCGTCACCTCGGTGGTGATGTCGTTCATCTCCCCGTACTTCCTGGTCGTCGACAACCTCCTGACCATGACCCAGTTCGGAGCTGTCATCGGGCTGCTCGCCCTGGGACAGACATTGGTGATCCTCGGCGGGGGCGGCGGGATCGACATCTCCGTCGGCTCGATGCTCAGCCTCTGCGGCGTGCTGATGGGGATGCTCGTAGGGCAGGGGGTGAGTGTCTGGGCCGCCGCTGCGGCGGCACTGGTCATCGGACTGCTGCTCGGCGCGCTGAACGGCTTCCTGGTCACCGTCGTGGGAATCCCCGCCCTGATCGCCACGTTGGGCACCCTCTATCTCTTCGGGAGCTCGGCGCAGGTCCTCGCGGGCGGAACCCAGATCGGGGGCTTCGACCAGGCCGGCTTCTCCTTCCTGGGCACCGGCACCGTCCTCGGCATCCCGACGCAGGTGCTCTTCGTCCTGCTGCCGGTGTACGCGCTCGCAGCGTGGGCCATGCGCCGAACGTTGTTCGGCCGCCGGGTCTACGAGGTCGGCAACAACGACCGGGCGTCGCGTCTCGTCGGCGGGTCGCCGGCCAGGACCCGGTTCGCGTTGTACTGCCTGTCAGGTCTGTTGGCCGGGCTGGGGGCTGTCGTCACCAACTCGTGGCTGCTGGTCGCCCGACCGGGGGCGGGGGAAGGCTTCGAGCTGCAGTCGATCACGATCGCGGTGCTGGGTGGCACGCACATCTTTGGTGGGCGGGGCCGCGTCTCAGGCACCCTGTTGGCGGTGCTGCTGATCGTCATCTTGAGCTCCGGGCTCCAGCTCGCCGGGGTCGACCCCTCCTGGCAGGCCGGTGTCCTGGGCACCGTGCTCGTGCTGTCGGTGGTCCTCAACAATGCGTTCGTCCGAGGCAGCGGGGAGCGGGCGTGACCCTCCCCCTGCAGGCCGCGGCCGCCGGGTCCCGGCGGTGGGACATCGTCGGGGTCGGCGACATCGACATCGACATGTTCCTGCAGGTGCCCGTGCTCGCCGGGAGGGACGAGAAGGTCCCTGCGACCCTGCTCGGTGAGCATCCGGGCGGAATGATCGCCAACGTCACCTGCGCCGCCAGCGCACTCGGCGCGACGACGGCGATGGTCGGGCTGGTCGGGGACGACCCCTATGGCGCGGCCGCTGTCGCTGGCCTGCGGGACTTCGGGGTCGACACGTCGCTGGTGACGGTGGTCGAGGGCGGCCGAACCTTCTACTGCGTCATCATGCTCGACAGCTCGGGCGAGAAGGCACTGACAGCGGTCATGACCGACTGCCACTGGCCACGGCAGCAGGACATCGATCCCGAGTGGTTCTCCGACACCAGGGTGGTTCACCTTTGTGGGGACTATGTGGACCTCGCCACCTGGGTGAGCAGCGAGGCAAGGGCCCGCGGGGCCATCGTCTCACTGGACCTCGAAGCGTCGACCGCCGTTCACGGCCTGCCCAGGCTTCGCCCGCTCCTCGCGGGCACCGACGTGCTCTTCATGAATCACGCCGGCCACCGCCTGTTCGACAAGGACCCGGCGACGGCGGCGGCGATCGCCCTGTCGACGGGTCCTCAGGTGGTCGTGGTCACGCAAGGAGCGACCGGGGTGCTGGCGACAAGCGGGGAGGGCGTCGTGCGCGTCGACGCGCTGCCCGGTCCCGTCATCGACACCACCGGAGCAGGGGACAGCTTCATCGGGGCCTTCCTGATGCAGCTGCTGTCCAGCACACCGCTCGATGATTCCTGCCGCTACGCCGCCGCTGCCGCCTCGATGAGCATCCGCTCGATCGGCTCCCGCACGTCCTTGCCCGACCATGCGACAGCGTCCGGCCTTGCGGGCGAAACGACCTTCACTCTCACCCCTGAGGAGACAGATGAACCGCGACCACCTTCGTGACCGCGTGCACGGGTCCCTGGCCACCGCCTGCATCGGAGACGCCCTCGGCGCCCCGGCGGAGCAGCGTTCCCCACGGGAGATCGAGCAGATCTGGGGAGGGTGGCTGCGGGAATTCAAGGCACCCCCGCCGGACTCGCCGTACGCAGAGGGCCGCCTCCCGGGCGAGATCACCGACGACGCCAGCCAGATGCTCTGCCTCGTCCAGGCCTATCTCGACGAGCCGGCCGGGCTGACCGCCACCGGCATGGGCCGGATGCTCCTCACGTGGAGCGAGAGCCAGTACTACCCACGGTTCGCCGGGCCCAGCACCAAGCGGGCGATCCAGGCGCTGAAGTCCGGTCGGAGCCCGGAGACCCTGGGAGCCGAAGGTCGGCTGTGCACGGACGGGACGAGCAACGGCGCCGCCATGCGGGTCGCCCCCGCGGGCCTGAGGCACCCCGGGGACGTGCAGTCCGCTATCGCCGACGCAGTGACAACATGCCGACCGAGCCACCTGACGAACATCGGCGTGTCAGGGGCGGCCGCCGTCGCGGCCGCCGTTGCCGCGGCGATGGTTCCCGACGCGCGGATGGCAGACGTGCTTTCAGCAGCCCGACACGGCGCCCGGGAAGGTGAGCGACTCGGCCGTGAGCTCGGTCGCGACGTCGCCGGCCCCTCTGTCGAGAAGCGCATCGAGCTTGCCACCGCGGCGGCGCTGTCCGGAACTGACTTCCCCGCGGCTGTCCTGGCCGTCACCGACGTCGTCGGCTCAGGCCTCGGCATGGCCGAGGCGGTGCCGGCCGCGATCGGGATCCTGGTGGCCGCCGACGGGGACCCGTTCCTGACCTGCGTCGGCGGGGCCAACGCCGGGGACGACACCGACACCGTGGCCTGCATCGCCGGCAGCATCGCCGGCGCCTACCGTGGTTTCTCGCAGGTGCCACCTGATCTGTACGCCCAGATGATCGAGGTGAACAAGCTGGACCTCGAGTCCGTCGTCAGTGACTTCGTCGATCTTGTCGTCGGCACACCATGAAGGCCGACGCCGCGGCTCCAGGCCTGCCACCCGGTGCCGCCTACCTGCTCCACTCGATCGACAGTGGCGCGGTCCTCGGCGCAAGCCGGCAGCTGCAGGTCCTGGGCGATTGCCTGATCGAGGTGGTGAAGGCCTCCGAGCAGTCGCCGGCCGACCTGGCGGCAACGGTCGAGGAGCTCGTGAAGCACGTCGTCGGCACCAGGGGGGCGTCCAGCCAGGCCGTCACCAACGGGCTCGAACGGATGGCCCAACCCGTTCTCGGCCGGCGGCGCCCCGGTGCGATCGACCCGGACTGTGGCGACCAGCTCGTCGACTCCGTTCAGAGGTTCCGGACCGAGCTCGACGGTTGGCTTGATTCAGTCCGCCACCATGGACGTGATCTCCTGCAAGCGCACCGATCCGTCCTGGCCTACGACTTCTCCAGCACGGTGGCACATGTCCTTGCCGATGTGGCCACGGCCACGCCCGGCCTGACCGTCTACATACCGGAAGCACGCAGTCTCGACGGTGGGCGCAAGTACCTCGCCGACTGGCACGACCTGCCGTTGGATGTGCGACTGGTACCCGACGCCGCGCTCGGTTGGGCGCTCGCTCAGTGCGACGTCGCGGTGGTGGGTGCAGAGACCCTCTCCGTCGATGGCGGCTGCTACAACACCATCGGCACCTCCCTGGTCGCGCACGAAGCAGCGCGCCGAGGTACACCGTTCTACGTGCTGAGCGTCTTGTTGAAGACCGACATGCAAACCCCTGGTGGTCGGCGCCCTTCACCGACACTGGACTTCCTCGACCTGATCGAGACGCCCGCCGGTGACGCCGAAATGACGATGGCAGGAACCTTCCCCGACCTCGACTTCACCGCGCCCGAGAACATCACGGGCCTGGTCACCGAGAAGGGGGTGGTCGCTCCGGCGCGGATCCGTGAGCTGGCCACGGCCGCACTCGGCGTACGAGGAGGAAGCGATGACTGAGACGGCATCATCGGACCTGCAGGTCGTGGGCATGGTGCAGCTACGTGCCTTGCCTGGCTCCCCACGTCACCGTGACGAGCGAATCGGTGACGTCATCGACGCAGCCCTCGTGGACGCGCAGGCCTTGTCTGACGCCGGCTTCACCGGGATGCAGTTGCAGAACATGGGAGACAACCCGAGCACCCGGCGCGCCGGGCTCGAGACCGTCGCGTACATGACAAGGGCCGGCATCGAGCTTCGAGCAGCCTTCCCGAACCTTTCGCTCAGCGTCCTGGTCAACTGGGACGCCGAGGCCTCTCTCGCCGTGGCCGAAGCGGCAGGAGCCGATTTCGTCCGGGTCGAACACACCTGGGTCGGCGCCAGCATGACGAGCTGGGGCATCTCGACAGCCTCGTGTCACGCGGCAACCCGCTTCCGCGCCAGGATCAGGTCCTCCATGCCCATCTACGCCGACCTGCTGGAGCCGCACGCCGTCCCACTGGCCGACCGCCCTATCGAGTGGTGGGCCAGGGCGGCGGTGCACGAGGGCGGCGCCGACGGGGTGTTCGTCACGGCTGCCACTCTGGACGATTCGCTTGAGTTGATACCCAGAGTGCGCGAGGTGGTCCCCGACGTCCCCGTCTGGCTCGGCGGCGGGGCGACGGCGCAGAACGTCGCGCAGGTGGTCGGAATCGCGGACGGCGTCACGGTGGCCACCAGCATCAAGCACGGCGACATGACCAACCCTGTGGATCCGAGTCTTGCGTCCGCCTTCGTTCAATCGACAAGGCTGCCGAAACATCCTTAGCCCAGCGCCGGCCGAACTTTGCACTGTCTCGTGCGATTGTGGGAACGCCGACTGGCCGCCCCACTTGCCGGACACGGGCTTCACCTGCATAGGGGTCGAAGCCGCCTTGGCCCTGCCCGGCAACCCGACGCGGCCTCGGCATGCTGGCAGGCACGGGCAGAGTGGAACAGTCGGGGATCACGGCCGGATGCGTGTTGTCGTGCAGAACGTCCCCGGTCCTCGCCGATGATGACCCTCACGGATCGCCTGCAGGGGGCTGGTCGTTGTCGGGATCGTGCTCGCGCTGGTGGGCTGCGCAGGCCGGCGACGTCGTACGTCGTGTAGCCCCGGCTCCGGAATGGCGCCGCAGCAAGCAAGGATGCCCTGTCATGGGTGCTTTGGGCGCGCGCACCGGCGCCCGTTCGGGACGGCGACCCAGAGGTCATGTGGTCGCCATCGGGACATCCAAGAATGGCGGTCCGCTGACGTCCGGCAACGTCCATTGGTGTCGCCACGACTCGCCCGGGCGATGTCGCTCGTGGCGACGCGACAGGTTCGCTGCCCACATGGTGCCCACACAGCACGAGGGCCATGATCGGTGATCATGGCCCTCGACCTGCACTT
>CAWARY010000013.1:0-11646 GCA_963784645.1 uncultured Actinomycetota bacterium | reverse complement strand
ACGGTCCGGTAGGCGCTGGCGTGACCCACGGGGCTGCCACCCGGCTGGTCGTCGTCGTCCCGGCCCGGAACGAGGCGACGAGGCTGGCCGCCTGCCTGGACTCCCTCGCCGCCCAGGACCCGGCTCCCCGCGTGCTCGTCTCCGACAACGCCTCGGAGGACGCCACCCGTTCGGTAGCCGACTCCTACGCCGACCGGCTGGACCTCACCGTCCGCACGACTCCGCCGCTGGGTCCCAGCGAGCACTTCGTGTCCGCCGGGCGCTGGGCCCTGGCCGAGGAGCCCGACGCCGGCGCGTTCGCCTTTCTCGCCGGCGACGACGAGTGGCTGCCCGGCTTCGCCTCCGCCGCGCTGACGGCGCTGGCCGGCGACCCGGGCGCGGGGGCGGTTTTCCCGGCGTTCGTATGGAGCGGCGGCGACGACCCCGACCGGCACCTCGCGCCGTACCCCTTCCTGCAGGTCAGCGGCGCTGCCCGGCGGCGGCGGGCGCTGCTCGTGCCGGACCGCCGGGAGCTGTCCAACCTGGTCTACGGCGCGTTCCGCCCGGACGCCTTCGCCGACCTGGTGGCCGCCTGGGAGCGCGGGGGCGACGCGTTCGGCGCCGACTATGCGGCCGCCTGGTCGCTCGTCGGGCGGCACCGGGTGCTGGCCGAGCCGGCGGCCGTGGGGCGCCGGTTCGTCCGCCGCGGCGCGGACCTCGTCGAGCGGGCGTGGGACCGGCGCGACACCCGCACCGACCCGCTGTCCCAGGGCCTGCTCTACGTCCGGCTCAACCTGCGGGTCAACCGGCTCATCGGGCAGGCGCTGGCGGCGGCCGCGGCGGACGGGAGGGCCCCGGCGGGCTGGCAGGTGCAACTGATCCGGGCACCGCAGTGGGTGGCCGGCTCCTGGTACCAGCTGGTGCGCCGGCGGGCGCCCGCCTCAGCGGTTGGCGAACCGCGGCCGGACGGTGCTCATGAGGACCAGCGCGGCGACGACGGCGACCAGGGGCGCGCCGGTCGCGCGTAGCAGGGCGGTCCCGGGTAGCAGCAGCACGACCAGGAACGCCGCTGTGCCCGCACCCCAGGCGATCGCGATGCGCGACCACCGGTCCAGCGCGGCGAGGCTCGCCTGCTGCACCACCGCGACGAACATCGCGCTGCTCGCGGCGGCGAGGACGGCGAGGTTGAAGACGCCGAGCTCGTAGCGGGGGCCCAAGTAGGTGGTCAGCAGCCACGGCCCGGCCAGCGCGAAGACCGCCACGAAGACCAGCCCGAGTACGACCGCCGTGAGGTCGGCGCTGCGCCGCAGGTGACGAAACGTGTGCTCGTCGCCGTCCTCGACGCTCTGCGAAAGGTGCGCCAGCAGCGGGCTGAACGCCGCGGAGACGAACTGCGTCGGGATCCGACTGAGGGTGATCGCCCCGGCGAAGGCGCCGAGCGTGTACGCGTCGACGTCACCGGCGCCCGCCAGCCACGGCACTGAGCCGTTGTTGGCGAGCAGCGGCCCCACCGAGCCCACGAGCAGGAAGAGCAGCGGCCCGATCGCCGCCTCGGCGCCGCGCAGCCGCATAGGGGCCAGCCACGACGGGCACATCGTCCCGCCGACCACCAGGCTGGCGGCGACGGAGACGCAGCAGGCGACCGCGAGCGAGGTCACGGTGTCGGTACCGGTCGCGACCAGCGCGCCGGCCAGGCCGATGCGCAGCACGCCGTCGGTGGCGAGCTGCACGGCGATGGCGGCGAAGTTCCGTCGCCCGGTCGCCGCGCCGCGCTGCAGGGCCTGGGCCGCCGCCAGCGCGGTGAACACCGGCAGCAGCAGCGCGGCACCGAGGTGCCCGGCAAAGAGCCGGTCGGCGAGCCACGGCGCCAGGGCGAGCTCGGCAGCCCCGATCCCGCCGACCACGACCGCGGTGCGCCCGGCCAGCAGCCCGGTGACGACCCGGGCGTCGCGTCCGGCAGCCAGGTCACCGACCAGCAGCCGGGCGAGGTAGGCCTCGAACACCCCGAAGCTGGTGCCGACCAGGGTCGCGACGGTCCACCAGACGGCGAAGGCGGCGTACTCCGGGGCGGCCAGCGAGCGCGCCGTCAGCGCCATCATCGCCACCGTCCCGAGGCCGGTGACCGTCAGCCCGGCGGCGACGACGAGGGTCCCGGTGGCCAGCTGCCGCCGGGAGCTGCTCACCGCCCCCGGGTCGGGGGTCAGCCCGGCGATGACGGACCCGTGCGTCGGGCGATCCCGTCCCGGAACTCGGTCACCAGGGCGCGCCGGCTCCAGCCCGTCTCGAGCTCGAAGTCGTCGCGCTCGTCGAGGAAGGCCGCCAGGGCCGTGGCGGGGTTGTCGCCGCGGTCCCACGGGCGCTGCCCGTAGTGGCCGGCGGGCAGCTCCTCGATGAGGGTGTCGGCCACGAGCACCAGGCTGCCCACGGGCAGCAGCGGCGCCAGTCGGCGCAGCTCGCCGAGGACGTGGTCGTGGGTGTGGTTGCTGTCGAGGACGAGCAGGGCGCGCTCGGCGTCACCGAGGAAGTCGCGGGTCGCGCTGCGACGGCCTCGTCGGAGGTCGAGTCGGCCTCCAGCAGCGTCACGCCGCCCGGCGGCGGGGTGGTCCCGCAGCGCCTCGTGCGTGTGGGCGAAGATCTGCAGGTCGATGCCCAGCACCGCCGGCTCCAGCCCGCAGAGGCGCATGAGGCTCGCGTCCAGCAGCATCGAGCCGCCGCGGGCCACGCCGGTCTCGACGACCCGCTGCGGCCGGTAGTCCCAGAAGATCTCCTGCAGCACGACGACGTCGTCGGGCAGCCGGATGATCGGGACCCCCAGCCACTCCCAGGTATAGGTGAAGTGGTGGCGGTCGGCGGCGACCTGCAGGTCGACGGCCTGGCGGCGCAGGGCGTCGTCCTCCGCCACGTCCGCCCGCCACCGTGCGCGGCTGGTGGCGAACTCGTCCGCCGCCGGCACGACGTCGTCGTGCGAGCGCTGGTCCTGCGTGGTGTCAGACACCCTGGAACAACTCCTTCGTCCTGGACGGGGCCCAGCCATGGTCGCGCAGACGGCGGGTGTCCGCCGCATCGTGCTGCTGGGAGGTCGTCGGGTCGGCCGTCGCCCCGGCGCGGGGGTCGACGGCGTCGGGAGCAGGCTCCCACGGCACGCCGAGCGCCCGGACCAGCTCGCTGACCTCGCGCACCCGGCCGGTCCCGACGGGCACCTCGCCCGCCAGCCGGTGCCGGACCACGGTGCGGACGGCGGCGCCGACGTCGCCCGCGTGGACGAAGTCGTGCCGGCTGTGCGGCGTCCGGAGCACGAGCGGCGTTCCTTCGTCCCGGGCCCGCAGCGCGTCCGCCACGAGCGCCGGCCGGCGCAGGTCGGGGTCGACGACGTAGTACGGCCGGACCCAGCTGCAGGCTCCCGGCCTCGATCCGGGGCGCGAGCTCGCGCCGCAGCCGCACCTTCGCCGCGGTGTAGGCGTCCGGCGCGTCCGAGCGCGGCGTCCACCGCGGTGCCCGTGCCGACGAACCACGCGCCCGACCCCGCGCAGGCGTCCGCCAGCTCCAGCGAGGCCGCCACCCAGGCGTCGTTGCGCTCGTCGGCGCGGTAGCCGGGTGTCCCGCTGGCCGTCCAGGCGAGGTGCACGACGACGTCCGGCCGGACCTCGGCGACCAGCGCGCGGCCCGCACCGGGCACGAGCAGGTCGGTGCTGCTGCCCACGGCCACCGGCTCGGGCGCCTCCGGCGCCCAGTCGTCGCTCTGCCAGCCCGCCAGCACGTGCCGGCCGACCAGGCCGGTGGCACCGGTGATCAGGACGACGGCGGCCACGGCGGCGCCTCCCGGTCGCGGTCGGAGATCGCGGTGACCGGCAGCGGCCAGACGATGCCGACGGTGGGGTCGTCCCAGCTCAGGACGCGGGCGCTGTCGGGGTGGTAGCCGGTGCTGATGAGGTACGTGAGCGACGTGTCGTCCACCAGCGTCTGGTAGCCGTGCGCGACGCCAGCGGGCACGTGCAGCGCGTGCGGCCGCTCGGCCGCGAGCTCCACGCGACGTAGCGTGCCGTACGTCGGCTCGTCGGGGCGCAGGTCGACCAGCACGTCGAGGACCGCGCCGTGGGTGCACCACAGCGTCTTCGCCTCCTGCGTGCGGCGCCACCTGGTAGTGCATGCCGCGCACCGTGCCGGCCCGGCGGTTGGTCGCCACCGACACCTGCGCGACGTCGGTGTCGACGCCCTCCGCCCGCAGGTCGTCGAGGTCGGCGACGCGGTGGAAGGTCCCCCGGTCGTCCGCGTGCACCTCGGGCCGCAGGAGCAGGACGCCGGGCAGGCCCAGCTGCTCGGCGGGCATCAGGCCAGCTGTCGCATGTCCGGAACGGCCACCCACACCCGCGCCGCCGGCAGCAGGTCGCGCACGAGCGGGGCGATCTCGGCGGAGATGTTCCACGGCAGGACGAGCACGTCGGCCGCCTCGGTCGCGGTCAGCTCCGCGGGCGCGACGATCGGCGCGCCGCAGCCGGGCAGGAACCGGCCCTGCTTCTCCGGGCTGCCGTCGGCCACGGCGACGAGGTCGCCGGCGTCGCGCGGCGGCGGCGTTGAGCAGCGTGTTGCCCTTGGCGGCGGCGCCGTAGCCGGCCACCCGGTCACCCGCGGCGTGCCGCTCGTCCAGCCAGCGGCGCAGCCCCTCGGTCGTGGCCCGGCTGCGCGCCTCGAACGCCTGCCAGGTGGACGGCTGCAGCAGGCCGCCGGCGAGCTCGCGCTCGATGTGCGCGCGCACCGACGGTGCCGCGGAGCGGCTACCCCGGCGCACGATCGTGTAGCGGTAGGAGCCGCCGTGCGTGGGCAGGTCCTCGACGTCGACCAGCTCGAGCCCGTGCTGCTCGACCAGCCGGGACACCGCGTGCGCGGAGAGGTACGAGTAGTGCTCGTGGTAGATCGTGTCGAACTGCGTCTGCGTCGAGCAGCGTGAGGAAGGACGGGTTCTCGACGGTGATGACCGTCCGGTCGTCGGCAGAGCACCGCGAAGCCCGCCGACGAAGTCGTCGAGGTCGGGAACGTGCGCCATGACGTTGTTGGCCACCACCAGCCGCGGGTGCCCGTGCGAGGCGACCACCTGCGCCGCCGCCTCCCGCCCGAAGAACGCGGTGACCGTGTCGACGCCCGCGAGCGCGGGCGATGTCGGCGACGTTGGCCGCCGGCTCCACGCCCAGGACGCGGACGCCGAGGTCGAGGAAGTGCCGCAGCAGGTAGCCGTCGTTGCTGGCGACCTCGACCACGACCGCACCGTCGGCGGCCAGGCCCAGCTCGGCGTCCTTGGCGGCGGCGTACTCCTTGGCGTGCGCCAGCCACGACGCGCTGACGGAGGAGAGGTACGGGTAGTCGCCGAACAGCCGCTCGGGCAGCACGTACTCGCCCGACCTGGCCGAGGCCGCAGGCCGGGCAGATCCGCAGGTGCAGCGGGAAGGCGCCGCCGCCGACGCCCGCCTCCGCCGTCGCGGGCAGCTCGTTGGCCAGCGGCTGCCGGCCCAGGTCGAGCACCGACACCAGGGGCTGGCGGCGCAGGCGCGGCACACCTCCGACCCCAGGGCTCGTGAGCTCCTCGACTCCGGTCTCATCGGTCACGGCGTCTCCCCGATCATCGCGGTGTAGGCGTGCAGCTGCTCGTCGACCAGCTCCGAGGCCGGACGCCCCGCCTGCTCCCCGGCGTACCACTCGAGCGAGAGGTCGACCGAGCGCTGCCAGGCCAGCAGGCTGACCCAGCCCAGGGCCTCGGCGGCCGCGGCGGAGTCCAGGGTGAGCTCGGCCGTCTCGTGGTAGCGGGCTTCCGGCGGCACCGTCGACGACGGCGTGGGCGGGTCCCCGACCAGGCGCGCCCAGGTCGCCGCGGCGTGGTCGAGCACCTCGGCCACCGTCACCGCCTGGTGCCCGGCCGGGCCGAAGTTGAGGGCGGCCGGCAGGTCGCGCCGCGCGGCCAGCGCCTCGGCGTAGACGAGGTAGCCGCGCAGCGGCTCCAGCACGTGCTGCCAGGGGCGGACGCCCGCCGGGTTGCGCAGCTCCACCGGCCGGCCGGCCGCGCCAGGCCCGCACGAGGTCGGGCACCAGCCGGTCGCCGGCCCAGTCGCCGCCGCCGATGACGTTGCCCGGCGCGCGCCGTCGCGCAGCGGCACCGGCGCGGTCCGGCCAGGACGCCACGACCAGCTCGGCGGCGGCCTTGCTGGCGGCGTACGGGTCGTGCCCGCCGAGGGGGTGGTCCTCGTGGTGCGGCCCGGGGTTGCGCGGGTCGTACACCTTGTCGGTCGTGACGACGAGCACGGCCAGCGGCCGAGCCGAAGCCGCGCACCGCCTCGAGGACCTTCGCGGTGCCCAGCACGTTGGTGCGGAACGTCTCGGCGGGCTGCGCGTAGCCAACAGAGACCAGCGGCTGCGCGGCCAGGTGGAGTACGACCTCCGGGTCGAAGCCGGCCGCCGCGGCCGTCCAGTCGTCGCCGGCGACGTCGGCGCGGACGTCGAGGACATCGTCGAGAGCCAGCTGCTCCCACAGCGACGGCTGCGAGGGCGGCTCGGGCAGCGAGACACCCATCACCTCGGCGCCGAGGTCGCGCAGCCAGCAGGTCAGCCACGCACCCTTGAACCCCGTGTGCCCGGTGAGCAGGACCCGGCGGTCCCGCCAGAAGTCCGGCCGGGGGAGGGCGGGGCCGGGTGAGGCCACCGTCACGCGGGCGCCCACGGTGCGGCGCCTTCGTCCCAGAGCCGGTTCAGCTCGTCCCGGTCGCGCAGCGTGTCCATCGGCATCCAGAAGCCGTCGTGGCTCGAAGGCCGCCAGCTGCCCGGTCCGCGCCAGCGTCGCGAGCGGCTCGGCCTCGAACGTGCAGTCGTCGCCGGGGATGAGGTCCAGGACAGCAGGCTCGACGACGAAGAAGCCGCCGTTGATGCGGTCTTGGCTCGTCCAGCGGCTTCTCGCGGAACCGGGTGACCATGCCGTCCGCGATCTCCAGGGCGCCGAAGCGGGGGGCGGATGGACGGCGGTCACGGTGGCCAGCACGTCGCGGTCGCGGTGGTGGGCCACCAGCGCGTCGATGTCGACGTCGGCGACACCGTCGCCGTAGGTGAGCAGGAACGTCGAGTCGAGCAGCGGTGCAAGGCGGCCGAGCCGGCCGCCGGTCATCGTCGCGTCCCCGGTGTCGACCAGCGTTACCCGCCAGTCCTCGGCCTTCGACGCGAGGACGGTCCGCGCACCGGTCGCGAGGTCGACGGTGAAGTCGCTCGAGTGCGCCTGGTAGTTGGCGAAGAACTCCTTGATCACGTAGCCCTTGTAGCCGCACGCGACGACGAAGTCCCGGTGCCCGTAGGCGGCGTAGTGGCGCATGATGTGCCACAGGATCGGCCGACCGCCGATCGCCACCATCGGCTTGGGGATGGCGTGGGTCTCCTCGGAGAGCCGGGTGCCTCGACCCCCCGCGAGGATCACGACCTGCATCAGCACATCCCTGGGCAGCGGCGGGCGAGGATCGGACGGCCAGCAGGATAGCCAGCCGCGACGCCGGCCCCCCGACCGGCCGCGGTCAACCGCCGAGCGAGCGGTAGAGCGCGACGTGCACGTCGGCGCAGGCCGACCAGGTGAAGCGGGCCGCCCGCTGCAGCCCCCGGGTCGTGAGCGCGGCCGCGGTGTCCAGCGCCTCCTCGACCCCCCGGGCCACCGCGTCCGGGTCGTCGGGGTCGAAGAGGACCCCGGCGTCGCCGACGACCTCGGGCAGCGACCCGGACGCCGCAGCGGCGACCGGGCAGCCGGACGCCATCGCCTCGATCGGCGGCAGGCCGAAGCCCTCGTAGCGGCTGGGGAACACCATGACGGCTGCTCGGCGGTAGAGGTCGACCAGCTCGGCCCGGCTCACCAGACCCCGGACCTGGACGCCGGCCGGCACGGGGGGCAGCTCGTCCGGCCGGGCGCCGGTCAGGACCAGCTCCAGCGCGGGGTGCCTCGCCCGCAGGCTCCGGAACGCCTCGAAGCAGCACCCGGTGGTTCTTGTGCGGCCAGCCCTTCGCGGGGTAGAGCAGCAGTTGCTCGCGCGGCCCGAGGTGCGGCGTGAACTCCTCGGTGCGGACACCGAGGTGGGCCACGTGGATGCGGGCCGGGTCGATGCCGAGGTGGTGCACGATCCGCGCCTTGCAGAAGTCGCTGATGGTCACGACCGCGTCCGCTCGGCGCGCGGCGCGGTCGTACGTCACGGCGCGGTACGCGCGCTCGGCCCGGCCGAACAGGTCGGGCAGGTCCCGGTGCTGGACGTCGAGCAGCGTCACGACGCTGCGCTGGCCGCCGGACCGCCCCGGGACCGGGACCGTGAACGGGTAGTGCAGGACGTCGGCGCCGGCCGTGTGCCGGCGGAGCCGGCGGCGCCGGACGGCGGCCAGGGCCAGTGCCCGGAGCCGGTCGGTCGTCGCGGTACCGGTGGGGAACTCGGGCGCGACCCGCTCGGGCAGCCGGCCCTCGGCGAACCCGGCGCCCACGGGCGCCACCAGCGCGCGCACGTCCAGTTCTGGCCCGGCCCGCCCGCCCAGCTCCCGCACCAGCTCGCGGGCGTACGTCTCGCTGCCCCCCATGGTCCCGGGCACCAGCGTCAGCATGCTCAGCAGGACGGTCATGGTCGCGCCGTCATCAGCGCGCGAGGAGGTCGACGTCGTGGCGCACCATGGCGTCCACCAGGCCGTCGAAGGTAGTGACCGGCTTCCACCCCAGCACCGACCGGGCCCGGCTGGCGTCGCCGACCAGCGGACCGGGCTCGAGCGGGCGCACCAGCGAAGGATCAGAGCCGACGAGATGGTCCCACCTGTCGATGCCGACGGCCCTGAACGCGGTGTCCACCCACTCCCGGATGGAGTGGGTCTCGCCGGTGGCGACCACGTAGTCGGTGGGCTCGTCGGCCTGCGCGGCCAGCCACATGGCCTGCACATAGTCCTGCGCGCTGCCCCAGTCACGTCGGATGTCGAGATCGCCGAGGACGAGGCGGTCGGCGCGTCCGGCGGCGATGGCGGCGACCGTGCTGCTGATCTTCCGCGTCACGAACGTCGTGGGTCGCAGCGGGCTCTCGTGGTTGAACAGCACGACGCAGCTCACGAACAGGCCGTGGCTCTGGCGGAACATCGCGGCCGCCTCGTGCGCGAACGCCTTCGCCAGGGCGTACGGGCTGCGCGGCTGCAGCGGCGTCGACTCGTCCTGTGTCGGCGCCTCGGGCCGGCCGAACATCTCCGAGCTGGACGCCTGGACCAGGCGCGGCGATCGCCCGGTGCTGTCGCGGTGCTCGATCAACGCCTGCACGAGCCGGAGCAGGCCGGTGCCGTTGACGTCCGCGGTGAGCTCCGGCTCCGCCCACGACCGCGCGACCGACGAGACGCCGGCCAGGTTGTACACCTCATCCGGGTCGCAGCCCGCGACGACCTCGCGCAGCGAGGTGGTGTCCCGCATCGTCCCGGTGACCAGCTCGACGCCTTGCAGGTGGGGCGCGATGTCGGGGCGAACGGGGCGGCCCGGCTGCACCATTCCCACCACGCGGTAGCCCCGGCTGGTGAGCAGGCGTGTGAGGTACGCCCCGTCCTGCCCGGCGACACCGGTGATCAGCGCGGTCGGCATGTGTCTCCCGTCGTTCGGACCCGGCGACACTACCCGGCGGCCGCGTCCCTGTAGCGTGCTCGGTCGGTGAGCGGTCTCAGGGAGGACGCAGGTGGAACCAGGCCCGGAGAGCGCGGCCGCTGACGTCCTGCTCGTCGTCCCCACGCTCGGACGACGCCCGGACTACCTGGCCCAGACTCTCGCGTCGATCCGGGCGCAGGAGGTGGCGGTGGACCTCGTGGTCGTGTGCCCACCGTCGTCCACTGAGACGCGTGCGATGGCCACCGCGCACGGCGCCGTCGTGCTGGACGACCCGGGAAGCCTCTCCGGCGCGGTGAACCTCGGCCTCACCGAGGGCCACCGCGGCCAGCGGTACGGCAACTGGATCGGTGACGACGACCTGCTCGCGCCCGGATCGCTCGTGGCGACCACCGCCGCGCTCGACCGCGACCCGTCGGCCGTCCTGGCGTTCGGCGCCTGCACCTACATCGACGAGGACGGTCGCGCGCTCTGGACCAGCCGGGCCGGCCGCGCGGCGGTGTGGCTGCTGCCCTGGGGGCCGGACCTCGTCCCGCAGCCCGGCCTTCTCTTCCGGATGGCTGACTTCCGGGCCGTGGGGGGTCTGGACGAGTCGCTGCAGTTCGCGATGGACCTCGACCTGCTGCTGCGGCTACGGCGCCGGGGCCGCTTCGTCGCCCTGCGGGAGCCGGTGAGCAGCTTCCGCTGGCACGCGCAGTCGCTGACGGTGTCCGATCGGTCCACGTCCCTGGCCGAGTCGGACCGCGTCAAGCGGCGCTACCTGCCGCCGACGCTGCGCGCGGTCGCCCCGCTCTGGGAGGTCCCGGTGCGGAGCGCGACCCGGCTGGCCGCACGGCGGCTGAGCGGCCGCGCGAGCGCGGGTGCCGCCCGGTGATGCCCAGCGACCGGCCGCGCCGACTTCTCGTGGCGGTGCCCGCGTGGAACGAGGCGGCGACGGTCGGCCTGGTCGTGGCCGACCTGAAGGACCAGGTCCCCGATGCCGACATCCTCGTGGTCGACGACGGCTCGACGGACACCACGGCGCTGGAAGCCCGCAACGCCGGTGCCACAGTGGTCGTGCTGCCGTTCAACGTCGGTGTCGGCGGCGCGATGCGGACCGCGTTCCTGCACGCCCACCGGGCGGACTACGACGCGGTCGTCCAGGTCGACGCCGACGGGCAGCACGACCCCGCCTCCGTCCTCGACCTGGTAGCCGGGCTGCAGACCTGCAGCGTCGTCATCGGGACCCGGTTCGCGCCCGGCTCGGCCTACAAGGTGCGCGGCCCTCGACGCTGGGCGATGGTGATGCTGGGAGTCGTGATCAGCCGGGTCGCCGGCACCCGGCTCACCGACACGACGTCGGGGTTCCGTGCTGCAGACCGGACAGCGGTCCGACTCTTCGCCCGGCACTACCCGGCCGAGTACCTGGGCGACACGATCGACTCGCTGGTCATCGCGGCCCGAGCCGGTCTGCCCATCGGCGAGGTTCCGGTGGCGATGCGCGGCCGTCAGGGCGGGCGCGCCAGCCACGCCCCGTTCAAGTCGACCCTCTACCTCGCGAGATCCGTCCTGGCGCTCGCCGTCGCGCTCACCCGGCACAAGGACAGGGACGGGGAGGCGGAATGACGACTGACCATCCGTCGGTCCTCGGGCTCGCGGCGGCGATCGTGACCACCGTCTTCGTCGTCGAGCTGCTGCGTCGCGGGATCCTGCGCGAGAAGTTCGCGGCGCTGTGGCTGGTCGTCTCGGTCGGCGTCCTCGTCATGGCCGCCTTCCCCCGCATCGTGACCTGGCTCGCCCAAGCCGTCGGGGTCCAGGTACCGGCGAACCTGCTGTTCTTCCTACCGCCATCCTTCTGCTGCTCGTCAGCGTCCAGCTGAGCTACGAGGTGAGCC
Source organism: uncultured Actinomycetota bacterium (assembly GCA_963784645.1). Lineage (GTDB taxonomy): Bacteria > Actinomycetota > Actinomycetes > JACCUZ01 > JACCUZ01 > JBBRVW01. The sequence goes on along the minus strand of CAWARY010000013.1, from coordinate 174 downwards.
GGCTCGAGGCGCGCACCAGACGCCTGGCCGAGGAGGTCGCGCTCCTGCGTGAGCAGGTCCGGGTGATCCTGGAACACGGCCTCCAGCCGGACCGCAACCAGCCGGACCGCAAGAAGAGCGACGAGCGCTGACCCGCTACGCGGGAGTGGTTGTCAGCGCCGCGGCGGGAGGTTC
>CAWARY010000012.1:0-6642 GCA_963784645.1 uncultured Actinomycetota bacterium | reverse complement strand
CTCCTCCGGCATGTACGTCCGGCTGGGCTTCTCCGTCGCCATCAACGTCGACCCGGACATCCTGCTCGTAGACGAGGTTCTTGCCGTCGGCGATGCGTCGTTCCAGCAGAAGTGCATGGAGAAGTTCGCCGACTACCGCCGCGCCGGGCGCACGGTCGTGGTCGTCAGCCACGCCATGGGCTCGCTGCGCAACTTCTGCGACACGGTGGCGTGGCTCGAGCACGGCAAGCTCCAGGCAGTGGGACCTGCGGGTTCGGTGGTCGACGACTACGTCGACGAGACCCACGCCGACCGTGAAGTGCCGAGCAATGCCGAGGACGCCGGCGCTGACGGCGACGACGCCCGCTGGGGGTCCGGCGAGATCCGGGTCGACCGGGTCGAGGTCCTCGACAGTGCAGGCCTGGACACCCGCACCCTGCGCACCGGCGACGAGGTGGTCATCCGGATGCACTACCGCGCGTCGCAGCGGGTCGAGCGGCCGGTGTTCGGCCTGGGCATCACCACTCTCGAGGGCCATGACGTCACCGGGCCGAACACCCGCGACACTGACGACGTCCCCCAATCGCTGCAAGGCGCCGGGCATGTCGACTTCCGCGTCGACCGGCTCGCGCTGCTGGCCGGCACCTACGAGCTCACTGCCGCCGTCTACGACTACACCTGCCAGCACCCGTTCGACCACCGGCACCGCCTGCTCCGCTTCGACGTCGTCCCCGGCGTCCCCCGCGAGGGAGTGGGCGTGGTGTCGCTGGGCGGGGACTGGAGCTACTCCGCGTCCGACGCCGCCGCCGTGCGGCACTCCCGATAGAACCGAGGGAAGTACCAGCCCGTGCACCCGCTGATCAACGAGAGCTTCGACCGCTTTGCGCGGTACCAGCACGTCGAGAGCGTTCGGGCGGCGCTGGGCTCGGCACCACTGGACATACTCGACGTGGGCGACCCCTACGGCACGCTGGACCGGCTCTTCCCCGACGACCGCACGGTCTCCGCTGACGTCTACGCGGAGGAGCTCCCGCCGCGCGACCGGCACGAGCACGTGCTGGCGTCCGGCTTCGAGCTGCCGTTCCCCGACGACTCCTTCGACCTGGTGACGTGCCACGACACGCTCGAGCACGTGCCGCTGGAGCGGAAGACGGAGTTCATCGCCGAGCTGCTGCGCGTCTCGCGCGGCCCGGTGCTCGTCGTCGCGCCGTTCGCTGACCCGCGCACCAGCCGGTGCGAGGAGCTGGCGAACGCCTACTACGTCGCCCGTCTGGGCTACGAGATGTACCAGCTCACTGAGCACGCGGCCTCGGGGTTGCCGGACCTGGGTGAGGTGTTGAGCTGGGCCGAGGAGCAGGGAATCGACTACCAGCTCCGTTCCGACGGCTGGCTCTACCACTGGCTGTCGTTCATGATCGTCAAGATCCACCTGCTCAGCGAGCAGGAGCACGACATGCACCGCCGGCTCGACACGGCCTTCAACCTGCTACTGCGCGACGCCGACCGGCGCCGACCGCACTACCGCCGTGCGATCGTCCTGCGGCCGCCGGCCGGCCTCGAACCCGTTCCGATCGCAGTCGAGGACGACGACGACGGCGAGGGCGACTTGGCCCGCCTGGCCGCCCTCGCGTCCGAGCTCAGCATCGCCCTCCCGCGCGGCACCGACGCCCTCGACCACGGGTCGCCGCTGCGTTCCTGGGTGGCCGCCCACCAGGACGGCGACGGACCCGTGGCGGTCGCGGCCCAGGACATGCTCACGGTGCTCGACGCCATCGCCGGCCTCGAGATGCCGCCCGCCCCTCCGGAGCCGGAGCCGGAGCCTGCGCCGGTCGCGGCCGACGCGCCGCTCCCCACCGTCGGCGTCGTGCTGGTCAACCTCAACGGCGCCGACCACCTGCCCGACTGCCTCGACTCGCTCGCGGCGCAGGACTACCCGCGCGAGCTGCTCGAGGTCGTGCTCGTCGACAACGACTCGACCGACGGCTCGCGCGAGCTGTTGGCCGAGCGGTACCCGTGGGTGCGGTTGCTGCCTCAGGACTCCAACACCGGCTTCGCCCCCGCCGTGAACACCGGCGTCGAAGCCCTGAGCTCCGAGTGCGTCGTGCTACTCAACAACGACGCCAAAGTGGACCCGGCGTTCGTCCGAGAGCTGGTGGCCGGCTTCGATCCTGGCAGCGGTGCGGTCTGCGTCGCGGCCCGCATCCTGTCCTGGGACGGCTCGACCGTCGACTTCGTCGACGGGGCCGTCAACTACTACGGCATGGGCCAACAGTTGTCGTACGGCCAGCCCGTTGCCGACGTGCCGGTCCAGAACGGCGCGGAGCTGCTGTTCGCCTGCGGCGGCGCCATGCTGATCCACCGTCAGGTCTTCCTCGACCTGGGCGGCCTCGACCCGGGCTTCTTCGCCTACTTCGAGGACGTCGACCTGGGCTGGCGGCTCTGGGTCACCGGCTTCCGGGTGGTGCTGGCCGAGCGGGCGGTCGCCTACCACCGGATGCACGGCACGTCGGGCCGGTTCCCGCTGCACCAGCGCTACGTGCTCTACGAGCGCAACGCGCTCCGCATGGTCGTGAAGAACTACAGCGACGAGAACCTGCAGAAGGTGCTTGCCCCGGCGCTGCTGCTCGCCGTGAAGCGGGCGCTGCTGCGCGGCAACCTGGAGCGGGCGCCGTACGACATTGCGGGTGACCCTCGCACCGAGGAGACCGTTCCACGGCTGGCGCTGGCACACCTTCATGCCATCGGTGACCTGGTCGACGACCTCGACGCGCTGATGCAGACCCGGGCTGAGATCCAGCGCGCCCGCCGCCGCCCGGACCACGAGATCCTGCCGCGGTTCAAGCGGCCGATGTGGCCGGTGATGGACGATAGTGCGTACGTCCGGGCCAGCGAGTCCGTGAGCCGAGCCTTCGGGCTCGAAGAGTTGTTCGCGCAGCAGCAGGGCTCGCACGCTCTCGTCGTGTGCAATGACGGCGTCGGGGAACGGATGAGCGGACCGGCGATCCGGGCCGTCGAGATGGCGAAGAATCTGGCGTCAACGGCCCGAGTCACCCTGGCAGTGCCGACGGCACCCGAGGTGGAGGTGCCGGGGGTGACGGTCGCGACCTTCCAGGACGAGACCGACCTGCGCCGGCTGTCCGACTCGGCGGACGTCGTGCTCTTCCAGGGCTACACGCTCAAGGAGTTCCCCAGCCTCACGAACACCTCCGCGGTGCTGGTGGCTGACCTCTACGACCCGTGGCTGTTCGAGAACATCGAGCTGCACACCGGCGAGGTCGACGGCGACGCGATCCTGCGCGGCGACGCCGCGGTCCTCAACCAGATCATCGACGAGTGCGACTTCTTCGTCTGCGCCTCCGAGCGCCAGCGCGACTACTGGATGGGCATGTTGTCTGCCCGGCAGCGGCTCACCCAGGCCCAGTACGCCACCGACCCCTCCCTGCGGCATCTCATCGACGTCGTCCCGTTCGGCCTGCCCGACCGTGAGCCGGAGCGCCGCGCGCGCGTCCTCAAGGGCATCCACCCGGGCATCGCGACCGACGACAAGCTGGTGCTCTGGGGCGGCGGCGCCTGGGACTGGTTCGACCCGCTGACCCTGGTCGAGGCCTGGCCGTCAGTGGTGGAGCAGGTGCCGGATGCCCGACTGTGGTTCCTCGGTCTGCACCTCACGACTGACAACGTCAAGCACATGCGCGTCGCGCACCGGGCGACGGTGCGGGCCGGTGAGCTGGGTCTGACCGACACGTCGGTGTTCTTCGGCGACTGGGTGCCCTATGACCTGCGGGAGTCCTACCTGCTGGAGGCCGACCTCGGCGTGACCGTCGCGCGCGACCTGGCCGAGACCCGGCTGTCCTTCCGGACCCGGGTCCTCGACTACCTGTGGGCAGGGCTGCCCGTCGTCACCACCGAGGGCGACGTACTCAGCGACCTGGTGCGCAACGAGCGGCTCGGCGCCGTCGTGCCGCCCGGTGACCCGCAAGCGCTGGCCCAGGCGCTGGTGCGGCTGCTCAAGGACCCGGTCGGCCGGTCCGAGATGGCCCAGCGGTCGCGCACCGTCGCCCGGCGTTTCCGCTGGAGCGTCGCCGTCGAGCCGCTGCGCCGGGTGCTGCGCGAGCCGTGGCGGTGGGCAGAATCCCGCGCCTACCGGCCGCGCGCGGGCCGGGTCACCGAGGAGCTGCGCAGCGTCTTCGAGGACGTTACGCACAAGCGCGGCCAGATCGTCAGCGGGCCGCGCGCGGCGGTGGCGGCGGACCGGGCCTCGCTGCAGGAGAGCGTCGAACGGGTCGACCGCATCCTGCGCGACTACCCGTACCTCGTCCGAGCCGTGCACCGGGTCCGCAAGGCGAAGCAGCTCGGCCCGCGGGCCACCGCCGGGCAGGTGCGCGCCAAGGCCGGCGCGAAGTGGGCGCGCCGGCGCGGCAGGTGACTGCCACGAGAGGGTCTGCGGATCGGGTGCACGTGCTGGTCGTCACCGGCGAGCCGCTCAAGGAGCAGCTCGCCGGGCCGGCGATCCGTGCTTGGGAGATGGCCCGGGTGCTCGCGGACGGGGCGGACGTGACCCTCGCCACGCTGAGCCCGGTCTGCCAGCGCAGCCACCCGGAGTTTCGTACCACCAGCGCCACCGACGCCCAGCTGCGCAAGCTCGAGCAATGGTGCGACGTCGTCGTGTTCCAGGGCTCCCTGCTCGAGTACCACCCGTGGTTCGTGCAGTCCGAGAAGGTCCTCGTCGCGGACGTGTACGACCCGTACCACCTCGAGGTGCTGGAGCAGCTCCGTGGGCACGACGAGGGCCTGCGCGCCCGGGCGGTCGAGAACAACCGGCGGTCGCTCAACACCCAGCTTCAGCGGGCCGACCTCGTCCTCTGCGCCTCGGACAAGCAGCGCGACTTCTGGATCGGCCACCTCGCGTCGCTAGGCCGGGTCAATACGCTCACGTACGACGCCGATCGGTCGCTGCAGTCGCTCATAGCGGTGGCGCCCTTCGGATTCCCGTCTGAGCCACCGGTCGCGGCCGGCCCGGTGCTCAAGGGTGTCGTGCCCGGGATCGGGCCCGACGACAAGGTCGTGCTGTGGGGCGGCGGCGTCTACAACTGGTTCGACCCGCTGACCCTGGTGCACGCGATGCACCGGCTCTCGCAGCGGCACCCCGACGTCCGGCTCTTCTTCCTGGGGATGAAGCACCCCAACCCCGAGGTGTTCGAGATGCGCGCGGCGGTCGAGACCCGCGCGCTCGCCGACGAGCTCGGCCTGACCGGCACGGTCGTGCACTTCAACGAGGATTGGGTGCCCTACGACCGCCGCCAGGACTACCTGCTGGAGTCCGACGTCGGCGTCACCACCCATCACGACCACGTCGAGACGGCGTTCTCGTTCCGCACCCGGGTGCTCGACTACCTGTGGGCCGGCCTGCCGGTGGTGGCCACCCGCGGCGACAGCCTGGCGGACCTGGTCGAGCGGGAGGGCCTCGGCCGCACCGTCCCGGTCGAGGACGTCGAGGCCCTTGAGCTGGCCCTCGAGCAGATGCTCTACGACGAGCCGGCACGCGACGCGGCCCGCGCCGCGATCGCCCGGGTGGCGCCCGACCTGGCGTGGCCATCGGCTCTCGCGGCACTGACCGCCTTCTGCGCCGCCCCGCAACGGGCGCCGGATCGTGGCGAGAACGTCGCGGGACGCTTCCCGGCGCCCCGCGGCGTGCTGTTGAGTCGCGCCACGCTGCGCGAGGACCTCACCAAGCTGAGGGCCTACCTGGCCGAGGGCGGCCCGGCGCACGTCCTGCAGCGGCTAGCCCGCCGGGTCCGCCGGATGCGGGCGGAGCGTCGCTCAGGACGCTGACCGAGCCAGCCAGCGCGCCACCGTGGCGCGGGGCACCGCGGCGGGCGACCAGGTGCGACGCCGCTCGGCCATCGTTCGTGGCAGCCGGACCAGATGCTGAATCATCGCCCGCCAGCGGGCCCGCGTGACTGCGGAACGCGGGTCGCGCACGGTGTGCAGGAGCAGCCCGACGAGACGGCGCAAGTGCACGGCGAGCACCAGCCGCGCCGGCGCGTGCCGGGTGAACACCACCAGACTGTTCCGCTCGTTCCAGTGCGTGAAACGTGGGCTGCCTTCACCGCTGGACATGGCGTGCCGGTGCTCGACGACTGCGCTCGGCTCGTACCGCACGGTCCATCCCGCGGCCCGCAGCCGCCACGACAGGTCGGTGTCCTCGTAGTAGAGGAACAGCGCCTCGTCGAACAGGCCGACCTCGTCCAGCGCCGCCCGGCGCAGCAGCGTGCCGTTGCCGCAGAACCCGAAGACCTCGCCTGCGGGACGCACCGTTGCGGCCGGGGTTCGCCAGTCGCGGTCCCGGCCACGGCCAGTGCGTGTCATCTCGTTGCCGGTCGAGTTCACCAGCTCGCGACCCGCGAGCAGCACGCGCGGCGTCACGGCGGCCACCCGCTCGTTCCCCGCAGCTGTGAGCACGCCGGCCAGGGCAGTAAGCCAGCCCGGGTCCACCGTGGCGTCGTCGTTGAGCAACGCCACGTACGGCGCGCTGCTGGCACCGATGCCGAGGTCGGCGCCGCCGGCGAAGCCGAGGTTGTGCGACGCGGTGACGACCTCGACGTCCGGCGCGTGCGCTGCCAGCCAATCGCGGGTGCCGTCGGTGGACGCGTTGTCAACGAC
>CAWARY010000011.1:0-351995 GCA_963784645.1 uncultured Actinomycetota bacterium | reverse complement strand
GGACCTGGCCGACGTTCATGCGGCCGGGCACGCCCAGCGGGTTGAGCACGATGTCGACCGGGGTGCCGTCCTCGAGGAACGGCATGTCCTCGACGGGCAGGATCTTCGAGATGACGCCCTTGTTGCCGTGCCGGCCGGCGAGCTTGTCGCCGTCGGTGATCTTGCGCTTCTGGGCGACGTAGACCCGGACCAGCTGGTTGACGCCCGGCGGGAGCTCGTAGCCCTCGTCGCGGTCGAAGACCTTGACGCCGATGACCTTGCCGGACTCGCCGTGCGGCACCTTCAGCGACGTGTCGCGCACCTCGCGCGCCTTCTCGCCGAAGATCGCGCGGAGCAGGCGCTCCTCCGGGGTGAGCTCGGTCTCGCCCTTGGGCGTGACCTTGCCGACGAGGATGTCGCCCGGGACGACGTCGGCGCCGATCCGGATGATGCCGCGCTCGTCGAGGTCGGCGAGGACCTCCTCGGAGACGTTCGGGATGTCCCGGGTGATCTCCTCGGCGCCGAGCTTGGTGTCGCGGGCGTCGACCTCGTGCTCCTCGATGTGGATCGAGGACAGGACGTCGTCCTGCACGAGGCGCTGCGACAGGATGATCGCGTCCTCGTAGTTGTGGCCCTCCCACGACATGAACGCCACGAGCAGGTTGCGCCCGAGCGCCATCTCGCCGTCGTCGGTGCAGGGGCCGTCGGCGACGACCTGGCCGGCCTCGACACGAGCACCCTCGTCGACGATCGGCTTCTGGTTGAACGACGTGCCCTGGTTCGACCGGCGGAACTTCGCCAGCCGGTAGGTCGAGTAGGTGCCGTCGTCGTTCATGACCGTGATGAGGTCGGCCGAGACCTCCTGCACCACGCCGGCCTTGTCCGAGGTGAGGACGTCACCGGAGTCGACGGCGGCGCGGTACTCCATGCCGGTGCCGACGAACGGCGCCTCGGAGCGGAGCAGCGGCACCGACTGGCGCTGCATGTTGGAGCCCATCAGCGCGCGGTTGGCGTCGTCGTGCTCGAGGAACGGGATCATCGCGGTCGGGACCGAGACCATCTGGCGCGGCGAGACGTCCATGTAGTCGACGTCGCCGGCCGGGATGAACTCGACCTCGCCGCCCTTGCGGCGGACCAGCACGCGTGCCTCGGCGAACGTGTCGTCGTCGGTCAGCGGCGCGTTGGCCTGAGCGATGACGTGCTCGTCCTCCTCGTCGGCGGTGAGGTAGTCGACCTGGTCGGAGACCTTGCCGTTCTTGACCTTGCGGTACGGCGTCTCGACGAAGCCGAACGCGTTGATCCGGCCGTAGGTGGCCAGCGAGCCGATCAGGCCGATGTTCGGGCCTTCGGGGGTCTCGATCGGGCACATCCGGCCGTAGTGGCTGGTGTGCACGTCGCGGACCTCGAAGCCGGCGCGCTCGCGGGACAGCCCGCCCGGGCCGAGCGCCGACAGGCGGCGCCGGTGGGTGAGGCCGGCCAGCGGGTTCGTCTGGTCCATGAACTGGCTGAGCTGGGAGGTCCCGAAGAACTCCTTGATGCTCGCCACGACCGGACGGATGTTGATGAGCGTCTGCGGCGTGATCGCCTCGACGTCCTGGGTCGTCATCCGCTCGCGGACGACGCGCTCCATCCGGGACAGGCCGGTGCGGACCTGGTTCTGGATGAGCTCGCCGACGGTACGCAGGCGACGGTTGCCGAAGTGGTCGATGTCGTCGACCTCGACCCGCACGATGCGCTTGGCGTCGGCCACGGCCGGCATCTCGGTCTCGCCGGCGTGCAGCTTCACGAGGAACCGGATGGTCTCCACGATGTCGTCGAGCGTCAGGACGCTCGAGCGCAGCGGCAGGTCGAGACCGAGCTTCTTGTTCACCTTGTAGCGGCCGACCTTCGCGAGGTCGTAGCGCTTGGGGTTGAAGTAGAGGTTGTCCAGCAGCGTCTGGGCCGCCTCACGGGTCGGCGGCTCACCCGGGCGCAGCTTGCGGTAGATGTCGAGCAGGGCGTCGTCCTGCCCTGTGGTGTGGTCCTTCTCGAGCGTGGCGCGGATCGACTCGTAGTCGCCGAACTCCTCGAGGATCTTGGCGTCGTCCCAGCCGAGAGCCTTGAGCAGGACCGTGACCGACTGCTTGCGCTTGCGGTCGACGCGGACGCCGACCTGGTCGCGCTTGTCGATCTCGAACTCGAGCCAGGCACCCCGCGACGGGATGATCTTGGAGCCGTAGACGTCCTTGTCGGAGGTCTTGTCGACGTTCTTGTCGAAGTAGACGCCGGGCGAGCGGACCAGCTGGGACACGACGACACGCTCGGTGCCGTTGATGATGAAGGTGCCCTTGTCGGTCATGAGCGGGAAGTCGCCCATGAACACGGTCTGGCTCTTGATCTCACCGGTGGTGTTGTTCATGAACTCGGCGGTGACGAACAGGGGCGCCGAGTAGGTGATGTCGCGCTCCTTGCAGTCCTCGATCGAGTACTTCGGAGGCTCGAACCGGTGGTCGCGGAACGACAGGGACATGGTTCCCTGGAAGTCCTCGATCGGGCTGATCTCCTCGAAGATCTCCTCGAGACCGGAGGCGGTGGGGACGTCGTCGCGGCCGCTCTTGGCGGCCTGCTCGACCCGGGTCTTCCAGACCTCGTTGCCGAGCAGCGTGTCGAAGCTGTCGGTCTGGAGGGCCAGGAGGTTCGGGACCTCGAGCGGCTCGCGGATCTTCGCGAACGAGATGCGGCGGGGGGCCGTGCTGTGCGTCGTGCTGTGAGTGGGCTTGCTGGCGGTGCGCGAGGCGGCCAAGAGGGGTCCTTCCGAGGGCTGCCGGACTCTCTGTGTGCGCGCATGCCGGACGACCCCGGGCAAGAGCCCTGGGTCAGGTCAGGTGGCAGCGCAAAGCGACAGCATACTCGTCACACGGGCAGCCCGCAAAGGCCCCCCTCGACCCTCACGGGCCGGGGGCCTGCGCCGCAGTGGTCCTGCGGACTTCCCCTCTCAATGTCACAGCCCGAGCAGGATGGACCCGGGAGGGGTCGGCGTCAAGGTTCTCCGCTGATCCCGGGGGTGTCGTGAGACCCCGCCGAACCCGCTCGCCCGCCCGATTCCATGATCCACAGCGGATCCGCTGGAGAAAGTGCCACCGATCCCCTGTGGATCATGGGACCGACGGGCGCGGGCAGCCACGTCTGCCGGCCGCTCGGCCCAGAGCAGCCAGGACGGCGTAGCCGGCTCCGCGCCGTCCGCGACCGGCCCCCTGCCAGTGATCATGAAGCCTTCTCAGGCATCTATCCCCCAAAAGCCTTCATGATCACCGCACGAGGGCGCGGACGGCGGGTCCGGGCGCACCTTCTTCCAGGCGCTCTGACCCGTCGACGTGGCAGGCGTGGAGGCGGTACCGGGCGTGGACGGCGGGCTGCGAGGCCCACCGGCAAGGTCAGAGGGCGGTGACCTTGCTGATCTTCCAGTCGCCGCCGACCCGCTGGAGGGTCATCCGGACCCGGTTGAGGTCGACCTGCGGTCCCTCGACGCGGGTCGAGGTGGTGGTCTGGTTGACGAAGAGCAGCACCGTGACCTGGTTCTGGGCGGCGCGGACCACCGAGGAGGAGACGACCTCGGCCTGCACCACGGCGTGCACCTGCTCGGCCGTCGGCCGCACCACCGACTCGGTCGTCGTCGCGTAGTCGTCCGCGAAGCCCCCTGTCAGGCCCGCCGCGGCCCGGCCGAAGTCGCGGTCGAGGTGGCGGTAGTCGTAGCTCAGCAGGTCGACGGCACGGCTCTCGGCGGCCGCGACGGCCTCGGTGCGGGCCCGCTCGGTGCGGTCCTCGCCGCGGGCCCGCAGGGTGAGCAGGGTGGCCGTGAGGACCAGGGCCACCACCACGACGCCCGCGACCATCAGGAGCAGGTCGGCGGTACGCCGACGGGGCCGGTCGGGCAGCTCCGGAGCCGGGCCCGCGCTGTCGACGGCTGCGGTTGCGGGTGGCTCGAGCACGGCCGTGCGGCGGGGAGCCGGTGTCGTCGCGCGGGCCTCCGTACCGGCGACCGCGGTCTCGTCGACAGGGGCGGCGCCGCCCGGGTCCAGCCGGGCGCGGCTGCGCTGGCCGGCGACCGGTCGCTGCCGGGGCTGGCTCGGACGGGACGGGGTGCGCGCCATGACAGCCCTCAGCCCACGAACTGGAGGTCGGAGACGAGCCAGCGGTCGCCGTGGCGGACCAGGTCGAGCTGCATGCGGTAGTGCCTCTTCTGCGGCTGTGGGGTCGGCCGCGTTGGTGACGGTGCTGTCGGCCACGACCAGCACCCGGGCGGAGTCGTCGTCGGAGCTCACCAGCCCGGCGTCGAGCACCTCGCCCCGGCTGACGGCCTTGTTCTGGGTGACCAGGGAGGAGAGGTCCTTGGTGCCCGCGGCGAACTGCTTGCGGAAGTCGCCGCTGGCACCGCGGAGCACCCGGCCCAGGTCACGGTCGAGGTGCTGGTAGTCCAGCGTGGTGAAGTTGACCGCCTGCTGCCGCGCCGCCTCGAGCACCGCCGTGCGCCGGTCGGCCCGGTCGGTGGCGGCCGACACCCGGGACAGCGAGGTGGCGGCCAGCGCCGCGGCCGCGACGGCGACCAGTACGAGGAGGGCGAGCAGGAGCGGCCGGACGGGCAGCGAGCGGGTGCGCGTCATCGGCTCATCGGCCCGAGCAGCAGCCACGTCCACGAGTCCTTCCCGAGCGCCCGCGCCTGCGCTCCGGTCGCCCGGAGCCGCAGCGGCGAGCCGTCGGCGCCGTAGGCGAGCCCGCTGGTGGCGTCGTACCCGGCCAGGTAGGACGGCGAAACGGCGCTGTCCACCTCGTCACGGTACGTCCCGTCGGTCCCGGCAGTCGCGCCGCCGGGCAGGACGTCGCCGGACCGGCCCGAGGGCGACGGGGCGTTCTGGGCGCCGCGCACCGAGGCCTTGCTGCCGCGCGGCAGTGTGCACCGGGCGTCGGTGTTGGCCGGGGCGGTCGGACGTGTCCCGGGGCACCCGCTTCCGGGTGCCGCCATAGCCTTGCGTGCAGACCGGCGGGTCGGAAGCGTTGAGCACCAGGCCGAAGTGCGAGCTGCCGTCGCCGGGGACCACGGTGTAGCCGCCGGCCACGTTGTCCGGGTAGGTGACGAGGATCTGCTCGACGCCGGCCAGCCGGGCGACCGTGACCTGGCCGCTGGTGAGGAGGTTCGCCAGCAGCGCCGAGATCGCGGCCCGGTTGGTGCGGATGAGGGTGTCGAGCTCCTGAGAGGCCACCACCCCGTTGTCCAGGACCTTGCGCAGGTCGCCGTCGCTGGTGCGCAGGGTCTGGCTGAGGTCGGCGAGGTCGGCGGAGAAGCTCGTGATGGCCGACCCGGAGTCGCGCTGGGTGTCGAGCACCGTCCGGCCGTCGCGGATCAGCGTGATGGTCGGCTCGAGGTTGTCGGTCGCGGCCCGGGTCAGGGCATCGCCCGAGTCGAGCAGCCGCTGGAGGTCCGGCCCGGTGCCGGAGAAGGCGTCGCCGAGCTCGTCGATGACGGTGACGAGGTCCGCCTTGTCCACGGACTTCACCAGCCGGTTGAGGTCGAGCAGCAGGGTCTCGGTGTGCAGCGGGGTGCGGTTGTCCGGGCCGGCGATGCGGTCGCCGTCGGCGAGGAACGGGCCGCCGCCGCGGCGGGGCTGGAGGTCGACGTACTGCTCGCCCACCGCCGAGCGGTTCTCCACGACCGCGACAGTGTCCGTCGGGACCCTCGTTCCCGAGTCCAGCCGGAGGTCGACGTGCACGCCGTCAGCGGCCAGCCGCAGCCGGTCGACCCGGCCGACGGCGACCCCGCGGTAGGTGACCTCGGCGTTCTGGAAGATGCCGCCGGCCTCGGGGAAGTCGGCGCTCACGACGTAGCCGGAGCCGAACAGCAGCTGGCCCAGCCCGACGTACCGGGCGCTGACGAAGCTCAGCCCGACGATGGTGATCGCGAGGAACGCGACCAGCTGGACCTTCACGCCCCGGCGGATCACGCGAGCCCTCCCATCATCAGGCGGGCCAGGTTGGTGCTGTACGCGCCGGACGCCGAGGAGGCTGGTGCGCCGATGCAGATGCCGGCCGTGCAGATCGGGCTGCCGCCACCACCACCGGGCACCGTCACCGAGGGCAACGGCGGGGTCGAGACCGTCGGCAGGCCGGTCGTCGGCAGCCCACCGGTCGGAAGGGGCGGCAGCGACACCGAGGGCAGCGAGGTCGGCAGCCCGGTGGGCAGCGACGTCGGGACGGGCGGCAGGCTCGGCAGGCCCGGGTCCTTGCCGCCGTCGAGGTTGGACAGGATCGTGCGCAGGTCGAGGTCGGTGGTGATCCGCAGGTTGGTGTAGTCGCCCTGCACCGCGTCGGTCGCAGCCCGCGGGAACGGGTAGGTGAACGCCAGCTCGAGCGCCTTCGGCAGGTTGTCGCCCGCCTCGGACAGCGTCGTCAGGATCGGGGCCAGCGCACGCAAGTTGGCCACCGTGTCGGCGCGGCTGGCGTTGACGACGCGGGTGCCGACCCGACCGAGGTCCGACAGAGCGGTGAGCATCGTCGTCAGCTCTGCGCGCTGGTCGGCGAGCACCTTCAGACCCGGGCCGAGATCGTCGATCGCGTGGGCGATCGTGCCCTTCTGGTCGGCGAGCCGGGCGCTGAGCCGGTCGAGCCCGTCCAGCGCGCGGACGACGTCCGCCTTGCGCTGGTCGAGGCCGCCGATGAAGGTGTCCAGCTGCGCGAGGGCGCCCTTGATGTCGTCCTCGTGGCCGCGCATCGCGCGGGTCAGCTCGACGTTGATCGTCTTGAGCTGGGCGACGCCGCCGCCGTTGAGCACCAGGGAGAGCGCGGACAGGACCTCCTCGACCTCCGGGTTACGGCCCGAGCGGGACAACGGGATCGTGTCGCCCTCGGCCAGCCGACCGTGCGGCGCCTGCCCGGTGGGCGGCGACAGCGACACGAACTTCTCGCCGAGCAGGCTGGTCTGGCGCAGCTCCGCGATCGCGTTGTCAGGGAGCTGCACCGACCTCCGCAGCCGCACGGTGACCTGCGCGTGCCAGCCCTCGAGCTGGACCGAGTCGACGGCGCCGACGGTGACGTCGTTGACCTTCACGGCACTCTGCGGCACCAGGTCCAGCACGTCGGCGAACTCGACGGTCACGTGGTAGGCGTCGCTCCCGGTGGCGGCGCCACCCGGGAGCGGCAGGTCGTAGATCCCCTGGCAGCCGGACAGGGCGAGGGCCAGGACACCTGCGGTGACCGCGGTGACACCGACGCGGGCCCGCCGCGCGAGCGCACTCACTGCGAACCGCCCAGGATGCCGCCCAGCGTGAGGTCCGGGCCGCCACTGCCGCCGGGCAGCAGCTCGCCCGGCTCGGGCAGCTGCTTGTTCTTGAGGACCTTGTCGATCTGGTCGCAGACTCGCTGCGGCTGGCCCAGCGAGGTCAGCAGCGAGCACAGGTAGAGACCGGGGTCGTCGAGCTGCTCGGCGTTGTCGCGGGTGTCGAGCGTGCCGGACGCCGGGTTGTAGGCGTTCTGCAGGTTCGACAGCGCGACCGGGCCGGCGTCGAGGATCTCGGCGAGCGCGTCCTTCTGCTTCGCGAGGACCCCGGTGATGTCGGCGAGGCCGGAGATGTCGGTCGTGAGGTCCTTCCGGTTCTCCTTGACGAACGACGACACCTCGCTCAGCGCGATCGCGAGGTTCTTCAACGCCAGGGCGAGCTCGCCACGCTCCCCCGCCAGCTGGTCGGCGACGCTGGCCAGGTCGGTGTTGAACGCTCGGACCTGGCTGTCGCTGCCGGCCAGCGCCGTGGTGAAGACCTGCAGGTTGCGCACCGTGCCGAAGAGGTCCTCGCGCTTGGTCGCCAACGTGCTCAGGGCCTTCGAGAAGTCCGTGACCGTGCGGTTGATCTTGGTGCCCTCGCCGTCGAGGTTGTCGGCTCCGACCGCGAGCAGCCGGGACAGCGCGCCGGTGCGGTTCGCCCCTTCGGGCCCGAGCGCGACGTTGAGGTCGTCGAGACTGGAGAAGATCCGGTCCAGCTCCACCGGGACCGCTGTGCGCCCGAGCGCGATCCGGGCGTCGTCGGCCAGCTTGGGGCCGCCCTGGTAGACCGGCGTCAGCTGGACGTAGCGGTCGCTGACGACGGAGGGCGACACGACCACGGCCTTCGCGTCGGCGGGCACGGAGTACGCGTCGTCGTAGGTCATGTCGACGACCACCCGGTCGCCGGCCGGCCGGACCGAGGTGACCTCGCCGACCTTGACACCGAGGATCCGCACGTCGGAGCCCTTGTAGAGGCCGACCGCCCGGACGAACTCGGCGCGGACGTGCCGGTCGCCGCCACCGGGCCACAGCACCGCGACCAGGCCGACGAGCAGGACGAGGACCACGCCGCCCGCCACCAGCCCACGGCGACTCACGTCGCGCTCCCGGGGCCGCCTGGCACGGGGACGATGTTCTGGATGTAGGTGTCGAACCAGCGGCCGTTGCCGGTGGTGTTGGCGAACACCCGGACGAACGGCGCCAGCAGCGTGATGCTGCGGTCGAGGTTGTCCTGGTTGGCCTGCAGGGTCGCGAGCACGTTCTTGAGGTTCTCCAGCGCGGGCCGGATGGCGGCCCTGTTGTCGCGGACGAGCCCGGTCAGCTGCTGCGAGAGCGTCACGGTGCTGACGAGCAGGGTGTGGATGTCCGCGCGACGCTTGCGCAGCTCCTGCAGCAGCAGGTCGCCGTCGGAGAGCAGCGCGACCAGCTCCTTGTTCCGCGCCGCCAGGACTCCGGTGACGCCGTGGGCGTGCTCGAGCAGCTGACGGACCTGCTGGTCGCGCGAAGCGATCGTGCGGGACAGCCGACCCAGCCCGTCGACTGCCGCGCGAACCTCGTCCGGCGAGTCGCGGAAGGTGTTCGACACCGTGTCGAGGGCCGTCGCCAGCTGGCCGGTGTCGATCGACCCGGTCGTGGTGGCAAGGTCGCTGAACGCCTCCACCACGTCGTACGCCGGGGTGGTGCGCGACATCGGGATCTCGGTGAGCTCGCCGGGCCCGGCGGGCTCGAGGGCGAGGAACTTCTGGCCGAGGATCGTCTTGATCCGCACGGTGGCCGAGGTCCGGCGGCCGAGCCCGGTCGACCGCCCGACCCGGAAGTCGACCTTCACGTGGTCGCCGTCGAGGTCGACGGTGGTGACCTTGCCGACCTTCACTCCCGCGATGCGCACGTCGTCACCGCTCTTGAGGCCGCCCGCCTCGGACAGCGCGGCGGAGTACGACTTGCCGGCGAACAGAGGGATGGAGTCGATGTTGAAAGCGAGCAGCAGCATCGCCGCGATCACGGCGAGACCGATGCCGCCGATCACCACGGGGTTGCGCTCCCGGAACGGGACGCCGGCCCGCCGGCGCCTGGGTCGCCGCTGCAGCATCACGAGCACCTCGCGGCCGACGAGTGGTAGTTCGGCGTGAAGACCGTGACGTTGCTCAGGATGATCCGGCCCTCGAAGTCACAGAGGTAGAAGTTGAACCACGAGCCGTACGTCGCGGTGCGGGTGATCGTGTTGAGCTTGTTCGGCAGCCGCTTGAGGACGCCGTCGACGATCTGCTTGTTGTCGTCGAGCGTCCCGGCGACCTCGCCGAGCTTCTGGACGTCGGTCCGGATCGCCGGGCGGCCCTGCTCCACGAGCTGGGAGGTGGCGTCGGCCAGGTTGGCGATGTTGGTCAGCGAGGCCCCGATGGCCTGGCGGTCCTCCGCCAGGCCGCTGACGAAGCGCTGCAGCTCGACGATGAGGGTGTCCAGCTGCTTGTCGCGCTCGTCCACGGTGCCGAGCACCTGGTTGAGGTTGTCGACGGTGCGGCCGATGACCTTGTCCCGGTCGGCGAGGGTGGAGGTCAGCGACGCCGTGTGGCCGAGCAGCGAGTTGATGGTGCCGCCCTCACCCTGCAGCGTCTTGATGATCTCCATCGCGAAGGCGTTGACGTCCTCCGGGTTGAGGGCCGCGAAGAGCGGCTTGAACCCGTTGAACAGGACCGTCAGGTCCAGGGCCGGCTGGGTCTGCCGCAGCGGGATCGTCGCGTCGGACGGGAGCGTCCGGCCGGTTCCGGCGCCCTCGGAGAGCGCGACGTAACGCTGGCCGACGAGGTTGCGGTACCGGATCTGCGCCAGGGTGCTCTCGGCGATCGGCCGGTCCGAGGCCACGTCGAACGACACGAGCGCGAGCGACCGCGCACCTCGTCGGGTGACCGAGACGCCGTTGATCTCACCGACCCGGACGCCGGCGATGCGGACGTCATCGCCCTTCATCAGCCCGGTCGCGTCGGTGAACAGCGCCCGGTAGGTCGTCGACCCGCCGAACCGGAAGTTGCCGATCGTCGCGGCCAGCACGCCGGTCGCGAAAACGGTCACGACGATGAAGACGATCAGCTTGATGAGCGAGGAGGTGGTCTTCACGACTGGTTCACCGCCGTCCCACGGGCCATCGGGCCGAACAGCAGTGTCGCGAGGTCGGGAACCTCGCTCGCCGGGACGCCCAGCTGGGGCGCGACGAGCGCGTCGACCACTCCCTGCTCCTCGCTGCTGCCGCTGGTGCCGCTCTGCGGGTCGACGAGGAACTGCGGGACGGCGCTCGCGCTGCCGTTCCCCTTGGTGCCGTCGCGGAACGCGTTGCCCGGCCAGGGCCGCGGCGGGTTGGGCAGTCCGTAGCACCTGGGCCCCCGGCGTTCGCCCCAGGACGGCTCCTCCCCCGGTGTGAAGCCGCTGCGCGCGCGGGTCACCTCGAGGGTGATGTGCAGCTCGCCGTTGGCGAAGGTCTTGCCGATGAAGTCCTCGGACTGAGCGAGGCCCTGCAACAGGCACGGGTACTCCGGCGAGTACTTCGCCAGCACCGCGAGGGTCGGGCGCCCGACGGCCGCGAGCTGGATGATCCGGTCGCCGTTCTCGTCCAGGAGCTGTCGGGTGGTCGTCGCGAAGCCGGCGGTGCCGGCCAGGAACCCGGCGTACGCCTGCGACTTGTCCTTGATGGTGCTCGTCGTCACCGAGAAGTTGCGCAGCATCCGCACCAGGTCGGGCGCGGCGTCGGCGTAGATGTTCGACACGTCAGCGAGGCCCACGAGGTCGGCCTGGATCGTCGGGAGCTCGGGGTTGAGCCGGGTGAAGTACCCGTCGACCAGCTCGAGGTTCTCACCGAGCCGTTCGCCCCGCCCCTCGAGCGCGGTCGCCAGCGCGTTGAGGGTGGCATTGAGCTTGCCCGGGTTGATGGTGCGCAGCAGGGGGAGCAGGTTGTCGAGGACCCGTTCCAGCTCGATGGCGGTGGAGGTGCGGTCCTGCTTGATCACGTCGCCCTCGGACAGGCGGGCGCGGGACGGCCGGGCGGGGATCCGGAGGTCGACGAACTTCTCGCCGAACAGTGTCTTCGGCAGCAGCCGGGCTTTCACGTTCCTGGGGATGAGCCCGACCGTCCGCGGCTGCAGCGCGAGGGCGACGGTTGCCTGCCTGCCGTCCGAGCTGACCGAGCGGACCTCGCCGACGATCATGCCGCGCAGCTTGACGTCGGCAGGCGGGGCGAGCTGGTTGCCGACGCGGTCGGTCTGCAGGGTGACGTGGACGACGTCGACGAACACCTTGTTGTAGATGGCGACCGAGAGGCCGACGAGGAGTGCGAGGACGACGAGGAACACCACGCCATAGGTGCGGAGCAGCACCCCCTGTGTGAACCCGCCGCGTCGTGGCGCCCGCATGAGCATCGCGCTACCCCGCCAGCCGGACGGTCGTGGTGGCGCCCCAGATCGCGAGGCTGAGGAAGAAGTCGACCAGGTTGATCGCCACGATCGAGGTGCGGACGGCCTTGCCGACCGCGATGCCGACGCCGGCCGGGCCACCGCTCGCCGTGTACCCGTAGTAGCAGTGGATCAGGATGATGACGACGGCGAAGACGAGCACCTTCCCGAACGACCACAGCACGTCACCCGGTGGCAGGAACAGGTGGAAGTAGTGGTCGTAGGTGCCGGCGGACTGGCCGTAGTAGCCGGTAGCGATCAGCCGGGTCGAGGCGTAGGACGAGAGCAGGCCCAGCACGTAGAGCGGGATGACCGCGACGAAGCCGGCGATCATCCGGGTGGTGACCAGGAAGGGCAGGCTCGGGATGCCCATGACCTCGAGGGCGTCGACCTCCTCGCTGATCCGCATGGCGCCGAGCTGCGCCGTGAAGCCGCAGCCCACCGTGGCGGCCAGCGCCAGCCCGGCGACGAGCGGCGCGATCTCGCGGGTGTTGAAGTACGCCGACACGAAGCCGGTGAACGCGGCCGAGCCGAGTTGGTTGAGTGCCGAGTACCCCTGCAGCCCGACCTCGGTGCCGGTGAAGAACGCGAGGAAGGCGATGACCCCGACGGTGCCCCCGATGACCGACAGGGCACCGGTGCCGAGGCTGACCTCGGCCAGCAGCCGGAGGACCTCCTTCTTGTACCGCCGAACGGTGCGGCCGCTCCAGCCGATGGACCGCGCGTAGAAGCGCAGCTGTCCGCCGAGCCCGGTGAGACCGTCGTCGACCGTCGTGAACGGCTTCTTGAGCGTGGCCGGGAGGGTCATTGCGTCAGCCCAGCTTCTGCGGGACGACCTGGAAGTACACAGCGGTCATCACGAAGTTGACGACGAACAGGAGCATGAAGGTGATGACCACGGACTGGTTCACCGCGTCACCGACGCCCTTGGGGCCGCCGCCCGCGTTGAGGCCCTTGTACGAGGCCACGATCGCGGCGAGCGCGCCGAACACCAGCGCCTTGAGCTCGCCGACGTAGAGGTCGGGGAGCTGGGCGAGAGCGGTGAACGAGGAGAGATAGGCGCCGGGGGTGCCGCCCTGGAGGATGACGTTGAAGAAGTAGCCGCCGCAGACGCCGACGACCGACACCAGACCGTTGAGCAGGACGGCGACGAGCATCGAGGCCAGCACCCGCGGGACCACGAGACGCTGGATCGGGTCGATGCCGAGCACCTCCATCGCGTCGATCTCCTCGCGGATCTTGCGCGCACCGAGGTCGGCGCAGATGGCGGAGCCGCCGGCGCCGGCGATGAGGAGCGCAGTGACGATCGGGCTGGCCTCACGGATGACGGCCAGGACGCTGGCCGACCCGGTGAAGGACTGGGCGCCCAGCTGGCGGGTGAGGTTGCCCAGCTGCAGGGCGATGACCGCGCCGAAAGGGATGCTCACCAGGGCGGTGGGCAGGATCGTCACGCTGGCGATGAACCAGCTCTGCTGGATGAACTCCTTGGTCTGGAACGGCCGCCGGAACAGCTGGCGCAGCACGTCGAGCCCGAGAGCGAAGAGGTTGCCGCTCTGCCGGAGCGCTCCGACCGCGGGATTGCTCATGCGGGCTGCTCCGCCAGCGGCTGCTGGTCTCCGGTGTGCGGGCCGGCCGCCGGCGGGGCCGGCTCTGCCGTCTTCGCGGGTGCGGCGGCGTTCTGCGACTCGAACGACCCGGGCGGCGGGGTGACGCCGTTGTCACGGCACCAGGCGCCGGGCTCGCGCTGGGTGGAGCGCGCCTGGTTGTCGCTCGTGAGCAGCTGCAGCGGGATCGGCGGCAGCGGCGGGAGCTCGTGGCCCTCGGCCTCCTCCTGCGCCAGCTCGTCGGCGTCCTTCTCCTCGGCCATGCCGATCGGGCCCTGTCGCTGGGCGTTGAGGAACTGCCGGACCACCGGCTCCTCGCTCGAGAGCAGCATCTCGCGCGGACCGAACATCGCCAGGTGCTTGTGGTAGAGCAGGCCGATGTTGTCCGGCACCGTGCGCGCGGTGTTCACGTCGTGGGTGACGATGAGGAACGTCGCGGAGATCGCCGCATTGAGGTCGATGATCAGCTGGTTGAGGTACGCCGTGCGCACCGGGTCGAGGCCCGAGTCCGGCTCGTCGAACAGGATGATCTCGGGATCCAGCACGAGTGCCCGGGCCAGGCCGGCCCGCTTGCGCATGCCGCCGGAGATCTCGCCGGGCAGCTTGGTCTCCGAGCCGAGGAGACCGACCATCTCCATCTTCTCGGTGACGACCTTCTTCACCTCGGACTCGCTCTTGCGGGTGTGCTCGCGCAGCGGGAAGGCGATGTTGTCGTAGAGGCTCATGGAGCCGAACAGCGCGCCGTCCTGGAACAGCACGCCGAAGAGCTTGCGGACCTCGTAGAGCTCGGCCTCGCGCAGCGTCACCAGGTCGCGGCCCTGGATGACGATCGACCCGGAGTCCGGCTTGAGCAGGCCGACCAGCGTCTTGAGGAAGACCGACTTGCCGGTGCCGGACGGGCCGAGCATCACGGAGATCTCGCCCGCGGGAAGCGTGAGCGAGACGTCCTTCCAGATCAGCGAGCTCCCGAAGGACTTGGTCAGTCCCTGGACCTCGATCTCGACACCCACCCGAACACACCTCATCGCACGGCAGACGGCTCTACGGGTGGCTAACGAGCGCGGGTCCGCCGGGTTACGCGCCGGTAGCGAGCCAGCCGGCAGGGATGGAGCGCCGCCTCGCGTGCCGGGAGTCTGCGTCACCGACCCGGCGGCGAAACCTCCCGGTACGCCGCAGGGGCGGTGCCCCCCGGTATCCCGGGTGGCACCGCCCCTGCGGTGGTGCGCTGCTGTGCTGCGACGAGCTACTTGACGGACACCGTGGCGCCGGCGCCCTCGAGGGCCGCCTTGGCCTTGTCGGCGGCCTCCTTGGTGACCTTCTCCAGGACCGGCTTGGGGGTGCCGTCCACCAGGTCCTTGGCCTCCTTGAGACCGAGGCTGGTGAGCGAGCGCACCTCCTTGATGACCTGGATCTTCTTGTCGCCGGCGGCCTCGAGGATCACGTCGAACTCGTCCTGC
Source organism: uncultured Actinomycetota bacterium (assembly GCA_963784645.1). Taxonomy (GTDB): domain Bacteria; phylum Actinomycetota; class Actinomycetes; order JACCUZ01; family JACCUZ01; genus JBBRVW01. The sequence continues at coordinate 337,231 of CAWARY010000011.1, read as the reverse complement.
GCGGCCTCCTCCTCGGCTGCCGCGGCGCCGCCGCCGGCACCGGGTGCGGCCATGGCGACCGGGGCGGCCGCGGTGACGCCGAAGGTGTCCTCGAACTGCTTCACGAACTCGGAGAGCTCGATCAGGGTCATCTCCTTGAACGACTCAAGGAGCTCGTCGGTGCTGAGCTTCGCCATGGTGGCGGGTCCTTCCGTTATGGATGTGCAGTCGGTGGCTGTGCGGCGGGGCCGGTCAGGCCTCGCTGGTCTCCTCGGCGGCTGCCTCGGGGGTGGTGCTCTCCTCGGCAACAGCCTCGGGGGCGGAGCTGTCGTCGGCCTCCGCGGCGGAGTCCTGCGCAGGCGCAGCCTCTGCCTCGGGCTCGGCGGCGGCCGGTGTCTCGACGACACCCGCTCCACCAGCCAGGACACTGGGGTCCTGCTCGGCCTTCTGCCGCAGCGCGTCGAGGACGCGTGCGGTCTGCGCCAGGGGCGCAGCGAACAGGGAGACGGCGTTCTGCAACGACGCCTGCAGGGCGCCCGCCATCTTGGCGAGCAGCACCTCGCGCGACTCGAGGTCGGCGAGCTTGGTGAGCTCGGCCGGCGTGAGGGACTTGCCGTCCAGCACACCGCCCTTGATCACGAGAAGCGGGTGAGCCTTGGCGAAGTCACGCAGACCCTTGGCCGCCTCGACCGGGTCGCCCTTGACGAAGGCGATGGCCGACGGACCCTGGAGCAGGCCGTCGAACGCGGCCACTCCCGCGTCCTTGGCAGCGATCTTGGTCAGCGTGTTCTTCACCACGGCGTAGGACGTGTCCGAGCCGAGGGACCGGCGCAGCTCCTTGAGCTGAGCCACGGTGAGCCCGCGGTACTCGGTGAGCACGGCCGCGCTGGAGCTGCGGAACTCCTCCGTCAGCTCGGCGACTGCGGCCGCCTTGTCAGGCCTCGCCATTCGTGGCCGGCCTCCTTCCGTCTCGTGCGCCGGGGAACTCCCCCAGGACGTACGAACGCCCCGGCGCAGGCGCGACGGGGCGTGACGGTCGGCTCGCGGACGAGCCGGACTGCTGGCCTGATCAACACCTACGCGGGCCGCCCGCATGTCGCGGGGCCTTCGGCCGATCCCTCGCGGGAACGGCAACCGGCGGTCTGTGGCACCCGCCAGCGTACGTGCAGGTGGTGCGTACGGCCAAATCAGTGCCGGGCGCCGGCTGCTCACCGTCGGCCGCGCTGGCCGCCGCCGGACGCGGTGAACACACTCCGGACGCGGTGAATCCGCCGCGTCCAGACGTCGTCGACCACGTCCACGTGATCAACGCGCCGCCGTCGGCGCGGGCAGAACGACGGCGGGCTCAGCCCTTGATGCGGTCGGAGTCGAAGACCTGGGTGACCTTCGGGGCGACGATCCGCACCGGCTCGCCCCAGCGCCGGAAGACACCGGTGACGCTGTAGACCGCCTGGGTGGTGGGGATGTCGGCGTGGATGCGCAGGGGCAGGCCGCTGCTGTCCAGCCAGAGCTCGTAGCGCAGCGTCCGCACCCCGGCGGCCAGCATGGCGCGGTACTGCGCGCGCACCGCAGGGTCGGTGACCACCGTCAGCGCCTTCCGCAGCCGCACGCTGGCCCGGTGCTCGACGGCGGGGACCCCCTCGACGCCGTCCGGACCGACGACCTGCACCCGGTCGGCGGCCCGGAGCAGGCACAGGGTCTCCCCGGGGTCGAAGGCAGCGCGCAGCTGCTCGGCCACCGGGGCGAGCGAGCGGCCGAGCGGCGTCCGGGGCTCGCCGGACACCTTCAGCCACGGCCGGCTCCGCGGGATGCCCTTGGCCGGCGGGATCGCGACGTAGACCATCCCGGGCAGCAGCACGGCCCGCATCCGGCCCGTGGCGTCCGAGCGCATCGACACGTCGCCGTCGAAGACCCGGGCCGGTTCGCCACCGGGGAGGAAGCGCAGGATCCCGAACCCCGAGCGTGCCTCACCGCCCCCGGCGCTGCCGGAGAACGTGTACGTCGCCGTGCCGGCGGCCGCCATCCGGGCCGTGACGCTCGCGTAGAGGTCCGACCCGGACACGGTCCTCAGGTGCGCGTGCGGCGTGCTCTCGCGCGAGCCCGCCGGATCCAGCAGCCAGCCGCCGGCCGCCAGGGCGAGGACGGCCAGCAGCGAGCTGAGGACGAGGGTGAATCGGCGGCGCACTACGAGGACGGAGCCGGCTCCGTGTCCTCGAGCAGGGCACGGGTGCGGTTCGGGTCGATCTGGATGCCGGGGCCCATGGTGGTGCTCATGGTCGCCTTGCGGATGTAGCGGCCCTTGGCGGCCGACGGCTTGAGCCGGAGGACCTCCTCGAGCGCGGCGGCGTAGTTCTCGACGAGCTGCTTCTCGTCGAAGGACGTCTTGCCGATGATGAAGCAGAGGTTCGCGTTGCGGTCGACGCGGAACTCGATCTTGCCGCCCTTGATGTCGGCGACGGCCTTCGCCACGTCCGGCGTGACCGTGCCGATCTTCGGGTTCGGCATCAGGCCGCGCGGCCCGAGGACCCGACCGAGGCGACCGACCTTGCCCATCAGGTCGGGGGTCGCGACGACGGCGTCGAAGTCGAGGCGGCCCTTGTTGACCTCCTCGATCAGCTCGTCGTCGCCGACGATGTCGGCGCCCGCGGCGAGCGCCTGCTCGGCGCGCTCACCGGTGGCGAAGACCAGGACCCGGGCGGTCTTGCCGGTGCCGTGCGGCAGGTTCACGGTGCCGCGGACCATCTGGTCGGCCTTGCGCGGGTCGACGCCCAGGCGCATGGCGACCTCGACGGTCGCGTCGTACTTCGTGGTGGACGTCTCCTTGGCCAGCCGGACGGCCGCCAGCGGGTTGTACAGGGCGTCGGCGTCGATCTTCTCGGCGGCGGCACGGTAGGACTTGCTGCGCTTCACTGCTGCTCCTGCGGGTCGGGTGGGCGGGCTGCCCACCGGGGAGGCGTGGTACGTCGGGCCGCGCTCGGCCCTCCCACGGTCGTGCTGGTCGTGCTGGTCGTGCTGGCTCAGTGGCCCTCGACCGTGATCCCCATCTGGCGGGCGGTACCGGCGATGATCTTCTCGGCGGCGTCGAGGTCGTTGGCGTTGAGGTCGGGCATCTTGGTCTCGGCGATCGACCGGACCTGGTCGCGCGTGAGGCGGGCCACCTTGGTCTTGTGCGGCTCGCCGGAGCCCTTCTCGATGCCGGCGGCAGCGAGGATGAGGCGGGCAGCCGGGGGCGTCTTCGTGATGAAGGTGAACGACCGGTCCTCGTAGACCGAGATCTCCACCGGCACGATCTGCCCGCGCTGCGACTCGGTCGCGGCGTTGTAGGCCTTGCAGAACTCCATGATGTTCACGCCGTGCTGACCCAGCGCAGGGCCGACGGGCGGCGCGGGGGTGGCCGCGCCGGCCGAGATCTGCAGCTTGATGATCGCTGAGAGCTTCTTCTTCTTGGGAGGCATCGTCCGGGTCCTTCGTTCCTTCTTCGGGGTGGTGCGCCCGCTGCGGCAGCGGGTGCGGGTGACGGGGCCGCCAGCTAGATCTTCTGCACCTGGCTGAACGACAGCTCGACGGGCGTCTCGCGGCCGAAGATCGACACCAGCACCTTGAGCTTCTGCGAGTCGGCGTGGATCTCGCTGATCGACGCCGGGAGAGTGGCGAACGGGCCGTCCATGACGGTGACCGACTCGCCGATCTCGAAGTCCGCCGGGCGGGCCTCGGCGACCTTCTCCTTCTTCTCCGTCTCCGGCGCGAGGAACTTCAGGACCTCGTCCAGCGAGAGGGGTGAAGGACGGTGGGTGTGGCCGACGAAGCCGGTGACGCCCGGGGTGTTGCGCACCGCGCCCCACGACTCGTCGGTGAGGTCCATCCGCACCAGCACGTAGCCCGGCAGCACGTTCTGCTTGACCATCTTGCGCTGGCCGTTCTTGATCACGCTCTCCTCGCGCTGCGGCACCTCGACCTGGAAGATGTAGTCCTCCATGTTGAGCGAGCCCGTGCGCGTCTCGAGGTTGGTCTTCACGCGGTTCTCGTAGCCCGCATAGGAGTGCACGACGTACCAGTCGCCGGGCGCGCGGCGCAGGGCGGCGCGCATCTCCTCGACCGGGTCGACCTCGGCCTCGGCGGCGGCAGCCTCGTCGGCCGTCGGCTCGGTGAAGGCGGCCTCCACGACCGGGACGTCGGCGGCGACGTCCTCGGACGCCGCGCCTTCGGTCTCGTCGGCGACGCCCCCGGCAGCTGCCGTCTCGTCGGACCCGGCGTCCTCGGTCGCCTCGGCCACCGGCGCGTCGTCGGCAACCGGCTGCTCGCCGGCCTCGGACGACTCCTCGGGTGCGGGCGACTCCTCGACGGCGGGGGTGGCATCGGCGACGACCTCGGGGGTCTGCTCGTCGAGCTCCTGCGCGTCGGTGGCGCTGGTGGTCTCGGACACGGTGACGGTCACTTCCTGGTGGTCGGTGCGGGTGGTGCGTCGGACGGCGTGCGGCCGGGGTGGCTAGCCGAAGATCGCGAGAATGGCCTTGCTGAAGCCGAAGTCGAGGACCGTGACGTAGGCGATCACGACGAGGACGAAGACGATGACGACGCTGGTGTAGGTCACCAGCTCCTTGCGCGTCGGCCAGATGACCTTGCGCAGCTCGGCGATGACCTGGCGGTAGAACAGCGAGACGCGTGCGGGGAGCGGCTTGCGCTCCTCACGGTCCCGCGCAGGGGTCGGGCCCGAGGGCATCGCCCGCGTGTCTGTCACGTCTGCTCCACCTGTCGGTCGGTACGTCGCGCACGTCCTGTGCGCGTGAGGCGCCGGCTCCGCCGGAGGGCGGGGGCTGGTTCCTCGCAGGGCCGGAGGGACTCGAACCCCCAACCGCCGGTTTTGGAGACCGGAACTCTACCAATTGAGCTACGACCCTTCGGGGGCTCGCAACCGGTCCTGCACGCCTGACGAGCTCCCGTTTCCGGGCGCGCTACCGCGAGGGGCTCCGGGCCTCCGAAGAGCCGAGTCTACGCACAGGGACCTGGCCCGGTCGAACCGGCGAAGGCGCCCGCTGGGGGCGCCCGCTCCTCGGTCGGGGGCGGCGCGGCGCCCCGGCCGGGTGGGACGATGCTCCCATGACGACGCAGAGCCGGGTCTCCCGACGTATCGCCGCCATCTCGGAGTCGGCCACCCTGGCGGTCGACGCCAAGGCGAAGGCGCTCAAGGCCGCCGGCCGGCCGGTGATCGGCTTCGGTGCCGGCGAGCCGGACTTCCCGACCCCCGACTACATCGTCGAGGCGGCCGCCGCGGCCTGCCACGACCCGCGCTGGCACCGATACACCCCGGCCGGGGGTCTGCCGGAGCTCAAGGAGGCGATCGCCGCCAAGACGGCCCGCGACTCCGGGCTGTCCGTGACCGCCGGGCAGGTCCTCGTGACCAACGGCGGCAAGCAGGCGGTCTACGAGGCCTTCGCGACGCTGCTCGACCCGGGTGACGAGGTCCTGCTCCCGGCGCCGTACTGGACGACCTACCCCGAGTCGATCCGGCTGGCCGGCGGCGTCCCGGTCGAGGTCATGACCGACGAGAGCAGCGGGTACCTCACCACGGTCGAGGCGCTCGACGCCGCCACCACCGAGCGCACCAAGGTGCTGCTGTTCGTGTCCCCGTCGAACCCCACCGGCGCCGTCTACTCCCCCGAGCAGGTCGAGGCGATCGGGCGCTGGGCGCTCGAGCGCGGCATCTGGGTCGTCACCGACGAGATCTACGAGCACCTGGTCTACGGCGACGCGCGGTTCTCCTCGATGCCGGCGCTGGTACCCGAGCTCGCCGACCGGTGCATCGTGGTCAACGGCGTCGCCAAGACCTACGCGATGACGGGCTGGCGGGTGGGCTGGCTGATCGGCCCGGCCGACGTGGTGAAGGCGGCGACCAACCTGCAGTCGCACGCGACCTCGAACGTCGCGAACGTGAGCCAGGTCGCCGCGCTCACCGCGGTGAGCGGCGACCTCTCGGCGGTCGCGATGATGCGCGATGTCTACGACCGGCGCCGGCAGACCATCGTCACGATGCTGCGCGAGGTACCGGGCATCGAGTGTCCGGAGCCGTTCGGCGCGTTCTACGTCTACCCGTCGGTCAAGGCCGCGCTCGGCAGGGAGCTGCGCGGCCGGACGCCCACCACCAGCGCCGAGCTGTGCGCGCTCGTGCTCGACGAGGTCGAGGTCGCGATCGTGCCGGGGGAGGCCTTCGGCACCCCCGGCTACGTCCGGATGTCCTACGCGCTGGGCGACGACGACCTGGTCGAGGGCGTCACCCGCCTGCACAAGCTGCTCGCCGAGGCCCGCTGAGGGCAGCCCTCGTCGCCGTCCGCGCCGTCTCGCCGCCTGCCCTCGTCGAGTGGCGCGTTCTGGCAGTCTGCACTCGATTGCAGAGTGCAGGAACGCGCCGCTCAACGCATGATCACCACGGCCGTCCCACCATCCGGACGGACGGCGGGTCAGCCGGGCAGGCGGCGAGCCGGTGACCACCCCCGCCTGTCCCGGCCGCCCTGACCGCACCATGCACTTCGCCGCAGGTGCCGAGGGCGGACGGACGGCGGGTCAGCCGGGCAGGCGGCGAGCCGGTGACCACCTCCGCCTGTCCCGGCCGCCCTGACCGCACCCCGCACATCGCCGCAGGAGCCGAGGGCGGCTGGACGGCGGGTCAGCCGGGCAGGCGGCGAGCCGGTGACCACCCCCGCCTGTCCCGGCCGCCCTGACCGCACCCCGCACATCGCCGCAGGTGCCGCCGCAGGTGCCGACGCGCCCGCCGATCACGCCCCGCTAGCCTCCGGAGGCGTGAGCACGGGGCGGGATCTTCGGACGCTGCCCAAGGCGCACCTGCACCTGCACTTCACCGGCTCGCTGCGGCCGGCCAGCCTGCGCGAGATGGCCGCCGAGCACGGCATCCGGCTGCCTGACGTCCTGAGCGACGTCGACGGCACCCACCCGCCCGAGCTGCGGGCCACCGACGAGCGCGGCTGGTTCCGCTTCCAGCGGCTGTACGACGCCGCGCGCTCGGTCGTGCGGAGCGAGGCGGACGTCCGGCGGCTGGTCCTCGAGGCGGCCGAGGACGACGCGCGCGAGGGGTCCGGCTGGCTGGAGATCCAGGTGGACCCCGCGTCCTACGCGCCGCACCTCGGTGGTCTGACGCCGGCGGTGGAGGTGGTGCTGGACGCCGCACGTGCGGCGACCGCGGCGACCGGCACCGGGGTCGGCGTCATCCTCGCCGCCAACCGCACCCGGCACCCGCTCGACGCCCGCACCCTGGCGCGGCTCGCGGCGATGCACGCCGGCCGCGGGGTGGTGGGCTTCGGGCTCTCGAACGACGAGCGCCGGGGCCGAACCGAGGACTTCGCACCGGCCTTCCGGATCGCCACCGCGGCCGGCCTGCTGTCCGTCCCGCACGGCGGCGAGCTCGGTGGCCCGGGCAACGTGCGGACCTGCCTGGACCGGCTCCGGGCCGACCGGGTCGGTCACGGCGTGCGCTCGGTCGAGGACCCGGCGCTGCTGGAGCGGCTGGCGGCCGGCGGGACGACCCTGGAGGTCTGCCCCGCCTCGAACCTCCGGCTCGGGGTCTTCGCGACCGCGGCCGACGTGCCGCTGCGCCGGCTGCGCGAGGCGGGCGTCGCCGTGGCCCTCGGCGCCGACGACCCGCTGCTGTTCGGGTCGCGGCTGCTCGCGCAGTACGAGTCGGCGCGGGACGTGCACGGGCTGGACGACGAGGCGCTGGCCGACCTCGCGCGGTGCTCGGTGCGCGGGTCGGTGGCCCCCGACGACGTGCGGGCCCGTCTGCTCGCCGGCATCGACGACTGGCTGGCCGCTGCACCCTGAAGCCCCCCACAAAGATCCTTTGTGCGGCGACACACCGCCCGGCCGGCGTGTCCGGTGCGGGAGCGCACATTCTGGCGCGCGTGGTGGCCCGGGCCACGGGCGTAGCGGTCAGAGGGTGACGCCGACGAGGACCGGCTCGGTGGCGAGCTCGATCCCGAAGCGCTCGCGGACGCCGGCGCGGATCTCTCGGGCCAGGGCGAGCAGGTCCTCGGCGGCGGCCCCGCCCCGGTTGGTCAGTGCCAGGGTGTGCTTGGTCGACACCCGCGCAGGCCCCTCGCCGTACCCCTTGCCGAACCCGGCCTGCTCGATCAGCCAGGCGGCCGAGGTCTTGACCCGGCCGCCGTCGGCCGGCCAGCGCGGTGCCGCCTCGGGCAGCCGGTCGGCGTCAGCCGCGTCGAGCAGCGGGTTGGTGAAGAACGACCCCGCGCTCCACGTGTCGTGGTCGTCGGGGTCGAGCACCATGCCCTTGCCGCGGCGCAGCCCGAGCACGGCGGCGCGGACGTCCGTCGCCGGGGCTCGTTCGCCGATCTCGACGCCGAGCGTCCGGGCGAGCTCGGCGTAGCGGAGGGCGCCACCGAGGCGGGAGTGCTCCAGGGCGAAGGTGACACCGAGGACGACGTAGCGGTCCGGCGTGCGCTTGAAGACGCTGTCGCGGTAGCCGAAGCCGCACTGGTCCGGACCGAGGACGACCACGTCGTGGGTCGCGCGGTCGAGCAGGCGGACCCCGGCGACCGTCTGGGCGACCTCCTGGCCGTAGGCACCGACGTTCTGGATCGGCGCGGCACCGACCCGGCCCGGGATCCCCGAGAGCGCCTCGATGCCGGCGTAGCCCTCGTCGACCGCCAGCCCGACGGCGTGGTCCCAGTCGACACCTGCCTCGAGGTGCAGGCCGTGCTCGACGTCGGCGGACTCCTCGACGCCGCGGGTCGCGACCTGCAGGACGGTGCCGTCGAACCCCGCGTCGCCGACCACGAGGTTGCTGCCGCCGCCGAGCACGAGCAGCGGCTCGCCGCGGGAGTCGGCGTCGCGGACGACGTCGACGACCTCGTCGTCGGTCTCCGCGACCACCAGTCGCCGCGCGGGTCCGCCGAGGCGCAGCGTCGTGAGCCCCGCGAGCGGGACGCCGCTCTGCTCGCGCACCGTCAGGCGAGGGCGACGACTGCGCGGGCGCGGCCGAGCACCTTGGCGCCGGCGTGGGTCGCGACGAGGTCGACCCGGACCCGGCCGTCGTCGAGCAGCGCCGCGACGGTCCCGGTCACCTCGAGGGCCGCCCCGGTGTCGTCGTCGGGGACCGGCACCGGACGCGTGAAGCGCACGCCGTACTCGACGACGCGGCCCGGGTCGCCGGCCCAGTCGGTGACGACGCGGGCGGCCAGGGCCATCGTGTACATCCCGTGGGCGATCACGTCGGGCAGCCCGACCGCCGTGGCGACCCGCTGGTTCCAGTGGATGACGTTGAAGTCGCCGGACGCGCCGGCGTAACGGACCAGGTCGGCGCGGGTGATGGTGAAGGTCTGCGGCGGCAGCTCGGTGCCGACCTCGACGTCGCTGGGGACCGCCATCACTCGCCACCCCGCACGACGAGGGTCGACCAGGCCGTCGCGACGTGCTCGCCCTCGACGGTCTCGACGTCGCTGCGCGAGGTGACCATGTCGTGGCCGCCGGCCGACTTCACCGACTCGAGCGTGACCGTGACGGTCAGCGCGTCGCCGGCCCGGACCGGACGGGTGTGCGCGAACCGCTGCTCGCCGTGGACGACCCGGCTGTAGTCGATGCCGAGGTCGGGGTCCTCGATGAGCTTCCGCGAGGCCTTGAAGGTCAGGAGGAACGGAAAGGTCGGCGGCGCGATGACGTCGGGGTGCCCAAGCTCGCGGGCCGCCCCCCGGTCGCGGTAGGCGGGGTTGGGGTCGCCGAGAGCGTCCGCGAACTCGCGGATCTTCTCGACCCCGACCTCGTAGGGGTCGGTGGGCGGGTAGCTGCGCCCGGCGTAGGACGGGTCGATCGGCATGGCGCAGACGCTAGCCGAGCCGGGACCCGGTCAGCCGGCGGGCTCGGCGTCGGCCCGCGTGCGCGGCGGGAACCTGGTGGCGATGGTCATCAGCAGGTGCACCACGCCGAGCGCGATGAACAACGCCGTCGGCGCCCGCTCGTCGGTGAAGGTGAGCACGAACGGCAGGGCGACGAGAAGCACCGCAGTGACGACGTCGACGGTCACGTGCACACCGGTGCTGATCGTCCGGACCAGCCCGGTCGGGAGGTCCGAGGTCGCCGTGAAGGCCAGGACCACCAGGCCGACCACGACCGAGGCGGCCGTGGCGGCCGTCGAGTCGAACGCGAACAGGAACGGAGCGACGATCAGCAGCACCCCGGCGACGTACTCGACGACGCCGTGGACGAAGGGAGGGACCGGTCCGTCATGCAGCATGTGCGCTCGTTCCCGAGAGGGGTGGCCGGAACCGCCGGACGTGGCTAGCGGGTCTCGCGGTGCACCGTGTGCTTGCGGTCGCGCGGGCAGAACTTCTTCAGCTCGAGCCGGTCGGGGTCGTTCCGGCGGTTCTTGCGGGTGATGTAGTTGCGCTCCTTGCACTCGACGCACGCCAGCGTGATCTTCGGTCGGATGTCGGTCTGCTTGGCCACGGGTGGCGCTCCTCGCCTTGTGCCGGGCCGGCCACGGCTGGTGCCGTACCGGCTCGCACGCGCGGACGCGTGCTGTCGTGCTGGTGGAACGGTCCTACGGGTAGCGGAGGCCGGACTTGAACCGGCGACACAGCGATTATGAGCCGCTTGCTCTACCAGGCTGAGCTACTCCGCCGGGTCGGCCACCCCTGCCCCGCGCGAGCGCAGGGAGAACGGCCGTCCAGAGCCCCCTTACGGAATCGAACCGTAGACCTTCTCCTTACCATGGAGACGCTCTGCCGACTGAGCTAAGGGGGCGCGAGCCCGAGAAGGATACCGGGCTCCACGGGTGCAGCGCCAAATCATGGCAGACGTCCGCCGCCACGACGCCGACGACCCCCGACCGAGTGCTCGGTCGGGGGTCGTCCGGTGCGTGGCAGGTGAAGGATTCGAACCTTCGAAGGCATCGCCGACGGATTTACAGTCCGCTCCCATTGGCCGCTCGGGCAACCTGCCGGGTGTCCCGCGCGGGGACCGGACGAGGATAGCGGAGCCGGCCCGCCGGGACCGACCAGAGGGTCAGCGCGACTCCGGCTCGTCGCGGCTCAGCACCACCGTGTCGTCGCTGACGTCGCCGACGTCGCCGACGTCGCCGGCCGCTGCCGAGGCGGCGCCGGCACTCCCCGCCCCGGCTGTCGACCCGAGCGAGCCCGACGCCTCGGCCGGGCGCGGCTCTCGCCCCCGGCCGCGAGCCAGCCCGGCCAGGCTGGCAACTCCGATCGCAACCATCACCAGCGGGACGACCCACCGACCGTCGAAGCTGACGTCGGAGGTCTCGTCGAGCAGGTTCCCGGTCGCCACGGCCACGAAGACCAGCCCCGTGATCAGCGAGAACACGTCCAGCTCATGACGTCGCACGGCGCACCTCCAGGCTGCCCAGGCCGAGCTCGGCGTCGACGACGAGGACGGCGCTACCCGGTGCCGAGCCCTCGGGGACCACCACGCGTTCGCTGAGGTCCGTCCCGTCGATCGACGGGAGGTCGGGGAGCCGGAGGTCGCCGGCCCGGACGTCGGCGTCGATGCGGACGACGACGTCGGCCGGGACGACGACGGTCAGGTCGCCGACCCCCTGCCGGACGTCGACCCGCTGGCGGCCGGCCGTGCTCAGGTCGAGCTGCGACAGGTCCAGCTCCGCATCACCGATGCCGAGCCGGTACTCCGACCGCAGCTGGTCCAGGCTGGTCGGGCGCCACACGCGGTCACCCACCCCGCCGTGCACGGGTACGTCGGGCACGACGGCCGCGACGGAGGCGAGGGCGGTGAGGAGCACGCCCCACACCACCAGCCCGCGGGCCCGGCCGGCGAACGCACCCACGACCAGCCCGACGCCGACGACGGCGAGCGCCGCGGCGAACACGATCCGGCCGGGCACGTCGGAGTCGGTGGCAGCGTTCCAGCCGACCAGCAGCCCGACGACGATCAGCGCGACGCTCAGCGTGGCCCGTCCGAGGATCGAGCGCTGCTTCGGTGGCGGCGGCGGGGCGGGCGCCCAGACCGGGTACGCCGGGACGCCCGGCGGTGGCGTGACGCCCGCAGTCTGTGGCGCGAACGTCGCGGTCTGCGGGGCCGCGGCCGGCGGGGCGGCGACGGAGTAGGCGGTGCCCGGCGTCTGGCCGTAGGCGCCGGGCTCGGCCGGCGGCGGCACCGGGCCGTGGACCGGGCCCTGGCCGGCACCCGGAACGGGGCCGCCGTCCAGGCCGGCCTGGGCCGGGCTCCGCAGGCGGTCGCGCAGCAGGATCGCGGCCACGATGACGACGAGCAGCGCGACCCCGCCGATGCCGGGGCCGCTGTCGATGGTCGCCCCGGTGGCGATCACCCCGGCGACGACCACCACGGCCAGGGCCACGATGGTGCCCTTGGAGCGGGTCGAGCGGCCGTCCAGCAGCCGGCGTCCCTCGGACTCCGACTCCCCCTCCTCGGGCACGAGCAGCCAGCCGAGTGCGTAGAAGAGGATGCCCGAGCCGCCGAAGATCGTGAGGACGACGAACAGGATCCGGAAGATCAGCGGGTCGATGCCGGCGTACCGGCCGAGCCCGCCGGCCACACCGCCGATGTGGCGGTCGGTGCGGCTGCGGCGGAGCTCGGTCAGCGGCGGGTACCCGCGCCGCTCCTGGCGCGGTGCTGTGATGGGCGTGTCTGTGGGCATGGCCTCATCCTGGCCGTCGGCGCGGCCGCCGCCATCCGGCATCGCCCCTGGGACCACCCTGGTCGCACCCTGACCCGGCTCATGGTCCGGGGTCCGGCAGCGCCCTGATGCCCGGGGACCCCCGGGGAGAGGAGGATCGAGGGGTGAGAACCCCGACACCCGCCGCCCAGGCCCAGGGCCGGCAGGCGGAGCAGGCGCCGGCCCGGCTGTACCGCAGCACCGACGGCCGGGTCCTCGCCGGCGTCGCGCGCGGCCTGGCCGACCACCTGGGCGTCGAGGTCCTCTACGTCCGGCTCGCCTTCGTGGTCCTGGCTGCGGCAGGCGGCGCGGGCATCCTGACGTACGGCCTGCTCTGGGTGTTCGCCCCGCAGAACCCGTTCGAGCGCGCGGTGCCGCTGGACCGCGAGCGCGACCTCACGATGCTGCTCGCGCTCGGCTCGCTCACCGTCGGCGGCCTGCTGCTGCTGCACGCCGTCGGCCTGGGGATCGGGCCGGGGCTGGCCGTCCCGCTGGTCGCGGTCGGCCTGGGCGTCAGCATGCTGTGGCGGCAGGCGGACGACGACCAGCGCGAGCGATGGCGCACCCGTACCGGCACCCACCGGCTCAGCGGGGCGGCCCGCGCCGGCCTCGGCGTCGCCCTGGTCCTCGTGGGCGCGGGCGCGATCCTGGTCGGGCCGGCCGACCTGAACGGCACCGGCGGCGGCCTGGTGGCGGCGCTCGTCGTGGCTGTCGGCCTGGCCCTGGTGAGCAGCCCGTGGTGGGTGCGCATGGCCCGCGACCTCGCCGCGGAGCGCAACGCCCGGATCCGCGAGCAGGAGCGCGCCGAGGTGGCCGCGCACGTGCACGACTCGGTCCTGCACACCCTCACCCTCATCCAGCGCTACGTCGACGACCCGCGCGAGGTGGCCCGACTGGCCCGCGCGCAGGAGCGCGAGCTGCGCGGGTGGCTCTACCGGCCGACCACCGACTCCAGCCAGGACCTGGCTGCCGCCCTCGAGGCGGCCGCGGCGGAGGTCGAGGACGCGCACGGGATCGCGATCGAGGTCGTCGTGGTGGGCGACTGCCCGATCGACGAGCGGCTGGCCGCCCTGCGCGACGCCGCCCGCGAGGCCATGGTCAACGCCGCGAAGTACGCCGACGGTGCGGCGGTCACCCTCTACGCGGAGGTCGAGCCGGAGCAGGTCACGGTCTTCGTCCGGGACCGCGGTCCGGGCTTCGACGTCGACGACGTGCCCGAGGACCGGCTCGGCCTGCGACAGTCGGTCCGTGGCCGGATGGACCGCAACGGCGGGACCGCCGCCGTACGGTCGACACCCGGGGACGGCACCGAGATCCAGCTCGAGATGCCCCGGCAGAGGAGTGCGACGTGAGCGACCAGTCGGGCGAGACGCGCCTCGAGGCCGGTTCCGGCGGCAGCGGGCCGGCTCCCGGGGCCGCCGGCGCGGCGCCTCGCCGGGTGCGTGTGGTGCTCGTCGACGACCACCGGATGTTCCGGTCCGGGGTGCGCGCCGAGCTCGGTGACGCCGTCGAGGTGGTCGGCGAGGCCGAGGATGCGCAGGAGGCGGTCACCGTCATCACGGCGACCCGCCCCGACGTCGTCCTGCTCGACGTGCACCTTCCCGGCGGCGGTGGGCGCGCCGTGCTGCAGGAGCTGGTGGGCAACCTGCCGGAGGTGAAGTTCCTCGCGCTGTCGGTGAGCGACGCCCCCGAGGACGTCATCGCGGTGATCCGGGGCGGGGCGCGGGGCTACGTGACGAAGTCCATCACCGGGCCGGAGCTGGCCGCGGCGGTGCGGCGGGTCGCTGACGGCGACGCGGTGTTCTCCCCGCGGCTGGCCGGCTTCGTGCTGGACGCGTTCGCCGCGACCACCGACGTGGCGACCATCGACGAGGACCTCGACCGGCTCTCGCAGCGCGAGCGTGAGGTGCTGCGGCTGATCGCCCGCGGCTACACCTACAAGGAGGTGGGCAAGGCGCTGTTCATCTCGGTGAAGACCGTCGAGACCCACGTCTCCGCGGTCCTGCGCAAGCTGCAGCTGTCGAACCGGCACGAGCTCACCCGCTGGGCCTCGGCCCGCCGCCTGGTCTGACCGCCGACCGGTCGACCCGGCCTCGACGGGCCCGGCGGCGGAACGGTCGGGTGCGGGACACGGCGCATTGACAGGGACGGCACACTGCCGATCATGAGCCTCGATCCGACCGTCACCGACCCGGACAAGTACCGGGTGATCTTCGAGAACGACCAGGTGCGCGTGCTGGACTACCTGGACCATCCGGGCGGCCGGACCAGCCCGCACGAGCACCCCGACAGCGTGATGATCACGCTGTCGACGTTCCGGCGACTGCTGGTCCACGGCGACCAGTCCCGCGAGGTGGAGGTCGTCGAGGGGACCACCGCCTGGATGCCGGCCCAGCGACACTCCGGCGAGAACATCGGCGACACGTCCACGCACGTGGTGTTCGTCGAGCTGAAGAGCGGCAGTGCCGCTGTCGCCCCGACGCAGCGTTGGGGCCGCAGACCTAGCGCGAAGGACGCCGGGGCGTCAGCAGCGGAGGTCGCCGTCGAGGCCGTTCCGCGCCCGGAACTGCGTCATGCGGATTCGGCCACCGGTGAAGGAGTACGCCGGCCGGCAGTGACGGCGCGCCGTGGCGGCCGAGGCGGTGCCGGCGTACCAGACCGGCGCCCCGCCGAGGCTCGCCCCGCCCGTGATCACGTCCCACTGGTGCGCGGTCGAGTAGACGCCGACCACCCTGACGCCGCGCTTGCCCAGCGCGTGGGTCATGCCGGCGAGGACCGCTGTGTCGTTGCGCAGGTACTTCGGCCGCGCGCCGTACTCCAGCGACTCCCAGGTGTTGTGCAGCTCGACGTCGAGCCACCAGGTCGAGCGGCGCACGTCGGGCGCCCCGACCGCGAGAGCCGCGGCGCGGGCCCGGGCGAAGGAGTCCTTCGCCGCGTTGACGCCGTAGTCGAAGGCGCAGCCGGCCGAGTCCGGCTTCGCGCGGGTGCACCGGCGGGGCTGCCGCTGCCCGAGCGGCCAGTGGTCGGACAGCCGCGGACCCGGGTTCGCGGCGTTGACGTAGTAGCCCGGCCGGCCGAAGCCGCGCGCCCAGGCGACCTGCTCGGCGAGGCAGGGGTTCACGTCGAACGGCCGGCCGCCGTCGACACCGACGACGCCGAAGCCGGCCGACGCGGGCAGCACGGAGCCGCACTGCGGGTACGACACGTCGAAGCCCCGCGCCCGCGCCGTGGACGTCGTGCCCAGGGGCGCGGCGGCCGCGCCGGCACCGGGGACGGCGCCGAGCAGCCCGGCCACGAGGGCCGCGGCCAGCAGCCCGGCCGGCGCGAGGCGGCGCAGGACGGCCGCGCGCACGGACGTGGTCATGGTGGTCACTCGATCACTCCCCCGTGGTCCGACGAACCCGGCGACCCTATCCGGCCGCGGTGAACCGCCCCAGACGGGTCGGATACCGTGCCGCCATGGCTGACTCCTCCTTCGACATCGTGAGCAAGGTCGACCACCAGGAGGTCGACAACGCGCTGAACCAGACCGGCAAGGAGATCTCCACCCGGTTCGACTTCAAGAACGTCGGCGCCGTCATCAAGTGGTCCGGCGAGTCGATCCGCATGGAGGCGAACAGCGAGGAGCGCGTCAAGGCGATCCTCGACGTCTTCGAGACCAAGCTGATCAAGCGCGGCATCTCGCTGAAGTCGCTGAAGAAGGGCGAGCCGACGCTGTCCGGCAAGGAGTTCTACCTGGTCTGCGACATCGAGCAGGGCATCTCGTCCGAGAACGCCAAGAAGGTCGCGAAGATCATCCGTGACGAGGGCCCGAAGTCGGTGAAGGCGCAGATCCAGGGCGAGGAGCTGCGCGTCAGCTCCAAGAGCCGTGACGACCTGCAGTCCGTGCAGGCGCTGCTCAAGGACCTGGACCTCGACTTCGCGGTGCAGTTCGTCAACTACCGCTGACGGCCGGCCGTCGCGCCCGGGCTTGACCCTCGACCTGGTCGAGACACCACGGTGAGCCGGGTGGAGAGCGACCTGCTGGGCATCGGCGAGATGTCACGGCGCAGCGGCCTGACCGTGAGTGCGCTGCGCTTCTACGACGGCGCCGGGCTGCTCGTGCCGGCGACCATCGACCCGTCGTCCGGCTACCGGCGCTACCGGGACGACCAGGTGCCGACCGCCCGCGTACTGGCCAACCTGCGCCGGGTCTCGATGCCGCTGCCCGAGGTCGCCCGCGTCCTCGACGCGGCCGGTCCCGCCGAGGCGGCCGAGGTCCTCGACCGGCACCTCCGCCGGCTCGAGGACGGGCTGGTCGACGCCCGGCAGGTGCTCTCCCGCGTCCGCTCGATCCTCGACCTCCGGGAGACCACCGTGATCTCAGGTACCGCCGCCCTGCCCGCTTCCGACCTCGCCGCCGCCCTCGACGCCGTGCGGTTCGCCGTCTCCGCCGACCCCGACCTGCCCGCCCTCGGCGGGGTGCTGGTCGAGGTCGGCGACGGCGCCGTCCGGCTGGTCGCCACCGACCGCTACCGGCTCGCGGTCGCCGACGCGGGCGGCACCGTGACCGAGCCCGAAGCAGCGGTCCTCGTACCGGCGGCGTTCCTCGACGGCGTACGCCGCCGGCTCGACGGCGCCGGCCAGGTGGCGGTCCGCGCCACCACGACCGGTCTCGCTGTCGTCGTCGACGGGGAGGAGCACGCGACCCCGGTGCTCGCGCACGACTTCCCGGCCTACCGGGGCCTGCTCCCCGGCCCCCGCGAGCACCGTGTCGAGCTCGACGCCGCCCGGCTGCGCACCGAGCTGCCGGACGCGCCCGGCACCGTTCACCGACTCGTCGTCGACGGCGACCGGCTGGTCGCCGGCCCGGGCGACGGCACCGACGACGACAGTGGCCGGCTGGTCGTGGGCGTCGACCCGGCGTTCCTGCTGCAGGCGCTGGCCGCCGCCGGTGACCGGCTGGTGCTCGAGCTGGACGGGCCGGTGTCGCCGCTGGCGATCCGGCCGGCCGAGGGCGCGGGCCCGTTCTCGCTGCTCATGCCGGTCCGCCTCGACGCCTAGGACCGCCCCCACCACCGTGATCATGAAACTTCCCCGGGGATGGATCCCGGAGGAAGGTTCATGATCACGGTGGGTTGTTCAGGAAGCTCACAGGTGGGATCGGCACGCTGAGGGGTGTGCCGCACGTTGACCTGGTCGTGCGACGACTGAACGCCCCCGTCGTCGTCGCCCTGGTCGCCCTCGTCGCCAGACTCGCACCGGTCCTGCGCGGCGGGGGCTTGACCGGGGTGCTGGCCTACGACGACGGCGTCTACTACTCGGCGTCCGATGCGCTGCTCTCGGGCCGGCTCCCCTACCGCGACTACCTGCTGCTGCACCCTCCCGGCATCACGCTGGTGCTCGCCCCGTTCGCGCTCCTCGGCCGTCTGGTCGGCGAAGACCCGGTGGGGCTGGCGGCAGGCCGGGTGGCGTTCATGCTGGTCGGCGCGGCGTCGGCGGTGCTGGTGTGGGCGGTCGCGCGGCGGGTCTCCCCGCGGGCCGGCCTCCTCGCCGGTCTGGCCTACGCCGTGTGGCAGCCGGCGGCGTACGCCGAGCGCACCACGCTGCTGGAACCGCTGGTCAACCTCGGCCTGCTCGCCGCGCTGGCCCTGCTGGGCGCCGGTCCCGCGACCCGGCGCCGGGTGCTGCTCGCCGGTGCCGCACTCGGGCTCGCAGTGGCCGTCAAGGCGTGGGCCGTGGTGCCGTTGGCGGTGCTGGCGGTCTGGTTGTTGCGCCGCGACGGGCGCCGCCAGGCCGGGGCGTTCGTCCTGGCCGGCGCGACGGCCGCCGCGGCGGTCTGTCTGCCGTTCCTGCTGGCGAGCCCGACGGCGATGCTGCGGATGGTGGTGCTCGACCAGCTCGGCCGGCCCTCCAACGGCGTCGCCGTCCCGGTGCGGCTGGCCAGCATCGAGGCCGTGCACCTGTCGCCCGGCCCGCTCGGTCCGGGCGCCACGACGCTCGTCGTCGCGCTGGCGCTGGTCGCGGCCGCGCTCGCCGCTCTCGTGGCCTGGCGGGTACCGGCGGCCCGCCCGTGGGCCGCCCTGCTCGCGGCGCAGGGCGGGCTGCTGCTGGCCAGCCCGTCGTACTTCGGGCACTACGGCACCTACGTCGCGCCGGCACTCGCGCTGCTGGGTGGCGCGGGCGCGGACGCCGCGCTGACCGCCGGGTCGGCCCGGCTGCAGGTGCTCCGACCGCTGGCCCCTGCCCTCGCGCTGCTGGCGCTGGCCCTGCTGTCGGTGCACGTCGTCACCCAGCCCGAGGGGCGTCGCCTGCCTGCGGGAAGCCAGGACGCCCTGTCCGGTGTGCGCTGCGTCGCCGCCGACAGCGCGGCCGCGCTGGTGACGGCCGACGTGCTGACCAGCGACCTGCGGCACGGCTGCCGCGTCGTGGTCGACGTCACGGGGCTCACCTACGACCAGGACCCGGGGGACCTCGGCTCCGGCCCGACACCCCGCGAACGGCGCCGCGACCTGGAGTGGCAGCGTTCGGTGGCGGGCTACCTCCGGGGCGCCGACGCGGTGCTGCTGGACCAGTGGCGCAGCGACGGGCTGTCCGCGCGGCTCCTGGCGGGGCTCGAGCGGCGCGACCTCGAGCTGGGCAAGCCGTCGTACCGGGTGCTGGTGCCGGCCTCGTGAGCGCGCCGGCGGCGGAACGTCAGCGCTGGTAGCCGGCCATCTGCTCGAGGCGGGCGATCCGCTCGGCCATCGGCGGGTGGGTGGAGAACAGGTTCGACATGCCCTCGTTGCGGAACGGGTTCGCGATCATCAGCGCACTGGTCGTCTGCAGCGCCGGCTCGGGTGGCAGGGGCAGCGACCGGGTGCCCAGCTCCAGCTTGCGCAGCGCACTCGCGAGGGCCAGCGGGTCGCCGGTGACCTGCGCGCCGGAGGCGTCGGCCTGGTACTCGCGGGACCGGCTGATCGCCATCTGGATCAGGCCGGCCGCGACCGGGCCGAGGATGAGCACGGCCAGCGCACCGAGCGGCCCGGGACCGTCGTCGTCGCTGCTGCGGCCGATCGGCACGAGGTAGGCCAGGTAGCCGAGGTACATGACGACGCTGGCCAGCCCCGCCGCGACCGACGAGATGAGGATGTCGCGGTTGTAGACGTGCGAGAGCTCGTGGCCCAGGACGCCGCGCAGCTCACGCTCGTCGAGGATCCCGAGGATGCCCTCGGTGCAGCAGACAGCGGCGTTGCGCGGGTTGCGGCCGGTGGCGAACGCGTTGGGGGCGTTGGTGGGCGAGACGTAGAGCCGCGGCATCGGCTGCCGGGCGGCGGTCGAGAGCTCGCGGACGATGCGGTACATCGCCGGCTGCTCGGCCTCGCTCACCGGCCGGGCCCGCATCGAGCGCAGCGCCAGCTTGTCGCTCATGAAGTAGGAGACGCCGTTGACACCCAAGGCGATCAGGAAGGCGATCGTCAGGCCGCCGGTCCCGCCGAGCCAGCGGCCCACGAGGAGGATCAGGCCCGTCATCAGGGCGAGCAGGACGGCGGTCTTGACGCCGTTGGCGTGACGGTGCACGGGTCTCCCTCCCGGGTAGGTGTGGCGCTCGGGTCTCACGGGTCGAACGCCTGCGTCGGGGTCGTCGTTCCCGCTTCCCCGTTCGCGGTTAGCCGAAGCCCAGCACCAGGCCTGGCGCCACGGAGAGCCACAGCGCGGCCCCGAGGGTGACGCCGAT
The DNA here is from genome assembly GCA_963784645.1 of uncultured Actinomycetota bacterium. Classification (GTDB taxonomy): domain Bacteria; phylum Actinomycetota; class Actinomycetes; order JACCUZ01; family JACCUZ01; genus JBBRVW01. The sequence goes on along the minus strand of CAWARY010000011.1, from coordinate 316,886 downwards.
CGCGATCCCGTCGGACCAGGAGATGCGGTACGACGGCGGGCGCGCGCCGCGGCTGGTGCGGACGTAGAGCGAGGCGGCCCAGGACAGGTAGTAGGCAAGCCCGATCACGACGTTGACCGCCATCACGACCGCGAGCCACCCGACTCCCTGGTCGACCGGCGCCTGGAAGACCACGACCTTCGCGAACAGGCCGAGCAGCCCGGGCGGCAGGCCGGCGAGGCAGGCGAGCGAGAACGCGAGCGCGAACGCGGTCAGCGGCTCGGTCCGACCGAGTGACCGGTAGTCGAGCAGCAGGTTGGCCGGCCGGTGGCGCCCCACCAGCGTGACGACCGAGAACGCGCCGAGGTTCATCACGGCGTAGGCGAGGACGTAGGCGACGGTGGCCGGGAGGACGTCGTCGACGTGCCCCACGGAGGCGGCGCCGAGCGGCACCAGCATGTAGCCGGACTGCGCCACCGAGGACCACGCGAGCAGCCGCACGGCCTGCTTCTGCCGCAGCGCCGCGAGGTTGCCGACGGTCATGGTGAGCGCGGCCAGCACCGCCAGGGTCGGACCCCACACGTCGGCGTACGGCGGGAAGCCCCGGGTCAGCAGCAGCGCGAGCCCGACGAAGCCGGCGGCCTTCGACACCACGGAGAGGTAGGCGGCGACCGGCACCGGCGCACCCTCGTAGGTGTCCGGCGCCCAGAAGTGGAACGGCACCGCCGCCACCTTGAAGCCGAAGCCGGCGATGGCGAGCACGACGCCGAGCAGCAGCACGGGCTCGCGACCGCCGGGGTCGTCGAGGGCGGTCGCGATCCGGTCGAGGAAGACCTCACCGGTGACGCCGTAGACCAGGCTGAGGCCGAACAGCATCACCGCGGTCGACACGACCGAGACGAGGAAGAGCTTGAGCGCCGCCTCGCTGCCGCGTCCGTCGTAGCGCCGCAGTGCCACGAGCGCGAACGCCGGCAGCGACACGACCTCGAGGCTGACCACGAGGGTGAGCACGTCGCGGCTGGCAGCCAGGGTCAGTGCCCCGGACACCGACGCGAGCAGCAGGAACCAGTACTCCCCCGGCGGGATCCTCGCGAGCCGCACGGTGTCCAGCGACAGCAGCACGACCACGGCGGCACCGGCGAGGACCAGCGCCTGGAAGACCAGCGTCAGGTCGTCGACGACATAGGAGCAGGCGGGCAGCACCAGCCCGCCGCCGGGGACGCAGAAGGTCTGCCGGCGGTCGCCGACCAGCGGCACGAGCAGGGCGAGGGCGGCGAGCAGGCCGATGCCCGACAGCCAGCCGGTGACCTGCCGGAACCGGGCCGGCAGGAACGCGTCGAGGACGAGCAGCAGCAGCGCGAGCACGGCGACCAGCAACGGCGCCGAGATGGCCAGCCAGTCGATCTGCTGCACCGAGGTCGGCATCACCCACCGCCCAGCAGCCGGTGCACCACCGGGGTCGTGGCATCGAGCAGGAAACCTGGCCAGAGACCGAGGACGACGACCAGCGCCACCACCGGCGACCACACGGCGAGCTCGTGGGTGGTGGCGTCGCGCAGCAGCACGGCCCCCTTCCACGCCTGGAACGACGTCCCCTGGGCGACCCGGCGCAGCACCTTCACGAAGTACGTCGTGGTGAGCACGACCCCGACCCCTGCCAGCGCCATCAGCACGAGGTAGTACGGGCGGGACAGCGCCGGGTCGGGCCGGAAGGCGCCGAGCAGAACGAGCATCTCGCCCCAGAAGCCGGCCAGACCGGGCAGCCCCAGGCTGGCCACGGCGGCGAAGGCGAGCAGGCCGCCGAGCCGCGGGGTGCGCTCGTAGAGGCCGCCGCCGAGCACGTCGATGTCGGCGGTGTGGTGGCGGTCCTTGACGGCGCCGACCAGGAAGAAGAGCAGTCCGGTGATGAGACCGTGGGCGATGTTGGCGTACAGCGCACCGTTGATGCCGACCGGGCTCAAGGTCGAGATGCCGAGCAGCACGAAGCCCATGTGCCCGACGCTGCTGAACGCGATGAGGCGCTTGAGGTCGCGCTGGGCCAGGCAGGCCAGCGAGCCGTAGAGGATGCCGACGACGCCGAGCGCGCCGAGGAACGGCGCCACCACCTCCGCGCCCTCGGGCACCACCGGCAGCGCGATCCGCACGAAGCCGTAGGTCCCCATCTTCAGCAGGACGCCGGCGAGCAGGACCGAGCCGACCGTCGGTGCTGCGGTGTGCGCGTCCGGCAGCCACGAGTGCAGCGGCCACATCGGTGTCTTGACCGCCAGGCCGAGGCCGAGCGCGACGAAGGCCAGCACCTGGGTGGTGTGACCCAGCCCCGCCCCGCCGCGGTCGGCGAGCTCGACGAGGTCGAACGTCCCCGCCCTCAGCCCGACGAGGAGAATCCCCAGCAGCATCACGGCGCTGCCGAGCAACGTGAACAGGATGAAGACGTTGGCCGCGCGGACGCGACCGCCCGGCACCTTGTCGTCACCCCACTGGGCGATGACGAACCACATCGGCACGAGCACGACCTCGAAGAACACGAAGAACAGCAGCATGTCGAGCGCCACGAAGGTGCCGAGCATGCCGACCTCGAGCAGCAGGAGCAGTCCGACCAGCGCGCGCATCCGCTGCGCCTCGGGCCGCACCCGCAGCAGGTACACGGTGCACAGCAGGGTGAGCAGCGTGGTCAGGAGCACCAGCGGTGCCGAGAGGCCGTCGAGCCCGAGGTGGAAGCGCAGGCCGAGCTCCGGCACCCACTGCACGTCGGTCTCCGGCGAGGCGGCCGTCGCCCACACCGACACCGCGAACGTCAGGCCGCTGACGCCGACCCCGAAGGGAACAGCGACCCGCTCGCCCGAGGACCCCGGCAGGACGAGGAGCACGAGCGCACCGGCGAGCGGCAGGACCAGAAGCAGCGGCAGGAGGAGGTCGCTCATCCGGGGTCCCCGCGGAATCGGGAGCGCAGCGAGGGATTTCGTGGGGTGGTCATGTCAGCACCACCACGCCAGCGGCGATGAGGAGGACGCCCGCGAGCAGGCCGGTGAGGTACGCCGTGACGTTGCCCGCCTGGGTCCGTGCGACCAGGCCCGCGAGCCACCGTGCGCCGTTCCCGGTGCCGGTGACGGCGCCGACCACGACGTCGTCGTCGAGCCGGCGGACGGCGCGGGCCGCGACCCGCACCGGGCGCACGACGGCGCGGTCGTAGAGGTCGTCGACGTAGAACGCGTTCAGCAGCGCCGGTCGCCAGCGCAGCGCGGCTGTCGGGTCGGCTACCGGGTCGCGCCGCCACACCAGCCAGACGACGAGCGCACCGGCTACCGCGAGCGCGACGGACAGCACCGACGTGACCAGCCCGATGAACAGGTCGCGCTGAGCGACGCTGCGCCCTGCGTCGATCGAGGCCGGGTAGGCCGCCGGGAGCAGCCAGTGCGGCAGCCAGCCAGCAGGAACCCCGACCAGCCCGAGCAGCGCCGCAGGCACCGCGAGGACGACGAGCGGCCAGCGCATCGCCGGTGACGACTCGTGCGCCGCCACGGGGCTGCGGGCCTCACCGAAGAAGGTCATCAGCCACAGCCGCGCGACGTACGCCGCGGTCACGCCGGCGGTGACCAGGCCGACCACGAGGACCAGCCAGCCGGTCCAGGCCGCGGCGGGTCCGTCGTGGTGCAGGGCGGTCTCCTCGGCCGCGCCGAGCACGGCCTCCTTGGAGAAGAAGCCGGCGAACGGCGGGATCCCCGCCAGCGCCGCGAGGCCGACGGTCATGGTCACGAAGGTCACCGGCATCAGTCGCCGCAGCCCGCCCATGTCGCGCATCAGGTTGGTCCCGACGGCATGGATGACCGAGCCGGCAGCGAGGAAGAGCAGCGCCTTGAAGGCCGCGTGGGTGAGCAGGTGGAACGTCGACGCCAGCGCGGACCCGACCGAGAGTGCGGCCAGCATGTAGGCGAGCTGGCTCACCGTCGAGTAGGCCAGCACCCGCTTGATGTCGTCCTGCGCCAGGGCGGCGAGCGCCGCCCCGAGCATCGTGAGGCAGGCGATCAGCGCCATCACGGCCAGCGTCGTCGGCGACAGCAGGAAGACGTCGTAGAGCCGGACCACGAGGTAGATGCCGGCGGCCACCATCGTCGCCGCGTGGATCAGCGCGCTGATCGGCGTCGGGCCGGCCATCGCGTCCGGCAGCCAGGTGTGCAGCGGGAACTGCGCCGACTTGCCGACCACCCCGCAGAGCAGCAGCAGGGTCGCCACGGTGATCTGGGTGCCGCCGGACAGCCGGCCGTCGAGGATCTCGCTGATCCGGAACGTGCCCGCCGCCTGGGCGAGGGTGAAGATGCCGAAGAGGAAGCCGACGTCGCCGAGCCGGGTGGTGACGAACGCCTTGACCGCGCCGGCGCGCGAGCCCTCCTGCTCCCAGTGGTGGCCGATGAGGAAGTAGGAGCAGACGCCCATGACCTCCCAACCGACGAGCAGCACGAACAGGTCGTCGGCGAAGACCACCAGCAGCATGGCGGCGGTGAAGAGCGACACCAGCGCGGCGTACGACGAGTAGCGCGGGTCGCCCTTGAGGTAGGCCGTCGAGTAGACCTGCACCATCAGCGCGACGACCGTGACCGCGACCGACACCAGCGCCGCTAGGCCGTCGGCCCGCAGGTCGAGCCCGAAGGTCAGCCCGCCGCCGAGCGGGACGGTGTCGAGGCTGCCCGCTCCGCCAGCCCGTCGGTGGTGACGACGCTGGCCGACCATGGCCAGGCCGCGACCAGCGACACGCGCCGTGCCGGCGACGGCGACCGGGACCACGAGCCGCGGCCGCAGCCGGCCGCCGAGCAGGCCGACGACGGCGGCGACGAACGGCGCGGCGACCGCGACGTAGACGAGGCGTCACGTGACACCGCTCCTCGACCACGCGCTCGCGGCCGCTCCGGCTCCGGGTCGTGCAGGTCGTCGAGCAGGTCCAGCTGGGTGGTCTCCCGGTTGCGGAAGACCAGCAGCACGATCGCCAGCCCGAGACCCACCTCGGCCGCCGCGATCGTGATGACGAACAGCGTGAACACCTGCCCGGCCAGCAGCTCGTCGCGCAGCCAGACGTCGAAGGCGACCAGGTTGACGTTGACGGCGTTGAGCATCAGCTCGACCGACATCAGCACCAGGATCGCGTTCCGCCGGGCCAGCACGCCGTAGACGCCGATGCAGAACAGCAGCGAGGACAGCAGGACCGGCATGAGCAGCGGCATCAGTCGCGGACCTCCGGCGACGGCACCTCGTCGGCCGGCCCGATGTCGCGACGGGACAGCACGATCGCGCCGACCAGCGCGGCGAGCAGCAGCACCGAGAGCGCCTCGAAGGGGAGCACCCAGGCGCGGAAGATCGCAGCGCCGGCCGACGCCGTCGAGCCGCGCACCTGGTCGTCGCCGAGGTCGATCCGCTCGCCGTGGAAGGCGTCGACCACGGTAGTGACGACGACTGCCGCGAGCCCGGTGGCGACGACGGCGGCGAGCACGCGCTGCAGCGGCGGCGCGTCCAGGTCGGTGGACACCCCGATCGGCGCCCTGGTCAGCATCAGGCCGAACAGCAGCAGCACGACGACGGCGCCGACGTAGATGAGCACCTGCACCCACGCCACGAACTCCGCCGACAGCAGCAGGTAGCAGCCGGCCACCGCCCCGAGGCACACCACCAGCCAGAGTGCGGCGTGCACCAGCTGCCGGGTGGTGACCACGAGCAGTCCCGACCCGAGCGCCACCACGCCGAGCAGTCCGAACAGGACCTCGACGACGCTCACGTCTGCTCTCGGACGACAGCGCCGGGGCCGGCACCGTCCGCGGCCTTGAACGCTGCGTCGACCTCCTTGGCGCGCACGCCGTGCTCGTCGTGCGCGGGCGGCGCCGGGACGGTGTGCATCCACTCGCCCAGCCGCTCCTTGCCGTGGGTGAGGTCGCGGATGTCGAGCTCGGAGTACTCGAACTCCGGCGACCAGAAGAGCGCGTCGAACGGGCAGACCTCGATGCAGATGCCGCAGTACATGCACAGCGAGAAGTCGATGTCGAAGCGCTCGAGCACGTTGCGCTGCCGCTCCCGCCCACCGGGCGGAGCCGGGATCGTCTCCTTGCGCGAGTCGATGTAGATGCACCAGTCCGGGCACTCGCGGGCGCACAGCATGCACACCGTGCAGTTCTCCGCGAGCAGCGCGATGACGCCGCGGCTGCGCGGCGGCAGCTCGGGCTTCACGTCGGGGTAGTGCTGGGTGACCGACCGACGGCTCATCGTCTTGAGGGTCACTGCCAGACCCTTGGCCAGACCCGCACCCGGGACGTTCATGTCGCCACCGCCACCACTCCCGTCAGGGCGAGCTGGACCAGCGCGATCGGCACCAGTCCCTGCCACGCCAGTCGCTGCAGCTGGTCCGCGCGCAGCCGCGGGTAGGACACCCGCAGCCAGATCACGAGGAACGACAGCACGAACGTCTTGGCCAGGGTCCACACCGCACCGACCGCACCCCAGAGGGCGTCGTCGAACGGGCCCTTCCAGCCACCGAGGAACAGCACCGTCGTCAGTGCGGACAGCACGACGATGCCGGCGTACTCGGCCAGCAGGAACAGCGCGAACCGCAACCCGGTGTACTCGGTGTAGGCGCCGAAGATGATCTCGGAGTCGGCGACCGGCATGTCGAACGGTGGCCGCTGCAGCTCGGCGAGCCCGGCCACGAAGAAGACCACTGCGCCGGGCAGCTGCCAGATCAGCCACCAGGGCTCCCAGGCGGCGACGATGCCGGACAGCGACAGCGTCCCCGCGGCCATCGCGACCGAGGCGGCGGCGAGCAGGAAGGGCAGCTCGTAGGCCAGGAGCTGGGCGGCGCTGCGCAGGCCGCCCAGCAGGGAGAACTTGTTCGCGCTGGCCCAGCCGGCCATCAGCGAGCCGAGGACGCCGACGCCCATGACGGCGATGACGAAGAAGATGCCCGCGTCGAGCTCCTGCGCGACCCAGTCGGGGGCGAGCGGGATCGCGATCAGGACGAGGAGGTACGGGATGAGTGCGACGGCCGGTGCGAGCTTGAACACGGTGCGGTCGGCGGCCGCCGGCACGATGTCCTCCTTCTGCGCGAACTTCACGCCGTCGGCCACCAGCTGGGCCCAGCCGTGGAACCCGCCGGCGTACATCGGGCCGACCCGGCTCTGCATGTGCGCCATCGCCTTGTGCTCGGCCTGACCCACCAGCAGCGGCAGCGTGAGGAACGCACCCAGCACGAGCACCAGCCGCAGCACGATCTCGAGCGCGTCGGTCACCGAGGCCCCCACGCCTCGGGGTCGGGGACACCGGGCGGGCGGGTCTTGCGCCGGCTCGGCGAGCTGTGCGCGTCGCCGTCGGACTCCCCCGGCTCCTTGGCGCCGGGCCACGCCTTGGCCGCCCGCGCGGCGAGCACGAAGTCCTTGCGCAGCGGGTGCCCCTCGAAGCCGTCCGGGAGGAGCAGCGGCACGAGGTGCGGGTGACCGGCGAAGTCGAGGCCGAACATCTCGAAGGTCTCGCGCTCGTGCCAGGAGGCACCGGCGAAGACCGACGTCGCGCTGGCGAGCACCTGGTCGGCGGCCGGCACCCTGGTGCGCACGAGCAGGTGGGTGTGGTCGTTCAATGACCAGAGGTGGACCACGACGTCGAACCCCGGCTCGGGGTCCGCGTCGAGCTGGTCGACGGCCGTGAGGAAGTCGAAGTAGCCGTAGCCCAGCTCGTCGCGGGCGACGGTGAGCGCCTCGACCCAGGACTCACGCGGCACGTCGACGGTGTCCTGCCCGTACGCCGACTCGACAGCAGCGCGCTCGCCGTACCGTGCGGCGAGCGCCTGGGCCGGGCTCCCCGGTGCCGGCGCCTCACTCATCGTCGACCCGGACGGACTGGATCGGCCCGCGCGGGGCGTGCGCCTGGTAGCGGTCGCCGAGCGACTCGGCGGCGATCTTCTCCTGAAGCTTGAGGATGCCCTGGAGCAGCGCCTCCGGCCGCGGCGGGCAGCCGGGGACGTAGACGTCGACGGGGATGATCTGGTCGACGCCCTTGGTGACGCAGTAGGAGTCCCAGTAGGGGCCGCCGGAGTTGGAGCAGGCACCGAAGGAGATGACGTACTTGGGCTCAGGCATCTGCTCGTACAGGCGCTTGACGGCCGGTGCCATCTTGTCGGTGACGGTGCCGCTCACGACCATGAGGTCGGCCTGCCGCGGGCCGGGGGCGAACGGGATGACGCCGAGCCGGATGAAGTCGTGCCGCGACATCGACGACGCGATGAACTCGATCGCGCAGCAGGCCAGCCCGAAGTTGAACACCCAGAGGCTGTAGCGGCGGCCCCAGTTGAGCACCAGCTTCATCGGCTCCGGCGCGTGCCGCTGCAGCGCACCCAGGTGCGGCGGCCCGACCGCGGGGGTGGGCAGGTCCACCGCGCCGCCTAGCGCCACGTGAGGACCCCCTTGCGCCAGGCGTAGAGCAGCCCGACGCCGAGGAAGGCCAGGAAGACGAACATCTCGACCAGCGTGGTGGCGCCGTAGCCGGGGGCGTCGAAGACGGTGGCCCAGGGGAACAGGTAGAGCGCGTCGACCGCGAAGATCACATAGAGGTACGCGAAGACGTAGTACCGGACGTGGCTCTGGGCCCAGCCCTCGCCGACCGGGTCGACGCCGCACTCGTAGGTGACCGTCTTGTCACCCCCGGGCACCGTCGGGCGCAGCAGCCGGTTGGCGGTGAACGCCACCGTGACGAAGGCGATGCCGGCGAGGAGGAGCAGGCCCACGAGGCCGTAGCCGCCGTAGAAGCCGTCCATCGTGCCTCCTCGATCGTGCCTGCGGGGAGCCTAGTGGGTGGCGGTACGGGTGGGACCAGCACCGCGCTCCCCCGCCGTCCCTGGTGATCCACAGCGGATCTGCTGGACTTTCTCCAACGGATCCGCTGTGGATCATGGGGTCTGGTGCCGCAAGCCGGCGGCGTGAGGCGCGTCTCATGTCCCACGAGCGAACCTACGGAGTCGTAGGGTGGGAGCGTGGCCAAGGACGTCCAGCAGCTCGAGCGTGTGATCATCCGCTTTGCTGGTGACTCCGGGGACGGCATGCAGCTGACCGGCGACCGGTTCACCACCGAGACCGCGTCCTTCGGCAACGACCTGTCCACGCTGCCGGACTTCCCGGCCGAGATCCGCGCGCCGGCAGGGACGCTGCCAGGGGTGTCGGCGTTCCAGCTGCACTTCGCCGACCACGACATCATGACCCCGGGCGACCGGCCGGACGTGCTCGTCGCGATGAACCCGGCCGCGCTGAAGGCCAACATGGGCGACCTCGAGCGCGGCGCCGACATCATCGTCGACACCGACGAGTTCACCAGGCGCAACCTGGTCAAGGTCGGCTACCTCACGAACCCGCTGGAGGACGGCTCGCTCGAGGCGTACACCGTGCACGCCGTCGGCCTGACCTCGATGACGGTCGAGGCCCTCAAGGGCATCGACATCACCAAGAAGGAGGCGGAGCGGGCGAAGAACATGTTCGCCCTCGGCCTGCTCTCCTGGCTCTACAACCGGCCGACCGAGGGCACCGCGAGGTTCCTGGAGGCGAAGTTCGCCCGGCAGCCCCGAGATCCTCAAGGCCAACCTCACCGCGTTCCAGGCCGGCTGGTCGTTCGGCGAGACCACCGAGGACTTCGCCGTCTCCTACGAGGTCAAGCCGGCCCGGCTGCCCGCCGGCCGCTACCGCAACATCTCCGGCAACCTGGCCCTGTCCTACGGGCTGGTGGCCGCCTCGCAGCGCAGCGGGCTCCCGCTGTTCCTCGGGTCCTACCCGATCACCCCGGCCTCCGACATCCTGCACGAGCTGTCCAAGCACAAGCGGTTCGGCGTGCGGACCTTCCAGGCCGAGGACGAGATCGCCGCCGTCGGGGCGGCCCTCGGCGCGGCGTACGCCGGGTCGCTCGCGGTCACCTCCACGTCCGGGCCGGGCCTCGCGCTCAAGGCGGAGACGATCGGCCTCGGGGTCAGCCTCGAGCTGCCGCTGATCGTCGTCGACGTGCAGCGGGCCGGGCCGTCGACCGGGATGCCCACCAAGACCGAGCAGGCCGACCTCCTGCAGGCGATGTTCGGCCGCAACGGCGAGGCACCGGTGCCGATCGTCGCCCCGCGCTCGCCGGCCGACTGCTTCGACACCGCACTGGAGGCGGCGCGGATCGCCACGACGTACCGCGTGCCGGTGATCCTGCTCTCGGACGGCTATCTCGCCAACGGCTCCGAGCCGTGGCGGATCCCCTCGGTCGAGGACCTGCCCGACCTGGGGGTCGAGTTCGCGACCGAGACCAACGCCGAGGAGGACGACGGCAAGGGCGGCCGGCGGGCGGTCTACCACCCCTACGTACGTGACCCCGAGACGCTGGCCCGGCCGTGGGCCGTCCCCGGCACCGCGGGCCTGGAGCACCGCATCGGTGGCATCGAGAAGGCCGACGGCACCGGCAACATCAGCTACGACCCGGCCAACCACGACTTCATGGTCCGGACCCGGCAGGCCAAGATCGACGCGGTGGCGAAGACGATCCCGCCGCTGGAGGTCGAGGACCCGTCCGGGGCGGCGCGCGTCCTGGTGCTCGGCTGGGGGTCGACCTACGGGCCGATCGGGGCCGCGGCCCGCCTGGTCCGCGGCCGGGGCGTCCGGGTCGCGCAGGCACACCTGCGGCACCTCAACCCGTTCCCCACCGACCTGGGCGAGGTCCTCGCGCGCTACGACAAGGTGCTGGTGCCCGAGATGAACCTCGGCTACGGCTACGGCGGCCAGCTGACGATGCTGCTGCGCGCGAAGTACCTCGTCGACGTCATCGGCTACACCCAGGTCCGCGGGCTGCCGTTCAAGGCCGAGGAGCTGGCCAGCGTCATCACCGGAGTGAGCGAGGACCTGCAGTGACCGAGACCCACAGCGGCAACGGTCCCGGCGGCTACCCGTCGCTGGAGCTGGTGCCCAAGGCGCGCGGCAAGCAGTCCGCGAAGGACTTCAAGACCGACCAGGAGGTCCGCTGGTGCCCGGGGTGCGGCGACTACGCCATCCTCGCCGCGGTCCAGTCGTTCATGCCCGAGCTCGGCCTCGCCCGGGAGAACATCGTCTTCGTGAGCGGCATCGGCTGCTCGTCGCGCTTCCCGTACTACATGGACACCTTCGGGATGCACTCGATCCACGGCCGCGCACCGGCGATCGCGACCGGCGTCGCCGCGTCGCGACCGGACCTCTCGGTGTGGGTGGTCACCGGTGACGGTGACGCGCTCTCGATCGGCGGCAACCACCTCATCCACGCGCTGCGTCGCAACGTGAACCTCAAGATCCTGCTGTTCAACAACCGGATCTACGGACTCACCAAGGGCCAGTACTCCCCGACGTCCGAGCTCGGGAAGATCACCAAGTCGACGCCGCTCGGGTCGCTCGACGCACCGTTCAACCCCGTGTCCCTCGCGCTCGGTGCCGAGGCGACCTTCGTCGCACGCTCCATCGACTCCGACCGCAAGCACCTCACCTCGGTGCTCAGGGCCGCGGCCGCCCACAAGGGGACCGCACTGGTCGAGATCTACCAGAACTGCAACATCTTCAACGACGAGGCGTTCGAGGCGCTCAAGGACCCCGCGACGCGCGACGACTTCACGATCCGGCTCGAGCACGGTCAGCCGATCCGCTGGGGCGCCCAGGGCGAGCACGGGGTCGTCAGGTCACCCGACTCGTCGCTGAAGGTGGTCGAGGTCGCCGACGTCGACGAGTCCGAGGTCGTGATCCACGACGCGCACGCCGACGACCCGTCGCACGCGTTCGACCTGTCGCGGCTCGCCGACCTGTCGCTGGCGCGCACCCCCATCGGGGTCTTCCGCGACGTCGCCCGCCCGGTCTACGACGACATGATGGCCGACCAGCTCACCCGCGCCGCGGAGACCCAGGGTGTCGGCGACGAGGACGCGCTGGGCTCGCTGCTCGCCGGCAGCGACACCTGGACCGTGTCCTGACCGACCGGGCCGACGGTCCGCCGCCCGACCCACGGCGCGGGACCGCGTACGGCGCCGCCGCCTACCTGCTCTGGGGGCTGTTCCCGCTCTACTGGCCGTTGCTCGAGCCGGCCGGGGCGGTCGAGATCCTGGCCCACCGGATCGTCTGGTCCTTGCTCGTCGTGCTCGCAGTGCTCACCGCGACCCGCAGCTGGTCGTGGGTGCGGCCACTGCTGCGCGACCGGACGACCCTGCGACGGATGTCGCTCGCTGCAGCGCTCATCGCGGCCAACTGGGTCATCTACATCTGGGGCGTCAACTCCGGGCACGTCGTCGAGACCTCGCTCGGCTACTTCGTCACCCCGATCGTGATGGTCCTGCTCGGCGTCGTGGTGCTCCACGAGCGGCTGCGCCGCGTGCAGTGGGCGGCCATCGCGCTGGGCGCGCTGGCCGTCGTGGTCCTCACCGTCGACTACGGCCGGCCGCCGTGGATCGCCCTCGGGCTGGCTGCGAGCTTCGGCACCTACGGGCTGCTCAAGAAGCGGGTCGGTGCCACCGTCGGAGCCGTGCAGTCGCTCACGGTCGAGACCGCCGTGCTGGTGCTGCCGGCCCTCGGCTACCTGATGGTCCTGGAGGCCCGGGGCACCGGGCACTTCGGCCACGTCGGCGCCGGCCACGAGCTGCTGCTGGCCAGCACGGGTGTGGTGACCGCCATCCCGCTGCTGCTCTTCGCGTCGTCCGCCCGGCGGGTGCCGCTGTCGGTCCTGGGTCTGCTGCAGTACATCGCGCCGGTGCTGCAGCTGCTCACCGGCGTGCTGCTCTACGACGAGCCGATGCCGCCGTCGCGGCTGGCCGGGTTCGCGCTGGTCTGGGTCGCGCTCGCGGTCCTGTCCGTCGACGGGCTGCGCCACCGCGGCCCGTCCGGCCGGGCACGGGCGTCCGACCCCGTCGAGGCGACGCCCGTCGTCTCCTGACCGGGACGGGTCACCGGAAGGCGGCGACGACCTGGCCCAGCCGGTCGAGGGCGGCCGGGTCGGCGAGGTCGGGCAGCCGCACCATCACCTCGGCGACCCCGGCCTCGGCCAGCTCACGGAACCGTCCCACCTGATCGGCCACGGTGCCCGCGTTCACCGTGGCGGCGTAGGTCTCGGCGCTGCGGCGGCGTGGCCGGCGGGCCTCCACCAGCTGGGCGACGTGCGCGTCGTCGCGCCCGATCAGCACGGTCGAGAGGTGGGTCAGCTCGACGTCCGAGGGGTCCCGGCCGACGTCGCCGCAGTGCGCGCGCAGCACGGCTGCCTTGCGCTCTACGACGTCCAGCGCGCCGGTCACGTTGGCGGCGTCGGCGTGCTGCGCGGCCAGCCGCAGGGTCCGCCGCTCGCCGCCACCGCCGAGCACCACGGGCACGTGCGCCTGGAGCGGGCGCGGGTAGCAGAGCGTCTCGGGCACCTCGAGGACGCGGCCGTGGAACGGCTTGCTGCCCGGCCCCCACATCACGGGCAGCAGCTGCAGCGCGTCCTCGAGCAGCGCGTAGCGGTCCGCGGTCGCGGGGAAGTCCCAGCCGTAGGCGCGGTGCTCCGCCGCGTGCCACGCCAGCCCGAGACCGCACACGGCGCGGCCGCCACTGAGCACGTCGAGCGTCGCGACGATCTTCGCGAGGTGGGCCACGTTGCGGTAGGTGACCCCGCTGACGAGCGTGCCGAGGCGCACCCGCTCGGTGCAGGCCGCGAGGTAGGCCAGCGTGGTCCAGCTCTCGAGCATGTCGTCGAAGGGACGGCCCACCTGCGGGATCTGCCGGAAGTGGTCCATCACGTACAGCGCGTCGACGCCGGCTGCCTCCGCTGCGAGCGCCACCTGGCGCAGCCAGTCGCGGGTGCCGCCCGCCCCGCCGGGCGCGACGAACTCGCCGACGTGCAGCCCGAACCGCAGGCCGGTCGGCCGCTCCTGCTGCCGCTGCGCTGCGGCCGCCGCCCCGGCGAACGGGGCCGCCACGACCCGCACGGTCGCCGGCCGCAGCACCCGGTCGAACCCTTCGTCGGCGAGGCCGTCGCGGACCGCGGGCCAGGCGCGCAGCTGTCCGGCGAGGACGTCGGCCGGGATCCGCTTGTCCCGGGCCCGGTTGCGGGCCCGGCACTCGGCCGCAGGGGTGTCGAAGGCAACCGCCACGCACGGCAGGCGGTGCGAGTGGGCGAGCTCGCGCCACGCCGCGCGCCGGTCCCGGTCCAGTCCGAGGGTGTCGATCACCGTCGTGAGGCGACGGCCGGCCCGGAGCCGGACGATCTCCTCGAGCAGTGCGAACGCGTCGGTGCTGGCGGTGACGTCGTCCTCCCCGGCCCCGACCACGGCGCGCAGCCGGTCGCTGGAGACCACGGCATCCGGCGGGAACTGCGCAGCGGCCCAGGTCGACTTGCCTGCTGCGCCCGGCCCGACGAGGACCACCAGGCAGGGCGCCGGGAGGTGCGCGACGTCAGGACCGGGGCCGGGCACGCGTCACGTCAGCCCTCGACCCGGTGGGTGACCGGGCAACCGCTCTCGATCGTGCGGCCCACGGTGCACAGCCGGTCGTGCGAGCGCTGCACCGCCTCCGGCAGCACGGCGCGTGCGGCGTCACCGGTCGCACCGTCCGGGAAGACCACCCGGAAGGTCACCACGAGGTTCGCCAGCCGGTTGCCCGACTCGTCGCGGACCTTGTCGGCCTCCACCTGCACCTCGAAGGACGCCGGCTCCGCCCGCCGGGACGTCAGGGCGTCGACGTCGGCGGCCGTGCAGCTGCCGAGCGCGACCATGAGCAGCTCGGACGGGGTGAACCCGCGGCCGTCGCCGGTCCCCACGACCAGCGTGCCGCCACGGACGTTGGTCGCGGACAGGACCCCGTGCGGGCCTCGGGAGACGTTCACGGTGCGGTAGGTGGGTGCAGCCATGCGCGCGAGGCTGCCAGATCGCGACCCCGACCGCGAGGCCGGTGGGGGCGACGCCGGGCCGAGAGCGGCCGCGAGCCCAGGCCTGTCCCGATAGGCTCATGCGGTGGACGTCCTGCTGCGCAACAACGTGACCGTGTCCGGCGTGCCCGACGGCCCGGCCCTGGTGCTCGCGCATGGCTTCGGCTGCGACCAGAACATGTGGCGCTACGTCGCGCCGGCATTCGAGGCGACCCACCGGGTCGTGCTGTTCGACCACGTCGGCGCCGGTGGCTCCGCGCTCTCCGCCTACGACGTCGACCGGTACGCGACACTCGGCGGCTACGCGGACGACGTCGTCGAGATCCTGGCCGCCCTCGACCTCACCGACGCCGTCTTCGTCGGCCACTCGGTCAGCGCGACGATCGGCGTGCTCGCCGCGTCCCGCGCGCCGGACCGGATAGGTCGGCTGGTGCTCATCGGGCCCTCCCCGCGGTACATCGACGACGAGGCGTACGTCGGTGGGTTCACCCAGGCCGACATCGACGGCCTGCTCGAGTCGCTCGACAGCAACTACCTCGGCTGGTCCTCGGCGATGGCGCCGGTCATCATGGGCAACCCCGACCGGCCTGAGCTCGGCAGCGAGCTGACCAACAGCTTCTGCCGCACCGACCCCGAGATCGCCCGGCGGTTCGCCCGGGTCACCTTCACCTCCGACAACCGCGCCGACCTCGCCGGCGTGACGGTCCCCACCCTCGTGCTGCAGTGCTCCGACGACGCCATCGCACCGGAAACCGTCGGTCGCTACGTCCACGAGCACATCGCCGGGAGCACGTTCGTCATGCTGGACGCGACCGGCCACTGCCCGAACCTCAGCGCGCCCGCGGAGACCGTCGCCGCCATCTCCTCCTTCCTCGCGCCTCAGCCGGCCTGATCCCGGGCGCTTCGTGACGGACGCCCCGCGGAGGAGCACCGAGGAACGGTCGGCGTCGGCCGCCCGTAGGCACGACAGCGCTGAGGACCTCTTCGAGAACGCGCCGTGCGGCTACCTCTCGGCGTACGCCGACGGACGGCTGGCCAGGGTGAACCAGACGTTCCTGTCGTGGACCGGCTACACCCGTGACGAGCTGGTCGACCGACGGAGGCTGAGCGACGTGCTCAGCGCGGGCAGCCGGATCTACCACGAGACCCACTACGCGCCGCTCCTGCGGATGCAGGGCTCCGTCCGCGCGATCGCCATGGATGTGGTGCGTGCCGACGGCACCCTGCTGCCCGTCCTGCTCAACGCCCGCCAGCTCGTCGGCGAGGACGGCACCGTGCTCGGCGTGCGGACCTCGGTGTTCGACGCGAGCGACCGCAAGGAGTACGAGCGGGAGCTGCTCGCCGCGCGCCGCCGGGCCGAGCAGGCCACCGCCTGGGTGACCGGTCTCGAGACCGTGGTGGCGGCGCTGGCCGCCGCCTCGTCGGTCGACGACGTGTGCCGGGTGATGGCCTCCGCAGGCCCCGAGGTCCTCGGCGCCCGCGTCAGCGGGGTGTGGCTGCAGGGATCCGGTGCGACGGGGTGGACCTGGACCGGCCCTGGCGACGACCTCGCCCGCGACGAGCTGCCGGGCGCCGACGCCCTGCGTGACGGCCGGATCGTCACCGGTGACGGCGGTTCCAGCGAGGATGCCGCCCGCGCCCGGCTCGGCGTCGACGGCGGCCGGCTGCTCCTGGCCCCGCTCGTCTCCGGCGACCGGACCCTCGGTGCGCTCGGACTGGTCGTGCCGGAGACCGGGACCGCGCCGGACCACCTGCGGCTGCTCGCGACGCTGGGGAGCCAGGCCGGGCAGGCGCTGGACCGGGCGCGGCTCAGCGACCAGCAGGCCCGGGTCGCGACGACGCTGCAGGCGAGCATGCTGCCGACCGGGCTGCCGACCGACGCCCGGCTCGAGGTCTCGGCCTGCTACCGGCCCGCCGTCGACGGCATGCAGGTCGGCGGCGACTGGTTCGACGCGTTCGCCGTCGACGCCGACCGGGTCGCCCTGGTGGTCGGCGACGTCGTCGGGCGCGGGCTGCACGCGGCGGCCGCCATGGGACAGCTGCGCAGCGCCGTCCGGGCCCTCGCGACCGTCGACTCCGGGCCGGCCCTGCTGCTGCAGCGGCTGGACGACTTCGTCGAGGACGTCCCCGCTGCGCAGACGGCGACCCTGGCCTACGCCGAGCTGGACCTGCGCGACGGATCGCTCGTCTACGCCTGTGCGGGCCACCCGCCGCCCCTCGTCGTGACACCCGGTCGCAGCACGGCGCAGCTCTGGGGCGGCCGCTCCACCCCGCTCGGCGCGCACTTCGGGAACCACCGGCGCACGCAGGCCCACACGGTCCTGGGGCCGGGAAGCCGGCTCGCCCTCTACAGCGACGGGCTGGTGGAGCGCCGTGACGCTCCCTTGGACGAGTGCATCGACGCGCTAGGCGGCGTCCTCGAGCAGCACGCGGACCATGCAGTCGCCGGCCTCGCCGAGGTCATCGCCGACGCGATCCTCGGGTCCGGACCGACGGGCGACGACGTCTGCCTGCTCGTTCTCGGCTGGCCGGGCAGTGCGTCGGCCTGAGTGCGAGCGCCCCGGCGCGCGCGGCCTAGGCTGACGCGATGTCGATGATCGTCACCACCGGGCTGACGAAGCGGTTCGGCTCGCGCGTGACGGCCCTGGCCGACCTCTCCGTCGAGTTCCCGCCGGGCGTCACGGGGCTGGTCGGCGCGAACGGCGCGGGCAAGTCGACGCTGATCAAGATCTTGCTCGGGCTGGCACCTGCGACGTCCGGGACGGCCCAGGTCCTGGACCTCGACGTCGCCACCGACGGGACCCGGATCCGCGAGCTGGTCGGCTACATGCCGGAGCACGACTGCCTGCCGCCGGACGTGACCGCCACCGAGCTGGTCGTGCACCTCGCCCGGATGTCGGGCCTGCCCACCACGGCCGCCCGCGAGCGCGCGGCCGACACCCTCCGGCACGTCGGCCTCTTCGAGGAGCGCTACCGGCCGATCGGCGGCTACTCGACCGGCATGAAGCAGCGCGTGAAGCTCGCCCAGGCCCTCGCGCACGACCCGAGGCTGGTGCTGCTCGACGAGCCGACCAACGGCCTGGACCCCGCGGGTCGCGACGAGATGCTCGCCCTCATCCGCAGGATCGGCACGGTGTTCGGCATCTCCGTGGTCGTGACCTCGCACCTGATGGGCGAGCTGGAGCGGGTGTGCGACCACGTCGTCGTCATCGACGGCGGCCGCTTGATGCGCGCCGCGGCGACTTCCGCCGTGACCGCACTGACGCAGAACCTCACGGTCGAGGTGAGCGACCGCGGCGCCGATGCCGAGACGGCCTTCGCCGCCGCCGGGCTGACGGTCCGGCGCTCCGGCGAGCTGCTCCAGGTCGAGCTGGTCGACGAGTCCACGTACGACACGGTGCGCGACGTCGTCGCCGAGCTCGGGGTCGGCCTGGTCCGGCTGCAGCAGGGCCGGCAGCACATGCTCGACATGTTCCGCGACGAGGCGGCCTCGTGACGGTGCCGCGCGAGACCGGAGCCATCCACGACATCGGCTACCGCAGCTACGACGGACCGCGACTCGGGCTGCCGTACATCGAGCGCTCGCTGGCCGTCGCCAGCCTGCGCGGCGCCTTCGGGCTCGGGCGCAGCACCAGGTCCAAGGTGATGCCTGTCCTGCTGCTCGCGGTCATGGTGGTCCCGGCCCTGGTCGTGGCGGCCATCGTCGTCCTCAGCGGAGCCGACGAGCTGCCCTTCGCGTACACCTCCTACGCGATCCGCCTCGGCGTCGTGTCGACGGTCTTCGTCGCGGCGCAGGCACCGCAGAGCGTGTCGCGCGACCTGCGGTTCCGGGTGGTCGAGCTGTACTTCTCCCGGCCGCTGTCACGGCGGTCCTACGTGCGGGCCAAGCTCGCGGCGATGTCGGCGGCGGTCTTCGTCCTGCTGGCAGCACCGCTGCTCGTCCTCTACGGCGGGGCACTGCTCGGCGGCCTGCCCTTCTGGCACAACACCCGCGACCTGCTCGCGGGCCTGGCCGGAGCAGTGGTCTTCGCCGTGGTGCTCGCGTCGCTGGGGCTGCTCGTCGCGGCCTGGACGCCGCGCCGGGGCATCGGGGTGGCCGCCATCGTCGCGGTCATCCTCGTGCTGGGCGGGGTCTCGGCGATCGCGCAGGGGGTCGCCCAGGACCAGGGCCACGCGGTCCTCGCCGGCTGGAGCGGCCTGATCGCGCCCTACCCGCTCGTCGACGGGGTGCAGGTGTGGGCACTCGGCGCCGAGTCGTCGACCGTGACCGGTCCGCCCGGCGCCGCCGGCGGGCCGGTCTTCGCGCTCGTCGTCGTCGCGTTCGTCGCCGCCTGCTACCTGCTGCTGGTGCGGCGCTACCGCCGGGTGACCGCCTCGTGAGCACCGTCGTGCTCGACGCGGTCTCCCGCTGGTACGGCGACGTGGTCGCCGTCAACGACGTGTCGATGACGATCGGCCCGGGCGTCACCGGACTGCTCGGGCCGAACGGCGCCGGCAAGTCGACACTCATCTCGATGATGGGCGGCTTCCTGCCGCCCTCGGCCGGCTCGGTCCTGCTCGACGGCGAGCCGGTGTGGCAGCGCGAGGCGGTCTACCGGCAGATCGGCATCGTCCCGGAGACGGAGGCGGCCTACGACGTCGTGACCGGCTGGGCGTTCGTCGTCGCCAACGCCCGTCTGCAGCGGCTCCCCGACCCGCCTGCCGCGGCCGGGCGGGCGCTCGACCTGGTCGAGATGACCGACGCGTCGGACCGCGAGATCGGCACGTACTCCAAGGGCATGAAGCAACGGGTGAAGATGGCCTCCGCCCTCGTGCACGACCCTGCCGTCCTGCTGCTGGACGAGCCCTTCAACGGCATGGACCCGCGGCAGCGGCTGCACCTCATGGCGCTGCTGCACCAGCTCGGTGCCGAGGGCCGCACGGTGCTGTTCAGCTCGCACATCCTCGAGGAGGTCGAGGAGATCGCGGGCACCATCGAGGTCATGGTCGCCGGCAGGCACGCGGCGTCCGGCGACTTCCGCGAGATCCGGCGGCTGATGACCGAGCGACCGCACCGGTTCTCCGTCTCGTCCAGCGACGACCGGGCACTCGCCGCGGCCGTGATCGCCGACGGCTGTGCCTCGTCGGTCGACCTGGGCGACACCCTGCGGGTGCAGTCCAGCGACTACGGGCGGTTCGTGCACGTGCTCCCCCAGCTGGCGCGGCAGCACGGCATCCGGCTGCTGGACGTGTCGCCGTCGGACGAGTCGCTGGAGAGCGTCTTCGCCTATCTGGTGGCGCGATGAACGCCACGATCGCGATGCTCACCGCGCGCACTCTGCTCGGCCGCCGGCGCGCGCTGCTGCTGCTCGTGCTGCCGGGGGCGCTGCTGGGCCTGTCGATCGTCCTGCGGCTCGCGGTCCAGGAGTCCTCGCGGGCCGACGTCACCGTCGGGCTGCTCGGCACGTTCGCGATCGCGACCGTCGTCCCGCTGCTCTCGTTGATCGCCGGCACCGGGGCCCTCGGGGGCGAGATCGACGACGGCTCGATCGTCTACCTGCTGAGCAAGCCCATCAGCCGGCACGTCATCGTCGTGACCAAGCTGGCGGTCGCGGTCGCCGTCACCACGGTGTTCGGTGCCCTGCCTGTGCTGGTCTCCGGGTGGATCCTGGTCGGTGGCCGCGAGGGCCTCGCGGTCGCGTACGGGCTCGGAGCGTTCGCCGGCGGCGCGGCCTACTGCGCGCTGTTCCTGCTGCTGTCCGTGCTCAACCGCAACGCCGTCGTCATCGGGCTGATCTACACGCTTGTGTGGGAGACCGCCATCGGCGGGCTCGTGCTCGGCGCGCAGGGCATCAGCATCCAGCAGTGGGCGCTCGCCGTGACCCGCTCCGTCGTCGGCGACGACGCCGAGCGACTGGGCATCACCGCCGCGGTCCGGCCGCAGATCTCCGTGGTGATGCTCCTGGTGGTCGTGGTCGGCGGCACCTGGCTGGCCGGGCACCGGCTGCGGTCGATCCGGCTCACGTCCGCCGAATGAACCGCACCAGTAGCCACGAGCGGCCCCGGCTACCGGGCAGCGCGCCGCGGCCGAGGCACCGTCGCCGGTGACCCGGCGTACCCGATTGGTACTGATTCGTTGCCGGTCATTGACAAAAGATCACAGCCGGGCATAGGACGTTCTTTGCGCCGCACAGACCCGCACAGCTGGCCGTCTACGGCGTGAAGGGGCCTCCACACGCAGGCCCCCCACGGGAGGCTGTCCGTGCTCTCCGCAGAAGCCGTCGCTGCCGAAGACACCACCGTCCACGTCCTCTGGATCAACGCCGGGCTCAGCTGTGACGGGGACTCCGTCGCACTGACCGGGGCCACCCAGCCGAGCATCGAGGAGATCGCTCTCGGTGCCTTGCCGGGGCTGCCGAAAGTGGCGGTCCACTGGCCGCTCATCGACTTCGAGTGCGGACCGGCCGGCGGCGCCGACGACTTCCTCGAGTGGTTCTGGAAGGCCGACCGTGGCGAGCTCGAGCCGTTCGTGCTCGTCGTCGAGGGCTCGATCCCCAACGAGAAGCTCGCCGGTGACGGCTACTGGTGCGGGTTCGGCAACAACCCGATGACCGGTCAGCCGGTGACCACCAGCGAGTGGCTCGACCGGCTCGCCCCCAAGGCGCTGGCGATCCTCGCGGTCGGCACCTGCGCGACCTACGGCGGCATCCACGCGATGGCCGGCAACCCCACCGGCGCGATGGGCGTGCCCGACTACCTCGGCTGGGACTGGAAGAGCAAGGCGGGCCTGCCGATCGTGTGCGTGCCCGGCTGTCCGGTGCAGGGCGACAACCTGTCGGAGACCATCACCTACCTGCTGTACCAGGCAACCGGGCAGGCGCCGATGATCCCGCTGGACGACCAGCTGCGGCCCACCTGGCTGTTCGGCCAGACCGTGCACGAGGGCTGCGACCGCGCGGGCTACTACGAGCAGGGCGACTTCGCCACCGAGTACGGCTCGCCGAAGTGCATCGTCAAGCTCGGCTGCTGGGGGCCGGTCGTCAAGTGCAACGTGCCCAAGCGCGGTTGGATCAACGGCGTCGGCGGCTGCCCCAACGTGGGCGGCATCTGCATCGGCTGCACGATGCCGGGCTTCCCGGACAAGTTCATGCCGTTCATGGACGAGCCACCTGGCGGCAAGCTCTCGACCACCGCGGTGGGCACCTACGGACGCACGATCCGGGCTCTCCGGAGCAAGACGACCGCCACGCTCAACAAGGAACCCAAGTGGCGCAAGCCCAGCAGCGAGCTGCTGTCCGGCGCCAGGAAGACGTGGTGACCCGATGACCACCACAGCGGCACGCACCGACAGCACGTCGTCGAAGGACCGCGAGCTCGTCGAGATGGCCTGGGACCCGATCACCCGGATCGTCGGCAGCCTCGGGATCTACACGAAGATCGACTTCGCCAACATGACCGTGGCCGAGTGCCACAGCACGTCGTCGATCTTCCGCGGCTACAGCCTGTTCATGAAGGGCAAGGACCCGCGCGACGCGCACTTCATCACCAGCCGCATCTGCGGCATCTGCGGCGACAACCACGCCACCTGCTCCTGCTACGCGCAGAACATGGCGTACGGCGTGAAGCCGCCGCCGCTGGCCGAGTGGATCGTCAACCTCGGCGAGGCCGCCGAGTACATGTTCGACCACAACATCTTCCAGGAGAACCTGGTCGGGGTCGACTACTGCGAGCGGATGGTCAAGGAGACCAACCCCGGCGTGCTCGCCAAGGCCGAGAACACCCGGTCCCCGCACGAGGACGCGCACGGCTACAAGACCATCGCCGACATCATGCGGGCGCTCAACCCGTTCACCGGCGAGTTCTACCGCGAGGCCCTGCAGGTCAGTCGGTGGACCCGCGAGATGTTCTGCCTGATGGAGGGCCGGCACGTCCACCCGTCGACGCTCTACCCCGGCGGCGTCGGCACGGTCGCGACCATCCAGCTGATGACCGACTACATCACCCGGCTGATGCGCTACGTCGAGTTCATGAAGAAGGTCGTGCCGATGCACGACGACCTCTTCGACTTCTTCTACGAGGCGCTCCCGGGCTACGAGCAGGTCGGCCTGCGCCGCACCCTGCTGGGCTGCTGGGGCTCCTTCCAGGACCCCGACCACTGCAACTTCGCCTACAAGGACATGGAGAACTGGGGCAACAAGATGTTCGTGACCCCCGGTGTCGTCGTCGACGGCAAGCTGGTCACGCACAGCCTGGTCGACATCAACCTCGGCATCCGGATCCTGCTCGGCAGCTCGTACTACGACGACTGGACCGACCAGGAGATGTTCGTCACCAAGGACCCCCTCGGCAACCCCGTCGACCGCCGCCATCCCTGGAACCAGCACACCAACCCGAAGCCGCAGAAGCGCGACCTCGACGACAAGTACAGCTGGGTCATGTCGCCACGCTGGTTCGACGGCAAGGACCACCTGGCACTGGACACCGGCGGCGGCCCGCTCGCCCGCCTCTGGTCGACCGCCCTCGCCGGGCTCGTCGACATCGGCTACGTGAAGTCGACCGGTACCAGCGTCCAGATCAACCTCCCGAAGACCGCGCTCAAGGGACCGGTGTCCCTCGAGTGGAAGATCCCGCAGTGGAGCAACACGATCGAGCGCAACCGGGCCCGCACCTACTTCCAGGCCTACGCCGCCGCGGCCGCGCTGCACTTCGCCGAGAAGGCGCTCGTCGAGATCCGCGCCGGCCGCACCAAGACCTGGGAGCCGTTCGAGGTCCCCGACGAGGCGATCGGCTGCGGCTTCACCGAGGCGGTCCGTGGCGTCCTCTCGCACCACATGGTCATCAAGGACGGCAAGATCGCCAACTACCACCCCTACCCGCCCACGCCGTGGAACGCGAACCCTCGGGACGTCTACGGCACCCCCGGGCCCTACGAGGACGCGGTGCAGGACCAGCCGCTGTTCGAGGAGAACACCCGGGACAACTTCAAGGGCATCGACATCATGCGGACGGTCCGCAGCTTCGATCCCTGCCTGCCGTGCGGCGTGCACATGTACCTCGGCGAGGGCAAGACCCTGAAGAAGGTCCACTCGCCGACGGCCGCGGTCTCGGCGGAGGAGTGACTGCCGCTCCGGACCCGGGCGCCGTCGGCGAGCGCATCGAGGCACTCCTCGAGGCGAGCGCCGTCGGCGGACCGGTCGCCCGCGAGCGGTCCGAGGAGCTGCTCCGGCTCGTCGTCGACCTGTACGGCGCCGGGCTGGAGCGCGTCCTCGAGCTGGCCCACGACGCCGGCGCACTCGACGACACCCTGCTCGCTGCCCTGGCCGACGACCACCTGGTGTCCAGCCTGCTCCTGGTCCACGGCCTGCACCCCTACGGCGTCGAGGACCGCGTCCAGCGAGCCCTGGACGACGTCCGCCCCTACCTCGGCTCGCACGGCGGCGACGTCCGGCTGCTCGAGGTGACCGACGAGGGGGTCGTCCGGCTCGAGCTGCTCGGCAGCTGCGACGGCTGCGCGTCCTCCGCCGTCACCCTCGAGCTCGCGGTCGACGAGGCGGTGCGCGCGGCGGCTCCGGAGATCGTCGCCATCGAGGTCCAGGAGTCCACCCCGGCCCCGGCCGGTCTCATCTCGGTCGACTCGCTCACCGCCCGGCTCCGCGCCGAGGGGCAGTCGCCGGCGGCGGGCGGCGGCGTGCACTGGAGCGCGGCCGCCCGGCTCGACGACCTGCCCGTCGGAGGCCTCGTCCCGTCCTCCGTCGACGGCACCGACCTGGTGCTGCTGCGGCTGCTCTCGGGGGTCTACGCCTACCGGGACTCCTGCGCGGGGTGCGGCGCCAGCCTCGCGGACGCCGGCCTCCAGCGGGCGCCGGCCACCCCCGGCAGCGCGGTGCTCACCTGCCGCGGCTGCGGCGCGCACTTCGACGTCCGCCGGGCGGGAGCCGACCTCGACCAGCCGGAGCGACACCTCGACCCGATCCCCCTGCTCGAGCGGGACGGCGTCGTCGAGGTCGCGGTCCGGGCGCCGGTGCCGGCGTGAGCGGGACCCCGGGGGCGGCGACGCCCACACCCCCCGGGGCGCTGGCCGTGCTGGCCCGGATCCGCGCCACCCGGCCCGACCCGCCGGCGTACGAGCGGTGCGAGATGTGCGGGGCACCGGTCGCCGACGCGCACCAGCACGTGGTCAACCTCGGCAGCCGGTCGCTGCTGTGCGCCTGCCGGCCCTGCTACCTGCTCTTCACCCGCGACGACGCCCAGCTGGCCTACCGTTCGGTGCCCGACCGCTACCTCTCCTTCCCGGACCTCGCGGTCCCGGTGTGGGACGAGCTCGAGCTGCCGGTCGGGACCGCGTTCCTGTTCCTCAACTCCGCGCTCGAGCGGGTGGTCGGCTTCTACCCCGGCCCGGCCGGCGCGACCGAGTCCGAGCTGCCGCTGGCGGCGTGGGAGCGGGTGGTCGCCGCGGCACCGGGGCTGGCCACCCTCCGGCCCGACGTCGAGGCGCTGCTCGTGCGCGCCTCCGGCCAGCGGGTCGAGGCGTTCCTCGTGCCGATCGACGTCTGCTACGAGCTGGTGGGGCACCTGCGCACACTGTGGCGCGGCTTCGACGGCGGGCAGGACGTGCACCGCCGGCTGGACGAGTTCTTCGACATGGTGCGGGCGCGCAGCAAGCCGGGTGACCGCGTGAGCTCGCCGTGACCGACCTCGCGGTCGAGGTCCTCGACATCCAGGCGCAGCAGCACGCCGCCGCGCCGCACCTGCTGTTCCGGCTGCGGCTCACCGAGAGCAGTGGTGCCCGCGTGCACGCCATCGCGCTGCGGACTCAGCTGCGGATCGAGCCGCAGCGCCGGCCGTACGACGACGCCGAGCGCGCCGGACTGGCCGACCTGTTCGGCACACCGGACCGCTACCACGACACCCTCAAGCCGTTCTTGTGGACGCACGCGTCGGCCATGGTGCAGGGCTTCCAGGGGGAGACCGAGGTCGACCTCCCGGTGGCCTGCACCTACGACTTCGACGTGAGCGGCACGAAGTACCTGCACGCGCTCGGCGACGGCGAAGTCCCGTTGCTGCTGCTGTTCAGCGGCACCGTGTTCACTCGCGGAGAGACCGGTTTCGCCGCCGAGCAGCTCTCCTGGTCGCTGGAGGCCCGGTGCCGGCTACCGGTGGCCACCTGGCGCCGCCTGATGGACCTGTACTTCCCCGGCTCCGGCTGGATCCGGCTCGACCGCGACAGCATCGACGCGCTGGCCCGCTACCGGTCCGCCCGTGGCCTCACGTCGTGGGAGGAGACGGTGGCCCACCTGCTGCCGGCGGAGGTGACCGTCCCGTGACGCCCACCGGCCCGGCCGCCCCGGCCACACCGGCCAACCCGACCACGCCGGACAACCTGACTCGGGCCCGGCAGGTGGCCGATGCCGTCCTCTACGAGGGCTACCTGCTCTACCCGTACCGGGCGTCGTCGTCGAAGAACCAGGTGCGCTGGCAGTTCGGGATCCTCGGTCCCGGCGGCGCCGCAGCTGCCGGCGCCGGCGAGGAGCCGACGATGACCGCCGAGGTGCTCCTCGAGGCCTCGCCGGGAGCCACGCTGGACCTGCACCTGCGGTTCCTGCACGTCCAGGCCCGCACCGTCGAGCGCCCGGCCGCCGGTTCGGTGTCCGGGTTCGCGCCGGCGGACGAGCTGCGGGTCGACGGCACCCGGTGGATCCCGTTCCACGAGGCCGTCTCCCGCGAGGTGACGATCGCCGACGTCCCGCTCGACGCGACGTCGCGCCACCAGGTCGAGCTGCCCGGCGGCGAGGACGTCGAGGAGCTCATCGACGACGGCCGGGTGGTGGGCCGGCTGCGGCGCACCCGCTGGGCGGTCAGCGGCACGGTCACCGTGACACCCCGCCCCGGCAGCGACCCCCGGGTGGTCGTCACCGGGATCCGCGTCGACAACAGCACGGCGTGGACGGCCGGGAACGTGCCGGGCTGGACCGTCCGCGACGTCGCCGCCCGCTACTCCTTCGTCGGCACCCACCTGCTGGTCACGGCGCGGGGTGCGCCCTTCGTCCCGCTGCTCGACCCGCCCGGCTGGGCCGCGGCCGACGCCGCCGCGTGCCACCAGCACCGCTGCTGGCCGGTGATGGTGGCCGACGACGCGGGCACCGACGCCGTCCTGGTGTCGCCGATCGTGCTCGGTGACTACCCGAGCATCGCCCCGGAGAGTGCCGGCGACCTGTTCGACGCCACCGAGATCGACGAGATCCTCACCCTGCGCGTGATGACGATGACCGAGCAGGAGAAGGCCGAGGCCCGCGGCACCGACCCGCGTGCTGCCGCGATCCTGGCCCGCTGCGACGCGATGACCGACGACGCGCTGGCCCTGCTGCACGGCGCCCGGCGGTCGGCCGACCCGTCCGCAGGCGCCGACCGCGACCCGTTCCCGGTGTGGGCCGAGCCGCCGTCCGAGGTGCCCGACACGCTCGCCGACGACGTGCCGTGGTGGGACGAGGGACAGGACGCCCGGGCGCAACCGGAGTCCGACGCCGTGCTCGTCGGCGGCGTCCCGGTCTCGAAGGGCAGCCGCGTGCTGCTGCGCCCGTCGCGACGGGCCGACGCGCAGGACCTCTTCCTCGCCGGCCAGACGGCCGTGGTCTCCCGGGTGTACTTCGACGTCGACGGCGGGCAGCACCTCGCCGTCGTGCTCGAGGACGACCCCGGCCGGGACCTCTACGACACCACCGGTCGCTACCTCTACTTCAGCCCCGACGAGGTCGAGCCCCTGCCCGCCCGGGAGGACGCCCGATGACCGTCCTCGTCGCCGGCATCGGCAACCTCTTCCTCACCGACGACGGCTTCGGCAGCGAGGTCGCCCGTCGGCTGGCCGCCGCACCGCCGCCCGGCGACGTGAAGGTCGTCGACTACGGCATCCGAGGCATGCACCTCGCCTACGACCTGCTCGACGGCTACGACGCCCTGGTCGTCGTCGATGCCATGCCGGGCGACGGAGCCCCCGGCGACCTGTCGGTGCTCGAGGTCGGGCCGGACGACCTCGGCGAGGGCGAGCTGGACGCGCACGGCATGGCGCCGGTCGCCGTGCTCGCCGGGCTGGGACAGCTCGGCGGAACGCTCCCGCCCACCTATGTCGTCGGCTGCCAGCCGGCTGACGTCGGTGAAGGCATCGGGCTCACACCCTCGGTCGCCGCGGCGGTCGACGGCGCCATCGCACTCGTGCACGAGCTGCTCGAGCACAAGCTCGGGCGGACCACAGAGAGGACCTGACATGAGGACCGTCGGCATCATCACCACCGTCGTCGTCTGCATCGTGGCGCTGTTCGGCGTGCTGATCGGCGTCCGGTCGATCTCGGACGTCAAGCGCTACCTGCGCATGCGATCGATGTAGGGCCGCACCCGTGCACGAGATGAGCTACTGCGAGGGCGTGCTCGAGGCGGTCGAGCGGCGTGCCGCCGGCCGCCCGGTCGCGCGGATCGGAGTGCGGATCGGGGCCGTGCACCGGGTCGTGGCCGACGCGTTCGAGCAGTCGTTCCAGATCGCCGCCGTCGACGGTCCGGCCGCCGGTGCGACCACCGAGGTCGTCGTCGTCCCGGTGCAGGGCCACTGCATGGACTGCCGGCACGACTTCGAGAGCACCGACCCGTCGCCGGCCTGCCCGGCGTGTGGTTCGCTGGAGGTGGCGGCCTCCGGCGGTGACGAGGTCGTCCTCGAGTGGCTGCAGTACGTCGGCCCGGCGGCGACCCCGGTGGCCGAGGACGACCACCGGTCCGAGCTGGTACCGGCGCACACGCACGCCACCGGCGAGGTGCACTGACCATGTGCCTCGGCATCCCCGGACGGGTGGTCTCGATGGTCGAGGGCTACGGCGACCAGCTCGCCCTCGTCGACGTCGAGGGGCTCGCCCGGCAGGTCAACGTCGGCATGCTCGACGAGCCGCCGGCACCCGGCCAGTGGGTGCTCATCCACATGGGCTTCGCGGTCGAGCTCACGGACAAGGACGGTGCCGACGCGGCCATGTCCGGGCTGGAGATGATGGGCAGCCCTCGTGACGGCACCGCCCGGGACGAGGAGCCGTCGCCGGAGGTGGAGGCGGCGTCATGACCGGCCGCGCCAGGGTCCGCTTCCGGGTCACCGGTGTGGTGCAGGGCGTCGGCTTCCGTCCCTTCGTCTACGTCACGGCGACCCGGCTCGGCCTGACCGGCTCGGTGAGCAACGACCACAACGGTGTCGTCGCCGACGTCGAGGGCGACCCGGCTGCCGTGGCAGCTCTCGGCGTCGCCCTGCACGACGAGGCACCGGCGCTCGCCGTCGTCGAGTCGGTGAGCAGCGAGCCGTTGCGCCCGCTGGGCGGCACCGGCTTCGTGATCGCCGACACCGACCGCACGCCGGGGGCAGCCGTGCGCACCCTCGCCGGCCCCGACGTCGCGACCTGCCCCGACTGCCTGCGCGAGCTGGCCGACCCGCGCGACCGCCGGTTCCGGCACCCCTTCATCACCTGCACCAGCTGTGGCCCCCGGTTCACCATCATCCGGGCGCTCCCCTACGACCGGCCGACGACCACCATGGCGGGCTTCCCGATGTGCGCGGCCTGCCGGTCGGAGTACGCCGACCCGGCCGACCGGCGGTTCCACGCCCAGCCGATCGCCTGCCACGACTGCGGCCCGGCCCTCGAGCTGGTGCGGCCCGGCGAAGGCACGCGGGTGCGCGAGGACGCCCTGCGCGAGACGCGGCGCCTGCTGCGCGACGGCGCGCTGGTGGCGGTGAAGGGCCTGGGCGGCTACCACCTCGCGTGCGACGCCACGAACTCCGCCGCGGTGGCCGAGCTGCGCCGGCGCAAGCGCCGCGGGGCCAAGCCGTTCGCGGTCATGGTGCGCGACCTGGCGGCGGCGCGGCGGCTCGCGCACCTCGACGACGCCGAGGCCAGCCTGCTGACCGACAGCCGCCGCCCCATCGTGCTGCTAGCGAGGCGCGCCGATCAGGACGCGGACACCGTCGCCGCGGACGTCGCGCCGCGCAGTCCCGACCTCGGCCTGCTGCTCCCGTACACCCCGCTGCACACCCTGCTGCTCGAGCCGGGCGAGGACGGCGCACCCGACCACCTGGTCATGACGTCGGGCAACCTCGGGGGCGAGCCGCTCGCCTACCGTGACGACGACGCGCTCGACCGGCTGGCGCCGCTCGTCGACGCATGGCTGCGTCACGACCGTCCGATCCACGTGCCGGTCGACGACTCCGTGACCCGGGTGGTCGACGGCAGGGAAGCGCCGGTCCGCCGCTCGCGCGGGTACGCCCCGCTCCCGATCGCGCTGCCCGTCGAGGTACCCCCGATGCTCGCCGTAGGCGCCGACCTCAAGAACACCTGCGCGGTCGCAGAGGGCCGCTACGCGTGGCTCAGCCAGCACGTCGGCGACATGGACGACCTCGCCACCCTCGAGGCGTTCGACGCGTCGCGCGGGCACCTCGAGACGCTCGTCGGCGTCAGCCCGCGACGGCTGGTCGCCGACGCCCATCCGGCGTACCGGTCGTCGGGCTGGGCCCGGCGTCACCTGGCGGGTCGCGAGCTGCGCACGGTGCAGCACCACCACGCGCACGTCGCCGCAGTGATGGCCGAACACGGGCTGGACGGAACCGAGCCGGTCATCGGCGTCGCCTTCGACGGCACCGGCTACGGCACCGACGGTGCGATCTGGGGGGGTGAGCTGCTCGTGGCCGACTACAAGGGCTTCCGCCGCGCCGCACACCTCGCCTACGTCCCACTGCCCGGTGGGGATGCGAGCGTGCACCGGCCGTACCGGATGGCGCTGGCCCACCTGTGGGCTGCCGGCGTCCCCTGGGACGACGACCTCGCCCCGGTGCGCGCCTGCCCTCCCGACGAGCGCGCCGTGCTCGCGCACCAGCTCCGGTCCGGGTTCGGCACGGCGCCCACGTCGAGCATGGGTCGTCTCTTCGACGCGGTCTCGTCCCTGTGCGACCTGCGGCAGGTCGTCGACTACGAGGCGGAGGCGGCCATCGAGCTCGAGGGTGCGGCACGCGGGGTCCCGGTCGGCTGCGGCTACGCCTTCGGGCTGACCGACGACGCCGGCGCGGTGCTCGCCGACGCGGCACCGGTGGTACGCGCCGTAGTTGCCGACCGGCGGGCCGGCGTCGACGTGCCGACGGTCGCGGCGCGGTTCCACGCCGCCGTCGCCGGCCTCGTGGCCGGTCTGGCACGACGGGAGCGGGAGCGGTCCGGGCTGTCGGTGGTCGCCCTCGGCGGCGGGGTGTTCGGCAACGCGCTGCTGCTGTCGGCGGGGCGGCGCGGACTGGAGCAGGACGGTTTCACGGTGCTCAGCGCCGAGCGGGTGCCGGCCAACGACGGTGGGATCGCGCTCGGCCAGCTGATGGTCGCGGCTAGTTGACGGGCTGAGGACAAGGAGACGGACATGTGCCTAGCGGTGCCAGGACGGATCGACCTGCTCATGGAGCGTGACGGGACCCGGATGGCCGAGGTGGACTTCGGTGGCGTGCGCAAGGACGTCTGCCTGGAGTACCTCCCGGACGTCACCATCGGCGACTACGTGATCGTCCATGTCGGGTTCGCCATCCAACGTCTCGACGAGGAGTCGGCCCGCAGCACGCTGGCCCAGTTCGAGTCGATGGGGATCCTCGAGGAGGAGTTCGGCGACCAGGTGGCCCTGGCCGCACGGAAGGCCGGCGCACCCGCTCCGGTCGGGGCGATGGACGACAGCGCAGGAGGCGTGCGATGAAGTACCTGGACGAGTTCAGCAACCCCGACCTGGCCCACAAGCTGCTCGAGCAGATCCACGAGGCGACCACCGGCCAGTGGGCG
Source organism: uncultured Actinomycetota bacterium (assembly GCA_963784645.1). Lineage (GTDB taxonomy): Bacteria > Actinomycetota > Actinomycetes > JACCUZ01 > JACCUZ01 > JBBRVW01. The sequence goes on along the minus strand of CAWARY010000011.1, from coordinate 285,225 downwards.
ATCATGGAGGTCTGCGGCGGCCAGACCCACTCGATCATCCGGCACGGCATCGACCAGCTCCTGCCGAGCGGCATCGAGATGATCCACGGGCCGGGCTGCCCGGTCTGCGTGACACCGTTGGAGATCATCGACCGCGCGCTGGCCATCGCGCGCCAACCCGATGTCATCTTCTGCTCGTTCGGAGACATGCTGCGCGTCCCCGGCAGCGGCGAGGACCTCTTCCGCATCAAGAGCGAGGGCGGCGACGTCCGCGTCGTCTACTCGCCGATGGACGCCCTGCAGCTGGCCCGTGAGAACCCGGACAAGCAGGTCGTGTTCTTCGGCATCGGCTTCGAGACCACAGCGCCCGCGAACGCGATGACGGTCTACCAGGCGAAGCGGATGGGGATCACGAACTTCTCGCTGCTCGTCTCGCACGTGCTCGTACCGCCGGCGGTGGCCGCGATCATGGAGTCGCCCACCTGCCGGGTACAGGCCTTCCTCGCAGCCGGGCACGTGTGCAGCGTCATGGGCACCGCCGAGTACCCGCCGCTGGCCGAGAAGTACAAGGTGCCGATCGTGGTCACCGGGTTCGAGCCGCTGGACATCCTCGAAGGCATCCGCCAGACGGTGCTGCAGCTGGAGTCCGGCAGGTACGAGATGGAGAACGCGTACGAGCGCGTCGTGCCGCCGGAGGGCAACCCCACCGCCCGGGCCATGCTGGCGGACGTCTTCCAGGTCACCGACCGCGCCTGGCGCGGCATCGGTGTCATCCCGAACAGCGGGTGGCGGCTCTCCGACACCTACCGCGACTGGGATGCCGAGGCACGCTTCGACGTCGGGGGGATCCACACGGCGGAGTCGTCGATCTGCCGGTCCGGCGAGGTGCTGCAGGGTCTGATCAAGCCGCACGAGTGCGCCGCGTTCGGCAAGGAGTGCACCCCGCGCAACCCGCTCGGCGCGACGATGGTCTCGTCCGAGGGCGCCTGCGCGGCGTACTACCTCTACCGGCGGCTGGAGACCCCCGCGGTCACGATCCCGCTGGAGAGCGTGGGGGCTCGGGCCCATGCCTGAGACCTCGTCCCTCGACTTCGACAGCTGGGTGTGCCCGCTCCCGCTGCGGGACGCCCCGAACATCGTGATGGGGCACGGCGGCGGTGGTGCACTGTCGGCCGAGCTCGTGGAGCACCTGTTCCTGCCGGCGTTCGGCGACGCGGCCGACGCCGCCATGGGCGACTCGGCGGTGCTCTCCGTCGGCGGCTCCCGGCTCGCGTTCTCCACCGACTCCTACGTGGTCAAGCCGATGTTCTTCCCCGGCGGGTCCATCGGCGACCTGGCCGTCAACGGCACCGTGAACGACCTGGCGATGTCGGGCGCCCAGCCGCTCGTGCTGTCGACGGCGTTCATCCTCGAGGAAGGGACCCCGCTGGCCGAGATCGCGCGGGTGGCACAGGCGATCGGTGCCGCCGCCACGCTGGCCGGCGTCAAGCTGGTCACCGGCGACACGAAGGTCGTCGACGTCGGCCACGGTGACGGCGTCTTCGTCAACACGGCCGGCATCGGGCTGGTGCCCGAAGGTGTCGAGATCTCACCGGCCCGGGCCACGCCCGGCGACGTCGTCATCGTCAGCGGCGACATCGGCGTGCACGGCGTCGCGGTCATGAGCTGCCGGGAGGGGCTGGAGTTCGGCACCACGGTCGAGAGCGACAGCGCAGCGCTGAACGGGCTGGTCAACGCGATGCTGGCCTCCGGCGGCGACGTGCACACCTTGCGCGACCCCACCCGGGGCGGCGTCGCTGCGACTCTCAACGAGATCGCGAAGTCCGCGGGTGTCGGGGTCGAGCTGGTCGAGCGCGACCTGCCGATCCCGCAACCGGTGCGGGACGCCTGTGGCCTGCTGGGCCTGGACCCGCTGTACGTCGCGAACGAGGGCAAGCTCATCGCCTTCGTGCCGGCCGCGGACGCCGACCGGGTGCTCGCCGCGATGCATGCGCACGAGCACGGCAAGGGGGCCGTGGCGATCGGCGCGTGCGTGGCCGAGCACCCCGGGATCGTGGTGACCAAGACGGCGCTCGGCGGCACGCGGGTGGTCGACCTCCCGCTCGGCGAACAGCTGCCGCGGATCTGCTGAGTGCCCGGCTCCGCCGGCGAGGCGGCGTTCGCGCGCTACGCCTTCCCACCCAACGACCTGGGGCACTGCGGCCCGCCGGGGGCCGACGTGCTGCTCGCCGCCGGGGCCGGCGCCGCCACGGTCGCGCGGCTCGACCTGCTCGAGCGCGCGGCCGGCTTCGACGGCGCCTGGCCCTACCTCCGCCTGCTCGCCGCGACCGCCGGCACGGACGAGCTGGCCGCCGAGGTGGTGTCGGCCTACTGGCTCGGGGGGCCGCTGCTCGACGGCGTCGACGCGGACGCGTTCGAGGACACGGTTCGCCGCGACTTCGGCGGCCAGCCGGGAGTGCTGGACCGCCTGGCTGCCGAGCCGGGGGGCTGGGCGACCGGGCCGAACCACGCCTTCCACGTGTTCGTCGTGTACCCGTGGGTGGGGCTGCTCGGGGCGGGCGGCGAGGTCCCCGTCACCGTGCTGGAGAGCTGCCGGGTCCGCTGGGGCACCGTGCAGTCGGTCGAGGACGGCACGGCGACGGTGCTCGGCCGGCCGCTGACGTGGTCCGACGGCCGGCTCTCGCTGGGTCCGGAGACGCCCGAGGTCGCCCGGTGGTCGCGCGACACGCACGACTTCGTCTCGGGGCTCCGGCCCGGCGACCTGGTGGCGCTGCACTGGGACTGGGTCTGCGACCGCCTGACACCCGAGCGGCTCGCCGGGCTCGAGGTCGTCACCCGCCGGCAGCTGGCGTCCACCAACCGGTGGCTGGCCGGCCGGTCAGCTGACGAGCCCTGCTAGCACAGTCTGTTGTCGTCAGGTGCCGACGTAGGCAGCGAGGTGCTCGCCGGTGAGGGTCGAGCGGGCCGCGACGAGGTCGGCGGGAGTGCCCTCGAACACGACCCGGCCGCCGTCGTGGCCGGCGCCGGGACCGAGGTCGATGATCCAGTCGGCATGCGCCATGACCGCCTGGTGGTGCTCGATCACGACGAGCGACGTGCCTGAGTCCACCAGCCGGTCCAGCATCGCGAGCAGGTTCTCGACGTCGGCCAGGTGCAGGCCGGTGGTCGGCTCGTCGAGGACGTACACGTCACCTCGCTCCCCCATCCGGGCAGCCAGCTTGAGCCGCTGCCGCTCGCCGCCGGACAGCGAGGTGAGCGGCTGGCCGAGGGTGAGGTAGCCGAGCCCGACGTCGGCCAGCCGGGCGAGGACCTTGTGCGCGGCCGGTGTCGCTGCCTCGCCGTCGGCGAAGAACTCGTCGGCCTCGGTCACCGGCATCCCCAGCACGTCGGCGATGTTCCGGCCACCGAGGGTGTGCTCCAGCACCGAGGCCTGGAACCTTCTTCCCTCGCACTCCTCGCAGGTGGTCGCCACGGTGGCCATCACGCCGAGCTCGGTGTAGACGACGCCGGCCCCGTTGCAGGCCGGGCAGCCGCCCTCGGAGTTGGAGCTGAACAGCGCCGGTTTCACGCCGTTGGCCTTCGCGAACGCCTTGCGTACCGGCTCGAGCAACCCGGTGTAGGTCGCCGGGTTGCTCCGTCGCGAGCCGCGGATCGCACCCTGGTCGACGACCACCACACCGTCGCGGCCGGCGACCGAGCCCTGGACCAACGAGCTCTTGCCGGAGCCGGCGACGCCGGTGAGGACGCAGAGCACGCCGAGCGGTATGTCGACGTCCACGTCCTGGAGGTTGTGCCTCGACGCGCCGCGGACCTCCAGCGCGCCGGACGGCGCGCGCACCGAGTCCTTGAGCGACGCCCGGTCGGCCAGGTGACGCCCGGTGGTGGTGTCGCTCGTCCGCAGCCCCGCGACGGTGCCCTCGAAGCAGACGCTGCCGCCCTCCGTGCCGGCTCCCGGGCCGAGGTCGACGACGTGGTCCGCGACCGAGATGGTCTCCGGCTTGTGCTCCACCACGAGCACCGTGTTTCCCTTGTCCCGCAGCTGAAGCAGCAGCTGGTTCATCCGTTCGATGTCGTGCGGGTGCAGGCCGATCGTCGGCTCGTCGAAGACATACGTGACGTCGGTGAGCGACGACCCGAGGTGCCGGATCATCTTGGTGCGCTGCGCCTCTCCCCCGGACAGCGTCCCGGCCGGTCGGTCGAGCGAGAGGTAGCCGAGCCCGATCTCCGCGAACGAGTCGAGCAGGTGCTGCAGCCCGGCGAGCAGCGGGGCCACCGACGGCTCCTCGAGCGACCTGAGCCAGCCGGCCAGGTCGCTGATCTGCATGGCGCAGATCTCGGCGATGTTCTTGCCCTCGACCTTCGACGACCGGGCCGCCTTGCTGAGCCGCGTGCCGTCGCACTCGGGACACGTGCTGAAGGTGATCGCCCGCTCGACGAAGGCGCGCACGTGCGGCTGCAGCGCCTCGACGTCCTTCGACAGCATCGACTTCTGGATCTTCGGGATCACGCCCTCGTAGGTCAGGTTGACGCCCTCGACCTTGATCTTGGTGGGCTCACCGTGCAGCAGCTTGTCGAGCTCCTTCTTGGTGAACTTCCCGATCGGCTTGTCCATCGGCAGGCCGGCTCCGCTGAAGATGCGGCCGTACCAGCCGTCCATGCTGTACCCGGGGATCGTCAGCGCACCCTCGCCGAGCGACTTGCTGTCGTCGTAGAGCGCCGCGAGGTCGACGTCGGAGACCGAGCCCATGCCCTCGCAGCGTGAGCACATCCCGCCCTGGTAGACGACGTCGCGCACCACGTTCTTCTCGATCCGGCCGCCAGACTTCTCGGTGCTCATCACCCCGCTCGCCGTCCGCGTCGGGACGTTGAACGAGAAGGCTGTCGGCGAGCCGATGTGCGGCTCTCCCAGCCGGCTGAACAGGATGCGCAGCATCGCGTAGGCATCGGTCGCGGTCCCCACGGTGGACCGCGGGTTCGCCCCCATCCGCTCCTGGTCGACGATGATCGCCGTCGTCAGGCCCTCCAGCACGTCGACCTCGGGGCGCGACAGCGTGGGCATGAAGCCCTGCACGAAGGCGCTGTACGTCTCGTTGATCAGCCGCTGCGACTCCGCGGCGATGGTGCCGAACACCAGCGAGCTCTTGCCCGAGCCGGAGACGCCCGTGAACACCGTCAACCGACGCTTCGGCAGCTCGACGCTGACGTCCTTGAGGTTGTTCTCTCTGGCCCCCTGCACGCGGATCACGTCGTGGCTGTCGGCACCGCTGTGCGCGCACGGCGCCGGGTCGGTCCTCGTGGCCTTGCTGCTCACCGTGTCTCCTCCGTGGGGCGGCCACCGTGGCGGCTTTCGTGGTGCCGGCTCAGCTGACCTCGTTGATGCGGATCAGGTTGCCCGCGGGGTCACGGACGGCGCAGTCCCGGATGCCGTACGGCTGCTCGGTCGGCTCCTGCACGATGTCGACGTCGCCGGCCTGCAGCTGCTCGAAGGTGCTGTCGAGGTCCTTGGTGGACAGGAGGAGGATGCCAAAGGTCCCCTTGGCCATCATCTCGGCGATGACGCGGCGCTCGTCGTCGGTGATCCCGGGGTTGGCGGACGGCGGGTTCAGGACGATGGACGTCCCGGGCTGACCCACGGGTCCGACGGTGATCCAGCGCATGGTGCCCTGGCCGACGTCGTTGCGGACCTCGAAGCCCAGGGTGTCGCGGTAGAAGGCGAGGGACGCCTCCGGGTCGTCGTGCGGGAGGAAGCTCGCGTGAATGGTGATGTCCATGGCGGTCAGGCTAGTTGTGGCTCCGTGAGCGGGGCTTCTCGATTCCTGATCGGTCTGGTCACCTGCTTCACCACGCACGCCGGCAGGCCCGCCGTCGCGCGGGTCGCCTCGCGCCGGTAGGTGCTCGGTGACATGCCGACCAGCTCGGTGAAGCGGGTGCTGAAGGTACCCAGCGACGCACACCCCACCGCGAAGCAGATCTCGGTGACGCTGAGGTCACCGCGACGCAGCAGGGCCATCGCGCGCTCGATGCGGCGGGTCATGAGGTACGAGTAGGGCGACTCGCCGTAGGCGAGCCGGAACTCGCGGCTGAGGTGCCCTGCCGACAGGTGCGCGCCACGGGCCAGCGCCTCCACGTCGAGCGGCTGCGCGTAGTCGCGGTCGATCCGGTCGCGGACCCGGCGCAGCCGTGCGAGGTCGGCCAGGTGCTGGTCCGCGGCGGTCCTGCTGGTCACGGGACAGATCGTGCCACGTCTCGCCTCGGGGTGCCGCCGCCGCCGGCGTCCCGCGCTGCACCCCGCGGGGTGTGGCTCTACGCCGGCGGGAGGCGGTAGACCGAGACGTGCGACCGGGAGTCGGCCGTGAACTCGCCGCCGTCCCAGTCGGCCTCCCGTGACTCCAGCTCGAACCCGGCCAGCTGGGCCATCAGGTCGAGCTCGGCCGGCCAGATGTAGCGGTGCGGGCTGCGGCCCAGCCGCGCGTCCCGGCCCGCGCCGAACGTGAAGTGGTGGGAGATGACCTGCTGGTTCAGCACGTCGTAGGTGTCCAGGCCGATGTACCCCGGCTCCCGGGCCCACACCGTCGCCTCGCGTCCGGGCGGCAGTGACCGCAGCTCCGGCACCCACAGCTCGATGACGAACCGGCCACCGGGGGTCAGGTGCCGCGCGGCGTTGCGGAAGCAGGTGACCTGCTCGGCCTGGGTCAGCAGGTTCGAGATGGTGTTGAAGACGAGGTAGACCAGGGTGAACTCGCCCGGTGCCGTGGTGCTGGCCATGTCGCCCATGACCACCGGGATCGTGGCGTCGTCGACCTTGGCCCGCAGCTGCTCGACCATCGGCTCGGACAGCTCGATCCCGGTGACCGGCACGCCTCGCTCGGCCAGCGGGACGGCGATCCGGCCGGTTCCTATCGCCAGCTCGAGCGCACGGCCGCCGCCGGCGAGGCCGGCGAGCCGGTCGACGGTGGGGCCGATGACCTCGGGCGCGAACATGCCGGTGCCTGGTGTGTCGTAGCGCTGGGCGACGTCAGCGTCCCAGATCTCGTCCGGCTGCATCGCCACCGATGCTGCCAGCCGGCGCACGGACCGTCCATCCGATTCGCACGCTCACGTGAGTAGCGGTGCGGCGTTCTTGTGGTGGGTGAGGCCGAGGGGGCTGGTCCAGGTCTTGATCATGGCTCCGGGGTCGTGGTGCAGTCGCCATCGGCCGTGGGTCTTGGCGTTGTGGTGCTGGCGGCAGAGCGGTCCGAGGTTGCGGCGCACGGTCTGGCCGCCGTGTCGTCCGTCGCGGTAGGCGACGACGTGGTCGCAGTCGCAGGTGTGGGCCGGTGAGCCGCAGCCGGGGAACCCGCAGACCTGGTCGCGGGCGTTGACGTAGGCCGCCAGCGCGCCGCTGGGGCGGTAGCGGCGGGCGCCGCGGTCGAGCAGCTGCCCGCTCACCGGTTCGGTGATCCAGCGGACCCAGTCGCGGTCGCCGGCCATCCGGCGCGCCAGCCCGGCGGGAATGGCACCGTAGCCGGGCAGGTGGCCCGGGTTGTCGGCCAGGCCGAGAGCGGTAGGCACGTCGAGCACGACCGCGGCGGTCTGCGCGCCGCCACAGGTGCACCGCGGCAGCCGCCGCCCGCCCGCGCTGGTGGCGGGTCCCTGGCTCAGGAGCGCCAGCAGCACCTGCAGGTCCACACCGTCGGCCTCAGCGTCCCCGCCGTCGTCCTCAGCGTCCTCGCCATCGTGCTCGTCGTCGGCGTCGTCCTCGCCGTCCGCTTCGGCGGGGTCCGTGGCCTGGCCGGCCCGGTTCTGTCCAGCGTCGGCGGTGTCGCCCGACGCTGCCGGGCTGCTGGTGCCGGGCCGTGGGTCGGTCGGTGCGGTCGTGGGCGTGCTCGCGTCCAGGCCGAGGATGCGGTCGATGACGAGGTCGACGCGCAGCGCGTCCAGGGCGACGTGGTCCAGGCCGGCGGCGCGGCGGGCGGCCCGCACGGTCTTCGCGGCGGCGGTGGTGGCGCCCCACATCTCGACCTCGACATCGGCCGGGAGCGGCAGGTACCAGCCGGTGCGGCCGTCGCGGTCCGGGACCCGCTCGATCCGCCGCTGCCCGTGCGCCCTCTGGGCCCGCTCCGGCGGCTGCTTGCGGGTCGACCCGCACGACCGCGTCACGCACCGCACGCCTGGTCTCGGCCGGGGTCTGGCGCGCCATCACCGGCAGCACCCGGGCCTCGACCGCGGCCGCGGTGGCGTCGTCGAGTCCTTCGGTCTCCCGGACCAGGTGCGCGGCGTGGGCGTGGCCGACCCGGCCGGTGCCCATCAGCGACAGCGTGGCCGGGAACCGGTCCCGCAGCTCGAGGGCGACCCGGACCCGAGCGGAGGCGGCCACCGGGGACAGCCGGAGCGCGGCGCCCAGCTCGTGCCGGGCGTCCTGCGGGTGCAGCCCGAGTGCCTCGGTGCGGTCCGCGACCAGCGCGACCGTGCGCTGCGCGATCGCCGCGACCTGCGCGGTGACCCGCTCGGTCACCCGCAGGTAACCGACCAGCTCAGCCGGCTCCAGGGTCCCCGGGTCGACCGACTCCAACAGCCCCGCCAGCTCGGACACCGACCCGTCCAGCTGCAGCTCCAGCGCGGCCCGCTCCCACCCGGAGCCGCGGTCGGCCAGCACCTCGACCAGGTCCAGCGAGCCCATCTCCATGCCCCGAACCTAGGACCACCCCCGGACACAACCCCCGATCCGGCGATCACGCGGGAACCGTTTCGCAGCAAACGGATCCGGGTCAGGACAGCCCGACCTGGGCTAGACGAACAGCCAGATGACGCCGATGACGACGGCTAGCACGACGAGCGCGGCGACGGCCAGCGTCAGGTAGGCCACGGTGCGCCCGGCCCGACCACGCCAGCCTGGCTGACCACCGAGGCTCCCCGCCCCGTCCAGTGATCCACAGGGGATCGGTAGCAGAATATCCAACAGATTCGCTCTGGATCATGCACCAGCCGAGGCCCGTGCCGAGGGACGAGCGACGGCTCAGGTGGCTCGGCCGACGACCTGGTGGCAGAGCGCCTCGAGCGCGGCCCTGGCGGGCGAGTCGGGCAGGGGGTCCAGCGACTCGCGGGCGGCGTCGGCCCAGCGGGCGACCTCGGCCTGCGCCTCCGCCATGGCGGGGTGCGCGCGCAGCAGGGTGAGGGCCTCACGGAAGTCAGCGTCGTCGGCCAGCCCGGAGTCGAGCAGCTCCAGCAGCCGGGCGTCCTCGGGCCGCGCGGCGCGACGCATGAGCAGCACCGGCAGGGTCGGGATGCCCTCGCGCAGGTCGGTGCCGGGCGTCTTGCCGGACTCCGTGCTCTCGGAGAGCACGTCCAGCAGGTCGTCGGAGAGCTGGAACGCGACGCCGAACCGCTCGCCGTAGCGAGTGACGACGTCGACGCTCTGCTCGTCGGCGCCCGAGAGCATCGCGCCGAAGCGGGCCGAGGTGGCGATCAGCGAACCGGTCTTGTCGGCGAGCACAGCGAGGTAGTGCTCCACCGGGTCGGCGCCCTCGTCGGGTCCGACGGTCTCGCGGATCTGGCCGGTGACGAGGCGCTCGAAAGTTCGGGCCTGCAGCCGGACCGCCTCCGGGCCGAGATCGGCGAGGATGTCCGACGCCCGGGCGAAGAGGAAGTCGCCGGTAAGGATGGCCACCGAGTTGTCCCAGCGGGCGTTGGCGCTGGCAGCACCGCGGCGCAGGTCCGCCTCGTCCATGACGTCGTCGTGGTAGAGCGTGGCCAGGTGGGTCAGCTCGACGACGACCGCTGCCGGGACGACACCCGGAGCGGCCGGGTCACCGAGCTGGGCCGCGAGCAGCACGAGCAGCGGCCGGGACCGCTTGCCGCCTGCGTCGACGAGGTGGCGCGACGCCTCGGTGACGAACGGGTAGTCGCTCTTCACCGCCTCGTGCAGCGCCGCCTCGACCTGCGCGAGGCCCGACCGGAGCGCCTCTTCGAGGGCGGGATCGGCCGTCACGGCGGCGTTGTCGGTGGTCACGTCAGGTCCCTACCGGACGAGCTGCGAGGCCGAGCCGGCGAGGTCGAGCACCTGCGTCGGCCACACGCCGAGCAGCAGGGTCACGCCGACGCTGAGCGCGATCGTGAGGGTGGTGAGCGGGCTCGGGACGACGACAGCCGGACCGTCCGGTGCAGGGGCGGAGAAGAACATCAGCACGACGACTCGGAAGTAGAAGAAGGCCGCCACCGCGCTGGCCACGACACCGATGACCACCAGCCAGCCCTGGCCGGCGGTCGCCGCCGCGTTGAAGACCGCGAACTTCGCTGTGAACCCGCTCGTCAGCGGGATCCCGGCGAACGCGGCGAGGAAGAAGGTGAACACGACCGCGGTGACCGGCGAGCGCCGGGCGAGCCCGGCCCACTGCGAGAGGTGGGTGGCCTCCCCCGCCGAGTCCCGAACCAGCGTGACGACGGCGAACGCGCCGATCGTCGAGAAGCCGTAGGCCAGCAGGTAGAAGAGGACCGACGAGACCCCGAGGATCTCGCCGTTCTTCAGCGAGTCGGTGGCGGACAGGCCGACCAGCACGAAGCCGGCGTGCGCGATCGACGAGTAGGCGAGCATCCGCTTCACGTCGGTCTGGGTGAGCGCGACGACCGAGCCGACCACCATCGTGAGGATGGCAACCCCCCAGATCACGGGCTCCCACTCCCAGGCGAGGCCGCCGACGCCGACGTAGAGGACGCGGAGCAGTGCGCCGAAGGCCGCGACCTTGGTGCAGGCCGCCATGAACCCGGTGATCGGAGTAGGCGCGCCCTGGTAGACGTCCGGCGTCCACGAGTGGAACGGCACGGCACCGACCTTGAACAACAGGCCGACGGCGACCAGGGCGGTGCCGATGAGCAGCAGCGTCTCGTCGCCGGCGTTGCTGCTGACCGCGTCGGCGATGCCCGACAGGCGCACCGTGCCGGCGTAGCCGTAGAGCAGGGCGACGCCGTAGAGGAAGAAGGCCGAGGAGAAGGACCCGAGCAGGAAGTACTTGAGCGACGCCTCCTGGCTCAGCAGGCGCCGGCGCCGGGCCAGCCCGCACAGCAGGTACAGCGGCAGCGACAGCACCTCGAGCGCGACGAACATGGTCAGCAGGTCGTTCGACGCCGGGAACAGCAGCATGCCGGCGACCGCAAACGACAGCAGCGGGAAGACCTCGGTCTGGGTGACACCGTTGGCGACCAGGGTCCGCTCGTGCTGCGACCCAGGCATCGACGAGCCGGCCGGAGCGAACGGGCCGCCGGTGTCGAGCCCGCGCTCGGCGCACGCCAGGACGCCGGGGATGGCGAGCAGGAGGATCGTCCCCTGCAGGAACAGTGCAGGGCCGTCGATCGCCACCGAGCCCTCGGCCGTGATCTCGACCTGCCCGGCGAGGTTGACGACGGCCACGAAGGCGCCGAGCAGGCCTGCGATCGTGAGGGTCAGCTGGGTCTCGTAGCGGTAGCGGCGGCCCATGAAGGCCTCCACCAGGACGCTGAGCAGGGCGACGCCCAGCACGATGAGGATCGGCAGCAGCTTGCTGTACTCGATCGACGGGGTGTCGAAGGTGGCGGCGACCACGGCGGTGCTCATTCCCCGCTCCCTTCGCTCAGGGTGCCCGCCGGCACTGCGGGCTTCGGGTCCGTGACGCCGACCTGCTGCATGGTGCGGTCGACCGCGGGGTTGATGACGTCGAGCAGCGGCTTCGGGAAGAAGCCGAGCGCGATGATGATCGCGATGAGCGGGGCCACGACCCAGGCCTCGCGGACGTCGAGGTCGCGGAAGCCCTTCGTGCCCTCGTTGGGCTCGCCGGTCATGGTGCGCTGGTACATCAGCAGGATGTACAGCGAGGCCAGGATGATGCCGCCGGTGGCGATCACCGCCGCCACCTCGTAGCGCGTGAACGTCCCGACCAGGACGAGGAACTCGCTCACGAAGCTGGACAGGCCCGGCAGCGCGAGGCTGGACAGGCCGGCCACGAGGAACGTGCCGGCGAGCATCGGGGCGACCCGCTGGACGCCGCCGTAGTCGGCGATCAGGCGCGACCCGCGGCGGCTGATGAGGAACCCGGCGATCAGGAACAGCGCGGCCGTGGAGAAGCCGTGGTTGACCATGTACAGGGTCGAGCCGGACTGACCCTGGGTCGTCATCGCGAAGATGCCGAGCACGATGAAGCCGAAGTGGCTGATCGACGTGTAGGCGATCAGGCGCTTCATGTCAGTCTGCCCGATCGCGAGCAGGGCGCCGTAGAGGATGCCGATGACGGCGAGCGTGAGCACCACCGGTGTGGCCCACTGCGCGGCGTCCGGGAACAGCGGCAGGCAGAACCGGATCATGCCGAAGGTGCCGACCTTGTCCAGCACGCCGACGAGCAGGACGGCACCCCCGGGCGGCGCCTCGGCCGCGGCGTCCGGCAGCCAGGTGTGCACCGGCCAGAGCGGTGCCTTGATGGCGAAGGCGATGAAGAAGCCGGCGAACAGGAGCCGCTCGGTGCCGGTGCCCATCTCTGTGCCCAGCAGGTTCTCGAACAGGAACGCCTTCGAGCCGCCGTCGGACACGACGTAGAGGCCGATCACCGCAGCGAGCATGAGCAGGCCGCCGGCGAGCGAGTAGAGCAGGAACTTCACCGCTGCGTACGACCGCTGCGCGCCGCCGTACGACCCGATGATGAAGTACATCGGGACCAGCATCGCCTCGAACAGGACGTAGAAGAAGAACACGTCCGTGGCGGAGAAGACGCCGATCATGAACGTCTCGAGCAGCAGCAGGAGGGCGAAGTAGCCCTTGGGGTTCCGCGCCCGGTCGCCGAGGCGGGCGTCGTCGACGTCGTGCCAGGACGCGAGGATGCAGACCGGCGTCAGCACCGTGGCCATCGCGATGAGTACCAGCGCGATGCCGTCGACGCCGACCGCGTAGCTCACGCCGAACTGCGGGATCCACTCGTGGACCTCGGCGAACTGGAACATCTGCTTGCTGTCCGGCTCGAACTTCAGCGCCAGGACGATGGTCATGGCGAGCGGGACGAGCGAGATGACGAAGGCGGCCTGCTTCGCGAGCAGCTCACGCCCGGACGGCAGCGCGGCGACGACGGCGGCACCGACGAGCGGGACCGCGGCGAGCGTGGTGAGCCAGGGGAAGTCCATCAGTCAGAGCCTCACCAGCAGCATGGCGCCGACCAGGACGGCGGCGCCTGCGAACATCGACAGGGCGTACGAGCGGACGAAGCCGGTCTGCAGACGGCGCAGCCGGCCGGAGGTGCCACCGATCAGGGCGGCCAGGCCGTTGACGGCACCGTCGACCCCGCGGTTGTCGACGAACACCAGCGACCGCGTGAGGTACTGGCCGGGCCGCATGAGGACGGCCTCGTTGACCGTGTCCTGGTAGAGGTCCTTGCGCGCCGCCCGGGTGAGAACCGAGCCCACCGGGGCGGTGACCGGCACCCGGCTGCGCAGGTACATCGACCACGCGAGTCCGGCGCCGGCGAGCACCAGCAGGACCGTCAGGGTGGTCAGGACCGGGACGGCGAGCACCGGGCTCTCCTCGGCGTGCTCCCCCACCACCGGTTCCAGCCAGTGCTGGATGGCACCGGTGGGGCCGAGCAGCAGGCCGAGCAGCGCCGAGCCGACCGCGAGCACCATCAGGGGGATCGTCATCACCAGCGGCGACTCGTGCGGGTGCACGTCGTCGGTCCAGCGGCGCTCGCCGTGGAAGGTGAGCAGGAACAGCCGGGTCATGTAGAACGCCGTGATGCCGGCGCCGATCAACGCGGCCAGCCCGAACACCCAGGGCCGCCAGCCGTCTCCGATGAACGCCGCCTCGATGATCTTGTCCTTGCTCCAGAACCCGGACAGGCCGGGGAACCCGATGATCGCCAGCCAGCCGAGACCGAACGTGATCCAGGTGACCTTCATGACGGACGACAGGCCGCCGAAGCGGCGCATGTCGACCTGGTCGTTCATGCCGTGCATGACCGAGCCGGCGCCCAGGAACATCCCGGCCTTGAAGAAGCCGTGGGTGAGCAGGTGGAAGATCGCGAACGCGTACCCGACCGGGCCGAGCCCGGCGGCCAGCATCATGTAGCCGATCTGGCTCATGGTCGAGGCAGCGAGCGCCTTCTTGATGTCGTCCTTGGCGCAGCCGATCACCGCACCGAACAGCAGCGTCACCGCACCGACGATGACGACGACCAGCTGGGCGTTCGGGGCCCCTTCGAAGATCGGCGCCGACCGCACGACGAGATAGACGCCGGCGGTGACCATCGTCGCGGCGTGGATCAGCGCCGACACCGGCGTGGGGCCGGCCATGGCGTCGCCGAGCCAGGACTGCAGCGGGAACTGTGCCGACTTGCCGCACGCCGCGAGGAGCAGCATCAACCCGAGAGCGGTCAAGGTTCCCTCGCTGGCGCCGTCGGCGGCCGCGAACACCTGCTCGAAGCTCACGCCGCCGAACTGCGCGAACATGATCATGATCGCGACGGAGAGCCCGAAGTCGCCGACCCGGTTCGCAACGAACGCCTTCTTGGCGGCCGCGGCGTAGGACGCGTTGAAGTTCCAGAACCCGATCAAGAGGTACGACGCGAGACCGACGCCCTCCCAGCCGACGTAGAGCACGAGGTAGCTGTCGGCCAGGACCAGCAGCAGCATCGCCGCGACGAACAGGTTGAGGTAGCCGAAGAAGCGGCGGCGGTCGTGGTCGTGCTCCATGTACCCGATCGAGTACACGTGGATCAGCGTGCCGACGAAGGTGATCAACAGCACGAAGCACATCGACAGCGGGTCGACGCGCAGGCCCACGTCGACCTGGAAGGTCCCGGCCGGGATCCAGCTGAAGAGGTGCTGGCTGACCGAGCGCTGCTCGGCGTCACGCCCGAGCAGCGCGAGGTACTGCACCAGGCCGACGACGAACGCCAGCGCCGGCATCGCCGTCCCGAGCAGGTGTCCCCACTTGTCGGTACGGCGGCCACCGAGCAGCAGCACCGCGGCGCCGAGCAGCGGCAGGGCGACCAGCAGCCACGCCAGCGAGAGCGCGCCGGTGGCGGACTCGGTCGTCATGGATTGCGTCGACATGTAGGTGGCCTCAGTACTTCAGCAGGTTGGCGCCGTCGACCGAGGCCGACCGGCGGGACCGGAAGATCGTCACGATGATGGCGAGGCCGACCACGACCTCGGCCGCGGCGACCACCATCACGAAGAACGCGATCACCTGGCCGTCGAGGTTGCCCTGCATCCGGGCGAAGGTGACGAAGGCCAGGTTGGTCGCGTTGAGCATCAGCTCGATGCACATGAAGACGACGATCGCGTTCCGCCGGAGCAGCACCCCGGCGGCGCCGATGGAGAACAGCAACGCCGAGAGGTAGACGTAGTTCATCGGGTTCATGCGTCGTCCTCCTCGTCGTCGCGCGCGAGGACGGCGTCGTGGCCGGAGTCGGGGACACCGCGGACGTCACCCCGCGCGACGAGGACCGGCGACAGGGAGATCTGCGCGGGCGACCCGTCGGGCAGCAGCGCCGGCGTGTCGACCGCGTTGTGCCGCGCGTAGACACCCGGGCCGGGCAGCGGAGCGCCGTAGGCACCTGGACGGAACCTGGCCAGCGAACGGTCGCGCTGGGTCTCCCGCGCCTCGTGCCGCTCACGGTGCGCGAGGACCATCGCCCCCATGGCCGCGACGATGAGCAGCGCGCTGGTCACCTCGAAGACGAAGACGTAGCGGCTGAAGATGAGGTTCGCCAGCCCCTGGACGTTGCCGTCCTGGTTGGGCCCGGCCAGACCGGCGTTGGTGACCGTCGCGTCGCCGAGCCCGAAGATCAGCAGGCCGCCGAAGCCCACGGCCGCGACCAAGGCTGAGATCCGCTGACCGCGCAGGGTCTCGACCAGCGAGTCGGCGGAGTCGACGCCCACCAGCATGAGGACGAACAGGAACAGCATCATCACGGCGCCGGTGTAGACGACGACCTGCACGACGCCGAGGAAGGGGGCGTCCTGCGCGAGATAGAGCACTGCCAGCGAGAGCATCGTCGCCGCGAGGAGCAGAGCCGAGTGCACCGCCTTGCGGGAGAAGAGGACGCCGACGGCCGCGAGGACCGCGATCGGCCCCAGGATCCAGAACGTCACGGCCTCACCTGTGCCCGTATCCGTCGCAGCAGCGAGCAGCTGCCCGGACGCGGTCATGCGTCGTCTCCCCGCTCGACCGTGCGGGCCGCGACGTAGCGCTCCTGCGCTGCCGTGCCGCGAGTGACCTTGCCCTGGTAGTAGTCCGTGTCGTCGGTGCCCTCGACCATCGGGTGCGGGGCGGGCACCATGCCGGCGAGCATCGGGGCCAGCAGGTCCTGCTTCTCGTAGATCAGCTTGGCGCGGCTGTCGTCAGCGAGCTCGTACTCGTTGCTCATGGTCAGGGCGCGCGTCGGGCAGGCCTCGATGCACAGGCCGCAGAAGATGCAGCGCAGGTAGTTGATCTGGTAGACGCGGCCGTAGCGCTCGCCGGGCGAGAAGCGCTCGCCCTCGGTGTTGTCGGCGCCCTCGACGTAGATGGCGTCGGCCGGGCAGGCCCATGCGCACAGCTCGCAGCCGATGCACCTCTCCAGGCCGTCGGGGTGCCGGTTGAGGACGTGCCGGCCGTGGAACCTTGGCTCGGTCGGCTTCTTCTCGTCGGGGTACTGCTCGGTGACGACCTTCTTGAACATCGTGCCGAAGGTGACGCCGAATCCCTTGAGCTGGGTCAGCAGGTCGGTCACTGCTCGTCCTTCCCGTCCGTGGTGCCCGCGTCGGCCGCGTGGCCGCGGTCGGGCTCGACCGCACCGACCGCCGTCAGCGCCGGCAGCTGCTGCCCCGGCATCGGCGGCACCGGGTGGCCCCCCGCCATCGGGTCCCACTCCGCCTCGATCGTGGGCGCCTCGGCCTGCTCGTTGCGCGACGCGACCCAGTCCCAGGCGAAGGTGAGGAGGAGGAACACGACAGCGACCGCGCTCCCGTAGAGCAGGACCTGCCTGGTGTCGAACGTGTACTCGGCGTTGAGGGCACGGACGGTGGCGACCATGACCAACCAGCCGATCGCGACCGGGATGAGTACCTTCCAGCCCAGCCGCATGAACTGGTCGTAGCGCAGCCGAGGCAGGGTGCCGCGCAGCCAGATGAAGAAGAAGATGAACAGCAGGACCTTGGCGACGAACCAGAGCATCGGCCACCAGTTCTGGTTGGCGCCGTCCCAGATCGACAGCGGCCACGGGGCCCGCCAGCCGCCGAGGAACAGCGTCGTCGCCAGGGCGGAGACGGTGACCATGTTGACGTACTCGGCCAGGAAGAACAGCGCGAACTTGAGCGAGGAGTACTCGGTGTGGAAGCCACCGACGAGCTCGCCCTCGGCCTCCGGCAGGTCGAAGGGTGCCCGGTTGGTCTCGCCCACCATCGAGATGACGTAGATGACGAACGAGGGGAACAGCAGCACGGCGTACCAGTAGTCGCCCTGCGCGGCCACGATCTCCGACGTGGACATCGAGCCCGCGTAGAGGAAGACGCCGACGAACGAGAGGCCCATCGCGACCTCGTAGGAGATCATCTGGGCCGACGAGCGGAGCCCGCCGAGCAGCGGGTACGTCGATCCGCTGGACCAGCCGGCCAGGACGATGCCGTAGATGCCGACCGATGCGACGGCCAGGATGTAGAGCACCGCGACGGGCAGGTCGGTGAGCTGCAGGTTGGTGCGGTGCCCGCCGATCGACACCTCGGGCCCGAACGGCATGACCGCGAACGCGAGGAAGGCCGGCGTCGTCGAGATGATGGGCGCAAGGACGAAGACCACCTTGTCGGCGGCCTTCGGGATGATGTCCTCCTTGAGGGCCAGCTTGATGCCGTCGGCGAGCGACTGCAGCAGGCCCTGCGGGCCGACGCGGTTGGGGCCGATCCGCTGCTGCATCCGGGCTACGACGCGCCGCTCCCACCAGATCGAGAAGAGCGTCATCAGGACGAGGAAGACGAAGACGACCAGCGCCTTGCCCAGCACCAGCCACCACGGGTCGGTGCCGAAGCCCGGTACCTCGGGCGAGGCCAGAACGGCCGCCGCTGTCATTCGGTGCCTCCCGGCTCGATCGGCCCGGCGGCCTTGGCGAGGCCGACGACCGCGCCGTGCCCGGCGCGCAGTGCGCTGCGGAGCGGCAGTCCGGCGGAGTTCGTGGGCAGCCACACCACACTGTCGGGCATCTCGGTGACCAGCGCCGGCGCCGTCACGGCGCCCTGTGCCGTGGACACCGTGACCGCGTCGCCGTCGGTGACGCCGAGCCCGGCCGCGGTGGCGGCCGACACCCGGGCCACGGCGCTGCGCGCGGTGCCGGCGAGGTAGGGCTCGTCGTCCTGCAGCCGGCCGGCGTCGAGCAGCTGCGACCAGGTCGCGAGGACGGCCTCACCGTCGCCGAGTGGCGGTGGCGTGGCGGCGGCGACTGCGGAGAACGCCGGGCGGTCGCCGTCCCAGAGCCCGACCTCCTCGAGCTCGCGGCGGGCGGCCTCGACGTCGGGGAGGCCGAGGTCGACACCCATGGCCTCGGCCAGCACGTGCAGCACCCGCACGTCCGGCATCGCGTTGGTGCCGCGCAGGACCGCGTCGAAGGGGCGGAACCGGCCCTCCCAGTCGACGAAGGTCCCGGACTTCTCCACGGCAGCGGCGACGGGCAGCACGACGTCGGCGCGTTCGGTGACCTCGGACGCGCGCTGCTCGAGACTGACGACGAACGGCGCCGCGTCGATCGCCGCGACCGCGGCGAGCGGGTCGGGCAGGTCATGCGGGTCGACGCCGCCGACGAGCAGCGCGCGCACCTCGCCGGTGTGCACGGCGGCGAGGATGCCCGAGGTGTCGCGGCCCTCCCCCTCGACGAGGTGGTCGACCCCCCAGGCGGTGGCGACATCGACGCGGGCGGCCGGGTCGGAGACCGGCCGGCCACCGGGCAGCAGGTTCGGGACGGCGCCTGCCTCGATGGCGCCCCGCTCGCCGGCGCGGCGCGGGACCCACTCGAGACCCGAGCTGGTGGCGTCGGCCAGCGCGGCCACCGCCGACAGGGCGCCGGGGACCCCGGCCATCCGCTCACCGACGAGGATCACGGCGCCGTCGGCTCCCAGCGCGGCGGCCGCGTCACGGACGTCGTCGTCGCCGCGCCGGAGGGCGTCGAGCACCCCGGCCTCGGACCCGGGGACAGCGGCCAGCAGGGTGCCGGCGAGCTTCTCCAGGCCGCGGCTCGCCAGCGGGGCGACCGAGAAGACCTTGAGACCCTTGCGGGCCGCCTTGCGCAGCCGGAGGAAGAGGATCGGCGACTCGTCCTCGGGCTCCAGCCCGACGAGCAGCACCGTCGAGGCCTTCTCCAGGTCGTCGTAGGTGACACCCAGCCCGTAGCCCGCGACGTGCGCCGCAAGGAACGAGGCCTCCTCGACCGAGTGCGGGCGGGCCCGGAAGTCGACGTCGTGGGTGCCCAGGGCGACGCGCGCCAGCTTGGCGTAGGCGTAGGCGTCCTCGACTGTCGAGCGGCCGCCGACCAGCACGCCGGTCGCTCCCCGCGCCGCGGCCAGGCCGCGGGCCGCGACGTCCAGTGCCTCGGACCAGGAGGCCGGCACCAGGGTGCCGTCCTCGTCCCGGACCAGCGGCGTCGTGAGACGGTCCTGCGCCGTGGCGTACTGGAACGCCCAGCGGCCCTTGTCGCAGTTCCACTCCTCGTTGACCGCAGGGTCGTCGCCGGCCAGCCGGCGCAACACCTTGCCGCGACGGTGGTCGGTGCGGATCGCGCAGCCGGACGCGCAGTGCTCGCAGACGCCCGGCGACGACACGAGGTCGAACGGCCGCGAGCGGAACCGGTAGGCGGCCCCCGTGAGCGCGCCGACCGGGCAGATCTGCACGGTGTTGCCGGAGAAGTACGACTGGAAGGGCTCGGCCTCGTAGATGCCGACCTGCTGCAGGGCACCCCGCTCGAGCATCTCGATGAACGGGTCGCCGGCCACCTGCTGCGAGAACCGGGTGCAGCGGGCGCACAGGACGCAGCGCTCCCGGTCGAGCAGCACCTGTGACGAGATGTTGATCGGCTTCGGGAAGGTGCGCTTCACGCCCTCGAAGCGCGACTCCGCGCGGCCGTTGCTCATCGCCTGGTTCTGCAGCGGGCACTCACCACCCTTGTCGCAGACCGGGCAGTCGAGCGGGTGGTTGATGAGCAGCATCTCCATGACGCCCTGCTGCGCCTTGTCGGCGACCGGCGAGGTGAGCTGGGTCTTGAC
This sequence comes from uncultured Actinomycetota bacterium, assembly GCA_963784645.1. Classification (GTDB taxonomy): domain Bacteria; phylum Actinomycetota; class Actinomycetes; order JACCUZ01; family JACCUZ01; genus JBBRVW01. Next base: position 265,032 of record CAWARY010000011.1, on the reverse strand, counting down.
GACCATGCCGTCGGTCACCGTGGTCGTGCAGGACGCCAGCGGCTTCGGCTGGCCCTGCACCTCGACGAGGCACTGGCGGCACGCACCGACCGGGTCGAGCAGCGGGTGGTCACAGAAGCGCGGCACCTGGATACCGATGAGCTCGGCGGCGCGGATCACGAGCGTGCCCTTGGGTACGCGGAGCTCGAAGCCGTCGATGGTGACCCCGACCAGGTCGTCGCGCTTGGTGACCTCGGCGCCGGTTCCGGCGGTGACCGTCATCGGGTCCTTCCTCCAGCAGAGCCGGCCGGCGTCGACGCCGAGAACAGCGTCGACGAGGCCGGGTCGAACGGGCAGCCCTGGTGCTCGAAGTGGGCGAGGTACTCGTCCTTGAAGTACTGCAGCGAGGAGGTGATCGGACTGGTGGCGCCGTCACCCAGCGCGCAGAACGCCCGGCCGAGGATGTTGTCGGAGATGTCGAGCAGCTTCTCGAGGTCCTCCTCGCTGCCCTCCCCCTTCTCCAGGCGGCGCAGGATCTGCACCAGCCAGAAAGTGCCTTCTCGGCACGGCGTGCACTTGCCGCACGACTCATGGGCGTAGAACTCGGTCCAGCGCAGCACCGCGCGCACGACGCAGGTCGTCTCGTCGAAGATCTGCAGGGCCTTGGTGCCGAGCATCGACTTCGCCGACGCGATGCCCTCGTAGGACAGCGGCACGTCGAGGTGCTCGTCGGTCAGCAGCGGGGTCGACGACCCACCGGGTGTCCAGAACTTCAGCTGGTGCCCGTCGCGCACGCCTCCGGTGAGGTCGAGCAGCTCGCGCAGCGTGATCCCCATCGGCGCCTCGTACTGGCCGGGCCGGTTGACGTGGCCGGACAGCGAGTACAGCGTCATGCCCTTGGAGCGGAACCGCGGCTTGTCCTGGTCAGCGACGTCGTCACCGGCCTCCGTGCCCATCGCGAAGAACCAGTCGGCGCCGTTGCGCAGGATGGACGGGACGCTGGCGATCGACTCGACGTTGTTGATGACCGTCGGCGACGCGTACAGGCCCGCGATCGCCGGGAACGGCGGGCGCAGCCGGGGCTGGCCGCGACGGCCCTCGAGCGAGTCGAGCAGCGCCGTCTCCTCGCCGCAGATGTAGGCGCCGGCACCGGCATGGACCGTGATCTCCAGGTCGAACCCGGAGCCGAGCACATTCGTGCCGGCGTAGCCCGCCTCGTAGGCCTCCGCCACCGCCGCCTGCAGGCGACGCAGCACGTGCACGACCTCGCCGCGCACGTAGATGAACGCGTGCGCCGCCCGGATGGCGTAGGACGCGATGACGACGCCCTCGACCAGCTCGTGCGGGTTGGCCATCATGAACGGGATGTCCTTGCACGTGCCGGGCTCGGACTCGTCGGCGTTCACCACCAGGTAGACCGGCTTGTCGCCGCCCTGCGGGATGAAGCCCCACTTGGCCCCGGTCGGGAAGCCCGCGCCGCCGCGGCCCCGCAGCTCGGACTTCTTGACGAGCGCGGTGACCTCCGCCGGCGACATGGCGAGCGCCTTCCGCAGCCCGGCGTAGCCGTCGTTGTCCTCGTAGACCGCGCGGGTCCACGACTCGTCGAGGTCCCAGGTGCGGCTGAGGACCGGCGTCAGCTCGAGACTCATGCGGGGTCGCCGTCCTTCTGGTCCGCGTTGGCTGCCGGGCTGGGGTTGGCGTCGTCCGACTCGGCGGTGGAAGCCGGGGCGTCGGCGCCACTCTCGCTGTCGGGGCGCCCGTAGCCCTTCGCGGGCGAGGAGTCGGCCGAGGCGGTCGCGGTCTTCCTGGCGGAGCGCTTCCTCGGCGCCTTCGGCGGGTCGGCGTCGGCGGCGTCGTCGGCGTCCTTGCGGCGCTTGCCGGCGTTCTGCTGCTCGCGGTAGATCTCCAGCCCGGCCAGGGTCGCCGGGCCGGCCGACGGGCCTTCGCCCGCGCGGCCGTCGGGGAAGCCGGCGAGCACCCGCGACACCTGCGTGAACGTGCACAGCGAGGCGCCACGGGTGGGCGTCGGCAGGTCACCGGAGCGGATGCCGTCGACCAGCTCGACCGCGGACTCCGGCGTCTGGTTGTCGAAGAACTCCCAGTTGACCATCATCACCGGTGCGTAGTCGCAGGCCGCGTTGCACTCGAGGTGCTCGAGGGTGATCGAGCCGTCCTCGGTGGTCTCGTCGTGCCCGACGCCCAGGTGATCCTTGAGCGTCGCGAAGATCTGGTCGCCGCCCATGATCGCGCACAGCGTGTTGGTGCACACGCCGACCGTGTAGTCGCCGTTGGGGCGTCGCTTGTACTGCGTGTAGAACGTCGCGACCGCGGCCACCTCGGCGGCGGTGAGGTCGAGCTGCGCGGCGCAGAACTCGATGCCGCGGGGGCTGACGTAGCCCTCCTCCGACTGCACGAGGTGCAGCATCGGCAGCAGCGCCGAGCGCGCCTTCGGGTAGCGACCGACGATCTCCTTGGCGTCGACCTCGAGCCGCGCGATCGTGTCGCCGTCGTAGCCGGTGCCCGTGGTGGTCCCGTTCACCTGTCCACCCCACCCATGACCGGGTCGATCGACGCGATGGCCGCGATCACGTCCGCGACCATGCTGCCCTCGGACATCGCCGGGGCGGATTGCAGGTTGTTGAACGAGGGGTCGCGGAAGTGCAGGCGGTACGGCCGGGTCCCGCCGTCGCTCACGAGGTGCACCCCGAGCTCGCCGCGCGGCGACTCGATCGCGGAGTAGACCTGACCGGCCGGCACCCGGAAGCCCTCGGTGACCAGCTTGAAGTGGTGGATCAGGGCTTCCATCGACGTCCCCATGATCGTGCGGATGTGGTCGAGGGAGTTGCCGAGGCCGTCGCCGCCGAGAGCGAGCTGGGCCGGCCACGCGATCTTCTTGTCCTCGATCATCACCGGGCCCGGCTCGAGCCGGTCGATGCACTGCTCGACGATCTTCAGCGACTCCTTCATCTCGCGGATCCGGATGAGGAAGCGGCCGTAGGCGTCGCAGGTCGTCTCGGTGACGACGTCGAAGTCGTAGGTCTCGTAGCCGGCGTACGGCTGTGACTTGCGCAGGTCGTGGGGCAACCCGGTCGCGCGCAGGATGGGGCCGGTGATGCCCAGCGCCATGCAGCCGGTGAGGTCGAGGTAGCCGACCCCGACCGTGCGCTCCATCCAGATCTTGTTGCCGATGAGCAGCTTCTCGGTGTCCGAGAGCCGCTTCGGCATCAGCGTGAGCAGGTCACGGATGCGGTCGACCGCTCCGGGCGGGAGGTCCTGCGACACACCACCCGGGCGGAAGTACGCGTGGTTCATGCGCAGCCCGGTGACCATCTCGAAGATGTCGAGGACGAGCTCGCGCTCGCGGAACCCGAAGGTCATCGCGGTGAGGGCGCCGAGCTCCATGCCGCCCGTCGCGATGGCCACGAGGTGGGAGGAGATCCGGTTGAGCTCCATCATCATCACGCGGATGACGTTGGCGCGGTCGGGGATCTGGTCCTCGATGTCGAGCAGCCGCTCGACCCCGCGCACGTAGGCGTACTCGTTGAAGAGCGGTGCGAGGTAGTCCATCCGGGTCACGAAGGTGACGCCCTGGGTCCAGGTCCGGAACTCGCAGTTCTTCTCGATGCCCGTGTGCAGGTAGCCGATGCCGAGCCGGCACTCGGTGACGGTCTCGCCGTCGAGCTCGAGGATCAGCCGCAGCACGCCGTGGGTCGACGGGTGCTGCGGCCCCATGTTGACGACGATCCGCTCCTCGGCGGTCTCGCCGAGGCCTGCGGTGAGGGTGTCCCAGTCCTGACCGGTGACGGTGTAGACGGTGCCCTCGGTGGTCTCTCGGGCCGTCGACGTCGTGTCCGTGGCAGCGAACACATCGTCTGTCTCGGGGCCGGTCACGAGTAGCTCCTCCGCTCGTCGGGCGGTGGGATCTGGGCGCCCTTGTACTCGACCGGGATCCCGCCCAGCGGGTAGTCCTTGCGCTGCGGGTGGCCCGGCCAGTCGTCCGGCATCTCGATCCGGGTGAGGCCGGGGTGACCGTCGAAGACGATGCCGAAGAAGTCGAAGGTCTCGCGCTCGTGCCAGTCGTTGCCCGGGTAGAGCGAGGTGATCGACGGGACGTGCGGGTCGGCGTCGGGGCAGCTGGTCTCGACCCGGATCCGCCGGTTGTGGGTGACCGACAGGAACGGGTAGACCACGTGCAGCTCGCGGCCCTTCTCGTGCGGGTAGTGCACCCCGCTGCCGCCCATGCACATCTCGAACCGCAGCGCCGGGTCGTCGCGCAGCGCCCGGACGAAGCCGAGCAGGTCCTCGCGCCGGACGTGGAAGGTGACCTCGCCGCGGTCGACGACGACCTTCTCGACGGTCTGGTCGTAGGTCGGGACCACCTCCGCGAGCCGGTCGGCGATCTCGTCGAACACACCGCCGTACGGCCGAGTGGTGGCACCGGGGAGCTGCACCGGACGGACCAGGCCGCCGTAGCCGCTGGTGTCACCGGTGCCGTGCGCCCCGAACATGCCGTGCCGCACGTCGACCGTCTCGGCGGCGCCGGGTTCCGGGGACCGCACCACGTCCTCGTCGGCCTGCGACTTGTCGATGATCGCCTTCCGGGCGTCGATCTCACTCATGTCGGGGCCCCCGCGGGATCGTGAGCGCCGAGGCGCTCGACGGGCACCTGGCCATGTCGAAAGCGAACGATCGCGTGGGGTGGCTCAACGGAGCAGGCCCTTCATCTGGGCGGTCGGCTTCGACTCCAGCGCAGCGGTCTCAGCGGCCCGCGCCGCCTTCTCGCGGTTGACGCCGAGCTTCGCCGAGCCGATCTGCTCGTGCAGCTTGAGGATCGCGTCGATCAGCATCTCCGGCCGCGGCGGACAGCCGGGCAGGTAGATGTCGACGGGCACGACGTGGTCGACGCCCTGGACGATCGCGTAGTTGTTGAACATGCCGCCGCTGGAGGCGCAGACACCCATGGAGAGCACCCACTTGGGGTTGGGCATCTGGTCGTAGATCTGCCGCAGGACGGGCGCCATCTTCTGGCTGACGCGGCCGGCGACGATCATCAGGTCGGCCTGCCGCGGCGACGCCCGGAACACCTCCATGCCGAACCGCGCGAGGTCGTAGCGCGGGGTGCCCACGGCCATCATCTCGATCGCGCAGCAGGCCAGGCCGAAGGTCGCGGGCCACAGCGAGCCCTTGCGCATGTAGCCGGCGAGCTTCTCGACGCTGGTGAGCAGGATCCCGCTGGGGAGCTTCTCCTCGATGCCCATCAGGCCGTCACCTCCCTCGGAATGGTGTGCACGGTGCTCAGTCCCACTCGAGCCCGCCGCGGCGCCAGACGTAGGCGTACGCAGCAAGCAGGGTGAGGATGAACAGGACCATCTCGACCAGCCCGAAGATGCCGAGCGAGTCGAACGCGACCGCCCAGGGGTAGAGGAAGACGATCTCGATGTCGAAGACGATGAACAGCATTGCGGTCAGGTAGTACTTCACCGGGAAGCGGCCGCCGCCCACCGGCTGCGGGGTCGGCTCGATGCCGCACTCGTACGCATCCAGCTTGGCGCGGTTGAACCGGCGCGGGCCGGTGAGGTGGCCGGCCGCGATCGAGAACGCGGCGAACCCGAAGGAGAGGGCCAGGAGCACCAGGATCGGCGCGTAGGAGTGCACGGTGGCTCACGCTCCTTCTCGGTCGGGCCGGGGGCGCCGGGTGCCTCGCCGGGCCCGCTCCACAACGCCACACCCTAGGGAGCCTGCGTCCGGCGGACCAACGCGGGCCGGTACGGCCGTCATGCGGCGGGCGCCAGACGGGAGAGCGCGTTGACGACGCGGTCCATGGCGTCCCCGTCGCGGGGGTCGGTGAGGTTGGCCATCAGCTTGAGGACGAACCGCATGAGCACGGGGTGCGGCAGGCCGTGGCGGGTGGCGAGGCGCATGACGCGGTCGTCGCCGATGGCCTTCACGAACATCCGGCCGACCGTGTAGTAGCCGCCGTAGGTCTGCTTGAGCAGCTGCGGGTAGGCCTGCAGCGCGCGCTCGCGGGAGTCGGCCGTGGGGCGGGCGAGGGCCTGCGCGACGACCTGGGCCGCGATCTCGCCGGACTCCATGGCGTAGGCGATGCCCTCGCCGTTGAACGGGTTGACCATGCCGCCGGAGTCGCCGACGAGCAGCATGCCGTTGCCGTAGTGCGGCTGCCGGTTGAATCCCATGGGGAGCGCCGCGCCGCGCACCGGCTGGGTGCGGTTCTCCTCGCGGAAGCCCCACTCCTCGGGCGTCTGGTCGAGCCAGCGCCGGAGCAGGTCCTTGTAGTCGACCTTGCCCCAGGCCGTGCTCGTGTTGAGGATGCCGAGGCCGACGTTGCTGGTGCCGTCGCCGACACCGAAGATCCAGCCGTAGCCCGGCAGCAGCCGGTCCTTGCCGTCGTCACCGCGGTCCCACAGCTCGAGCCACGACTCGAGCCAGTCGTCGTCGTGCCGCGGGCTCGTGTAGTAGGTCCGGACGGCGACGCCCATCGGCCGGTCGTCGCGCTTGTGCACGCCCATCGCCGTCGAGAGCCGGCTGGAGTTGCCGTCGGCCGCCACCACGAGCGGCGCGGACCAGGTGCGCTCTCCGAGCTCGCCCTTGGTGGTCACACCGGTGATGCGGCCGGCCTTGTCGAGCACCGGCCCGGTGACGTTGGTGTTCTCGTGCAGGACGGCGCCGGCCTTGACGGCCTGCCGCACGAGGACGTCGTCGAAGTCGCTGCGCGGTCGCACCAGACCGTACGACGGAAAGCTGGCGAGCTCGGGCCAGGGCAGCTCGAGCCGCATCCCGCCGCCGATGATCCGCAGGCCCTTGTTGTGCAGCCAGCCGGCCTCGGGCGAGGTGTCGATGCCCATCGAGACCAGCGCCTTGACCGCCCGTGGTGTGAGCCCGTCGCCGCACACCTTCTCGCGCGGGAAGGCGCTCTTCTCGAGAACGACGACGTCGTGGCCGGCGCGGGCCAGGTGGTAGGCGGTCGCGGAGCCGGCGGGGCCGGCGCCGACGACGATGACGTCGGCGTCACGAGGCGCGGCGGACTGCACGGAGGGCCACCTTCGGCGGGTCAGGGAGAGGGAGTCGCGGGCGGGTCTGTGCGCTTGTGAAAACTTTCACGATCGGTGGAGCGGCGTCAGTCTACGCATGACGCCGGGCTCACGCCGAGGGGCCCGTCCAGCGGACGGGCCCCTCGGTTCGCGCTGCCTGCAGGTCAGTCCTTGAAGGCGTCCTTGACCTTCTCGCCGGCCTGCTTGAGGTTCGCCTTGGACTGGTCGCGCTCGCCCTGGCGACGGAGCTCGTCGTCGCCGGTGGCGGCACCGATCTTCTCCTTGGCGTCGCCCGCGATCTCCTCGACCTTGTTGTCCATCTTGTCGTCGGCACCCATGAGGGCCTCCTTCTCGGTCGGTGACGTCCTGTCCTGCCCCTAGCCGGGGCGGAGCGGGCGAAACCCCGCAGACCGCCGGATCTACGGCTTGTGCGCCCGGTGCAGCGCGACGATGCCGCCGGTCAGGTTGCGCCAGCCCACCGCTGTCCAGCCGGCCGCGGCGACCCGCTGGGCAAGGGCGGGCTGGTCCGGCCAGGCCCGGATCGACTCGGCCAGGTAGACGTAGGCGTCCGGGTTGCTCGACACCCGGCGGGCGACCGGCGGGAGGGCTCGCATCAGGTACTCGGTGTAGACGGTGCGGAAGGGGGCCCAGGTCGGAGCGCTGAACTCGCAGACGACCAGCCGGCCGCCCGGGGCGGTGACCCGCGCCATCTCGGCCAGGGCGGCGTCGATGTCGGAGACGTTGCGCAGGCCGAACGAGATCGTCACGGCGTCGAACGAGCTGTCGGCGAACGGCAGCCGCAGGGCGTCGCCCGCGAGCAGGTCCAGCTCCGGGTGGGCGCGCTTCCCGACGCGCAGCATCCCGAGGGAGAAATCCGCCGCGACCACCTGCGCGCCCGCGGCCACGAACGGCAGCGACGACGAGCCGGTGCCGGCCGCCAGGTCGAGCACCCGCTCCCCTGGCCCGGCGTCGACCGCCTCCGCGACCGCCCGCCGCCACAGCCGGGCCTGGCCCAGGGAGAGCACGTCGTTGGTGAGGTCGTACCTCGGGGCGACGTCGTCGAACATCGCCGCCACCTCGTGCGGCGCCTTCTGCAGATCGGCCACGTGCAGCTGGTCCTCGTGCCTCGTCACGCGCCGAAGCCTCGCACGCGCCGGTCCACGCGAGATCGCGGCCCGCGCTCCCGCCGTCCGGTCACGTGATCCCGGGTGCGCTGGACTCGCGCCCTCCAGCACCGTCGGCACCGCCAGCCGCGTCGGCGGCGACCTCGCGCTCGCTCACGTCGACGCCGGGCTTGTCCGAGCTGAGGCCCTGGCCGCGCTCGACGTCCTGGTCATGGGTGACCTGCCGCTCGGCGTCGCGGTCCGGCGCGTCCGCCTCGGAGCGGGCCCGGTCCACGTCGCGCGGGTCGGCGCCGTCGGCGGGGTAGACCCATCGGTCCTCGCTGCTCGTCATGGAACCTCGCCTACCCGGGTAGACCGGGGGCATGCCCCTCGCCCAGGACCAGGCCGTGCCCGACCCAGCCGACCTCGAGATCACGGCGTCCGACCGGCACGTCTACGACGTCACCATCAGGCACCGGTCGGGCGCCACCACCAGGCACCGTGTCTCGGTCCCCGAGCAGCTGCTGGCGGACCTCGGGGTCTCCGACGCCCAGGAGCCGCTGCTCGTGCGGGCCTCGCTGGTCTATCTCCTGGCGGCCGACCCGGCGGCGGTCCCGGAGACGTTCGCCCTCGACGAGGTCGGCGCCGCACTGCCCGGCTACCGGGACGAGATCCTCGACCGGATCTGACCGGCCGAACGGCGCGAACCCTGGTACAACAGCGCCATGGGCGACACCGAGCTCTCCGGGGTCCCACTGTTCGCCGAGATCTCGGCGGAGTCAGCGGAGCTGGTGGCGGCCGGTGGCGTCACCGACGTCCCGGCCGGGCAGGTGCTCGCCCAGGCGGGCGACCCGGGGTTCGGCATGTTCGTCGTGCTCGACGGGTCCGTGGTGGTCGAGCGCGGCGAGCTCCACCTCGACATCGAGCGGGACGGCTTCTTCGGCGAGCTCGCGCTCCTTGTCCCCGGTACGCCCCGCATCGCGCGAGTACGGGCGCGGACCGATGCGCGGGTGCTCGCCGTCCCGCGGCAGACGTTCGACCGCCTCCTGGACACCGAGCCGTCCTTCGCCCGCGCGCTCCTCCGGGAGCTGGCCGCCCGCCTCGTCCAGGCGCGTACCGGGCACTGATCGCCGGCCACCCGGCCCCCGTCGCGGCCCGGGCGCCCACGTACGCTCGTCGGCATGAGCACGCTGCCCGGCGACGCCCTCCCCCGGGCGGTCCCCGAGTCGGCGCGCGTCCCGCGCACCGTCCGCTCCCAGCCGGTCGACCTGGTCGGCACCCTGCTGCAGCGGCTGCCGCACGCCGGCGACGCGCTCGCCTGGGTACGTGACGGCAGCGGCCTGGTGGGCTGGGGCGAGGCCGCCCGGCTCGAGGTCGCGGGACCCGACCGGTTCGCGCGGGCGCGCGACTGGTGGCGCGAGCTGGTCGCCCACGCGGCGGTCGACGACGAGGTGCAGGTCCGCGGCAGCGGCCCCGTGGCGTTCGGCTCGTTCGCGTTCCGCGACGACGAGCCGTCGGTGCTCGTGGTCCCCGAGGTCGTCCTCGGCCGGATGGCGGGGCGCACCTGGCTGACGACCGTGGGCGACCCGCCGCGGCTGGCGTCCCCCGAGGCGGTCCGGCCCACCCGTGGCGTGCGGTACGCGCACGGCGAGCTGCCGGTCACGGAGTTCAGGTCGGCCGTCGCCGCTGCCGTCGCGCGGATCGACGCCGGCGAGCTGGAGAAGGTCGTGCTCGCCCACGACCTGCTCGCCGTGGCGGACGACGACATCGACGTCCGCGCCGTCCTCGCCGGTCTCGCGGCGGGCAACCCCGACTGCTGGACCTTCGCCGTCGCCGGTCTGGTCGGCGCGACGCCGGAGCTGCTCGTCAGCAGGTCCGGCGACCGCGTGCTGTCCAGGGTGCTCGCCGGCACGACGGCGCGCGGTGGCGACGCGACGGCCGACCACGAGCGGGTCGACGCGTTGCTGCACTCCGCCAAGGACCTGTCGGAGCACCGGTACGCGGTCGAGTCGCTCGTGACGTCGCTGGTCCCGCACGTGCAGGACCTCGCCGTCCCGACGACACCGGTTCCGCTCGAGCTGTCGAACGTCACCCACCTGTCCACCGACGTGTCCGCGCGGATCGACGACGGCTCGGACGTGCTGGACCTGCTCGGCGCGGTGCACCCCACCGCCGCCGTCGGAGGCACTCCGACGCAAGCGGCCCTCGACGCACTGGTCGAGCTGGAGCCCATGTCCCGCGGGCGCTACAGCGGCCCGGTCGGCTGGGTCGACGCGCGTGGCGACGGCGAGTGGGGCATCGCCCTGCGCTGCGCCCAGCTCGACGGCCCGACCGCCCGGCTGTTCGCCGGCGGCGGCATCGTGGCCGGCAGCGACCCCGACGACGAGGTGCTCGAGGCGCAGGCGAAGCTGCTCCCGATGCGCGAGGCGCTCGAGGGCTGACCGGCCCCGTCAGGGGCGGCCCGCCCACAGACAGCGGGCACCGCCCCGGGCCCGGCACAGGCCGGTCACAGGACGGTGACAGGCTGACACCCGAGCCTTTCGTGAACGGCCCGAACGGGGCCCTGACGAGAGGAACTGCATGTCCAGCACCCAGGTCCGCAGGTACGGCAGCATGGCCGCGCTCGTGGCGGGCGGCGTCGTCGCCGGCGGCATCCTGGCCGGCTCCTTGACGGCCAGCGCCACCGACACCCCCACGCCCACCGCGACCGCCACCCAGGGCGAGGCGCCCAGCAACCCGAACCCGGGTGACCGGAGCAAGCCGCAGCGCTCCGACGAGACGCTGCTCACCGGCACCACGGCCGACAAGGTCGAGGCAGCGGTGCTGGCGAAGTACCCCGGCGCCACGATCGTCCGGCTCGAGACCGACAGTGACGGCGTCTACGAGGCGCACATCACCAAGGCCGACGGCACCGAGGTCTCCATCGAGGTGGACAAGAGCTTCGCGGTCACCGGCGTCGAGCAGGGCGGCTACCGCGGCCCAGGCGGCCACCACGGCGACCACGACGGCGACGGGCCCGACGCCACGACCGGCACGACGGGCAGCAGCACCTAGGCCGGCCCGGTCCACAGGCGAGCCCGCACCTCCCTCAGGGTGCGGGCTCGCCGCCGCGCTGACGACCGGACCAGCCGGTCAGCGCAGCGCCTCGTCGACGGCCGCGCGCAGCATCGCGTGCAGGTCGCGGGTGCGGCTGCGGTCGGTGCGCACCTCGACCACACGGATCCCCTCCGGCGACCGCGACACCTCGTCGCTCAGGTCGTCGAGGCCGTGCACCGCCCGGTGCGGCGTTCCTGTCGCCGCGCACAGCGACTCGAGGTCGACGCCGTGCGGGGTGCCGAAGACCCGCTCGAACACCGCCGCGTGCTCCGGCGCCCCCTGCTCCAGCACCCCGAACAGCCCACCGCCGTCGTCGTTGACGACCACGATCGTGAGGTCCGGGCGCGGCTCCCCCGGCCCGATGCACCAGCCCGTTGGCGTCGTGCAGGAACGTGAGGTCGCCCATCAGCGCGTACGCCGGGCCGGGATGCGCCAGCGCGGCGCCGACCGCGGTCGAGACCGTGCCGTCGATCCCCGACGCGCCGCGGTTCGCCAGCACCATGGGCGCAGTGACCCACGGGTCGGCCAGGTCGAGGTCGCGGATCGCCGACGACGACCCGGCGACGAGCAGCCCGTCGGCCGGCAGCAGCGACGCCACCCGACGCGCGACGGCGAGACCGCTGAGCGGCTCGGCGGCGAGCACCGCGGCGATCGCGACCCGGGCTCGGCCATCAGCCCGCCGCCAACGGTCCAGCCAGTCCCCATCGAGGTCGCCGAAGGCCTGGATATGACGGCGCTTGTCGGGCAACCGCCGGACCTCGACGTCGCCGCGCGCCAGCAAGCGGGTCACCGGGCGCGAGAGCGTAGGTCGGCCGGCGACCACCACCCTCTCGACGTCGCCGCCGAGGTGCTCGAGCAGCAGCCGGTAGGCCGCGAGGGCGTTCGGCCCGGCACGGTGCCCCGACGACGGCTCGGCCAGCAGCGGCCAGCCACCCTCCTCGGCGAGCGCCCGTGCGTCGGCCATCGCCTGGTCGCCGGCGACCACCAGGGTCCGGGGGCCGGTCTCCACCGGCACGTAGCCCTCTGCCGTGTCGACGCCTCGCTCGATCCGCGGCTCGGCCGGAGGGGCGTCCAACGGCTCGTTCCACTCCGGGTCCCCGTCCGGCACCAGCGGCTCGCGGAACGCGATGTTCAGGTGCACCGGGCCCGACTGCGCGCGCACGAGCGCCTGGTCCACCGCTGTGCGCCAACGGCCGACAGTCGTGCGGTTGTCGACCGAGAGGTCGTCGCCGTGGGCCACCGAACGCCCGTACAGCCCCACCTGGCGGATCGTCTGGTTGGCGCCGACCTCCCGGAGCTCGGTGGGTCGGTCGGCCGTGATCGCCACCAGCCCGACCCGCGAGTACTCCGCCTCGACGACCGCCGGGTGCAGGTTCACTGCCGCGGTCCCGGACGTCGTCACCACCGGCACCGGCCGTCCCGATGCCTTGCTCAGCCCGAGCGCCAGGAACCCGGCGGACCGCTCGTCGATGCGCACGTGCAGCCGCAGCCGGCCGACGCGGTCGGCCTCGTGCAGGGCGAAGGCGAGCGGGGCGTTGCGCGAGCCGGGTGAGAGCACCACCTCGCGGACCCCGCCCTGCACCAGCTCGTCGACCACCACGGTCGCCAGCGCCGTCGACGGGTTCATCGGGTGTCCCCTTCCCGTGCCGACACCGTGCGCAGCCGGGCCAGCCAGCGCTGGGTCGTCTCCTCGTCCGCGGACGGCACGGCGTCCGGCTCCGGCCGTGCGACGGCGAGCGCGCCGTCGATCACGGTGAACGGCGCCGCGGTGACGTCGCCGGCGAGCAGCTGGGTGGTCGCAAGTCCGCAGGCGTAGGGCAGCTCCGGCAGCGCCGCCGCCAGCGCGACGCCGGCCGCCAGCCCCACCGACGACTCCAACGCGGAGGACACCACCACCGGCAGCCCGATCTGCTCGGCGATCCGCAGGCAGGCTCGGACGCCCCCGAGCGGCTGCACCTTGAGCACCGCGATGTCCGCCGCCTCGAGCCGGGCGACCCGCAGCGGGTCGTCTGCGCGGCGGATCGACTCGTCGGCAGCGATCGGGACGTCGACGCGACGGCGTACGGCAGCGAGCTCCTCGACGGTGCGGCAGGGCTGCTCGACGTACTCGAGGCCGGCCGCAGCGGCGTCGAGGAGCCGCACCATCCGCACGGCGGTGTCGACGTCCCAGCCCCCGTTGGCGTCGACCCGCACCCGGCCGTCCGGCCCGAGCGCGTCCGCCACGGCGGCCACCCGGACGAGGTCGTCCTGCTCCTGCTGCCCGGGCTCGGCGACCTTGACCTTCGCGGTCCGGCAGCCGGCCGAGGCATGCACGATCTCGGCGGCCCGCTCCGGGCCCACCGCGGGGACGGTGACGTTGACCGGGATGCGGTCGCGGCGCCCCGGCGGCCAGCCGAGGTCGGAGGCCTCCCGGGCGGCGAGCAGCCAGGGCACGCAGGCGGCGGCGTCGTAGTCCCAGAACGGGGAGAACTCGCCCCAGCCGGCGGGGCCGCGCAGCAGCACCCCCTCGCGGACGTCGATGCCGCGGAAGCGGGTGCGCAGCGGGAGCGCCCAGACCCGCACGTCGTCCATGCGCCTATCCTCGCCGACGTGCCCGCCCAGCCCGACGACACCGTCGTCTCCGAGCTCTTCGATCCCGCCGCCTGGCGCCCGGTCGAGGGCTTCGACCTCACCGACGTGACCTACCACCGGGCGGTCGTCGACGGCCCGGGCCGCGGGACGGTGCGGGTCGCCTTCGACCGCCCGGCGGTGCGCAACGCGTTCCGGCCGCACACGGTCGACGAGCTCCACCGGGTGCTCGACCACGCCCGTCGCACGCCGGACGTCGGCTGCGTCCTGCTCACCGGCAACGGCCCGTCCGCCAAGGACGGCGGCCGGGCGTTCTGCTCGGGCGGCGACCAGCGGATCCGTGGCCGCAGCGGCTACCAGTACGCCGAGGGGGAGACGGCCGACACGGTCGATGCCGCCCGGACCAGGGCCGAGGGCGGCCGGCTGCACATCCTCGAGGTGCAGCGGCTGATCCGCACGATGCCCAAGGTGGTCGTCGCCGTGGTCAACGGCTGGGCGGCCGGCGGCGGGCACTCGCTGCACGTCGTGTGCGACCTGACGGTCGCCAGCCGCGAGCACGCCCGGTTCAAGCAGACCGACGCCGACGTCGGCTCGTTCGACGCCGGCTACGGGTCGGCGTACCTCGCGAAGATGGTCGGGCAGAAGAACGCCCGGGAGATCTTCTTCCTCGGCCGGGCGTACGACGCGGAGCAGATGCAGCGGATGGGCGCGGTGAACCTCGTCGCCGACCACGCCGACCTGGAGCGGGTCGCGCTCGAGGTGGCGGCCGAGGTCAACGGCAAGAGCCCGACGGCGCAGCGGATGCTGAAGTTCGCGTTCAACCTCGTGGACGACGGGCTGATGGGCCAGCAGGTGTTCGCCGGGGAGGCGACCCGGCTGGCCTACATGACCGACGAGGCCGTCGAGGGACGGGACGCGTTCCTCGAGAAGCGCGACCCGGACTGGTCGCCGTACCCCTGGTACTACTGATGCCGCCGACCGTGCGGCTCAGGGCGATCACAGACGGCGAGTACGACACCCTCCGGGCACCGATGCTCGACGAGTTCGCGGCCGACCTCGCCCGATCCGCGCACGCGCCGGTCGACGACGAGGTGCGGGCCAGAGCCTCGCAGTTCTTCCCGGAGACGCTGACCGACGCGCTGGCGGAGGCGGGCACCAGCATCCTGCGGGTCCTCGACGAGGACGGCGCCGATGTCGGGCTGCTGTGGCTCGGACGCAGCCCCGGCAACCACCGGACCGGTTTCGTCTACGACGTCATCATCGAGGAGCAGCACCGCGGCCGTGGTCTCGGGCGCGCGGCGATGATCGAGGCCGAGAAGGTGCTGGCGGCCGAGGGCTGCACCCGGGTCGCGCTGAACGTCTTCGGCTGGAACGAGCCGGCGGCCGGGCTGTACCGGTCGCTCGGCTACGACGTCGACTCGATGCAGATGAGCAAGCCGCTCGCCGGCGACCTCGAGGACCCGCACTGAGCCGCGAGCTGCGCGGGCTGACCGCCCCTACCGGCGAGGCCGTCCTCAGGACGCTCGTGCCGGCGCTTGCGGCGGCGCTCGACGGCGCCGGACCGGCGCTGCTGCCACTGCCCACCGGCGGCGGGCGGGGTGCGGTGCTGGCGGCGCTGGACCCGGGGCAGCCGCTGGAGCGCGACGACGTCGCTCTCGTCGTCCCGACGTCGGGCTCGACCGGCGAGCCCAAGGGCGCGTTGCTCACCGCCGACGCGCTGCGGCACTCGGCGCGTGCGACGCACCAACGACTCGGCGGTCCCGGCCAGTGGCTGCTCGCACTGCCGGTGACGCACGTCGCCGGGCTCACGGTGCTCGTCCGCTCGCTGGTGGCCCGGACGCGGCCGGAGGTGCTCGACCTCTACGGCGGCTTCTCGGTCGACGCGTTCGCCGCCGCCACCGCGCGGCTCGCGCCGGGCGTGCGGCACTACACGTCGCTGGTACCCACGCAGCTGCGTCGGCTGCTCGACGCCGGCGCCGACCTCTCGACGTACGACGGCGTGCTGGTCGGCGGAGCGGCGCTGCCGCCGGCCCTCGCCGAACGGGCGTCAACCGCCGGCGTCGCGGTGGTGACCACCTACGGCATGTCGGAGACCTGCGGTGGCTGCGTCTACGACGGGCGCCCGCTCGACGGGGTCGAGGTGGTTCTGCGCGACGACGGCCGGGTCGAGCTCGGCGGGCCGGTCGTCTTCTCCGGCTACCGGCTGCGTCCCGACCTCACGGCCGAGGCCCTGGTCGACGGCCGGCACCGCACCCAGGACCTCGGCCGCTGGTCGTCCGACGGCCGGCTCGAGGTGCTCGGCCGTGCCGACGACGTCGTCGTCAGCGGCGGCGTCAACGTGCCCGCCGCACTGGTCGAGCGTGTCCTGCTCGGCCACCCGGAGGTCGCCGCCTGCGCCGTCGTCGGGCGACCCGATCCCGAGTGGGGCCAGCGCGTCGTCGCGGTGGTGCAGCCGCGCGACTGGACGTCCGCGCCGACCGTCGGCGAGCTGCGCGCCTTCGCCGCGGACGACCTCGAGCCGGCCGCCCTCCCCCGCGAGGTCGTGCTGATGGGCCAGCTGCCGGTGCTGGACTCGGGCAAGCCGGACAAGGAGTCGGTGCGGGGATTGCTGCCCGGCGTCGCCTGAGGGCGATGCAGTCGTAACCTGGCCGGTGCGACATCGCTGTGATCGCTACGGGGAGAGTGTGATGGCTTCAGGCGCTGAGCCCGTCGTACGGAACGCAAGGCAGGACGATGTGGTGTCGATCTGCCGGTTCGGCAAGTCGCACGTCCGACCGCACTACGCCCCGCTGATCGGCGAAGCCGCCGCGGACGAGCAGGTCCGCAGCTGGTGGAACGAGACACATGTCGAGGCGGCGGTGGCCGAGGGCCTGGTGGTCGTCGCCGAAGCTGACGGGCACCTCCTCGGCGTCGGGCAGCGCGGCCGCAGGGGTGCCGACCATGTGGTCTACAAGCTCTACGTGCACCCAGGGCGTCGCGGCCGTGGGCTGGGCCGACGGCTGCTCGACGCTCTCATCGACGCGCTGCCCACCGGCGCCGATCGGCTGTTCATCGAACACTTCGTGGCCAACGAGCGCGCGGGCGCCTTCTACCAGCGCGAGGGCTTCACCGTGGAACGGATCGAGTCGAGCCCTACCGGCAATCCTGCCCTGGGGGTCGTGTGGCGCTCCCGCCCGGTGGCGACGTCAGTTCAGCAGGCCGAGAGGTGACCACTGACACCTGACCTCTGACTCCGCAGCCGCCGGACGAGTGCGCGATGAGCGTCACGGATCGAGCGCCTTCGACGCCGCACATCGGGAGCTCGGCTATGGCGGTGTGCGAGCCGAGTCGCCGGTCGTCGGTCCCATGACCGGCGTGCAATGCCCAGACCATTCAGTCCGCGACGCCGCTCACGTCGTCAGGCGTCGCGCTCGCTGTTTGCCTGTCACCGGGCGCGCGTCGTGCAGTCACGAGTCTGAAGAGACAAGGGCGGGCTGGTTCGCATCCACCGGCGCACTCCCGCTGGTCCTCCAGACGACGACGGATGCGATCAAGAAGAAGAGGTATGTGGGAAGGCCCGCAAGCAGAGCTAGGGACCGGATCAGCGGTGATCCGGCACTTCCCACGACCATCGCGATCCCCAGTACCACCGCCACCCGACCGAACCACCGGGGGAGGCCTTGGTGGCGGAGCGTGATCATCGCCGTGGCGAGGGCCACCACACCAAAGAACACCATCCCGTAGAAGATGCATGCCTCTGCGGCTGAATGCGAGAACGCAGCCGTCCGGCCGTCGACCGTCGCGGCCTCAGCGAGAAAGGACGTGCCGCCCATGACGGCGGCACCGGCGAGCGTTGTGGCGGCACCTGCCGCTGCCCCGACGAGTACCAGAGTTGAGGTGGTACCGGCTGCTCCCTCCGCCCGAGCAAGGATCGATCGCAGATACTGCGCGAAGAACAGAAGGAACGGGATGCTGAGGAGTAGCAGGGAGGCACCCGTATCGAAGTTGCCCGCCTGCTCGTTGAACGTCGTTCTGGCCTTCTCGAGGCTGTCGTCCTGGGTGATCGGACCGACGAGAAGAACAGTGCCCGCATAGTAGAGAACGGTGAAGACGAAGCCGCATCCGCCAGCCACCTTGGCCCAAGAACGATTCATGGTGAGAACACCTTCCCCAACCGTTGCGATGACCCCTCAAGGTGTCGCGACAAGGCGAGCCACAGCTTCAGATCCGCCGGGGAGAACGTATAGCGAGTCCGGCCGGGCCGTCTGACCGTTCTCCGGTTCCTCCAGGTATCGGAATCCTGCTTCCTCGCGACCGAGGGCGGCGCATCGGCAGGTGCGGAGACTGCACGTGCTCGATGGAGCCGGATCCCGTCGGGCCTGTGCCGTAGCGCCGTCCGAGTGCTCGGTGCGGCCCGTTTCAGTCGGCCGTGTCCGGCCGCCTGACGGGGTGCTCGGGAACGGCACATACCGAGCCGTCGCCATCCCGTGATCCACAGGGGATCGGTTGCATGTTCTCCAACAGATCCGCTCTGGATCATGCGCCGTCGACCGGGATTACCGCCGGACCTCGGGTGGGAGCTCAGCCCGTCGGCGGTGGTGGTCGGTTGTGGCCGGGGCGGGGTGGTTCGGGTCCGAGGGTGCGCCCGGTGCGGGGGTGGCGCAGGAGGTAGCGGCCGTCGGGGAGGCGGTGGAGGGCCCAATGGCCTTCGTGTAGCTGGACGTGGTGGCCCTCGCAGGGCAGGGCGCCGTTGGCGATGGTGCTGGGTCCGCCGTCTGCGACGGCGATGAGGTGGTGGCCGTCGGACCAGGCGGCGGGCCGGTCGCAGAACGGTGCGCAGCAGGTGTCGCCGTCGCGGGCGACCATGGCCCGTCGCTGGGGGATCGTGAAGAACCGCCGCTGGGTGCCGGCCTCGACCACCTCGCCGTTCTCGTTAAGGGCAACGAAGGTCGCCATCGAGTCGCAGCCGAGCCGCTGCGCGGTGGATGCGGCGACGGGCCCGGCCCAGGTCAGGGTGCCGCCGGGCGAACGCCGGCCGGCAAGCCCGTCGTGGTCGACGGTGACGACCAGCTGCGCCCGGGACTTCGAGGTCCGTCGAGAGGTGAGGTCCGGCTCCGGCTCCGAGGTGTCGAGCCAGTGCCGGCAGATGGCGTGCAGCCCGTCGAGGCGGCGGCGGGCCGCGGTCCGGGTGTCGCCAGTGACCAGCGGGCTGGCGGTGTCGATGGCGGCGGTGACGGCGGCGCCGGTGGTCTCGTCGGCGGTGCCGGTGAGCGCGAACCCGCCGTCGAGCAGCGGGGACAGGGTGATCCCGGCCCGTTCGAAGCGGCGCAGGGCTCTCTCGTCGGCGGCGTCGGGGTCCAGGGCGTGGGTGAAGGCGCGCATCAGGTGCGCGGTCGCGCGCACGTCGCCCTCGACCGCGGTCGCGACGGCCTCGGGTTCGATCAGTGCGACCGCACCCGCGGGGGCGCCGGCCACAGCGTCGGCGATCACCGAGGCATGCGCACCAGTCAGGGCGCCCGCGGCGAGCGCGGCGGCGGTGTTCGGCAGCACCCCGGAACGCAGCGCGCGGGCGGTCCGCACGGTACGGGCCGCCTCGGCCGGGGTGCGGTGAGTGAGGGCCCGCACCCAGGCCCCGGTGGACAAGGCACCGTCGTAGGTGTGGGTGCCGTCGGCGTCGACCTTCCCGACCACGGCCAGGGTGAGCGCGTCGGCCTTGGCGGTCAGCGCCCGTAGCCGGGTGAGCAGGGCCGCCGACTGGTCGTGGCTGAGGTGCTCGACCCCCTCGCGCAGAGTGGCGGTCAGCGCGGTGTCGGCCGAGGCGATCTCCGCCTCGACCCCGACCTCCCTCACTGTCGAACACATGTTCGAATCCTACCGCATCGAGCGGCCGGTGGGAACCCCGAATCTGTTGCCGTGCAAGGGATTCAGGCCTGTGCACAGAGGTGGGGATGCGAACACTAGGACAGGGGATCGCTGGCCGACGGCGAGCACCCGGAAACAGCGGGCGCCTCGTCCCAAGCCGCTCTGAGCCAGCGCACGACGGTGGCTCGATCGCCGTCTGCCGCCACCGCACGCCGTACGACCACCCCGTCCACCAGCACGCGAGCATCCTCGCGCACGGCGTCGACGGCCCGGCCCCGTACCCTCCTGGCGGACCCGTCACGAACGCACCGGAGGACCCGAAGCGATGGCCACCCCAGCCCAGTGGCTCGAGGGCGCGCGCCCCCGCACGCTGCCCGCGGCGATCGCACCGGTCGCGGCCGGCACCGGGGCGGCCGCGGCCGTGGACTCCTTCGGCCTCGGCCGGGCACTGCTCGCGCTGCTGGTCGCCGTCGCGCTGCAGGTGGGCGTCAACTACGCCAACGACTACAGCGACGGAGTGCGCGGCACCGACGCCGACCGGGTCGGCCCGCTACGTCTCGTCGGCTCGGGCGTCGCGACACCGCCCGCGGTGAAGCGCGCCGCACTGCTGTCGTTCGCCGTGGCCTGCGTGGCCGGCCTGGTCCTGGCCCTGCTGGTCGCCTGGTGGCTGGTGCTCGTCGGCGCCGCCTGCCTGCTCGGCGCCTGGTACTACACCGGCGGCCGGTCGCCGTACGGCTACCGCGGGCTGGGCGAGGTCTCGGTCTTCGTGTTCTTCGGTCTGGTGGCCACCATCGGCACGACGTACGCGCAGGCCGAGCGGGTCACCACCGCATCGGTGCTGGCCGGTGTCGGCTGCGGCGCGCTGGCCTGCGCGATCCTCGTCGCCAACAACCTGCGCGACATCCCCACCGACGAGGCCGCCGGCAAGCGCACCCTGGCCGTGCGGCTCGGCGACCACCGCACCCGGTTGCTCTACGTCGGCCTGGTGTTCGCGGCGTATGCGGTCGTGGTGCTGATCGCCCTACGGCACCCCGTCGTGCTGATCGCCCTCGGTACCGCGCTCCCGGCGGTCCGCCCGACTCTCGGCGTCATCTACGGGGCGGTCGGCCGCGAGCTCGTCCCCGTCCTGAAGGAGACCGGGCTGCTCCTGCTCGTCTACGGCGCGAGCCTGGGCATCACTCTCGCCCTCGCGTAGCAACCCGGCGACGGTTGCCGCGTCACGGCATCGCTTAGTGCTGGCGCCGCCGCGGGATCGGCACGAGCAACGGCGTCAGCAGCTCGTTGAGCTCCCTCGACGGGGCAATCGCGAGCATGCTGCGCAGCAGATGTCGGTAGTCGCGGTACTCGGTCACCGCGGAGGACTGGTTGCCGGCCATGAGGTGTGCCCGGATCGCGATCGCGTGAGCGCTCTCCCGCAGCGGTTCGATGGCGATGGTCTCGATCGCCGCGGTGAGCGCGAGGTCGAAGTCACCCCTGTCGAGCGCGGCGCGCGCCACCGACTCCAACGAGAGCAGCCGCAGGTGCTGGAGACGTTCTCGCTCGACCACGACCCAGTCCTCGTACCAGCCGGGCAGCAGGTCGGCATGGCGGAGAAGGCTCACCTGCCGCGCCGGGTCATCGGCCGGGTCGGCAGCGACGTCGGCCACACACTGCATCACCTCGTTGACGTCGACCTGGACCTCGGCAGCGAGGGCAAGGCTCGTCCGCCCACCATCGATCAGGTCGGGCGCGGACCGACGGACCCGGAGGACTGCAGCTCGGAGGCTGCTCAGTGCCCGCACGTCGGTCGTGTCGGGCCACAGCGTGCCGGCGATCTGGGTCCGCGGTCGTCTCCCGCGAAGTGCGAGCAGGGCGACCAAGCGCTGCTCGCGCACGCCGAGCGAGACCAGGCCGGTGCCGCTGCGCAGGTCCCAGCAGCCGAGGAGCTGCAGGCCAAGGGTGTCGGGCAGCGTCCGGGTGGCCTCCACTCGCAGCATCTGAGGTCCCCCTCTGCACTTGCCAGCCGGCACGACACGCTTACCAGCCGGCACGCTGATCGACACGGGCACCGCTGTTCACAGTCATCGCGTGTCGCCGAGGGTGTCAAGGGGAGACTTGACCATGAAAGAGCAAAGGCGCCGGGCGGTGTCGCTCAGCGGTCGAGGGAGGCGAGCCACTCGTCGAGGGCCAGGTGCAGGTCCGCCGGCGTGGTCACCGCGCGCACGACCGGGGACTCGCCTGACGTGCTCATCGTGACCCTGGCGAGCATCACGCCGGCGACAGCTCGCATCCACACACTGACGACCAGCACGCCGTCGCCCCCGGTCGTTGCAGTTCCCATTGCTGGCTCCACGGTCGCTCGCCGTCGCGTCGCGTTCACACGATTCCCCGGTGCGCCTGCTCGCAGTGTGTCCCCGCGCGACGCGCACGTGAATAGCCAGGCCGGAGGCTGGCACGTCGCGGTCACGCAACGGTCACGCAGCAGTCACGCCGGCGGACGTTGACTCGATCCGTCACACAGAGCGCAGCCAGGGGAGGTGACCCACCATGCGCAAGGAACTGACATGCACCGAGCTCGACAGCCAGCAGGTCGAGCTGCTCCCGGCGAGGGAGACCCTCGTCTTCAACACCAACTGGGCAAACGTCATGGCCACGAACTCGTCGCTGGCTCTCAACGCGGCGTCGTTCTACTCGTCCGCGAACAGCTTCGCGGGCCAGGCCATCAGCGTGAACCAGGCCGGCTGACCAGAAACAGCGGGGCGTGGCCTCCGGGGGAGGAGGCCACGCCACCGTGCCCGCCGAACCAGACAGGAAGAGGTGACCCCTCATGCGCAGTCCGCCTGTGCTTCCCCGAGCGGTGGTCGACGCCCAGACAGCACACCTGCTGCCCCGGCGCGAGACGCTCTGCTACTTCGCCTGCACGAACGTCACGAGCATCGTCGGCATCAACCTGGCCATCGCCATCAACGCCGCCAGCATCAACGCGAGCGCCAATGCGTTGGCCCTGCAGTACGTCGCGTCGGCGCAGTCGCAGTAGCGCACCGACCGGCGGAACGAGTCTTGGCGGCGGGTGCGCGGCTCTGGGCGCACCCGCCGTCATCCCTCCGGTCGGTCACGGCCACCAGAGCACCCCAGAGCAACACCAGAGCACACCAGGGCGATGAGACTGATGATCACTGCTGACCACGCCGCCGAGGCGTCCCGCCACGAGAGATGGCAGCTCGCCGACGGCCTGCAGCTGCTCGGGCAGGTCCAGGGGTCCGGCATCCGGGAACCCACCTTTCTGCTCAGGAGGTCGGACGGCCAGGTCGTCCAGGTCTCCGAGCTGCTGAACCTCGTCGTGTCGGCCGTCGACCCGTCCCGGGACCGTGACCAGGTGGCGGAGGCGGTCAGTGCGGCGTACGGGCGGACCCTGACCACTGACGGCCTCGAGCACCTCGTCGAGTCCCGGCTGGTGCCGCTCGGCCTGGTGGAGGCCGTGGGCGCCCCCGCCGTGGCCGCACCGCCACAGGCGCGGCCGCTCCTGTCCCTGTCGCTGAAGGGGACTCTGGTGCCGGCAGGCGTCGTGCAGGTGCTCGCCGGGCTGCTCGCCCCGCTGTACTGGCCGCCGGTCGTGCTCGGTGCGCTGGCAGGCGTGGTGCTGCTCGACCTCCGGCTGATCCGTGACGGCAGTCTCGTCGCCGCGTTGGAGCAGTTGCTCGCGACGCCCTCGCTGCTGCTCGCCCTGTATGCCCTGCTGACCTTCGGCTCCCTCGTCCACGAGACCGGCCATGCGGCCGCGTGCCGGTACGGCGGGGCACAGCCGGGGCCTATCGGCTTCGGCGTCTACCTCGTCTTCCCCGCGTTCTACACCGACGTCACCGACTCGTACCGGCTCGGGCGCTGGGCGCGCGTGCGCACCGACCTCGGCGGCCTGTACTTCAACGTGCTCTACCTGCTGGTCGCCGGCGTGACCTACCTGTCCAGCGGCGTCGGGGTGCTCCTGCTGGTCGTCCTGATCATGCATCTGGGGATGGTGCAGCAGCTGATCCCGGCGGTGCGCTTCGACGGCTACTACGTGCTCGCCGACCTCGCCGGCGTCCCCGACCTCTTCGCTCGGGTCCGCCCCGTGCTGACCAGCCTGCTGCCCGGCCGGCCGGTCGACCCGCGCGTCACCGAGCTGCGACCCCGCGCACGCCGGCTGGTGATCGGCTGGGTGCTGTTCGTGGTGCCGACGCTGATCGCGGGCTTCGGCTGGCTGCTGTGGAGCCTGCCGGGCATCCTCACCCGGACCTGGACCGCTGCCGGTGTCCAGGGCGACCAGCTGGCGCGCGCATGGCACGGTCGCGACGTCGTCGTGATCCTGCTCTCGACCATCTCGATCGCGCTGCTCGCCCTGCCGCTGCTCGGACTCGTGGTGCTCGGCTGGCGGCTCGTCGTCCTGCTGGGACCGGCGCTGGGACGGCTGACGACGGTCCGGCCGCCGACACAGTCGGCAGCAGCCCCGACCGAGCTGGCACCGCTCCCGATGACGGCCGCCGCCTTCACGGACGACGAGATGCTGGCGCGCGCCGAGGTGGTGCCGGCCAGCGGGTGGCAACGCACCGTCTACCGGGTCTCCGCCCACACGGTGAACCTGGGACCGGGCGCAGCCGAGAGACGGCGCGCAGAGATCGAGGCACGGTTGCGACGGCCGATCGACGGGGCGCGCCGCATCGTGGTCATGAGCCGCAAGGGCGGTGTCGGCAAGACCACCATGACGCTCGCCCTCGGCAGCACCTTCGCCGGCTTGCGCGGGGACCGCGTCATCGCGGTGGACGCCAACCCCGACGCGGGAAACCTCGCCCACCGGGTAGCACCTCCGCACGACCGCACCATCACCGACCTGCTCTCCGAGCTCGATCAGGTCGAGAGCTACGCGCAGCTCCGGTCGTTCGTGTCGCAGGCGCCCCAGTCGCGGCTGGAGGTGCTGGGCTCCGACGACGACCCACGCATCGGGATGGCCCTCGACCGGCACTCGTACCACCGCCTGATCGGGCTGCTGGACCGCTTCTACAACCTCATCCTGCTCGACACCGGCACCGGCATCCTGGACAGCGCCAACCAGGGCCTGCTCACCGAGGCCGACCAGCTGGTGCTCGTCTCCCGAGCCGGTCTGGACGGTGGTCGGGCGGCGGCGCTCACGCTGGACTGGCTCGACGAGCACGACTACGGCGAGCTGGTGACCGACGCCGTGGTCGTCATCAACTCGGTGCGGCGCCGCGTGGGCGCACCCCTGGACCCGATGACCCGGCACTTCGAGCGTCGCTGTGCCCGGGTGGTCACCGTGCCGTGGGACCCGGCGCTGGAGGCGGGCGGGCAGACGGTCCTGACGGCGCTCCGGCGGGACACGCGGGACAGTCTCGTCGAGATGGCTGCCGCCGTCGCCGACAGCTTCCCGCTCGCGGCGGGTGCGGCGCGATGACCGGCCGGGTGTCCAGGGCCGGAGCGGCCGGTCTCCTGCTCGCGGTGGGCCTGGCCGGGGGGTTCTCGCACCGCTCGTCGGACGAGTCGCACCACGACCGCAACGACGGTCTCGACCTGACGGCGTCCGCGTTGACCGGGCCCGATGTGCCCTCGGCTGCCGACGACGAGTACCTCGTGTCGCGGTCCGAGGAGCGCCGGACCCAGGTCGACACCACCGCCTCGGCCAGCGCCTCCTGCGACGACTGCACGGCCGACTCGACGGCCCTGCACATCGTGTACCTCGACCGCGCGACGGACGCCACTTTGGACAACGTCGGTGTCGCGTGGTCCCAGTGCAGCGGGTGCCGGTCCACCGCCCTGTCCGTGCAGGTGGTGGTGCTGCGCTCGGCCCGGCTGCTCCGGGCGAACAACCGTGCCCTCGCCGTGAACGCGGCCTGCGACGGGTGCGTGACTGCGGCGGCGGCCTTCCAGCTCGTGGTCGTCGGCGGCCGCGACAGGCGCCTGTCCTCGTCCGAGCGCCTGGAGCTGCAGCAGTGGGTGGCGCAGCAGGCGGCGGCGTTGCGCGGCACGGCCCTGGCAGCTCGAGGCTTCTCCCGCAGCGCCGCGCCACCAGCAGCGACCGGGGCGCTCGACCAGCTCGAGGCGTTGGTGAGCGCGGACCTGGGAGGGACCACGACCCTCCAGCGGGATGCGGACGTGCGCACGGCGGCACCGGAGCCGAAGGCCGGGCAGCAACCCGGACCGAGCCCCGGCACGACGGTCGACCCGACTGCCGACCCGGCCGCTACGCCGACCCCGGACCCGATGACGAGCCCTGCACCGGCGGCGGCGACGACTCCGGCGGCCGACCCGTCGCCGGACCCCGCAGCCACCTGATCCGCCGGGCAGGAGCATCTCCCGGAACCTCGCAGCGTTCGCGCGGCAACTCGCCAGCCGGCTCGACCAGGCTGCGGTCCGAACCGGATGCCGATCCGGACACCGAGCTCGCGAAGGTCGGCGGCAGCGTCACCGCCACCCTCAACGTCCCGGTGTGACCCCGACGGCCGATGCGGCTAGGCCGGGGGCTCGGCGGGGGCGACCCGGCCCTCCCACTTGGTCGAGAGCACCACCGTCGTGCGGGTGCGCGAGACACCGCGGATGCGGCGCAACCGCGACAGGGTGCTCTCCAGCTCGGGGACGTCCGGGACCCGGACCTTGATGAGGAACGACTCGTCGCCGGCGACGAACCAGCAGTCCTCCACCTCGTCCAGCCGTTGCAGGGCGACGGTCACGGCGTCCTGGTCGGAGGTGTCCGAGAGGTGCACGCCGACCAGGGCGGCGACCGACCGGCCGAGGGCGGCGGGATCGACGGCAGCGTGGTAGCCGGTGACCACACCCGCGGACTCCAGCCGGGAGACCCGCTCGGCCACGCTCGGCCCCGAGAGACCGACCAGCCGGCCGAGCTCGGCCCAGCTGGCGCGGCCGTCGCGGCGCAGAGCCTCGATGAGCACGCGGTCGAGGTCGTCCATGAGGTACCTCACACGTCTGGAGGAACGAAATAGGTTCGAGTTCTGTTCAACACCTTAGTATCGTAGGTACATCATCCGATCCACCTTGGAAGTAGAGGCACCACCGTGTACACCCTGGACCTGGCCCGCGCTCAGACCCGTGAGCTGGAGCGTGTCGCCGAGATCGCCCGGCGCTTCCCGCGGCCCAGCCGCCGCACCCGCCGGTCGCTGCGCAGGCGCTGACGACCGGACGCGGCCCGGCGTGACCCATCCATCGGCCGTAGGCTCGGTCGCGGAGGACCACTGACCCATGCTGCGCATCCTGCTGTACGCCGTGCCGGTCATCCTCGCGGTCTACGCGCTGGTCGACCTGGTCCAGACCGACGACAAGGACGTCCAGGGGCTGCCGAAGCTCGTCTGGGTCCTGCTCATCGTGCTGGTCTGGATCGTCGGGCCGCTCGCCTGGCTGCTGGCGGGGCGCAAGGGCCGGGGCTTCCCCGGCCTGCCGCCCCGTACCGGGCCCGGGCCGGCGGCCGGTCCGCGCCGCACGCTCGCGCCGGACGACGACCCGGACTTCCTGCGCGGGCTGAACCCGCCACGCCCGCAGCCCCGGACCGAGCCGGACGAGGACGACCCCCGCTCCGCCTGAGCGGTCCCGCTCCCACTTGTCAGCCTCTCCCCGCCATATCCGGCAGCGAGAGGCTGACAGGTAGGGCGTGGGTCAGCCGACGCCGGCGTAGGAGTGGAAGCCGACCAGCCAGATGTTGACGACCAGGTAGTTGAACAGGAACGTGCCGTAGCCGAGCACGGCCAGGTAGGCCGCCGGGCGGCCTTTCCAGCCCGCCGTGGCGCGCGCGTGCAGGTAGGTCGTGTAGACCATCCACGTGATGAAGGCCCAGGTCTCCTTGGGGTCCCAGCCCCAGTACCGGCCCCACGCGTTCTCGGCCCAGATGGCGCCGGCGATGACGGCGAACGTCCAGATCGGGTACGCGAACGCGTGCATCTTGTACGCCGACCGGTCCAGCGTGGCGGCCGACGGCAGCCGGTCCATGAACGAGGCCGGCCGGACCTCCGCCGGGACCCGCTCGCGACGATCCTGCACGAGGAAGCAGATCGACTGCGCGAAGCCGATGGTGAGGACGCCGGCAGCGACCATCGCCGCCGAGACGTGGATGACCAGCCACACCGACTTCAGCGCCGGGACCAGCTGCGCGGACTCGGTGTAGAGCACGGCGACGGCGAGCCCGAGCGTCAGCAGGACCGGGAGGACGACGAAGGTCCCCAGGTAGCGGATCGGCCTGCGCGCGAGCAGCACCAGGAAGACCCCGGTCACCGCGAGCGAGCCGGCGGTCGAGAACTCGTACATGTTGCCCCACGGCGGGCGCGAGGCGGCGATGCCGCGCGCGACGACCGCGCCGAGGTGCAGCAGGAATGCGAGCACCGTCAGCGAGACGGCGACCCGGCCGATGCGGTCGGCGCGCGCCAGGCGCTCCCCGCCGTCATCCTGCGGCCCCGCGTCGACCGTGGTGGTCTCGCCATCGGCGGTCGACGCCCCGACACTTGCCAGCTCGCGGACCTCCACTGCGACCGGCGAAGCCTTCCCGCGGCGCCGCGGCGAGCCGAACGCGAGCTCGGCGGCGTAGCAGTACATCGCGCCGGCGTAGACCGCCATCGCGGAGTACAGCAGCTGGTTGCTCAGCCCCGCCAGCGACTCAGAGGTCACGTGCACCTGTCCCGTCGTCCGATCCGATCTCCGCGACCAGCTCGCGCAGCTCGTCGGCGAGCCCGTCGCCGCCCTCGCCGTCGGTGCGCGCCAGCCCCGCCACCTCGACGAGGGTACGCCCGCCGCCAGCGGCGTCGACATGGTCATCGCCGTCGCCACCGACGCGCACCCAGACCCGACGCCGCCGGACGAACAGCGAGGCCATCAGGCCGGCCAGCGCGAGCAGCGCGGCGACCAGCGCCGGGCCGGTCCCGGGATCGCGGGCGACCTGCAGCGAGGCCCATCGACGGACCCCGTCCAACGTGATCGTCTCGCCCGTGGGCAGCGTGGCCGAGGTGCCGGGAGCGAGCCCGACGACCAGCTTGCGGCCGTTGCCGCCACGCACCTGGGTCAAGCCGCTCTTCTGCAGGCTGTAGACCGACTGCGGCGTGCCGCCATCGACACCGAGGTCGCCGGTCCAGACACTGAGGAGCGCCCGCGGCAGCTTCAGCCCCGGGTAGATCGAGTGCGGACCGTTCTGGTCGATGACCGCTGTCGGCAGGAAGAACCCGTCGAACCCGATCTGCGGCGACGTCCCGGTCACCTTGACCACGCCGAGCGACGTGGCGTTCCCGTCGCGCGGCAGGAACGGCACCGGACCGCGCGACACGACCGCACCGTTCTTGTCGCGCACCGTGAACACCGGCGCGTAGCCGTTGCCGAGCAGGAACACCTTGACCCCGTCGACCTTCAACGGGTGGTTGACCCGCAGGTCGTAGCTGCTCTCAGCCGCGTCCGGCGACGTGGTGTAGCGGACCCGCGCCTGGAAGTCGCGCGGAGCGCCTGCCTGCGTGCCGGTCTCCTGGTAGCGCACCTCCAGGCTCTTCAGCGCCACCGTGAAGGGCGCCAGCGCGCCCTCGTCCGCGAGGGGTCCCGGCGTCCACGTGTCATAGGCCGACACGGTGTTGGAGAAGGCCTCACCCTCGACGACGAGGATGTTCGCCTTGTACCCGGTGAGGTGTCCGAACGCGACGGCCAGCAGCAGGAGCAGCAGGGCGACGTGGAAGACCAGGTTGCCGGTCTCGCGCAGGTAGCCCTTCTCGGCGGCGACGGCTCCGTCGGCGACGTCGACCCGGTAGCCACGACGACGGAGTGCCGCGCGGGCACGTTCGAGCACCGCTTCCGGCGCAGCCTGGACGGTCGTCGAGTCGTGGAACGGCAGGCGCCCGAGCCGCTGCGGCGCGCGCGGCGGCCGGGCCAGCACGGCGCGCAGGTGCAGGCGGCTGCGGGGCAGGACGCAACCGACCAGTGACACGAACAGCAGCAGGTAGGTAGCGGCGAACCACGGCGACGAGTAGACGGTGAACAGCGAGAACCGCTCGTACCAGGGGGCAAGCGTCGGGTGGTCGGCCGCGAACTGGGCAGCCCGCGCCGCGTCGATGCTCCGTTGCGGGACGAGCGACCCGGGTACGGCGGCCAGCGCCAGCAGGAACAGCAGCACGAGCGCGCTGCGCATCGACGTGAGCTGCCGCCAGGCCCACCGGGCCAGCTCGACCGGCTGCAGCGCCGGCGGCCGTGGCTGCGGTGGCAGGTCGCGCGACGGCGCGCTGCTCAAGGTGTCGGTGACGGGGGTCTCGGTCACGATGCCTCAGACCGCCACCGTGAAGCCGTTGACCCACACCTGCAGCGCACCGATCCAGCTGTCCCAGACACCGGTGACCATGAGGATCCCGAGGACCACGAGCACGCCGCCGCCGGTGCGCATCACGGCGACGTAGTGCTTCTTGAACCAGCCGAAGACCGTCATGGCGCGGCCGAACGCCAGCGCCGCGAGGACGAAGGGCAGGCCCAGGCCCAGGCAGTACGCCACCGCGAGGACGCCCCCGCGCGCTGCCGTGCCCTCGCCCAGCCCGAGCGCGAACACGGCAGCCAGGGTCGGCCCGAGGCAGGGCGACCAGCCGAGCCCGAACACCATGCCGAGCACAGGGGCGCCGAGCAGCCCGACCGCCGGCTTGCGGTCCAGCCGCACGTCACGCTGCAGCCACGGCAGGAAGCCGACGAACGACAGCCCCAGCACGATCGTGAGGGCACCGAGCACGCGGCGCAGGACGTCCTGGTTCTCGAGCAGGAAGCCGCCGAGGCCGCCGATCAGGACCCCTGCGCTGACGAAGACGAAGGTGAACCCGGCGACGAAGAGCAGGGCACCGGCGACCAGCCGTCCCCGTCGGCGGGACGAGTCGTCGAACACCTCGGCGGCAGTGAGGCCGGTCGTGTACGCGAGATAGCCGGGCACGAGCGGCAGGACGCAGGGCGAGAGGAACGAGACCAGCCCGGCGAGCATCGCGAGGGGCAGCGCGAGCAGCAGCGACCCGTCCGCGACCGTGCCGCTCATGACCGCTCGCGCAGGACGTCGGTGACGAGGCCCGTCAGGGTGCTGGCGTCGACCTTGCCGAGGACGCGGGCGGCCACCCGGCCCTCGCGGTCGAGCACCAGCGTCGAGGGCTTGGCGGTGGGCTGCAGCGAGCCGCGCAGCGCGAGCAGCACCCGGCCGCCGTCGGACCCGATGCTCGGGTAGGTGACGGAGAAGCGCCGCTCGTGGGCGCGGGCGGCGGCGAGATCGGTGTCGGTGTTGATGCCGAGGAACTGCACACCCTCCCCCTCGGTGGCCCGGTGCACCTCCTCCAGTCCCGTCGCCTCGGCGATGCACGGCGGGCACCACGACGCCCACACGTTGACGACGACCACGTCGCCGCGGAACGCGCGCACGTCGAGGTCACCGCCGTCGAGCCGGGTCCCCGCGAACGAGACGGGCGCCTTGCGATCGGCGGCCGGCAGGGTCGTCACGGTGCCGTCACCGGAGATGTAACCCTGCTCGGCCACCTGTCCTGAGGCCCGCGAGCAGCCGGTGACGAGCAGGACACAGCCCAGCAGCAGCACGACCGCGACGGTCGTGCGACGTGGGCGGTGGCGGGTCGTCATGCGCCGGCGACGAACTTCTTCCCGGTGCCCGCGGGCGCAGGGAGCAGGTCACGGGCCGGCTCCTCGTAGGACACCGACACCAGTTCGTCGCCGTCGTAGGTGAAGGTGGTGAGCGAGGCCAGCGAGCACTGCCTCCTCCGCGGGTCGTGCCAGAGCCGGCGGCCGGTGGCGAAGGAGCGCGCCGTCCAGATCGGCAGCTGGTGGCTGACGGCGAGCGCCTGGTGGCCGCGGGCGGCATCACGTGCCGCCACCACCGCGGCGAGCATCCGCTCAGCGATCTCGGTGTAGGGCTCGCCCCACGAGGGGCGCAGCGGGTTGCGCAGGTGCACCCATTGCGCGGGCCGTCTCAGCGACCCGTCGCCGACGCCGAAGGTCTTTCCCTCGAACACGTTGCCGGCCTCGATCAGGCGGTCGTCCGTGGCGACCTCGAGCCCGAGCACCGCGGCGGAGGGGCGGGCGGTCTCCTGGGCCCGCTCGAGCGGCGAGGCGACGACGTGGGTGACGTCCTCGTCGCGCAGCCGTTCGGCGATCCGGTCGGCCATCGCCCGGCCCAGGTCGGAGAGGTGATAGCCGGGCAGGCGTCCGTAGAGGACCCGGTCCGGGTTGTGCACCTCGCCGTGCCGGAGGACGTGCACAGTGGTGGTGTCGCCCATCAGGCGGTCTCCTCGGGGACGGCGCGCGCGGCGGCGCGGGCGGCGTGCGGCAGCGCCTCGGCGACCCGGCCGAGTGCCGCGTCGTCGTGGGCGGCCGACAGGAACCACGCCTCGAAGGCCGACGGCGGCAGGTAGACGCCGCGCTCGAGCATGGCGTGGAAGAAGGCGGTGAAAGCGGAACGACTCCTGGCGCCGGGCGCCGTCGTAGTCGACGACGGGGTCCGGGGTGAAGAAGACCGAGAACATGCTGCCGGCGCGCTGCACGACGTGCGCGACCCCCTCGGCCGCCAGGGCGTCGGAGGCCAGCCCACTCAGCTCGCCGGCCGCCTTGTCGACGTGCGCGTAGACCTGGTCGGTGGCGAGCCGCAGGGTGGCCAGGCCGGCGGCGGTGGCGACCGGGTTACCGCTCAGCGTCCCTGCCTGGTAGACGGGACCGACCGGAGCGAGCCGCGCCATGACGTCGGCGCGACCACCGAACGCCGCGGCGGGGAAGCCTCCGCCCATCACCTTGCCGAAGGTCATGAGGTCGGGACGGACGCCGTCGAGGCCGTACCAGCCGGCGGCGCTGACCCGGAAGCCGGTCATCACCTCGTCGCTGACGTACAGAGCGCCGTGCGCACGGCAGAGCTCGGCCAGGCCGGCGTTGAAGCCGGGCAGCGGCGGGACGACGCCCATGTTGCCGGCCGCGGCCTCGGTGATGACGCACGCGATCGCGCCCTCGTGCACGCGGAACGCCTCGGCCACCGCACCGAGGTCGTTGTACGGGAGCACGACGGTGTCGGCGGCGGAGGCGCCGGTGACCCCGGGGGTGTCGGGCAGCCCGAGGGTCGCGACGCCGGAGCCGGCTGCGGCCAGCAGCGAGTCGACGTGACCGTGGTAGCAGCCGGCAAACTTCACCACCTTGCTGCGGCCGGTGAAGCCGCGTGCCAGCCGGATCGCCGACATCGTGGCCTCGGTGCCGCTGGACACCAGGCGGACCTGCTCGACCGGCTCGACCCGGCCGACGATCTCCTCGGCGAGCGCGACCTCGCCCTCTGTCGGTGTGCCGAACGACGTACCGCGCGACACCGCCGCCTGGACGGCGTCCACGACCTCGGGGTGCGCGTGCCCGAGCAGCAGCGGCCCCCACGAGCAGACCAGGTCGACGTACTCGCGGCCGTCGGCGTCGACGACGTAGGGGCCGTGGCCCGAGGTCATGAACCGCGGGGTGCCGCCGACGGCGCGGAAGGCGCGGACCGGCGAGTTGACGCCGCCGGGGATGACGGCGAGGGCACGTTGCATGAGGGCGGCGGACCCCGGCGCGTCGTACGGGTAGGTCATCGGCCTTCCCGCAGCAGCGCAGCGGCCTCGACGGCCCAGTAGGTGAGGACGATGCCCGCACCGGCGCGGCGCACCGAGGTCAACGTCTCGACGATGGTGCGCTCGCGGTCCAGCCAGCCCTGCGCGAACGCCGCCTCGGCCATCGCGTACTCGCCGGAGACCTGGTACGCCGCCACCGGGACGCCGTGTCGGGCGGCTTCGTCGGCGACCCGGCGCAGGACGTCCAGGTAGGGCAGGGCCGGCTTCACCATCACGATGTCGGCACCTTCGGCCAGGTCGAGGGCCAGCTCGCGCAGCGCCTCGTCGGCGTTGGCCGGGTCCTGCTGGTAGCTGCGCCGGTCACCCTGCAGGGTCGACTCGACGGCCTCGCGGAACGGGCCGTAGAACGCCGAGGCGTACTTCGCCGTGTAGGCGAGGATGGCGGTCGAGGTGAGCCGGTCGGCGTCGAGTGCGGCGCGGACCACGCCGACCTGGCCGTCCATCATCCCGGACAGCCCGAGGACGTGGGCGCCGGCCGCGGCCTGGGCGAGCCCCATCTCGGCGTAGCGCACGAGGGTCGCATCGTTGTCGACGCTGCCGTCGCCCGCGAGGACGCCGCAGTGCCCGTGGTCGGTGAACTCGTCGAGGCACAGGTCGCTCATGACGACCGTGCTGTCGCCGACCTCGGCCACGACGTCGCGGATGGCGACGTTGAGGATGCCGTCGTCGTCGGTGGCCCCGGTGCCGGTGGCGTCGCGCTGCTCAGGGACACCGAAGAGCATCAGCCCGCCGACGCCGGCCTGCACCGCCCCGACCGCTGCCTTGCGCAGCGAGTCGCGGGAGTGCTGGACGACACCGGGCATCGACCCGATCGCCGTCGGCTCCGACCGGCCCTCGCGCACGAACATCGGCAGCACGAGGTCGGCCGGGGCCGGCCGGGTCTGCGCGACGAGCGCGCGCATCGCCGGAGAGGTGCGCAGCCGGCGTGGCCGGCCGGCGGGGAAGCGGGCGTCAGTCACGTGTCAGACCTCAGGTCGCCTTCCGGCGGGAGGTGGTGCGCTTCTGCGACGGCCGGAGCACCGGCTCGCCGGCCGCGGCGGCGGACGACCGCAGGCTCGTGCCGTACTCGGACAGCGCGCAGGCCAGCTCGGCCACCGACGGCGCCGGCGCGAGGACGTCGACACGCAGACCGTGCTCCTCGGCGGTCTTGGCCGTGGCCGGGCCGATGCACGCGATCACGGTCGAGGTGTGCGGCTTGCCCGCGATACCGACGAGGTTGCGCACGGTCGAGGACGACGTGAAGACCACGGCGTCGTAGCCACCGGACTTGATCGCCTCGCGGATGGGCGCAGCCGGCGGCGCGGCGCGCACCGTGCGGTACGCCGTGACGTCGTCGACCTCCCAGCCGCGCTCGACGAGGCCGGCGACGAGGTTCTCGGTCGCGATGTCGGCGCGGGGCAGGAAGACGCGGTCGATCGGGTCGAAGACCGGGTCGTACGGCGGCCAGTCCTCGAGCAGCCCGGCGGCCGACTGCTCGCCGCTGGGGACGAGGTCGGGCTTGATGCCCCAGGCCAGCAGGTCCGCAGCGGTCTGCTCACCGACGGTGGCGACCTTGATGCCGGCGAACGCGCGGGCGTCGAGGCCGTACTCCTCGAAACGCTCGCGGACCGCCTTGACGGCGTTGCGGGAGGTGAAGGCGACCCACTCGTAGCGGCCGGTGACCAGGCCCTTGATGGCCCGCTCCATCTGCTGCGGGGTCCGGGGGGGCTCGACCGCGATGGTCGGGACCTCCTCGGGCACGGCACCAGCGGCACGCAGCTTCTCGGACAGCGCGCCGGCCTGCTCCTTGGTGCGCGGCACCAGTACCCGCCAGCCGAACAGCGGCTTGGTCTCGAACCACGAGAGCTGCTCGCGCATCGCGACGGTGTCGCCGACGACGGTGATGGTCGGCGGCGCCAGCTTGGCGGCCTTCACGTCGGCGGCGATCCGCTCCAGCGTGGAGGTGACGGTGCGCTGCTCGGTGGTGGTGCCGAGCTGGGTCATGGCGACGGGGGTCTCCGGCGAGCGGCCGGCAGCGATCAGGGCCTTGGCGACCTCACCGATGACCGCGGTGGCCGACAGCAGCACCAGGGTGGCGTTGCCCGCGCCGAGCGAGCTCCAGTCGGCGCTGCCCTCGCCCACGTTGACCACGCGCACCTCGCGGTGCTTGGCGGAGGTCAGCGGGATGCCGGCGTAGGCGGGCACCGCCGAGATCGAGGAGACGCCGGGGACGACCTCGAAGGCGATGCCGGCCTTGGCGCAGCCGGCGGCCTCCTCGGAGCCGGTGGCGTAGAGGAACGGGTCGCCGTCCAGCAGCCGCACCACGAGCCCACCGGTCTTGGCCGCCTTGACGACGAGCCGGGCCCGGACGGCGTGGCTCAGGGGTTGCCCGTCATCGCCGAGCGAGCCGTCGACGACCTCGACGTCGGGCCGGCAGAACCGCTGGACGAAGGTCTCGTCCTGCGACTCGGTCACGACCACGTCGGCCCGAGCGAGCAGCTCGACGGCGCGAACCGTGAGCAGCTCGGGGTCGCCGGGGCCGGCTCCGACGAAGGCGACGCTGCCGATCGTCTTCACGGGCTTCTTCTTGCTGGTGCTGGACGGGCGGGTCGTCACTGGACGCGCTCCCACATGAGATCAGCCGCACCTTCGGCGAGCAGCTCGGTCGCGAGGTCGCGACCGATCCGTGAGGCCTCGTCGAGAGGTCCGGTGGCGGACAGCCGGACCTGCGTGGACCCGTCGACGGCACTGACGACGGCACGCAGGTACAGCTCGGGGGTCTGCTCGCCGGGCTCCGGTTCGGCGGCTTCGCCGTAGGCCCCGACAGGGGCCGAGCAGCCGGCTTCCAGAGTGGCGAGCAGTGTTCGCTCGGCATCCACGACCAGCCGGGTCACGGCGTCGTCGAGGGTTCCGAGCAGGTCGAACGTCGTACTGGTCACGGCATCGTGCGGCATAAGGCACTCGATCGCCAAAGCGCCCTGGCCAGGAGCGGGCAGCATCTGGATCGGATCGAGGGTCTCGGTGACCTCGCCGAGCCGGTCGAGGCGGGCCAGCCCGGCTCGCGCGAGTACCACGGCGTCGACGGTCCCGTCGGCCACCAGCCCGATTCGCGTGTCGACGTTGCCGCGGACGTCGACGACCTCGAGACCGAGGCCGAGCGCGCGCAGCTGGGCGGCGCGCCGTGGCGAGCCGGTGCCGATCCGGGACCCGGTCGGTAGCTCCCCGAGGGTGAGCCCGTCACGGGCGACCAGGACGTCGCGCGGGTCCTCGCGCGGCGGTACGGCCGCCAGCGCGATGCCCTCGGGCTTGGCGGTCGGCAGGTCCTTGAGCGAGTGCACAGCCAGGTCGACGTCGCCGGCGAGCAGCGCGTCGCGCAGCGCGGAGACGAAGACACCGGTGCCGCCGATCTGCGACAGCGCCGCGCGGGAGGTGTCGCCGTACGTCGTCACCGGCACCAGCTCGACGGCCCGGCCGGTGCGGGCGGTGAGCTCGGCGGCGACCTGCTGCGACTGCGCGGTCGCGAGCGCGCTGCGGCGGGTACCGAGCCGCAGCGGGGCCGTGCCGGCGCTCATGCGGTGGGTCCGTCGGTCGCTGGGCTGTCGCCGATGTCGACGGTCGTCATGGCCTCGACGGCCTTGGGGTCGAGGTCGAACAGCCGGGTGAGCGCGTCCGCGTAGGCCTGGCCGCCGGGCTCCTCGGCGAGCTGCTTCACCCGCACTGTCGGCGCGTGCAGCAGCTTGTCGACGACCCGGGAGACGGTCAGCTCGAACTCGGCCCGCGCCCTCGGGTCGAGGTCCGGGAGCCGGCCCGCGAGCCGGACCAGCTCGGACCGCACGACGCCGTCGGCCATCGCCCGCAGCGCGACCACGGTGGGCGCCACGCTGACCGCGCGCTGCCAGCCGAGGAACGCCGCGACCTCCTCGGCCACGATCCCGCGGGTGGCCTCGACGTCGGCGGCGTGCTCGCTCGTGACGAGCACCGCGGCGAGCGTCTCGAGGTCGACGACAGTGACGCCGTCGAGGTGGTGCGCGGCCGGGTCGACGTCGCGGGGCAGCGCGAGGTCGAGGACGACGAGCGGGCGACCCTCAGCGACTCGCCGGCCGGCGAGGGCGCCGAGCAGGTCGGCGTCGAGCACGTGCCCGACGGCGCCGGTGCAGGACACGACGAGGTCGGCCCCGTCGACAGCGTCGGGCAGCTCGGAGAGCGGCCGGGCCTCGCCGCCGACCGACTCGGCCAGCCGCTCGGCGTGCTCGAAGGTGCGGTTGCTGACGACGACGCGGCCGGCACCGGCCCGCGACACGACGGTGGCGGCGAGGGCGCTCATGGAGCCGGCGCCGACGACCACCACCGAGAGCCCGTCGAGCGGGCCGAGGACCTTGACCGCCTCCTCGAGCCCGGCCGAGACGAGGGACCGGCCGGCGCGGTCGATGCCGGTGTCGGTACGCGCCCGCTTGCCGACCCGCAGGGCCTGCTGGACGAGGGCACCGAGCTGGCTCCCGACGCTGCCGGAGTCCTGCGCGGTGCGCAGCGCGACGCGCACCTGGCCGAGGACCTGGCTCTCACCGACGACCATCGAGTCGAGGCCGCAGGCGACCGAGAACAGGTGGGCGACGGCCCGGTCCTCGTAGTGGACGTAGAGGTGCGGCGTCAGGTCGTCGAGGTCGACCCCGGCCCGGCGGGCGAGCAGCTCGGAGACCTGCGCGAGGCCGCCGTGGAACTTGTCGACCTCGGCGTAGACCTCGACCCGGTTGCAGGTCGAGAGCACGACGGCCTCGGTAGCGTGGTCGCTGACGAAGACGTCGTCGAGCAGCTTGACGACGGCGTCGGGGCCGAGGACGACCCGCTCCAGCAGCTCGACCGGGGCGGTGCGGTGGGACAGGCCGACCACCAGGGTGCTCACTTCCCCACCACCTTCGCGAGGTCGGGCGTGAGGTCGGGCGAGACCTTGCGCTGCTCGTGGAAGGCAAGGATCTGCAGCTCGATGGACATGTCGACCTTGCGCACCTCGACGTGCTCGGGGACGACGAGCACGCTGGGTGCGAAGTTGAGGACGCTGCCGACGCCGGCGGCGACCAGGCGGTCGCAGACGTCCTGCGCGACCGCGGCCGGCGTGGTGATCACTCCGATGGCCACCCCGAGGGTCTCGACGACCTGCTCGAGCCGGTCGAGGGGCTCGACCACGAGGCCGCCGACCTCGCTGCCGACGATGGCGGGGTCGTTGTCGACGAGGGCGCGGATCGCGAAGCCCCGCGTGGTGAAGCCGCCGTAGTTGGCGAGGGCGTGCCCGAGGTGCCCGAGACCGACGATGACGACCGGCCAGTCCTGGGTCAGGCCGAGCTCGCGGGACACCTGGTAGACGAGGTAGTCGACGTCGTAGCCGACGCCCCGGGTGCCGTAGGACCCCAGGTAGGACAGGTCCTTGCGGAGCTTGGCCGAGTTGACCCCGGCGGCCGCGGCCAGCGCCTCGGAGCTCACGGTCGAGACACCCTCGTCGCCGAGGGTCCCGAGCGCACGCAGGTAGATCGGGAGCCGGGCGACGGTGGCCTCGGGGATGCCCTGCCGGCCGGTGCGCCGCTGCCCGTCGCGCACCGGGCGACCGCCACCGGGGCGGTGCGCGTGCACATCAGGGCTGGTCACGGGACTCCATCCGCCGGCGGCGTGCTGGGCGGGGACCGCCTCGACGCGCTGCCACCGGCGCCCGCCAGGCTAAGCGCTTGTGAACGAGAGCACAAAGTGAGTGACGAGCGTCACCCACCGGGCCCGAGGGAGGCGGGAGAGGCCGCTCAGCGGGTGAGGGCCGCGCGCAGGCGGTCCGCGGACACCCGCCAGAAGTCGTGCTGCTCACCGTCGACCAGGGTCACCGGAACCTGCTCCCAGTACCTCTCCTGGAGGTCGGGGTGGTCGAGGATGCTGAGCTCCTCGAACCGCTCCCCCAGCTCGGCCGTCACCCGGGCGACCACGTCGCGCGCCTCGTCGCAGAGGTGGCAGCCGGGCTTGCCGATGAGGGTCACCCGGGCCGGGGCGGCCGCCGGCGTGGCGCTCACCCGAGCTCCTCGACCTCGCGCGCCCGGAGCCGGCCCTTGGCGACCTTGCCGGTGGCCGAGTGCGGCAGCGCCGGCACCAGGGTCACGATCGTCGGCCGCTTGAACCGCGCCAGCC
The DNA here is from genome assembly GCA_963784645.1 of uncultured Actinomycetota bacterium. Taxonomy (GTDB): domain Bacteria; phylum Actinomycetota; class Actinomycetes; order JACCUZ01; family JACCUZ01; genus JBBRVW01. Next base: position 225,654 of record CAWARY010000011.1, on the reverse strand, counting down.
GGGTGGCGGCGTGCCTGGTGACGTCGTCGGCCGTCAGCGCCGATCCCGCCCGGGGTACGACGTACGCCTTGACCGCCTCACCCGTGTACGGGTGCGGCACCGCGATGACCGCGACCTCGGCCACGTCGGGATGCCCGGCGAGGGCGTCCTCGACCTCACGCGGATACACGTTGAACCCGCTGACCAGCACCAGCTCCGTACGGCGGTCGACCAGGAAGAGGTCGCCGTCGTCGTCCTGATAGGCGACGTCGCCGGTGGCCCACCAGCCGTCCTCCCGCGGCCCGCCGGAGCCGTCCGGCCAGTAGCCGGAGAACAGGTTGGCACCCCGGACGAGCACCTCGCCGGGATCACCGTCACCGGCGTCGGCGCCGTCCTCGTCCACGAGCCGGACCTCGACGCCGGGCACCGGGCGGCCGATCGAGCCGGCCTTCACGACGTCCGAGGCGAGGGTGCTCGACACGACAGGGGCGGTCTCGGTGAGGCCGTAGCCCTCGTGCACGGGGCGGCCGACGCCCGCCAGCACCTGCTCGAGGGCGGCCGCGGGCAACGGCGACGCCCCGGACGCCATCAGGCGCACGCCCCGCAGGGCGCCCAGCTGCCCGGCTGCCGACCAGCCGACGTACATCGGTGGGGCGCCGGGGACGTTCGTGACCTGCTCGGTCCGCACCAGCTCCGCGGTCGCGACGGGGTCGAACCGCTCGACCAGGACGCCGGTGGCCGCGGTGGCGGCGACCATGCCGAGACCGGTGTTGAGCCCGTAGATGTGGAAGAGCGGCAGCACGAGCAGGACCACGTCGTCCTCGGTCATCGGCGCCGGCTCCAGCCGGCGGCACTGGTCGAGGTTGGCGAGCAGCGCGCGGTGGCTGAGCATCGCGGCGCGTGGCCGTCCGCTGGTACCCGACGTGAACATGAGGACCGCGAGGTCCTCGCCACCGCGACCGTCGGTGTCGGCGGCGTGGCCGCGCCCTGCGGCAGTGACCGAGTCCAGCCCGGCCGGGTCGACCAGGGCGCGGTGCGTGCCGGCCACGGCCTCCTCTACCACGGTGAGCGTGGCGTCGTCGCAGAGGACCACGTGCGCGTCGGCGTCGTGCACCAGCTGCGAGACCTCCGGCGCGGTGTAGCCGGTGTTCAGCGGGACCGCGACCAGCCCGGCGCGCAGCACCCCGAAGTAGGCGGCGACGAAGGCGGGCGTCGACCCGAGCGCGAGGGCGACCCGCTCGCCGGTGTGCAGGCCGAGCTCGGAGCGCAGGCCGGCGGCAGTGGCCTCGACGTCGGCGTCCAGCGCGGCCCAGGTGGTCGTCGTGCGGACGCCGGCGGTCGGTACGTGGACCAGGGCGATGCCGTCGGGACGTCGGGCCGCGGCGTCACGGACGAGGTCCGCGACGTTGCCGCCCTCGGTGCCGACCACCGGCGCAGTTTCGCACAACACCCCTAGGCTCGGGCCATGTCGGCGCAGCGCAGCGAGCACGACCCGGACGCCGTCGCCGCCGGCCGGGCCTCCGCCGCGGCGGCCGAGGTCGAGGCGTCCCTCGAGGTGCGACCCGACATGCACGCCGCCGCCTTCTTCGACGTCGACAACACCGTCATGCAGGGCGCCTCGATCTTCCACCTGGCACGTGGCCTCTACCGGCGCGACTTCTTCACCGCACGCGACATCGGCCGCTTCGCCTGGCGGCAGGCGAAGTTCCGCGTGGTCGGTCGCGAGCAGCTCGACGACGTCCACGAGGCCCGCGAGACGGCGCTGTCGTTCGCAGCCGGGCACACCGTCGCCGAGCTGACCACCATCGGCGAGGAGGTCTTCGACGAGGTGATGGCCACCAAGGTATGGCCGGGCACCCGGGCCCTGGCCCAGATGCATCTCGACGCCGGCCAGCGGGTCTGGCTGGTCACGGCCACCCCGGTCGAGGTCGCGACGGTGATCGCGAAGCGGCTCGGCCTCACCGGCGCCCTCGGCACCGTCGCCGAGACCGAGGACGGCGTCTACACCGGCAGACTGGTCGGCGAGATCCTGCACGGTGCGGCCAAGGCCGAGGCGGTGACGGCGCTCGCCGAGCGGGAGGGGCTGGACCTCAGCGCCTGCTCGGCGTACTCCGACTCGGCCAACGACATCCCGCTGCTGTCACTGGTCGGCCACCCGTGCGCGATCAACCCGGACGCGAAGCTCCGGGCGCACGCCCGGGAGCACGCCTGGCGGGTCCGCGACTACCGCACCGGCCGCAAGGCCGTGAAGGTCGGCGTCCCGGCCGCGGCCGCGCTGGGGGCGCTGGCCGGTGCCGCCGCCGCCGCCGCCGCCCGCCGCCGCCGCTGATCCACCGTCGTCGGGCGGTCCGGGGGGATTTGGCCGGGATCGCCCGGCCCGGTTACCGTCGGGTAGCCCACCGAGACGTTCGTCACACCGGATGCTCGGGTATCTGCCGTCCGTCCTGTCGGTCCCCGCCCGCGGAGAGGGGTGCGTCGTGCCGTTGCCGCCGGTCGCCGTCGGCCTCGCCGGGCTGCGGGCGCTCGTCCGGATCGCCGCCGCCGACGGGCCGGGCGCGCTCGGGCTGGCGATGGCCGCCGGCGCCGGCACGCTGCCGGGCAGCCCGGTGGGCGGCGGCCCCGGTCGCGACGACGACGACCCCGAGCGGTCCCGCATCGCCGGCCTGGTCGCGCTTGCCCAGCAGGGCGACGCCGAGGCGTTCGGCATGGTCTACGACGCCTACGTCGACCAGATCTACCGCTACCTCTACTACCGGGTCGGCTCGCACGCCCTGGCCGAGGACCTCACGTCCGAGACGTTCCTGCGCGCGCTGCGGCGGATCGACACGTTCACCTACACCGGCAAGGACATCGGCGCCTGGTTCACGACCATCGCGCGCAACCTGGTCACCGACCACGTGAAGTCCAGCCGCTTCAAGCTCGAGGTCACCACGGCGGACATGCTCGATGCCGACCGCGCCGACGACGGCATCGAGCAGGAGGTGCTCGACCGGCTCCAGAACGCCACCCTGATGGACGCGGTGAAGAGGCTGAAGCCGGAGCAGCAGGAGTGCATCGTGCTCCGCTTCCTCCAGGGACTGAGCGTGGCCGAGACGGCCGGGGTGATGGCGCGCACCGAGGGCGCCGTCAAGCAGCTGCAGCTGCGGGCCGTGCGGGCCCTGGCTCGGCTGCTCCCGGAGGCGGCCCGATGATCACCACCACCGGACCCGTAACCGCCGCCACGGGTGGTCGTTGTCAGATCGGTCGCCGCACCACGAGCGACCGGGGCGACGACCGGACCGGGGGCGGCAGATGAGCGTGATCATGACCGCGCGGCGGCGGCAGGCCGACGACCTGCACGCCCTGCTCGAGGGCGGCCGGGCCCGCACGCGGGAGGCCGCCGTCGAGCTCGCGCCGCTGGTGGCCCTCGCCGGCTCGCTCACCGCCCCGGCCCTGCGCCCCCGGGACGAGTTCCGGACCGCCCTCCGCGCCCAGCTGCTCACCGAGGCCGCAAGCCGCGAGCAGCTGCCACGCACGGCCGCCCCCGCGGGCAGCCCGACCTCCCGCCGCAGCGCCGGCCATCGCGTGAAGCAAGCCGCGGCGGCCGTGGCCGTGGCCTCCATGGTCGCCGGCGTCGGTGCCGCGGTCGCGAGCACCCAGGCGCTCCCCGGCGACTCGCTGTACGGCCTGAAGCGGCAGATCGAGAACGTGCAGCTCAGCCTCGCCCGGGGCGACGTCGCGCGCGGTCGCGAGCTGCTCGAGCAGGCCGACGCCCGGCTGGGCGAGGCCGAGGCCCTGGCGGCCGGCGAGGACAGCACCTCCCCCGAGACGCGGACCCGGCTGTCCGGGGCGCTCACCGACATGGACACCGCCCTGACCGCGGCGGCCGAGGACCTGACCCGGGCCTACCGCGAGACCGGCGACGAGGAGCCGATGCAGCTGCTGGGGCGGTTCGCCGCCGAGCGCCGGGACCGGCTCGACGACCTGCTCGCACTGCTCGACCCCTCCCTCCGCGACCAGGTCCGGGCCCTCTCCGCACAGCTGGCTGCGCTCGACCAGCAGGTCGTGTCGGTGCTCGGCCGCAGCGTCGAAGCCGCCTCGACGGGCGCTGCGTCCGGCTCCGTGACCGACAGCTCCACCACGGGCGTCCCCGACGTTGCCGCGACGGGCGGAGCGGGCTCGGCCGCCGGATCCGCGGCGGCCCGGCCCGGTGGCGCTGCTGGCGGGGTGGGCGGCGTCGTCGACGACGTCGTCGGCCCGGTCACCGGCTCCGGTGGCGCCGCGACCAGCGGCAGCAAGGCCGGCACGACGGGCGGGGGCGGGATCCTCGGTGGGTCGGCCGGCACCGCGTCTGCCGCGTCGCTGCCCACAGCCACGCCGCTGCCCACGTTGTCGCTCCCGGTGCCGCTGCCGACCGGCAGCCCGCTGGTGACCGATCCCGTGGGCACCGTGACGAGCGCCGCCCCGCTGCCGACCTCCTCGGTGCTGCCGTCGGTGAGCGGGTGCGTGCCCGTGCTCCCTCTCACGACCTGCTGAGCCGCCTGACGCTGACGGACCCGCTGGGCCGCCGCGGTGCCCAGGCCTAGAAGAAGATCGACTTCCGGGACATCAGCAGCCGGTAGAGCGTGTGCTGGATGGTCTCCCGGACCTGGTCGGTCAGGTTGAAGACCAGCATCGGGTCGTCCGACGATCCCGGGTCGTAGGCATCGGTGACGATCGGCTCGCCGAACTCGATGATCCACTTGCTGGGCAACGGGATCGCCCCGAGCGGCCCGAGCCACGGGAAGGTCGGCGTGACCGGCACGTAGGGCAGTCCGAGCAGGCGCGCGAGCGTCTTGACGTTGCCGAGGATCGGGTAGATCTCCTCGGCGCCGACGATCGAGCACGGCACGATCGGGACCCGCGCCTTGAGTGCCGCCGAGACGAAGCCGCCGCGGCCGAACCGCTGCAGCTTGTAGCGCTCGGAGAACGGCTTGCCGATGCCCTTGAAGCCCTCCGGCCAGACGCCGACCAGCTCCCCCCTGCCGAGCAGCCGCTCCGCGTCGGCCTGGCAGGCCAGCGTCGTGCCGCTCTTGCGCGCGAGAGTGCTCACGACGGGCGTCTGGAACACCAGGTCGGCGCCGAGCATCCGCAGGTGCCGGTGGGCTGGGTGGTGGTCGAGCAGTGCGAGCTGGGTCATCACCGAGTCGAGCGGGACGGTGCCCGAGTGGTTGGCCACCAGCAAGGCCCCGCCCTCGGCCGGGATGTGCTCCAGACCGCGCGCCTCGACCCGGAAGTAGTGCTCGTACAGCGGTCGTACGGCGGCCAGCAGCACCTTCTCGGTGAGCTCGGCGTCGAAGCCGAACTCGTCGACCTCGACGTCGCCGGTCATGCGCCGGCGGACGAACGCCAGCGTCGAGGCCACCTTGCGCTCCCACTCGGGCAGCTCCGGCCGGCCGGCCGCCGGCGCACCCGGGTGCAGGACCTCGTCGGCATCGGCGTCGGCGGACCCGACGGCGTCGGCCTCCCGGGCCGTCGCCGGTCGCTCCAGCCTCGGGGGGCGACCCTCCTGAGCAGCGGCGACGCTCTCAGCGTCCGCCGCCGCTGCCGCGGCCTCGGCCTGGTCGAGCAGCGGGGTGCCGCGGTGACGGCGGGCCCGCTCGTTGCCGGCCCGGGACGCGCCCGCGGCCACGGCGTCGGCTGCCGTGCCGGTTCGGCGCCGGTCGTCGCCGCCGTCGATCGGGATGACGCGGGCGTCAGCCATGCCGCACCACCCGGCTGCGGCCCGCTGCGGAGGCGAGCACGTCGGCCAACCTGTTCTCGACGGCCCGCACCACGTCGGCGGACAGCGGGCCGTGCAGCTTCTGGCCGGTCACGAAGTCGTCGAACGCCTCGCGGGTCGAGTAGCGCGGCGTGAAGCCCAGGACGTCGCGCATCCGACTGGTGTCGACGACCCGGCCGTAGGTGAGGAACCGGATCTGCTCCGCGCTGAAGTCGGCGAGCCCCAGCCGGCGGAGCCCCTGGCCGATCCAGGGGGCCGCCGGTTGCGGCAGCGGCACCGACGGACGACCGGCGCGGTGGATCGCCTGGGACAGTGTCATGACGCCGTCGCCGGCGATGTTGAACGTGCCGCCGTGGTCGCCCAGCGTCGCGCGCCAGAGCACCTCGAGCCCGTCGCGCTCGTGCACGAACTGCAGGCGTGGGTCGAAGCCGAGGACGGTCGGCACGACGGGCAGCGAGAAGTACGACGTGAGCGGTGTCGTGACCCGCGGCCCGACGAAGTTGGCGAACCGCAGCGTCGTGACGGCGACGTCGGGCCGACGGCGGGCGAAGCCCCGTACGTAGCCCTCGACCTCGACGGAGTCCTTGGCGTAGCCACTGCGCGCCATCGCGTTCGGCTCGAGGTCCTCGGTGAACATCGCCGGGTCCTGCGGCGACGAGCCGTAGACAGCGGTCGAGGACTTCACGACCAGCTTGCGGACCGAGGGCGCCTTCTGGCACGCGGCGAGCAGCTGCATGGTGCCGATGACGTTGATCTCCTTCATCATCGCTCGCCCGCCCGCGTCGAGCGGGGTCGCGAGCACGGCCATGTGCACGACCGTGTCGACCTCGGCGCGCGCGATGACCTTGCCGATGACGGGGTTGCGGATGTCGGCCCGCACGAACTCGGCGTCACCCAGGTCGGCCTTGGGCGGGACGACGTCGACGCCGATGACCCGGGAGATGTCGGGGTCGGCCTGGAGCAGCTGGGTGAAGCGGCCGCCCAGGTAGCGCGACACACCGGTCACCATGACGACCCGGCCCACCGCGCTCCCTCCAGCGATCTGCTGCTACGAGCTACTTCTTGTTGCGACGCTGGACACGCGTCTTCTTCAGCAGCTTGCGGTGCTTCTTCTTCGCCATGCGCTTGCGGCGCTTCTTGATGACGGAACCCACGGGACCTCTTCGAGTCGGTGCGTAGCAGGAGATGGCACTGGTGCCGAATGGCGCACGGGCGCCACGCCTGGGTCCCGAGCCTACCCGCCGGTGGTGCGCGGGCGCGATTCGACGTCGCCCGGCCCCCGGCGCGCACGGGAACGTGACCTCCCTCACGCGAAGTCGTTGGACCGGGAGACACCCGAGTCGGGGGCGTCCGGCCCCCGACCGTCCACGCGGAGGACTTGTGCGACGAACACCACGCCACCTGCTGGCAGCGGGGGCCGCCCTGGCCGTGACGGCAGCGATCCTGCCGACGGTCCCGGCCGGCGCCACCGTAGGAGACCTGCCGAGCGCCACCGGCTCCGGCACCGAGAAGGCGGCTGACAGCCGCAGCACCGACACGGCCCTGCAGCCGACACCGGCCCAGCTGGACGCCGTCCGCGCGCTCCTGGCGGCGGCCCCGCAGGGCACGCGCGCCACGTGGGACCCCCGGTTCGGGACCCCGCGCAGCATCGTCGGCACCAACGGCTACCTCACCGGGCCGCGCGGCGGCTCCGCCGCCGGGGTCGCCCGCGGCTGGGTCGACGACAACCGCGCGGCGTTCGGCATGTCCGCCGCGCAGGTGGCGGCGATGGAGGTGACGCGGGACCACGCACTGCCGGGCACGGGCACCCACGTCGTGACGTTCGCGCAGGTCTTCGGCGGAGTGGCCGCCGTCCAGGGCGGCCGGCTCAACATCGCCGTGACGAAGGACGGCAAGGTCCTTTCCTACGGCGGCAACCCCACCCGCGGATCGAACCTCTCCGGCGGCTGGTCGATGTCCGCCGGCGAGGCGCTCGGCGCCGCAGCGCAGAAGCTCACCGGCACGTCGCTCACGCCGGACGCCGTCGGCAGCACCGGCGGGTACAGCACGTTCGCCAAGGGCCCGTTCGCCTCCTCGTCGTACGTGAGGAAGGCGGTGTTCCCCACAGCAGACGGCGCGCGCGCTGCCTACCGCGTGCTGCTCGTCGAGAAGCTCGACAGCGCCTGGGACACCGTCGTCGACGCGCAGTCCGGCGCGATCCTCTGGAAGCAGAGCCTGGTGAAGAACGACTCCGAGGGGACTGTCTACGAGAACTTCCCTGGTGCCCCCAAGGGCGGCCAGCCGGTCATCAGGTCGTTCGGCCCGACGGCCGAGTCGCCGTCCGGCTACACCGATCCGACCGGGCTGACGGGCGTGGGTGGTCCGACGACGGTCGGCAACAACGCCAACACCTACGCCAACTACTCGAACTTCCTGGCTCCGGCCGACCAGGCGCCACGCCCGGTCAGCCCGACCAGCCAGTTCAACTACGCCTACGGCATGAACTGGCAGCGCAGCAACGGTGCGGCTGTCCCGCCGTCGTACGCGCTCGACATGGAGCCGGCGGCGACCAACCTCTTCTGGCAGCACAACCGAATCCATGACGAGTTCTACGACTTCGGCTTCACCGAGTCGGCCGGCAACTTCCAGACCGACGGCGGCGACCCGGTGCTCGGCCTGGTGCACGCCGGAGCCGCGAGCGGTGGGGCGCCGACCTACACCGGGCGCGACAACGCCTACTTCCTCCCGCTGCCGGACGGAGTGCCCTCGTGGAGCGGCATGTTCCTCTGGGAGCCGATCAACGACGCCTTCGAGGGCCCGTACTCCGACGGGAACTTCGACGCGTCGGTGATCGAGCACGAGTACGCGCACGGCCTGTCGACCCGCTACGTCGCGGGCGGCGAGGCGCTCGGCTCACAGCAGGCCGGTTCGATGGGCGAGGGCTGGGGTGACTGGTACGGCCTCAACTACCTGCACCGCGAGGGGCTGTACGCAAAGTCCGTGGTCGGCGAGTACGTCACGGGCAACCCGAACCGCGGCATCCGCAACTGGGCCTACGACGACAACCCCACCAACTACGGCGACATCGGCTACGACCTGACCGGACCCGAGGTGCATGCGGACGGCGAGATCTGGACCGCGACGCTCTGGGAGCTGCGCAAGAAGCTGGTGGCGCGCTACGGGCAGGCCACGGGCTCTGAGGTCGCGGCCCGGCTGGTGACCGATGCGATGCCGCTCTCGGCGCCGGACCCGTCGTTCCTCGACATGCGCGACGCGATCCTCGCGGCAGACGCCGACCGCTACCACGGCGACAACACCGACGCGGTCTGGACGGTCTTCGCGCACCGTGGCGCCGGGGCATCGGCCTCGACGCGGACCGGTGACGACACCAGCCCGCAGCCGGGGTTCGACCACGCGTCGGACTCCCGGAACGGCACGCTCGTTGGCACGGTCGTGAACGCGTCGACGGGCAAGCCGGTGCCGAACGCCCGGGTCATCGTCGGTGAGTTCGAGGCGCGGGTCAGCCCGCTGGTGCGGACCTCGACGACCGGGGGCTTCGGCGCCCGGATGGCCGCCGGCAGCTACGACCTGCTGGTGCAGGCGCCGGGCTTCGGCGCGCAGCGCTTCCCGGGGGTCAGCGTCCCCGCTGGGAAGACGACGTCGCTGAAGCTGTCGCTCGCCCCGAACCTCACCTCGCTCGCGTCCGGCGCCAGCATCGTGGCGACGTCCAGCGAGGACGCGGGCCTCCCGGCGAAGTTCCTGCTCGACGACACCGCGGCCAGCGTGTGGAGCACGGCGAAGCGCAGCACCCGGTACAACTCCGGCCCCGACGAGCGGGTCACCGTCAAGCTGGCCAAGCCGGCCACGATCACGCGGCTGCAGGTGAGCGCGTTTAAGAACACGGTCGCGAGCCGGTTCTCGGCGCTGAAGGACTTCACCTTCCAGGTGTCCGACGACGGCGTCCTGTGGAAGACGGTCAAGACGGGCGGGTTCGGCTACCAGACGCCGCGCCCGACCGCCCCCGACCTCAACTACCAGACCTTCGCGCTCGCCTCGCCGACGAAGGCCGCCTACGTGCGGTTCTACGTCGACTCGGTGCAGGGCGAGACGGTCACGTACGCCCAGGTCGCCGAGCTGCAGGTGTTCGGCACGGCCAAGGGCATCGACCCGGTCCCGCCGCCCGCCGACCAGCCTTTCACCGACTCGGGCACCATCGCCGTCGGGAACCCGTCGACGGGTGACGTGACCGGGCTGCAGAACGTTGCCGGGGTGACCGGCAACGAGCTCGAGCAGACGTGCACGGCGCCGCCGGCGTCGCAGGGGGCGGACGGCTGGGTGAGCACCCTGCCCAGCGGCTTCGGTGACGGCGTGCACACGGTCACCGTGACCGGCGACGAGACACCCGCCGGCCACGACCTGGACGTGTACTTCTACGCGGCCGACTGCACTCTGCTCGGGTCCACCGCCACGTCGAACGTCGACGAGTCCGGGGTGATCCCCGGCGGGACGGCCTACGTGCTGACCCAGCTGTGGAGCGGCGCGAACGTGCCGTTCACGCTGACCGCCACCGACGCCGGGTAGCCGGCGCGCCGCTCGGGGACGACACCGCCCCCGCTCACCCCGACGGCAGGGGTGGGCGGGGGCTTCGTCGTCGCGGGCGCCGGGGCGCCGGGGAGTCGCTCAGGCAGTCTCGACGTAGGCCTGGTCGAGGTAGTCGTGCACGGCCTTCTCCGGCACCCGGAACGAGCGGCCGACCCGCACAGCAGGCAGCGTGCCCGCGTGCACCAGGCGGTAGACGGTCATCTTGGAGACCCGCATGACCGACGCCACTTCGGCGACGGTCAGGAACGTGACCTCGGACAACGGACGGTCCTTGGGACCCTGAGCAGGCATGACGCACCGGACCTTCAGCACGTGACGGGCGCCGGCTTCCCCACCGGTGCGCGAAAGGCGTACGCGCTCTGGCCCCCAGAGTAGGTGCGGATGTGCCTCCTGGGAAAGGGGGGACCGAAACCGGCAGTGGGGGTCACCCGTTCGGCGCCCGCCGTCGGGGTGCCCCCGTGGAGATCATCCGCTCGCGAACTGCCCGCGACACCCGGCCGCGGTGAGCGTGTCGTGAGCTGATGATCATGAGGTGGTCAGTGCAGGCCGGCGGCGCGCAGGAGGTACGCCGTCATCGGGGCGTAGCGGTGCGGCGGGACGTTGTCGTCGAGCGGCACGGAGACCGCGACGGTGCCCTCGGCCTCGCCGACGAACAGTGCCGGGTCGTTGCAGTCGGCGAAGCCGACGGAGGTGATGCCGGCCTGGCCGGCGGCACCGGCCCAGCCGTGATCGGCCATCACGAGGTCCGGGGGTCCCGCACCGTCGGCCGCAAGGGCGGCGAGCACGCCGCGCATGGGCGCCGGCGAGTGGGTGTGGTCGAGGTTGCCGACGCTGCTGGCGACGCCGACATCGGCGACGTAGCGGACGTGCCGGTCGACCCGGCCCCACCGCGTCGTCGACCTCCACTCGAACCCCGCACCGGGGGTGAGGACGGTCGCTCCGGCGGCGCGCAGCGCGGCGGCGGCCGCCATGTGCACGACCAGCAGTCCCGCAGGATGGCCGGTCGCGAACAGCACACGGGACCGGTCGCGCGATGCGCGAGCGAGGTGCTCGGCCATCCGGTCGAGCCCGTCGAGCGTGCGGTCCGGGTCGATCCGGTCCTGGCCACGCAGGTGGCTGCGGTCCGGCGAGACGCCGACCCTCTCGACCATCAGGTCGAGGACGTCGTCGAGGTTCCACCGACCGGTGGGCTCAAGCCCGAACATCGCCTTGGGGACGCGACCGGCGAGCAGGCCGTACTTGACCAGGTTGTCCTCGCGGGTGGTCCGGACGGCACCGGCGATCAGCGTGTCGACCAGGTGGTCCCGCAGCTCGTCGCGGCTCGGCACCGGCTCCGTCGTCAGGGCGCTCACAGGTCGAGCAGCCCGCCGAGCCCGTTCGCGGGGAACACCGCGTTGCGGGTGGCCATGACGGCGCGGTCCACCGCGTCGGCCGGGTCGTAGCCCTCGGACCAGTCGCGCCACTGCGGGGTCGCGCCGTCGGTCATCCGCTGCGGCGTCGCGAGGCCGTAGCGCTCCTCGACGTACTCGCGCCAGCCGGCGGGCACCGGGGTGCCCGGCGGCACCGGGCTGCCGGCCGCCTCGGCGAGCAGGTGCGTCCAGGCCCGCGGCACGACCTGCGCCAGCTCGTAGCCGCCGCCGCCGGTGGCCAGCCAGCGGCCGTGGGCGTAGCGGTGCGCGAGGTCGTGCAGCGCCTCGTAGGACATCCGCTGGGCGTCGAGGGTGAGGCCCATGTGGGCGAGCGGGTCCATGAGGTGGCTGTCGCAGCCGTGCTGGGTCACGAGCACCTGCGGCCGGAACTCCTCGAGAAGCGGCGGCACGACCGCGTGGAAGGCCCGGAGCCAGGCGTTGTCCGTCGTTCCGGGCGGCAGGGCCAGGTTGACCGCGCGACCTTCGGCGCCGGGACCGCCGCACTCGTCGGGGAAGCCGGTGCCGGGGAACAGCCACCGCCCGCTCTCGTGCACCGACACGGTGAGCACCCTGGGCTCGTCCCAGAAGGCGCGCTCGACACCGTCGCCGTGGTGGACGTCGACGTCGACGTAGGCGATGCGCTCGGCGCCCTGCTCGAGCATCCACGCGATCGCGACGGCCGGGTCGTTGTAGACGCAGAACCCGCTGCCGGCGCCCGGCATCGCGTGGTGCAGGCCCCCGGCGACGTTGACGGCGTGCTCGGTCTCGCCGGACCACACCGAGCGGGCGGCGGCGAGCGTGGCACCGACGACGAGGGCGGACGCCTCGTGCATGTGAGGGAACGCCGGGGTGTCAGTGGTGCCGAGGCCGCGGCTGGTGTCGGCGCGGGCCGGGTCGGCGGCCGCGGCCTTGACGGCCTCGACGTACTCCTTCTCGTGCACGAGGCACAGCTCGTCGTCGGTGGCCGGCGACGGCTTCATCATCCTGACCGTCGCGTGGTCGAGGACGCCCAGCTCGCGGGCCAGCCGCATCGTGAGGTCGACCCGCAGCGGGTTGAGCGGATGGTCGTGGCCGAAGTCGTAGCCGACGAGCGCCTCGTCCCACGGGACCAGGACCGACGCGCTCATGGGCCTGACGCTACCCGGCGGCAGCCGGGCCCACGCGTCGCCACCGTCACTCCGACCGCAGCGCGACCACCGGGTCGAGCCGTCCGGCCCTGCGGGCGGGGGCGACCCCGAAGAAGATGCCGACGGCCGCCGACACCGCGAACGCGAGCACCGGCGACCACCAGGCGATGACCGCCGGCAGCGGCGACACCGCAGCGACGAGCAGCGAGCCGCCGACGCCGAGGCCGATGCCGATCAGGCCGCCGACGACACAGAGCAGAACAGCCTCGATGAGGAACTGCAGCAGGATGTCGCGTTGCCGGGCACCGAGCGCCTTGCGCAGGCCGATCTCGCGGGTCCGCTCGCGAACGCTCACCAGCATGATGTTGGAGACGCCGACGCCGCCGACCAGCAGCGAGATGGCCGCGATCGCCGCCAGCACCAGGGTGAGCAGGCCGAGGATCCGGCCGATGGTGCCCAGGATCTGTGTCTGGGTGACCGCCGAGAACTCCTCGCCGTCGTACTTGTCCGTCAACGCGGCCGTGAGCTTCTTCTGCAGCGGCTCGACGTCGTCGGCGCGCGGCGCCTTGACCGCGAGCGCGTCGATCCGGTCGACGCCGAACAGCCGCTGCGCCGCGGTCACCGGGATGTGCACCTCGGTGTCGCGGTCGACCCCGAACGTCGAGCCGACCGGGGAGAAGACGCCGATGACGCGGAAGCGCACGCCGGCGATCGAGACCTGCCGGCCGAGCGGGTCGACGTCGCCGAAGACGCGGCGCACCACGGTCGAGCCCAGCACCGCTACCCGGCGTCTGGTGTCGACGTCGGAGCCGGTGATGTACTCGCCGCGCGCCAGCGGCCGGTCGAAGACGTTGGGCACGTTCTCGTTGACCCCGTTGACGGTCACGAAGGTCTCGCGTCGGCCCACGCCGACGTTCTCGCCGGACGCGACCGAGACGGCGACCCGCCGCTCGTCACCCACGACACGGCCGAGCAGCGAGACGTCGTCGAGGGTGAGGCGGCTGACCGACGGCGCCGAGCCGAGCTCGAACTTCCCCGGCACGACGATGATGATGTTGGAGCCGAGCCCCTCGACCTGGTCCTCGACCTCCTGCTTGGCCCCGCTGCCGAGCGCGACGAGGACTACGACGGCGGCGACGCCGATGATGACGCCGAGCATGGTGAGCGCGCTGCGCAGCCGGTTGGCCCGCAGGGCGTCCAGCGCGACGCGGAACGCCTCCCCGGCCCTCATGGGGCATCCGTCTCCAGCAGACCGTCACGGACGTGCACCCGGCGCCCGGCCAGCGCCGCGACCTCCAGGTCGTGGGTGACCACGACGACCGCGACGCCGCTGTCCTCGACCAGGCCCGCGAGGATCGCCATCACCTCGGTGCCGCTGCGGGTGTCGAGGTTGCCCGTCGGCTCGTCGGCGAGCAGCAGCCGGGGCTCCCCCACCAGGGCGCGCGCGATCGCGACCCGCTGCTGCTCGCCGCCGGACAGCTGCGACGGCCGGTGCTCCAGCCGGTGGCCGAGGCCGACCGCCCGCAGCGCGGCCTCGGCGCGCTCGCGCCGCTCCGACCGGCGCACGCCGCGGTAGACCAGCGGCAGGGCGACGTTGTCCATCGCGGACGTGCGACCCAGGAGCTGGAAGGACTGGAAGACGAACCCGATGGTGCGGTTGCGCAGCTCGGCGAGCTCCTCGTCGCGCAGCATCGCCAGGTCGCGGCCGTCGACCCGGAGCACGCCGGACGTCGGCCGGTCGAGGCAGCCCATGAGATGCATCAGGGTCGACTTGCCGCTGCCGCTCGGCCCCACGACGGCGACATACTCCCCCGGGTCGATCCGCAGGCTCACGCCGCGCAGCGCCTCGACCGAGACACCGTCGAGCTGGTAGCTGCGGCATACGTCGAGCGCCTCCACCGCGGCGACGTCGCCACCGGTGGTGCGACCGTCGGCGACGGCCTGCGTCACGGGACCTCGTCGCCGGCGCGTACCTGGTCGGCACCGCGCACCACGACGCGCTCGCCGATCTTCAGCCCCTCGACCACCTGCACGCGGCTCTCGCCCTGGGCACCGAGGCGCACCTGCCGCTCGCGCGCCCTGCCGTTCAGGACGACCCAGACGGCGTCCCGCCGCCCGTCGCGGAAGACGGCGGCCGCGGGGACCGCGACCGTGTCGCGCGCGGTGCGGACGTCGAGGTCGACGACCGCGCTCATGCCGGGTCGTGGCGTCGGTGCTGCCGCCCCGGCGGCGCTCGTGCCGCGGCCGAGCGACAGCCGCACGACGTAGGTCACCCCGCCCCGGCTGGACTGGGTGGGGGTGGGGTCGATGCTGGTCACGGAGGATTCGTAGGTGGCGTCCGGCACTGCGTCGAGCTCGGCGGAGGCCGGGACACCGGGCGTCACCAGCAGCACGTCGGTCTCGTCGACCTGCGCCGTGAGCGACAGCTGCGAGGCGTCGGTGACGGTCAGCAGGCCCTGACCGCGGCTGACCGGTCGCCCCTCGGCGAGCACCGCGTCGACCGACGACGTCGGCCCGCTCCCGCCGAGGAGGCTGCCGGCCTGTCCCTGCAGGCTCTCCGGCAGCTGACCGACCAGCGCCGACGCGTCGAGCGACCCCGACGCGGCACCCGCGGGCGGGGCGAGCGAGACGGTGCCGTCGACGGGCGAGCGCACCACGAGCGCGGCCACCGACTGCTTCGCAACTGCGACCGCTGCCCGGGTCTGCACCCGCTGCGCGGACGACAGCGCGGCCACGGCGTCGGACAGGCTGCCGAGGCCGGCCGCCAGCTGTGCGGCGGCCCGGTCCGCGGCCGAGCGGGCCGCGCGGTACTGCGACTGCGACACCTGCAGGGCCGAGAGCGCCTGCCGCCGGGCGGCCTGGTCCGGGATCCGCTGCGCCGCGCGCCGGGCCCGGGCGAACGCGCGGGACGCCTGGGCGTCGGCCTGCGCGGCACCCGCCAGGGTGACCGGTCCGCCGCCCGACGTCGTGGCCGAGGCCGCCCGCGCGTCGGCCTTCTTCGCCTGGCGGAGCGCCCGGCGGGCAGCGGGCGACTCGATGCGCAGCAGCACCCTTCCGGCCCGGACCTGCTGACCCTCACGCACCCGCAGCTCGGCGACCGACCCGTCGGCGGGCGAGCTGACGGTGGCCGAGGCCCGGGCGGTGACGGTGGCCGGGGCCTCGACGACCTCGGTGACCGTCGCCCGGCCGACCCGCGCCACCTCGATGTCGCTGCCGCCGCCCCCGCTGCAGCCCGTGACGGCGAGCACCACGGCCGCCGTGACGGCGAGCGCGGCGGGGTGGCGGCTGGAGATCACCGCGTCATCGTAGGTACGCCGGCCGGCCCTTCGCCGTGCCTCCGCGCGCCGGATGCAGCGCCACCGCACGCGCGGCGACGGCGGTGCGGTCATGATCCTTTGTGCGCTCCAGCACCGGACGCGCCGACGCGGCGGTGCGTCGGCGCTCAAAGGATCTTGGTGGGGAGGTCAGCCCTCGAGGTCGGCGGCGACGGCCCGGAGGACGGCAGCGGTCTTGCCGGCCGCCGACTTGTCCGGGTAGCGACCGCGGCGCAGCGAGTTGCCGACGTTGTCGAGCAGCTTGATGACGTCCTCGACGATCACGGCCATGTCCTCGGCCGGCTTGCGGGAACCGGCGGCCACCGACGGCAGCGGGTCGAGGAGGGTGACCGTGAGGGCCTGCTCACCACGGCGGCCGTCCACGATGCCGAACTCCACCCGGGAGCCGGGCTTCAGGGCGGCCACGCCCGCAGGCAGCGCGGACGAGTGCACGAAGACCTCGCCGCCGTCGTCGCGGGACAGGAACCCGAACCCCTTGTCGGTGTCGTACCACTTGACCTTGCCGGTAGGCACGGGCCACCTCGTCGATCGTCGTGTAGGAGCGGACGCGCCGGTGGGCGCGGCCCGTCAGGATAGCCCGCGGTACGGGCGGTTCCCACCGGTTAGATGTAGCGGGCGGGGTCGGACAGCAGCTCGTTCATCGCTCCCGACCGGAAGCCGCGCGGGTCGACCTCGACCTCGTCGAAGCCGGCCGAGAGCACCGCCTCGCGGACCGCCGCCGAGGCCGCCACCTGCTCGACGGCAGACGCCGACACCTCGACCCGGGCGCGGACGCCGAGGTCGCGCACCCGCTGGTCCGGCGACTCGATGCCCGCGGCCGCCAGCACCTGGCGGAGGGCGGCCTCGGCGCGTTCGACCCGGGCCAACCGGCTCGGGGTGATCTCCAGGCCGAACGCCACCCGGCTGGACAGGCAGGCCGCGGCGGGCTTGTCCCAGGTGTCCAGTCCCCAGTCCCGACTGGCCGCGCGGACCTGCGCCTTGGTCAGGCCGGCGTCGAGCAACGGCGTGACCGCGGCCCGCTCGGCCGCGGCCCGGATGCCGGGCCGGAACCCGGCCCGGGCGTCGTCGGCGTTGGTACCGGTGGCGACGGCGACGACGCCGAGCTCGTCGGCGAGCGGCCGCACGACCTCGAGCAGCTCGGCCTTGCAGAAGTAGCAGCGGTCACCGGCGTTGGCGCGGTAGCCCTCGCGGCTCATCTCGTCGGTTGCCGGGGTCAGGTGCCGGACGCCCAGGTCGGTGGCGAACCGCGCGGCCGCCGCCAGCTCGGAGGACGGCAGGCTCGAGCTGACCGCCGTGGCGGCCACGACGCGGCCGGCTCCGAGCGCGCGCACCGCCGCGGCGAGGAGGAACGCGGAGTCGGCGCCGCCCGAGAACGCGACCACCACCGAGCCGAGGGCGCGCAGGGCGTCGTCGAGGTCGGCCAGCCGCCGGTCCAGGACGTAGCCGTCGAGCCAGGCCGGGAACTCGGTCAGGTCGGCGAGCACGACGTCGGCACCGGCGGCGTGCAGCTCGTCGGCGGACACCGGGCCGGTCGCCACGCCGACGGACACGGCGCCGGCGGCACGCGCCCCGATGACGTCGCCGACGTGGTCGCCGACGTAGACCGTCGCCCCGTGCTCGAGCAGCGCCTGCGACTTCTGCTCGCCCCACAGCCATCCGACGCACTCGTCCGCGGGGATCCCGAGGTGCTCGAGGTGCAGCCGGGCGTTCGGCTCGTACTTGCCGGTGACCACCACCGCCCGGCCCTCGTGCGCGTGGACGGCGGCCACGGCCTCCCGCGCACCCGCGAACGCGGGCGCCGGGACCACGGCGAGATCGGGATAGAGCTCGCGGAAGCGGTCGCCGACCACCTCGACCTGGTCGGCGGGGAACCACCGGGCGATCTCTTCGGACAGCGGCGGCCCGAGGCGACTCACCGCATCGGCGCTGTCGACCGCCACGCCGGTCTCGGCCGACAGCGCGTCCCACACCGCGGCGATGCCCGGGCGGGTGTCGATCAGGGTCATGTCGAGGTCGAACCCGACGACGAGGGGGCGCACCCGGCCCAGCGTAGGTGCCGGCCGGCGCGCGTCAGGCCGGCGGCGTCTCGCCGCCGGGGGCGGTGCGGGTCCGCTCGCCCTCGGTGAGGTCGAGCTGTTGCTGTCCCTCGAGCTGGCCGTCGGCGGTGGCGCGGTGCGTGGTCGCGGCGGCTGCGCCCGGACCGGCGACCGAGCCGTGCCGGCCCTCGGGCGTGCCGAGCAGCTCGCCGAACAGCTCGCGGTAGTGGACGAACGCCTGCCGCAGCTCCTCCGTCGACGCCTCGTCCGCGCGTCGCCCGATCGCGTGGGCCTCGCGGTAGTGGTGCGCCAGCCCGGCGTGGTCGGCGGCGACCAGGTCCCCGAGGTTCTCGACGTCGTCGAGCGGGTAGCCACGCTCGCGCATCACCTCGCCGACCAACCGGTCCGCGCGACCGGTGGCGCCGGCCGGGTCGTCGACGAAGTCGGCCTGAGCCTGGGTCCACCGCTCGCTGAACCGCTCGCGCTCCGCCACGGTCAGGTCGCGGATCTCGGCCTCGTCGCGTCGGGTCGCCACGTCCGACAGCCGGTGCTCGGCCGCCCGCCGGTCGCCGGTCTCGCCCACCGCCCGGTCGTACTCGGGCCCGAAGCGCTCCCGCAGCGCGGCTCGTTCCTGCTTGCGCTTCCGGTCGTACAGGTACGCCGCCACGGCGAGGACGAGCAGGGCGAGGACGACGACGACGATCGCGGTGGTCATGGGGTGCCTCCAGGCAGGACCTTCGGAGCAGGGGCCGTGGGCGGCCGGGAGCGCCCCTACCCCGCGATCGGGGCCTCATTCCCCGCTCGCGCCAACCGCCGCAGCACCCAGGCGAGGTACCCGGCGGGGGCCAGCCCGGCCAGCGGTAGGAGCAGCACGATTCCCAGCAGGGTCCAGTGCCCGGCGGCGGCCGACCGGGTGGGGACGGCGAGCAGGGCCGGCGTCCCGACGGCGAGCGCGGTGGCCACCGACTTCTGCAGCCGGGTCCAGCCCGCCGCGGTCCACGCCACGACCAGGCCGACGACCGGACCCACCAGGGGCAGCGCGACGCCGCCGAGGCAGAGCAGCAGCACGGCGGCGACCTCCCGCGACCCCCATTCCGAGTAGAGGTGCCGGCGGGGCGGCGGGTCGGCCGGCAGCGGTGCCCTGGCGGTCTCGGCCGCGACCAGGTCCGCCGGCTCGCCGACGGCCGCCAGGGCGGCCAGGACCTCGGCCTCCGACTCGTCGCCGGTGACCCGTGCCTCGACCTGCTCCCGCACGTCGTCGACCAGCGCGGTCCGGCGCTGCGCGGGCAGCCGCCAGGCCGCCGCCTGCAGCCGGCTGAGGTAGTCGCTCACCAGCCGCCGGCCCGTCACGTCGTCCACAGAACCCAGTCTGCCGTGCCCGCGACGACCGGACGGCCGGACGCGGAGGTCAGACGGTGAACGTGCCGGTCTCCTTCGCGAGCTCGACCTGCCGCGACGTGAGCTGCGCCGCCACCGGGTAGGTCGCGTTCGACGCCTCGCGGCTCTCCTCGGCCCACCGCTTGCGCATCGACGAGCGGCGCTCGAACGCGTCCTTGGCGTACTTCGCGACCAGCTTGGGCGACGGCCGGGTGCCGGCGCCGGAGAGCGCGTAGTCCCAACGCCTGAGCTTGCGCCTCAGCACCGTCTCCATCAGGCCGAGCTCCCACGGGTCGAGCCCCTTGCGCCACGACTCGACCTGGTCGGTGTTGACCGACTGCTTGAGGTTGCCATGCCACGTCTTCTTCTCGGGCACGACGTCGCGGACCTCGCTCGGCTCGAGCATCGCCGGGTGGAAGTCCTCCTCGAGGAACGCGCACAGCTCACGCAGCACCGGCTCCGGGTCGGCGACGAGCGACTCGTAGCGGATGACGTGGAACACGTCCTTGGCGAGCCGCTTCTGGTTGCGCTGGCTGCAGTACTCGGCCTGCGACCAGGCGGCCATCGAGCCGATCGAGTCGTAGGGCCACCAGGGCATCTTCTTCAGCGACGCGACGTTGGCGCGGCCGTCGCGGACGATGTGCACGATCTGCGCGTCCGGGAACAGCCGCAGCAGGACGTCGACCTCCTGGTAGTACGCCGGGCGCTTGTCGCCCCAGCGGGCGGCGCCGTGCTTGTCGGCGAACAGCTTGAAGACGGTGCCGAACGCCGAGCCGATCGTGGGCGGCGCGGCGAGGATCGCCTGCAGCGTCTCGTCAGGGTCGAGGCCCAGGTCGCGGATCTTGGAGCCGGTGCGGACGCACGACTTGGCCAGCGCCAGCCGCTGGGCGGGCCTGGAGAGGTCGCCGTACTTCTCCCGCTTGCGCCAGGTCTTCAGCAGGAAGCGCGACTCCGGCGGCATCGCGAGCCGGGGGTGGGCGTGGATCATCAGCGACAGCATCGTGGTGCCGGAGCGCGGGCACCCCACGACGAAGATCGGCCGGTCGCTGTTCACAGTGCTGCCTCCCTGGGGCGGACCGCGGACCCGCGTCGCCGTCGCGTGCGCGCCGGTCCCGCGACGTGTGCGAGAGGTTAGACGAACCGCGGCCCCGGCCACGAACCGCGTACCGTGGGACGGATGCCCACCCTCCGGCCGCGCAGCCTGGCGGACGACCTGCGCGCGCGTGACGACGCCGCGCTCGTCGCGCTGCTCCGTGCCCGGCCGGACCTGCTGTCGCCGGTCCCGTCCGACCTCGCCTCCCTCGCCGCCCGGGCGAACACCCGCCCGTCGGTCACCCGGGCGCTCGACCAGCTGGACCGGTTCGCGCTCCAGGTCGTCGAGGTGCTCTGCGCGCTGCCCGACCACAGCACCGACGCAGGCGTGCGGCTGCTGCTCGGCGCCGACCCCACCGCCGTCCTCGACGACCTGCACCTGCAGGGACTGGTCTACCGCGACGACGACGGCGGTCTGGTGCTGCCCCGCACGGTCGTCGAGGTGCTGGGGCACGCGGCCGGGCTCGGGCCGCCCGCGGAGCAGCTGCTGCACGGGTACGGCCCCTCGCGGCTGTCGCGGATCGCCGCCGACCTGGGCGCCGACACCACCGACCCTCGGGTCGGGGGTGACCCGGTGCGCGCCGCCCGCGCGGTCGCCGAGGTGCTCTGCGACGACCAGCGGCTGGCGGCCCTGCTCGACCGGGCGCCGGCCGGTGCCACGGACGCGCTGGCCACGATGACCTGGGGGCCGCCGACCGGCCACCTGGACCGCGCCCGGCGCGACGTGGACGCCACCACGGCCGGCAGCCCGGTGGAGTGGTTGCTGGCGCACGGCCTGCTCGTCGGCACCGACCCGGCCACCGTGGTCCTCCCCCGCGAGGTCGCACTGCACCTGCGTGGCGGCCGGGTCCACCGCGCGCCGGAGCCGACCGTGCCGGAGCCGGAGACCACCGAGGTCGACGCGGACCGGGTCGACCGGGTGAGCGCCGGAGCGGCCGCCGACGTCGTCCGGCTGGTCGACGAGCTGCTCGAGCTCTGGTCGGCCGAGCCGCCCAAGGTGCTGCGCGCCGGCGGTGTCGGGGTGCGCGAGCGGTCGAGAGCGACCGCCACCCTCGACGTCGACGAGGCGACGTTCGCCCTGGTCGCGGAGGTGGCGCAGGCGGCCGGCCTGCTGGGGTCGGGCGACGACGGCAGCCTCGACGCCGAGGCCTGGCTGCCGACACCGGCGTACGACGGGTGGCTGGACGAGCCGGTGGCGGTCCGGTGGGCGACCCTGGCGCGGGCGTGGCTCACGACGACCCGGGTGCCGGGGCTGGCCGGCAGCCAGGATGTGCGCGGGCGCACCCTGGCGCCGCTCGGGCCGGACCTGGACCGCACCGTGGCCCCCCTGGTGCGGGCCGCCGTCCTGGCCGACCTCGCCGCGCTGCCCGTGGGCTCTGCCGTCCCGACGGCCTCCCTCGCGGCCCGGTTGCGCTGGCACGCACCGCGTCGCGGCGGCCAGTTGCAGGACGACCTGGTCCGCTGGACCGTCCGGGAGACCGAACGGCTCGGGCTGGTGTCGGGCGGCGCGCTGGCAGCACACGGCCGGGCACTGGCCGGCGGCCGGCCCGACGCTGCGGTCGACGTGCTCGCCGGGCTGCTCCCGGCCCCGGTCGACCAGGTCCTGCTGCAGGCCGACCTCACCGCGGTCGCTCCCGGCCCGCTCGAGCCCGGTCTGTCCCGGGCGGTACGGCTGCTGGCCGACGTCGAGTCCACCGGCGGCGCGACGGTCTACCGCTTCACGGAGGCGACGGTGCGCCGCGCCTTCGACGCCGGCTGGACGGCCGGCGACGTCACCGCGCTGCTGGCGAAGCACTCGCGCACCCCGGTGCCGCAGCCGCTGACCTACCTGGTCGAGGACGTCGCCCGGCGGCACGGCCGGGTACGCGTCGGTGCCGCGTCGTCCTTCGTCCGCTGCGACGACGAGGCGACCCTCGGCGTGCTGTTGAGCGACCGGAAGGTCAGCGGCCTCGGCCTGCGCCGGATCGCGCCGACCGTGCTCGCCTCGTCGTCACCACCCGACGTCGTGCTGGACCGCCTGCGTGATGCCGGCCTGGCCCCGGCTGCCGAGGGGCCCGACGGCGACGTCGTGGTGCGCCGGCCTGAGTCGCGCCGCTCGCCGGCCCGGCGCCGGCCGGTCCCGGTGGCGGCGTCCGGCCCGACCGTCCCGTCCGACGCACTGCTGGACGCGGCGGTGCGCGCGATCCGGGGCGGCGACAAGCCGCTGCTCGCAGGCGCCCTCAGCACCGGACGGCCGACCGCCGACGTCCTCGCCATGCTGGTGCAGGCCGCCGGGGCCGGCGAGGCCCTCTGGATCGGCTACGTCGACGCCGAGGGCCGGGCCACCCAGCGCGTGGTCGAGCCGGTCGCCGTCGAGGGTGGCTACCTCAACGCGTACGACCACCTGCGCGGCGCCGTGCGCTCCTTCGCCGTGCACCGGATCACCGGCGTCTCCCCGCTCGACGACGACGCCGTCTCCTGACCTCGCCGCACGACAGCCACGGCGTGCCTGGTTTCACGATCTTGCCGCGGTGGTATCCCCGGTCAGTCACGGGGCCGCGCAGGGTTGCAGGAGGTCCCCGTGAGGCAGCAGCAGATCCGCCGGAACGCCCTGCGCAGGAGCAGCGAGCCCGAGTCAGAGGCCACTGCCCTCGACCTCGACCCGCGCCGATGTACCGCCGCCCTCGCCACCGTCGCGGCCGTCCTCGCCCGCATCGACGCGGTCCTCCCCGTGGCCTGAGGACCGCCTCACGACCGGTTCCCGGGCGGCGCGACGACCCTCCCGAGCGCGCCGCCCGGGAACCGCACCAACCGACTGCCAGTGGCGACCCGCCGGGCTTGCGGGGGTTGCGCCCCTTCTGGAACCGACGGATTCCGTCGTGTCGCGGCAGGGGCTCCCCCCGCAGCGGCCGCGCGCCTAAGTTGCAGGCAGACACCGACCGGCAGGAGGCGCGGATGGCTGCAGACGCCGACGTCGTGCACGTCCTCGAGGGCGTGGACCTCTTCGAGGGCCTCGACCACAAGCTCCTGCTGCGGATCGCCGAGGCCGGCCGCCGGGAGTCGTTCGAGGCGGGCACCACGGTGATCGCCGAGGGCGAGGACGTCGGCGGCTTCCGCTCGTTCTCGGCCAAGGGCGTCGAGATGCACGTGGTGCTCGACGGGAGCGCCGTCGCCTCGGTCGCGGGCGTGCCGCACGCCACGCTCCGCCGCGGCGACTACTTCGGCGACGTCTCGCTCATCGACGGCAAGCCGCGATCCGCCGACGTCGTGGCCGGCGACGACGGGCTGACGACCCTCGGGATGGCCAAGTGGACGTTCCACGAGCTGCTGGCAGCGCACCCCGAGATCGCGGTCCCGATGCTGCGCGTGATGGCCGGGCGGCTGCGCGCTGCGGAGCACCCACGCGCCTGAGCACCCTCGGGCCTCAGCGGTAGGCGACCGACCCCTCCGGCGCGGCCAGCAGGGCGTCCCGGCGGGCCCGGACGGTCGTGCGCAGCCGCAGCTGCGCGATCTTCTTCGCGTAACGCAGCAGCATGCGGGTCGGGACGCCGCCGGTCCCCCGCCGGACCGGCACGTCGTAGCCGAGCCGGCGCATCCGGGAGCCGGCGACCCGCTCGACCAGGGCGATCTCGCCCGCGCTGAGCACACCGGCGTAGGTGCCGACCCGCTGGGTCCCGACCTCGTTCTGCGTCTCGCGGTGCCACCGGCCGCGCTGGCGCTCGGGCAGCCGGGCCGCCTCGTCCTGGTGCTCGAGCATCGACTCCTCGAAGTCCTCCCCGAGGAACGCGCAGAGCCGTTCGAGCTCCCGCCGCGGGTCGCTCACCAGGTCTTCGTACCGCAGCTCCAGGAAGCTGTCGGCCGGCAGCCGGCGAGCAGCCGCCCGGGCGCAGTCGACCGCGTGCACCCACGTGGCCACCGCCCCGACCGTCCCGTGCCGCCACCACGTCATCCGCTTGAGGGAGGCCACGCTGTCGCGCGGGTCGCGGACCAGGTGCACCACCTGCGCGTCGGGGAACAGCGCCCGGATCACGTCGACGTTGCGGAAGTACCCCGGGCGCTTGTCGCCCCACCGGGCCTTGCCGCGGTCGGCGGCGTACAGCCGGTACGGGGCTGCCAGCGCGGAGCCCACCGACGGCGGGCCGTGCACGACCGTCTTCCGCACCCGGTCGGCGTCGAGGCCCAGGTGGCCGAACTTGCTCCCCCGGCGGCGCACCACCGCCCGGGCCAGCCGCCGCCGGTTGGCCGTCACGGTCAGGTCCCCGAACGACGCCCGGCGCCGGAACACCGGCAGCAGGAACCGGGTCTCGGGCGGGATCGCCAGCCGCGAGTGGCTGCTGAGCATGAGGGTGAGCAGCGTGGTGCCGGACCTGGGGCAGCCGATCACGAACACCGGCCGGTCGCCGGGTCCGGACGCAGGGGTGACCATCGCGCCGCACCCTACTTGTCAGCCGCTCGCCGCCGGATACGGCGGCGAGCGGCTGACAACTGCGCTGCGCCCTGCGTGGCGGCGAGCGTGCTGGGCGTGACGGACAATGGTCGGATGACCGAGCACCCCACGGGACCGGGACCCCGATGACCGACGGCCCGCTGATCGTGCAGTCCGACAAGACCCTGCTGCTCGAGGTCGACCACGAGCAGGCCGGTGACTGCCGCCGCGCGATCGCGCCGTTCGCCGAGCTGGAGCGCTCGCCGGAGCACGTGCACACCTACCGGCTGACCCCGCTGGGGCTGTGGAACGCCCGCGCCGCCGGCCACGACGCCGAGCAGGTCGTCGACGTGCTGCTGCGCTACTCGCGCTACGCCGTGCCGCACGCGCTGCTGGTCGACGTCGCCGACACGATGGCCCGCTACGGCCGGCTGCGGCTCGAGAAGCACCCGGTGCACGGCCTGGTCCTCATCACCACCGACCGCGCGGTCCTCGAGGAGGTCGTGCGGTCGAAGAAGGTCAGCCCGCTGGTCGGCGAGCGGGTGGACCCCGACACGGTGGCGGTGCACCCCTCCGAGCGCGGGCATCTCAAGCAGGTGCTGCTCAAGCTCGGCTGGCCGGCCGAGGATCTCGCCGGCTACGTCGACGGCGAGGCGCACGCGATCGCGCTGCGCGAGGACGGCTGGTCGATGCGGGCCTACCAGCAGGAGGCCGTCGACGGCTTCTGGCACGGCGGGTCCGGCGTCGTCGTCCTGCCCTGTGGGGCCGGCAAGACGATCGTCGGCGCGGCGGCCATGGCGCAGGCCGGCGCCACCACCCTGATCCTGGTGACCAACACCGTCTCCGCCCGGCAGTGGCGGCACGAGCTGCTCAAGCGCACGTCGCTCACCGACGAGGAGATCGGCGAGTACTCCGGTGCCCGCAAGGAGGTCCGGCCGGTCACGATCGCGACCTACCAGGTGATGACGACCCGCCGGAAGGGCGTCTACACCCACCTCGAGCTGCTCGACGCCCGCGACTGGGGCCTGGTCGTCTACGACGAGGTGCACCTGCTGCCCGCACCGATCTTCCGGATGACTGCCGACCTGCAGGCCCGACGCCGGCTCGGCCTGACCGCCACGCTGGTGCGCGAGGACGGCCGCGAGGGCGACGTGTTCTCGCTCATCGGGCCGAAGCGCTACGACGCTCCGTGGAAGGACATCGAGGCGCAGGGCTGGATCGCCCCGGCCGACTGCGTCGAGGTGCGCGTGACGCTCACCGACTCCGAGCGGCTGGCCTACGCGACCGCGGAGCCCGAGGAGCGCTACCGCTTCGCGTCGTGCACGCCGTCGAAGACCCGGGTGGTCGAGCAGCTGGTCGCCCGGCACCGCGGCGAGCAGATGCTCGTGATCGGCCAGTACCTGGACCAGCTCGACGACCTCGGCGCCCGGCTGGAGGCCCCGGTCATCAAGGGTGACACCACCGTCAAGGAACGCGAGCGGCTGTTCCAGGCGTTCCGCACCGGCGAGGAGTCGCTGCTCGTGGTGTCGAAGGTCGCGAACTTCTCCATCGACCTGCCCGAGGCGGCGGTCGCCATCCAGGTCTCCGGCACGTTCGGCTCCCGGCAGGAGGAGGCGCAGCGGCTGGGTCGAGTGCTGCGGCCCAAGGCCGACGGTCGCACCGCACGGTTTTACGCCGTGACCGCGCGCGACACCGTCGACCAGGACTTCGCCGCGCACCGGCAGCGGTTCCTCGCCGAGCAGGGCTACGCCTACCGGATCGTCGACTCCGACGACCTGCCCTCGCTCGACGCCAGCTGACCATGGCCGCACTCCACGTCGAGGTGGCCGACGGCGACGAGCTCCCGGCCGGCGTGCTGGAAGGCCTTCGCGAGCTGACGTTCGCGGCGTTCGGCGGCCGCTTCGACCAGCACGACTGGGAGCACACGTACGGCGGCTGGCGGGTGGTCGCGCTCGAGGAGGGTGTCCCCGTGGCGGGGGCGGCGGTGGTGCCGCGGCTGCTCCTGGTCGGTGACCGGCCGTTCGCCGCCGGCTACGTCGAGGGGGTGGCGACCGCACCGGGGCGGGAGCGTCAGGGCCTGGGCTCCGCCGTCCTGACGGCCGTCGGCGTCCTGCTCCGCGAGCAGTACGAGCTGGGCGCCTTGTCGACCAGCAGGCACGCCTTCTACGAGCGGCTCGGCTGGGAGCGGTGGGGTGGCCCCACGCAGGTCCGCCTCGACGACGGACGGGTGCAGCGCACGCCCGACGACGACGGCGGCCTCCTCGTGCTGCGCTGCCCCGCCAGCGCCGACCTCGACCCGACCACCGCGATCACCTGCG
This sequence comes from uncultured Actinomycetota bacterium, assembly GCA_963784645.1. GTDB lineage: Bacteria > Actinomycetota > Actinomycetes > JACCUZ01 > JACCUZ01 > JBBRVW01. The sequence goes on along the minus strand of CAWARY010000011.1, from coordinate 198,255 downwards.
AGGAGCGGCCCGGCGACGTCTGGTAGTCCACCCCGCGTCGTCAGGTCAGTCGAGGGCGTAGCGCGCGAGGGCGGTGGCCGTCAGGGTGGCGAGTATTGCGGCGTGGTCACGCCGCCCGCCCGTCGAGCACCGCCTGCCGGCGACGCCAGAGGACCGCCGCGACCGCCACCGGTGCGACCAGAACGACGATCGCGAGGAGCACGCCCACCCAGCCCGGGTACGGCGGTCCGCCGGTGCAGGTCGTGATGTCACTGCCGCCCGCCGCCGTGCTGGTCGACACGCACGACTCGACGGCGGTCACGATGCCGCCGGCGAACAGGACACTCAGGTAGCCGAACGGCCAGACGAAGGTGCCCAGCAGCTTCTCCCGCAGGCGCCAGCTCGGTGACAGCCACAGCAGCAGGACCCCGACCAGCCAGCCCACCACGAGCAGGAACGCGCCGAACATCAGCAGGAAGATCGCCACCGGCTCGCCGTAGCGCACCATCGCTGCTGGCCCCGCAGGGACCGGTTCCGGCCCGGTCGGGCGCCACCCGACTGCTCCGCCTCCGCCCGGACGATCTCGGCGGGCGTCCCCAGCCGCTCGAGCGCGTTGCGCGCGGCGACGCCGGCGTGGTCGCCGGCGGCGACCCCGGCGGCCACGGCCTCACGGACGTGCGCGCGGACGTCGTCCAGCATCTCCTCGAGCCGGTCGGGCGCGAGGTGGCGCCCCTCGGCGCGCAGGCGCTCGAGGTACTCGCGCACCTCGGGCAGCTCCACCGGGTCGGCTCCCGGGTCAGCGGTCACGTCGGCCACCTCGTGCTCCTCTCGGCCGCCCACCCACGGTGACCCCGGCCTGCCGCAGCAGGTCGTCGACACCCTCGGTGAACGTGGTCCACTCGGCGGCGAACGCGTCCAGCGCCCGCCGTCCGGCAGCGGTCAGGTCGTAGTACTTGCGGGGCGGGCCGGCGTCGGACGGCTGCCAGGTCGTCGCGACCAGACCGTCGCGACTCAGCCGCGACAGCAGCGGGTAGATCGTGCCCTCGCTGGTGACCAGGCCGTCGACCTCCGACAGTCGCCGGACCAGCTCGAACGCGTACTCCGGCGACCTCGCCAGCACGGCGAGCACGCAGTGCTCGAGCACCCCCCGCCGCAGCTGGGTGGCGACGTTGCCGGAGGCCGGTTCCATGCGTCACAAGGTACCTGGCGTCGCACGTCACCGCAAGCGTCACCGCACACGTCATGGCCGTGCGGAGGACCGGCGCGACCCACGCGCCGGTCCTCCGGGGTACCGCCTGCGGCTACGGCGTGGGGTCTGCGGCCACGAAGCCGTAGATGTCGGTGTTGCCGAACGCCGAGCCCTCGGTCTGCGGACATTCCTGGTTCGGTGCCGGCCGGTCACCCAGGGCCGTGGGCGGCAGCTCGGCGGCGGCGTCCCGGTTGTCGGGCTCCTCGGGCTCCAGCGGGGGCGCCCCGGCGCTGACCGCCTCGAACAGCTTCTGGCGATAGAGGTCGATCAGGGGGCAGTCGGCCGCCTCACGGACGTCGTTCCACACGCTGGCGCCGTACGTCCGGGTGGCGACCGCGTAGTTGTAGTCGCCGAGGAACTCCGCCGTGAGGCCGTTGGCGCTGGAGCCCCTGGCATCGCCCTCGACGCCACGGTGCACGGTCGCGAACGGACCGACCGCCCCGTTGGCGGCGATGTCCGCGTGCCGTACCACGCCGAGCATCGGCCGGGGGGCGGCCGTCGAGCCCTGCCAGTCGGCCAGGTAGGCGTTGTAGACCAGGTAGGCGTCGGTGCCGTCCGGCGAGATCGCCACTGCGGGCTGGTTGGCCCGGTCGAGGGGCTGGGAGACCGATGCCGCGGCCGAGTATGCGGCTCCACCGTTGGTCGACCGGATCAGGTAGGCCCGCTCCTTGTTCGTCCCGGCCCTGTCGTCGGACCAGCTGACCAGGATCTGGTCGGTGGCGTCGGAGCCTGTGGGGGCGCCGTTCGCGATGTCGATGCTCGGGAAGACGTCGGTGCGGGCACCCGCGACGCCGTCGATGGTGAACCGGCCCTGCACCGGGTCGAACTGGCCGATGCCGGCGACGTCGACGATCACCCGCGGCCGCTCGAAGTTCGCGCCGCCGTTGAAGGAGCGGGCCTGGTAGAAGACGCCCGTCTGGCGCTGCTTGTCGAAGCCGCTCCACACGACGTAGACGACGCCGTGGCTGTCGGTGCGGATCGCGCAGCCCTGACGACCACCGGTCTGGCCGTTGTTCGTCGCAGCCGTGAGCTGCTTGGTCGACCAGGTGTCGCCGCCATCGGTGCTGCGCGCGAGCAGTACCGGCTCCGACCCCGCAGTCCCGCGGAAGCCGACGTTGCAGACGTAGGCGTTCCCGAAGTACGGGCTGGAGGCAGCGTTGTCGGCCCAGATCTGCTCCTTGTCGCTGAACAGCGCGCTGTTCTGCTTGGTCACGATGACCGGCGCCTTCCAGGCTGCCTGGCTGCCTGTCGCGGCGGCGGCGACGTCGTCCGTGCGGGAGACGGCGATCGCGGCGGCACCCTTGAAGCCCGGGTTGCCGGGGAACGGCGTGGCGATGTTCGCGTAGTAGAGGCGTGCACCGTTGGCGTAGCTGAAGCCGCCAGCCGTCGGCTTGGGCCCGAAGGCGAGCTCGGGGTCACCGTTGGAGACCAGCCCGTTCTCGTAGTACCAGGGCAGCGTCCCGATCGGGCCGTCGGCGACCGGCGTGCAGGCGTCGGTGGTCACCGTCGGATCGGGATCGCCGACGCAGTTCCGGGCCGAGTAGCCGGTGTACGTCGGCTGGACCCAGGACGTTCCTCCGTTGAGCGAGAACTGCACGCCCGAGACGCCCACACCCGGCGTGAACGGGCAGGTCCGTGGGTCGCCGGCGTTGCACCGCTCGAGGTCGATGTTGTCGTTGGCGCCGGCGGCCAGCACCTGGGTGGCCACCGGGTCCACGGCGAGGCCGGGCTCGTTCTGCTTGTTCGGCGAGAAGAAGCTGTCCTCGCTCCCGACAGTCACCTCCCCGGGGTCCGGGCTTGCGGCGAGCGCGACGCCGGGGAGCGCGAGAATCGCTGCCGCGGCAGCGAGGGTGACGATGGAGCGGACCGGTCTCATCTGACCTCCACGAGGAACTCCCGCGCCGGGGGTCTCCCACGCGGTTCGGGGGACAATCTGCGCCTTATGTCCCCAGGTGGCAAGGCCGTGTTCGCTGCGTCACCGCCAGCGGCACTGGGTGACGATCCTCGGCACCCGCACGGTCAGGGATGCTTCGGGGCGGCGGCCGCCTGGAGACCGAGCAGCTCGACGGACCGCTCGCGCATCTCGACCTTGCGGACCTTGCCGGTCACGGTCATCGGGAACTCGTCGACGACGTGGACGTAGCGCGGGATCTTGTAGTGGGCCAGCCGCCCCGCGCAGAACTCGCGTACGGCGGCAGCATCCAGCGGCTGGGCGCCGTCACGCAGCCGGACCCAGGCGCAGAGCTCCTCGCCGTACGTGGCGTCGGGAACACCGACGACCTGGACGTCGGCGATGTCCGGGTGCGTGAAGAGGAACTCCTCGACCTCGCGCGGGTAGACGTTCTCGCCGCCACGGATCACCAGGTCCTTGATGCGGCCCACGATGCTGAGGTAGCCGTCGGCGTCCATCGCCGCGAGGTCGCCGGTGTGCATCCAGCCGGCCGGGTCGAGCACGTCGGCGGTCTTCTCCGGCTCGTCCCAGTAGCCGAGCATCACCGAGTAGCCACGGGTGCAGAGCTCGCCCGGCTCGCCGCGCGGCAGCGTCAGGCCGCTCTCCGGGTCGACGACCTTCACCTCCACGTGCGGGTGCACGCTGCCGACCGTCGACACCCGTCGCTCGAGGTCGTCGTCGCGCCGGGTCTGCGTCGACACCGGCGAGGTCTCGGTCATGCCGTAGGCGATGGTCACCTCGGCCATGTGCATCTCCGCGACGACCCGCTTCATCACCTCGACCGGGCACGGCGAGCCGGCCATGATCCCGGTGCGCAACGTCGACAGGTCGTACGTCGCGAAGTCGGGCAGCGCCAGCTCGGCGATGAACATCGTCGGGACGCCGTAGAGCGCCGTGGCGCCGGTCTGCTGGACGGCGTCGAGCGTGGCGGCGGGGTCGAACCCCCTCGAGGGGATGACGATGGTGGCCCCGTGGGTGGTGGCGCCGAGGTTGCCCATCACCATGCCGAAGCAGTGGTAGAAGGGCACCGGAAGGACCACCGTGTCGTCCTCCGTGAAGCCGCACGTGCCGGCGACGAAGTAGCCGTTGTTGAGGATGTTGTGGTGCGACAGCGTCGCGCCCTTGGGGAAACCCGTCGTCCCGGACGTGTACTGGATGTTGATGGGGTCGTCGAACGACAGCGACGCCGATCGTGCGCGCAGCGCCGTCGGCCCGACACCGACGCCGGCCGCGACCATCGCATCCCATGACGGCCGGCCGATGACGACCACGTCGCGCAGCGCGCGGCAGTCGCCACGCACCTCCTCCACCATGGCCACGTAGTCGCTGCCCTTGAACGACTCGGCGGTGACCAGCACGCTGACCCCGGCCTGGGTGAGGACGTACGACAGCTCGTGGGTGCGGTACGCCGGGTTGACGTTCACGAGCACCGCACCGACCTTCGCGGTGGCGTACTGGACCAGCACCCACTCGGGGCAGTTGGGCGCCCAGATGCCCACCCGGTCGCCCGCGCCGACGTCCATCCCGAGGAGCCCGCGGGCCACGGCGTCGACGTCCGCGTCCAGCTCGGCGTAGGTCCACCGATGCCCGCTGGGGACGTCGACCAGCGCCACCCGGGAGCCACAGCGCGCCACCGTCCGCTCGAGGTTGGCACCGATCGTCTCTCCGAGCAGGGGGACGTCCGCGGTACCGCTGGCGTACGAGGTGAGGACAGGCGACTCCGGCATACCTGGCATCGTCCCTCTCCCGGGGCCGGGCCACCAGAGCTCCGTGCGGGCCGCCTCGCAGCGGACCCGCAGACCGCCCACAGGCCCCTCACAGGGGACGGCTGGACTGTCGGGACGTCGCACCCCTCCCGACCTCCACCGAGGAGCAGCCATGACCGCCACCGCCACCCACCCGGGCACCGAGCGCACCGCCGACGGCCGCCTCACGACCGTGCCGCCGAACCTGGACGACCACGGCCGGAGCGACCTCGCCGGACGGCTGGCCGAGCACGTCGTGGCCGGCGCGCTGGTCCGCAAGAGCGTCGACGACCCGGTGCCCTTCCCGGTCTGGTGGCGGGTGACCGACGCGCTGCGCTCGGCGGTGCGCGACACACCGGTCGCCGCGGCCGAGGAGGTGGCCGCGGCCATGTCCACCCTGGAGGCTGCCGTCGCCGGCCTCGGGCCCGCCGCCGCCGTGCCACCGGTCACCGGGCTCGAGGACGCCCGCTCGGTCCCGCTCGCCCGGCTGCTCGTCGCCCGGCTGGTCTTCTCGACCACCGCGACGTCACCGACCCTGCTGCACGTCCGGCTGGCGCGGCTGCGCCGCGCCCTGCTCGCCGCCGCCTGACCATTCCTGTGCGGCTCGGCGACCGGTGACCCGGCGGATGGCGGTGTACCGGAGCGAAGTGGCCCCGCTGCGCGGCCGGACATCAGCTGCCAACCCGGGCCACTTTGCTTGGCGCCCGCCGTCGGTGCAGGTCAGAGCGGCCAGGACAGGCGGAGGCGGTGGTCAGCCGGCCGCCGTCCGCCGCATCCCGCACCATGACAGCCAAGTGGCCCCGCTGGAGGACCGGAAAGCAGCCGCCGAGCGGGGCCACTTCGCTCGTCCGGCCACCCCCACACCGAAGTGGCCCCGCTGGAGGACCGGAAAGCAGCGGCGGAGCGCGGCCACTTCGCTCGTCCGGCCACCCCCACACCGAAGTGGCCCCGCTGGAGGACCGGAAAGCAGCCGCCGAGCGGGGCCACTTCGCTCGTCCGGCCACCCCCACACCGAAGTGGCCCCGCCGGAGGGTGGAAAGCGCGTCCCTACCCGGTCCACTTCGCTCGAGGCCCGGCAGCCGCCGAGCCACCGCCCTCGTCCCCAGCCGGTCTGACCGTCGCCCGACGGCAGGCCGGTAGCGCAGCGGGGTTCACGAGTCGTAGCCATCGGCAGTACGCTGCTGCGCCCCCTTTCCCGACGAGCCGAGCGACGACCTCGGCAGCCGCCGCGTGCTGCCGACGAGACGAGAGGCGTGCTGCCGCGTGCCCGCAGGACATCCCACCGAGACGGAGCCGACCACCCCCACCCCGACCACCCCCACCCCGACCACCCCCGCTCCCACCACCACCGACCCCGCGCTCGTCTCCGAGCAGGCCTACCTCGCGGCCGCCCGCGCCGACCTGGCCGCGATGCGCGACGCCACCCTCGCCCTCGACGTGCACGGCGGCGACGCCGTCTCCGAGGCCTACCTCGCGTCGTCGCTGCACAAGCGGGTGCAGGCATTGACCGACGACCCCGCGACCCCGCTGTTCTTCGGCCGGCTCGACCTCGCCGAGACCTCCGAGCACGGCGACGAGCGCTTCTACATCGGACGCCGCCACGTGCACGACGACGCCGGCGACCCCGTGGTCGTCGACTGGCGCGCCGACGTGTCGACGCCGTTCTACCGGGCGACCCGCACCGAGCCGATGCACGTGGGCCTGCGCCGGCGGTTCGGCTTCGACCGTGGCCGTATCACGGCCTACGAGGACGAGCACCTGCTCGACAAGACCGAGGCGAGCCGGAACAGTCGAATTGTTGCCGCGGAGATCGAGAAGCCGCGCGTGGGGCCGATGCGCGACATCGTCGCGACGATCCAGCCGGAGCAGGACGTCATCGTGCGCGCCGACGTCACCGAGACGATCTGCGTGCAGGGCGCACCCGGCACCGGCAAGACGGCGGTCGGGCTGCACCGCGCGGCCTACCTGCTCTACACGCACCGCGACCGGCTGCGACGCGGCGGCGTCCTCGTCGTCGGGCCGAACACCGCGTTCCTCGGCTACATCTCCGCGGTCCTGCCGGCGCTCGGCGAGGTCGATGTCCGGCAGCTCACCCTCGACCAGCTGGTCGGCGACCGGGTCGAGCTGCGCGGCACGGACGACCCCGAGGTGGCGACCCTCAAGGGCGACCCGCGGATGGCGAGGGTGCTCGAGAGCGCCGTGCACGCCGGGCTGGCCGAGCCGACCGAGCCGGTAGTGCTGACGACCGGGTCGCGGCGGTGGCGGGTGCCTGCGTACGAGCTGGCCGAGATCGTCGCCGAGCTGCGGACCCGCGACGTCCGGTACGGCTCCGCGCGGGCGATGCTCGCGCAGCGGCTGGCACACGCGGTGCTCACCAAGATGGAGGCGGCGGGGGAGGCGCCCGACGACCGGGTGCAGGACTCGGTGGCGCGTAGCTCTCCGGTGCGCAAGGCGGTCGACGTCCTGTGGCCAACCGTCGACCCGGTCCGCGTCGTGCTGGCGCTGCTGTCGGACCCAGGCGTGCTGGCGCGCGCCGCCGATGGCGTCCTCGACGCCGACGAGCAGGCGGCACTGCTGTGGGCGAAGCCGGCGCGCGGGCCGAAATCCGCGCGGTGGTCGCTCGCCGACGCGGTCCTGGTCGACGAGGCCGCCGACCTCGTCGAGCGGGTGCCGAGCCTGGGCCATGTGGTGCTCGACGAGGCGCAGGACCTGTCGCCGATGCAGCTGCGCGCGGTGGGACGGCGCTGCTCCACCGCGGCCGCCACCGTGCTCGGCGACATCGCGCAGGGCACCACCCCGTGGGCGACGACCGACTGGGACCAGACCCTGATCCATCTCGGGAAGCCCGGCGCGCACGTCGAGGTCCTCTCCCGCGGCTACCGCGTCCCGGCGGCCGTGATCGAGTTCGCCGCCCGGCTGCTCCCGCACATCGCGCCCGGTGTCAGTGCGCCGGAGTCCGTCCGGGAGAACGACGGCCGCCTCGACGTCGTCGCCTCCGCCGACGTCGTCGGCACCGCCGCCGCTGAGGTACGCCGGGTGCTCCGCGAGCCGGGCTCGGTGGGTGTCGTGGTCGCCGACCGCGACGTCGACGCCTTCTCCGCCGCCCTGGCCCAGCCGCACGACGTCCTGGGCCGCGACGACACCGGTGCCCGTGTCGTGGTGGTGCCCGCCTCACTCGCGAAGGGGCTGGAGTACGACCACGTCGTGGTGGTGGAGCCCGCCGCCATCGTCGACGGCGAGCCCTCCACCTGGCAGGGGCTGCGCCGGCTCTACGTGGTGCTCACCCGCGCGGTGACCGGCCTGACCATCGTGCACGCGCGACCGTTGCCCGACGCGCTGGCGGCCTGAGGTGTCCCCGGTGCGGCACCTCGCCGTCGACTGGCTCGAGCTGTGCCGCCGGCTCGGGGCACGCGGCGACGTCGCGGGAGCGGGTGCAGCACTGCTCGGCCGGTGGGCCGAGCCGCACCGTGGCTACCACGACCTGGCGCACCTCGACGAGGTGCTGGCCCGGGTCGGCGTCCTCGAGCGGGAGGCCGCCGACGCCGACGCGGTCCGGTTGGCCGCGTGGTTCCACGACGCCGTCTATGACCCCACCGCCGGAGACAACGAGGAGCGCAGCGCGGAGCTGGCGACCACGTCGCTCAGCGGGCTGGACCTCGCTCCCGCGCTGGTCACGGAGGCGGCGCGGCTGGTGCGCCTCACCGCGACCCACGACGTCGCGCCCGGCGACGCGAACGGCGCCGTCCTGTGCGACGCCGACCTCGCGATCCTCGCGTCCGACGGCCTGCGCTACGCGTCGTACGTCGAGGGCGTCCGCCGGGAGTACGCGCACGTGGACGACGCCGCGTTCGCCGCCGGCCGGGCGGCGGTCCTCGCGGGACTGATCAACCGGCGGGCGCTGTTCCGCACCGGGCACGGCCACGCGACGTGGGAGCGGGCCGCCCGCGCCAACGTCACCGCCGAGCTGCGCGACCTCGGCGACGGGCGCTGACCCGAGGAGGGTCACCCGCCAGGGCCGCCTCGAGCATCGACCGCGCGGACCACCGCATCAGCTCCGCCGCCTGGGTCGGCGACAGGCCGCCGACGTCCGTGAGCCACACCAGTGCCTCGATGCCGGTCGCGCTCCGGATCGCCAGCACCAGCCGCTGCACGGCGGCCTCCCCGAGCTCGTCCACGAGCGGCTGCAGCGCCTCGGCGATCCAGCCGATCGCCCGGCCCTGGCGCAGCGGCAGCGGTGCGCGGTCGGGTGGCCCCGGCTCGAGGCTCACCCGGAGCATCGTGCGCTGCGCGGCCTCGGTGTCGACGATGAGCCGGGTGAACCGGGTGATGACGGCGTCCAGCCGGTCGGCCACGGCCTCGGGTGGGTCGGCACCGAGCAGGCTCGTCGTCCCCGTCTCCGGGTGTGCCGCCAGCAGCAGCGAGCGCTGGTCCGGGAAGTAGCGGTAGGCGGTGGTCCGCGAGACGCCCGCCGCCTCGGCCGCCTGCTCGACGGTCGGCGTGCGGCCGTCGGCCACCAGCTGCCGGGTGGCCGTCACCAGCGCGCCGTGGGTCCGCCGCTTCTGCGACGCCCGGCCGGACTCGACGTAGGGGGTTGACACGACGTTCACGGTACTGGAGTGTCTTCGTGGTACTTCAGTACCACGAATCCTCGGAGGCTCCATGTCCGTCACCGCGACCCCGACCGCGTTCGTGCACCGCCCCGAGGAGGCCGAGCGCCGCTGGTTCCACGGCGGCGGCGAGCACACCTGGCTGGCCCGGGCCGAGGACACCGGCGGCGCGTACCTGCTGTTCTCCGACGTCATGACCGGCGGCAAGTGCACCCCGCTGCACACGCACCCCGCCGACGAGTCGCTCTACGTCGTCGACGGCGAGATCCTCGTGCACCTGGACGGCACCGAGCACCGGGCCGGGACCGGGTCGCTCGTGCTGGCACCGCAGGGGGTCCCGCACGCGTTCCTGGTGACGTCGGCGACCGCCACCATCCTCACCCTGCACACGCCCGGCACCTGCCAGGACTTCTACCTGGCGGCCAGCGTGCCGCTCACGGCCGGGACCGAGCGCGAGGTCGACTTCGACCTGGTGCGCGCGGCGGCCGACCGCTGCGGCGGCATCGAGATCCTCGGGCCGCCGCCGTTCGGGACGCCGTCGGGCTGAACCCGGCACCCGCGGGCGCCTCCGGAGGTCGGCCCCGACGAACGCCGGTCAGTGCCGGTGCGGGCGGCGCAGGCCCGAGGCCCGCAGCCGGGTGATGAGCTCGCGGCCGGTCACCGGCTGCGCGCCGAGCGCGATGGCCGCGTCCCGCAGCTCGGCGGGCAGGTCGTAGTGGTCGCCCTGGAAGCCGCGCCGCGGGATCCCCAGCGCCTCGGCGACGGCGTGCAGCTCGTCGTAGGACGTGTCGCTCACGAGGTGGCACCAGAGCCGGCCGCGGAACGGCCAGATGGGCGTGTCGACGAGGATCGCCATGCCCTGATCCTGTCGCAGCGGAGAATGGGCGGGTGACCGACGCGCTGCTCCAGGCCCGGGCCCGGGTGCTGCACGACCTCGCCGCCCGCGGGCTCGACAACGCCGCGACCGTCTCGGTGGTCGACGAGGTCCTCACCGCGCGCCGCTGGTGGGTCGACCAGTGGCCCGACGGCGCGCCGTTCGTCGCCTGCCTGGTGGCCCAGGACGTACAGGAGGCGCTGCTCGAGCAGGTGGGCCGGTGGCCGCTGTGCACGGCGACGCACGACCCGGACGACGACGACCCGGCACCGCACGAGCTGCGGGTGGCCCCCGACCTCGGCGAGGACCCGCACTGGGTGTGCGAGGAGGTCGGCGTGGTCGTCGCCCCCGTCGGCGCCCTCGACCGCTGACCCGTCCTACCGGCCCAGCCCCGCCACCCGGCTCCCGCCGCCCCCTCACCCGCCGCCAAGAACGCCGTTTGCGACCTGGCTCCCCGACACGCCGGGGAAAGGTCCGGCATGTCGGGGGCTGAGGTCGCAAACGAGCGACGCACGACGAGGTGATCGGGGCCTGTGCACAACTGCGCGGCCGGTCGCGGCGATCTCCGTAGGTTCGTCTGCACCCGACGTACTCATCCAGGAGGTCACCCATGACCGCGTTCCGCGTCACCCCGGCCGAGCTGCTCTCGCTGTCCCAGCAGGTCAACGGCACGGCCGGCTCCATCGAGTCCGAGCTGGGCGGCCTGCGCAGCCGGGTGCTGCCGATCAGCGGCACCTGGAGCGGCGCCGCGCAGGAGCGGTTCCACTCGCTGTACGAGGACTGGAACCGCAACGCCAACGGTCTGCAGCAGGCGCTGGCCGGCATCAGCCAGCTGCTCTCGCAGGCCGGCCAGGGCTACGACGAGACCGAGCGCAAGATCGCCGGCATGTTCAGCGGCTGATCCCCGGACCCCGTGATCATGAAGGATCCTCCGGGCTCTATCCCCGACAACCCTTCCTGATCACGGGGTGGTGGTAGGGGGCCGCAACGATTCCGTCACGATCAGGCCCCCGCTCTCGGCAGCGGCCAGGTGGGTACGGCAGCGTGTCAGGGCACTGGCACCCCGGCCGCGCCTCGTTCACCGCCCGGACCCCGGTGCGTCCGCACGGGGGTCGAGGAGGCGCACGGATGGCGGCAGGGTCGGTGACGGTCGCCGCGCTGCGCCACCGACCCCGGCAGGCGCTGCTCGTCGTCGTCCTCGCCGCCGTGGTCACCGCCTCGGCAGTGCTCGGCCCGCTGTACGCCCGCGCGGTCGAGCAGTCCGTCGTGCGCAACGTCGTCGCCGACGCCCCGGCGACCAGCAGCACCCTGGTCGTCACCGACGACTCCGACGACCCGACGCCGCCCGGCGAGCTGCTCCGGGTGGTCCGCCCCGAGCTGACCCCGCAGTTCGGCGCGGCGGTGCGCGGCGCCGACGTCCAGGTCGAGCTGCGCAGCCCGACCGGGGTCGCCGCCCGGGCCCGGCTCACCAGCCGCGCCGGTGTCTGCGCACACCTCGACGTCGTCGACGGCCGCTGCCCACGCACGGCGGGTGAGGCCCTGGTGAGCGTCCGCGCCACCGGGGTGCTGGGCGTCCGGACCGGCGACCTCCTTCCGGTGCGCTCGGGAGACCCGGCGGCCGGCGGGGTGAGCAGCCAGGTCACGGTGGTCGGTACCTACGGGCCGCTCGACGCGACCAGCCGCTACTGGGCCGGGCGCGCGCGGCCGCCGGTGACGGCGCGGCCGACCCAGGACGCCACGGTCGTCCGCACGGTCGACGACGTCTTCACGCCCTGGGCGACCCTGGCGGCCCAGCCGTGGCCGGGGCTGCGCACCCACCTGGACGTCCCGCTGCACGCGGCCCGGCTCACCCTCGACGACCTCCCCCGGGTGCAGGCCGTCACGAAGGAGGTCGACGACCAGGTCCGCACCCTCGGCGGTTCCGCCGCCAGCCCGATCAACGCGCTGCTCGAGTCGACGAACGGCCAGCGGGACCAGGCCCGGACGGTCATCCCACTGCTTGCCGTCCAGCTCGCCGTGCTCGGCATCGTGGTTCTCGCGTTCGTCTGCGCCGCCGCGACCGAGCAGCGCCGTCCCGAGATCGCCCTGGCCCGGCTGCGCGGGCACGGCGTGCTCGGGGCCGGCGGCATGCTGCTCCGCGAGCTGGGCGTGCTGGTGGTCGCCGGCGGCGTGCTCGGCACCGGGCTGGGCTGGCTGGTCGCCGACGGCGCGGCCCACTGGTGGCTCGAGCCCGGCGTCCGGCCCGAGGCACGCGAGGCCGTCGCGCTGGCGGCCGTCGCGTCGGTCGCCGCGGGGCTGCTCGCGATCGTGGCAGCCGGGACGCCGACGCTGCGGCAGCCGCTCACCGTCCTGCTGCGACGGGTTCCGCCGCGGTCGTCGACCCTGCAGGTCGGTCTGGTCGAGGGCGCCGTGGCCGCCGCCGCGGTCGCCGGTCTGGTCACGCTGCTCTCCGGTGCCGGCGGCGGCATCTCGCTGCTCGCGCCGGGACTGCTTGCCATCGCCGGCGGCCTGCTGCTGGCGCAGGCGACGATCCCCACGGCCGGTCCGCTGGCGCGGGCCGCCCTGCGTGGCGGCCGGCTGCCCTGGGCGCTCGCCGGCCTCCAGGTCGCGCGCCGGCCGGCGCTGCGCCGGCTGATCGCCATCATCACCGTGGCGTGCGCACTCCTGGTCTTCGCTGTCGACGCGTGGACCGTGTCGGGCCGCAACCGCGAGGTCCGCGCCGAGGTCGCGGCCGGCGCCCCGGTCGTGCTGGACGTCGACGCCGACAGCTCGCTCGCCCTGCGCCGGGCGCTGCTCGACATCGACCCGCGCGGCCGCTACGCCACTCCCGTGGCGACGGTGTCGTCGGCTAGCGCCGCCGGGCCGCGCACGACCGCCGTCGAGCCGGCGGCGTTCGCCCGCATCGCCCGCTGGGGCACCCGGTCCGCGCCGGCCGGGATGCGCAGCCTCGTCACCCCCCTCCCCGACCCGGTGCGGGTGCAGGGCACGACGGTCGAGGTGGACGCACGCTTCACCGCGCGCGCCGCACCCCCGGGAGTGGGCGTGCCCAAGCCTGTCCTGGCACCGATGCGACTCTTCCTCGCCGTGGCGGACTCGCGCGGCGTGATCCACCGGGCTGGTCTGGGCCGGCTCGTTCCCGACGGCCGCCGGCACACGTATTCCGGCACTGTCGACTGCACCACCGCCTGCGCGCTCGACCAGGTCCAGGTCATGCGCACCTTCGGCGACTTCGTCGACGCCCACCTGTCTATCGACATCGACGCCCTCCGCACGGGCACTGCTGGCGCCCTGACGCCCGTCGACCTCGACAACAAGGCAGCCGACGCCTGGCAGGCGCTGCCCTGGCGGCCGGACTTCTTCGGCGAGGCGTTCGTCAGCGAGGGCCCGTCGCTGCACGTCGAGGGCGACTCCTTCGGGACGCCACTGGTCGCGCAGCGCGGCACCCACCCGGTGAACCCGCCGGCCCTGGTCGCCGGCGAGGTCCCGAGCCTTGCGAACCTCCCCGGCCTGCCCCGGCTGGCGACGGCCTCCGACCTGCAGGCCAGCGACATCGCCTACGCGGTGCGCGGCCGGCTGCCGCAGGTCCCCCGCACCGGCGGGCGCGGGGTGCTGGTCGACCTCGAGGCGCTCGCCGCCGGACCGTCCCTGGCCCCGGGCCAGACGTCGTACGCCGTGTGGCTGGCCGACGACGACCCGGTACGCGAGGCGCGACTGCGCCGGCAGCTGAACGACCACGGGCTGCAGGTGCTGTCGCGGGACACCACCGGCGACCACGTGTCGGCGTTCGCCGACGAGGGCCCGGCGCTGGCGCTGCGCCTGGCGGTCCTGGCCGGGGTGGTGGCCGTGGTCCTCGCCGCCGCCGTGCTCGTGGTCGGCGTCGCCACGTCGGGCGCCGGCCGGGCCCGCGACCTGGCCGGCCTGCGGCTGGTCGGGGTGCCGTCCTCGACCGTCCGGCGCGCCTCGGTGCGGGAGCACCTCGTCGTCGCGGTGCTCGGCGTCGTCGCCGGCACGGTGCTCGGGCTGGTGGCGGCGCAGGCCGCACTGCCCGACATCCCGCTGTTCGCGACGCCCGACCGGAGCACCCCGCTCGTCCTCGACCCGGCGTGGGCGGCGGTCGCCGTGACGGCCGCCGGCTCCCTCGTCCTGCTCTGCGCCGTCTCGGTGGCCGTCGGCCGGGCGCTGGCGTCCTCGGCCGTCCCCGCCCGGCTCCGGGAGGGCCGATGAGCGGCCCGGCCGCGGGCGGGCGCGCAACGACCCTGCGGCTCGCGGTCGCCGGCCTGTGGTTCCGCCGCAGCACGGCGCTGATCGTCCTCGTCCTCGCCACCGTCGCCAGCGCAGCGTCGGTGGTGGCGCCGCTGTACTCCCGGGCCGCGGAGGAGTCGATCGTCCGCGACACCCTGCGCCGCGCCGACGCGTTCACGCTCTCGGTGCAGGTGTCGGTCCCGCAGTCCGGCGCGGGTGTCGGCTTCGGTGCCGCGCAGAGCGGGTCCTTCGAGGTCGACAAGATGCACCAGGTCCTCACGCACCCGGCGTTCGGCGTTCCCCGGCTGTCGTACTCCGGGAAGGGCAGCTACTCCCCCACCGCGGGCCCGTTCCGGGGCGGGCAGGTCGTCGGCCAGGTGGTCGAGCGCGAGGGCGCCTGCGAACGCTTCACCCTGGCCGCCGGCCGGTGTCCCACCGCCGCGGACGAGGCCGTCGTCACCCGGCGAAGCCTCGCCCTGATCGGCGCCCGGCTCGGCGAAGCCGTGCACATCGAGCTGCCGGGCTCGGCGACCATCGAGGACGTCGGGCCGCCGCAGCTCGACGTCACGGTCGTCGGCACGTTCGACCCGGTAACGGTGCAGTCGCCGTACTGGGCCGGCCGGCCGTACTTCTCCTCGTACTACCCGCAGTCGACGCCGAGGGGACTCGGCGAGGCACCTCCCACGGCGGATCCGGTGTTCGTCGGGCCGGGCGGGGCCCGGCTCGCCGGGATCACCACCTACTCCGTCGACGTACCGGTGCTGCCCGGCCGGGTCCGGCTCGACGACGCGACCGCGCTGCGGCAGCAGATCCGGCGTCTCGGCGACGTCAACACCCGCTACCAGCTCACGACCTACTCCCAGCTGCCGGCCGCCCTGGCCCGCGCCGACGACGGCCGCGAGCTGGTCCGGATCGCCGCGCCGCTCGCGGTCACCCAGCTCGTCCTGCTGAGCTGGTGGACGCTGTTCCTCGTCGTGGGCTCGGCGACCGAGGAGCGCTCACCGGAGCTCGGCCTGGCGAAGCTGCGCGGTCTCAGCGCCCGGCAGACCCGGCGGTTCGGGCTGGCCGAGGTGCTCCTGCTGCTTCTCGTCGCCGCACCGCTCGGCACCGTGGTCGGCTACCTGGCAGTGCGCGGGGCCGCCCACCGGGTGTTCGCGCCCGGCACCCAGGTGGTGCTCACCTGGACCGTCCTGCTCACCGTCCTCGGCACCGTCCTCGGCGGCGTCGTCACCGCGGCGCTGTCGTCCCGGCAGGTGCTCAACCGCCCCGTCTCCGAGCTGCTCCGCCGGGTGCCGCCGCGGCGTGCGGGCCGCAGGGCCGGCCTGGTCGAGGGCGTGGTCCTGGTGCTGGCGGTGGCCGGCGTGGTGCAGCTGGTGAACGACCGCGGCAGCCGGCCCAGCCCGGTGGCGCTGCTCGCTCCGGGGATGGTCGCGGTCGCCGGGGGTCTGCTCGCCGCCCGCGTCCTCGTGCGGGTCGCCCGGCGACGTACGGCACGCGCGCTCGACCGCGGCCACGCGTCGGGTGCGGTCGGCTGGGCGGGCGTCGCCCGGCGGCCCGGCACAGCGCGGATCGCCTCCGTCCTCGCGGTGGCCACCTGCCTGCTGCTCGTCGGCGTCCAGGCGTGGACCGTCGCCGAGCGCAACCGCCACGAGCGGGCCGGCGCCGAGACCGGCGCCGAGGTCGTGCTCCAGGTGCGGGCCCCGAGCCACCGGGCGCTGCTCGACGCCGTCCGGTCCGCCGATCCCGAAGGCCGCTACGCGATGGCCGCGGTACAGGTCACCACGAGCAGCCAGGAGGCGCAGCTGCTCGCCGTCGACTCCGCGCGCGCCGACAGCATCCTCGACTGGGGCGCGCCCGGGGCCCGGCCGGACGACCCGGTCGCAGGGGTGCTGCGCCCCGACCTGCCCCCGCCGGTCCGCCTCGGGGCCGGCCGGCTGGTGGTCGGCGTCGACGTGCGATCGGTCGCCTCGCCGTCACCGCTGCGCCTCACCGCGGAGGTCGACGAGGGCGGCACCGTCGAGCGGGTGGACCTCGGGACGTTGCGGCGCGGAGCCCGGACCTATGCGGTCGACCTACCGGCCGGCTGCACCGCAGACGGCTGCCGGCTGGTCTCGCTCGCTGTCGACCACCCCGGCACGGACATCGAGAGCGCCACCGCCGAGCTGGTCCTCAGGTCGCTCGCCCTGGCACCGCCCGGGGGCGCGCCGGCCGACCTGCCGGGCACCTTCGGCGCGGCCGGCGCCTGGCGGCCCGGCGCCCCCACCGTCGGCGGGCCCCAGCTGCGGCTGACGCCGGGGGCCGGCGGCCTCGCCGTCACCCTGCGCGCGCCCGGCGGCCCGTTCGCCGAGATCGTCCGGGGCGACTCGCCGGAGCCGCTGCCGGCGTACGTCGGCGGCGCGGTCGGCGCCGCCGCTCCCGACAGCGGCACCCTGCCCGTCGAGACCACGACCGGGCTCGACGGCACCGCCACGCGCTACAGCACCACGCACCCCACGGCGTACGTCCCGCGGCTCGGCCGGGACGCCGCCCTGGTCGACCTCGACCTCGCGCTGCGCCTCGACGAGGACGCCGCCCTGGGCGACCGGGAGGTGTGGCTGTCCCGCGACGACCCGCGCGCCGAGGCGGCGCTGCGCCGGTCGCTGAAGCAGGACGACGTCACCGTCCTGCGACGCGAGACCCGCGGCGGGCTCGAGCGTGTCTACGCCGGCGACGGTGCGGTGCTGGCCCTGCGCCTGCTGCTGGTGTGCGGCGGCGCCGCCGTCGTGGTCGCCGTCGGGGCGCTGCTGGTCGCCGCGTACGTCGGCCGGCGCCAGCGGGCCTACGAGGTGGCCGCCCTGCGCGTGGTCGGCGTGCGTCGCCGTACGGTGCGGGCGCTGCTGCTGCGCGAGAACGTCGGCACCGTCCTGGTCGCCCTCGCCTGCGGCGCCGTCGCCGCGCTCGTGGCCACCTGGGTCGTGCTGCCGGCCCTTCCGCAGTTCGACGACCCGTCCGCTTTCGTCGAGGTGCGCTACGTCCCGGACGCGCCGACAGCCTGGGCCGCTGTCGGCGGTCTCGGCCTGCTCCTCGTCGGCGTCGGCCTGGCCGTCGCCGTGCTGCAGCTGCGCAGCGGTCGCCCCGACCGCCTGCGGGAAGGAGTCCGATGACCCACCTCACGACGGAGGCCACGACGTGAGCGGCGGCATCCCGGTGTCCGCCCACGGGCTGGTGCACATCTACCGGCTCGAGGGCAACGACGTGGTCGCGCTCTCCGGGGTCGACCTCGACGTCGCGGCCGGCGAGGTCGTCGGCCTGCTCGGGCCGTCCGGCTCCGGTAAGTCGACGCTGCTCAACCTGTTCGCCGGCCTGCTGCGACCGTCGGCGGGGCGGCTGACGGTCGGGTCGCACGAGATCGCCCGGATGGACGAGCGCGGGCTGGCCCGCATGCGCGCCGGCGACGTGGGCGTGGTGCTGCAGGGCGCGATGCGCAACCTGCTGCCCTACGCCAACCCCGTCGACAACGTCCGGTTCGCCCAGCGCGGCGCGCGCCGGCTCGCGAACGGCACCGACGCCGTGCTGCTGCTCGAGCCGCACGAGGTGCTCGACCTGGTGGGCCTGGCCGACCACGCGCGCACGCCGCTCACCCACCTCTCGCCCGGCCAGCGCCAGCGACTCGCGGTCGGCGTGGGCCTCGCCGCCCGGCCGGGGCTGCTGCTGCTCGACGAGCCCACCAGCCAGCTCGACCACGAGGGCCGCGACGAGGTCCTCACGGCGGTCATCGACATCAACCGCGACCTCGGCACCACCGTCGTCGCGGTCACCCACGACCCCGACGTCGCCGAGCGACTGCCGCGCACCGTCACCATCCGCGACGGCCGGGTAGGGGCGGAGGGCCGGCGAGGCGAGGAGTACGCCGTCGTCGGGCGCGACGGCTCGCTCACCCTGCCCCCCGACGTCCTCGAGCGGGTCCCGCCCGGGTCGCTGCTGCGTGTCACGATCGTCGACGAGTCCGCCGTCCGGCTGGACCGCACCGACGCCGACGAGGGGACGGTGGCATGAGCACCGAGGCGGCCACGCCGACGGCACCGGTCGAGATCATCGCCCGCGACGTCCACGTCGGCTACGACGGCCACGAGGTGCTGGCCGGCGTCGACCTGCGGGCCGTGCCGGGCCGGATGGTCGCGGTCACCGGCCCGTCCGGCGCGGGCAAGACCACCCTGCTGTGGGTGCTGGCCGGGCTGGTCCGCCCGCAGCGCGGCGAGGTGCTGGTGGCGGGCGAGGTGCCACGCGACCGCGACCACACCAGCGCCGTCGGCGTCGTGCTCATCCCCCAGGACAACGCACTGGCCAGCGTGCTCACGGCCACCGAGAACGTCGTCGTGCCGCTGCTCGCCGGTGGCGTCGCGGCGAAGGACGCGGGACCGCGCGCGGCCGCCGCCCTGGAGTCGGTGGGTCTGGGCGCCGCCGGGAACCAGCTCATCGAGGAGCTCTCCGGCGGTCAGCAGCAGCGGGTCGCGGTCGCACGCGGGCTGGCCCAGCAGGGCGCCGTCGTGCTGGCCGACGAGCCCACCAGCGAGCTCGACGCCGTCAACCGGGCCAAGGTGGTCGCGCTGCTGCGCGCCGAGGCCGACCGGGGCGCGGCGGTGGTGCTCGCCACCCACGACCCGGACGCCGCGGCGGAGTGCGACGCCGAGCTGCACCTCGACGCCGGCGAGGCCACCTGGGTGCGCCCGCTCGAGTCCGTGGCCTCAGGTCGCTAGCCGCACGTTTCGACCGTCCCAGGGCGGCTAGGCTCACCTCATCATTCGCGGCCGTCCCGGACCCGGCGATCTCGCGCAGGCTCTCCAGAGACGCGGCACGCCATGACGGCACCTCTCACGACTGCGACCCCGACCACCCCGACGCCGGGCAGCGACTACGCCGAGCTCTCCCGACGGGTCAAGGCGGCCGGGCTGATGCACCGCCGGCCCGGCTACTACGTCTCGATGACCGCCTCCGTGGTGCTGCTGCTCGGCGCCGGCTGGGCCGTGCTCGTCGTCGTCGGCCCGAGCTGGTGGCAGCTGCTCACCGCGGTCTTCCTCGGGGTGATGTTCACCCAGCTCGGCTTCCTCGGCCACGACGTCGGCCACAAGCAGGTGTTCCGGTCGCGAGGCGCGGCGTACGCGTTCGGGGTGCTGGCGGGCAACGCCGGGATCGGCCTGAGCTACGGCTGGTGGATGGACAAGCACAACCGGCACCACGCCCACCCCAACGATCTCGAACGCGACCCCGACGTGCGGTCCGGCGCCCTGGTGTTCGATGCGACCCAGCGCGGTGGCCGGCGCGGCCTGGTGGGCGCCCTCACGTCCGTGCAGGCGTACCTCTTCCTGCCCATGCTGCTGCTCGAGGGGCTGCACCTGCACGTCGCGAGCTTCCGCGCGCTGCGCTCGCGCACCGTACGCGGCCGGTGGCTCGAGGGCGGGCTGCTCCTGCTGCACGTGACGGCCTACGTCGCGGTGGTGGCGCTGGTCCTGCCGCTGTGGCAGGCGCTGGCCTTCGTGGCGCTGCAGCAGGCGGTCTTCGGCCTCTACATGGGGCTGTCGTTCGCCCCCAACCACAAGGGGATGCCCATCGAGCGGCCCGGGGACAACTGGGACTTCCTGCGCCGTCAGGTGCTCACCTCCCGCGACGTCAAGGGCAACCCGGCGGTCGACCTGGCGCTGGGCGGGCTGAACTACCAGGTCGAGCACCACCTCTTCCCGAGCATGCCGCGGCCGTCGCTGCGCCGGGCCCAGCCGCTGGTGCGCGCGTTCTGCGCGGAACGCGGGATCCGCTACGTCGAGTGCGGACTGGTCGCGTCGTACCGCCAGGCTCTCGGTCACCTCGACGCCGTCGGCCGCGCCTGACTCTGCAGCAGATTCCTGGTGGCTCAGCGAGGTGTGGACGTCGAGCTCAGAGCGCCCGAGAGGACGACGCCGGACGGACCGCCGTCCGCGCGCCGGACGGCGGGATCACCGCACCGCCGTCCAGGCGCCGTGGACCTGACCTCAGCCACCGCCGAGCGGCTCGTCATCGTCGCCGCTCAGCCGACCGGGTAGCCGTCCTCCAGCTCGACCGTCGCGCCGCTGCCGATCGCCGCCACAGCGGCCGCCAGGCGGCGGGCCATGAACGGCGTCGTCCGCGCGGCCACCTCGTCCGAATCGCACCAGCGCCACGAGCGCAGCTCGGACTCCTGCAGCACGATCCGCTCGCTGCCGACGCTCTCGCACGCGTACAGCAGCATCAGCCCGTCGTCCGGGCGGCGGCCGGGCGGTTGCCAGTCGACGACGACCAGCCGCCCGACGACCACGTCGAGACCGAGCTCCTCGCGCACCTCGCGCTGCGCAGCCGCGCGGGGTGCCTCGCCCGGCTCGACCAGGCCGCCGGGCACCTCCCAGCCGGGCTTGTAGGCGGGCTCGACCAGCAGCACCCGGCCGGCGTCGTCGACCGGCACGACCCCGGCACCCACTCTCTTGCGCGGCAGCAACGCCCAGAACGACGCGTCGACCTCGGTGGGGGTCGGGTCGACACCCACCGGCTCAGGCCTCGGCGAGGACGAACACGTCACCGCGGGTCAGGGGGACCGTGGTGCCGTCGGCCTGGATGCCGTCGATCTCGACCTCGGGGCTGCCGACGACCACGTCGACGTGGGTGGGCGAGGAGTTCATGCCCGCCTCGCGCAGCTCGTCCACACTCATCTCCAGACCGCGCTCGAACCCGACCGGGAAACCGGAGCCCCACGCCACGTGCGAGCCGATGTTCTCGTCGTAGAGCATGTCGCCGTAGGTCAGGTTGGTGCGGCGCACCGCGGAGTCGCCGTCGACGATCGCGACCTCACCGAGGTGCCGGGCGTTGGGGACGCTGTCCATCTGCTTCTGCACGACGTCCTCGCCGCGGGTCGCCCTGGCGCCCTTGACGGTGCCGTCGGCGAGCTCGAGCTCGAGCCCCTCGACGAGCACGTTGAGCCCGGGCACGTAGAACGGTGCCGTGGTGCGCGCGAAACCGTCGGCGCGCCGCCAGTCCGGGGAGATGAAGACCTCCTCGGTGGGCAGGTTCGGGACGAACTCGGTGCCGTCGGCGTTCGTGGTCGAGCCACCCATCCAGCGCGCCGTGGGGGGCAGGCCGACGGTGAGGTCGGTGCCGGGTCCCCGGTAGCGGATCCGGTCGAACCGGCGGGAGTTGAGCATGTCCCGCCGCAGCTGGAGCTTGGCGATGTGGTCGCGCCAGGACTGCACCGGGTCGGCGTCGTGCAGCCGGGTCGCGATCGCTACGGCCTCCCAGAGCCGCGCCACGTCCGGCGTGCCGAGCACGCTCTGCGCCCAGCCCGGGTTCGGTGCGCCCACGACCGTCCACGCGACCGTGTTGGTCGCGACGATCGGCATGACCTCGCGCATCATCTCCACTGGCTGCATCTTCACCAGCCGGTCGGGGTCGAGGCCCTCCATCATCGTCGGGTTGGGGTTGCCGGTCAGCGAGATGAGCGCCGGCCGGTCCTCCTTCCAGGCCCGGACGCCCTCCAGCTCGTGCGGCAGCGACGTCCCGAGCATCTCCTCCGGCTGCAGCTCGGCCGCGGCACGGGCGACGTGCTGGTCGCCGTACTCCACCGTCACCTTGCTGGCGCCGACGCGGTAGCACTCCGTCGTGAGCGCGCGCACCACCGGCGCGTGCTCGACCATCCCGCGGATGACGACCCGCTGTCCGGGCTGGACGTTGACGCCGACCCGCACCACCAGCCGCGCATAGGCCTCGATCAGGTGGTCGTACGGCTCGGACATCTGGTGTCTCCCAAGGGTGTCGAGGTGGGCCGCCGGCCACCGTACAACGTCGCCGAACTACCACCGATCGGCCCCAGTTGATCACGGATCCGTGATCAACTCGGGTCACCAGTGGCTTGCAGGCCGCGGCCGACCCGAGAACGCCGCGGTAGGGGCGACCAGCAGCGGCGTGGTCCCACCGGAGTACGCCGACGGGCGGCCCTCCGTGAGGAGGACCGCCCGTCGGGACGTGCTGTGGTGCGGCGCAGTGCGCGGTGGGACTAGAAGTCCATGCCGCCCATGCCGCCGTCGCCGCCACCCATGTTGCCGCCGGCCGGAGCCTTCTCCGGCTTGTCGGCGATGACGGCCTCGGTGGTGAGGAACAGGGCCGCGATGGACGCCGCGTTCTGCAGCGCCGAGCGGGTGACCTTGGCCGGGTCGATGATGCCGGCCTTGATCATGTCCTTGTACTCACCGGTGGCCGCGTCGAGGCCGTGACCGACCTCGAGGTTGCGCACCTTCTCGACCACGACGCCGCCCTCGAGGCCGGCGTTGACCGCGATCTGCTTGAGCGGCGCCTCGAGCGCGATGCGCACGATGTTGGCACCGGTCAGCTCGTCGGCCTCGAGGTCGAGCTTGTCGAACGCCGAGGTCGACGCCTGCAGGAGCGCGACGCCACCACCGGCGACGATGCCCTCCTCGACGGCGGCCTTGGCGTTGCGCACCGCGTCCTCGATGCGGTGCTTGCGCTCCTTGAGCTCCACCTCGGTGGCTGCGCCGGCCTTGATGACGGCGACGCCGCCGGCCAGCTTCGCGAGACGCTCCTGGAGCTTCTCCTTGTCGTAGTCGGAGTCCGACTTCTCGATCTCGGCGCGGATCTGGTTGACCCGGCCGGAGATCTGCTCCGCGTCACCAGCACCCTCGACGATCGTCGTCTCGTCCTTGGTGATGACGACCTTGCGGGCCCGGCCGAGCAGGTCGGTGCCGGCGTTCTCGAGCTTGAGGCCGACCTCCTCGGACACGACCTGGCCACCGGTCAGGATCGCGATGTCCTGCAGCATGGCCTTGCGGCGGTCGCCGAAACCCGGGGCCTTGACGGCGACCGAGCGGAAGGTGCCGCGGATCTTGTTCACGACCAGGGTCGACAGCGCCTCGCCGTCGACGTCCTCGGCGATGATGACCAGTGGCTTGCCGGCCTGCATGACCTTCTCCAGCAACGGGAGGAGGTCCTTGACCGCCGAGACCTTGGAGTTGACGATCAGCACGTAGGGGTCCTCGAGGACGGCCTCCATGCGCTCCGGGTCGGTGACGAAGTACCCGGAGATGTAGCCCTTGTCGAAGCGCATGCCCTCGGTGAGCTCGAGCTCGAGGCCGAAGGTGTTGCTCTCCTCGACGGTGATGACGCCTTCCTTGCCGACCTTGTCCATGGCCTCGGCGATCATCTCGCCGATCATCGGGTCCGCGGCGGAGATCGAGGCGGTGGCCGCGATCTGCTCCTTGGTCTCGACCGGCTTGGCCATGTTGAGGAGCTCTTCGCTCACTCGCTCCACGGCCTTCTCGATGCCACGCTTGAGCGCCATCGGGTTGGCGCCAGCGGCGACGTTGCGCAGGCCCTCGCGGACCAGCGCCTGCGCCAGGACGGTCGCCGTCGTCGTGCCGTCACCGGCGACGTCGTCGGTCTTCTTGGCGACCTCCTTGACGAGCTCGGCACCGATCTTCTCGTAGGGGTCCTCGAGCTCGATCTCCTTGGCGATGGACACACCGTCGTTGGTGATCGTGGGGGCGCCCCACTTCTTCTCCAGGACGACGTTGCGGCCACGCGGGCCGAGGGTCACCTTGACGGCGTCGGCGAGCTGGTTCATGCCACGCTCGAGGCCGCGCCGGGCCTCCTCGTCGAACGCGATGATCTTTGACATGTGGTTCCGGTCCTCCCGGTATGGGGTGGAGGGGATCCGAGGGTGCCCGCGACGGACGGTCGGCGCCGCGGCGCTGGTGGCCGGGAGGCGCCGGCCTCACCTGGCCGGATCCGGTTCGTTCTGTCACTCAGGATGTCAGAGTGCTAATCCAATGATTAGCACTCGACCATGCCGAGTGCAAGCGGACCGGGGACTCCCACTCGTCTGCCGGACGGGGTCGGGAGCGCGACGGCCCGGCGCCCCAGGGGGAGCCGGGCCGTCGAACGGAGCGGGGTCAGACCGCGCGGACCGAGTCGGCCTGCGGCCCCTTCTGCCCCTGCGAGATCTCGAACTCGACGCGCTGCCCCTCCTCGAGGGAGCGGTAGCCGTCCATCTGGATCGCGCTGTAGTGGACGAACACGTCCGCTCCGCCGTCGACCGCGATGAAGCCGTAGCCCTTCTCGCTGTTGAACCACTTGACCGCGCCCTGAGCCATCGTGCGTCTCCTGCTGTGCTGGGCCGACGGGCCCGCACCACGCGGACCCGGGTCGGGCTCGACCCGACCCGGCAGGGTGGGGCGTCAGCGTGCGCGTGTGCGGTTGCTCTTCGAGGCTCGACCGAGGCGCAGCGTAAAGGCGCTGCCGGGCCGCCGTCAGCAGAATCCGCGACATCGGCCCGGGTCGCGGTCCGGGCCGCACGGGCTGCGCCGGGTCTCAGGCCAGGCCGGCGGCCGTGAACGCGTCGGCCGAGGCCGGGATCGTGGCGGCCGGTCCGACGTGCGGTGACACCGCGTCGAGGGTCTTCAGGCCCTCGCCGGTGTTGAACACGACGGTGTCGGCGGCCGGGTCGAGCTGGCCCGCCGCGAGCAGCTTTGTCAGCGTCGCGACCGTGACCCCGCCGGCGGTCTCGGCGAAGATGCCCTCGGTCTGCGCCAACAGCCGGATGCCGGCGACGACCTCCTCGTCGGTGACGTCCTCGACCAGCCCACCGGTCCGCCGGCAGGCGTCCAGCACGTACGGGCCGTCCGCCGGGTTGCCGATGGCCAGGGACTTCGCGATGGTCGACGGCTTCACCGGCCGGACGACGTCCTGGCCGGCCTTGAACGCCTGGGCCACCGGCGAGCACCCGGTCGCCTGCGCGCCGAAGATCCGGTACGGCGACTCGTCGACCAGCCCGAGCGACACCAGCTCGCGGAACGCCTTGTCGACCTTGGTCAGCTGCGAGCCGGACGCGACCGGGATCACGACCTGCTCCGGCAGCCGCCAGCCGAGGCCCTCGGCGACCTCGTAGCCGAGCGTCTTCGACCCCTCGGCGTAGTACGGCCGGACGTTGACGTTCACGAACGCCCAGTCCTCGTGCTCGCCGGCCAGCTCGGAGGCGACCCGGTTGACGTCGTCGTAGGTGCCTTCGACGGCCACGAGGGTGCCGCCGTACACGGCCGTCGCGGTGATCTTCTGCTGCTCGAGGTCGGCCGGGATGAGCACCACCGAGCGGATGCCGGCCCGTGCCGCGGCCGCGGCCGTGGCGTTGGCCAGGTTGCCGGTGGAGGGGCAGGCCAGCACGGTGAAGCCGAGCTCGCGCGCGGCGGCGAGGGCGACAGCGACGACGCGGTCCTTGAACGAGTGGGTCGGGTTCGCGCTGTCGTCCTTGACCCAGAGCGCGCGCATCCCCAGCGCCTTCGCCAGGTTGTGCGCCGGCACCAGGGGGGTGCAGCCGGGCTCGAGGTTGGGGACGTCCCGCACGGTGGTCGGGACGGGCAGGAGGTCCTGGTATCGCCAGATGTTCTGCGGGCCGGCCTCGATCGAGGCACGGGTGACCGCGCCGAACTCGTAGGCGACCTCGAGGGGGCCGAAGCACTCGCCGCAGGCGTAGAACGGGCCCAGCGGCGTGGTGGCGCCGCACTCGCGACAGGACAGGTGCCGGGCCGGGCCGAGGTCCGGCAGCCGGTCGGTGGTGGACGTGCTGGGGGCGGGCGCGAGAGCACCGGGGGTCATCGGAGGTCCTTCCTCATCTGTCCCGGTGACGCGTTGTCCCGGGGCGGAGTTGGCACCGTGACCGCGTGCGCCGCCAGAGCTGGTCTGGACGGGTCGCTGCGGTGCGGTTGCCGGGGCTTCGTCGGGCCGTTCCCTCTGCCCCTCTGGATGAGCGGTCTTCAGTTGTGCCGTCCACTGTAGGCCGGATGCCCAGCCCGCGGACAGCCGGTCCCGCGCCCTGAGACACCGCACTCCCCCACCAGTCATGCGCGATCTGCCCGCGTCCTGGCAGGGCCAGGTCGGGCCTGCTCGTAACCTGCCGGGGTGGAGCGGCGGTGGCGGGTACGCCAGGTGGTCAACACCGTGAACCTCTCGACGCCTCTCGGCCTGCTCGTCGGCGTCGCCGGCCGGTCCCGGTTCCGCCGCGGCCCCGACGGGCTGGTGCTCGCGACGGGTTTCCGGATCCGGGTGCGGGCACCGGCCTTCACGATCGGCAACGTCGTGCTGCTGCGCCTGGACGACGAGGCGCTGGCGCGTCGGCCACGGCTGCTGGTGCACGAGGCCCGGCACGCCTCGCAGTACGCCTGCTGCGTCGGGCCGGTGATGCTGCCGCTCTACCTGCTGGCCGCCGCCTGGTCGTGGCTTCGCTGCCGGGACGCCGCGTCGTACAACGTCTTCGAGGTCCGCGCCGGCCTCGCCGACGGCGGCTACACCGACCGCCGACGACGGAGCGAGGGACGAGCGGAGGAGGAGCGGGCGTGAGGACGACGCGACGCGGAGCGAGGGAGAGCGCGACCGCCGACGACGGAGCGAGGAACGAGCGGAGGAGGAGCGGCGACCAGCGCCCGGTCCGAGCCGAGTTGCTTGAGTGGCCTGTGCGGCGGGAAGGTGCGCCCCATGGCAACCGGTTCCGCGCCCCTGCTCGTCGCGTCCAACCGCGGACCGCTGCAGTTCACCGAGCGCGACGACGGCGCGCTCGAGGCGAGCCGCGGCGGAGGCGGGCTGGTCTCCGGGCTGTCCAGCCTGACGAGCAGCGACGAGGTCGTGTGGGTCTGCGCGGCGCTGTCCGACGGCGACCGCGCTGCGGCGCGTCACGCACCCGGCGGCCGGCTGGACCGCGACGGCCACGACACCGGCGGCACCGCGGTGCGGATGCTCGACATCGACCCGGCGACGTTCCAACGGGCGTACAACGCTGTCGCGAACTCGACCCTCTGGTTCGTGCACCATCTGCTCTACGCCATACCGACCGCACCGGCGTTCGACGCCGGCTTCCGACGCGAGTGGGCGTCGTACGAGACGTACAACCGGGCCTTCGCCGAGGCGCTGGCGGAGGACGCCGCCGAGGGCGCGAAGGTGCTGGTGCAGGACTACCACCTCACCCTGCTGCCGCAGCAGCTGCGCGAGCTGCGCCCGGACCTGCGGATCGCGCACTTCTCGCACACGCCGTGGGCGCCGGTCGACTACTTCCGGGTCCTCCCCGACTCGGTCGCCCGCGAGACCCTGCTCGGCGTGCTCGGCGCCGACCACGCCGGCTTCCACTCGCCACGCTGGGCGAGGGCGTTCGCCGACTGCTGCGTCGAGCTGCTCGGCGCCACCGCGGACGACGGGCGCAGCGTCACGTACGACGGGCGCACCACCCGCCTCGGGCTGCACCCGCTGGGCGTCGACGCCCAGGCGCTCCGCGAGCGCGGGCACGAGGACGACGTCGACTCGCGGCTGGCCGCGCTGCGCCGCAAGCTGGGCGACCGCAAGGCGATCGTCCGGGTCGACCGCACCGAGCTGAGCAAGAACATCGCCCGCGGCCTGCTCGCCTACCGCGACCTCCTGCGGCGCTACCCGCAGTGGCAGGGGAAGGTCACGCACCTCGCGTCGGCGTACCCGAGCCGGCACGACCTGCCGGAGTACCGCGAGTACACCGCGCACGTCCAGCGGCTGGCGACCGAGATCGAGGACGAGTTCGGCACCGACGACTGGCGGCCCATCGTGCTCGACGTCACCGATGACTACGCGCGGTCGCTCGCCCTCTACCGGGTCGGCGACGTGCTGCTCGTCAACCCGGTGCGCGACGGCATGAACCTGGTCGCCAAAGAGGGCCCGCTGCTGTCCGACGACGGCTGTGTCGTGGTGCTCTCGACCGGGGCCGGCGCCGCGGACGAGTTCGGCGACGACGCCCTGCTCGTCAACCCGTTCGACGTCTCCGGTACCGCGGACGCGCTCGACCGTGCCCTGTCGATGGACCCCGACGAGCGGGCCGCGCGGACCCGGCGGCTGGCCGAGGTCTCCAGCCGGCTCCCCCCGAGCCAGTGGCTCGCCGACCAGGTGTCAGCCCTGGACTGATCACGCCTCCCCGGTCAGACCGGCCGGAGCGTCAGCCGTGGATGCCGGCCGGGCCGGGCTCGGTCCAGTTGGCGCCGGGCAGGCGGACGGCCAGCCGGCAGCCACCGGTCGAGAGGCGGCAGACGAGGAGCTCCGTCCCCAGGAAGTCGTCATTCGGATCGGCGCCGACGAGGACGACCCGGTCGGCGTCGAGCCACTGGGTGATCGTGAGATCGTCCGAGTGCCGGTAGCCCGCGGGCAGGTGCAACCGCACGGGCCGGCCGGTGAGGGCCACGGTCAGCGGGATCGGCACCGCGCGCGACGAGCTGATCAGGCGGGCACCGCGTCGGAAGAACCCGATGAACTCGTAGTCGACGAGGCCCTCGACCCGGGCGTCGCCGTCGTACGGACCGGTGAGGACTCCCGGCCGGCTCCGCCGGTCGGCCTCGTAGCCGGCCCAGTCGACCTGGGCCTGGAGACCGGACGCCTTCTCGTAGCGCATCACCCAGCGGAAGCGGGCACACCCGAAGTCGCCCCGGACCGCACATGGCGCGTCACCCGACAACCAGTAGACGACGTCGTCGTAGACCGCGAGGACCCCGGAGTCCGCACCCCCGAACCGGGCCACCTCGCGCATCCTTTCCGTGTCGTAGACCACGACGGGCCCGAACGGGTCGGCCAGCGTCTCGCTGGTCTCGTCCCCCGGCTCCTTCCAGGCGAGCGTCGAACCCGAGGCCGACGTGCCGATGCCGAAGCCCCGTACGGCGCTCCCGGACGTCGTGCCGATCCGGACCGGGGTGGACCCGTCGGTGAACCACACCGCGGACGCGCCGTACCCGATCCCGCCGTGGTGGAGCTGC
The DNA here is from genome assembly GCA_963784645.1 of uncultured Actinomycetota bacterium. Lineage (GTDB taxonomy): Bacteria > Actinomycetota > Actinomycetes > JACCUZ01 > JACCUZ01 > JBBRVW01. The sequence goes on along the minus strand of CAWARY010000011.1, from coordinate 168,813 downwards.
GGCCCGGTGATGAACACGACGCCGTCGTCGGTCGCGTCGAGGTAGTCCAGCGAGGTTCTGCGCGGCTGGCGACCCCGTGCCACCTGTCCGACGTCGATAGTTCGGTCTCCCCAGTGGATGACGGTGCCCACGGAGTACGTCAGCAGCCGCGCGGCCGGTCGGGTCTCCACGGCGTCGCCGTCGTCCGTGGAGTGCGTCCGGTCGTCGCCCGCGGGCGGCGGCGCGGCCTGGTGCGACCCCGGAGCCAGCAGGACGGCCGCGGACAGCACGGCCACCACGGCGACGGTGACCGCAGCCACCGCGGCGAGCCGGCGCCGCCGGATGCGCGACTCGCCCGCGGCCACCAGGGCGGCCACGTCCAGCTGGGGCGCGGGGACCGCACCGGCGCGCTCGCCGAGGTCACGCAGCGAGGTGGTCATGACGTCACCGCCGACTCGTCCGACGTGGAGGCGGGCATCGTGAGGCGCCCACCCATCCGGTCCCGCAGCTTGGCCAGCCCGACCGAGGCGTTCTTCTTCACCGCGCCGGTCGAGCAGCCCATCAGCTCCGCCGTCTGCGCCTCGGAGAGGTCCTCGCAGTAGCGCAGCACCACCGCCGCGCGTTGCTGGGGAGGCAGCGCCTGCACCAGCGGCCACAGGTCGAGCCGCCCGGCGACGGAGTCGGCGAGGTCGGCGACGGCGAGCTCGGGCAACGGGTCGACCGGACGCTCGTGGAACGACCGGCGCCGGCGCCAGGAGATCGAGGTCGTCACCACGACGCGGCGGGCGTACGCCTCGACGTTGGCCACGTCGCGCAGCCGGGGCCACGCGACGTACGTCTTGACCAGGGACTCCTGCAGCAGGTCCTGGGCCAGCTGGTGGTCGCCCACCATGAGCAGCGCGGTGCGGAACAGGCTGGCCGAGCGAGCGGCCACGAACTCGTGGAACGCCGCCTCGGGCCGCTCGCGCACCACCATGACCGCTCCCTCGGGTCACCCTGCTGCATCCTCCACCCGGAAGACGCATCGAGACGGCGGACGCGTTGAACAGGGTCGGACCGCCAGGTGTCAGCCCTCGACCGAGTCGCCGGCCGGCACAGTGCGTCGACCGTGCCCGCGACGATCGCGTCGACCGTCGCCATGAAGGACGTCGTGCTGCTGAGCAGGTCGTTCGGAGACTGCGCAGGCCGGCGACGCGAGGCCCGCACCCGTGACGTCGCCGACGCTCAGCCGTCCAGCGTCTCCGTGACGGCGGTCAGAAGCTCGACGACACCGACGGGGCCGTCGACGACAAGGTCTGCGCGGTCGGCGACCGCCGTCACCTCTGCGGAGCCGCTGCACACCAGCAGGCCGGGCGTGCCGTCGGTCCGCAGCCGGTCGACAGCATCGAACGCCGCCAGGTCGCCCAGGTCGTCGCCCACGAACACCACGACCGAGGGCGCCCGCTCCGCGACCAGGGTCCGCAGGGCGTCGCCCTTGTCCCCGCCCTCCGGCCGCAGCTCGAGCACGAAGCGGCCCGGCTCGACGACCAGGCCGACCTCGGTCGCCAGGTCGGTGAGTGGCCCGCGCAACGCGTCGAAGGTGCCCGACGGGTCGGAGGACCGCCGGGTGTGGACCGCCATCGCCGCGCCCTTGTCCTCGACGTAGGTGCCCTCCGGTGCACCCGCCTGCGCGAGCAGCGACGGCAGCCGACGGCGCACCTCCTCGACGGCGTCCAAGCCCCGCGGGCGTCGTCAGCTCGCCCGCCTCCCAGCGCTCCAGGCCGTAGTGGCCGAGGACGACCAGGCCGTCGACGTCGGCGATGCCGGCGTACGCCACCGCCTTCGCCGCAGGGCGTCCGGTGACCACCGCGACCCGCACGCCCAGCCCGGCCAGCCTGGAGAGGACGGCGGCCACGCCGGGGTGGGCGCGGGCCTCGTCCGGGTCCGGCACGATCGGGGCCAGCGTGCCGTCGAAGTCGAGCCCGAGCAGGGTGTCCGCCGGGTGCGCGAGCAGTGCCGCGAGCCCGGCCCGGCCCGCCTCGGTGGTGGGGTCGGGTAGGGCGCTCATGGGCCCCCACCGTACGGGCGAGCGGCCGGCGTCAGCCGGGGTAGCTGTCGGTGACGACCACGGTGAGCCGGGTCGTCGAGAGGTTGCCGAACCTCGGCCGGATGCGCGGCGTGGTGGGCAGGCTCTCGGCGACGGCCTGCGCGGCCGCCTCGTCGCCCGCGGGGTAGTACACGGTGGTCGCCGGCACGACGCCCCGGAAGTTGCCGACGGCCGGGACGGTCCAACCCTTGCCGCGCAGCCGGTCGGCGACCTCTCCCGCCAGGCCGGCCCGGCTGGTCTGGTTGAGCACCACGACCTCGACCGCGAGCACCCCCGGCCGTGAGGGGCTGCTCGCCGCAGGAGTCGTCGACGCCTTCGGGGTCCGGGCGGGGGTGGCCTTCGTCGTGGCCGTCGGGCTGGCCGTGGGCGACGGCGCCCGGCTCAGCGCCTCGCGGCTGCCGGCCGCCGGGGTGGTGGTCGAGGCGGCGGCGCTGGGCTGGCCCGGGTCCTCGCCGCGCCAGACGGCCAGCGAGGTGATCAGCGACGCCACGGCCAGGACCGCCAGGAGGGAGGGCAGCACCGCCGTGGCCAGGCCGTGCCCGCTGCGATGGGCGCCGTGCCGGCGCCGTTGGGGCGGGGAGGGGGACGAGCTCATGTCGGCATCCGACGCCGGCGCGACTGCGCGCCGCCGCTGATGGTCAGACCTCGATGCCGAGCCGGCGCGCCGAGCGGGCCCGCTGACGGGCGGACCGCAGGCGGCGCAGCCGCTTGACGAGCATCGGGTCGACGGCGAGGGCCTCGGGGCGGTCGATGAGCGCGTTGAGGACCTGGTAGTAGCGGGTGGCCGACATGTCGAACAGCTCGCGGATCGCCTGCTCCTTGGCGCCGGCGTACTTCCACCACTGCCGCTCGAAGGCGAGGATCTGCTGGTCGCGGTCGCCGAGGGTCGCACCGGCACCGGCGTCGGTCGGCCGGAAGGCGTTGGCGGCGTCCATGGCACTCCTCGAACAGGTCGGCACGCTGCCGGCGCGCGCGTGCGGACCGGCAGACGTCATCGTACGGGTCGAATGACAGCCGTGTCATTCACCCCGGCAACGTGTCCGGGCGGCCCTGCGACGCACCGGCGGCCCGGTCGAGGGGCTGGAGGGTCGTCCCGGCCGCCCGGACGGCGTCGACCAGCCGCTCGTCCGCCCCGACCCGCTCCCCGGCCCAGACCACGGAGCGGACCAGCTCACCCCGGACGTCGGCGCCGGGCTCGACCACCGGCTCGCCCCCGCTGGCCAGCATGTTCGCCCGCAGGTAGTCGGCCGGCGTCCCGCAGTCGACCGCAACCAGGTCGGCGCGGACCACCAGCTCCAGCCGGCCCGCGGCGTGCAGAGCCCGCCACGACACTTCGTAGAGCCCGCTCGGCTCCGCGGTGAGCCCCGCGACCGACCACCACGGCAGCAGGGCGGTCCCGACGTAGCGGTGCCCGTCGAGCACGTCCGGGACCCCGTCCGGGACGCAGAGCAGCCGCGGGCGCTCGCCGTCCCAGCCGGCCAGCAGGGCCGCGACGACCGACGGGTCCGGGTAGTAGGCGTCGGCGTTGGTGAGCAGCACCGCGGCACCGTCGACCCAGGCGCGGAGGTTGCCGACCGCACCGGCGGTGCCGAGCGCCTCGGGCGACTCGAGCGCCAGGTGGACGCCGCTGCCGGCGAGCGACGCCGCCACCTGCCCGGCGTGGTGGTGCGCGTTGACCGCAGTCCGGCCGACGTGGGGGGCGACGCGTGCCAGGGCCAGGTCGAGCAGGCTGCGACCGCCGACCGTGCAGAGGGCCTTCGGCCGGTTGTCGGTCAGCGGTCGGAGGCGGGTGCCGGCACCGGCCGCCAGCACGATCCCGACGAGATCTGGGACGGTGCCGTCGCGTCCTTCCGCCCCGTCGCCCACACGTGCCACGCTCTCATCCGCGGGGCCGGCCCAGCCCCGCGGGTGGCCGGAATCCGCGCCGCGGCGCGAGCGTTGGAGGGGACATGCCAGCCGTCACCGTGGACGACGTCCTCGCCCTCCCCCGCATTCCCGCCGCCGACCTCTCCGCCACCGACCGGCCGGTCCGGTCCCTCTCGACGTCGCCGCGCGGCTTCGAGGGCGAAGGTTTCCCGGTACGTCGCGCGTTCGCCGGCGTCGACCTGGCCGACCTCGACCCGTTCGTGCACCTCGACCAGATGGGCGAGGTCGAGTACGCGCCGGGCGAGCCCAAGGGCACCCCCTGGCACCCGCACCGCGGCTTCGAGACCGTCACCTACATGATCGATGGCGAGATGGCCCACCAGGACTCCAACGGAGGGGGTGGGCTGATCACCAATGGCGACACCCAGTGGATGACAGCCGGGTCGGGGATCCTGCACATCGAGACGCCGCCCGAGGCGCTGGTCCTCAGCGGCGGCCTGTTCCACGGCTTCCAGCTCTGGGTGAACCTGCCCAAGGACAAGAAGTGGGCGGCCCCCCGCTACCAGGACATCCGTGGCGCCAAGGTCGGGCTGCTCGCCTCCCCCGACGGCGGGGCGCTCGTGCGGCTGATCGCCGGGTCGCTGCCCGGCGTCGAGGTCGCCGGCCCCGGCTCGACGTACACCCCGATCACGCTGGCGCACGCCACCCTGCAGCCCGGCGCCGCCCTGACCCTGCCGTGGGACCCGGCGTACAACGCCCTGGTCTACGCCCTCGCCGGCACCGGCACCGTCGGGGCCGAGGGCCGGCCGCTGCGGTCCGGGCAGCTCGCGCTGCTCGGGGCCGGCGACACGATCACGGTCCGCGCCGACGCCGGCCAGGACGCGCGCAGCCCCGAGCTGGACGTCCTCGTGCTCGGTGGCCGTCCGATCCGCGAGCCGGTCGCCTGGTACGGCCCGTTCGTCATGAACGAGGAGTCCGAGCTCCGGCAGGCGTTCGAGGACTTCCAGGCGGGGAAGCTGGGCACCATCCCGGCACAGGGCGCCGGCAGCGCCTGACCCGCCACCGCCCGCCGTACGGCGGCCAGCCACCGGCCCCGGTCCCTCCACGACCGGGGCCGGTCCACGCCCGGGAGCGACCGCCGACAGGACACATGAGCGCAATGGGCTCGGTCTGCGGTCGGGAACCACCCGCGCAGCGGGGCCACTTCGCTGCTGACCAGCCGGGCGTAGGGTCGAGGGATGGGTACCTTCGTGGCGGTCCTGGCCACCCTCGCGTTCAGCTCGTGCGCCGTCGTGGTGGTGGTCCGGAGCGCGGTGCGGGCGGGCCGCGCCCGGCTGACCGTCGTGCGCGACGCGGCCGCCCTCCGGGCCCGGGCTCACGGCGTCGGGCCGGCGGCGGAGGTGGCCCGGCTGCGCCGCGAGATGGAGCGCTCGCTCGGCGGGGCCCGGCGCGCCCTCGCAGCCGCCCGCGCGGTGCACGCACCGGTCGGCGACGTGCGCTCGCTGCTCGGCCGCCTCGAGCTGGCGGCCCGCGGGGTCGACGCCGAGCTGCGGGTGCTCGAGGCCCAGCCGGACCGTAGCCGGGTGCCCTCCGGGCTGGACGCTGCGCGCGTCCGCGCCGGACTGGTCACGACGGCTGCCGCCGAGCTGGTCGACGGGCTGCTGCACGCCGCCGGGCACCGGGACGACGAGCTCGCCCTGCTGCACGCCACCTGTGCCCTCGAGGCGGAGGCGCTCCGCTCGTCCGGACCGGTGCCCCACCGGGACCTGACCAGCCGGTAGTCCGCTACGGCCGCTCGTCGACGCCGTAGGTGTCGGCCATCTGCACCACGTGCTCGGGCAGCCGCCCGGAGAGCACGTCCTGCAGCGTGACGTCCTCGAGCACGTGGCGCAACGAGCCGCGCACGGCGATCCACACGGTGCGCAGGGCCTCGGTCGGGCCGTCGTAGGCGAGCGAGGCGGGGCTGGTGTCGCGGACGGTGGCGAGCGGTCCCTCGACGGCGCGGATGACGTCGGCGATGGCGATCTCGGACGCCGGCTTGGCCAGCCGGTAGCCACCCTCGGGGCCACGCCGGCTGACCAGCAGCTTGTGCTGCCTGAGCTGGCGGAGGATCTCGAGCAGGAACTTCAGCGGGATCTGCTGCGCCGTCGCGAGGTGCTCGGCCTTGACCGGCTCGACCTTGCCGTCGGCGGCGAGCTGCACCAGTGCGCGCACGGCGTAGTCGACCCTGGCTGACACGCGCATGGGCACACTCTCTCAGGAGCCGGAGCCCGCCCGTGCATCCGACGGCCCGCTCCCCGCGGAACCCCCGTCATGCCGACGCGACGGACGACGATCACTGCCAGCACCCGGCCCGAGCCGACACCCGAGGGCCGGCGCCCGCCGGAGCCGGCCCCTCGCGTCGACGACCGGCGTCAGGAGTCGAAGTCCAGCTCGACGTCCTCGGAGACCGGCACCGACTGACACGCCAGCACGAACCCGGCGGCGGTCTCCTCGGGGTCCAGCGCGTAGTTGCGCGCCATCGTGACCTCGCCGGACACGACCTTCGCCCTGCAGGTGCCGCAGACGCCGCCCTTGCAGGCGTAGGGCGCGTCCGCGCGCACCGCGAGGACGGCGTCCAGGATGCGCTGCCCCGTCCGCGGGACCCGCACCGTCGACGACCGCCCGTCGAGGGTGACGACGACGTTGCTCGTGCCGGCCGCCCGCTCCTCCTCGGGTGACGCCGACTCTCGCGGCGCCTCGCCCTCGACGTGGAACAGCTCGGTGTGGACGTGCTCCGGTCCGACGCCGGCCTCGGCGAGCACCGCACGCGCCCCCTCGACCATCGCGAACGGCCCGCACAGGAACCACTCGTCGACCGTCTCGGGCGGCACGAGCGCCGAGAGCAGCCGGCGTAGGCGCGGCGGGTCGAGCCGGCCGCTGAGCAGCTCGGCCTCCTGCGCCTCGCGGGACAGCACGTGGACCAGCCGGAAGCGACCCGGGTAGCGGTCCTTGAGGTCGGCGAGCTCCTCGAGGAACATCACCGACCCTACCGTCCGGTTGCCGTAGAGCAGCGTCACCGTGCTCGCCGGCTCGACCGCCAGCACCGTGGCGACGATCGAGATGACCGGTGTGATCCCGCTGCCCGCAGCGACCGCGCAGTAGTGCCGCGCCTGCGCCGGGTCCAGCCGCGGCGTGAAGCGGCCGGTGGGCGTCATCACCTCGACCTCGTCGCCCACCTGAAGGGCGGACGTCGCGTGCGTCGAGAACGCGCCGCCGTCCAGCCGCTTGACGCCGATCCGCAGCCGGCCCTCGGTCGCCGGAGCGCAGATCGAGTAGTTGCGGCGCACCTCCGCGCCGCCGACCTCGGTCCGCAGGGTCAGGTGCTGGCCCGCGTCGAAGGCGTAGGCCACGCGGAGGTCGTCCGGCACCGCGAACGTGATGGCCACCGCGTCGTCGGTCAGCGGCTCGACGGAGGCGACCCGCAGCGGGTGGAAGGTGCCGTGCCGGCGGCCGCCGTCGACGACGGTCGCCGTGGCGCCGGTGAGGTCGGCCGTCATCAGCTCACGGCCTAGAGCGCCTTGAAGTGGTCGAACGGCTCGCGGCAGTCGTCGCACACCCACAGCGACTTGCACGACGTCGAGCCGAACCGGCTGGTCTCGTGGGTCCGGGGGCTGCCGCACTGCGGGCAGCGCACCGACAGCGCCACCGCGACCGGACCCGCCTCGCGCACCGTGCGGACGGACGGCGGCGCGATGCCGTAGTCGGCCAGCGCCCGCCGTCCGGCGGCGGTCATCCAGTCGGTGGTCCACGCCGGCGCGAGCACGGTGCGTACCTCGACCTGGTCGAACCCGGCCGCGCGCACCGCCTGCTCGACGTCACGCCGGATGACGTCCATCGCCGGGCAGCCGGAGTAGGTCGGTGTCACCGTCACCACGGCGGTGCCGTCGTCGCGCACCTCGACCTCGCGCAGGACGCCGAGGTCCGCGATCGTCAGCACCGGCACCTCCGGGTCGAGCACCCGGGCCGCCGCGTCCCACACCGCCGACTTGTCAGCCGGAGGCGCCGGTACACCGGCGCCTGCGGCTGACAAGTTCGCGGTGCTCACCAGGACGCTCCGGGGTGGGCGCGGTGCAGGTGCTGCATCTCCGCGAGCAGGAAGCCCATCGCCTCGGTGTGGACACCGCGGCGACCACCGCCGGGCGGCGTGCGCACGCCCTCGGGCCGGACCAGTGTCGCCTCGGCCAGCACGCCGTCGACGTAGGAGTCCCAGCCGGCACGCAGCGTCGACGCGTCGACCGCCACGCCGTCGGCCACCAGTGACTGCTCCAGCTCGTCGGTGCCGAACAGCTCGTCGACGTACGGCCACACCCGCTCCAGCCCGGCCTGCATCCGCCGGTGCGACTCCTCGGTGCCGTCACCGAGCCGCAGCACCCACTGCTTCGCGTGGTCGCGGTGGTAGTCGACCTCCTTGACGGCCTTGCCCGCGACGGCAGCCAGGGTCTCGTCGGCGGACGACGTCAGCCCGCGGTGCAGGGCGAGCTGGTAGGTCGAGAAGAACAGCTGCCGCGCCATCGACACCGCGAAGTCGTCGTTGGCCAGCTCGACCAGGTGCACGTTGCTGAAGTCGCGCTCGTCGCGCAGGTACGCGAGGTCGTCCTCGGTGCGACCGGCACCCTCGACCTCGCCCGCGTAGCTGAGCAGCGTGCGAGCCTGGCCGAGCAGGTCGAGGCCGATGTTGCCGAGGGCGACGTCCTCCTCCAGCTGCGGTGCGCGGGTCACCCACTCGCCCAGCCGGTGGGAGAGGACGAGCGCGTCGTCGCCGATCCGCAGCGCGTACGTCGCGACGGCGGGCATCGTCGTCACGTTCACAGGTGCTGGACCTCGGCCGGGATCTCGTAGAACGTCGGGTGCCGGTAGGCCTTGTCGGCGGCCGGGTCGAAGAACGAGTCCTTCTCGTCGGGGCTGGAGGCCACGATCGCGTTGGCCGGCACCACCCACAGGGAGACACCCTCGGACCGGCGGGTGTAGATGTCGCGGGCGTTGCGCAGGGCCATCGTGGCGTCCGGCGCGTGCAGGCTGCCGACGTGCTGGTGGTTGAGCCCGCGGCGGGACCGCACGAAGACCTCCCACAGCGGCCAGTCGGCGCGCGACGCCGGCGTCTCGTCGCGGTGGCCCGCCGGGACACCCTCGGTCGGCACCGCACCGTGCCCGCCGGCAGCAGTGAGCGACTGGTCGGTCATGCCGCACCTGCGGTCGCCGCTCGACGCGCCGACTGCTTGGCGGCGTACGCCGTGGCAGCCTCGCGCACCCAGGCACCCTCGTCGTGGGCCCGGCGGCGGTGCTCGATCCGCTGCTGGTTGCACGGCCCGTTGCCCTTGAGCACGGCGAAGAACTCCGGCCAGTCGATGTCACCGAACACGTGGTGCCCGGTCGCCTCGTCGAGGTGCAGGTCGGGGTCGGGCAGTGTGAGCCCGAGGACCTCGGCCTGCGGCACGGTCATGTCCACGAACTTCTGGCGCAGCTCGTCGTTGCTGAACCGCTTGATGCCCCAGGCCATCGACTGCGCCGAGTTCGGCGACTCGTCATCGGGCGGGCCGAACATCATCAGCGACGGCCACCACCACCGGTCGACGGCGTCCTGCGCCATCGCCTTCTGCTCGGGCGTCCCGTGCGAGAGCGTGTGCAGGATCTCGAAGCCCTGCCGCTGGTGGAACGACTCCTCCTTGCAGATGCGCACCATCGCCCGGGCGTAGGGCCCGTAGGAGCAGCGGCAGATCGGCACCTGGTTGACGATGGCGGCACCGTCGACCAGCCAGCCGATCGCGCCCATGTCGGCCCAGGTGAGGGTGGGGTAGTTGAAGATCGAGGAGTACCTCTGCCGGCCGGCGTGCAGCAGGTCGAGCAGCTCGGCGCGGTCGATGCCGAGCGTCTCCGCGGCGGAGTAGAGGTACAGGCCGTGTCCGGCCTCGTCCTGGACCTTCGCCAGCAGGATCGCCTTGCGGCGCAGGCTCGGCGCCCGGGTGATCCAGTTGGCCTCGGGCTGCATCCCGATGATCTCGGAGTGCGCGTGCTGGGCGATCTGACGGATGAGCGTCTTCCGGTAGCCCTCCGGCATCCAGTCGCGCGGCTCGACCCTGTCGTCGGCGGCGATCAGCGCGTCGAACTCGCGCTCGAGGGCGGGCTCCGGCCCGGCGTCCGGCAGGTCTGTCACGAGACAGAGCCTACGCGCTCGGTGTGACAGGCGTCCACCTGTCGGCGTCCGTCGTGTCACATGACGGGCACGGCGACCGGCCGGACGAGGTCCCGGCGCCGGCGCCCCCGCCCCCGCCGGCCGGGACCAGCAGAGCGTCCTAGTCTTCTCGCCGTGCAGCCGCTGACCGACCCGGACGAGATCGCCCGGCGCAGCGCCGAGGTGATGCTCGGCGACGACCGCGCGTCGGCTGCCGCCGGCATCGCCCTCGTCGAGGTGGCGCCCGGTCGGGCGACGGTGACGATGACCGTCCGGCCGGACATGGTCAACGGCCACGACATCGCGCACGGCGGCTTCGTCTTCCTGCTGGCCGACACGGCGTTCGCGGTGGCCTGCAACAGCTACGGGCAGAGCACCGTGGCGGCCGGCTGCGACATCGTGTTCGTCGACGCGGCCCGCGCCGGTGACGAGCTCACCGCGGTCGCCGAGGAGCGGCACCGGGCCGGGCGGAGCGGCCTCTACGACGTGTCGGTGCGGCGGGCAGACGGCTCCGTGGTCGCCGAGCTCCGGGGCCGCAGCCGCACCATCGCCGGCACCCTCGTGGTCCTGGAGGAGATGTCATGAGCGAGGCCTTCCTGGTCGACGGCGTCCGCACCCCGATCGGCCGGTACGGCGGCGCGCTGGCCCCTGTGCGACCCGACGACCTGGCGGCACACGCGCTGCGTGCCCTCGTCGACCGGCTGCCGTCGGTCGACTGGTCGGCCGTCGACGACGTCGTCCTGGGCTGCGCCAACCAGGCCGGCGAGGACAACCGCAACGTCGCCCGGATGGCCCTGCTGCTCGCCGGCCTGCCCGACTCGGTCTCCGGGACCACCGTGAACCGGCTCTGCGGGTCGGGCGCCGACGCGGTGGCGATCGCCGCCCGTGCGGTCCGGGCCGGGGAGTCCGACCTGGTGGTGGCCGGGGGCGTCGAGAGCATGAGTCGCGCACCGTTCGTCATGGCCAAGTCGACGGCGCCCTACGCCCGGGACGTGGCGATGCACGACACGACGCTCGGCTGGCGGTTCGTCAATCCCGCGATGCAGCGCGGCTACGGCACCGACTCGATGGGCGAGACCGCCGAGAACGTCGCGACGGAGCGCGGTGTCTCGCGCGCCGACCAGGACGCGTTCGCCCTGCGCTCGCAGGAGCGCACGGCCAAGGCGCAGGCCGCTGGCCGGCTCGCCGAGGAGATCGTGCCGGTGACCGTCCCGGCCCGCCGCGGCGAGGGCACGGTCGTCGACAGCGACGAGCACCCGCGCCCCACCACGCTCGAGTCGCTGTCCGGCCTGCGGCCGGCCTTCCGCGACGGCGGCAGCGTCACCGCCGGCAACTCCTCCGGGATCAACGACGGGGCCGCCGCGCTGCTCGTCGCCTCGGCGGACGCCGTCGAGCGTTACGGGCTCACACCGCTCGCCCGGGTCACGGGCGCCGCGACCGCCGGCGTCGCGCCACGCGTGATGGGGCTCGGACCGGTGCCGGCGACCCGGCGACTGCTCGGCCGCGCAGGCGTCGCCGTGGGCGATCTCGACGTCGTCGAGCTCAACGAAGCCTTTGCGGCACAGGCCCTCGCGGTCCTGCGCGACCTCGGCCTGCCCGACGACGCCGAGCACGTCAACCCCAACGGCGGCGCCATCGCCCTCGGGCACCCGCTCGGCATGAGCGGGGCACGGCTCGTCCTGACCGCCGCCCGCGAGCTCGGGCACCGCGAGGCCCGGCGCGCGGTGGCGACCATGTGCATCGGGGTCGGGCAGGGCATCGCGGTGCTGCTCGAGCGGTGACCCCTGCCGTCGCGGTGCGCGCCGTCGCGGTGGTTCGTTATCCCGCCGTAACATCGGCTCATGCCTCGCCGGAGCGGTCCCCTGCCGTTCGCCCTCACCATCGCGATCACCAATGCCTGGGTCAGCCAGCTGTTCGACCAGGAGCTCGAGAAGCGCGGCATCGCGCCCTTCCAGAGCGGGACCCTGATGCTCCTGCACCGGCTCCAGCCGGTCACGCCGTCCGACCTGCAGGCCGTGATGGGCGTGCCGCCGACGACGCTGCGCAACCGCATCAACGAGCTGGTCGCCGCCGGGCTGGTGGAGCGCATCCCCCACCCGCAGGACGGTCGGTCGCACCTGCTGCGCACCACCGCCACGGCGCAGCCGGTCGTCACGGCCTCCCAGGCCGCCGGTCGTCAGGTGCAGAAGCTGCTGACGCAGGCCGGCTTCGACGTCCGCGGCGTCCTGGCCCAGCAGCTCGACGAGCTGCGGTCGGCGGCCATCGGCCTGGTCGCCGACGGCGGCGCCGCGGGCCGCGGCTCCCTGACCACCGGGCCGTGGTGACAGCTGCCGGCCCGAGGTCCCGCAGGTGACCTGCACTCCCTCAGATCAACAGCGGCTCGGGATGGAGGAGCAGAGCAGGCGCCTTGCCTTGTCTCCCGCGCGTAGGCGGATCCGTCTCACAGTGCGCCAACCAGCCAAGTGGCCCCGCTATGGGCCAGGAAAGCGAGCCTCTGGCGGGGCCACTTCACGTCATCTCGGGAAGCGGACCGGCGTCAGGTGGCAACACGCCGTGTCGAGCCAGTCCACTTCGGGACAGCCGCGGACGGCGCCCGAGTCTTGCCCTCCTCCGAAGCCGCCGTGACCGAGCAAGCGACGGCGGGAGAGGTCCGCGCTCCTCCCACGCCGCACTCCCACGACTGGGGACGCACCGAGGGGCAGGGGCTGGCACGCCCCTGCCCCTCCCCGGTTCCCGTCCGCCGGGCCAGTACGGCGGACGGGAGCCGGGTCACGTCGGCTACGAGCTGACGAACAGGTCGCCGTAGGGCCAGGAGCCGAAGGGCGCCCAGAGGTACACGTGGCCGTCCTTGCCCGACGACGAACCGACCTTCGAGCCGGCGACCCGCTGATCGCGGCCGAACCGCGTCGGGATCACCCACACGTTGGCCATGGCCTCCTTGTTCAGCTCCTTCCAGACCTCCGCCTGGGCAGCCCGGTCGGTCATCGCCTTCGCCTCGGCCGCCTTCTGGTTGAAGGCCTTGTCGTTGCCGTGCGAGAGGTCGAAGCCACCGGTCGGCGTGAACAGCTCGGGGATCACCGTCGAGGCGTTGGACCAGTCCGGCCCCCAGCCGGCGAGGACGAGGTCGCCCTCCTTGGCCGGGTCGAGGACGATGCCGTAGAACTGCCCGGCCTCGATCGGGTTCGGCCGCACCTTGATGCCGGCCCTGGCCAGGGAGCCGACGAGCGCCGCGGCTCCCTTGTCGTTGGCCGGCGTCTGCGGGTAGTCGTACTGCAGGGTCTTCATCGGCTCGCCGGAGCCGGCGACGAGCGCCTTCGCGGCGTCTGGGTCACCGGTGTCGGGCACCTTCTGGCCGAGCAGCGAGTCCCACATGCCCGAGGGGGCGTAGTCGGCCGGCAGGTTCGGCTTGATGACGCCGTCGGCGAGGTCGCCGGCGTACTCGCCACCGGCCACCTGCCGCAGCTGGGCCCGGTCGAGGGCGATCGCGATCGCCTTGCGCTGGTCCAGGTTCGGCACCTTCTGGGTGTTCACGGCGATGTAGCGCACGAACGGGTCGAGCTCGTTGGTGCGACGGTCCGCGAACCGGTCGGCACCGAAGACGGTCGCCAGGTTCGACGGGTCGATGGTGTCGCCCGTGGTGAGTGCCTGCTGGTCGTCACCCGAGTCCTGGATGAGCCGCTGGTCGATGACGGCGGTCTCGAGCCCGAACTTCACGACGATCTTGTCGGGGTGCGCCCCGCGGTAGTCGTCGGTGTCCTTCGCCCAGTTCTCGTTGCGGACGAGCACCAGCTGGCTGCCCTTGTCGTAGCTCTCGATCTTGTACGGGCCGCTCGAGACCGGCTTGTCGTCGTACTTCTCACCGGTGTCCGCCGCCTTGGGGACCGGGCTGAACGCCAGCAGCGTCACGGTGTAGTTGAAGTCGCCGACCGGTGACTTGAGGTGGAAGACCACCGTCTTGTCGTCGGTGCACTCGACGGCCTTGTCGAACGCGGCGGTGTCGTTGCCCTTGGTGACGTACGGGCCCTGGTAGACGGAGTTCCCGTCCTTGTCGGTGGGGATGTCCAGCATCGTGATCGCGTAGCTCGGACCATCGGTGATGATGTCGGTCGCGAACGTCCGCGAGACGCCGTACTTGACGTCGGCGCAGGTGATCGGCGAGCCGTCCTCGAAGGTCACCCCGTCCTTGAGCGTGAAGGTCCACGTCTTGGCGCCGTCGGACGACTGCCCGGTGTCGGTGGCCAGGTCGGGGGTCAGCTCTGTCGACGTCGTGCCGTCGGGGCTGTACTTGTACGCGGTCAGAGTGCGCTGCAGGTACCCGTTGGCGAACGCGAGGTCCTCGCCGGTGTAGTTGCGCTGCGGGTCCAGGTGCTGGAACTGGTCCTGCAGAGTGAGGAACGTCAGCGTCCCCCCGTCGGTCGGCTTGTCCGAACCGGTGGACCCCGCAGGACCGCCGCCTCCGCTGCCGCTGCCGCAGCCGGCCGCCATGAGGGCCAGGGCAGCCACCGCGGCCAGCCCCCGAACCGTTCTGGTCGTACGCGTCATCGAGCTCTCCCTCTGTGTCGGGTGAGCAGAAAGTAGCGCCGATCCGCGCTATTTGGCTCGGTCAGCCACGCAACCGATGCGCAGTCGTGACGACCCTGTTACCGCCGTACGGCGGTAATCGGGGAGAGGACGGTAACGTCAGACCGAGAAGTCGACGCCCTGGGCGAGCGGCAGCTCACCGCTGTAGTTGACGGTGTTGGTGGCCCGGCGCATATAGGCCTTCCACGAGTCGGAGCCCGACTCGCGACCGCCACCGGTCTCCTTCTGGCCGCCGAAGGCGCCGCCGATCTCGGCGCCGGAGGTGCCGATGTTCACGTTCACGATGCCGCAGTCCGCCCCGTCGGCCGCGAGGAAACGCTCCGCCTCCGCCTGGTCGCCGGTGAAGATCGACGAGGACAGGCCCTGGGGCACGGCGTTCTGCAACGCCACCGCCTCCTCCAGGTCCCCGTAGGTCAGCACGTGCAACAACGGTGCGAACGTCTCCCGCCGGACGACGTCGCCCTGCGACGCCGAGCGGGCCACGGCCGGCGCCACGTAGTAGGCGTCCGGTGCGAGGTCGGCGAGCACCCGGTCGCCGCCGACCAGCACCTCGCCACCGTCGGATCGGACGTCGCCGAGCGCGGCCTGCAGCGCGTCGAACGCCGTGGCGTTCACCAGCGGGCCGACGAGGGTCCCGGCGTCGAACGGGTTGCCCACCGGCAGCCGCCGGTAGGCAGCGACCACCCGGTCGAGGAGGTCGTCGGCCACCGACTCCTGCACGATCAGCCGGCGGAGCGTCGTGCACCGCTGGCCGGCGGTGCCGGCCCCGGCGAAGACGATCCCGCGGACGGCGAGATCGAGGTCGGCCGAGGCGGACACCACGGTCGCGTTGTTGCCGCCGAGCTCGAGCAGGCTCGTGCCGAACCGGGACGCGACCCGCGGACCCACCGCACGGCCCATCCGCACCGAGCCGGTCGCGCTGACCAGCGGCACGCGCGGGTCGTCGACCAGGCGCTCCGCGACCGACGCGTCGCCGAGGACCAGCTGGCCGAGGCCAGCCGGCGCACCGACGTCGGCCGCCGCGCGGTCCAGCAGGGCCGAGCACGCCAGCGCCGTCAACGGAGTGAGCTCCGACGGCTTCCACACGACCGGGTCGCCGCACACCAGCGCGACCGCGGTGTTCCACGACCACACCGCCACCGGGAAGTTGAACGCCGAGATGACCCCGACCACGCCGAGCGGGTGCCAGGTCTCGGCCAGCCGGTGCCCGGGACGCTCCGACGGCATCGTGCGGCCGTACAGCTGGCGGGACAGCCCGACGGCGAAGTCGCAGATGTCGACCATCTCCTGGACCTCGCCGCGGGCCTCCGACCGGATCTTGCCGACCTCCAGCGACACCAGGTCGGCGAGGTCGTCGAGGTGCTCGCGCAGCAGCTCGCCGAGCCGCTTCACCAGTGCGCCTCGCACCGGAGCCGGCGTCACCCGCCAGACCAGGAACGCCTCGTGCGCCGCGGTCACGGCCCGGTCGACGTCCTCGGTCGTCGACCAGGCGACCGGCACCAGGTCGGTGCCGAGCACGGGCGTCCGCGACCTGCCCTCCCCGGTCAGCCGCCTGCCGTCGACGCCGCACCGGTCCAGTGCCCGGCGCGCCACCTCGCGCAGCTCGTCGGCCGTGGGCATCGTCGTGCTGGTCATCGGGTGCCTTCCGGTGTCGTCGTGAGCGCCGCGCGCAGCGCATCGGTGCCGAGCAGACCGTACGGGTCGAGGGCGCGCTTCACCGCGGCCAGGGCGGCCAGGCCGCCGGGCGCCAGCTGCTGCCGCCACCGGTCGACGTTCACCGGACCGAGCCCGTGCTCGGCCGAGAAGGAACCACCGTGCCGGGCCACCACGTCGTAGACGGCAGTGCGCAGCGCGGTACCCACGGAGTCCACCGTGCCAGGCGCCAGCACGACGTTGAGGTGCAGGCCGCCGTCGCCGACGTGGCCGAAGTCCGCCAGCGTCGCGTCCGGTGCGGTCCGCCGCACGACCTCGCCAACCTCCGCGCGGACGTCGCCGATCGAGCCGCGGGGCACGGCCACGTCGAGGCCCAGCACCGGGCCGGCCCGCGCCAGCGCCTCGCTCACCGCGTGCCGGAGGCCCCAGGCCCGCGCGGGCGGCATCAGCGCCGCATCCTCGAGCAGCGGTCCCAGCGACTCGAGCGCGGCGAGCAGCCGGTCGCGCGCCTCGTCGCCCTCCACCTCGACGAGCAGGACGTCGGCCGGCTCACGACCCGGGAAGGGGTCGGTGACCGCGTCGACGTGCGCGACGGTCAGCCGCAGCGCGGCGCCGGAGACGAGCTCGAGGGCGCCGAGGCCGGTGCCGAGGGTCCGCTCCAGCAGCGCGCAGACCTCGACGAGCGGGCCGGCCGGGACCAGCAGGGCGGTGGCGCGCCCGGAGGGCCGGTGCGCGAGCTCGAAGGTGGCGGCCGCGACCACGCCCAGCAGGCCGGCCGAGCCGATGGCGAGGTCGGCGAGGCGCAGGTCGTCGTTCTTCTTCCGCAGCGGGCGCAGGTCCCCGACGACGGTCGCGTCGTCGTCGGCGAGCACCACCTGCAGCCCGAGCAGGCGGCGCCGCACGTCGCCGTGCCGCAGCACGCGGGCACCTCCGGCGTTGGTCGCCACGACCCCGCCGACGGAGGGGTCGGAGGACAGGTCGACGGGCAGCTCCAGACCGTGCGGCGAGACGGCCGCGTCGACCGCCGACAGCAGCACCCCCGCGCCGGCGGTGACGGCGCGGTCCTCGACGTGGACGTCCAGCGGTGCGGTCAGCCGAGCGGTGCTCAGCACCCCGGTGACGCCGGACCCGTCGGGCACCGACGAGCCGACCAGGCCGGTGTTCGCGCCCTGCACCACGAACGGTGCGCGCTCGCGGACCGCCCAGCGCACGACCTCGCGAAGCTGAGCGAGGTCCGCGGGCAGCGCCACCCAGCCCGGGCTGCCGGCGGCCCCCCGCCACGGCCGGCCGTACGCCGACAGGTCCTGGTCCGGACCCAGGACACCCCCGGCCGGCAGCGACGCCGCCAGCGCCGCGAGGTCGGGTGTCACAGCACGCTCCGCGTCGCCGACCAGGAGGCCGTCACCTCGGCGGCGTACAGGTCCATCGGGTCGTGGACGTCCCGGCCGAGCACCCCGGACAGCCACTCGGCGTCGCGGACGACGCCCGCCACCGACCGGTCCGCGCTGCCGTCGTCAGCCAGGTTGGACCGGAAGATGCCGGCGGCCGATCGCGGCAGGAAGTCCTCGTAGACCACGGGTTCCTGCACCACCCAGCCCTCGTCGACGAGTGCGTCCGGTTCGACGGGCGGTGTCCGGCCCTCGGCCAGCCGCGCGGCGACGCCGTGGGCCGGCCGGACGGTGAACCAGGCGAGTCCCGCGCGCGCCAGCTCCCGCTCGGACCCGGGCACCGCCGCAGCCCAGGCGGCCGGGTCGGCGGGCAGCGGGTCGACGACGTCGCGGCCGGCGGGCGTCAGCGCGATGCCGCGGGCCTCGACCTCGCCGAAGCGGACCCGGAGCTCGCCCGGGCGGACGGTGCCGTCGGCGGCGCGCATCGGCCTCGGCTCGGCCAGCGCCCGGAACGAGGTCTGCCGCAGCAGCACGTCGGGGCCGTCCCACCGGGGCGGCCCCTGCACCTCGTCGATCATCGTGATCCCGCGCTGCTGCATCCGGTCGTAGAGCAGGTCGATGTCCAGCACCCGCGGCGTCAGGTGGTTGACGTGCGTGGTCGTCACGCCGGCGATGTCGGCAGCCACCCCCGAGACTGCCGACAGCTCGTCGTACCAGGCCTGGTCGATCGGCTCCGTCGACAGCGCGAACACCGCCGTCGCGAGACCGAGGAAGCGCTCGGCGTCGTCGCCGCCGAGCCCGCCGTCGGCCGCCGCGCGGTCGGCCAGCGCCAGCAGCTCCGTCGGGAAGAGGGTGCGGGCGTCGAGGAAGGCGCGCACGCGGGCCTCGAGACCGGCGTCGAAGAAGCGGCGGTCCTCCGGCACCAGCACCGACGTGAAGACCCGGAACGGGTTGGCCGCGAGCTCGGCGCGGTCGACCGGGCGGAACGCCGTCGACACCACCGGCAGCGGAGCCGGTTCGGCGTCGCGCAGGTCGTAGCAGCCGACCGGTGACATGCCCATCGCCGCGAACACCCGGCCGACCTGCGCCAGCTCCGCCGGGCTGCCCACCCGGATCGCACCGTGCCGCTCGGCGGTCACCCGCGCGATGCTGCCGAGCCGTTCCGCCGCACTACCCTCACGCTCGAGCACCTCGGCGTTGACCTCGTGCGCGACCTCGACGAGCGTCGTGTACGCCGGTACCTCGCCGCCGTACATCACCGACAGCCGCCGGGCGAACTCCGCCCGCAGGTCCGTCGGCGGGTGCACGGAGACCACGGCCATGGAAGGGAGTCTGTCGTGACCCGCTGGAGCGACGCCACCGGAGGGGCCGGCAGCCACGACTACGCGGCGCGCTTCGACGCCCTCGCCGCCGCCGGTACCGACGTGCACGGTGAGGCGTCCTGCTGCCATGCGCTGGTGCCGGCCGGGTCGCGCATCCTCGATGCAGGCTGCGGCACCGGCCGGGTGGCGGTCCGGCTGGCCGAGCTCGGGCACGACGTCGTCGGCGTCGACCTCGACGCCTCGATGCTCGAGGTCGCGCGGGAGCGGGCACCGGTGCTGCGCTGGGTGCAGGCCGACCTCGCGTCGCTCGACCTGCTCGGCGACGGCAGCCCGGCCTTCGAGCTGGTGGTGATGGCGGGCAACATCGTGCCGCTCGTCGCCGCGGACACCGAGCCGGTCGTGGTCCGGCGGGTCGCGGCGCACCTGGCTCCGGGCGGTCTGCTGGTAGCCGGCTTCGGCCTGGACCGCGCCCACCTCCCGCCAGCCGGCGCCGTCGTCGACATCGAGGAGTACGACCGCTGGTGCACGGCTGCGGGGCTGGCGCCGGTGCGGCGGCTGGCCACCTGGGACGGTGCGCCGTGGACTGCGGCCGCCGGCTACGCCGTGAGCGTGCACGCGCGGCCGCTCGGGTAGCGATCGTCGGTCCCGCCGTCGTGGGTTCGGGTCAGGACGGCGGCCGTGTCGCACCGTCGTGGTGCGGGTCAGGGCCGGCGGCCGGGTCGCGCCATCGTGGGTGCGGGTCAGGGCGGCTTGGGAGGTCGGCGGCCGGCTCTCCACCTGCCGCGGCTCACCCACCGTCCCAATATCTGGGACCAGCGTGATGGCTTCTCGTTGAGTGGCGCGTTGTTGCTCTCAGGTGTCCGAATTAAGTGGATTTTCCGGACCTAGTCGCGCCACTCAACAGGCATCCACACCGCGGGTCTCGGATGGCAGAACGGCGGGACAGGAGGGGCAATCGCTGCTGACCGTCCCTCTTCCCAAGCCGCCCTGACCTCAGCACGAGACGGCGCCGCACGTCCCGACTCACCGACCACCGACCACCGACCACCGACCACCTACTTCAGCAGACTGACCCCGCGCGCGATGACCAGGACGGACAGCATGAGCGCAGAGACCGACTCGGTGGACATCAGCAGCTTCGCGCGGTGCGAGAGCGGCATCGTGTCGGTCGGGCTGAAGGCGGAGGAGTTGGTGACCGAGACGTACAGGTAGTCGAGGAAGCCCGCCGACCAGTCCGACCTCGCCGCCGAGCGCGCGGCGACCTCGTCGATGGCGTCGTGGTCCTCGTCCTGCGGGAACCGGAAGTCGGCCGGCGGGAGCTGCGAGCGGGGCACGCGCGTGCGCAGCACCGGACCGCCGCGGTCGAGCTCCCAGTAGGCCAGCGCGAACACGATGATGTTGGTCAGCCACACCTGTGCGGCTCCGAGGAGCAGCGCCCCGCCGTTCTTGGTCGCGCCGTTGACCAGCTGGTCGACCAGCAGCACCAGCGAGCTCAGGTTGGCGGCGGCGATCAGGAGCAGCAGTCCGATCGACACCGAGCGAAGCGCGCGGGTCTCGCGGGTCATCCGCCGGGGGTTGCCCACGAGCAGCGGCACCAGCAGCACCAGCTCGAGCGCCGGCACGAGGTAGCGCGGCCCGACCACCAGGGCGCTGGGCAGCAGGACGTAGAGCGCGACCGCCACCAGGATCGCCGCGGCGGCGGGGTAGCGGGACTCGCCCGGGTGCTCGCGCTCCTCGGCCCCCTTGGTCACACGCTCACCCTGCCACCGGAAGGGGTCGGTGGCAGGGCGGCGCGCGGCGGGAGGCCTAGCTGGACGAGAAGGCGGCGTCGAAGGCGGCCGACGGTGGGTCGAACGCGAGCCGCCGGACGAGCTCGAGCGCCTCGGGTGCGCCGACCAGGCGGTCCATGCCGGCGTCCTCCCACTCGATGGAGATCGGGCCGTCGTAGCCGATCGTGTTGAGCATCCGGAAGCAGGCCTCCCACGGCACGTCGCCGTGCCCGGTGGACACGAAGTCCCAGCCGCGGCGCGGGTCGGCCCAGGCGAGGTGCGAGCCCATCCGGCCGTTGCGGCCGTTGCCCACCTGCTTCTTGGCGTCCTTGCAGTCGACGTGGTAGATCCGGTCCTTGAAGTCCCACAGGAAGCCGACCGGGTCGAGGTCCTGCCAGACGAAGTGGCTGGGGTCCCAGTTGAGCCCGAACGCCGGCCGGTGGCCGATCGCCTCCATGGTCCGCTGAGTCGTCCAGTAGTCGTACGCGATCTCGCTCGGGTGCACCTCGTGCGCGAACCGCACGCCCTCGTCGTCGAACACGTCGAGGATCGGGTTCCACCGGTCGGCGAAGTCCTGGTAGCCGTCGTCGACCATCGACTCGGGCACGGGCGGGAACATCGCGACGGTCTTCCAGATCTTGGAGCCGGTGAAGCCGACGACGGTGTCGACACCGAGCCGCTTGGCCGCGCGGGCGGTCGTCTTCATCTCCTCGGCAGCCCGCTGGCGTACCCCCTCGGGGTCGCCGTCGCCCCACACCCGGTCGGAGAGGATGCCGCGGTGCCGCTCGTCGATGGGGTCGTCGCAGACGGCCTGGCCCGAGAGGTGGTTGGAGATGGCGAAGACCTGGAGATCGTGCTTGGCCAGCAGGTCCAGCTTGTCGCGGACGTAGCCGTCGTCCTCGGCGGCGGCCGCCACGTCGAGGTGGTCGCCCCAGCAGGCGATCTCCAGCCCGTCATAGCCCCACTCGGACGCCAGTCGGCACATCTCGGTGAACGGAAGGTCGGCCCACTGACCGGTGAACAACGTGATCGGTCGGCTCATGCTGGTGCTCCACCTCTCGGCCGCATACGGAAGGTGAGGGCGGTGGGGGCGCCCCATGCGGGAGGGCGCCCCCACCGGTCCGTGGGTCAGCCGGGCACGTGCTCCCAGCTGCTGCCGCCGGCGGCCGAGGCCTCGACGGCGGCCAGCACGCGCTGCACCTGGAGGCCGTCGGCGAACGACGGCCGCGGCGACCGGCCGAAGCCGATGTCGGTGACCAGGTCGACGACCTCGTGGGTGAACGTGTGCTCGTAGCCCAGGCCGTGGCCGGGTGGCCACCACGCCTCGGCATAGGGATGGGTCGGCTCGGTCACGAGGATCCGCCGGAAGCCGGCGGTCTCGGGGTCCTCGCGCCCGTCGTAGAACGACAGCTCGTTCATCGACTCGAAGTCGAACGCCAGGCTGCCTTCGGAGCCGTTGATCTCCAACCGCATCGCGTTCTTGCGACCGGTGGCGAAGCGGGTCGCCTCGAACGAACCGAGGGCGCCTGACTCGAAGCGGGCGAGGAACAGGGCCGCGTCGTCGACGGTGACCGCACCGGTGCCGGAGCCTCCGGACGCGGCCAGGCCGGCCGACGCCTCCGGCAGCGGACGCTCCCGGACGAAGGTGTCCATCAGCCCGCTGACGCCGGTGATGGTCGAGCCCGCGACGTACTGCGCGACGTCGATGATGTGTGCACCGATGTCGCCGAGCGCGCCGGAACCGGCCTTCTCCTTGCGGAGCCGCCAGACCAGCGGGAACTCCGGGTCCACGATCCAGTCCTGCAGGTACTGCGCCCGGACGTGCCGGACCGTGCCCACCCGGCCGTCCGCCACCAGCCGCCGCGCCAGCGCGAGCGCCGGCACCCGCCGGTAGTTGAAGGCGACCATCGACCGGACGCCCCGCGCCTCGGCGGCGACGGCAGCCTCGACCATCGCCTCCGCCTCGGCCACGGTGTTGGCGAGCGGCTTCTCGCAGAGGACGTGCTTGCCCGCCTCGAGCGCCGCGATGGCGATCTCGGCGTGGCTGTCGCCCGGGGTGCAGATGTCGACGAGCTGGATGTCGTCGCGCGTGACGAGCTGCTTCCAGTCCGTCTCGACCGACGCCCAGCCCATGCGGTCCGCGGCGGCCGTGGCGGCCGCCCGGTCACGCCCGCACAAGGCGGTCATGGCCGGGGCGCACGGCAGGTCGAAGAACCGACCTGCCGTCCGCCAGGCCTGGGAGTGGACAGCCCCCATGAAGGCGTAGCCGACCATGCCGACGCCGAGGGTCGGTGTCCCGTCGGTCATCACGTCCCCTTCCGGTGGTGCTGTGCGGTCAGGACTCGAAGCCGAGCGGCAGGTACTCGTCGACGTTGTCCTTGTTGACCACCGGGGCGTTGAGCACGATGCGCTTCGGGACCTCGACCTGGACCAGGTCGGACAGGCCCTTGTTCTGCGCGATCAAACGGGCCAGCCGGATGCCGTCGGCCGCCTGGGTCGGCGGGTAGAGCACGGTGGCCTCCATCTCGCCGTCCTGGATCCAGCGCATCGCGTTGGCCGAGCCGGCGCCCCCGATGAACGCGAACTCGTGACGGTCGGCGTTGTCGAAGGCAGCCTTCACGCCGACGCCCTGGTCGTCGTCGTGGTTCCAGATGATGTCGATCTTCGGCGCGGCCTGCAGGAGGTTGGACGCCTCCTTCTCGCCGGACTCGACGGTGAACGCCGCCGCGACCCGGTTGTCCACGGTCTCGCCGCAGGCCTTCAGCGCGTCCGCGAAGCCCTTCGACCGATCCTGGGTCAGCGGCAGGGCGTCGATGCCGGCGATCTCCGCGATGACCGGGTTCTTGAGCCCCTTGTCGGCCTTGATCTGGCAGGCGTATGTGCCGGCCGAGACACCCATGCCGTAGTTGTCGCCGAGGATGGTGGTGCGCGCGGCGAACGGCGAGGAGAACTCACGGTCGACGTTGATGACGGGGATGCCGGCCTTCATCGCCTTCGTGGCGACCTCGGTCAGCGCGGCACCGTCGGTCGGCAGCAGCACGATCGCGTCGACCTTGTCGTTGATGAAGGTCTCGATCTGGCTGATCTGCTGGTTGGCGTCGTTGGTGCCCTCCGCCACGCGCAGGTCGACGTCGCTGTACTTCTTCCCTTCCGCCACGGCGGCCGAGTTGATGGCAGCCAGCCAGCCGTGGTCGGCCTGCGGGCCTGAGAAGCCGATGACGACCTTGTCGCCGGGCTCGTCGTTGTTGCTCACTGCCGAGCTGCCGGTGGTGCTGTCACTGGTCGAGTCGGCAGCCGGCTCCTTCTCGTTGCTGGTGCAGCCGACGAGCACGACCGTCGCTGCGAGCAGGGCTCCGCCGGACACGAGCATCCGCCGGAGCGGGGTGGTGGGACGCGCGAGCATGATTTCTCCTTCTGGTTCGTGCGACCGACCAGGTCACGTGACTTGGCGGCTGGAGCAGTGGTGGACCGGGGCGTACGGACGCCCGCGGCAGGGGACGGAGGGTCAGGTGGTGGTGGAGCTGCGCCGCCCGACACGCTGCTGGAGCAGCACGGCGGCGACGATGATGGCGCCCTTGGCCACGGCCTGGGTCGAGGTGTCGAGGTTGTTGATGGTGAAGACGTTGGTGAGCGTCGTGAAGATGAGGACGCCGAGCACGGTGCCGACGATGGTGCCGCGGCCGCCGCTGAGCAGCGTGCCGCCGATCACGACCGCCGCGATGGCGTCAAGCTCGTAGAGGGTGCCGTGGGTCGAGCTGCCCGTAGTGGTGCGGGCCACGATCATCACGGCGGCGATGCCGCACGCGAGACCGAGCAGGACGTAGAGCATCGCGGTGTGCCGGCGGACATCGATGCCGGCCAGCCGGGCCGCCTCCGCGTTGCCGCCGACGGCGAGGGTCCGCCGGCCGAAGGTCGTGCGGTTGAGCAGCACCCAGCCGGCCACCGACACCAGCGCGAAGATGATGACCAGGCCCGGGATGCCGAGCACGTCCCCGCCGAAGAAGTCGACGAACGGCCGGACGGTGACGATCTGGGTCTTGCGGTCGGCGATGAGCTCTGCCAGGCCGCGGGCCGCGGCGAGCATGGCCAGCGTGGCGATGAACGGCGCGAGACCGCCGTAAGCGATCAACAGGCCGTTGACCAGCCCGCACGCGGCGCCGACGACGAGCGCGGCGAAGACCATCACGATCCAGTGCGTGTCGCTGGCCATCGTCTGGGTCGCGACAGTCGTGCACCAGACCGATGACAGCGCCACGATGGCGCCCACCGACAGGTCGATGCCGCCACCAGTGATGACGAACGTCATGCCGATGCTGACGACCCCGATCACCGACGCGAGCCGCAGGATTGTCAGCAGGTTGCTGGTGCTCGCGAACCGGTCGCCGCCGGTGGCGATGCCGACGATGACCAGGATCACCAGAGCGATCACCAGGCCGAGGTTGCGCCCGGCAGCACTGCCGAGGAACCGGACCAGCGGCGAGTCGGATCGCGTGGCAGCGGTCTCGGCGGCAGCGGCCTCGATGCGCCGGTGCTCGTCGGGCGGCGGGACCGCCGCAGGCGTGCCGGTGGAGGTCGTCTGCTCGCTCACGCGGGAGCTCCTTCCATCACCAGGTCGAGGACCCGGTGCTCGTCGATCTCGGCGGACGGTCCCTCGTGCACGACCCGGCCCTCACTGATGACCAGCACCCGGTCGGCGAGGCCGAGCACCTCGTTGACCTCGCTCGACACGACCACCACGGCGACGCCGTCGTCAGCCAGTCGGCGCACCAGGGTGTAGATCTCGCTACGGGCACCGACGTCGACGCCGCGGGTCGGCTCGTCGAGGAGCAGCACGCGACAGCCGTGCAGCAGCCAACGCGCGAGCACGACCTTCTGCTGGTTGCCCCCGGACAGGGTGCGCACCGGGCGCAGGACGCCGGCCGGCCGGACCTCGAGCGCCGTGGTGTGCTCCTCGGCCGCCGAGACCTCGGCGGCGCGCTGCAGGAACCCCGACCGGGCGAACCGGCTGAGGCTGGCGAGGCTGACGTTGCGCGCGACCGACTGGTCGAGCAGCAGGCCCTGGCTCTTGCGCTCCTCGGGCGCCAGCCCCACACCGTTGCGCACCGCCGCCCGGACCGAGCCGTTGCGCAGCTGCTGGCCGGCGACGGTGACGCTGCCGCTCGTCGCCCTGCGCGCCCCGTAGATCGTCTCGAGAATCTCGGACCGACCGGACCCGACGAGTCCCGCGAGGCCGACGATCTCGCCGGCCCGGACCGTGAAGCCGACGTCGGTGAACTCGCCGCGACGCGACAGACCCGCCACCTCGAGCACCGGCTCGCCGTCGACGGCGCCGCCCGTGGTGGGGAACACGTACTCGATGCTGCGGCCCGTCATCAGCCGGATCAGGTCGGCGGTGGGTGTCTGCGAGACGGGAAGGCCGGTGGCGACGGTGCGCCCGTCCTTCAGGACGGTGACCCGGTCGGCGATCTCGCGGATCTCCTCGAGACGGTGGGAGATGTAGACGACCGCGACGCCGCTGGCGGTGAGGTCACGGATGACACGGAAGAGGTTCGCGACCTCGCCCGAGTCGAGGACCGCGGACGGCTCATCCATCACGATGAGGCGTGCGTCGTGGGAGAGCGCCCGGGCCATGCTGACGATCTGCTTCCCGGCCGCCGACAGGCGCCCGACCTCACGGCCCGGCGGGACGTCGGCGTGGCCGAGGCGCCGCAGGAGCTCGCGGACGGCGCCCTTCGTGGCGGCGGGGGTGGTGAAGCCGGCGGTGGACCGCTCGTGGCCGAGGTAGACGTTCTCGGCGACGGACAGGCCGTCGACGAGGTCGAGCTCTTGGTAAATCGTGGCCATGCCGAGCCGCATCGCCGCCTGCGGGTTGCCGAGGCGGACCTCGTCGCCGCGCCAGGTGATGGTCCCCTCGTCCGGCTGGTGCGCGCCGGCGAGGACCTTGATGAGGGTCGACTTGCCGGCGCCGTTCTGCCCGAGCAGCGCGTGCACCTCGCCCTCGCGGACGTCGAGGTCGACACCGTCGAGGGCGCGGACGCCGGGAAACGTCTTGACGATGCCCGACATCGTGAGCAGGACGGCGCCGGTGGCCGCGGTGCCGTCAGTCATGGGTGAACACCGAGTCGGAGACCATCCGGGCTGCGCCGATGACGCCCGCCTGCGAGCCGAGGTCGGACAGGACGATCGGCAGGTTGCCCGTCGCCAGCGGCAGCGAGCGTCGGTAGACGACGCTGCGCAGCTCGGCCAGCAGCGGGTGCCCGAGGCCGGCGGCGACGCCGCCGCCCAGCACCACCATGCCGGGATTGAAGAAGCTCACGAGACCCGCGAGCAGCAGCCCCAGGCGCTGGCCGCCGTCGCGCACCAGCCCGACCGAGACCTGGTCCCCGGACGCCGCCGCCGCGGCCACGTCGGCGCCGGTGAGGACGCCCACCGCCGCGAGACGCTCGGCCAGCCAGTCGGACCGGCCGTTGCGGGCCGCCTCGGTCGCGTCGCGGGCCAGCGCCGCACCGCTGAAGTGCGCCTCGAGGCAACCGATGTTGCCGCAGGTGCACACCGGCCCCTCGTCGTCGACCCGGATGTGCCCGATATCGCCGGCACTGCCGCTCGCGCCCCGGTACACCTGGCCGTCGACGACGATGCCGCAGCCGACGCCGGTGCCTACCTTGACGAAGAGCAGGTCGTCGACGGTCCGGGCGAGCCCGGCGTGCATCTCGCCGAGCGCCATGATGTTCACGTCGTTGTCGACCACCACGGGGCAGCCCAGGTGCTGGGAGAGCACCGAGCGCACCGGGAACTGGTTCCAGCCGGGCATGATCGGCGGCGCGACCGGCACGCCGTCCCGGAACGAGACCGGGCCGGGCACGCCCACGCCGGCCCCGCTCAGGTCGACGGCCTGACCGTTGGCGCGCAGCTTGCCCACGAGGTCCAGCACCACCGCCAGCACGGCGTCGGGTCCGTGGCGGACGTCGATCGGCTCGGCGATCTGCTCCAGCACCGTCATCCGGGCATCGGTGACGGCGACGTCGACCGACGTCGCGCCGATGTCGATGCCCAGGAACCGCAGCCCCTCGGCCAGCCCGACGATGGCCGACCGGCGGCCGCCGCGCGAGGCCGCCAGCCCACGGGCCTCGACCAGGCCGATGTCGGTGAGCCGGTCGAGCTCGACGGCCAGCTTGGAGCGGGACAGCTGGACGGCCTCGCCGAGCTCGGCCCGGCTGACCGGCCCGTCGTCACGCAGCAGCCGGAGCAGCTGGGTCTGGTGGGCGTTCTCCGGGCGGATCGACAACTGCCTCACGCTGCCCACCTCCGCACGGTCACCCGGGACGGCTGCCCCGGGACTGGTGCGGACGTTAGACCGGGAACCGCCAGGTAAGGAAGAGGTTTCGTCGAAATTGGCGCGACTTTTTTCTGAATCGGACAAAGTGCCGCCTTAGGAAGCCAGTGTTGCGAGGCTCGCTGACAGCCGGGCACCGGGCGCCCGTCGGCGGGTCCGAGGCACAGCGGCGCCTCGGCCGGGAGCCCGCGACCGGCTAGGTGTCGCGCGGCGTGCGCGCGGCGACCGCGAGCGCGGCCACCGCGGCGCCCCGCGCGCCGGCCATGTCCAGGTGCGGCACGACCTCGAAGGTCGCGATCCGGCGCTGCTCCTCGCGCAGGTCGGTGCCCTGCTGCACCTGATCGAGGAACCAGTCGCGGAAGTGGGCCTCCGCCTCGACGACTCCGCCCCCCACGAAGTAGGCGTGCGGGTCGGAGAAGTTCGCCGCGATGGTGAACAGCCGGCCCAGCGCGGCCGCCTGCTGGGCAAAGATCGCGAGGGCCAGCTCGTCGCCCGCGACCGCGAGCCCGCGGACGGCCTTGGCCGCAGCCCGCTTGTCCATCGCTGCCAGCAGGTGCTCGGGGTGCCGGGTCAGCCAGAACGGCAGCAGGTTGTTGAGGATGCCGGTGAGCGACGCGATGCTCTCCACGTCGCCCACGTTGCCGCAGTTGCAGCGCGGCTCGGGCTGGCCGGTCTCGAGGATGCCCTCGAGCGGGATGCGCACGTGGCCGAGCTCACCGGCCATGCCCGCCGCGCCGCGCACGACCTGGCCGCGCTCGACGACACCGCCGCCGAGCCCGGTGCCAACGATGGCGGCGACCGACGACCGCCGCGTGGCGTCGGTGCCGAAGTGCTCGTGGTGGGCGTAGAGGGCTGCGGCGTTGCCGTCGTTGTTGTAGACGACCGGGAGGCCCAGCCGCTTCTCCAGCGCGCCGCGGACGTCGTAGCCCCACCACTCGGGCGCCGAGAAGTTCGTCGCGCCCTTCGACGAGATCACGCCGTCGGCGCTGGCCGGCCCGGGCGTGTCGAGGCCCACCGCCCGCACGGCTGCACGGTCGGTGCCGGTGACCCCGATGACCGTCTCGAGCGCCTCCACCATCGCCTCGACCGCGATCTCGGGACCCTCGGTGACCCGGCTGGGCACCTCGACGAGGCGGTCGACGAGGAAGCTGCCGCCGGGTTCCAGGACGGTCGCGTTGTTGCTGGTGCCGCCGTTGTCGATGCCGACGACGACCCACGAGGCAGCGGTCATGGCGTCAGCCTTCCACGCCATGCCACGCCGCCGTCCGGGCGGGGAGTGCCGCTCCGCGGGGAGCCCGCCGCGACACGCACCGGTCGTGCCCGGTTCGCGGCAATTGGGGCGAACCCGTGCCGGCCCTGTGCGTCCTTGTCCTCGTACTGACTTCGACACGACGGAGATCCTCACCCGATGACTCGACAGTCCTTCGCACCGCTCCGCACGACCCTGCTCGCCACCGGCGCAGCCGCGCTCCTCGGCACCGGGGCACTGCTCGTGGGCGCCACGACCAGTGGTGCCGCCACCGGCGCAGCGCCGACCACCACCCCTCCGACCAGCGGCACCAGCACGCCGACGGGCAGCACCACGGCCACCGCGACCGCGACGCCCACCCCCAGCCCGACAGCGACCGGCACACCGATCCCTCTCACCTGCTTCGGCCTGGTGCCGACGATCATCGGCACCCCCGCCGCTGACACCATTCAAGGCACCGCCGGCAACGACGTGATCGTCGGCCTCGGCGGCGGCGACACCATCAACGGGCTCGGCGGCGACGACGCCATCTGCGCCGGCGACAACTCGCTGCAGACGAAGGGCGGCAACAGCCCGAACGCCGAGACCACCGGCTACGACGTCGTGCACGGCGGTGCCGGCAACGACCGCATCGACGGGCAGGGCGGCGTCGACAAGCTGTACGGCGACGCAGGCGACGACCTGCTGCTCGGCGGCGACAACGTCGGCGTCCCGGCCGACGACCCGCTGACCGCTTCGGCGTTCGAGTTCCTGCAGGGCGGCGCCGGCAACGACACCCTGCGGGGCGGCCCGGGCACCAACCGGCTCTGGGGGAGCTACGGCGACGACACCCTCGAGGGCGGTGTCGACAACGACCGGCTCTACGGACGCCAGGGCGACGACCGGATGGCCGGCGGCCCGGGTGACGACATCCTCCGCGGCTACACCGGCACCGACACCGGCTACGGGAACCGCGGCAACGACGACCTGCGCGACAAGGTCACGTCGATCGCGGCCGACACGTACTACGGCGGCTACGGCGACGACCTGCTCAAGGGCCGTGGCGGCGACGACAAGCTCGTCGGTGGCCCCGGCGCCGACCAGATCCGTGGCGGAGCGGGCGTGGACACCTGCTCGAGCCCGTCCGGGAAGCCGAACGCGTTGAGCTGCTGAGCCAACCCGGGGGGTAGTGGCGGGGCCGGTGCAGGAAACTCTGCACCGGCCCCGTCCTCCGTCCTCGACCTGACCGACGTGACCTCGACCCGCTGACGCCTCGGGTGGTACCGCCGGTCAGGTCGCCGGGGCGTGCAGGAAGTTCAGTCTCCGGTGCGTGGCCCGTACCGCGGCGATGACGAAGCAGACCCGGTCGGGGCCGCGCTGCGGAAACGGCGCCCCGGTGTACTTGCGGGCGATCGGGTCCATCAGGCTGCAGTCAGGGTCGGGTCGCTCGACGACCACCCGGCCCTGTACGGCGGCCATGCGGTACGGGTCGTCCGCATCGATGACCGACAGCGACACCCGCGGGTCGCGGCGCATGTCCCTGGCCTTCCAGGTCCAGTCCGAGGTGCAGACGAGCACGAGGTCGCCTTCCAGGCCGACCCACACCACGTGGCCGCGCGGCGAGCCGTCCGCCCGGAGGGTGGTCAGGTGGACGTAGTTGGGCGCGTCGAGCAGCGCACGGACCTCTTCGGGCAGCGCGACGGTGACGTCCTGGAATTCCGGCATCGGGTCCTGACCTGCGTCCGGGATGAGTGATGCCTGCTCAGTCGCTACTGCGCGGGTGACGTTACTCGTCGAGACAATCCGGTGCTCGGTAGCACAGTCCGACGGCCCTGCCCTGTGCGATTCCCAGAAACAGCAACGAACCTTGCACCACAGCAGCACCCGGCCCACTCTGGCCCCGCTCACCATCGTCGCGATACTCACCGGCAACGAGCCGCGCGGCTGCCGTTGCCGCTGCCGGCGCAGCTCGCAGTTCACCGCCTTGTCGCGCCCGCTCGGGGTGTCGTACGCCATCGCGCGTCCTCGGGACCTGCGCTGAGTCCACGCAAGCCTGCCCGCTCCGTGGCGTCGCATGACGTCGCACCAACCCTGAGGAGCACACGATGGTGGTTCGTCTCGCTGACTGGTGCTACCGACGACGTCGCCTCGTCGTCGCACTGTGGGTCGCCGCCCTGGTGGGGTCGTTCGCGCTGGCCGGCGCGTTCGGCGGCGAGTTCCGGCAGGACTACCTGCAGCCCGGGTCGGAGTCGAAGGCTGCCTCCGACACCCTCACCGAGAGCTTCCCGCAGCGCGCCGGAGACACTCTGCAGGTGGTGGTCCACGCCGACGACGGCGTCACCACACCCGACATCAGGCGCCGCGCGGAGAAGATCTTCGCCGGCCTCGCCGGCCGCACCCACGTCGTCGGCGTCACCAGTCCGTTCACCGTCGCCGGCGCCGGCCAGGTCTCGGCGGACGGCACCACCGCCTACGCCGATGTCGCACTGGACATGAAGGACAACGAGTTCACGGTGGCGCAGGCCAAGGCTTTGATCGACCCGGTTCTGGCCGCCGGCAACGACACTCTCCATGTGGCGGTCGGCGGCCCCGTCGCCAAGCTGTCCCAAGCGGCCCCGGTCGGCTCCGAAGGCATCGGGCTGCTCGCCGCCGTCGTCATCCTGCTCATCACGTTCGGGTCAGCGGTCGCGATGGGACTCCCGCTGCTGACCGCTCTGTTCGGTCTCGGCATCGCCACCGGCGTCGGTGGGCTGATCATGCGGGTCGTCGACGTTCCCGACTGGGCACCTCCCGTGGCCGCGATGGTGGGCATCGGGGTCGGCATCGACTACGCGCTCCTGATCGTCACCCGGTTCCGCGGCAGCCTCGCGCAGGGGCAGGAGCCGCGCCGGGCAACGCTGACCGCCGTCGCCACCGCCGGTCGTGCCGTCATCTTCGCCGGGCTCACCGTGGTCGTGTCGCTGCTGGGTGTCCTGCTCGTGGACCAACCCGCCATGACCGGGTTCGCGTTCAGCGTCATCCCGGCCGTCCTCATCGTGATGGCCGCCTCAGTCACGCTGCTACCGGCCGTCCTGGGATTCGCCGGGCGCAACATCGAACGGCTGCACGTGCCCCTGGTCAGCAGAGACGTCCATGCCTACGACGCGTCGCGGTGGTACCGGTGGAGCCGGTTCATCCAGCACCGACCGTGGGTCGCCGCTGTCGGCAGCCTCGGCGTCCTGCTCGCGCTGGCCGCGCCGTTCCTGGGTATCCGGTTCGGGTTCCCCGACGCGAAGAACGACCCCCCCGGCTACACAACCCGGCAGGCCTACGACCTGCTCGCCGAAGGCTTCGGACCGGGCTTCTCCGCGCCGCTGCTGCTCACGATCCAGGGTGAGACGGGCACCGGACTGCAGACGGCCACCGACAACCTAGGTGACCAGCTCGGTCAGATCGACGGGGTTGCCCTGGTGGAGCCGGCTGTCCTCAGCTCGGCCGGCGACACGGCACTCCTGCGTGTCGTACCGACCTCGTCCCCGCAGGACGAGGCGACAGAAAGCCTTGTCAACAAGCTGCGCGACGACGCTGTCCCCACCGCCGCGGCGGGCACCGGTCTGACCGTGCACGTCGGCGGGTCGGTGGCGGCCAACCTTGACACGACCCGCGGCACGTTCGACAGGCTGCCGTACTTCTTCGGCGGCGTGCTGCTGATGTCGTCCCTGCTGCTCACACTCGTGTTCCGGTCGGTCGTCGTACCGGTCAAGGCCGTGGTCATGAACCTGCTGGCCACCTCGGTCGCGCTCGGCGTCCTGGCACTCGCCGTCAGCGGGAGCCCGCTCGGCGACCTGGTCGGCATCCCCGAGGAGACGCCCATCCCCATCCAGCTGCCCATCGGCATCTTCGCCGTACTGTTCGGGCTCTCGATGGACTACGAGATCTTCCTGCTGAGCCGGATCAAGGAGGAGTACGACCGGACCGGCGACAACGCCCTCGCCGTCGCGGACGGGCTGGCGAAATCCGCCCGCGTCATCACCGCCGGCGCCGCAGTCATGGTCACCGTCTTCGGCTCGTTCATCCTCGGGAGCGACCCGCTCGGCAAGATGTTCGGCATCGGACTGGCCACCGCCGTTCTCATCGACGCCACCGTCATCCGCATGGTGCTCGTACCCGCCACCATGGAGCTGCTCGGCGACCGCAACTGGTGGCTCCCTGCGTGGCTGGACCGGCTGCTGCCGAACATCCACGTCGAGGGCCACGAGATCACCGACGCCGAGTTCGACCTGCGTGACGCCATCGGCCGCCCACGTGGCCCGGTCGATGTCGTCGTACCCACCACGAGCGGGGTCTGACGCTCCCCCGGGTTCGCCGTCCCGGCACGCAGTCCGAGGCAGCCGTTCGGGTCCTCGCTGCGCCCTGTCCATCACGTCTCGTGGACGAGTGCCGAAGATGTTCGGACCGGACGGGAGTGAGCTCCTCACCGACCGGCGGCCGGAATCTAGTCCCGGCCGCCGCGTGGTGCCACCGTTCACGGAGCGACAGCTCGTGACCTGACGTCCCGCTCGCTGCAGAAACCCGTGCGTCGGCGCTTGAGGCAGAGCAGCCCCAGGAGCACCCCTTGGTCGTCGACGACGGCCAACCGGCGTGCGCCGGAGGCGACCAACGCCCCTCGCGCTTCTTCCGCCGAGGCGGACGGCGGGATCGTCCGGCCCGAGAGCACCGCCCAAGGCAGGGCGCGGCCGGCATGAGGTGCGTCGTGCACGTCCTCGCGCACGAGGGTTCCGACCAGGACGCCGGCCTCGGTCAGGAGCACCATGTGCACGTGGTCGTTCCGGAAGACGGCCTTGACCTCGCCGACCGTGACGTCGGTCGTCATGGTCTTCGGGTCTCTGATCATGACCGCACCGACCGCTCGGTCGCTCCCGCCGTGGCGCACCCAGTGGTCGAGGCCCGTGGTCATGGCGACACGTCCGCGTCGACGGGCACGGGGATGTCGACCACCCGGGTCAGCAGGTTCGCGGCGTGCGCTCGTGCTCCCCTGATCTCGAGGTCACGGCCGGCGATCCGGGACTCCTCCAGGATGTCGCGCAGCATCAGCGCGCCGGTGAGGTCGAGCCGGCCCACCCGGTCCAGGTGCACGACGACTCGCGCCACACCGGGATGATCGGCGATCAGGGCATTGAGTGTGCGCTCGACGGCCGGGGCCGAACCGAAGTACAGGACGCCGGTAGGGCGCAGGTGCAGGACGTCCGCCTCGACGTCGGCCGGGACCACCACTCCCATCTCACGCCACAGGTGGACGGCGAGCGCAGCCCCCACGCCGAGCAGGACCGCGAGGTCGATGCGTGGGGCGAGCGAGAGGGTGGCGACGACGGTGACGACTCCGACGGCGAACTGTGGCCGCGACCAGCGCCAGTACTGCGCCGGCGCCTTGATGTCGACGAGTGTCGCCACCGCCCCGATCACCAGGCCGGCGAGGACGGCGAGCGGCAGCCGCTCCAGGACGAAGGCCAGCGGTAGCAGCGCTGCCACCGTGAGTCCTGTGAGGAAGCCGCTCCACCGGGTCCGGGCGCCGGAGAGCCGGTTCAGCGAGGTGCGCGAGAACGACCCGCCCACGGGGAAGGCGCCGGCCAGGCCGGACGCCAGGTTCGCCAGGCCCTGACCGACGAACTCGCGGTTGGAGTCCCACGGCTGCCGGTCCATAGCGGCGTACCGCCGGGCGATCGACGCGGGCTCGGCGAACCCGACGACCGCGATCACGGCGCCAGGGACCAGGAGAGCGACCACGTCGGGCACCGCGACCCCCGACATGCCGTGCAGGTCGAAGACGACCTCCCCCACCACCGCTCCGTCGTACCCCGACCACCAGCTCCACAGGATCGCGCCCAGGACCGCCAGCAGTGCTCCTGGGAACAGTGCCCAGACCCGACGACCACCGAGCATCACGACCAGGGCGGCCGCACCCAGCACCAGGTCCACCCACGACCACAGCGAGGGGGCGAACAGGGCGTGCAGGGCGCCGACCAGCGGGTTGCGGGCGTCGACGTCGACCCCGAGCAGGGCCGGCACCTGGGTCCCGATGATCAGCAGGGCGCTGGCCGAGGTGAAGCTCACCACGACGGGCTGGGACATGAGGTACGCGATCGGCCCGGCCCCGACGAGTCCGAGAGCGATCCGCATCAGTCCCACGACGATCGCCAGGACACCGGCGAGGAGCACGAACCGCGCGGTCGACGGCTCGGCCACTGCACTGAGAGCCCCGAACGTGAGCAGGCTGGTCACCGCGACCGGCCCGGTCTGCAGGTACGGCGACGACCCCACGAGGGCACCGGCGATCGGCGCGGCGACGGCCGCGACGAGACCGTAGCCGGGAGGAACACCGACGATCGAGGCGTACGCCAACGCCTGGGGAATCAGCACCATCGCCACGCTGATCCCGGCCACGAGGTCACCGCGAACGGGCCGCGTCGGCATGCCGATCAGACCACGGTGAGCGGCAGCGAGCGGCCGACCAGGCTGCGCCGTACCACGGGCAGGTGCTCGGCGATCCGGCGCAGCTCGGTGACCGACACGGCCTCCGGAGCTGCCACCATCGCCGGCTCCCCCAGGTCGCCGGCCGTCCGGAGCTGGAGGTCCAGCGGCACCTGCCCGAGCAGCGTCGTCCCGATCGAGTCGGCCAGCCGGGCTCCGCCACCCTCGCCGAAGAGAGCTGTCTGCGACTCGCACGTCGAGCAGACGAGCGTCGACATGTTCTCGATGACACCGGCCACCGGCATCCGGGCGTCGCGCGCCATCCGCCCCACGCGGGCAGCGACGGATTGTGCGGCGAGCTGAGGGGTGGTGACCGCCAGGAGCTGGGCGTCCGGGAGGAGCTGGAGCAGCGTCAAGGTGACGTCGCCGGTGCCAGGCGGCAGGTCGATCAGCAGCACGTCGAGATCTCCCCAGTGGACGTCGCCGAGGAACTGCTCGATCGCCTTGTGCAGCATCGGTCCCCGCCACACCACGGGCTCGTCCTCCTGGACGAGGAACCCGACCGACATCAGCGACACACCGTGAGCCTGGATCGGCAGCATCAAGCCCTTCAACGCGACCGGTGACCGCCGGACGCCGAACAGCTGCGGCACGGAGTAGCCCCAGACGTCCGCGTCGAGGACACCCACGTGCTTGCCCTGCTGGGCCAGCGCCACCGCCAGGTTGGCGGTGACCGTCGACTTGCCGACACCCCCCTTGCCGCTGGCGACGGCGTAGACCTGGGTGCGCGAGTCCGGGCCGAACTGGTGACCGCTCTCCCGGCCGCCGCGCAGCCGAGAGGCGAGCGTGAGGCGCTCCCCGTCACTCATCTCGCCGAAGGTCACCCGGGTCCCCGTGACGCCGTGCACCGCGCTCGCGGCAGCGCCGACGTCAGCGACGAGACGTTCGCGCATGGGGCAGGTCGGGGTGGTGAGGCGAACGGTGACCTCGGCCACGCCGGACCGGTCCACGGTGACGTCGCCGAGCATGCCGGCGTCGGTGAGGGTGAGCCGGAGCTCCGGGTCGAGCACCGAGCCGACCGCTGCACGCACGGCCTCGGCGTCCACGTCCGAGCCCGGGCGGCGGCGGGCGAGCAGGCTCAACGGTTTCCACCATCCCCGGCACCGGCACCGGCACCGGCACGGTAGGCCTTGCGCTTGGGCGTGACGTGACGCATCAGGAACTCCGGCCGGCGCAGGCCGCCCGGTCCGGGGCCGGGCCGGGTCATGGACAACCAGCGACGATAGACATCGCGGGACTTGTTGACGTCGACCTCGACGTCGCCGTAGCGGTCGTCGGGGCGAGCCTTCTCGATCCTCACCTTCTGGTGCCAGCAGTGCATGCCCGAGATCGGGTCGGGCTGGACCGGGAAGGTGAGGTTCTGGTGCACGCCCGGATCGTCCCAGTAGATCCGCTCGGAGTCCGGGTCCTCGCTCGTGAAGGGCTTGACGCCCTCCTTGTAGCGCAGCTTCCAGACGCCGGCGTCCGTGCGGTCGAGGTCGACCTTGCCCATCACCCAGCGGCTGCCGGGATGACCGTCCTGCTGCCAGCGACCCATGTGGTGGGAGAGGCCGACGACTCCGGGCCGGATCGCCTCGGTCGCCCAGACCCGGACGATGAAGTGCCCGATCTCGGTGGTGACCCGGACCAGGTCACCGGTGGTGAGCCCCATCGCCGCTGCGTCGTCCTGGTTGAACCACAACGGGTGAGTGTTGGAGATCTCGGTGAGGTACTTCGCGTTGCCCGAACGGGTGTGGATCAATGTGGGCAGCCGGAAGTTGGGCATCAGCACGAACTCGTCGTTGGCGCGGTCGACCTTGCGGGCCGACACGTGCGACTCGATGTAGCCGGGTGTCGCGTGCTCGGGCCAGCCCCAGTCCGCGAGGGTGGTGGAGAACAGCTCGAGCTTGCGCGAGGGCGACAGCCAGCCGGCAGTCTTCGTGCCGTCCGCGTGGACCACGCCCACCGCCCCGGCCTCACCGACGAGAGGCGGCTGGGTGTCGTCGGTCACGGGCTTGCGGAGCACGCCACGTTCGTCGGCCTCGGCACCCTCGAGCTCGGCGTCGGTCAGCGCGCGCTCGTCGAGCCGGTAGAGGTCCTTCGCCACCTCGAACACGCCGTACTTCCGCATGTACTGGAGCGGGGTCAGGCCCTGCCCCTCCGCGGCAGCCGGGAGCCCGGGGACGCTGTGCGAGAACAGGATGTCGTAGTACTCGTCCTGGGTCATCCGCTCACCGGGACGCGCCTTGGACTCGAAGAACTTCCGGATGCCGAGGGCGCCGTCGGGGTCGATCTGCCAGGAGACCTCGAACCAGAACTCGTTCTCCTCCCACACCTCGCCGGGGTTGGCGTCCCGGCTGTCGCGGTAGGGGATGCCCTGCTGTTCCATCGCCACCCGGGTGACGGGCTGGCGGAAGGCGAGCCACTTGGACGTGTGCGTCTCGAACGACATGGTGTCGTGCCGTTCCGAGGCGTGTCCCATCGGCAGCACGTAGTCGGCGAACGTCGCCGACTCGCTCCAGGTCGGGGTGAGGGCGACGTGGAGACCGATCTTGGACTCGTCCTTCAGCACGTCGATCCACGTGAAGCCGTCTGGGTTGACCCACAGCGGGTTGTAGACGCGGCTGAAGTAGACGTCCAGGTGACCGCGGCCGTCCTTGAGCAGGTGCGGCAGGAGGATGGACATCTCGTTGGTCGTGAGGGGGTACTCCTTCGGCCAGAGCATCTCGCTCCAGGCGTCATTGGCCTCCGGCATCTCCGGGAAGTGGGCGATGATCTTGTCCCAGCCGTTGGGATGGGTACCGCCCTCCGTGCCCACGCTGCCGGTCAGCACGTTGAGGAAGAACAGGCAGCGCGCGATCTGCCAGCCCCCGAGGTTGCCCGCGGCAGCCGAGCGCCACGTGTGGGTGGCCAGCCGGGTGTCGGCGTCGGCGACCATCTCCGCCAGGCGCTCGATCTGCTCCACCGGGACGTGGGACTCGGCCGCGGCGTGCTCGAAGGTGTAGTCCGCGTAGTCGGCGGTGAGCCGCTCGAGGAACACGTCGAAGTCGATCGGCGCGTCGGGATGCAGCCGCTCGAGGTAGACGTCCCAGTTCACCCAGCGCCGCAGGTACTCCCGCGCCACGCGACCGGTACGGAGCAGGTACGAGGCGACGGCGAGGAAGATGACTCCCTCGCTCCCCGGCCACGGCGAGATCCACAGGTCGGCGTGCGACGCGGTGTTCGACAGCCGCAGATCGAGCACGGCCAGCTTGGCCCCGTCCTGCTTGGCCTCCATGATGCGCTGGGCGTGCGGGTTGAAGTAGTGGCCGGTCTCGAGATGGCTGGAGAGCAGCACGATCGTCTTCGCGTTGGCGTAGTCCGGCGACGGCCGGTCGTAGCCCATCCAGTGCGTGTAGCCGCTCCGGCCCCCGGAGGAGCAGACGTTGGTGTGGCTGTTGTGCCCGTCGACGCCCCATGCCTGGAGCACGCGCTCGACGAAGCCGTCCTCTCCGGGCCGGCCGACGTGGTACATCACCTCGTCCTTGCGGTCCTCGACGATCGCGCGGCGGATCCGGCCGGCGATGTCGGCGACGGCCTCGTCCCAGGAGACCCGCTCGAACTGGCCGGAACCGCGCTCGCCGACCCGACGCAGCGGGTAGAGGATCCGCTCGGGATCGTGCACCTGGTTGATCGTGGCCGGCCCCTTGGCGCAGTTGCGCCCGCGGGAGCCGGGGTGCGCGGGGTTGCCCTCGAACTTCTTGATCGACAGGTCCTCGTGGTCGACGTAGGCCAGCAGGCCGCACGAGGACTCGCAGTTGAAGCAGACCGTCGGGATCAACGAGTAGGTGTGCGGAACCTTGCGCGGGTGCGCCTTCGCGTCGTACTCGACGTGATGGTCCCAGTCCTCCACGGGCGGGTAGTTCCGCAGGTTCTCGTGGCTGCGCTCGCCCGGCAGGTTCACGGGGGGGTTCACGGGTGCTCCGTTCGTGGTCATGAGAGGGGCGGGTCCTGGCCGGCGCGGACGAAGGCGCTCTCATACGCGAGCAGCGCGGGCTGCGCGATCACCCCGGCCAGGGCGAGCAGCACGACCGACGCCCCGCCCCACGTCAGCGCCCCGAGGAGCGCACCCACAGCCGCAGGCAGGACTGCGCCGAGCCAGAACAGCCGGGCGTAGCGGCCACGAGTGACGATCCGGGCGGCCACCGCCGCCTGCCGGCTCGCGTGCTTGCCGGCGTACTCGAGGCCGAGCATCAGCAGGTGGAGCACCGAGGCGGACACGAAAGCGACCGCCAGCAGCAGCCACGCGCTGTCAGAGAGCTCCACGAACAGACCGGCGACGGCGAGCGCGCCGCTGCCGACCATCACTGCCTGCACGATCAGGTGCCAGAACAGCAGTGGGGACTGCCACAGGTCGCGGCCCTCGGCCTGACCGAAGAGGAACGCGGTGTAGGCCGCCATCATGGCGCTGACCGGGATCCCGACCCAGGCGAGAAGCGTCAGCGCCCACCCCACGTCGAGAGCGACCGCGAGCAGCCACAGGACCGCGCCGGCGGAGAAGGCGGTGAGGACGTAGGCGCCCAGCACGAGCCAGGACGTGAAGTTCGACTTCAGGAAGATGTAGAGGAAGCGCTCCGGGCGCTTGAGGTCCCACACCAGCAGGGCTCCCGTGGTGGCGGCGCCGAACAGCCCGAGCGCCGGCGCGACGTAGTCGCCGACGACACCCAGCTCGATGCCCATGAGGTGCGCGAGCAGGGCCAGCGCGAGGGCACCGGCGCCGACACCCTTGGTCCACAGGTAGGTGACGACCTTCCAGCCCCAGGGGCGGGGGTGCGCGGTGTTGAGCGTCGTGCGCGCGTTCGTGGCCGGGTCCGGGGTCAGGTCGCCGGCGTTCGTCAGTCGCTGGGCGTCCGGCTTGGCCCAGATGTAGGTGTCGTCGACCGGGGCGGCCAGCGGGTCGAGAACCGCACGGTCCGCGCCGAGGTAGAAGACGTTGGGTCCGGTGTTCTGCTCCGGGGTCCGCACAGAGGTCTCGTTGGCGGCCACGAGCTTCGCGATCCCGCTCTGGGGATCCTCCAGGTCCCCCACCCAGATCGAGTGCGTCGGGCAGACCACGACACAGGCCGGCTCCAGGCCCTCGTCGACCCGGTGGGCGCACAGGTTGCACTTCGCTGCTGTGTGCGTGTCGGCGTCGATGTAGATCGCGTCGTAGGGGCAGGCCTGCATGCAGCTCTTGCAGCCGATGCACCGCTCCTTGTCGAAGTCGACGATCCCGTCGTCCCTCTTGTACAACGCGGTGGTGGGGCAGATCTTGACGCACGGGGCGTCAGTGCAGTGGTTGCAGCGCATCACGCCGAACGAGCGGGTCGTGTCGGGGAACGATCCCGAGTCCACGTACTTCACCCAGGTGCGGAACTGACCCAGCGGCACCTCGTGCTCGGTCTTGCAGGCGACCGTGCAGGCGTGGCAGCCGATGCAGGTGCGTTGATCGATGGCGAATCCGTACTGCACCCGCTCTCAGCTCTTCCGGATCACGTAGCGGAAGAAGCCGTCTTCGCTGGTTGTCTCCAGCAGCTCGTGACCGGTGTCCTTCGCCCAAGCCGGGATGTCGCTGCGGGAGCCGCCGTCAGTGGCCTCCACGAGCATGATCTGGCCGGACTCGATCGCCTTGATGCCCTTCGACGTCATCAGGACGGGCATCGGGCACTTCTTGCCCTTCGCATCGACGGTCAGGTCGATCTGGTAGCTCATCGGGAACTCCTAGATGAAGAGGTTGATCTGGGACTTGCTCATCGCCGACAGCGCAGATGCGGCGCCTACCGGGTCTCCGGCACCTTCGATGAGCTGATCCTGTCGCAGGCCCATCAGCTCCATGGTCATCTCGCACGGCCACAGGTTGACGCCGAGCTCGATGCACGCCTCCAAGAGCTCCTTGGGGCTGGCGACCTTCTGGTCGGTGGCGAGCTTGTTCATCATCCAGGCGCCGGCGCCGGCCGTGTTCAGCTTCGAGAGCTTCATGTGGCTGATGCCCGGCCGGTTCATCCCCGACAGGGCCTTCGTCATGGCATTGGTGCCGGTGATCCTGACGTCGTCGCGGACCAGGGGGAACAGTCCCCAGAAGGTGAAGAAGATCGTGGTCTGCATGCCGTACGCGGCGCCCGTGGACCCCAGGATCAGCGTCGGCCAGATCTTGTCGAGATCCCCGCTCCACGCGACGATCGTCATGCTCTCGGGTACGTCCGTGTCCTCTGTCGCGGTCATCGAGGTGCCCTCGTCTCTGCGGTAAGGGGCCGTTGCCAACTGTGATCCCGGACACTACATTCGCAATTGCGCATATAACAAGACCCACAGGAGGCGCCGTGCCCGGGACCGTGACACCGCTCGAGCTCTTCCGGGAGATCTCGCGGGGAACGGTCCCCGAGATCCTCGACGTGCGGAACATCGACGAGTTCGAGGCCGGCCGCGTCGAGGGAACGCGCCCGGTCCCCACCCGCAACGTGCCCGTCTACCGCGTGGTCGAGGAGATCGAGGCCGAGTGCGAGCGCACCCTCGAGGGTGCGGTGGTCATCTGCGGCCAGGGGAACGGTTCCGAGCTCGTCGCCGAGGAGTTCGGCGAGCTCGGCCGGACGGTGCGCTCGCTCGAGGGCGGCACCGACGCCTGGAACCGGCTGCTCGTCCCGGTCGAGATCACCGACCTCCCCGGGCCCGTGCGGGTCTGGCAGTTCCAGCGCCCGGCCAAGGCGTGCCTGTCCTACGTCGTCGGCGTGCCCGGCGAGCGCTGCGTCGTCGTGGACCCGACCCGGCAGCCGCAGCCCTACCTCGACCTGGCCACAGAGCACGACATGGGCGTCGCCCACGTCATCGACACCCACGTCCACGCCGACCACATCAGCGGCGGACCGGCC
This sequence comes from uncultured Actinomycetota bacterium, assembly GCA_963784645.1. Classification (GTDB taxonomy): domain Bacteria; phylum Actinomycetota; class Actinomycetes; order JACCUZ01; family JACCUZ01; genus JBBRVW01. Next base: position 126,027 of record CAWARY010000011.1, on the reverse strand, counting down.
CTGGCCGCCGAGCTGGATGTTGCGTACCACCTGCCGCCGGAGGACTGCGGCGGCGTCGTCCCCTTCCCCAACCGGCCGCTGCAGGACGGCGACGTGCTCGATCTCGGCGCCGCCCAGGTGAAGGTGATGAGCATGCACCTGCCGGGGCACACGCCCGGCACGATCGCCCTGCTGGTCAGCGACGCCGTCCTGCTGGTCGGCGACACGGTGTTCGTGCGCGGCCTGGGCAGACCCGATCTCACCGGGCAGGCCGAGGACCTGGCGCGCGACCTGTTCCGCAGCGTCCATGACCGGTTGCGCCCGCTGGACCCGCACACCATGATCGCTCCGGCGCACTGGTCCTCGACGGAGGAGATCGACTCCCTGGGCCGGGTGGTGACGACGCTCGAGGACGTGTTCACCGCCACGCTGCTCAACGAGCGCGCCATGGAGAAGTTCGTCGAGGAGATCGTCTCGTCGCTGCCGGCTGCGCCTGACACGTACGACACGATCCGGCTGGTCAACTCGGGTCGGTTGACGCCGCCCGAGGACGAGATCGACGTGCTCGACGTCGGCCGCAACCAGTGCGCCGCCTCGACGTCACTCGGCTGAGCGGTGTCCTTCGTCCGGCGCCCTGGCCGCCCCTCGCTGGACGAGGTCGGCGACGCACCCGACTACCGGTTCACGCTGGCGAACGAGCGCACGTTCCTCGCCTGGATACGCACTGCGCTGGCCATGATGGCCGCCGGGGTCGCGGTGGTGCAGTTCGTCCCGGGGCTCGACCTGGTGCGACACGCCCTCGGACTGTGGCTGATCCTCCTCGGCGGGCTGCTCGCCGGCGCCTCCTACGTCCACTGGGAACGCAACGAGCGAGCCATGCGCCTCGGGGAGCCGCTGCCGCGCTCCCCCGTCCCGCGCCTGGTCGCCGTCTCGCTCACCCTGGCTGCGGCGGTCGCGCTCGTCCTCACCGTGGTCGACCTGGTGCGCGGATGAGCAGCCACAACGGTCTGCAGTCCGAGCGCACCGCCATGGCCTGGCAGCGCACCGCACTGGGTCTCGGCGGCGTCTCCGCCTTGCTCCTCCATCGCGCGGGCGGCGACCCCGTGGCCTCCGTGCCCGGGGCCGCCGGGCTGCTGGCGGCACTCGCGGTGCTGGTCCTCGCGGAGGCGCGCTACCACCGACCCGCCGGTGCACAGCCGGAGTCGGCGCCGATGGGGGCCGGTGCGGTCCGCGTCCTCGCGGCCGTGGCGGTGCTGCTCGCGATCGGGGCCGCAATCGTGGCCCTGAACCCGGGTGGGTGAACCTACACTCAGCGCAGGGACTCGGAGGTCAGGGCGGAGGACGCGTGGACAAGAAGGTCGCAGCCGAGCTGCACGAGCTGCACGCCCGCGTGTGCAAAGCCATCGCCGACCCCAAGCGCCTGCTCATCATCAACGAGCTCAGCGATCGCGAGCTCAGCGTGAGTGACCTGTGCGAGGCGCTGGAGCTGTCCCAGTCCAACGTCAGCCAGCACCTGGCCATCCTCCGCGAGCGCGGGGTGGTGTCGAGCCGCCGGGAGGGCACCAGCGTCCTCTACGCACTGCGCGGCACGAAGGTGCTCCAGGCCGTCGACCTGCTGCGGCAGTTCCTCGCCGAGGACCTCGCCGACCGCGGCCGCCTCGGGCACGCGATCACCGGCTGACGGCGGCGTCTCCTCGCGGCGTGGGGCCGGCATCCGGCGGACCGGCCGCGTGCCGCCGGGTTACCTGTCGGGCCGAGCCGGCTCGGCCACGATCTCGACGTACCCGTCGGTGCCATTCACGCGGATCCGCTGCCCGTCACGTATCAGTTGGGTGGCGTGCTCCACCCCCACGACAGCCGGCAGGCCGTACTCGCGTGCGACCACCGCTCCATGGGTCATCTGGCCCCCCACCTCCGTCACGAGGCCGGCGATCGTGACGAACAGAGGCGACCAGCTGGGGTCCGTGTGGACCGTGACCAGGACGTCGCCCGCTACGAGATCTGCCCCCTCCATGTCCAGGATGACGCGGGCGCGCCCCTCGACGTCCCCGGCGGAGACCGGCAGGCCGACCAGAGCACCGGCAGGCACGTCGTCGCGTCGGTACGCCCCCGCGATGGTCTCGCCGTCGGAGGTGAGCACCCGGGGTGGCGTGAGCGCTTGCCATGACCTGAACTCGTCCTTGCGCCGACGGATGAGCTCCTCATCGAGGTGGCTCGTGCGCACGGTCTCGTGGAGCTCCTGGAACGTCAGGAAGAAGATGTCTTCCTTGTCGCCAAGGACGCCGACCTGTACCAGGCGCTCGGCCTCGGCCAGCAGGCTCTGCTTGTACACGAAGTAGCGACTGACCATGCCGTACTTCGGATACTCCCGGTACCCGATGAACGTCCGGAGGACGTCGATCCTCCGTGTGGTCTCGTCGGCCCTCCGCGCCCCGTCCGGCAGGGCCCGTACGCGCTCCAGCACGTCCTGCTCCTTCGCCCACGCCTCCTGCCGCCCTTGCTCGAAGCGCCGCTCGGCGGCGCCCGGCTCGAAGTTCATGACGTTGCCGAGGATCACGGGCACGAGCATGGAGGGGCGCTCGCTCCAACGCGGCCGCGTGATGTCGATCTCGCCGACGCAGCGCATGCCGTACGTGTCCAGCCACGCCACGATGGCGTCCCGCGCTTCCCGCCCGCCCGAGACCGTGGTCAGCTCGTCGAGAAACCCCTCGTCCTCCACGCGGTGCAGAAGCGCCACCACGTCCGGATGCGGGCGGATCACGTCCGCGACGTCCAGGAGCGCCAGCCCCATCTCCGACGTGACGTTGTGGGGAACGGACTGCGTGAGCGCGTCAGCCGCGTTCTTCTCCCCCAACCATGTCTGCAGATGGTCGTTGAGCCACCAGGCGGCCTCCATCGCCGACATGAACACCTGATGGCCCTGCGGGTCGAACAGGATCCGCTTCAGCTCCTGGAGATCCTCCAGGATGAAGTCGAACAGGTCCGATCCGGACTTCGTCCGGATGTCGCGTTCCGCGGCGGCTATGGATGCCTGGCTGCGCACGATCAGCTCGGTGACGACGGCCGGATCGGTCGCGATCGGAGCGGGCGTGCCACCGGACAGAGGCCCGGGGGGACCGTCGTCCGGGAGCGGCCGGATGAAGCCGTCGCGGTCGAGGACGGTCTGCAGCGCGTCCGCGATCAACGGGTCGGACCTCCCCAGCGCGTCAAGGAGGCTGGCGCGGCTCGTCGGCGAGGCCAGCCTCCGGGTGACGTCGACGAACAGGCGGCCGCCGGCCACGGCCATGGGCGCGGGGGTCGTCATCTGCCAGAAGGAGAGCCCGAGGGGCTTCATCGGGTCGGTCATCATCTGCTGGTGCCCGACAGAGACGTAGACGTGGTTCTCCTGGTCGCCGGCCTCCGGGACGGGGAACAGCGTGGTGATCGGCCGGCTCTGGACGATCTCGAAGCCCTCGCCGACCACGCACCATTCGATGTCCTGGGGGCGACCGAAGTGCGCCTCGATCCGGCGGCCCAGCTCCGCGAGCCGGACCACGTGCGCATCGGTCAGCGCCGGCTGGTCCTGCCGCTCCGGCTCGATGGCCACTTCCTGCGTGCCGCCCCCAGGCGAGGCGTAGATGGCCCGCTGCTTGCTGGCGACCGCCTTGTCGATGACCTCGCCGTCCCGGACCGTGAAGACGTCGGCGTTCACCAGACCGGAGACCAGGGCCTCACCGAGGCCGAAGACGGCCTCCACGGTGGCGACCCTCCGGTTCGACGTGACGGGGTGCGCCGTGAACAGGACCCCGGCAGCGTCCGGGGCGACCATCCGCTGCACGACCACGGCCATGCTGACCGTGCGGTGGTCGAAGCCGTTCCGCAGGCGGTAGGTCACAGCCCGCTCGGTGAAGAGCGAGGCCCAGCACCGGCTGACGTGCCGGAGGATCGCGGCCGGGCCGACGACGTTCAGGTAGGTGTCCTGCTGGCCGGCGAAGGACGCCGTCGGCAGGTCCTCCGCGGTCGCGCTGGATCGGACGGCGTAGGCAGCGTGCTCGCCGAACTGGGCGACAGCGCGGGTGATCGCTGCCTCCACGTCGTCGGGGATGGCGATCCCCTCGAGGGTCCGACGAATCCCCGCGCTCAGCGTGCGGATCGCGTGTCGGTCGTCGGGGTCAAGGCGCGACAGCTCGTCGAGCCGTTCGTCGATCGACGGCGCATCCTCCATGACCCGCCGGAAAGCGGCCGTCGTCACGCAGTAGCCGGCCGGCACCTGGATGCCGTCGATCTGCGACAGCTCCCCCAGGAGCGCGCCCTTGCCGCCCACCACGGCGACCTGTGTCCGGTCGGTCTCCTCGAGACCCAGCACGTAGCGGTCGGGCTGGAAGGTCATCGCCACACCCCTCAACTTCTACCTGCGTCGTCGCACTGCGTCCGTTCTGAGCGCAACGGCTCAGGTGGAATACCGGTGAGCGTCACCTCGTCAGCCGGTACAGCCCACGCGGCAGGGGGCGTCCGTTCGCTTCGCGAGCGACCCTGCTCGGCGGTGGTTTCGGTCGACCAGTCGCTGCGGAGGGGGCGCACGTCCGACGTGGCCGCACGGCCGACATCAGGCCCCGGCCGTATGCTCGGCGCGCCAGGAGTGGGTCGGCTCGTAGCCGAGCACCCGCCGCGCCTTGTCGATGCTGAGCAGCGTCTCCGTGCCGCTGACCGGACGCTTCAGGGGTACGTCGGGGAACACCGTGGCGGCCAGTTCGGCGCTGGGCGTGGTCATGCACGTGTCGGCGTTGGCGATGATGAAGACGTCGTAGCCCGTCACCTCGACCTGCAGCGCCCTGCGGACCGCCTGCGCCCCGTCACGCGCGTCGATGTAGCCCCAGGCGTTCCACTTCCGCAGCCTGAGGTCGTCCTCGAACGACGGGAACGCGGCGTACTCCTGCGGCTCCATCACGTTGGAGAAGCGCAGCCCCACGATCTTCAGAGCGGGGTTCCATCGGCAGAAGTGGTGAGCCATCTCCTCCTCCACCGCCTTCCCGAGGGAGTACGACGACTCCGGCCGCACCCGGTAGTCCTCGTCGATCGGCAGGTAGGGCGGAGGCGTGTCGAGCGGGAGGCCGAGCAGCGTCTCGCTCGACGCCCAGACGATGTTGAGGATCCCCGCGACACGGCACGCTTCGAAGACGTTGTACGTCGACACGACGTTGTTCGCGAAGGTCGCGGCATTGGGCGCGATGCCCGGCGCCGGGATCGCGGCCAGGTGCACCACGCCGTCGACACCGTCATACCGGTCGTCGAGCTGCGTCAGAGCGCCCAGCACCTGGCCGTAGTCAGTCAGGTCGACGCGCGTGACGTCCTGGGTCCAGCCCGGGGGCACGACTGCGTCGAGCACCACAACGTCGTACCCGTGCTCGCGCAGGTCGGCCACCACCGCTCTGCCGAGCTTGCCGCTCCCGCCTGTCACCGCGATGCGCGCCATCCGTCCGCCTCCAGGTCTCGTGTCAGTCGCCCCCGTCGGGCGACCACCGGCGTCCAGGGATCGAATCGGCCCTGTTACCTGCGGCGATGCGTTGAGCCGACGAGGAGACTTGAACTCCTAACCGCCCGATTACAAGTCGGGTGCGCTACCAGTTGCGCCACGCCGGCGGGAAGACGCACATTCTCGCATCCGAGGCCCGGCTGGTCACGTCGCGTCTGTGCCGACGGTGGCCACGGCCACGCGGGTCGATCCACGGTGACGGTGCGCGGGTACGGCACGGTGGCCCCATGACCGTCGGCGGGGAGTATCTGCAGACGGAGCGATCGACCGCACCGTCGTCGCGGGCGCTGGTCGTCGGACCACTGCTCGCACTCGCTACGGGCATGGCGATCGGCGCCGCCGCCGGGACAGGCGTCGGCCTCCTGGCCTTGGCCGCAGCCTCGCCCGGCGACGACTGGGCATCGCTCGGCGCGTTCCTGGTCGGGGCCGTGGCCGGGCTGGCAGTCAGCGCAGCGGCGTACCTCGCGGCGCTGGTCATGGCCGCCCGGCGCCTGTTCCCGGCGGGCCGACGGGCCGCGCCGGTGCTGCTCACGCTCCTGGGTGAGGTCGCAGTCGCCGGGTACGGCGCCATGTTGCTGGCCGTACAGCGCCCCACCTCGGGCGGGTGGACCTCGCTGGTCCTGCTGCTCGCGGTCACCGCCGGCGGCTGCGGGCCGGCCGCGTTCCTCGGGGTCGGGACGTCCGGCCGGCCGCGCCGGACCGCACTCGCCGCCGTGGCCGGTTCGGCCCTGGTGGCCGGGCTGGTCGTGACCGGATCCGGAATCCTCGCGCAGGCCCGCACCGACCGGGTAGCCGACGAGATGCCGCTCGTCCTCTTCGACGGGACGACGGCCGACCCGGCCTACCCGGGGTGGCGCCGGGACGCGTTCACGTCCCTGCTGGTGCGCCCGGCGCACAGCTTCACCGAGCACGGCCACGAGGGTTACCTGAAGTACTTCGCACCTGCCGGCGTCGTGTTCGTCACCATGCACACGGACGCCGGTGACTGCGACGCCCCTGCCCCGGAGTACACCTGCTCGGCGCTCGGACCCACCTCTGCTGGTCAGCTGCGTTCCTACGCGCGCACCACGCCCGACGGGTCGTACCCGCGCGCGGACCGGTTCCTGGCCGTCGTCTACCCGGACGGATCGGCGGTGTCCGTGAACGTGGCGGCCGGGTCGGGCCCGGGCGCCATCGGCGCAGACCAGGCCACCGCTGTGCTGGGCGCGCTGCGGCGGGTGGACCGGGCCCGGTTCGAGGACCGGACCGGCTCCCGGCTCGACGTGCCCTGACCGTGGACCGGGGGCAGCCCTGGAATGCGGTAAGCCCGAGGTCAGCCGCTCACTCGTGGTCACCGGGAAGCCGACGGTCGCGGGTGCGACGGCCGTGCAGGGTCGACGCGGCCCGTTGCAGCGGACCGAAGACCGCGACCAGGACCGCGACGTAGACCGCATGAGCAGCGATCCAGGCGCCGAGCCCGACGTTGCGCACGCCCTTCCCGGAGCTCATGCGCTGCACGGGATCGGCGGCCTCGCGAAACCCCAGGACGAGCACCAGCAGACAGAACAGGCTAAGGGTGGCGATGACAGCCGCCGCCAACACCGTCCTCCGAGCCCCTGTCCCTGTCCCTGCTCCGGCGCGCCGGCCGACCCACCAGGCAACCCCGACCCCCACCACCAGCGCCGGCAGCAGGAACAGCACGGGACCCACGACAACGTCCGTCGGGCTTGCGCCGCGCAGCGCGCCGCGGGACTCCGGGAGCACCCGTCGGCCACTCATCAGGGCCTGGACGGCGTGCAGCGGATACCAGAAGCCGCGGGAGCCGGCCCCGAGTGCGCCCAGCACGAGGAACATCGCTGCGCCGGCGACCAGGCCCGCGACACCGCCGACGACGAGGCCGAGCCAAGCCGGGAGCGACGACGCCGCGGGGGCGACAGCCGGTCCGCGGTCTGGGGCTGTCCCGTCACCTGCTGGCTCAGCGGCGACGACCTGCTCGTGTGTGCGATCCATGCTCGTCCTCCCGGGTTCCCCCACCGGTCCAGCGCTGGCGCCGGCCTGTCGGGGTCGTCGGCAGGGAACTGAGAGATGGCTGCCACGCAACTACCGTGTCTGGCTGCGCGACCTTTTGGTGAAGGGGCCTGCGGCACCGAGCCGCTACGACCCCCTTGCCCCGCACAGCCAGGCCCCACACAAGAGCCTGCGCCCGGGGTCACCGACGAACGGCGTCACGGCCGTGCGGGGAGCCCTTAGAGGTGGTCGGGACCCACGACCTCGGGTAGACACGGGACCGTGGGCGGTCGCAAGGATGAGCAGAGGTCGACCTCGGACGGAACGGCAGGGGCTCTGGTCCAGCAGCGGGTGGCCCTGCAGGTCGCCGAGCTGACCGTCCAGGACGCTGCCGCTCGGAACGGTGACGAGCTCGCGGTGCACGACCTCCGGGTAGCCGCCCGCCGGCTCCGGTCGCTGCTGGCCACCTACCGACGGGTGCTCGACCGGACTGTCACGGACCCGGTCCGGGACGAGCTGCGCTGGCTCGGCGGCGAGACTGGCGCCGCACGGGACGCACACGTCCAGCGCGCCCGGTTGCTGGCCCGGTTGGACGCGGTGCCGGAGGACCTCGTCCTCGGACCGGTACGCCGTCGGGTCGACCTCGAGCTCCGGTTCCATGAGCGCGCCGGCATCGACCGGATGCGCTGCGCCCTCAGGAGCCCGCGTCACGACCGCCTGCTGCACGCGCTGGGTGAGCTCGGGGACGCGCTGCCGTTCACCGACGCCGCGCAGCAACCGGCGGCCGAGCTGGTGCCGCGAGTCGTAGGCCGGCAGGTGCGCCGTGTCGAGCAGGCGGCGCGTGCGGTCGACGGGTGCGCGCCGGCGGGACGGGACGCCGCGCTCCACGAGGTGCGCAAGGCCGCGAAACGGGCGCGCTACGCGGCGGAGTCCGCGACCGAGGTCGCCGGCAGCCGCGCCGTGCGGCTGATGGACCGGATGCGCGACCTCCAGGAGCTGCTGGGCGAGCACCAGGACGCCGTGACCGCACGCGCTCTGCTCCGCGACCTGGGTGCCGCCGCGTACGCGGCAGCGGAGAACGGTTTCACGTTCGGTGTCCTGGGCGGGCTGGAGGACGTCGCCGCTGCCGAGGCCCGCGCGGGCTACCCGAAGGCACTCTGGCGGGCGACGCGCAGCTCCACGACGAGCTGGGCGCGCTGACGCGACCGGGCGGTCAGTCGCGGGCGGCCAGCGCACGCCCGACGTTGCGGGCCTCTAGCCCGATCTCCCGCAGCAGCCCGGACAGCTCGGCCTTGATGCCGACGAAGTGCAGACCCCGTGCGACGGGAAGGTCGGCCGCGCCGTGCACCCGCGGTACGCCGCGCGCGTCCAGCACACCGAGGTGGCCGACCAGCGGCTCGAGGCCGGTGGTGAACCCGGTCGCGGCGATCAGGACGTCCGGCTCGACGGTGTTCCCGTCGGCGAGGTGCACGTGCGGCCCGTCGACCGACTTCGTCGCCGCGACCACCGTGACCCGGCCGGAGCGGACGGCATCGACGATGCCGGTGTCGAGGATCGGCACGGTGCCGGTCTCGCGGAACTGGGTGTACGGGTTGGTGGTGCGCGGCAGCCCCTGCGCCGACAGGTCCGGCACGCTGATCCGGCGCATCCCCGCGGCGAGCGGGTCCATCAGCCGCGCCGGCACCCGCTTCAGCGCGACGCCGAACACCTGGCTCGGGATCCCGTAGGTGTCCCGGCGCACGATGTTCGGCGGCGTCCGCACCGACAGCGTCACCCGGGCACCGGCGCCGATCAGGTCCAGCGCGATCTCGGTGGCGGAGTTGCCCGCGCCGACGACCAGGACGTCCTTCCCGGCGTACGTCGACGGCTCGCGGTAGTCCGCCGAGTGCAGCAGGTCGCTGGTGAACGTCTCGACCCCCGGCCAGTCCGGGCGCCGCGGCGTATGGCTGTACCCGGTGGCGAGCACGACCCGTCCTGCCGGGCGGTCACCTGTGTCGGTGCGCACCAGCCAGCCGGTGCCCGACGTGTCGACCCGGCTCACGGTGACGCCGAGCTCGGGCGTCAGCCCGTGCACCTCGGCGTAGGTCGCGAGGTAGCGCACCAGGTCGTCGCGGGCCACCCACCGGCCGTACTCGCGCGGGATCCGCAGGCCGGGCAGCGCCGACAGCCACCGCACGGTGTGCAGGTGCAGGCTGTCGTAGCGGGCGGCCCAGGAGGCACCGACCTGGTCGGCGCGTTCCAGCAGCACCACAGTCGCCCCGGCTCGGACCAGGGCGGCCGAGGTGGCGAGACCGGCGGGGCCGGCCCCGACGACGACGACGGGGGCGGCGGCGGTCACGCACCGACGGTACCGAGGGGCCGGCGGTTCCCGATTCCGACGCAGGAATCCCAACGCACCCCCAGCACCGGCCTAACGCCCGGCTAACGCTGAATCTCGTCGGCTCCCGCGCACGCACTACTCGTGCCGCGGCTGCACACCGCACCCGCACCGAACATGGAGGCCGTCATGCGCCGATCGCTCATAGTCGCTGCTCTCAGCACCGCGCTACTCGTCACCGGCGCTCCCCTGGCCACGTCAGCCGCCGCGAAGGGCGGCGATGCGACCATCCGGACCGGGTCGTGCAGCGGCACGGCCGACTGGAAGCTCAAGGCCAAGCACGACAACGGCCGGATCGAGCTCGAGTGGGAGGTCGACTCGAACCGGGTCGGCCAGACCTGGCGGGTGCGGGTGCGTGACAACGGTGTTCGGGTCGTCGCGACCCGAGCCACCACGGGCGGGGCGAGCGGGTCCTTCAGCGTCGAGCGCCGGGTCGCGAACGGGGCCGGCACCGACAGCTTCGTCGCCCGGGCGACCGATCTCTCGAGCGGCCAGACCTGCGTCGGGCGGTTGTCGCTCTAGCAGGTGCGGTTCTCAGTCGGTCTCGGCCGGCGCGAAGACGACCGCGACCTCGAGGTCCTCGGTGACGGCCAGGAACCGGTGGTCGACCAGTCGCGGCACGTAGGCGACCGAGCCGGTCGACACCGGCGTGCTGCGACCGTCGACCTCGAGGTGCGCAGCGCCGGCCGTGACGACGTAGACCTCGTCCTCCTGGTGCGGCGACTGGTCGTCGAGGCCGCCGGCCGGGATCCGGTAGATCCCGGCGCTGAGCGCGTCGACGCGGACCCACTCGGCGTACCGCCCCTCCGCGACCTGGTCGCGGTGGAGCACCACGGCGTCGCTGCGTGCCGGCGACCGGCCGCGCGACGGCCAGAAGGGCCACTCCTCGAACCTCGACGCGCGACCGGAGCCGTCGTCGGCGAACGTGACCACCCAGAGGTCGAGGTACTCCTGCCGGACGGGCTCGCCGTAGCGCACCAGCACCTTCGCCACCCCGGTGCCGCCGGACGCCGCGACGACCTCCGCCGACATCGTGAACACCTCGTCCGGCCCGTCGCGTTCCTCGTCCCAGACGGCTCGGATCGCCTCGAGCCCCACGACCGGTTCGTCGTAAGGCGTGAGGAGATAGCGCGCGTCGTCGGTGAACAGCTCGTCGAGCAGCCCGGTGCCGGGCGACCGCCAGGCGCGCTCGTACGTGGCCACCCACGCGAGCAGTGCCTCGTGCTGCTGGTCCGCGGCCATCAACCCCACCGGGTGAGGTCCGCGACCCGCGGCGGGTCGGCGCCGGGACGCGAGCAGGTGATGGCCGACACCTCGATGCACTGGTCGACGAGCCGCGCGAGATCCTCGGCCGTCAGGGCGCGCAGTGCGTCGCGGCGGTCGGCGCCGAGCAGGTCACGACGCGCCAGCCCCGCGAGCAGCGCTCCCATGAACGAGTCGCCCGCACCGACGGTGTCCGCCACGTCGACCGCCATGCCCGGCCGGCTCAGCGCGCCGGCGGCCGCGCCGACGGCGACCGCGCCGTCGCCACCGCGGGTGATGACGACCATGGCCGGCCCGTACGCCTGCCACTCGGCCGCCACCTCCTCCGGCGCCCGGCCCGGCTCGAGGAACGCCACATCCTCGTCGCTCGCCTTGACCACGTCGACGACGGCGAGCATCTCGTGCACCACGACGAGCACCTCCTCGCGCGGCCCCATCAGCAGCTGCCGGATGTTCGGGTCGAAGGACACCGTGGCCGTTGCCGAGGCCCGGGCGGCGAGTCGGCGCAGCACGGCACCACCCGGCGGCGTCGTCAGCCCGAGCGAGCCGACGTGCAGGGCGTCGGCGCCCTCGAGCGCGTCGGCGAGCTCCGCGTCGGTCCACTGCCAGTCGGCCGTGCCGTCGACCCGGAAGTCGTAGGCAGCCGAGCCGTCGGGCTCCAGCACGACGATCGCGAGCGACGAGGGCTCGGCCGCCACGACGCTGTGCGACAGGTCGACACCGTTGTCGGCGAGGTGGGCACGCAGCCGACGTCCGAGCACGTCGTCGGAGAGCCGCGCGAGCATCCGCGCGGTGACGCCGAGCCGCGCCAGACCCACCGCGACGTTGCCCGGGCTGCCACCCGGTGCCGCCCGGAACACGCCCTCGGCCCCTGCGGGGACCATGTCGGTGATGAGCTCGCCCGCGACGGCGACGACGGTGGTCACCCCGGGAAACTACCGCCCCTACGATCTGGGTGATGGCCGTCCCGACCTCGGGTCCCGAGTCACGGGACCGCGCCCGCGCGGTGCTCGACGCGCTGCTCCCCGCCGTCCGGTCCCGGGCGGTCGCCGCCCTCGGCCCGGTCGAGGGCGAGGGCCTCGCGGCGCGGCTCGAGCAGCACCACCTCGATCTGGTCGAGCCGCTCGACCGGCTGTACGGCGCCGAGCTCGAGGTCGACGGCCTGACCGCCCTGGTCGGCGGGCTCCTCGACCGCGCCGTCGGCGCCGCACTCACCCGGCCCGCGCCACTGCGGGCGTCGGACCGGCGCCGCGAGGTCGACCCCGGCTGGTTCCAGCGGTCCCGGATGGTCGGCTACGTGGCGTACGTCGACCGGTTCGCCGGCGACCTGCGCGGCGTGCGTGACCGGCTCGACTACCTGGCCGAGCTCGGGGTCACCTACGTCCACCTGATGCCGTTGCTCGCACCACGCGAGGGCGACAGCGACGGGGGCTACGCCGTCGTCGACTACGACGCCGTCGACCCGCGGCTGGGCACGATGGTCGACCTCGAGGACCTCGCTGCCGACCTGCACGCCCGGGGGATGTCGCTGTGCGTCGACCTGGTCCTCAACCACACGGCAGCCGAGCACCCGTGGGCGCGGGCCGCGGCGGCCGGCGACCCGGCGTACCGCGGGTACTACCTGATCTATCCCGACCGGGAGCTGCCGGACCGCTACGAGCGGACCCTGCCCGAGGTCTTCCCGGACCAGGCACCCGGCAGCTTCACCCACGTCGACGGCGTCGGCTGGGTGTGGACCACCTTCAACTCCTTCCAGTGGGACCTGGACTGGACCAACCCCGCGGTCTTCGGGGAGATGCTCGCGACGATGCTGCGGCTGGCCGGCCACGGGGTCGACGTGCTCCGGCTCGACGCGGCACCGTTCCTCTGGAAGCGCGAGGGCACCGACTGCCAGAACCAGCCGGAGGTGCACCTCGTGCTGCAGGCACTGCGCGCACTCGTCGCCGTCGGCACACCGGGGGTGGCCTTCAAGGCCGAGGCGATCGTCGCGCCGCAGCAGCTCGTGCAGTACCTCGGCGGCCACGAGCGGTTCCGGCCCGAGTGCGACCTGGCGTACCACAACCAGCTCATGGTGCTGCTGTGGTCGACTCTGGCCACCCGCGACACCCGGCTCGCCCGCACCGCACTGTCCCGCATGCAGCCGGCGCCGAGCAGCACGTCGTGGGTCACCTACCTGCGCTGCCACGACGACATCGGCTGGGCCGTGTCCGACGAGGACGCCTGGGCGTGCGGGCTCGACCCGCGCGCCCACCGGTCGTTCCTCTCCGACTTCTTCGCCGGGCTGCACCCGGGGTCGTTCGCCCGCGGTGCCGTCTTCCAGGCGAACCCGCGCACCGGCGACCGCCGTATCTCTGGCAGCGCCGCCTCGCTGGTAGGGCTCGACGCGGCGCTCGACTCCGGCGACACCGTCGAGGTCGCGCTCGCGGTCGACCGGCTGCTGATGCTCTACAGCGTGGTCTACGTCTTCGGTGGCGTGCCGCTGCTGTACATGGGCGACGAGCTCGCCCAGCGCAACGACCCGCACTGGGCCGACGACCCGGTCCACGCCGGCGACAACCGGTGGCTGCACCGGCCGCCCTGGGACCGGGCGGCGGCCGCACGACGCCACGACCCCACCACCGTCGAGGGGCGGGTGTTCGCCGGGCTCACCACGCTGGCCCGGACCCGCGGGGGGCTCGTGCACCTGCGCGCCGGCGGCAGCACCGAGGTGCTGGACGCCGACGACGACCGCGTGCTCGCCGTGCTGCGCCGGCACCCGCGCAGCGGCCGGCTGGTCGCGCTGGCCGCCTTCAGCGACCAGCCGGTGCGGCTGCCGCGGCGGTCCGCCCTGCCGGGCTTCCACGGCCCGGCACGCCTGGTTCTCGCCGGCCCCGGGGTCGAGCTGCACGACGACGAGCTGGTGCTGCCGCCGTGGTCGTACGCCTGGGTCGCCGAGGACTGACCACCGTCTTCAGGCGCTCGTTTGCGACCTGGCTCCCCGACACGCCGGGGGAGTCCCCGGCGTGTCGGTGGCTCAGGTCGCAAACGAGCGGGTTGGGGCGCGGGCGGGGTGACGGTCCGGTCGTGGCCGGGTGCATCAGCGCCGTCAGAAGCCGCGGACGTCGTGCGGGCGGTAGGGCTCCTCGAGCACCGCGACCTCCTCGTCGGTGAGCTCGAGGTCGAGCGCCGCCACGGCGTCGTCGAGGTGCTCGGGCTTGGTCGCACCGACGATCGGGGCGACGACGCCCGGTCGGCTGGCGACCCAGGCCAGCGCGACCTGTGCGCGGGGCACGCGACGCGCCTCGGCCACCTGCGCGACCCGGGACGCCACCTCGCGGTCACCGTCGTCGTACAGGGTGCGGCCGAAGCCGTCGGTGTCACCGCGCGCCGTGGTCTCGTCCCAGTCGCGGGTCAGCTTGCCGCGCGCCAGCGGGCTCCACGGGATCACGCCGACGCCCTCGTCGAGGCACAGCGGCAGCATCTCCCGCTCCTCCTCGCGGTAGAGCAGGTTGTAGTGGTTCTGCATGGTGGCGAAGCGCGTCCAGCCGTTGAGGTCGGCCACGTAGAGCGCCTGCGCGAACTGCCAGGCAGCCATGGAGGACGCCCCCAGATAGCGCGCCTTGCCGGCCTTGACCACGTCGTGAAGCGCCTCGAGCGTCTCCTCGATCGCCACCTCGGGGTCCCACCGATGGATCTGGTACAGGTCCACGTAGTCGGTGCCGAGCCGAACCAGGCTGGCGTCGATCTCGGCCATGATCGCCTTGCGTGAGAGCCCGGCGCCGTTGGGCCCCGGTCGCATCCGGCCGTGCACCTTCGTGGCGATGACGACGTCCTCGCGACGCGTGAGCTGGTTGAGGGCCCGCCCCACGATCTCCTCGCTCGAGCCGTCGGAGTACACGTTCGCCGTATCGAAGAAGTTGACGCCGAGGTCGAGCGCCTTGGTGAGGAACGGCCGGCTGGCCTCCTCGCCGAGCGTCCACTGGTGGTTGCCCCGGTCCGGCTCGCCGTAGCTCATGCAGCCGAGGCAGAGCCGGGACACCTCGAGGCCGGTCGATCCGAGCCGCACGTAGTCCATGCCCCCGATCCTGCTCCCGTGGCGCGGCGCCGAACCTGCCGGGTCAGCAGCCGGACGGCGGCGGGGCCGTGGTACGCCTCACGACGAGCCGGGTCGGGACGGTGACCGACGGCGGCGTCGGCGGGTCGTCGAGCTCGTCGTCCAGCGCCTCCAGCAGCAGCCGCGCCGCCAGCTCGCCCTGCTCACGCACTGGCTGAGCCACCGTGGTGAGGTCGAAGAACTCGGCCATCTCGTGGTCGTCGATGCCGATGACGGAGACGTCCTCCGGCACCCGCAGGCCGATCTCGCGCACGGCGTGCACCGCGCCGACCGCCATCTCGTCGGAGGCGGCGAACACAGCAGTCGGACGTCGCTCCGCCTCGAGCAGCAACCGGGTCGCCGCGAGCCCGCCGCGGACCGTGAAGTCGCCGACGACCTCCAGCGCGGGGTCGAGCGGCAGGCCGGCCTCGGCCATCGCCGACCGGTACCCGTTCAGGCGGTCGAGCGGTGCGGCGAAGTCGAGCTGCTCCTCCAGCGAGCCCCCGACGTAGCCGATCCGCCGGTGTCCGAGCTCGATCAGGTGCCGCATCGCGAGGTGCGCCGTCTTGACGTCGTCGATGCGGACGCAGGACCAGCCGGGGACCGTGGCGCCGACGACCGCGACCGGCCGGTCGAGCTTGGTCAGGGCGGCGACCTCCTCGTCCGTCGGCGTCAGGCTCAGGAGGAGGATCGCGTCGACCCGCTTGCGGAGCAGGTGGGTACGGAACACCCGGCGCCGCGCGTCGGTGTCGCCCGCCAGGTTGTAGAGCAGCAGGTCGTAGCCGGCCTCGCGCAGGAGCTGCTCGGCGCCCTGGATGACCGACCCGTAGAACCAGCGGGTGACGAACGGCACGATGACGCCGACCGCCATGGTCTGCCCGCTGGCGAGGCTGGCGGCGTGCGGGGACGCGACGTAGTCGAGCCGGGCGGCGACCTGCAGCACCTTCACCCGGGTCTCGTCGGACACCCGCGGCAGGCCGCGCAGGGCACGCGAGACGGTCGCCGTCGACACCCCCACCTCGCGGGCGACGTCCTTGATGCTCGTCATCCGGCCGCCACTGTCCGGGGGATGCGAGCCGTCGTACGGTGGCCGGCATGAGCAGCCACCTGCCCGAGGGCAACCGCCTCGTCTACGGCACCGCGACCGCGTCGTACCAGGTCGAGGGGGCGACGACGGCCGACGGCCGCGGCCCGTCGATCTGGGACACGTTCGCCGCGACGCCCGGCACCATCAAGGACGCCAGCGACGGCTCCGTGGCGTGCGCGTCCTACGAGCGGCTCGACGAGGACCTCGACCTGCTCGGCGGTCTCGGCGTGGCCTACTACCGCTTCTCGGTGGCGTGGCCGCGGATCCAGCCGACCGGCGGCGGCGCCGTCGAGCCGCGCGGCCTCGCGTACTACGACCGGATGGTCGACGGCCTGCTGGCCCGCGGCATCGCCCCGATGGCGACGCTCTACCACTGGGACCTGCCGCAGCCGCTCGAGGACGCCGGCGGCTGGCCGGAACGCGCCACCGCCGAGCGCTTCGCCGACTACGCCGCGATCGTGCACGAGCACCTCGGCGACCGGGTCGCGGTGTGGACGACGCACAACGAGCCGTGGTGCACGGCTTATCTCGGCTACGCCGCCGGCAAGCACGCACCGGGACGGCAGGAGCCGGACGCCGCGCACCGCGCCGCGCACCACCTGCTGCTGGGGCACGGCCTCGCCGCCGCCCGGCTGCACGAGGCCGGCGCGGACACCGTCGGCATCGTGCTCAACCTCACCCCGGTGTGGCCGGAGCGACCGGAGGCCGCTGAGGCGGCCGACGGCGTCGACGCGATCCACAACCGGGTCTGGCTCGGACCGCTGGTCGACGGCGCGTACGACGAGCGGCTGCGCGCGCTCGCGCCGCCGCTGGGCGACAGCAGCGTCGTGCGCGACGGCGACCTGGCGCTGGTCCAGGGCTCGGCCGACTACCTCGGCGTGAACTACTACACCCCCGCCCGGATCGACGTCGGCGCCGGCGCCGAGTAGCGACGCCGTCGGCCAGGACACGCTGGCCTACCCGCGGGTGGCCGGGCTGCAGTTCGCGCCGCGCGGCCCGCGGACGGCGATGGGCTGGGAGGTCGAGCCGCGCGGCCTCGAGGAGCTGCTCGTCAGCACCCACCGCCGCACCGGTCTCCCTCTCGTCGTCGCCGAGAACGGCGCGGCGTACGACGACGAGGTGCGCGCCCCCGACGGCTCGGTCGACGACCAGGACCGCATCGCCTACCTGCGTGACCACGTCGCGGCCGTCGAGCGGGCCAGGGAGGCCGGCGCCGACGTGCGCGCCTACATCGCCTGGACCCTGCTCGACAACTTCGAGTGGGCCGAGGGCTACACCAAGAAGTTCGGTCTGGTCGAGATCTCCCCCGACGACCAGAGCCGCATCCCGAAGGCGTCCTACCGGTGGTACGCCAATCTTGCCCACGCCGGCCTCCCCGCCACCGACGCTCCCGCCTAGCCCTTGACGCTGCCGGCGAGCAGGCCCCGGACGAAGAAGCGCTGCAGGCTCAGGAAGACGACCAGCGGCACGATCAGCGACACGAACGCGCCGGCCGAGAGCAGGTGCCAGTCCTGGCCCTTGGTCCCGGACAGCTCGGCCAGCCGGACCGTGAGCGGCGAGACGTCGAGGCTGCCGCCGCCGAACACCAGGGCGACGAGCAGGTCGTTCCAGACCCAGAGGAACTGGAAGATCCCGAACGCCGCGATGGCCGGCGTGATCAGCGGGAGCATGATCCGGGTGAAGATCCGGACGTGCCCGGCGCCGTCGACCCGTGCCGCCTCGATCAGCTCGCCCGGGATCTCCTTCATGAAGTTGTGCATGAGGAAGATCGCCAACGGCAGCGCGAAGATCGAGTGCGACAACCAGATCGTGTAGAAGCCGCCGCCCGGAGCATCGCCACCCGCCAGGCTCGGCAGCCCGAACGGCGGCGAGACGTACAGCGACAGGAGCGGGATCATCGTCACCTGGATGGGGACGATCTGCATGGCGAACACCGCGACGAACAAGGTGTCGCGGAAGGGGAACTTCATCCACGCGAACGCGTACGCCGCCAGTGTCGCGAGGGTGATCGGGATGACCACCGACGGCACGGTGATGACGATGGTGTTGACGAAGTAGGTCGACAGCCCGATGTCGCCCTTCAGCACGGCCCGGTAGTTGTCCAGCGTGAAGCTGGGATGGAGGAAGACGTTCCACCAGCCGTTGCCCTTGACGTCGTCCTCGGGCCGGAACGACGAGATGAGCAGTCCTGCGGTGGGGATGGTCCAGAGGAAGGCGATGACCACAGCGGCCAACGAGGCCCAGGGCGACGTGAGGCGGCCCTTCGCCTCGTGCGACGCGGTCGACGGGGGCCCGCCGACGGTGGTCGGGACCTCGGGGGTCGTCGTCGTCATCGGGACTCCACCTCCTTGAGCTGGCGCACGTTGTACACCACGATCGGGATGACCAGGATGAAGATCAGGACGGCGAGCGCCGCACCGAGTCCGTTGTTGAACGACCGGAAGCTCTGCACGTAGAACTCGTAGGCCAGCACGCTGGTGTTGAAGTTGCCACCGGTGGCGGTCCGGACGATGTCGAAGACCTTCAGGGTGGAGATGCTGATGGTGGTCAGCACGACGATCAGCGAGGGCCGGATGCTCGGCACCGTGATGAAGCGGAACATCCTCAGCCCGTAGACACCGTCGAGCCGGGCGGCCTCGATGATGTCGTCGGGGATCGCCTTGATCGACGCGGAGAGGACCGTCATCGCGAAGCCCGCCTGGACCCAGATCATGATGACGATGAGGAACAGCGTGTTCCAGGGCTCGGTGAGCAGGAACCGGTAGGTGTCGAGCCCGATCGACTTGAGGATCTGGTTGGCCAGGCCGATCTGGTCGTTCTCGGCGGCCCGGTAGTCGTAGACGAACTTCCAGATCAACGAGGCGCCGACGAGCGAGAGGGCCATCGGCAGGAAGATCAGGGCCTTCGCGAGAGCCTCGACCCGCGCCTTGTCGATGAGGACGGCGTAGACCAGGCCGATGAGCGTCGCCAGGATCGGGGTGAGGATCACCCAGAGCGCGGTGTTGCGCAGGACGGTCAGCTCGTCCGACGTGGTGAAGATCGCCTTGTAGTTGTCGAGGCCGACGAACGACGTGCTCGCGGCATTCTGGAAGGACTGGTAGATCGTCTTCAGCGCCGGGTACAGCAGTCCGACCGCGATCAGCGCGGCGGCCGGGACCACGAACGCGATGGTCTGGATGATCTCGCCCCGTCGCGACCGGACCCGGTCCGCGACGAACAGCACGACACCCATCACCGCGACGAACAGGAAGACGGCGAACACCATCTGAGCAAACTTCTCGCCTGACGACATCGAACGAGCCTCCTCGGGCACGTGACGTGACTCGCCTCGGGGTGCCGGGCACGACGGCCCGGCGTAGGGGCCGGAACGGGGGCGGGACGAGTGCCTCGCCCCCGTTCCGGCAACCCGCTGAGGGGGAGGGCCCGGACCTCGCGGCCGGACCCTCCGCCCTCAGGTCAGGACGCCGGCCAGGACTTCTCGATCTTGTCCAGCGCGTCCTTCGTGCTCTCGCCCGTGATCCAGGCGGTCATCTCCTTCCAGAACGACCCGGCGCCGACCGCTCCCGGCATCAGGTCGGAACCGTCGAAGCGGAAGACCGCCTCGGGGTCCTGGAGGATGGTGGCCGACAGCTTGTCGACCGGGCTGACGAGGTTGGCGACGTCGAGGCCCGTGTTGGCACTGACCCAGCCGCCGGCCGTGGTGGCCTTGGCCTTCTCGTTGGCCCAGGTGTCCGAGGACAGGTAGGTCTGGAACGCCTGCACCTCGGGCCGGTCGTTGAACGCCGCGACGAACTCGCCACCGCCGAGGACCGGCTTGCCGTTGGCCGGGTCGGTGGGCGGCAGGTAGAACGCGAAGATCTGCCCGTTCTCGGACACGTCCGTGCCGTCAGGCCAGTTGGCCGCGTAGAAGCTCGCCTGGCGGTGCATGGCACAGGTGCCCTTGAGGATCGGCAGACCACCGTCGGTGAACGGCGTGGTGGCGATGCTCTTCACGTCGCCGATGCCGCCGTTGACGTACTTCGGGTCCTTGAGGATGGCACCGACCCGGTCGAGCGCCTCGGCGACGCTCGGGTCGTTGAACGGCATCGTGTGGTTGACCCACGCGTCGTACTTGTCGGCGCCGGCGTCACGGAGCATGACGTCCTCGAGCCAGTCGGTGAGCACCCAGCCGGTGGCCTCGCCGGACTCGATCCCTGCGCACCAGGGCTTGATGCCCGAGGCCGCGATCTTGTCCGACAGGGCGGTCATCTCGTCCCACGTGGTCGGGACGGTCCAGCCCTTGTCGGCGAACATCTTGGGGGAGTACCAGACGAAGGACTTCACGTTGGCGCCCAGGGGGGCGGCGTAGAGCTTGCCGTCGATGGTGGCGTAGCCGCGCCAGTCCTTGCCGAACCACTTGTCGACGTTGTCCGACACGGTCTGCGGGACCTCGACGACCTTGCCGGTGTCCTTGACCAGCGTGTTGAGCAGGCCGGGCTGGGGCACGTAGGCGATGTCCGGCGGGTTGCCGGAGCGGACCCGGACGATGAGCTGGGCCTCGAACTCCTTGGATCCCTCGTAGGCGACCTTGGCGCCGGTGCAGGTCTCGAAGACCTTGTACGACTCCTTGTGAGGAGCGTCCTCGGGCGCCACGATCGAGGTGTAGACCTTCACGGTCTTGCCGGTCAGGTCACCGAACTGCGTCAGCTGCGCGCACTCCGCCTTCCCCTTGCCCGGCGACGTGCCGCCGGCCGTCTTCGCGCCACCCGTGCCACCGCTGCTGCCGCCGCAGGCTGCGAGCGCGAGGCTGGCACCCAGAACGACGGCTAACGCGGATGCACCGCGACGTGCCTTCGTTGATCGCATGCGCACTGCTCCCTCTACTCGATTCAGGTCCGGTCCGGACAGCGCACGCAGGGTCTGGTGGTCCGCGTCCCGGGTAACCCGATGTAAACGTTTACGCAACCGCGCGGCAACCGGTGGAGGGGTAACGATCAGGTAACAGCCTGTTTCCGGACAGGGCATGGACAGGACCGCTCCCGCGCCATACGGTCACGGGGCGTCACCCCGTCCTTTACTCGGATCGTCCGGCACGTTCCTGCCGGTGAAGGGAGCCATTGCCATGGCCACCGTGACCTTCGACAAGGCCACTCGTCTGTTCCCGGGCTCTGAACGGCCCGCCGTCGATGCACTCGACATCGAGATCGGCGACGGCGAGTTCCTCGTCCTCGTCGGCCCGTCGGGCTGCGGCAAGTCCACCTCGCTGCGGATGCTCGCCGGTCTCGAGGACGTCAACGGCGGTGCGATCCGCATCGGCGACCGCGACGTCACCAACCTCGCGCCCAAGGACCGGGACATCGCGATGGTGTTCCAGAACTACGCGCTCTACCCGCACATGTCGGTGGCCGAGAACATGGGCTTCGCCCTGAAGATCGCCGGCGAGTCGAAGGACAAGATCGCGGAGCGGGTCAGGGAAGCCGCCAAGATCCTCGACCTCGAGGAGTACCTCGACCGCAAGCCGAAGGCGCTCTCCGGTGGCCAGCGCCAGCGCGTGGCCATGGGACGTGCGATCGTCCGCTCGCCCCAGGTGTTCCTCATGGACGAGCCGCTGTCCAACCTCGACGCCAAGCTCCGGGTGCAGACCCGCAGCCAGATCGCGGCCCTGCAGCGCCGGCTCGGCGTCACGACGGTCTACGTCACCCACGACCAGGTCGAGGCCATGACCATGGGCGACCGTGTCGCGGTGCTCAAGGACGGCATCCTCCAGCAGGTCGACACCCCGCGGAACATGTACGACAACCCGAAGAACGTCTTCGTGGCCGGTTTCATCGGCTCCCCCGCCATGAACCTCCTCACGGTGCCGGTCGAGGGCGACTCGGTGCAGTTCGGTGACGGCCACATCCAGGTGCCGCGGGAGGTGGTCGCAGCCGCCGGCGAGGAGCGCAAGGTCACCATCGGCGTCCGGCCCGAGGACATGGACCTGGTCCCCAACGGCCAGGGCCTCAAGACGGTCATCAACCTGGTGGAGGAGCTCGGCGCCGACGCCTACGTCTACGGCACGGCCGACGTCAACGGCGAGCAGCTCGACGTCATCGCCCGGGTCGACGGCCGCAAGCCGCCGGAGAAGGGCGAGACGGTGGCGTTCGCCCCGAAGCCGGGTCACCTGCACCTCTTCTCGACGACGACCGGCCAGCGGCTGAGCACCTGAGCCGGCCCCGTCCTGACGGCCGCCGAGGGCGCGTCTCCCGATCCCGGGGGATGCGCCCTCGGCGCGTCCGGCACGATGTGACCCATGGCCCTGCAGCTGCTCGCGGCTCCGAGTGACCCGGCGCTGCTCGACCTCCCCTGGGACACCCCGCTCGAGGACTGGCCGGCCGACCAGCTGGTCGCCCTCCCGCGAGGCATCTCCCGGCACGTCGTGCGCTTCGTCCGCGTCGGCGAGGCGGTGTTCGCCGTCAAGGAGATCGCCGAGAAGGCGGCGTTGCGCGAGTACGGGCTGCTGCGCCAGCTGGAACGTCGCGAGATGCCCGCGGTCGAGGCAGTGGCCGTCGTGTCCGGCCGCGAGGACACCGAGGGCCACCCGATGGACCCGGCGCTCGTCACCCGGCACCTGCAGTTCTCACTGCCCTACCGGGCGTTGTTCTCGACCACGCTGCGGCCCGACACCGCCATGCGGTTGCTGGACGCGCTCGCCGCCCTGCTGGTCCGGCTGCACACCAGCGGGTTCTACTGGGGCGACTGCTCGTTCTCCAACACGCTGTTCCGGCGCGACGCCGGGTCGTTCGCGGCGTACCTCGTGGACGCCGAGACCGGTGAGCTGCACGGCAGTCTCAGTCCCGGCCAGCGCAACTACGACGTGGACCTGGCCCGCACCAACATCGCCGGCGAGCTCCTCGACCTCGACTCGGGCGGCCTCATGCACCCGTCGATCGACCCGGTGCAGATCGCCGACAAGGTCGTCGAGCGCTACAACGACCTGTGGCAGGAGCTGCTCGGCGCGGAGACGTTCGACACCGGCGAGCGCTACCGCATCGACCAGCGGATCCGGCGGCTCAACGACCTCGGGTTCGACGTGGCCGAGCTCAACATCATCACCGACATGGACGGGCGCACCGTGCAGCTCGAGCCGAAGGTGGTCGACGCCGGCCACCACAGCCGCCGGCTGCTCCGGCTGACCGGGCTCGACGTCGAGGAGAACCAGGCCCGACGGCTGCTCAACGACCTCGACGCCTACCGCGCCGCGAAGAACGTGCAGGGCGAGTCCGAGGAGATCGTGGCGCACCGCTGGCTCGCCGACTCGTTCGAGCCGGTCGTGCGCTCCGTGCCGAAGCAGCTGCGCGGCAAGCTGGAGCCGGCCGAGATCTTCCACGAGGTGCTCGAGCACCGGTGGTTCCTGTCCGAGCGCGAGGGTCGCGATGTCGGGCTGATCCCCGCCGCGGCGTCGTACGTCGCCGACGTGCTCACGCACAAGCCCGACGAGCAGGCCGTCCTGGGCTCGCGGATCGGCAGCCCGACCGTCGAGAGCCCCTACGACCCCGACGCCGAGTAGCCCTCAAGATCCTTTGTGCGCCGACACACCGCGCCATCAGCGCGTCTGGTGCGGCAGCGCACAAAGGATCTCGGGGGGCGGTTCTACGGGCGCGCCTCGCGACGGCGGCGCGCCGTCTCATAGAGCGCGATGCCGGTCGCGACGCCCGCGTTGAGCGACTCGGCCGCCGAGCTGATGGGGATGCCGGCCACCTGGTCGCAGGTCTCGCGCACCAGCCGGGACAGGCCCTTGCCCTCGGAGCCGACCACGAGCACCAGCGGGTCGGTGGTGACCCGCACGTCGGCGAGATCGAGCGGCGCCTCGCCGTCGAGCCCGACGACGTAGAGACCGGCCGCCTTGTACGCCTCGAGCGCGCGGGTGAGGTTGGTGGCGCGGGCCACCGGGACCCGCGCGGCCGCGCCGGCGGAGACCTTCCATGCCGTGGCTGTCACGCCGGCCGCCCGGCGGGTGGGCACGACGACGCCGTGCGCACCGAACGCCGCGGCCGAGCGCAGGACGGCGCCGAGGTTGCGGGGGTCGGTCACGCCGTCGAGCGCGACGAGCAACGCCGCCTCGCCGGCCTCGTCGGCCAGGGCGAGCAGGTCGTCGGGGTGCGCGTACTCGTACGCGGGAACCTGCAGGGCCAGCCCCTGGTGGTGGTCACCGGCCACCCGGTCGAGCTCGGTGCGGGACGCCTCCATGAGCGGGATGCCCAGATTGCCGGCCAGCTTCATCGACTCGCGGACCCGGTCGTCGGAGTCGATCCGCTCCGCGACCCAGAGCGCCGTGGCCGGCACCGACGCGCGCAGCGCCTCCACCACGGGGTTGCGCCCGGCGACCCACTCCGGGCCGCCGCCGGTGTCGCGCGTCGTGCGGTTGGTGCTCGACCGCGTACCGCCCGCGCGCGGACCGGACCGGCCACCCGGGGCCGCCGCCCGCTTGGCGGCCGACCGGGCCTTGCGGTGGGCGGGGTGACTGGGGCGGTCGGTCGCCTTGGGGGTGGGCCCCTTGCCCTTCAGCTGCTTGCGCCGCTGGGACCCGGACCCGACGGTCTGGCCCTTCTTGGAACCGGGGTTGCGCTTGGCGCCCCGTCGCTCGCTGTTGCCGGCCATGGTCAGCTTCCCTCTTCCGCGAGCGTCCAGCGTGGGCCGGACGGTGTGTCCTCGACGACCACGCCCGACGCGGTGAGCGCGTCGCGCACCCGGTCGGCCGCGGCCCAGTCCTTGCGGGCGCGCGCCTCGGCGCGCTCCTGGAGGGCGACCTGCACGAGCTTGTCGACCACCGCGGTCAGGTCGGACGACGGCCCGCCGGCGCTGCGCGACGTCCACGTCGGCGAGAACGGGTCGAGGCCCAGGACGTCGAGCATCGCCCGCACCGACAGCCAGGTGCCGCGCAGCGCCCGCCGGTCACCGTCGGCATCGGCGAGCAGCGTGTTGCCCTCGCGCAGGACCGCCTGCAGGGCGGCGAGCGCGGCCGGCACCGAGAGGTCGTCGTCCATCGCCTCGACGAACTCGGTGCAGAGCATGCCGCCGGCCGCCTCGGCGTCGCCCCGGGTGCCGATGTCGTCGGTCTCGCCGAGCACCTCGGCGGCGCGGCGCACGAAGCCCTCGATCCGGCGGAACGCCGAGCCGGCCTCCTCGAGCGCCTCGAAGGAGAACTCCACGACCGAGCGGTAGTGCGAGGCCAGCAGGTAGTAGCGCAGCTCGATCGGCCGGACCCGCTTCACCACCTCGGACACCAGCATCGTGTTGCCGACCGACTTGCTCATCTTCGAGCCGCCGAGGTTGAGCATCGCGTTGTGCATCCACCAGCGCGCGAACGGGCGGCCGGCCGCGGTCGACTGCGCCAGCTCGTTCTCGTGGTGCGGGAAGCGCAGGTCGAGGCCGCCGCCGTGGATGTCGAACTCGGGGCCGAGGTACTTGCCGACCATCGCCGAGCACTCGAGGTGCCAGCCGGGGCGGCCGCGGCCCCACGGCGTCGGCCAGGATGCCGTCTCCGGCTCGCCCTCCTTGTGGCCCTTCCACATCGCGAAGTCGCGCGGGTCGCGCTTGCCGCGCGGATCGGCGTCCTCGGCGGCGGTCATGTCGTCGATCTTCTGGTTCGACAGCCGGCCGTACTCCGGCCACGACCGCACGTCGAAGTAGACGTCGCCCGAGCCGTCCTCGGCCGCGTACGCGTGGCCGTTGTCGACGAGCTCGGAGATCAGCTCGACCATCTCGGTGATGTGGCCGGTGGCCCGCGGCTCGTAGGTCGGGGGCACGCAGCCCAGCAGGTCGTACGCCGCGTGCAGCGCCCGCTCGTTGGTGTAGGCCAGGGCGAACCAGTCCGTACCGAGCTCGTCGGCCTTGACGAGGATCTTGTCGTCGATGTCGGTGAGGTTGGCGACGATGGACACCTCGAGACCCGAGCGCTCCAGCCAGCGCCGCAGGACGTCGAAGACGACCTCCTTGCGGATGTGCCCGATGTGTGGGGCGCCCTGCACCGTGAGCCCGCAGTGGTAGATGCCGACCTTGCCCTCGACCAGCGGCACGAAGTCGCGCACCGACCTCGTGGCGGTGTCGTACAGGCGCAGGCTCACCCGAAGAGGCTACCGGCGGACGATCAACGCGGTCGCCACCGCGGCGAGGCCCTCGCCACGGCCGGTGAGACCCAGGCCGTCGGTGGTCGTCGCCGAGACCGACACCGGGGCACCGACCGCCGCGCCCAGGACGGCCTCGGCCTCGGCCCGGCGCGAGCCGATCCTGGGCCGGTTCCCGATGACCTGCACCGAGACGTTGCCGACCACGAAGCCCGCCTCGCGGACCCGCCGGGCGACCTCCGCGAGCAGAACCGCCCCGGCGGCACCGGACCACTGGGGGTCGTCGGTGCCGAAGACGGCGCCCAGGTCGCCGAGCCCGGCCGCGGACAGCAGGGCGTCGCAGGCGGCGTGCGCGGCGACGTCGCCGTCGCTGTGCCCGGCGCAGCCCGCGGGCTCGTCGGGGAAATGCAGCCCGGCGAGGTGCATCGGCCGTCCCGGCTCCAGCGGGTGCACGTCGACGCCGGTGCCGACCCGCGGCAGAGCCTGGTCAGTCATGGGGTGCCTCCCGGCGGGCCAGGACCGCCTCGGCGAGCACGAGGTCCAGCGGCCGCGTGACCTTGAACGCCTCCTCCGCGCCGGGCACGACGAGGACGCGGCCACCGGCCAGCTCGACCAGCCCGGCGTCGTCGGTGGTGACGGCGTCGGCCGGACCGGCGTACGCCGAGTCCAGCACCGACCGCCGGAAGCCCTGCGGTGTCTGCACCGTGCGCAGCGAGCTGCGGTCGACGGTCGCGACCACCTGCTCGCCGTCGTCGACCTGCTTGACGGTGTCGGTCACCGGCTGCCCGGGGACCACCGCCTCGGCACCACCCTCGACAGCGGCCACGACCGCGGCCACCAGCGCCGGTGGCACCAGCGGCCGGGCCGCGTCGTGCACGAGGACGACCTCGACGGAGTCCGGCAGCACCGCCAGGCAGCAGCGGACCGACGCCGTGCGGTGGGCGCCGCCCTCGACCACGACGAGCTCGGCCCCGGCGTGCTCGCCGGCGAGCAGGCTGCGGACCTCGTCCGACCGACCGGGTGGAGCCGCGACCACCACGAGGTCGACCGGGCCGGCGGCCAGCGTGCGCACCGAGTGGGCCAGCATCGGCCGGCCGCCGAGCGGCAGCAGAGCCTTGGCCTCGCCGCGCCCGAGCCGTTCGCCCTGGCCGGCGGCCGGGACGACAGCGGCCACCAGCGGGCGGTTCACGGGCGGGTCACAGCGGCTCGGACGCCGGCTTCGCGAAGACCATCCGGCCGTTGGCCGTCGTGAGCACGCTGGTCACCCGCAGCAGCATCTCGCCGCCGATGCCGTCCCGGGAGCGCTCGGCGACGACCATGGTGCCGTCGTCGAGGTAACCGACCGCCTGGCCGGCCTCCTTGCCGGTCTTGAGCAGCAGCACGCTGACCTCGTCGCCCGCCCCGACCGGCGGGCGCAGCGCGAGAGCCAGCGAGTGGAGGTTCATCACCCGGACGCCGGCCAGGGCAGCGACCTTCGCCAGGTTGGTGTCGAGGGTCAGCAGGGCGGCCCCGCTGTCGAGGCAGATCCGCACCAGCTTGGCGTCGACCTCGTGGACGCCCGGGACCTCGTTGTCGAGGACCTCGACCTCCACCGCCGGCTCGCGGCGGAGGGTCTCGAGGACCTCGAGCCCGCGGCGGCCCTTCGCCCGGCGACCGTCGTCACCCGCGTCCGCCAGGCCCTGGAGCTCGGCGAGCACGGGCGCCGGCACCAGCATCTGGCCGTGCAGGAACCCGGCCCGGACGACGTCGATGACCCGGCCGTCGATCGCGACCGAGGTGTCGAGCACCCGGGGCAGCGACGCCGGCGAGACCGGCCGGTCGGCCATGCCGACCCGGCCGCCGAAGATACCGAGCACCGCCTCGCGCTTGACCGTGCCGAGCCGGAAGCCCAGGGCACCCAGCGCGACCAGGACGAAGACGAAGATCGGGAACGTGAGCAGCGGGCGACCGAGCAGCAGGACCGGCCAGGTGACTCCGGCAGCGACGAGCACCCCCACGACGGCGCCCATGACACCGGCGACGATCTGCTCCGCCGAGGTGCTGCGCAGGCCGACCTCGGTCTGCCGGACGGCGGCGAGGGTCCCCCGCCCGACGACGCCGCCGAGCACGTAGCCCAGCGCCGAGCCGAGGACGACCCCGACCCCGACGACCGTGAACGCCCCGAGGACCTTGTCGCCGGAGTCGTCGACCGCGTCGGCGACGTAGTAGCCGACGCCGGCGAAGAACACCACGACGCACAGCCGCAGCAGCTCGACGACCGCGCTGGGCACGCGGCGCAGACGGGGCGCCATCACCCGAGAGACCCTAGTCGGCGCGGTGTCGACGACCCGCGCCGACTCAGCCACCCAGACCGTTGACTGGCGCGCTGTTGCAGTTCCGCAGACCAGAAAACTGCAACAGCGCGCCACTCGAGCACCAACGGCGGGTCAGGGACCGACGGCGAGCAGCCCGGCACAAGCGGCGTCCGCGTCTCTGCGTACTTGATCTTGCTCTAGGTCTTGATCTTGCTCTTGCTCTTGCCGCCCCCCACACGCCGCGCGCCGCCGTCCCCGGGGGGAGCGGCGGCGCGAGCGGAACGGGTTCTGCGGGTGGTGCTAGGAGGCGAGCACCTCGTCGAGGATGGCCTCGGCCTTGTCCTCGTTGGTGTGCTCGGCGAGGGCGAGCTCGCTCACGAGGATCTGCCGGGCCTTGGCGAGCATCCGCTTCTCGCCCGCCGACAGGCCACGGTCCTTGTCCCGACGCCAGAGGTCGCGGACGACCTCCGCCACCTTGATCACGTCGCCGGAGGCGAGCTTCTCGAGGTTGGCCTTGTAGCGCCGCGACCAGTTGGTGGGCTCCTCGGTGTGCGGCGCCCGGAGGACCTCGAACACCTGGTCGAGACCTTCCTGGCCGACGACGTCGCGGACGCCCACCAGGTCACAGTTCTCGGCAGGGACCCGGACGGTCAGGTCGCCCTGGGCGACCTTGAGGACCAGGTAGAGCTTGTCTTCACCCTTGATCTGGCGGGTCTCGATGGACGTGATGAGCGCTGCCCCGTGGTGGGGGTAGACCACCGTCTCGCCGACCTGGAAAGTCATATGTGTCAGACCCCTTTCGTGACCCCCAGAATAACACGGTGACCGAGGTCACTCCGCGCGATCTTCAACCCGTTTGCGCAGGTCACGGCCTTGACAGAGAGGGTGCCCCCATGCATCTCCGGGCACTTCTGGCGTCCTCGCACCCGCTCCCCAGCTTCGCGGTGACCGCCTTCGCGACAGCGGTCGCCGCAGCTGCCGGTCGCTCCCCGGCCGGCTGCCTGCTGGTCGCCGGGGCGGTGCTGACGGGGCAGCTGTCGATCGGCTGGCTCAACGACCTCCTCGACCGCGACCGCGACCGGGCGGCCGGCCGCCGCGACAAGCCGCTGGCCACCGGCGCCGTCCCACCGCGCCTCGTCAGGTTCGCGTGCGCGGTGGCCGTCGTGGCCTGCGTGCCGCTGTCCCTCGCCAGCGGCGCGGCCGCCGGCGCCGCCCACCTCGGGGGCGTGGCCGGCGGCTGGGCCTACGACCTCGGGCTCAAGCGCACGGTGCTGTCCTTCCTGCCCTACGCCGTGAGCTTCGGCCTGCTCACGGCGTTCCTCACCCTCGGGCTGGCCGGGCACCCCGGTCCGCCGTGGTGGCTGCTCACGGGCGGTGCGCTGCTCGGTACCGGTGCGCACTTCCTCAACGTCGTGCCGGACGTCGCCGACGACCTGGCCGCCGGCATCCGCGGCCTGCCGCAGCGGCTCGGGGCCGCACGCTCCGCGGTCACGGGTGCCGTGCTGCTCGCGAGCGCGGTGGTCGTCGTGACGCTCGGCCCCGGCCGGCCGCCGTGGTGGGCGTGGACCGGTCTGGCGATCGCCTGCGGCGCCGCCGCGGCGGCCGGGGCGGTCGGCGCGGCCGGTACGTCCCGGCGTACGCCGTTCCTGCTCGCCGTCGTGACCGCGGCGGTCGCCGTGCTCCTGCTCGTCGCGCGCGCACCGCAGCTGGGCTGACCCCGCGGACCGAGCGGTACACCTGACACAGCGCAGGGGGTTGTCGCTACTCTTCCGGCCGTGGAGCGCACCCGCCGGACCCGTGTCCTCGCCGCCGCCTCGTTGGCCTTCGCCATCGCCGTGCTGGCCGGCTGCTCGAGCGGGTTCAACGCGACGTCGATCAAGCCCTACGCGCCGAGCGACGGCGTGCTCGCCAACACCGGCGACCTGCGCATCCTCAACCTGCTCGTCGTCTCCACCGGCCCGTCCGGGGTCGTGAGCACGACCATCGCCAACCGCGGTCGCACCGCCGACGCCCTCACCGGGATCACCAGCCCGGACGGGACGGTCGACTTCACCGGCAACGGCACGATCAGGGGCAGGAACGCGATCCGCCTCGCCGCCGGCACCTCACCCGCGGCGACGCTCACCGGGCTGACCAAGCTGCCCGGCGAGACGATCACGCTGAAGCTCGAGTTCCGCCGGGCCGA
This sequence comes from uncultured Actinomycetota bacterium, assembly GCA_963784645.1. Classification (GTDB taxonomy): domain Bacteria; phylum Actinomycetota; class Actinomycetes; order JACCUZ01; family JACCUZ01; genus JBBRVW01. The sequence goes on along the minus strand of CAWARY010000011.1, from coordinate 95,187 downwards.
CCCGCTGACGGTCCGCACCGTCGTGGTGCCGGCGAGCGGCGACTACGCGTCGCTCACGCCGCCGCCCACCGCGGCCGCGGAGTAGCCGACCGTCAGGGCTCGAACTTGTAGCCCAGGCCGCGCACGGTGACGATGTGCTGCGGCGTGCCCGGGTCCGGCTCGACCTTCGAGCGCAACCGCTTCACGTGCACGTCGAGGGTCTTGGTGTCGCCGACGTAGTCCGAGCCCCAGACCCGGTCGATCAGCTGGCCGCGGGTCAGCACCCGGCCCGCGTTGCGCAGCAGCAGCTCGAGCAGCTCGAACTCCTTCAGCGGCATGCTGACCGACTCGCCGCGGACGCTGACCACGTGCCGGTCGACGTCCATCCGCACCGGACCGGCCTCGACGGTCGCGGGTACCAGCTCGTCCGGCTCGCCGCGTCGGCGCAGGACCGCCCGGATCCGCGCCACCAGCTCGCGTGCGGAGTAGGGCTTGGTGACGTAGTCGTCGGCGCCGAGCTCGAGGCCGACCACCTTGTCGACCTCGCCGTCCTTGGCGGTGAGCATGATCACCGGCACCGGCGCCTTGGCGCGCAGCGCCCGGAACACCTCGGTGCCGGGCAGCCCGGGCAGCATGAGGTCGAGCAGCACCAGGTCGGCTCCGTGCCGCTCGAACTGCTCGATCGCGGCCGGGCCGCTCTCGGCCAGGTCCACCTCGAAGCCCTCCCGTCGCAGCATGTACGACAGGGCGTCACGGAAGGACTCCTCGTCCTCCACGACCAGGATCCGCGTCATCGTTGCCCTTCCGACGTCGCTCGACGCCCGTCCGTACCGGCCGCGACAGGAAGCCGCAGCGTGAAGGTGGAGCCGGTCCCCTCGGCGCTCCACACCGTGGCCTCGCCGCCGTGACCGGCGGCGACGTGCTTGACGATCGACAGACCGAGCCCGGTGCCGCCGGTCTCGCGCGAGCGGGCGCCGTCGACCCGGTAGAACCGCTCGAAGATCCGGTCGCGCTCGGCCTCGGCGATGCCGGGACCCTCGTCCGTGACCGACAGCTCGGCGACGGGCCCGGCCGGGCCGTCGACCTCGGCGACCGACACGACGACCCGGCTGCCCGCCGGGCCGTAGCGCACCGCGTTGTCGACCAGGTTGCCCAGCGCCGTCACGAGCTGCCGCGAGTCGCCCATGACCTTGAGTCCGCGAGCGCCGCCGCCGACCAGCGAGATCTCGCGAGCCTCGGCGGTGAGCCGGCTGCGGTCGACCGCCTCGGCGACCACGTCGTCGAGGCTGACCATCGTCGGTGCCTCGAGCGGGTCGTGGCCCTGCAGGCGCGACAGCTCGATGACGTCCTGGACGAGCCGCGTCAGGCGCTCCGACTCGTGCTGCATCCGGCCGGCGAACCGGCGTACGGCCTCGGGGTCGCCCGCGGCGTCGACCAGTGCCTCCGCCAGCAGCGCCATGGCGCCGACCGGCGTCTTGAGCTCGTGGCTGACGTTGGCCACGAAGTCGCGGCGCACCTCGTCGACGCGGCGGGCCTCGGTGCGGTCCTCGACCATGAGCAGCACCAGGGTCGAGCCGAGAGGGGCGACCCGCGCCAGCACGGCGAGAGTCGCCGACCCGATCGGGCCGCGTGGCAGCTCGAGCTCGCGCTCACGGATCTCGCCGTCACGGCGTACCTGGCGCACCATGTCCAGCATCTCGTCGTGGAGCAGCCGGTGCTCGCGGACCAGGCCGTACGAGTACGACGCCGGGGTGGCGCGGACCACCCGGTCCTCCGAGTCGAGGACCACGGTCGTGGACCGGAGCAGGGCGAGGACGTCGGCCGCACCGGGCGGCAGCAGCGGCGGCGGCGCGTCGTCCGCGGCCGGCCGGCGCTGCTCGCGCTCGCTGACCCGGGTCGCGAGCACGGCGGCGGCGCCGACAAGCAGGCCGACGACGGCCGCGAGGCCGATGAGCAACACGTCCACGCCCCCGATGGTAGGTGGCTAGCACGCCCCGGCCGTGCTGTCTGCGACGTCTGCGGCGGGGGTTCGCCGCCTGTTCACCTGGGCTCTGGCCCTCGTTCATGCCACCCTGCGACATTGCGCAGGCTTGACTGCAGACCGGACCGGACCACCTGGTGCGGGTGAGGAGAGGGTGACCCCATGCGTGACGCGTACCACGAGGAGCTCGAGGGGCTGAGCGACTCGTTGGTCGAGATGACCCGACTCGTCGGGTCGGCGATCAACCGGGCATCGACCGCCCTGCAGGACGCGGACCTCACACTCGCCGAGAGCGTGATCGCGGCCGACGACGCCGTCGACGCGCTGCGCGACGAGCTGGACCGGCGGGCGTTCGACCTGCTCGCCCGCCAGCAGCCGGTGGCGAGCGACCTGCGGACCATCGTGACCAGCCTGCGCATGAGCGCCGACCTCGAGCGCATGGGTGACCTGGCCCGGCACGTGGCGCGCATCGCCCGGCGACGCTTCCCCGAGTCGGCCATCCCGCCCGAGCTCCGCTCGACCATCGTGGAGATGAGCCAGGTCGCCGAGCGTCTCGTCGCCAAGACCGGCAGCGTCATCGCCAAGCGGAACGTCGCCGAGGCCCTCGAGCTCGAGCGCGACGACGACGAGATGGATCAGCTGCACCGCGCGCTGTTCACCGAGCTGCTCGACAAGGACTCGCCGTACGGCGTCGAGCAGGCGATCGACGTCACGCAGATCGGGCGGTTCTACGAGCGGTTCGCCGACCACGCCGTGTCGGTCGCGCACCGGGTCGTCTACCTGGTGACCGGCCAGTACCCCGAGCCCGTGACGGCCGAGTCCGTCTGAACACGCGCGGTCGCGGTCGCCGCGCCACGAGCGAAGTGGCCCCGCCCGGCCGCCGCAATGCGGTCGGTCGGCGGGGCCACTTGGCTGTACACCGCGTTCGGACGGCGGGGCCACTCGGCTGGACACCCGTGCGCGGTCGCCGCGCCACGAGCGAAGTGGCCCCGCTCGGCCGCCGCTAAGCGGTCGGTCCGCGGGGCCACTTGGCTGTACACCGCGGTCGGACGGCGGGGCCACTCGGCTGGACACCCGTGCGCGGTCGCCGCGCCACGAGCGAAGTGGCCCCGCTCGGCGGCTGGAATGCGGTCGGTCGGCGGGGCCACTTGGCTCGTCACACCGTCACACCGTCACACCGTCACACCGTCACACCGTCACACCGCGACACCGTCACACCGTCACACCGCGACACCGTCACGCGCGGACGGCGGGAACCGACGACTGCCTCCGCCCGTCCTGGCGCCGTTGGCCTGACCCGCACCGACGACGGCGGGAGACGTTGATCCGACAGTCTCAGCGCCCCTGGTTCTTGACGGCCTGGATCGAGGCCGACGCGGCGTCGGGGTCGAGGTACTCGCCGCCGGCGACGGTCGGGTGCAGGTCGGCGTCCAGCGAGTAGAGCAGCGGGATGCCGGTCGGGATGTTGAGGCCCGCGATGTCCTCGTCGGAGACGCCGTCGAGGTGCTTCACCAGCGCGCGCAGCGAGTTGCCGTGGGCGGCGACCAGCACCGTCGATCCGGCCCGCAGGTCCGGCACGATCGCGTCGTACCAGTACGGCAGCATCCGGTCGACGACGTCGGCCAGGCACTCGGTTCGCGGCAGCAATTCGTCGGGGAGCGCGGCGTACGCCGGGTCACCGACCTGCGAGTACTCGTCGTCGTCGGCGAGCGGCGGTGGCGGGGTGTCGTAGGACCGGCGCCAGAGCATGAACTGCTCCTCGCCGAACTCCTCGAGCGTCTGCTTCTTGTCCTTGCCCTGCAGCGCGCCGTAGTGCCGTTCGTTGAGACGCCACGACCGGCGCACCGGCAGCCACATGCGGTCGGCGGCGTCGAGCGCGATCTGCGCGGTCTGGATGGCGCGCCGCATGACCGAGGTGTGCACGACGTCGGGCAGCAGATCGCGCTCGCGCAGCAGCTCGCCACCGCGGCGGGCCTCCTGCTCGCCCTGCGCGGTGAGACCGACGTCGACCCAGCCGGTGAAGAGGTTCTTCTCGTTCCAGTCGCTCTGGCCGTGCCGGAGGAGGACCAGCGTGTACGTCGCGCTCATGCCGCCGAGCCTGCCAGAAACGGCGTCGAGAGTTGTCGGGGCGTCCAGGTACGGCCACCGGGCTCGCCCCTAGCCGGCCGGCGGGTCGAGCTGCTCCGGGGTCGTGCCGTCGGGTGCGAGGTGCCGGAAGGCCTGCAGGTTCCAGGTCGGTTCGCCGCGAGAGATCCGCCAGGCCCACTCCTTGCGGATCGACGAGGCGAACCCGAGCTCGAGGATGGTGTTGAACGACGAGTCGGCCGCCTCGAGGACGCTGCCCAGCAGCCGGTCGACCTCGTCCGGGGTCACGGCGTGCAGCGGCAGCCGGCCGACCAGGAAGATGTCGCCGAGGGTGTCGACGGCGAACGCGACGCCGTACATCCTCGTGTTGCGCTCGAGCAGCCAGCGGTGGACGGCCTCGTGGTTCTCGTCGGGGTTCCGTACGACGAACGCGTTCACCGACAGCGAGTGCGCGCCGACGACCAGGCTGACGGTGGTCTTCAGCTTCTTCTCACCGGGCAGCTGCACGACGAGTGTCCCGGGGGTGGGCTCTTCGTGCTCGAGGTCGGCGACAGCCGAGCGCAGCACCGCGGCGGCGGCGTCCTGCTCCGGGGTCACCGGCCGACCGCGATCGCGGGCCGGCCCTCGCGCTCGAGCAGCGCCTGGGAGTAGACCTCGAGCATGCCGGCGGCGGTGCCGGCCCAGCCGAACCGGCCGGCGTGCAGGAGGGCACCGCGCGCCAGCGCGGCCCGGCGGCCCGGGTCACGAGCCAGGTCGCCGAGCACGTCGGCGTAGTCCGACGGGTCGTGCCCGTCGACCAGCACACCGGAGACGCCGTCGGCGACCGCCGTGAGGAGGCCGCCGACCGCGGCCGCGACCACTGGCGTGCCGCAGGCCTGCGACTCGACGGCCACCAGGCCGAACGACTCGCTGTAGGAGGGGACGACGGTGACGTCGGCAGCGCGGTACCACTGCGGCAGCTGGTCCTGCGGGACCGGCGGGACGAACCGTACGCAGTCGAGCAGGCCGAGCTCGGAGGCGAGCCGCTGGAGCGACTCGGGCCGGGCCAGGCCGTTGCCGGACGGCCCGCCGACGACGGCGACGACCAGCCGCTCCCGCAGCCCGGGGTCGCGCTCGACGAGCCGGGCTGCGGCGCGCAGGAGCACGTCGGGTGCCTTGAGGGGCTGGATGCGGCCGACGAACAGCAGCACGAACGCGTCACGCGGCAACCCGAGCGCGGCGCGCTCGACCTCCTGCGGGCCGGGCGAGAACAGGTCGAGGTCGACGCCGGGCGGCACCACGGCGACCCGGGCGGGGTCGGCGTCGTAGAGGTCGACGAGCTGGCGTGCCTCGTCATCCGTGTTGGCGACCAGCCGGTCCGCGGCAGCGACGACCTGCGCCTCGCCGATCGCCCGGGCGGCCGGCTCGGGGGCGTCGTCGTCGGCCAGCGTGAGGTTCTTGACCTTGGCCATCGTGTGCATGCTGTGGACGAGCGGGACGTCCCAGCGCTCGGCGGCCAGCCAGGCGACCTGGCCCGACAGCCAGTAGTGGGAGTGCACGAGGTCGTACCAGCCGGGCGGGCGGGACGCCTCGATGCGCATGAGGCCGGACGTGAAGGCGCACAGCTGCGCGGGCAGGTCCTCCTTCGCCAGGCCCTCGAACGGGCCCGCTGTGACGTGCCGGACGTCGACACCGGGCTCGAGCTCGACGACCGGCGGGAGGTCGGAGCTGGTCGCGCGGGTGATGAGGTCGACCTCGACGCCGAGCGCGGCCAGCCGGCGCGACAGCTCGACGACGTAGACGTTCATGCCGCCGGCGTCGCCGGTGCCGGGCTGGTCCAGCGGTGACGTGTGCACCGTCACCATGGCCACCCGACGGGGGATCCGTCCCCGCGCCGGCATCCTCGTCATGCTCACGCTCACGACCTCCGCGCTCGCTCCCGGGCAAAACCGCTCCAACCAAGGGACAACCCCGGCAGATCCTGTCCGATTCCCCTTCCGCCCCACCGGGGACGTCGGACGCACCGCCCCCGGGCCCCGGCGGGACCCCACGGTGGGTGAGGATGGCCGCATGAGCAGGGGAACAGCGGTCGTGACCGGAGCGAGCAGCGGCATCGGGGCGGCCACCGCCCGCCGCCTGGTGCAGGAGGGCTACGACGTCGTCGCCGCCGCCCGGCGTGCCGACCGGCTCGACCTGCTGCGGGCCGAGCTCGGCGACGCGCTGCGACCGCTCCCGCTGGACGTCACGTCCGCCGAGTCGGTCGCGGCGTTCGCGGCGGCCGTCCCGGAGGTCACGGTGCTGGTCAACAACGCCGGCGGTGCGATCGGGATGGACCCCGTCGCCCGGGCCGACCCCGACGACTGGCGGGCGATGTACGAGGTCAACGTCCTCGGCGTCCTGCGCGTGACCCAGGCGCTGCTGCCGGCCCTGGTGGCCAGCGGCCGGGGGCACGTCGTGGTGATGGGTTCGACCGCCGGGCGGATCGTCTACGAGGGTGGCGGCGGTTACACCGCGGCGAAGCACGGGGCGGCCGCGCTGGCCGAGACGCTGCGGCTGGAGCTCAACGGGCAGCCGGTGCGGGTCACCGAGATCGCCCCGGGCATGGTGCGCACCGACGAGTTCGCCGTGAACCGGTTCCACGGCGACGAGGAGAGGGCTGCGGGGGTCTACGCCGGCGTGGCCGAGCCGCTCACCGCCGACGACATCGCGGACTGCGTCGCCTGGTGCGTCACCCGGCCGCCGCACGTCGACGTGGACCTGCTCGTCGTGAAGCCGCTCGCCCAGGCCGCCCAGCACAAGGTCCACCGCCTCGAACCCTGATCTGTCAGCCGCTCGCCGCCGTATACGGCGACGAGAGGCTGACACATGCGGGGCCCTGGCACGATGGCGGACATGACGGCGGTGTTCGAGACCGAGCGGCTGGTCGTGCGCGACTGGAGGGACGCCGACGCCGAGCGGATGCTCGACATGTACTCCCGCGAGGACGTCGTGCGGTTCCTCGGTTCGGTGCCGACGCCGATGCCGTCCCTGGAGGCGGCGTACGCCCGGATCGAGCGGGGTCGCGTCCGCAACGACGAGGAGCGCGCGGCGGGCCGGCCCTACGGGTTCTGGGCCGTCGAGGTGCGAGCGACCGGCGTGGTGGCGGGCACGGTGGCGCTGGTGCCCGTCGACGGCTCCCGCGAGCCGGACGCGCAGGTCGAGGTGGCGTGGCACCTGCACCCCGACACCCAGGGCCACGGCTACGCGACGGAGGCGGCCCGCGGTGCGTTCGACCGGGCGCACGACGCCGGCCTGCACGAGGTGCTGGCACTGACCGACGAGGCGAACGTCGCGTCGCAGGCCGTCTGCCGCCGGCTGGGCCTCACGCTCCGCGGGGTGTCCGAGGAGTTCTACGGAAAGCCGCTGACGGTCTGGGTCAGCCACCGCCCGGTCTGATCAGTCGACGAGACGGACCCGCAGACGGCGGAAGCCTTTGCCCTTGCTCTCGACCTTGACGACCTCGATCCGGCCGACCTGCGCGGTGGAGGCGACGTGCGTGCCGCCGTCTGCCTGGGTGTCGAGGCCGACGATGTCGACGATGCGGACCACCTCGAGGTCGTCGGGCAGCAGGTTGGTGGCCGTGCGGATCAGATCAGGGTGTGCGGCGAACGCCTCGTCCCGCGGCAGGGTGCTGACCTCGATCGCGCGGTCGGCGGCGACCTCGACGTTGCAGGCCTCGGCGACCCGCTCCTTGAAGCCCTCCGGCACCTCGGGGAGGTTGAAGTCCATCCGTGCCTCGAGCGGCTCCATGTTGCCGCCCGTGACCAGTGCGCCGAAATCGCGCAGCACGACACCGGACAGCAGGTGCAGCCCCGAGTGCGTGCGCATGAGGGCGGTACGCCGGTCGTCCTCGACCGCGCCGCGGACCGAGGTGCCCACCGGCGGGACGGGATCGCCCTCGGCGGTCAGCAGCACCAGGTCGTCGCCCTTGCGGACCCCGACGACCCGGGTCTGCACGCCGCCCCACAGCAGGACGCCGTGGTCCGGGGGCTGCCCGCCTCCGCCAGGGTAGAAGGCCGACCGGTCCAGGACGACGCCCTCGGGCGAGGAGTCGAGAACGGTGGCGTCCCACTCGCGCAGCGACTGGTCGGCCAGCTCCAGCCGGCCGGTGCGGCCGTACGTGTCCCCGGCCATCAGTACGGGCCGTAGGGACCGTTCGACGAGCCGCCTCGCCCGCCGCCGAGCTGCTTGAGCTTGGGCCGCATGTCGGCCAGGTAGACGCCGGCGCCGATCACGCCGGCGATGTTGAGGATGCCCAGCGGCGCGAACAGCGACACCACCGCGACGAGGAACGCCGCGACGAGGATGCCGAGCCAGACCGGCTTGGTGAGCCGGCCGGCGTGCGGGAAGAGACCTGCGGGTCGCCGGAGCACGTCGAACAGCGCGAAGGCGGTCAGGCACAGCGCGCCGACGCCCAGCACGAGCAGGACGAACGACTGGACGCTGCCGACGATGTTCACCCGCCGAAGCCTAAGGGACGAGCGCCGTGTCCGATGCCCGCCAGCCCCGGGACGCGTCCCGCTGCCACGGTGGACGCATGACGGCGACGACCACGACCTTCCGGCTGCTGCCGATGCCCTCCGAGCCGGTCGACCGGGCCCGCGACGGGCGCCCCGGACGCGTGGGGCAACCGCCCCGTCCGGGTGACCGCTGACGGTGGCGAAGCGGTGCGCTGCTGCCGCACCGACGCGGTCGCCGGCGAGGACCTGCTGCTGCTCGCGTTCGCCCCGCCCCTGCCGCGGGACGACAGCCCGTACCGCGAGGCCGGGGCGGTGTTCGTGCACCCGCGACCCTGCGGCGGCCCCGGCTCCGACCAGGAGGAAAGCCAAGTGGCCCGGCTCGGCAGCCGGAAAGCAGCTGTCCGCCCGGGCCACTTCGCTCGTGACCACCGATCAGACCCCGACGGGCAAACGGCGGGAGGCGGCACCAGGCCCGTGCCCCGTCCTGGCCGCTCTGATCGCACCAGGCACCCACGGTCAGGCGCAACTGGCGACGGACTCGGAGAGACGAGCGAAGGCCCCGGTCGCGGACGTGGAGTCCGCGGCCGGGGCCGTCTCGTTCGTGCCGGTTGTGCTGGCGCGAGGCGCCGTCAGCAGGTCAGCCGGCGGTGGTCTTGCGCGCGGTGGTCTTGCGCGCCGTGGTCTTGCGGGCGGTCGTCTTGCGCGCCGTGGTCTTGCGGGGCGCGGTGGTGCGCGCCGTCGTGGCCTTGCGGGCCGTGGTGGACTTGCGCGCGGTGGTCTTGCGCGCAGTCGTGGCCTTGCGCGCGGTGGTCTTGCGCGCAGTCGTGGCCTTGCGCGCGGTGGTCTTGCGCGCGGTGCTGGCCTTGCGCGCGGCCGTCTTGCGAGCGGCCGCGGTGGAGGCAGTGGTCTCCGAGGTCTCGGCGCCGACCTTCTCGGCACCGGCCTTGGTGGCGACCAGCGCCGTACCTGTCGTCCGGCGGGCAAGGGTGGCGGCCCGCTTGGCGGCAGCAGTGGTCTGCGCGATCGACTCGGTGGCGACGGTGCGGGTGGCCTTGGTGCGGCGCACCGTGGTGGCCAGCTGCTGCTGGAGGTCCTGGGTGGACTTCTGGCGGCGGATCCGGCCGACGACCGACCGGCCGCGGCCGAGCAGCTCGCCGTAGACCGCGTCGGTGCGGCCGACGACCTCGCCGACGACGCTGACGGCGGTGGACTGGGCGCGCACCGGGAGCTGGACGACCTGCACCTGGGCGGACGCGACGGCCTTCTCGATGTCCCGGCGCTCGATCTTGAGGGTCGAGAGCTTGGTGGGCACCTCGCGGAGGTTCTTCACCGCCAGGTCGGTGGCACCGGCGACGACGTAGAACGGCTTGCTGCGGGTGATGGTGGTGATGGGGCTCATCTGGAGCTCCTCCTCGTGGTGGTGGACTTCGTGGTGGTCGTGGGGGACCGCTTCGTCGCGGTCGACTTCGCGGTGACGGCCTTCGCGGTCGCCTTCTTCGGGGCTGCCCTCTTCGTGGTCGCCCTCTTTGTTGCTGCCCGCTTGGGGGCTGCCTTCGTCGGGTCATTCGCGGCCTCGGCGGCGTGCTCGGCACGGAACGACTCGTACACGTCGATCAGGACGCGCTTGTGCCGCTCCCCGAGAGCCGGGTCGGCGAGCACGGCGGCGACGACGTCGCCGGTGGTGCGCTCGTCGAGGATCCCGGCGTGCACGTAGAGGGTCTCCGCGGAGATCCGCAGGCCCTTGGCGATCTGGCCGAGGATCTCGGCGCTGGGCTTCTTCACCCCGCGCTCGATCTGGCTCAGGTACGGGTTCGAGACGCCCGCGGTCCTCGCCAGCTGGCGCAGGGACACCTGCGCCGACTCGCGCTGCTCGCGGATGTAGTCGCCCAGCGAGCCGACCTTCAACGTTGCCATGCTTCGAGTCTTACCCCAGGTGCTAACTCTGGCAAGCACTCAGCAAGCACCAATCCGGGTGACCTCACTCACACGGGTGTGGGCGGCGTCACGGAGCCACGCTCAGGGCGCCGTCTCGCCGAGGAACCGGAGGAACCGCCGGTGCGACCAGGACTGCGGGTATCTCGTCTGGCGGTCCTGGTCGACCGGTGGCAGCCCCATCTCCCGCAGTCGCTCCTGCTCGGCCAGCCAGGCGCGTTCGGCGGCCGCCAGGAAGGCGCCCAGCTCGGCGTCGCGACCGAGGTGGCGCGCAAGAAGGCCGGCGGAGCGCAGCCGGAAGGAGGAGCTGCTCCGGCCGAGGTGCGCCAGCAGCCCGTCCTCGGTGCACAGCACCTCGGTGGCCGGCACGATCCGGGTCAGGGCGTCGGCCAGCCATGCCTCCGCCGTCGCGTCGGTCAGGATCGGATGGTGCCACCAGTCCTGGTCGGCCCGGCGCGTGTCGTCGTACGGCGCGGGCGGACCGGACGCCGCGTCCACGGCGAATCCCACGGCGAGGTCCCAGACCGCGAGCCCGTTCGCCGCCACGAACGCCGGCGGCGGTGGCTTCGCAGGGTCCAGCTTGTTGACGACCCGCATGAGGTACGGGTGCAGGGAACCCGCGAAGATCCCCAGCGTCACGTGTTCGGGGTGGACCCGCGGGTCGCGCAGCACGACCTGCCCCCACATCCCGTCGCCGGTGTGCAGCTGCAGCCCGCCGGACGTCGTCGTCCACGGGTCGCGGTGCTTGCGGGTCGCAGCACGCCAGTGCCGCCGCAGAGCCGTCAGGCGCGGGTCGGTCGGCCTCACGGCCGACCGCTCACGACGAGAGGGTCCACTCGGTGCCGTCGGCGGTGTCGCGCACCTCGACGCCGGCGGCGACCAGCCGGTCGCGCACCAGGTCGGAGGTGGCGAAGTCCTTCGCGTCGCGCGCGGCCCGGCGTACGTCGATCAGCGCGTCGACGAACGGACCGACCGCTTGTGCGGGGTCGGCCGCACCGCTCTCGGCCAGCTCGCCCAGGCGGACGACCAGTGCGCGCAGCACCCGCCGCGCCTCGTCGGCGTCGTCGCTCTGCAGGGTGTCGGCCTGCCAGGACGCGATGGCCTGCTCGAGGCGCAGGACGGCTGCGACACAGCCGTCGGCGTCACGTGTCGCCAGGGCGGCCTCGAAGTCGGCACGTGCCCGGTCGGACTCGTCCCGCAGCGACAGGGCCGGCGCACCCTGGTCGGTCGAGCCGGGCTCGGCCGGTACCCCAGCCGCCGCGGTCGCCGTGGCGGCCACCACCTGCTCGCCGCGCAACATGGCCGACAGCTCGTCGAGACCCAGCGACTCCCCTGCCGCGAACGTCGTGGTCATCCCGCGGCGCCGGACGCTGACGAGGCCGTTGCCCGCGATCGTGGCGGTGCGGGCCTCCACGTCGACGACGAGCGCCGTGTGCTCGTCGACGCCCAGCACCCCGACCTCGTCCGGCAGCTGCGCCTCGAGAGCCGTCAACCGCTCCTCGCCGAGATAGCAGAACCGGGTGTCGTGGGTCGCGCCCTCCTTGTTGTCGTAGTGCGGCACGACCGCGGCAGCGACGCCGGTGAGCTCGCCCAGCAGGTCGAGCCCCTCCACCCACGCAGGATCGGCACCGCACTTGTAGATCTCGTACACCGGGACGGCGTGGCTGCCGAGCGTGAGCGCCGCCGCACTGCCGAGCACCACGGTGCCACCGCGCCGGACGACTCCGGCCAGCGCGCCCGGCACCCCGGTGCCGCGCCACCGGCGCAGGGCGTAGGTCGGGCTGCCGGGGCCGGCGAACGCCCAGGCCGCGCGGTCCAGCAGGGCGAGCGACTTCTCGCGCCGGGCGTCGCTTTCACCGCCGGACCACACGGCGACCTCGACCTCGCGGCCGACGCTCTGCGCGAAGTAGGCCCGGGTACGGGTGACGAGCTCGTCGCGGTTCATCTGGAACGCGAACGGGGTGTCGAGCATGACGGCCGGCCCCGGCGGGCTCCCCTCGAACACCTCGCGGTGCACCTTGACCATGGTGGGCGCGGTCTCGCCGGAGCCCATGACGACGATGCGGCTCATGAGGTAGCCGCCGCGCGGTCGGCCAGGGCGAGCAGGTCGGCGGCCATCCGGTCCGGCTGCTGGGCGTGCAGGTCGTGGTGCGCGCCGACGTAGCGCGAGACGACGACGTCGGGCAGCTGCTGCTCGGCCTCCGCGAGCCCCTCGCGGGGGTCGTCGCCGTCCTCGGGCACGGCCACCGCGACCAGGGCCGGCACCTCGACCTTGCCGAGCAGCGGTCGCGGGTCGATCTCCCACAGGGAGCGGAGGATCTCGCGGTGGTGCTCGCGGGTCAGCCGGGCGCGGGCCACGCCGTCGACCTCGACGAGGTTGGCGAGCTGCGCCTCGACGCCCTCCGGCGGGAAGCCGGCGAGCCAGCCGCGGAAGCGCTCGGTCAGGTCGGCCAGCGTGACGCCGTCGAGCTGCGGCGGCGCGAGCTCGTCCCAGCACTGGTCGAAGGTCGGGTAGCGGGCGCCGAGCCGGATGAACCCGCCGTCGACGAACGCCACCGCCGCCACACCACCGTGCTCGGCCGCGAGGTGCAGGACCACGTTGCCGCCCCACGACTGGCCGGCCGCGACCGGCGCCCGGTCGCCGGTGAGCCCCAGCTCGTCGCACAGCTGGGCCAGGTCGACGGCGCACTGCGGGGTGCTGTAGCCGTCGGCCACCTGCTCGGACCGGCCGTGGCCACGCTGGTCGACGGCCACCACCTGGTGCCCCGCGGCGGCCAGCCGCCGGGCTGCCCCGTCCCAGAGGCGGGCGTTGGACGACAGGCCGTGCACGAGCAGGAACGGCCGTCCCTCACCGTCAGCGCGGCGCAGGGCCAGGCGGGGTCCGGCGGGCAACCGGACCTCGTCGTCGTACAGCTCGATGGTGCTCACGTCCGTCCGCAACCTAGTCGGAGCCGCCGACGGCGGCGACTTTCTTCGCCAGCTCACGGGCGGCCGGATGCAGCGCCTCGGTCCAGCCCGGGTGCGGGTGGACGTGGTCGGCGAGCAGGTCGGCGTGCAGGCCGGCGCGCACCGCCAGGGCCAGCTCGGCGCCCCAGGAGTCGGCGTGCGGCGCCACGAGGGCAGCGCCCACCAGGGTGCCGTCGGTGGCTGCGAGCAGCTCGACCCGGCCGGCGTGGGCCGGCCGCTCGATGAAAGCCCGCGCGGTGTCGTCGACGTCGACGGTGGCGGACACGACCTCGCCGTCGGCCGTCTGCTCGGTGACGCCGACGCACGACACCGCCGGGTCGGTGTACACGACCCGCGGCACCGCCCGGTAGTCGGCGTCCCGGCCGCGGCCGAGCAGCTCGTCGGACACGATCTCGGCCTGGTAGCTCGCGGTGTGCGTGAACGCGGCGACGCCGGTCACGTCGCCCACCGCGAAGACGTCGGGCACGGCACTGCCGTCGGGCCGGAGCACCCGGCACCGCGGGTCGACCCGCAGCGCGCCGTCGTCCGGCTCGATCCCGAGGGACTCGAGCCCGAGATCGTCGCCACGCGGCCGCCGGCCGCCCGCCACGAGCAGCCGGTCGGCCTCGAGAACGTCGCCCCCCACCAGGTGCAGCCGGACACCACCGTCGCCGGTCCGCTCCACCCGCGACGCCTCGGCGTCGACGTGCACCTCGACCCCGTGGTGCCGCAGGACGTCGGCGACCAGGTCGCCGACCCACGGCTGCTCCGCCGCCAGCAGCCGGGACGCCACCTCGACCAGGGTGACGGTGCTGCCGAGCCGGGCGTACGCCTGGCCGAGCTCGCAGCCCACCGCGCCACCGCCGAGCACCAGCAACCGGTCCGGACGGTCCGTGGCGGACAGCGCGTCGGCACTTCCCCAGGTCTGCAGGCCGTCGATCCCGTCGACCGGCGGTACCACCGGCTCGCTGCCGGTTCCGAGCACCAGGGCGCGGGTCCATCGCAGGGACACCAGCGCACCGTCGGGTCGTACGACGGTGAGCGCCCCGGGTGCCGTGACGGTGGCCGTCCCGCGGAGCAGCCGGACGCCGGCGTCCACCATCGAGGCCGCGGTCGCGGTGTCGTCGCGGTGCTCGGCGGCCTCGTCGCGGCGGCGGACGGCCTCGTCCCAGCCGACGCCCTCGGCGGCCGCGAGGAGCAGCGCCTTGCTCGGGATGCAGGCGACGTAGGGACACTCGCCGCCCACCCGGAAGGCCTCGACGACCACGACGTCGACCCCCTCGGCGGCCAGCGCCTCGGCCAGCGGCTGCCCGCCCGACCCGGCGCCCACCACCACGACCTCGGTGGTCTGCTCGCTGTGCTGCTGCTCCGTCACGCCGCCAGCCTCCCCCGTTCCTGAGGGCTAGAACGTCGCGCGGACGGCGCCGACCGGCTTGCCGCCGCCGAGCAGCAGCGCCGCCGCCTGCTCGTCGAGGACAGCGGCCTCGACACCGAGGGCACGCAGCGCCGCGGCCATCACCGGCGGCCGGGCCCGCTGGCCGCCGTCCTCGATCTTGAGGGCGACGGCTCGGCCGTCGGGGAGCGCGGCGGCGTAGACACCCTCGGCACCGTCCTTCGCGACGAGGCCGGGTACGCCGGCCACCAGCGCCGTGACGTCGCGGCGGGTGCCACCGAGCCACTGCGGGTAGGCCCGGACGGCCTCGGCCACCCGGCGCTCCGGCGTGCCCGGCCCGGCCGTGGCGATCGCGACGAACGCCCGCGCCAGCCCGGCGAGCGTGAGCGCGAGGAGCGGGGCGCCGCAGCCGTCGACCCCGGTGGCCGCAATTGGCTCGCCGGCCAGCCGCTCGACGGTGGCCCGCAGCTGCTGCTGCAGCGGGTGCCCCGGGTCGAGGTAGGTCTCGACGGGCCAACCGTTCACAGCGCAGGTGGCGAGCATCGCGGCGTGCTTGCCGGAGCAGTTCATGAGGATCGGGGCCGGCTGCCCGCCGGCCGCCGCGAACGCCAGCCTCTCGACCTCGTCGACCGGCCAGTCGGGCGGCGTCTGCAGCGCGGACTCGTCGAGCCCGGCGCCGGCCAGCACCCGGCGGACACCCTCGATGTGGAAGGGCTCCCCGGAGTGGCTCGCGCAGGCCAGCGCCAGCAGCTCGCCGTCGAGGTCGAGGCCGGCCTCGACCATGGCGACCGCCTGCAGCGGCTTGTTCGACGAGCGCGGGAAGACCGGGACGTCGGGCGCGCCGAGGGCGAGCACCCGGCTGCCGTCGGCCGCCAGTGCGAGGACCGAGCCGTGGTGGTGGCCCTCGACGAAGCCGGACCGGACCACCTCGGCGACGACGACGGGCGAGGGCTGCGGGGTGTCGGGCACCCCGTGACCCTACGAGCGCGCCGCTACTTCTCGGCGAGCAGGTCGTCGACGGTGGCCTCCGTTCCCGCCGTGGGTCGTGATCGTCAGAACGGCTTCGGAGGCGGGAGCGGGCTGGACACCGTCCGCATGTTGAGCCGCGCAGGTGAGACAAGCGAAGTGGCCCGGCAGAGCCACCGGAATGTGGTCCCGTTGCCGGGCCACGTGGCACTCACGACGGCGCGCCCGGTGGCGGACGGACGCCGAGGGGCCATCCTCCTCCCCAGCCGCTCTGACCCGAGCGACGACGGTGGATCAGCGGATCACCGGGATGGCGGGTCGGTCAGCGCTCGGCGAGCAGGTCGTCGACGGTGGCGCTGCCGCTCTTGTAGCGGGCGGCGACCTCGGCGGTGAGCGCGTCCATCACCTTCTGCACCGCGCGGCGGTCCTCGGAGACGCCGTGCTCGAACTCCTCCAGCCGGCCGAGGGCCGCCCGCAGGTCGTCGTCGGAGCGGTCCTCGACGTCGGAGACGCCGACGTCGGCGATGACCTGCTCGACCCGCCGGCGGTGCTCGTCGACGCGTGACGGCTCGACCCGCAGGAAGCGGCCCAGGCCGTGGTCGCTGCGGCCGGTATCGGCCAGGACCGCCGACAGGTGCTCGACGATCTTGTCGCCGCCGCCGGAGCGGCGGGCCAGCTCGGCCCGCAGGATGTCCATCCGGCCCTGCAGCATGCGGCGCACGTAGGAGAGGTCCGCCTCCTCCTGCTCGGCCTCGCGACGGCGGGACCGCAGCTCGTCCATGTCGAGGCCGCCCAGGTCGCTGGCGAACCCGTCGGCCAGCACCAGGTCGATGCGGCGTCGGCCGTTGGGGTAGGGCTCGTGGCTGGTGGTCATCGGGTGTCCCCCGTCGTCTCGGGTGTCGTGCGGTCCTTGACGCGCAGCAGCGCGCGCGCCTCGTCGGTGGTCATGGCGGGCCGCTGGGCGATCTCGGCCAGCTGGGCGGCGCGCGCCACCAGCTCGTCGTTGCCGGTCACGGGCCGGCCCTTGGCGAAGGTGAGGGTGTCCTCCATGCCGACCCGCAGGTGCCCACCGGCCGAGAGCGCCGCCATGGCCACGGCCAGCGAGGTGCGGCCGATGCCGGTCGCGCCCCAGGAGCAGCCCACCGGCAGGGCCGCCACCGCGGCCACCAGGGCAGCCGCCGTGCCCGGCATCCCGCCGGGGACCCCCATCACGAGGTCGCAGTGCACGTGGCCGCCGTACGGCGCGCCGTAGGTGTCGAGGAGGCGGTTCATCGACGCGACGTGGCCGAGGTCGAACAGCTCGAACTCGGGGACGACGCCGGCCGCCTGGCTCTGCTGGTACAGCTCGGCCATGAACGGCCAGGGGTTCAGGAAGACGTCGTCGCCGAAGTTCGTCGTGCCGCAGGTCAGCGAGCAGGAGTCGGGCTCGGCCTCGAGCACCCGCAGCCGGGCCTCGAGCGGGTCGGTGACCGCTCCGCCGGTGCTGAGCTGGACGACGAGGGAGGTCGACTCGCGCAGCGCCTGGACGGTGGCCCGGAGCCGGCCGACGTCGAGCGTGGGCCGGGCGTCGTCGTCGCGGATGTGGACGTGGACCATGGCGGCGCCCGCCGCCTCGCACGCCTTGGCCGCGGACACCAGCTCGTCCAGCGTGACGGGCAGCGCGGGAGCGTCCGACTTCGCGGTCTCGGCCCCGGTGGGGGCGACCGTGATCAGGGTCCGTGCGGGTGCCACGCGGGCATCGTGTCACGTCCCGGGCAGGCCCCGGAGCGGACTCGGGCGAACCCGGCCGTCCGGACGAGGGCTTGTACCGCACATTGGTGCCCGTACCGCGCTCAACACTCTGGCCCCTCCTGCCGATGCGAACAGGGACCGGCCGGACCGTCCCCCAGCGGGGAAGCCGCCAGGTCCGGCCCAGCACGTCCACGACTCGGGGAAGGGAGGCGGCTCGTGCCTGAGGGTGCCCTCCTCACCCACACCGTCGAGTCCGTGCTGCGTGACCTGGCCGACTCGCGGGCCACCGGCTGCCTCCTCGTCCGCGATCCTGAGGGCGACGAGGCCGAGGTCTTCCTGCGCGACGGGCAGGTCTACGCCGTGGGCGTCCCGGGCCGCCGCGTGCTGCTCGGTGTCCGCCTGATGTCCCGCGGCGCCCTGACCCCCGAGGGCCTCGCCGAGGCGCTGGAGATCCAGCGCACCGAGCTGCAGGGCTGGCGGCTGGGCGAGCTGCTGGTGCACCTGGGCTACGTCGAGATCGAGGTGGTCGAAGAGTTCGTCGTCGAGCAGCTCAAGGACGCGCTCACCGACCTGCTGGGCTGGCCGGTGGCGGCCTGGAAGTTCCGCAAGAACAAGAAGACCCGGCAGGACGTCGCACCCCCCACGCCGGTCGCCGAGCTGCTCGACCACCTCCGGCTCCGCGCCACCACGTGGGAGACCATCGTCGCCGCGACCGGCGGCCCCACCGCCGTCCCGACGCTCGACAGCTCCTCGCCCTCCGACGAGGTCGCCCTCGGCCCGAACGAGTGGGCCCTGCTGTGCAAGGTCGACGGCAGCCGGGACGTCGCCGAGCTGGCGGTCGAGTGCGGGTTCACGCTGTTCGAGGCCGGCCAGGTCGTCATGCGCCTCGTCGAGGCCGGACTCGTCTCCGTGCCCGGGTTCGACGGCAAGGCCGTGGCGGGCGCAGCGACCAGCACCGGTGCGGTCGAGGACCTCGTCCTGGAGCAGGAGACGGCCGACGAGCTCGAGAGTGTCGGCCAGCCCGGCGCCGAGCTGGTGCTGCCCGTGGTCCCGGTCGAGGAGCTGGCCGCCCGCGAGGCCGCCGAGCGCGCGGAGGCTGCACGCACCGAGGCCGAGGAGCTGGCGAACGAGCTGCTGGCGTCGGAGCAGGCTGCGGCCGAGGAGTCGGCCCGACTGGCCGCCGAGCGTGCGGCCGAGGCCGAAGCGCAGCGGGTGGCCGAGGAGGACCTGGCCCGCGAGGCCGAGGAGCGCAGGGTCCGGTCGGAGACCAAGCGCCTGCAGGAGGCGGAGATCCTGCACCGCGAGCTCGAGGCGCTCGCCCAGAAGGAGGCGGCTGCCCGCGCCGAGCGGCTGGAGGCACGACGCCGCGCCAAGGCCGAGGAGCAGGCCCTCGCCGACGCCGCCGAGGCCGAGGTCCGAGCGCTCGCCGAGGCCGAGGCCGTCGCGCTGGCCGAGGCCGCCGAGATCGAAGCCCGCGCGCTCGCCGAGGCCGCCGACGCCGAGGCCCGTGCAGTGGCCGAGGCCGCCGACGCCGAGGCCCGCGCAGCGGAGGAGCAGGCCCGGCTGGACCGCGAGGCCGCCGAGGCCGAGGCCGTCGCGCTGGCCGAGGCTGCCGAGGCCGAGGCCCGCGCAGCGGAGGCGCAGGCCCGGCTGGACCGCGAGGCCGCCGAGCGCGTCGAGGCCGAGGGTCCTGCCTGGGACGACCACCGCACCTGGCTGGACGCCGAGCGCGCCGCTGCCGAGGACAACGCCTGGACCGACCACGCCGCCTGGCTCGAGGCCGAGCGCACCGCCGTCGAGGCGCAGGCCTGGGCCGACCACGCCGACTGGCTGCGCGACGCCCGCACCGCGGCCGAGGGTCCCGCCTGGGACGACCACCGCACCTGGCTGGACGCCGAGCGCGCCGCTGCCGAGGACAACGCCTGGACCGACCACGCCGCCTGGCTCGAGGCCGAGCGCACCGCCGTCGAGGCGCAGGCCTGGGCCGACCACGCCGACTGGCTGCGCGACGCCCGCACCGCGGCCGAGGGTCCCGCCTGGGACGACCACCGCACCTGGCTGGACGCCGAGCGCGCCGCTGCCGAGGACAACGCCTGGACCGACCACGCCGCCTGGCTCGAGGCCGAGCGCACCGCCGTCGAGGCGCAGGCCTGGGCCGACCACGCCGACTGGGTCGAGGCGCGGGCTGCGCTGGACGCCGAGCGGGCAGCCGCCGAGGCCGACGCCTGGGCCGAGCACGCCGCGTGGCTGACCGCGCAGCGGGCAGCCGTCGAGGACGCCGCCTGGGCCGAGCACGCGCAGTGGGTGGCCGCCGAGCGCGCCGCTGCTGAAGAGCCGGCCTGGTCGGCCCACGAGGCCTGGCTCGCCGAGCGGGCTGCCGAGGCCGCCGCCAGCAAGGCCGCGCTGCGCGCTGCCCGCAAGCAGGCCGAGCGCGAGCTGGCCGAGGAGGCTGCCCGCCGGGCCGGCAAGGCCGCCGAGACGAAGGCCCAGCGCGAGGCCGAGCGGATCGCCCGTGTCGAGGCCGAGCGCATCGAGCGCGAGGCGACCGACCGGATGGCCGCCGAGGCCGCGGAGGCGATCGCCGCCGCCGAGGCGGAGCGGGTCGTCGCCGAGCAGGTTGAGGCCGAGCGCGTCGCCACCGAGCAGGCCGAGGCCGAGCGCGTCGCCGCCGAGCAGGCTGCGGCCGAGCAGGCCGAGGCCGAGCGCGTCGCCGCCGAGCAGGCTGCCGCCGAGCAGGCCGAGGCCGAGCGCGTCGCCGCCGAGCAGGCTGCCGCCGAGCAGGCCGAAGCCGAGCCCAGCGCTGCCGCCGAGCAGGCCGAGGCCGAGCGCGTCGCCGCCGAGCAGGCTGCCGCCGAGCAGGCCGAGGCCGAGCGCGTCGCCGCCGAGCAGGCTGCCGCCGAGCAGGCCGAAGCCGAGCGCGTCGCCACCGAGCAGGCTGCCGCCGAGCAGGCCGAAGCCGAGCGCGTCGCCGCCGACCGAGCAGGCTGCCGCCGAGCAGGCCGAGGCCGAGCGCGTCGCCGCCGAGCAGGCCGAGGCCGAGCGCGTCGCCGCCGAGCAGGCTCGCCGCCGAGCAGGCCGAAGCCGAGCAGACGGAGGCCGAGCGACTCACCGCCGAGTACGCCGACGCCGAGCGGCTGGCCGCCGAGCAGGCTTCCCGGCTGGCAGCTGCGGCCGTGCCGGAACCGGCCCGCCCGCAGGACGAGGACTCCGGCTCGCTGGCCGCGTCCGCCGCCAACCTGCTCACCGAGCTCACCCTCACGGCGCCCACCCAGGCGCCGGAGGCCGCCCCGGCGGCGCCGGTCGAGGCGGAGGTCGAGCCGGAGGTCGTCGACGACGGGCCGGCCCCGATGGTCGCCCGCGACCAGGCCGACACGGCGATGCTGCTGCGTGAGCTGTCCAGCCTCGGCTTCGGGATGGACGACGGCCCGTCCACGCCGTCCGCACCGTCAGCGCCGTCGGCTCCGCGCCAGGCGCCCGGCGCGGACAAGAAGAAGCGCAAGGGCCTGTTCGGTCGCGGCTGACCTGCCCGCGCCCCCGAGTCGTCGGCGGTCCGGGATCATGACGGCATGCGTGCTGTCGTCCAGCGGGTCCGTACGGCCAGCGTCACCGTCGACGGCGAGGTCGTCGGCCGGATCGGCGACGGCACCGGCCAGGGGCTCTGCGTCCTCGTCGGCGTGACCCACGACGACACCGAGGCGACCGCTGCCCGGCTGGCGGCCAAGGTGCACGACCTGCGGATCCTCGACGACGAGCGCTCGGCCGCCGAGGCCGGCGCGCCGCTGCTCGTCGTCTCGCAGTTCACGCTCTACGGCGACACCCGCAAGGGCCGGCGTCCCACGTGGAACGCCGCCGCGCCCGCACCCGTCGCGGAGCCACTGGTCGACCACGTCGTGGCGGTGCTGCGCGGGCGCGGGGCGCACGTCGAGACCGGGCGCTTCGGGGCCGACATGCAGCTGGCGCTGGTCAACGACGGTCCCGTCACCCTCCTCGTCGAGGTCTGACCCCCGCCGACCCCACCCGCCGCCCCGCGCCCCAGAACAAGATCCTTTGTGCGACGACACACCAGACACGCCGACGTCCTGGTGTGTCGGCGCACATTCGAGAGGACGGCCGGCCAGGACGGGGGCGGGGCAGGGGGAGGGCGGGCGAGCGTCAGGCGGGGACGAGCACCTCTTGGGCCGCGGCAACGCCGGCGGCGACGAGCGGGGCGTCGGCGGGCGTCGAGCGCTTCACGACCGCCAGGGCGATGGGTCCGAGCTCGTAGTGGCGGGCCGACGACGTCACCGTGCCGACGGGACGCTCGCCGTCCACGGGCAGCACCGGCTCACCGTGAGCGGGCAGCACCGACTCCGAGCCGTCGAGGTGCAGCAGCACCAGGCGGCGCGGGGGGCGGCCGAGGTTGTGCACCCGGGCAACGGTCTCCTGCCCGCGGTAGCAGCCCTTGTCGAGATGGACGGCGGTCTCCATCCATCCGACCTCGTGCGGGATGGTGCGGTGGTCGGTCTCGAGGCCGAACCGCGGCGTCCCGTCGGCGATCCGCAGGGCCTCGAGCGCCCAGACGCCGGCGAGCGGCCCGGCCAGCACGGCGGCCAGGTCGGCGCGCGGCACGAACGACTCGACACCGTGCGCGACGACGCGCGCCGGGGCGCCGGGCACACCGGTCGGGCACAGCACCACGGCGTAGGACGACGAGAGGTCCTCGACCTCGACCTGCGACCAGAACTTCATCGTCTCCAGCCACGCCACGAGCGGAGTGGCCGAGCCCGGCTCCACGTGCAGCCAGATCGACGAGCCGTCGTCGACGAGCTGCAGGTCGTGCTCGACGTGGCCGTGCGGCGAGAGCAGGAGCGCCTCGGTGGCGACTCCCGGCGCGAGCGTCTCGAGGTGCTGCGACGTGAGCGAGTGCAGCCAGGTGAGACGGTCGGGACCCGAGATCCGCACGACCGGCCGGTGCGACAGGTCGACCGACGCCTCGCCCGCGACGAGCGCTCGCTGCTCGCGGAACGGGTCACCGTAGTGCGCGGCGACACCCGCGTCCGGCGGGTCGGCCTCGACGGCGCCCGGGCGTGACAGCAGTGGGCTGGTCATGACGCACATCCCTTGCAGCGGCCGTACACGGCGAAGTGCGCGACGTCGGTCTGGAAGCCGTGCCGGTCGGCCAGCGACGCGACCAGGTGGTCGGCCAGCGCGACGTCGGTCTCGATGACCGCGCCGCAGTCGCGGCACACCAGGTGCAGGTGGTCGATGTCGCCCGCCGCGTGGTACGTCGGCGCACCGTGGCCGAGGTGCGCGTGGGTGACGAGGCCCAGCGCCTCGAGCAGCTCGAGGGTGCGGTAGACGGTCGACAGGTTCACGCCCGTGGCGGTGGCCTGCACCTCGGCGCAGATCTCGTCCGGCGTGCAGTGCTCGAGCCGGGTCACGGCGTCGAGCACCAGCTGGCGCTGCGGGGTGATGCGGTAGCCCTTGGCGCGAAGCGTCGCGGGCAGGTCGGGGGCGCCCATGCCGGTCACGTGCGCTTCAGGGTGGCCGACAGGTGCGGCTGCAGCGGCTGGCCCATGGCGGCCATGTCGTACGCCCACAGCAGGTCGCCCTTCACCAGCCCGTACAGCCGGTGCCCGGCGGTGTAGTCCTTGGCGGTCTGCGTCCGCGCGACCGCGTCGGTGCTCAGCTCGATCTTCGCGCCGTCAGCGGTGCCGACCCAGATCTCGACGTACCCGGTGGGGTGCGCGAGCAGCACTTCGAGCGAGCCGTCGGCCTCGGGCCGCCAGTAGCCGGTCTCCTGCGCGAGGGGTCGTACCTCGGCGCCGTCGTCGTCGAGCAACCAGCTGCGGCTCAGGTGGTGCACGAACGGCTTGCCCGGCAGCTCGGTGAAGGTGACCTCCTGGCTGAACCGGAACTCCGGCACGGACGGGTAGCCGCCGACGCCGACCCCGCGCCAGGTACCGAGCAGCCATGACACCGGAACGACCTGCAGCGGCATGTCCGCGCGGATCTCCACGGCGGGTCAGTCCTCCTGCGGGCTCGGCGTCGCCCGGTCGCCGGTGGCGGTCCAGAGCTTCTGCACGACCCGTCCCGCGACGCCCGCCACGAGGACGAACGCCGCCACGAGGACCAGGGTCACGACGGTGGCGAGCACTCGACCACTCTACGTCGCCGGCGTGCCCCGCCCCGGATGCTGCGCGCGCCACCAGTCCGCGGTGATGCTGTGCACGACTGCGGGGAACGTCACGCCGTCCTCCGTCAGCTCGACGTCGTGGTCCCACACCATGCCGAGGCGCCGCATGACCGCGATGCTGCGGACGTTCGGCGGGTCGCGGTCGGTGGTGGAGATCACCCGGTCGAGGCCCAGCGTGCCGAACCCGTGGTCCAGCCAGGCCCGGGCCGCCTCCGTGGCGTAGCCGTGTCCCCAGTGCTCCCGCGCGAGCCGCCAGGCGATCTCGACGTCGTCGGGGTACCAGTCGAGCAGCCGGTGCAGGCCGCAGAAGCCCAGGAAGGCACCGTCCGACCGCCGCTCCACCGCGAGCAGCCCGAGCCGCTCCTTCTCCCACAGCCCGTCGGCGTACGCCGCGATCGCGTCCGACTCCGCGCGCGGCACCACCGCGCCGCCCAGGAACTCGACGACCTCGGGGTCCGCGTTCAGCGCGGCGAACGGCTCGAGGTCGTCGGCCCGCCAGGTGCGCAGCAGCAGCCGCTCGGTCGTGAGCACGGTGGTGCCCCTCCAGCGGCCTTGGTCGGTCATGCGGCCAGCCTCGCGGTCAGCCGGTGACCGGGCAATGCCCCCAGAGGCCACGGTCGCGGGTCCGCGCGGCAGCCTCGACCCGCTCGAGGTAGGCCGCGTGCGCGACCTGCGGCCGGTAGGGGTAGGCCGCGGCGGCACCGCGCCGGACGAGGACGCCCTGGACGAAGCGGCCGTCCGGCAGCCAGACGTCCCAGAGCTCGCGGTCGTAGCGGTCGCGCCGGCCGCCGGCCTGATATGCCGCGGTCACCCTGATCCCGGCGGGGAGCAGCCGCGTGAGCACCGCCGACGACTCGCGGCCCCAGCACTCGACCGGGTAGTCGGGCCGCACCGACTCGGGTGCGTCGACGCCGATCAGCCGGACCCGCAGTCGCTCGCCTGCCCGCACCGCGATGAGGGTGTCGCCGTCGACGACGCGGTCGACGCGCGCGTGGAACGCCCCGGCCGGGGCGGCGACCCCTGTCGGCGCGGCGTACGACGCCGACGTGCCGGCGCAGCCCACCAGGGCCAGCACCATCCCGGAAAAAACCAGCCCCCGCCGACGACTCATACGGTCATCATCGGCGGGGGCCGGGACGTTCTTCAACGACGCGCTCAGACGAGCGCGACCTCGACCTCGGCCACCTCACCGCGCTGGGCGACGACGGTGCGATCGACGGGCTGTGCCTTCGGTGCCAGGGTGCGCAGCGTCCAGGTGCCCGGCGCCGCGAAGAAGCGGAACTGCCCGGTCACGGACGTCGGCACCTCGGCGGTGAACTCGCCGCCGCCGTCGAGCAGCCGCACGTACGCGCCCGAGACAGGCGAGCCGTCACGCAGCACGACGCCCTGCACAACGGCCTCGTCGGTCAGGTCGAGCCCCTCGGTGGACGGCCCACCGGCCTTGGCGCCGCACATCAGGACTGCTCGCCGAGCTCGATCGGCACGCCGACCAGCGAGCCCCACTCGGTCCACGAACCGTCGTAGTTCTTGACGTTCGGCTGGCCGAGCAGCTCGTGCAGGACGAACCAGGTGTGCGCCGACCGCTCGCCGATGCGGCAGTAGGCGATGGTGTCCTTCGACAGGTCGACACCCTTGCCGGCGTAGAGCGTCGTGAGCTCGTCGTCGCTCTTGAAGGTGCCGTCGTCGTTCGCAGCCTGCGACCACGGGATGTTCGCCGCGGTCGGGATGTGGCCGGGCCGCTGCGACTGCTCCTGCGGCAGGTGCGCGGGCGCGAGCAGCTTGCCGGAGAACTCGTCGGGGCTGCGCACGTCGACGAGGTTCTTCTGGCCGATGGCCGCCTCGACCTCGTCGCGGAACGCGCGGATCGAGCGGTCCTGCTCCTGCGCCGTGTACGTCGTCGCGGGCCGGTCGACGGTCTCGTCGACGAGCTCGCGTGAGTCCAGCTCCCACTTCTTGCGACCGCCGTCGAGCAGGCGGACGTCGCGGTGGCCGTAGAGCCTGAAGTACCAGTAGGCGTAGGAGGCGAACCAGTTGTTGTTTCCGCCGTAGAGGACGACGGTGTCGTCGGTGCCGATGCCCTTGGCCGACAGCAGCGCCTCGAACTGCTCCTTGCTCACGAAGTCGCGACGGACCGGGTCCTGCAGGTCCTTCTTCCAGTCGAGGCGGACGGCGCCCCTGATGTGGTTCTTGTCGTAGGCCGCCGTGTCCTCGTCGACCTCGACGAGGACGGTCGTCGGGTCGTCGAGCTTGCTCTCTACCCAGTCGGCGTCGACCAGTGCTGTGTCCCGGCTCATGCGTGGACCTCCGAACGGATTGCTGTGGCGGCCCGCGGGTTGGGGACCGTGCGTGCGATGGGGTTGCTGCGACGCAGCAGCAGATAGGCCTCGCAGCCGAGGCAGATGCCGAAGGCGGCGTTGAGGAAGGCGGCGGCCAGCGCCGCGGCGGTGGCGGCCAGGGTGACGCCCGCCGTCGGCAGTGCCAGCCCGACGAGCGCGACGAGGGTGAAGACGAGACCGACCGTCTGGGCGAAGCGGAGCGGCCGGGCGTCCTCGAGCTCGGCCGGCGGCGCGAGACGGGGCCGGACGAGCCGGCCGTAGGCGACGCCGTACGGCGAGCGGCCGGCGACGCCGAGAGCGAAGACGGCGGCCTGGGCCACGAGCAGCCACGACCAGCCGGTCGCGAGCGCGACGGCGAGGACCAAGGTGGTGAGGGCGGCGCCGATGCGCGGACCGCGCGGGTCGACCAGCGAAGAAGTTGCCGAGGACGGCATGAGGTGCTCCTGACGGAAGCGGGACGGACGGGTCGTCTGGTGTCAGGAAGCGGGACAGAGCGCGGTCGCGACACGCAGCAGGTCCACTGCGCGTCGCCGGGTCAGCTCTGTACTCACGCCGTCGATGCTAGACGCGTCCACGCCTCGGCACGACCATGTCCACCCTCTGAGACCCGTCATTCGACGGCCTCGCCCAGCGCTGCCAGCACGTCGGCCTTGCGCGGCTGCCCGCTGGCCCGGCGCACGACGGCACCGGAGGCGTCGAGGACCAGGACCGTGGGGGTGCGCCGGACGTCGAGCCGACGGACCAGCTCGAGGTGGCTCTCGGCGTCGACCTCCACGTGCGCGACGCCGGGCAGCATCGAGCTGACCTCGTCCAGGATCCGGCGGGTGGCGCGGCAGGGCTGGCAGAAGGCGGAGGAGAACTGCACCAGGGTGGCGCGCTCCCCCAGGTCGGTCCCGAGGTCGGCTGCCGCCAGCACGGTGCCGGGGTCGGGGCGCGGGCCGCCGCCGCTGTGACGGACCGGGCGCGTCGAGCGGCCGAGACGGCGGCCGGAGCGCTGCAGCCAGACGCCGAGGGCCGTGGCGACCACCAGGGTCACGGCGACGACGAGCAGTCCGGTCACGTCGAGCCCAACGACGCCCGGACTGCCCCGATTCCCGGCTCTGCCGCGGTTGTCCGGAGCGGCACCGTCGTGGGTGGCTGGGCCCCAGCAACGAGTCGGCGACACGTGCGGTGCTCACGTGACTGCGGAGGCGATGGGACGACCTCAGCCGCCACGCACGCATCAGTTGCGTCGCGGGCTGAGCCCACCACCTCCTCCCCAGCCGCCCTGAGGATCACCGAGGCAGACGTGGCGGCGAGCCGCGGCACAGTCAGCCGTCAGCCGAGCAGGACCCGGGCCAGCACGTAGGTCGCCGGCGCCACGAGCAGCGCCGGGAGCACGGCCGGCAGCAGCGGGTGCGGTGCTGCGACCCGGTTCGCCAGCACGGTCCCGAGCCGGGCGGCGACGGCGGAACCCGCCGCCGCGGCGAGGGCGGCCGGCAGGTCGAGCGCCGACAGCCCCGTCACGACCAGCGCCGCGACCCCCGTCACCACGGCCGCCGCGAGTGCCGAGACCCAGCGCGGGAGGTGCAGCCGGCCGCCTGCGAGGTCGGCGGCCGGTGCCGCGGCCGCCGCCACCGCGGCCACGACGAACAGCCCGGCCCCGTCCCGGTAGGTGTCGACCGCCAGCCACGCCGACCCCAGACCCGTCAGGACCAGCGCGGACCCGGTGGCCGTGAGCGACCCGGTCAGCCCGTCGCGCCCGTCCCTACGGACCAGCTGGAGCACGAGGGTGCCGAGCAGGGCCACCGCGAGCACCGGACCGACGTGCGCCAGGGGGCGCGTCTCGTCCGACCGGAGCACCGCGACGTCCGCGGCCACCGCGGCCGCCGCGACCAGGACCTGCCCCGGGACCGTCCGCGCGACGCCCAGCGCCGCGAACCACGCCGCGGCCGTGAGCACCTGGACCAGAGCGACGGCGAGCAGCAGGACGACCGGGTCGGTGGCACCACCGAGCACGAGGAGGAGCGCGAGACCGGCCGCCAGGGCTGCACTCACCGGCTACCGCCGGCGAAGGGTGGCAGCACCTCGACGGTCACGCCGTCGGCCAGCGCGCCGTCACGGCCGGTGCGCACGCCGTCGACGAGGAAGCTCGCGACGCCGAGGACCCGGGCCAGCTCGGGGCCGTGCGCCTCCGCCGCCCGGTCGAGCACCTCGCCGAGCGTGGCGCCGGCGAACGGCTCCTCGGCCACGCCGGCGGCGGCCCGGGCGGCGGCCCAGTACCGCAGCGTCCCCTCCGCCACGCCCTGCCTCCTCATGTGCGTCGGCCCAGCCGGGCCCAGGTGTGTCACCGATGTTTCGCCTGCGTAAAGCCTTCTCGCCGACCGGACAGCAGGTGTCGGGAGAGCACCATCATGGTGAACTGGACCGCAGCCGAGGGGAGTGGGGACGCGATGAGCCAGCTGTTGCTGCTGACGAACACCTTGCAACCCTCGACCGAGGTGCTGCCCGCGCTCGGCCTGCTCTCGCACTCGCTGCGCGTCGCCCCGGCCGAGGCGTCAGCGCTGCTGGAGGCACCGCCGGCCGACGCGATCCTCGTCGACGGCCGCCGCGACCTGCCGCACGTGCGCTCGCTGTGCCGGTTGCTGCGGACCACCGGAGTGGACTGCCCCGTCCTGCTCGTGGCCACCGAGGGCGGGCTGGCGGCCATGACCGCCGACTGGGGCATCGACGACGTCATCCTCGACACGGCCGGCCCTGCCGAGGTGGAGGCGCGGCTGCGACTCGCCATCGGCCGGCTCGCCGGGCGCTCCGGCGGCGACGACGAGGTCACCGAGATCCGCCGCGGCGACGTGAGCATCGACGAGGCGACGTACACGGCGAAGGTCAAGGGCCGGGTGCTCGACCTGACGTACAAGGAGTTCGAGCTGCTCAAGTACCTCGCGCAGCACCCGGGCCGGGTCTTCAGCCGGGCCCAGCTGCTCCAGGAGGTCTGGGGCTACGACTACTACGGCGGCACCCGCACGGTCGACGTGCACGTCCGCCGGCTGCGGGCCAAGCTCGGCTCCGACCACGAGACGCTCATCGGCACCGTGCGCAACGTGGGCTACCGGTTCGTGCTCCCGCGCGACCCCCAGGAGCCCGCCGTCCAGGTGCCGGCCCCGGCCCCCGCGCCGTTGCCCGCCTGAGCCACCGGCGCAGGTCACACCGCCGCGCCGTTTCGCACCCCTTGGCTGCGGGGACGGGCGGGCATGCTCAACTCCCTGGTCCGCGGCGCCGCTGCCGGCGCCGCCGGGACAACCGCACTGAACGGCGCCACCTACCTCGACATGCTGCTCCGGGCGCGTCCCGCCAGCAGCACGCCGGAGGCGACGGTCGAGAAGTCGGCCGAGCTGGCCGGCGTCTCGATCCCCGGTGCGGGCGAGGACCGGGACAACCGGGTCTCCGCGCTCGGCGCCCTGACGGGCATCGCCACCGGCGTGGGAGTCGGTCTCGTCTACGGCGCCCTCACAAGCCGGCACCGTCCGCCGGTCCTGGTCGGCGCGCTGGTCACGACCGTCGCCGCGCTCGCCGGGTCCAACGGCCCGATGACCGCGCTCGGGATCACCGACCCGCGCACCTGGGGCACCACCGACTGGGTGAGCGACGTCGTGCCGCACGTCGCCTACGGGATGGTCACCGCGCTGACCCTGGGCACCGACCGCTGACGCTCGCCGGGTCGTACGCACAACGCCCCCGCGAGCGGCTGCTCGCGGGGGCGCCGTCGTGCTGCGCGCTGCTACCTCAGGTGTGTCACGGCGCCTGCGTGCTGCGCGGCGTGGCCGGGGCGGTCAGCCCCGGGTGCGCCTGGAAGTAGTCGACGAGCGCGTCCAGGTCGACCTTGCCACCGGTGCGCGGAGCACCGTTGACGAGTGCGGTGTAGCTGTCTCCGCCGTCGGCCATGAAGTTGTTCGTCGTGACGCGGTAGGTGGCCGCCGGGTCCAGGGTCACGCCGTCGAGCTTGATCGACGCGGGGTCGACCTTGCTCCCGTTCGGCGCGCTCGCGGACCAGGTGTAGGTGAAGCCCGAGCTGATGCCCAGCCGCAGGACCTCGGCACCACCGGGACGGTTCGTGTACCACTGCTGCTCGAGCAGGGCGTCGATCTGTGCACCGGTCATGTCGTAGGTCTGCAGGATGTTGCTGAACGGCTGGACGTTGAACAGCTCCCGGTAGGTGATCTGGCCGGCTGCCTCACCGGCCGGCGAGTTGTTGACGAGCAGGTCGGCCCGCACACCGCCCGGGTTCATGAACGCGACCTTCGCTCCGGTCGAGTCGCGCTGGGCGTCGGCGATCAGGTTCGACAGCGCCGACTCGGCACCGCGGTCCTCCTTGCCCGCCGTGGTGGCTCTCTTGATGTCGGCAGCGATCGACCCGACGATCCGGTTGCCCGGCCCGGCGGCCTTCGTGACCCACTTGTCGACGATGCTCACGACCCTCGGGTCCTGCGGCACGTCGCGGGTGACGAGGTGGTTGACGGCCTTCTCCGACTTCCGGATGACGTCCTTGGTCCGCGTGTCGAGCTTGAAGTTCGTCTCGGTGATGATCTTGCCGTACGACATCGCGCTGGTCACCAGGCGACGCTGACCCTTCGGGTCCGGGATGTTGCAGACGTACGGCTGGTGGGTGTGCCCCGTGATCACCATGTCGATCTTCGGTGCGAGCCTCTTGGCGATGTCGACGATCGGTCCGGAGATACCCGTGCAGCCGCTGTAGGAGCCGGTCTGGAAGCCGCCCTCGTGGATCATCACCACGATCGCCTTGACGTGCTTCTTCTTCTGCAGGATCTTCGCGGCCGCGTTGCCGGCCTTCACCTCGTCGAGGAAGTCGTAGCCCGCGACGCCGGACGGCGCCACGAGCGTGTCGGTGCCCTCGAGGGTCATGCCGATGAAGCCGATGTTGATGTTGCCGACCTTCTTGATCCACCAGCGGGGGAGCACGGTCTTGTTGCTGGAGGTCTGCACGACGTTGGCCGCGAGGTACTGCCAGCTGGCACCCGGGTAGGCGATGTCCTTGCCCGTGGCGTCCTGCTGGAAGCAGCCGTCGGTCGGGTGGCAGCCGCCGTACTGCATGCGCTTGAGCTCGGTGATCCCCTCGTCGAACTCGTGGTTGCCGACGCTCGAGACGTCCAGGCCCATCGCGTTGAGGGTCTCGACCGCGGGCTCGTCGTGGAAGACGCCCGAGGTGAAGGTGGAGCCTCCGATGAGGTCACCCGCGGCGACGGTGAAGCTCGTCGGGTGGCCCTTGCGGAGGTACTTCAGGTGGGTCGACAGGTAGGCGGCACCACCCGCCGGCACCCGGTTGCCCTCGAAGGTGACCGAGCCGTCGGAGCTGGTGCCCGAGTCCTGCTCGATATGGCCGTGGTAGTCGTTGAACGACAGGAGCTGCACGGGGATCTTGTGCTTGTTGAACGTCGCCGGCTTGACGGTGCCGGCGATCGCTCCGGTGGCCGGAACGAGCGCGAGCGCAGCCGCGGCCGCGACGCCGAGCACAACGGAGAGGCGCCTGTTGAGCAGGCCTGGTCGAGACATGGGGCTCCTCGAGGCTAGGACGTGGGATCCCAGGAACCTAGTGCAGCCGCACCGGCTGCGGCAGGGCACTTCGGAACTTCTCGTCCATATCCGTCCCGGTTTCTGGTTGCGGCTTAGGCTGCCCCGGTGGTGAGCGTCGAGGTGGTCGGCCAGCTGGATGCTGCCGAGGTCCGCGCGGTGAGCGGGGTGGTCGAGGCGGCCACCGAGGCCGACGGCGTCCGCCCGCTGTCCGAGCACGTGGTGCTGCACCTGCGCTACGGCGGCGATGACCGGGTCCGCAACGTGCTGACCTGGGCCGGCGACGACCTGGCCGGCTACGCCCACCTCGACGTGACCGACGAGGTCGAGGGCGCCAGCGCCGAGCTGGTCGTCGCCCCTGCGCACCGCGGCCGGGGCGTGGGACGGCGGCTGGTCGAGGCCACCGTCGCCGAGACGCCCGACGGCCGGCTCCGGCTCTGGTCGCACGGCGGGCACCCGGGCGCGGCCGCCCTCGCGAGGTCGCTGGGGTTCGTCGAGACGCGCGCCCTGTGGCAGCTGCGCCGCTCGCTCTACGCCGCGCTCCCCCAGGTCGAGCTCCCGGCCGGCGTGACGGTCCGCACCTTCGTCCCCGGCCGGGACGACGAGGACTGGGTGGCCCTCAACTCCGACGTGTTCGCCGGGCACCCGGAGCAGGGCTCGTGGTCGGTCGACGACCTGCACCGCCGGGTGGCTGAGCCGTGGTTCGACCCGGCCGGGTTCTTCCTCGCCGAGCGGCACGACGGCGAGCGCGCCGGCCGGCTGGTCGGCTTCCACTGGACCAAGGTCCACGGGGGCGAGGGACACCCGCACGAACCGCCGTCGGAGCACGTCCACCCGCACGCCCGCGAGGGCCTGACCGGCAGCCACGGCCACGACCCGATCGGCGAGGTGTACGTCGTCGGCGTCGACCCCGCCGAGCAGGGCAACGGCCTGGGCCGTGCCCTCACCCTGGTGGGACTGCGGCACCTGCGGCAGCGCGGGCTGCCCGACGCGATGCTCTACGTCGACGCCGACAACGCCGCCGCGATCGCGGTGTACACGGCCCTGGGCTTCACCCGGTGGGAGACCGACGTGATGTTCCGGAAGGGCCATCGGGCCTGAGCCAGCCGCGTGACCCCCGTCACGCCGGCGCGCGGCAGCCCGGCCCTGCGCCAAGGGCTGGGCGCCTGTTCACCTCGCGTTCACCACGACCCGGGCATCACGTCACCTCGCGTCCCTAGCGTCCGCAGCGTCACCAGATGACGACCCTCGTCGCTCGACGACGACAGACGCGTCGGCACCGCCGACAGATGCCCACGTCCTTGGAGGACTCGACCGTGAAGCTCAACCGCTTCTCCAGCACCGCCGTGGCGCTCGCCGCGGGTGCGCTCCTGCTGTCCGCCTGCGGCAGCGACAACAACACCGCCGGCGCGGAAGGCGACAGCACCACCGCGGCCGCAGCGCCGAGCGACAGCGCCTGCTTCAGCGGCACGCTGAACGCCGAGGGCTCGTCCGCCCAGCAGAACGCCATCGACGAGGTCATCGCGAGCTACACCGCGACCTGCGCCGACGCGACCATCAACTACAACCCGACCGGCTCCGGCGCGGGTGTCGAGCAGTTCACCAACGGCCAGGTCGACTTCGCCGGCTCCGACTCGGCTCTCAAGGACGCGGAGGGTGAGGTCGCCGCCGCCAACAAGCGCTGCGGCGGCAACGACGCCTGGAACATCCCGATGGTCGTGGGCCCGATCGCCATGGCCTACAACCTGCCCGGCGTCGACTCGCTGGTGCTGACACCCGAGGTCGCCTCGAACCTGTTCAACGGCAAGATCAAGAACTGGGACGACCCGGCCATCGCAGCGCTGAACAAGGACGCCAAGCTGCCCAGCAGTGCCATCAAGGTGTTCTTCCGCTCGGACGAGTCGGGTACCACCGAGAACTTCCAGAAGTACCTCGCCGGTGCCGGCGGCGGTGCGTGGACCGACGAGCCGTCGAAGGTGTGGCCGGGGGCCGGCGAGGGCCGCGAGAAGTCCTCGGGCGTCGCTGACGGCGTCAAGACCACCGAGGGATCCATCACCTACGTCGAGTGGTCCTACGCCCGGGACAACGGCCTGGGAATCGCGCAGGTCGACAACGGCTCCGGCCCGGTCGAGCTGACCGGCGAGGCAGTCGGCAAGGCCGTCGCGTCGGCCAAGTCGGTCGGCACCGGCAACGACCTGCGGCTCGAGCTCGACTACGCGACCAAGACCGCGGGCGCGTACCCGATCGACCTGGTCACCTACGAGATCGCCTGCTCGAAGGGCCTGGCTGCCGACAAGGCCGACGCCGTCAAGAAGTTCCTCACCTACTTCGCCGCCGCCGACACCCAGGCCGCCCTCGAGGAGATCGGCTACGCGCCGCTCCCCGACGAGGTGGCCACCAAGGTCGCGACCGCCGTCGGGGCCCTCGGCTGACGACCGCCCAGCGGCGCACGACGCCGACGACGACGCCCTGCCCGGCGCGCACCCGCCGGGCGGGGCGTCGGCGATGTGAGGAACCATCCGACCGAGTGCAGGACGAGTGACCGGAAGGCACGCATGACGACGACAGCCCCGCCGCCGACGAGCGGCCCAGCCGCCGGGCCGGAGCGGACGTCGCTGCTCGCCGGCCGCGGGACCAGCAGCGGTGGCGACAGGGTCTTCGCCGCAGCGGTCCGCGCCGCCGGCATCCTGGTCGTCGTCCTGGTCACCCTGACGGGCGCCTTCCTCGTCTGGAAGGCGACCCCGTCGCTGCTGGACAACAGCGCCAACTTCTTCACGGACCGGGTGTGGCAGCCGGCGACCACCCCGCCGGCTTTCGGCATCGCGGCCCTGCTCTGGACGACGGTGCTGGCCTCCGCCTTCGCGATGCTGCTCGCGGTGCCCGTCGCGATCGGGCTGGCACTGTTCATCACGCAGTACGCACCGCGCCGGGCCGCGCGGCCGGTGGCGTACCTCATCGACCTGCTCGCCGCGATCCCGTCGATCATCTACGGGCTCTGGGGCATCCGGGTGCTCGGGCCGGTCATCGCCGGGCAGGACTCGTCGGTCCGCGTGGGCATCGAGAAGGCGTTGGGCTGGATCCCGCTCTTCGACCGCACCAACGTCTCCCTGGGCACCGTGTTCCTCGCCTCGGTCGTGCTCGCGATCATGATCCTGCCGATCGTCACGGCGATCAGCCGCGAGGTGTTCGACCAGACGCCGCTGCCGAACAAGGAGGCGGCGCTGGCGCTGGGCGCCACCCGCTGGGAGATGATCCGGGTCGCGGTCCTGCCGTTCGGCAAGCCCGGTGTCATCAGCGCGTCGATGCTCGGACTCGGTCGCGCGCTCGGCGAGACCATCGCGGTGACGATCATCCTCAGCCAGCCCAGCAGCCTCGACACGTTCGACCTGTCCCTGTTCTACGGCGGCGAGACGTTCGCGTCCAAGATCGCCAACAATGCCAGCGAGTTCTCCACCCCCCAGAAGACCGGCGCCTACATCGCCGCGGGGCTGGTGCTCTTCGTCCTGACCTTCGCGGTGAACGCAGTCGCCCGCGTCGTCATCGCCCGCACCGCGAGGGAGGACTGATGGCCACCACGACGCCGGCCAGGCCGTCGACCCTGTTGGTCCCGGAGTCCGCGGGCCGACGGTTCCGGGACAACCTGGCCACTGTGCTCGTCTACGCGTGCTTCCTCATCGCCCTGGTCCCGCTGGTCTGGATCCTGTGGACCGTGGTCAGCAAGGGCGCCGGCCTCGTCACCGACCCGACCTGGTGGACCAACTCGCAGCGCGGCATCACGTCACGCCGGGTGGGCGGCGGGGCGTACCACGCGATCATCGGGACGCTGCTGATGGCGTTCGTCACGGCCGCGATCAGCGTGCCGATCGCCATCGGGACCGCCATCTACCTGGTCGAGTACGGCCGCGGCAAGCTGGCCAGGACCGTGAGCTTCATGGTCGACGTCCTGACGGGCGTGCCCTCGATCGTCGCGGCGCTGTTCATCTACGCCCTCTGGGTCACGACCTTCGGGCTGCAACGGGTCGCCTTCGCGGTGTCGCTCGCCCTGGTTCTGCTCATGATCCCGGTGGTGGTCCGCTCCACCGAGGAGATGCTCCGGCTGGTGCCCCGCGACCTGCGCGAGGCGTCGTACGCCCTGGGCGTGCCGCGCTGGAAGACGATCATGAGGGTGGTGCTGCCGACGTCGTTCAGCGGCATCATGACCGGCATCTTCCTGGGTCTGGCCCGCGTCATGGGCGAGACCGCGCCGCTGCTGATCCTCGGACCGTACGCCAGCGCCATCAACACCAACCTGTTCAGCGGCAACATGGCGGCACTGCCGACGATGATCAACCAGGACCGCAACCAGGCCCTGGACCCGGCTCTCGACCGGGTGTGGTCGGCGGCGCTCACCCTGATCGTGCTCGTGATGCTCCTCAGCCTGGCCGGGCGTTTTCTCGCCCGGTTCGGCTCCGTGAAGAAGTAAGGGAACCCATGGCCAAGCGCATCGACATCTCCGGGCTCGACGTCTTCTACGGCGACTTCAAGGCCGTCGAGGACGTGTCGATGACCGTCCAGCCGAGGTCGGTGACGGCGTTCATCGGCCCGTCCGGGTGCGGCAAGTCGACGTTGCTCCGGACGTTGAACCGGATGCACGAGGTCATTCCCGGTGCCCGGGTGACGGGCAAGGTCACCCTCGACGACCAGGACCTCTACGCCGACGGCGTCGACCCCGTCGCCGTGCGCCGCACCGTCGGGATGGTCTTCCAGCGGCCCAACCCGTTCCCCACGATGTCCATCTACGACAACGTCGCGGCCGGTCTCCGGCTCAACGGCGTGAAGAAGAAGGCCGTGCTCGACGAGGTGGTCGAGCGGTCCCTGCACCACGCCAACCTGTGGAACGAGGTCAAGGACCGGCTGGCCAAGCCGGGTGCCGGCCTGTCCGGCGGCCAGCAGCAGCGGCTGTGCATCGCTCGGGCGATCGCGGTCGAGCCGCAGGTGCTGCTGATGGACGAGCCGTGCTCGGCGCTGGACCCGATCTCGACCCTCGCGATCGAGGACCTGATCCAGCAGCTCAAGGACGAGTACACGATCATCATCGTGACCCACAACATGCAGCAGGCCGCCCGGGTCAGCGACCGCACGGCGTTCTTCACGATCTCCGGCGCCGGCAGGCCCGGTCGTCTGATCGAGGTCGGCGACACCGCGGAGATGTTCAGCCGCCCCGCCGAGAAGGCCACCGAGGACTACATCACCGGCCGCTTCGGCTGACCCGTACACCCCGCTCGTTTGCTACCTGAGCCCCCGACACGCCGCCGCCGGACGCGGCGAGTCGGGGAACCAGGTCGCAAACGAGGTTCTGGGGGCCGTACGGGTCAGGGTCGCGGGCCGGGTCTCACTCGATGATGACGTGCACGACCTCGTAGACCAGTGCGGCGACGAGGGCGGCCATCGGGATCGTGAGCACCCACGCCACCAGGATGTTGCCGGCGACGTTCCACCGCACCGCCTTGCGCCCCTGGGTGGCGCCGGCGCCCATGATCGACCCGGTGATGATCTGGGTCGTCGAGATGGGCGCCTCGAACACGTACGCCGTCGTGTACAGCACCGACGCGGCGACCGACTCGGCCGCGAACCCGCGGGGCGGGTCGATGTGGATGATCCGCCGCCCCAGGGTGCGCATGATGCGCCAGCCGCCGGAGTAGGTGCCCAGCGAGATCGCGCCGGCCGACAGGACGACCACCCACCAGGGGATGTCGAAGCCGTCCTGGTAGCCGCCGGTCACCAGGGCGAGCACGATCACACCCATCGTCTTCTGCGCGTCCTGCAGGCCGTGCCCCAGTGCCATCGCGGACGCCGACACCGACTGGGCGATACGGAACCCGCGGTTGGTGGGCCCGGGACGGGCATCCTTGAACGCCCACAGGATCGCGACCGTGAGGGTGAAGGCGAGCAGACCGCCGACCACCGGCGAGATCAGCATCGGAATGACGACCTTCTGCACGACCGCGTCCCACTGCACCGACACCGAGCCGGCGATCCCGGCGCCGACGAGCCCGCCGATGAGCGCGTGCGACGACGAGGACGGCAGGCCGAAGTACCACGTGAGGAGGTTCCAGGTGATGGCGCCGGTGAGTGCGGCGAAGACCACCACCAGGGCGTGCTCACCGGAGGGCGGTTCGAGCACCGAGAACACCGTCTTCGCGACCTTGGTGCCGAGGAAGGCACCCACGAAGTTCATGACCGCCGCCAGCAGGAGCGCCACCCGTGGGGTCAGCGCCCGGGTCGAGATCGACGTGGCGATGGCGTTCGCCGCGTCGTGGAAGCCGTTGGTGTAGTCGAAGACCAACGCGATCGTGATGACCGCGATGATGGTGGCGAGCTCCACCGGTCAGGACTCCTTGACGGCGATCGTCTCGACCGTGTTCGCCACGTGCTCGAAGGCGTCGGCCGCCCCTTCGAGCTGGTCGACGACCTCCTTGAGCTTGAGCACCGTCAGGGCGTCGTAGTCGCCGTTGAACAGGCGGGCGAGGAGCCGGCGGTAGACCTGGTCGGCCTGGTTCTCGAGCCGGTTCAGCTCGATCCAGAACTCCGTGAGGTCCTTCATCGACCGCAGCTTGGGCATGGCCTCGGCGGTGAGCTCCGCCGCCCGCTCCAGCACCTCGACCTGGTCGGCGACCTCCATCGGCAGCTCGCCGATGTTGTAGAGCACCACGAGGTCGACAGCCGCCTCCATCGCGTCCATGACGTCGTCCAGGGAGGACGCCAGGCGGTAGATGTCCTCGCGGTCGAACGGCGTGATGAACGTCTCGTTCAGCTCGCGCATGATGGCGTGCGTGGCCTCGTCACCGGCGTGCTCGGCGGCCCGCATCTTCTCCGCGATGGCCTTGCGCTCGCTCTGGTCGGCGCCGAGCAGCTCCTTGAGCAGGCCGGCTCCGACTACCAGGTTCTGGCCCGAGCTGGCGAACAGTCCGTAGAAGACGTTGTTGCGAGGGGTGAAGCGCACGGAGTCTCCCGTTGGGAAGCGTCAGGACAGGCACGTTCGGCGAAGGGTCACGTCCGGGTCAGGATGCTAGGGCCAACGGGGCGCTGCCCCGCAATCCGGGGTCGGGAGTCGACGGGTCCGCACCACGGCGGGACGCCGAGGCACCGGACGGGGGGTCAGGAGGCGGAGCGGCCGGAGCGGGGGCTGCCCTGCTCACGGAGGCCGAGCACCTGGTCGATCTGGTCCGGGCTCAGCGGGTCGTCGGAGGCGGAGGCGGCGATGACGAGGTCGCCGTACAGCTCGATCTCGTCGAGAGCCTGCGGGTCCTGAAGGCGGCCGTCGGCGGTGGGGACCACAGGTCCGGCCCTCCTCGTCTGCGCTCCGGGGTGGCCGGCATCGGGTCGCCGGTCGGTGGCCACCAGCCTAGGTATGCCCGACTTCGCCCCACCATGACCCACCCGGGTCATTCCCGGAGTGGCCCAGAGGGGTGACTGTGCGCTGTCATCGGTACACGGACGGGTCATCGGGTCATCAGCATCAGGGGCCGGTCAACGCGGCGAGCAGCTCGCGGAACACCTCGGTGTGCCGGTCGACGTCGGCCTCGGTCGTGGCCGGCGACATCAGCGCCATGTTGTGGAACGGCGTGAGCAGGACGCCTCGGTTGAGCGCCCAGAGGTGCAGCAGCTGCTCGAGGGCGAAGTCACCTCCGGCGTGTGCCTCCGCGCCGGTGCGCGGAGCGGTCGCGGTGAAGGTGTACTCGCCGCGCGCGCCCAGGCGGTTGCACTGCCACGGCAGCCCGTGCGCAGCGATGCCGGCGTCGACGCCGTCGGCCCAGCGGTCGCCGAGCGGGAGCATCCGGCCGTAGGCCTCCTCGGTGAGCACCTCGGTCAGGGTCGTGCGCATGGCGGCCAGCGACAGCGCGTTGCCCGCGAGCGTGCCGCCGATGCCGCCGACGTCGATGTCCTCGAGCTCGATGGCGGCAGCGATCCGGTCGGCGACCTCCCGGGTCATGCCGAAGGCGCCGGCCGGGATCCCCCCGGCGATGGCCTTGCCCATCGTCATGAGGTCCGGCTCGAGGCCGTGCGCGCGGGTGTAGCCGCCCGGGCCGGCGGACAGGGTGTGCGTCTCGTCGATGACCAGCAGCACGTCGTGGCG
Source organism: uncultured Actinomycetota bacterium (assembly GCA_963784645.1). Classification (GTDB taxonomy): domain Bacteria; phylum Actinomycetota; class Actinomycetes; order JACCUZ01; family JACCUZ01; genus JBBRVW01. Next base: position 55,504 of record CAWARY010000011.1, on the reverse strand, counting down.
CCGGGTCAGCTCGCGAAGCGCGTCGTGGTAGCCGGGGTCGGGCAGGACGATGCCCACGTTGGTGAGGGCCGGCTCGACGAGGACGCAGGCGATCTCGCCACTGGCGAGGGCCTGCTCGAGGCCGTCGACGTCGTTGAACTCGACCACCCACGTCGTCTCGGCGGGGTCGACGGGCGGTCCGATGTTGCCGCGGCGAGCCACCGTGCGGCCGTTCTCGTCCAGCGTCGCGAACGTCTCGTCGACGCTGCCGTGGTAGCAGTAGTCGTGCACGACGACCTTCCGCCGACCCGTGACGTGCCGGGCGTAGCGGATGACGTGCCGGTTGGCATCGGTGGCCGACAGCGTGAACTGCCACAGGGGCAGCCCGAACCGGCGCCGCAGCTCCTCGGCCACCACCACCGCGTCCTCGGTCGGCAGCATCGCGGTGATGCCGCGGCCGACCTGCTCGCGCACCGTGGCGACCGTGGGTGGCGGTGAGTGCCCGGTCATCGCCCCCGTGTCGCCGAGGCACAGGTCGACGTAGTCGTGGCCGTCGACGTCCCGGAAGTGTGCCCCGGACGCCTCGGCGACGAAGACCGGGAAGGCCCCGGGCCACTTGACCATCCAGCTCATCGGGACGCCGCCCGGCATGACGGCGCGGGCTCGCTCGAAGATCTCGCGGCTGCGCGGGTGGGTGCTGGCGAAGCGGTCGTTCTCCACTGCGCTGAGAGCTGCGACGCGCGCCGGGTCGACCGAGGAACCTGTGGACATGGCCGGAGGCTAGTGGGGCGACGCCCGCCGTGGGACGGGGACCGGCGTCCCCTGCCGTAGGCCGGCCCCCGTCCTCGACGGTCCGTTCCCCTGCGTCGCACCGGCAATCCCCACGAACGGCACGGATTCCGCGCCGCGGTCGGGACAGCGGTGGAGGGTGGCGACCAGCGCCGCTGGCTAGGCTCCCCCGGTGGGATCGACCGATGGATGGCCGCGGTTGCGGCGCGGGCTGCTCATGGGCTTTCTCGTCCTGGTGATGGGGGCGTCGGGTCTGGTGCTGCTCGGCACCGTCACCCACGACACCGGCGTGCTGGGGTTCCTCATCGGCGTCTCGCTCGCCCTGCTGCCGCTCCCGGTCGTGCTGGCGGCGTACCGCTGGCTGGACCGCTACGAGCCGGAACCGCGGTCGGTGCTGCTGTTCGCGTTCTTCTGGGGCGCGACGGTGGCGGCGCTGGTCGCGGCCGTGCTCAACACGGCAAGTCTCATCGCCATCGCCCGCACCGGTGGCGGTGGCGGGATGGACACGACGGCGGTGCTCGTCGCGCCGTGGGTCGAGGAAGCCGCGAAGGGCGCGGCCGTGCTGCTCGTGCTGCTGTTCCGTCGGCGTGAGTTCGACGGCGTCGTCGACGGCATCGTCCTGGCTGGCCTGTCGGGCGTCGGGTTCGCCTTCACCGAGAACGTCCTCTACTTCGGTCGCGCGTTCCTGGCGGGGCAGGAGGAGGGGCTGGCCACCGGACTCTTCGCGGCCGGCTTCACCTTCCTGCTGCGCGGCATCCTGTCGCCGTTCGCGCACCCGCTCTTCACGACGATGACCGGCATCGGGCTCGGGATCGCCGCCCGCACGCCCCGCCGGGGGCTGCGCGTCGTGGCGCCGCTGGTCGGCTACCTGCTCGCCGTCGTCCTGCACGGTGCCTGGAACCTGTCGTCGTTGTCCGGCATCCAGGGGTTCTTCACCGGCTACCTGCTCGTGATGCTGCCGGTCTTCGGCCTCGCGGTCGGCATCGCCCTCTGGTCGCGCCGCCGCGAGGGAGCGACCGTGGCGGCCCGGCTGCCGGCGTACGTCGAGGCGGGCTGGCTGGACCCGGGCGACGTGCCGATGATCGCGTCCCTGCGACGGCGACGGCAGGCGCAGGACTGGGTGCTCGGCCGGTACGGCGGCGGGCCGGCGACGGCGCTGCGGGAGTTCCAGCACGCCGCCACCGAGCTGGCTTTCCTCCGCGACCGGCTGGAGCGCGGGCTGGATGTGCCCGACTTCCCGGCGCGCGAGCGCGAGCTGCTGGCGCAGGTGTCGCGGGCTCGGGACGCCGCCAGGCCGGCGACGTAGTCCGGCTCGGTCAGCCCTCCTCGGACACCAGCTCCTGGAACCAGGAGTCGCAGGCCAGCGCGCCGTGCAGGTCGAGCAGGTCGTCGTGGGTCAGCGGCGGCAGGGTGCCCACCGCGGCCGGCACCCGCTCCAGCGGCTCGGCCGACGGCGTGGTCAGGCTGAGGTGGGTGGCCCCGCCCATGACGAGGACGGCGACCGCGGCGGCGTCGAGGCCGGTCGTGACGGTGGCGTCGCAGGACAGGCAGGTCCAGAGCAGCTCACCGGTGGTCGTCGTGCCCTCGTCGACGCGGACCAGCAGCCGTCGCGCGGACAGCGACACCTCGGCGTGGCACTCCGGACAGGTGAGGGTGAAGCGGGGCCTCGCGCTGGGCTGGCTGGACATGCGGTCCTCCTTCGGCCGTCCCACCGTGCTCCTCGCCCCTGGCGAGGGACTTGCGGCGTACTTGAGACGACGCCTGGAGGATGCTCCTGGTTGCACCCCGATGCCGGCTGATCCACCAGATCGTCATCCGCGTCGCGGCAGGACGTCCCGGTCCGTGCCGAATGTTCCGCGCGCTCGCCTGCCGGCCCCGGTCCCGCTGCTCCCCTTGCGGAGCACGGTGCCGAGTCCTAGGTTCGCAGCGAGCCGGACCACCGGCTCCCCAGTTGTTGCCCCGGACCCGGCAGCGCGTCGATTTCCACGCGGTGCACCGGAGGCGGGCGTGACCCTTGTCGACGGAGACCGACGGTGGGCCGCCCGGCCCGCGCTACGCCGGGCGTCAGCGGTGCAGGGCCACCGTGAGCAGCACGGCCGAGTCCTCGATCGCCTCGAGCTCGTGCCGCTCGGCAGGCACGACCAGCAGGTCGCCGGGGGAGCCCTCCCAGCTGTCGTCACCGGCGCCGAGCCGGACCCTCCCGGTGAGCACGTGCACCGTTGCCTCGCCCGGGTTCTCGTGCTCGTCGAGCCGGCGGCCCGCGGCCAGCGCGATGACGGTCTGGCGCAGCACGTGCTCGTGCCCTCCGTAGACCGTCTGGGAGCTGCGACCACTCGACGCTGCCCGCGCGCGGGTCAGCTCTTCGCGGGCAAGCGCGGTCAACGAGGACTTCTGCATACCGGCACCGTCCCACATCGGGCCGGCCGCCTCCGCCGTCCGGCAAGGCCCGCGATGCCGACCCCACCCGTCGCCCGGGAGCACCGATGACCGTCTCGACCCCTTCCCCGCGCCTCGACCCGGTCGGAGGGGACGCCCTGGTCTCCCGGGCGTGGGTCCAGGTCACCGCACTCGTCCTGCTGCTCGGCATGGCCGTGCTCGGCTTCCTCGGCTATCGCGCGTACACCGCCGACCCGCCGATCGCCGCACAGGTCCGAGCCCCTGACGGCCGGGTGGTCTACACCGGCGACGACGTCCGGGCCGGTCAAGCCCTGTTCCTGCGCAAGGGCCTGATGGAGTACGGGTCCATCTTCGGCCACGGCGCCTACCTCGGTCCGGACTTCACCGCCGACTACCTCCATCGCGCTGCCCTGCTCGCGAACAAGGCGTACGGCGGGCCGTCGTCGGACACCGCACGTGCGCGCGTGATCGCGGACTTCAAGACCAACCGGTACGACTCGGAGTCGGACACCGTCACGTACACCGCGGCCCAGGCGGCGGCCTTCGACCGGCTGGTCGAGCACTACACGGCGTACTTCGGCCCGCAGAGCGCCTCCAAGGGCCTGCTGCCCGAGGCCATCACCGACAAGGCCGAGATCAGGTCCCTGACCGCCTACTTCGCCTGGTCGGCGTGGGCGGGCTCCACCCTGCGACCGGACAAGGACTACACCTACACGAACAACTGGCCGCCTGAGGCGCTGGTCGGGAACACCGTGACGGCCAACGTCGTGGTCTGGAGCGTCCTGTCCCTGATCGTCCTGCTCGCCGGCATCGGCGCGCTGTTCGCCGCGTTCGGCCGCTGGGGCGACCGGATGGGCTGGCGTGGGCGACAGGCCGACAGCATCTCCTTCCGGCCGCCGGCCGACGTCGCCGTCACGCCCACGCAGCGGGCCTGCGCCTACTTCTTCCTGGTGGTCGGCCTGCTCTTCGTCATCCAGACGATGGTCGGAGCGGCCAGCGAGCACTACCGGGCCGACCTCACCAGCTTCTTCGGCTTCGACCTTGCGCGCTGGCTGCCCTACAACCTGGTCCGCACCTGGCACGTCCAGCTGGCGATCTTCTGGACCGCCACGTCGTTCCTCGCCACCGGGCTGTTCCTCGCCCCCATCATCTCGGGCCGCGAGCCGCGCCGTCAGTCCTGGCTCGCGTACGGCTTGCTGGGCGCTCTCGCCCTGGTCGTGTTCGGCTCACTCACCGGCGAGCTCCTGGACATCCACGGCTGGTTGTCGCCGTCCCTGCACGCGCTCGGGATGCAGGGCTGGGAGTACCTCGACCTGGGTCGGCTCTGGCAGGTGCTCCTGACGCTGGCGCTGTTCTTCTGGGCCTTCATGCTGTTCCGCGGCCTGCGGGGTGCCCTGCGCCACCAGTCCCGGATCAACATGCCCTGGCTGTTCTTCTACACCGGCCTGGCGATCCCGGCCTTCTACGCGGTCGGTCTGCTCACCAACGCGGACTCGAGCTACACCGTCGCGGACTTCTGGCGGTTCATGGTCGTCCACCTCTGGGTCGAGGACTTCCTGGAGATCTTCACCACGGTCCTGGTGGCCTACCTGTTCGTGCTGCTCGGTGTCGTCCGCCAGCGGGTGGCCATGACGATCATCTACCTCGACATCATCCTGTACTCGGTCGGCGGGGTCATCGGCACGATGCACCACCTGTACTTCTCCGGGACAGCCGCAGAGACGATGGCGCTGGGCGCGTTCTTCTCCGCTGCCGAGGTGCTGCCGCTGACCTTCCTCACCGTGGAGGCCTGGGCATTCCTGCAGCTCGGCTCCCGGCAGGAGAACTCGTCGACGACGCCGTTCCCCCACCGCTGGGCGGTGATGTTCCTGGTGGCCGTCGGGTTCTGGAACTTCCTCGGCGCCGGCATCTTCGGCTTCCTGGTGAACCTCCCCGTCGTGTCCTACTACGAGATCGGCACAGCGCTGACGGCCAACCACGCCCACGCCGCCATGATGGGTGTCTACGGGATGCTCGCGATCGGGCTGGCGCTGTTCTGCCTGCGCTACCTGATTCCGCAGGAGCGCTGGCCGGACCGGCTCGCCCAGCTGTCCTTCTGGTCGTGCAACATCGGGCTGGCGTGGATGTGCTTCGCGACGCTGCTGCCGCTGGGGATCCTGCAGCTCTACAAGTCGGTCAACGACGGGTACTTCGCGGCCCGGCAGCTCGAGTTCATCACCAACCCCAGCAACAGCCTGATCGAGTGGATGCGCCTGCCCGGGGACGTCGTGTTCATCGCCGGTGGCGCGCTGCCCTTCCTGTGGATCTGCTGGCTCGGCGTCCGGTATCGGGTCGACAACCAGGTGATCGAGGAGCCGGACGACGTCTTGTTCACCGAGATCGCGGTGGCTGCGGGCGTGCCGGGCGGCGACCAGTGACCGGGTCTCCCGAGGTCCTCCTGTTCGCCTGCTACGCCGGCTTCCTGCTCGCCGTCGCGGTGGCGCTCGACCGGCTGGCGCGGCACAGCCACGCCCGGGCAGACCGCTACCGGACGGCGGGTTTCCGCTACCACCCGGTCCATGACGTGTGGGTCTGCCCGCAGGACCAGATGCTCTGGCCGGCCGGCTACGACGCGGGTCAGCGCCTGAAGAGCTACCGGGCGAAGCCGTCGATCTGCAACGCCTGCCCGGTGAAGGACGCCTGCACCGGCTCGCACCACGGTCGGGAGATCAGCATGCCGACGGAACCGTGGCCGCACTCGGAGGCGGCCAGGTTCCACCGCGGCATCTGCCTGGTGCTGGTGGGGCTCGCGGCCCTGGTCGCGGCCGCCGGGCTGGTCCGGCACCACCAGCCGGTGGACCTCGCGGTGGCGGCGGTGCCGCTCGCTGCCGCCGGTGTGCTCGGTCAGAGGTTCACCGACCACTTCCGCCGGACACCGGCGGGCTTCCCCGCCGCTACCGCCGCCACCGGCCTGCGCGTCGCACCGGTCAGCCGGACTCGCTGGGGGTCGGGCCGGGGGCCGTCGTGACTGCCGGCGTCGTGCTGGCTGCCGTGCTGGTCGCCGCAGTGGCGGTGACGGTCGCCACCGCCCGGGTGCTGCGCGAGTACGAGCGCGGCGTGCTGTTCCGGCTGGGCCGGCTGCGCCCCCTCGCGGGACCCGGGCTGGTCGTGCTGGTGCCGTTCGTCGACCGGCTGGTCCGCGTCGACCTGCGCACGGTCACGCTGACCATCCCCCCGCAGGAGGTCATCACCCGCGACAACGTGCCGGCCAGGGTGAACGCCGTCGCCTACTTCCGGGTCGTCGATCCGGTCCGCGCCGTCACCGAGGTCGAGGCGTACCCGGTCGCCACCTCCCAGATCGCCCAGACCACGCTGCGGTCGGTGCTCGGCAGGGCCGAGCTGGACACCCTGCTCTCGGAGCGGGACGAGCTCAACGACAGCCTGCGGCGCATCATCGACGAGCAGACCGAGCCCTGGGGCATCAAGGTCACCACGGTCGAGATCAAGGACGTCGAGATCCCCGAGGCCATGCAGCGCGCCATGGCGCGGGCCGCCGAGGCCGAGCGGGAGCGTCGCGCGAAGATCATCTCCGCGGAGGGCGAGTTCCAGGCCTCCCAGAAGCTCCTCGAGGCCTCCGAGGTGCTCAGCCGTAACCCGGCCGCGATGCAGCTGCGCTACCAGCAGACCCTCGTCGAGCTCGGCGGCGAGAAGTCGACCATCGTCTTCCCGCTCCCGCTCGATCTCCTCGCGCCGTTCCTCGCGCCGCCCCGCGACGGCCCGGACGCCACCTGACGCGAGCGGGATGCGACGTGGCGGCCTAGTGGCAGTGGTGCGGCTCCCCGGCCGCTCCCGTGGCGCCGAGGTCGTCGGAGCGGCCAGCCGCCAGCCGGGGCCATTGCGCGCTGGGCCGGTCGCCGGTGCGGAAGTGGTCCCCCGCGAACGACTGCGGCCAGCCCTCCGGCGAGTCCTCCCAGGCCTCCTGGCGGCCGTAGACGGTCATGTCGAGCAGCGGGTAGCTGGGCGCCATCGCCTCGGCGCCGCGACCGGTCGTCCAGTAGGTCTCGAACACCCGGTCGCCGTCGCGCAGGTAGCAGACCTGCGTCCCGAACCCGCGGTCGCCGATGAGGGCGTCGCTGCTCGGACGCGCCGAGTACCAGGGGACGTCCCAGCCCATGAAGTCGCGGTAGCGGACGCTGGCGTCGTACGGGCCCTCGCAGAGGGTCGCGTAGGTGACGTCACGCGCGTGCAGGTAGGCCAGCTCACGCACCTGACCGTTGAAGAAGGTGCAGCCCTCGCACTGGCCCTCGGCCGGCTGGCCGTCGTGCCACATGTGGAAGTACGCGTAGAGCTGGCGTCGCCCTTCGAAGACGTCGAGCAGGGTCACCGGCCCGTCCCCGCCGGTCACCGTGAGCGTCGCGTCGACCTCCACCATCGGCAGCCGGCGCCGGGCTGCGGCGAGGGCGTCGCCGGCACGGGTGTGCGCCTTCTCCCGGGTGCGGAGCTCGTCGATCTGCGCCTGCCAGGTCTCCCGGTCCACCACCTCGGGGGCGGGGAGGTCGGCGGGCAGCGCGGTCGTGGGGGTCTCCACCGTCATCGTGCGGTCACCTCGGGGCTCGTGGCTCTCGTGTCTCACACCTACCGACCGCAGGCAGCCAGGAAACTCATCGCTCTCCGCGCGCCTCACCGCACGTGCAGCGGCCGCCCTCCAAGGCGACGATCTCACCGGTCCCCCGGACCTGGCCCGGCCCGTCGGTGGGCCCCGTGGGATTCGAACCCACAACCCGCGGATTAACCTGCCACTTCGCCTTTCGACGCCGCCCTGCCGGGCGTTCGTGGTCTGGACTGTCCCTTCACCGTGGCGCTGCGCGCTGTAGGTGCCACCCGTCCAGTCTCTACACCTTCCGAGGTCACCCTCGGCTTGGCTCGGGATTGCCATGCCGGTCGTCCGGCGAAGGGTTCCCCGACTTTGAGTGGTGTCATCCTGACCGTTTCCGGCCAGGCGCTCCTATTTCGAAGTCCGCTGCTCTGCCGATTGCGCTAGAGGCCCTAGCAAGCCGGGAGTGTATCGGCCTGTCGACCACCTCCCGAGGATGTCTGACCGATCCCGCGGGCCGATCGGCAGGACCTGGTGTCCGATCTCCGCCCGCCCATGCCCTGACACCGTTAGGCTCCAGTGATCGTCGGGGAGGGCGGAGCGGGACTGTGCAGCTGTGCGCCTCGTGCGGGACTACGAGCGTCGACGGCCTGCGCTTCTGCGGCGAGTGCGGGGCCGCGCTGGCGCTGTCGTGCTCCTCGTGCGGCCAGCCGGTGACGGCCGGTTTCAAGTTCTGCGGCCACTGCGGCGCCGCGATGGGGGCGGCGACCCCGGCCAGCGCGGGGGCTGTCCCGACTGCGGCACGCGTGGCGGAGCGTCGGCTCTGCTCGGTGCTGTTCTGCGACCTGGTGGGGTTCACGCCACTGTCCGAGGCGCGTGACCCGGAGGAGGTCCGGGAGCTGCTGTCGGCGTACTTCGAGACCGCCACCACCGTGATCAAGCGCTACGGCGGCACCGTCGAGAAGTTCATCGGCGACGCCGTCATGGCGGTGTGGGGTACGCCCGTGGCCACCGAGTCCGACGCCGAGCGCGCGGTCCGGGCAGCCCTCGACCTGGTCGACGCCGTCCGGCTGCTCGGCGCCGAGCGCCGCGTCGACTCCCTCGCCGCCCGGGCCGGCGTCGTCACCGGCGAGGTCGCCGTCACCCTCGGCGCGAGCAACGAGGGCATGGTCGCCGGCGACGCCGTCAACACCGCGGCGCGGGTCCAGTCCGCTGCCGCCGCGAACCAGGTGCTCGTCGACTCCGCCACCCAGCGCCTCGCCTCGACCGCCATCGGCTTCGAGGACGCGGAGCGGCACTCCCTCAAGGGCAAGAGCGAGCCCGAGCAGCTGTGGCGGGCCACCCGGGTCATCTCCGGAGTCGGCTGGTCGCAGCGCGTCGACGGTCTCGAGGCGCCGCTGACCGGCCGGGACGCCGAGTTCCGCACCATCCGCGAGCTGTTCCACGCCACCGCCGAGCGGCGCACCCCGCGCATGGTGGTGCTCTCGGGCCCGGCCGGCGTCGGCAAGTCGCGCCTCGGCTGGGAGTTCCGCAAGTACATCGACGGGCTGGTCGCCCTCATCGCCTGGCACCACGGCCGGTGCCTGTCCTACGGCGAGGGAGTCGCGTTCTGGGCGCTGGCCGAGATGGTCCGCCAGCGGCTCGGGATCGCCGAGGACGACCGGCCCGAGCTGGCCGCGACGAAGCTGGTCCAGGGCCTCGAGGAGTGGGTGCCGGAGCTCGGAGGAGCGCGGCTACGTCGGTACCCGGCTGGCGCGGCTGCTCGGCGTCCCCTACGCCGGCGACACCGGCGCCGATCTGTCCCGCGAGGAGCTCTTCGCCGGCTGGCGTCTCTTCGTCGAGCGGATGGCCGACGCCGGGCCGGTCATCCTCATGGTGGAGGACGCGCAGCACGCCGACCGCGGGCTGCTCGACTTCCTGGACCACCTCGTGGACTGGTCCCGCGACCTGCCGATCTACGTGCTCGTCCTGGCCCGTCCCGAGCTCGACGACGTCCGCAGCGGCTTCGGCAGCGGACGGAACCGGGTGCTGCTCACCCTCGACCCGCTCGACGACGCCTCGATGCGCCCGCTGGTCGACGCCCTCGTCCCAGGTATGCCGGTCGGTGCCCGCGACGCGATCGTCGCGCAGGCGCAGGGCGTGCCGCTGTACGCCGTCGAGACCGTCCGCTCCCTCGTGGACCGCGACGTCGTCCAGCCCATCGACGGCGTCTACCGGCTCGTCGGCGACGTCGGCGAGCTCGTCGTCCCGGACAGCCTGCACGCACTGCTCGCCGCCCGGCTCGATGCGCTCGCACCCGACGTACGCCGGCTGGTGGCCGATGCCGCCGTCCTCGGCACAGCCTTCACCGCTGACGCGCTCGTCGCGGTGTCCGACCTGGACGCGCCGGAGGTGCACGACCGGCTGGCCGAGCTGCTGCGCCGCGAGGTCCTCACGGTGTCGGCCGACCCCCTGTCGCCGGAGCGCGGCAGCTACCGGTTCGCGCAGGACCTGCTGCGCCAGGTCGCCTACGACACGCTGTCCCGCCGCGACCGCAAGGCCCGGCACCTCGCCGTGGCGGCGTACCTGCGGGACACCTTCGCCAACGACGGCGAGGAGGTCGTCGACGTCGTCGCGCGGCACTACCTGGACGCCGTCGCGTCGGTGCCGGACGACCCGGACACCGGCGAGCTGCGCGACCGGGCGATCGCCGCGCTGGTCCGGGCTGCCGAGCGGGCCGCGCGGACCGGCGCGCCGGACCGCGCCTCGACCACCTACGCCGAGGCGGCCGCGCTCGTCGAGGCGGCGGGGACCGACCCGCCGCAGGCAGCCGTGCTGTACGAGCGGGCCGCGCTGCAGGCGCACGCCTCCGGCGACGGCGTCCGGGCGCTGGAGCTGGCCGGACTGGCCGTCGAGCAGCAGCTCGCCCTCGGCGACGTGCGCGCGGCGGCGCGGGCCCGGACGCTCGTCGGCCGGGCCCATATGCGCCTCACCCGCTACGCCGAGGGGCGCAGCGCCCTGCAGGAGGCGATCGCGGTGCTCGCCGAGCATCCCGATGCCGACACCGTGGAGGCGATGGGTCAGCTGGCCAACCTCGAGGCGTTCAACGGGACGCCCGAGGCCGACCGCGCCACCGTCGACGCGCTGCGGCTCGCCCAGGCCCTGGGGCTCGGCCCCGCCGAGATGTCCGGGGCGGTGCAGGTGCGCGGCACCTACCTGGCCCGGGCGGAGCGGACCGACGAGGCCGTCTTCCACCTGCGCGAGGCGGTCCGGCTCGCCGAGCAGACCGACCGGCTGGACATCCTCGCGGTCGTCCTGGGAAACCTCGGCACCACCCTGATGGGCCTCGACCCGGCCGCGTCGGTCGACGCCACCCGACGGGCCATCAACGCCGCGCGGCGCTCCGGCGACCGCCGGGTCCTCGCCGTCGGTCTTGCGAACCTCTCGATGTGCCTGCTGGAGCTCGGCCGTTGGGACGAGGTCGACGAGCTGCTGGCTCCGGGCGGGGAGGCGGACTCGTTGCCGGACAGCATCGAGCTCGGCCGCTGGGCCCAGGCGCTGCTAGCAGGCCTGCGCGGCGACGGCGTCAGGAGCACGCAGCTCGTCTCGCAGCTGACCCTGATGCCGGACAGCGACGACCCGGAGGACCTGTCCGCCGTCGCGCTGGTCGAGGCCCTCGCCGCCGCGGCCAGCGGGCGCCCGGAGGACGCCCTCGCGAATGCCCGTCGCGCCATCTCGCACCGGGACGTGCTCGGCCTCGGCCACGAGGTCGTCCGGTTCGGCTGGCCGCTGGCCACCCGGATCGCCCTCGACCGGCGGGACGACGACACGGTCGACGAGCTCGTCGCGATGCTGCCGAGCGGGCTGCCCGGGCTCGTCCCCCCTGCCCTGCGCGCCGAACGGCAGCTCGTCCTGGCCCGACGCAGCGCTGCCGCGGACGACCCCGAGGCGGTGCCGACCTTCGCCTCGGCCATAGCGGCCATGCGGGGCACCAGCCCGCCGCACCTGCTGGCGCACGGGCTGCTCGACCACGCCCGGCTGCTCGCCACCCACGGTGACCGGGCCGGTGCCGCCGCGGCGGTCGACGAGGCGCGCGAGATCGGCGAGCGGCTCGGCTGCCGCCCCGTGCTCGACCGGGCCGAGGCGCTGAGCACGCAGTCCGTCGCGCCCTGACGGCGGCCGCACCCACCGTCCCACCTGTGGTGGTTTCGGCCGTCCTGTCATCGGCCGCCAGTGGGTCATCGGGCGCGGAGCGTCAATCACGCGGGGGCCGGGACCGATGACGTGCCAGTAGCACTCTCGGCCAGGTCCGCGTCCCCCGTGCGACCGACGGCCGTTCGGGGACTCGCTCGTGAACTCTCCCCCTCCGGAGGCCCGCATGTTCTCGCCCACTCGTCGTTCGCTGCTCGCCGTCGCCGGCTGCGCTGCCGTCCTCGGCTCGCTCGCCGGTCCCGCGCCGGCCCAGGCCGCGACCGACCCGATCAACAACGACTACGGCCAGTCGGCCGACCAGGTCACCGCCGAGGTCGCCGCACAGGTCGCCGCGCTACCGGCGGTCAAGGCCGCCAAGGCCAAGGTCGCGGTGGCCCAGGCCGCCCTGCGCAAGGCCAAGCACGCAGAGGCAGTGGCCCGCCGGACCGGCACCGGCGTCGCCGCCGCCCACCGGCGGACCCGGCGCGCCAAGGCGGCCCTCGCGGCCGCGCGGGCCGCCCTGGCCAAGGTCGTCGCCTCGTCCACAGCCACCGTGCGGGCCGCGCACTACACCCCGGTCGACGGCAGCTTCGTCGGCACCGTGGCGCAGTACTTCATCCCAGGGCTCGGTCTCGAGCCGATCCAGGTGGGGATCACCGTCTACGGCGGTCACGTCAGTGACGTGACGGTCCCGGTGTACGTCGCCACGGGTGACTCGGGCGAGTACAACGCGATGGCGCTGCCCATCCTCACGACCGAGACGATGGCCGCCCACGACACCGCGGCCGTGGCCTCGGTGACCGGCGCCACGCTGACGTCAGGAGCCTTCGTCACCTCGCTGACGGCCGCCCTGGCAGCCGCCGGCTACAAGGGGTGACGAGGCCGGCCACGGGGGCACGGCACACACACCGACGCAGCAGCAACGGCCGGTCCCGGCGCGCGATCTCGGCGCTCGCCGGCCTCAGCGCAGCGCTCACCGGCGCGAGCGGGGCGTGGCTGTCACCCGCGGCGGCCGCTCAGGCACCGCCCGGCCAGGACGTCGACAACGACTGGGGGCAGTCCGCCGCGGAGACCGCGGTGGAGGTCGCCGGCCAGGTCGAGTCCGACCCGCGGGTGGTCGCCGCCCGGGCCACCCACCGCCGCGCCGTCGCGCGGCTGGCCGCCGCCCGGCGGGCCGAGCGCGCCGCCACGACAGCGCTGCGGGCCGCCCGGCACGCGCCGGGCACCGACCTGCCCGCTGCCCACGCGCTGTTCGAGACCAGCCGGTCTGCGCGCCGCGCCGCCCGTGCGGAGCTCGCCGCCCGGCGGGCGCTGGCTGCGGCTCGGGCCGAGGTCGCGGCAGCGGTGCGGGCGCGGCACTACGTGCGGGCGCCGTACGTCGAGCTGCCCGGGCAGCCGACCGGTGTGACCGCCGTTCCCGCCGACGCCGAGGTCGTGCTCGGTTGGGCAACCGTGCCCGGCGCAACCGGCTACCGGGTGTACCGCGACGGCACCCAGGTCGGCACCGTGCCGGCACCGGGATTCCTGGACACCGGCCTGGACAACGGCACGCCCTACGCCTACACGGTCCGGGCCGTGAACGTCGCCGGCTGGTCGGCGCTGTCCGACGTCGTCGACGCCACACCGACGCCCGCCGCGCCCGCCGTCCCTGTGCTCAGCGCGACGCCCGGCGACGGCCTGGTCAGGCTCACGTGGACGCCCTCGGACCGCGCGACCGGCTACCGCGTCGCGCGCGACGGGGTGGCGGTCGCTACGACCACCGGGACCTCCTGGACGGGCAGCGGGCTGGTCAACGGGACGGCGTACGCCTGGACCGTGCAGGCGCTGGCGGGCAGCACCGCCTCGGCGCCGTCGGCACCGGTCAGCAGCATCCCGGTCGCCGCCGCGCCGGCGGCACCGACCGGCCTGGTCGCCGCGGCCGGCGACCGGCAGGTGACGCTGACCTGGTCGGCGGCTCCCGGCGCCACGTCGTACGGCGTGTACCGCAACGGCGCCCGGGTCGCGTCCCCCACCGCCCCGGCCTACGTCGACTCCGGTCTCACGAACGGCACCACCTACACCTACGCGGTGGTCGCCTACCGCGACAACTCGCCTGCGTCGGCGGCGTCCGCGTCGGCGAGCGCCCAGCCGGTCGCGCCGCCGCTGCCGCAGCCCACCGGGCTCACGACCACACCGGGCAACGCGCAGGTCGGGCTGTCCTGGGCGGCGGTCCCCGGCGCCACGTCCTACCGCGTCTACCGCAACGACGTGCGGGTGACCACCCGGACCAGCACCTCGTGGACGGACACCGGCCTGACCAACGGGACCAGCTACGCCTACTACGTCGTCGCCGTCGGCCCGAGCTCGACGTCGCCGGCCTCCGCAACCGTCACAGCCACGCCCTCGTCCCCGGTCAGCGGCGCGCCGACCGGCCTCAGCGGGACACCCGGCAACACGACGGCCGCCCTCACCTGGACCGCGGTGAGCGGCGCCACCTCCTACGTCGTCTACCGGGACGGCGCCGCCACCGGAACGGTCACGACGACGGCGTTCACCGACACCGGGCTCACCAACGGCGTGACGTACGCCTACCGCGTCACCGCGGTCACGGCCGGGGGCGAGTCCGCACCCTCGGCCGCGGTGCAGGTCACCCCCGCACTCCCCGCGCCGGCGGTGCCCACCGGCGTGGTCGCGACGTCCGGCGACGCACGGGTCGTCCTGACCTGGTCCGCGTCGGCGAACGCCGCGTCCTACCGGGTCTACCGCGGCGGCGTCCTCGTCGGGTCGCCGACCGCGAACAGCTTCACCGACACCGGCCTCACGAACGGGTCGGCGTACTCCTACACGGTGGTCGCGGTGAACGCCACTGCGTCATCGGCTCCGTCCGCCGCGGTCGTCGGCACGCCGACGGCGACGGCACCGGCGGCGCCCACCGGTCTGGTCGCCACCGCGGGCAACGCGCAGGTGACACTGACCTGGTCGGCGACGCCGACGGCGACGGCGTACCGCGTGTACCGCAACGGTGTGCGGGTCGGGTCGCCGACCGGGCCGGGCTGGACAGACACGGCCCTGGTCAACGGCACGACCTACTCCTACTACGTCACCGCGGTCAACGTGACCACGGAAGGACCCGCGTCGAGCACGGTGACGGCCACCCCGGCGGTCCCGCCGGTCAACGGCACCTTCACCGGGGTGACCACGGCCATCGCGGACGGTCACGGCACGCTGCGTGTCGTCATCGTCGTCACCAACAGCCGGATCACCACCGCGACCGGGACGCTGCTGACCAACGACGGCAGCGAGACGCGGTCGATCAACGCGACCGCGATCCCGAAGTACGACACCGAGACGGTCGCGGCCAACTCCGCCACCATCGCGAAGGTGTCCGGCGCGTCGCTGACCTGGGCCGCGTACAAGTCGTCGCTGCAGTCGGCGCTGACCCAGGCGGGACTGTGAGCACGCCGACGACGTCGCGACGGCTCCGGTTCGCCGCACCGGCACCGGCCGTCCCGACGGTGCGAGCGACCCCGACGGTGACCCCGGTGCTGGACGGCCGGTCGACCGGCGCCCGACACGCGGCCCCGCGGTACGCCGCCCGGCCGGCAGCGCCGGTGCCGGCCCGGCGACCGGCCGAGGTCGAGCCGGCGTTCGTCGGCGACCCGACCGCCCTGCCGGGCCGGCGCCGTGCACCGGCCCGCCCACCGTTGACGCACGGCCTGCGCGCGCACGGCCGCAGCTCATGGCGCGGTGACGTCGCCGTCAGCCTGGCCGGCCTGGGCCTCGGCCTGGCCGTCGGGATCGGGGTGGCCGCCGTCGCGGACGGTCTGCCCGCCCCGGGTGGACCGGCGCTCGCGGCCGGCACCGTGGCCGCGCTCGCCGGCAGCTACCTGTGCCTGGTCCTGCTGGTGCTGACGACGCGGGTGCCGTGGATCGAGCGGGAGGTCGGCCACGACCGCCTGCTGTCGCTGCACCGCCGGGTCGCGCCGTACTCGCTCGTGCTGGTGGCCGCGCACGTCGTGCTGACCACTCTCGGCTACGCGCAGGCGACCCGCACCTCGTTCCTCGGGCAGCTCTGGACGACCGTCACCACCTCGGCCTGGATGGTGCCGGCCGCCACGGCCTTCGTCCTCATGGTGGCGCTGGGTGTCATGTCCGCGCGCTTCAGCCGGCGGCGGATGCGCTACGAGACCTGGTGGGTGGCGCACCTCTACTTCTACCTCGCGGTGGCGCTGTCGTTCGGCCACCAGCTCGTGCTCGGGCCGATGTTCGTCTCGCATCCGGTGCAGCGGTGGTTCTGGACCGGCCTGTACGTCGGTGTCGGCGCGACGATCCTGGTCAGCCGCTTCGGCCGGCCGATCGCCATGTCGCTGCGGCACCGACTCCGGGTCGAGACCGTCGTCGAGGAGTCCCCCGGGGTCGTCTCGATCTACCTGTCCGGCCACCACCTGGACCAGCTGCGCGCCCGCGGCGGCCAGTTCTTCTGCTGGCGGTTCCTCACCGCCGACTGGTGGTGGCAGGCGCACCCCTACTCGCTGTCCGCGGCACCGAACCCGTCCTGGCTGCGGATCACGGTGAAGGACCTCGGTGACCACTCGGGGCGGCTGTCCCGTCTGCGGCCGGGCACCAGGGTCTGGGCCGAGGGCCCGTACGGCGTGTTCACCGCCGCGGCCCGGCACGGCGAGCGGGTCGCGGCCTTCGCGGCCGGCGTCGGCATCACCCCGGTCCGGGCGGTGCTGGACGACCTGCCGCCGTCAGCGGAGGTCACGCTGGTCTACCGGGTCCCGGACGCGGCCGACGCTCTGCTCCGCGCGGAGATCGACGAGCTGGCGGACCGCAACGGCTGGACCGTGCACTACCTCGAGAACCAGCCGGAGCGCCCACGGCTGACGCCCGAGCTGCTCACCCGGCTCGTGCCGGAGCTGACCGACACCGACATCTACCTCTGCGGTCCGCCCGCCTTCATGTCCGACCTGCTGGCCGCCGCTCGGGCCGTAGGTGTCGCACCCCACCGGATCCACCATGAGACGTTCGTGTTCTGAGCGCGCGTCCGCCGACCGACCGAGGAGTCACCCGTGAAGCGCGCCCTGCTCGTCACCACCGGGACCGCCGCCGGCCTCGTGTCCGTGCTGTCCTATTCCGGCCAGGCCGCTCCCGCCGCCGCGGGCGGCCCGGCGGGAGGCGCCCCGTCCGCCCCCGTGGCCGCCACCACCGCAGCGCCCGGTGCCGCGGCCCACGCCCGGCGGGGGAGGAAGGCGAGCGACGCGTCGCGCTCGTCGAAGCACCGGAAGACGCCCACGACCGCCACCACCCACCGCGCGACGGCGAAGCACGCCACCACGCCGACCGCCACCGCCACCGCCACCACCAAGCCCACACGCAAGCCGACGAGCAAGCCGACGAGCCAGCCGCCGAGCAAGCCGGCGCGCACCCCGAAGCCCACCCCCACGCAGCCGGCCGGGCCGGCCGACTACCTCGGCCCGGTCGCGCAGTCGAAGTACGGCCCGCTGCAGGTGGGCATCCGGGTCGCGAACGGCACGCTGGTCGACGTCTGGGCCGCCACCTACCCGACCGGGGACTCCGAGCCCTACTCCGAGATGGCCCTCCCGATCCTCAAGGCCCAGACGCTGGCGGCGAGGTCGGCGCAGATCGCCGGGGCGACCGGGGCGTCGTTCACCACCGCCGCGTGGAAGACCTCGCTCGCGGGCGCGCTGGCCAAGGCGCACCTGTGACCTCGACCGGGCTCGCGCCGGAGGCGACGAGAACCAGCGAGGCACGGCAGGATCGGACCGTGCCCGACGCCGACGTACCCGAGGTCACGCTCGCCGGTCCCGGTCCGTGGCAGCGACGGGTCCACGTCGAGCACGTGTGGGGTACCGCGGTCACCTTCGACCTGCGCGCGCCGGAGCTGCCGGCGGACTACGAGGACGTCGTCGGCGACGCCGTCGCGTACCTGCACCAGGTCGACGCGTGGTTCTCCACCTACCGGGTCGACACCCCGATCACCATGTACCGCAACGGGCTGATCACCCTGGACCGGACCCCGCTCGTGGTGCAGGAGGTGCTCGCCGCCTGCCAGCGGGCACGCGTCCTCACCGGCGGCGCGTTCGACCCCTGGTCCGTCCCGGGTGGCGTCGACCCCTCGGGCTACGTGAAGGGCTGGGCAGCCGGACAGGTCGCACAGCAGATCGAGGCCGCCGGCATCCCGAACGTCTGCGTGAACGCGTCCGGCGACATCGCCTGTCGCGGCGAGCAGTCGCCCGGCCAGCCCTGGGCGATCGGCGTCCTCAACCCCTACGACACCCAGCAGGTCGTGCAGGTGGTGCACGTCGGCACCGGCGCCGTCGCCACCAGCGGGCTCTACGAGCGCGGTCGGCACGTCACGAACCCGCGGACCCGCAGCACCGCCGTGCACTACGACTCCGCCACCGTCGTCGGCCCGGACGCCGGGCTCGCCGACGCCCTGGCCACCGCCGCCCTGGTCGAGGGGCCGGGCGCGGCCGCCTGGTTCGCCGGCCTGCCCGACTGGTCGGTCTACCTGATCAAGGACGGCCAGGCATCGTTCTTCGGGCCGGCCTTCGCCGCCCGGGCGTAGCGCCCGCGTCGGGGAATACCGCTGCTGGGCCGGTCGCTGCGACTGAAGTGACAGCAGCGATAAGGGTCGACATCTGGTCCGACGTGCAGTGCCCCTGGTGCTATATCGGCAAGCGCAAGTTCGAGGCCGGGGTCGCGCAGTCCGGGGTGGACGTCGAGGTGGAGTACCACTCCTTCGAGCTCGCCCCCGACACCCCCGTCGACTTCGAGGGCACCCCGGTCGACTACCTGGCCGCGAAGTACGGCACCTCCCGCGAGCAGGCCCAGCTGATGGTCGACCGCGTCGTCGGCATCGCCGACCAGGTCGGCCTCGACTACGACTACGACCACATCCACCAGACCAACACCGTACTGGCGCACGAGCTGCTGCACCTCGCGAAGGCGCACGGCAAGCAGCTCGAGCTCAAGGAGCGGCTGCTCGCGGCGTACTTCGTCGAGGGCCGCCACGTCGGCCGGGCCGACGAGCTCGCCGACCTCGCCGCCGACGTGGGCCTGGACCGCGACGAGGCCGCCGCCTCGCTGGCCGACCACCGCTACCTCGCCGACGTGAAGGCCGACATGGCGCAGGCCGTGGCCTACGGCATCAACGGCGTGCCGTTCTACGTCATCGACGGCCGGTACGGCGTGTCCGGCGCGCAGGACGCAGCCGCGTTCGCGCAGGTGCTCGCCCAGGTGGCCGAGGAGGCCGCGGCGTGAGCGAGCCCGCAACGACGGTTCCCGAGACGCCGGTGGCTCCGCTGCAGATGCTCGGTGCACCCGACGCTGCGGTGTGCGAGGACGACACCTGCCTGCTGCCCGGCGCGGCGCTGCCCGCCCCCGAGCCGCCCGACGTCGTCGTCGTCGAGGGCTAGCCGCGGCCCATCGGCAGCTGCAGGACGGCGAGGCCGCGCAGGTCGAGCCAGGTGCGGTCGTCGGACTGCACGACGCGCAGCAGCACCGACTCGCAGCCGGGGCACCGGACAACCGTGCCGGGGGCATCGACGTAGACCCGGGTCTCGGCCATGACCGCACTGCGACCGCAGCCGTTGCACCGTCCGACCGCGGCGGTGACGTCGACGGCGAACACCTGGCCGAGCACACCGCCCACCGCGTTGCCGTCGAGGAACGAATCGGTCATCTGCTGCCTCCTGAGGGTCCGAAGCGTTCGGTGCGCACCCGCGCAGGGTCGTGGCCGGCGGTGACGAGCAGGTCGGCCACGGTCTCGACGAAGCCGGTCGGGCCGCAGACGTACGGCGTCGCCGGGTCGCCGGGCGGGAACGCGACCCGGTTCAGCAGGTCGGCGTCCAGCCGGCCGACGGGCCGGTCCCAACCGTCGGGTGCCGTCCGGGTGAAGACGTGGGTGACCTCGACGTCGGGCAGCCGCGCCAGCTCGTCGGCGTAGAGCAGGGCCGCGGGGCTGCGCACCGAGTGCACCAGCCGCAAGGGCGCTGCCGAGCCGCTGGCGGCGTGCTGCCGGGCGACCGCCATCAGCGGCACGACACCGGAGCCACCACCGACGAGCAGCACCGGCTCGGTCTGCTCCGGTCGCCACACGAACCAGCCGCCGATCGGCCCACGCACCTCGAGCTGGTCACCCGGCTGCGCCACGTCGACGAGGTACGGCGACACCTCGCCGTCGACCAGCCGCTCGACGGTGATCTCGACGTGGTCGCCGTCGGGGATCGAGGCGATGGAGTAGGACCGGGTCGCGGTGTAGCCGTCCTCGGCGGTGAGCCGCACGTCGACGTGCTGGCCGGCGAGGTGCCCGGGCCAGTCGGGGACGTCCAGCACCACGGTACGCGCGGTCGCCGACTCGGGCCGTGCCGACGCGACCGTCGACCGGCGCCAGCCCCTCACGCCTCGCTCACTCGCTGCTCACGAGTCCCAGTAGCGCTGCTCGCGCCAGGGGTCGCCGTAGTCGTGGTAGCCGGCGGTCTCCCAGAAGCCCGGCTCGTCGTCGGGCGAGAGCCGGATGTCGCGCACCCACTTGGCACTCTTCCAGAGGTAGAGGTGCGGCACCAGCAGCCGGGCCGGGCCGCCGTGCGCCGGCTCGAGGTCCGCCCCGTCGTACTGGTGCGCCACCCACGCCTTTCCGTCGAGGAGGTCCTCCAGCGGCAGGTTGGTGGTGTAGCCGCCGTAGGAGGTGATGACGGCGTAGTCGGCGGTCGTCTCGACGTCGGCCATCAGCACGTCGAGGGACACGCCCTGCCACCCCGTCTGCAGCTTGGACCAGCTGGTGACGCAGTGCAGGTCGACGGTCGGGGTGTCCTTTGCGAGGCCCTGGAACGCCGGCCAGTCCCACCGGTGCACCTGCCCGGTCTCGGTCGTGACCGTCAGCTCCCAGGTGTCGGTCGGCACCCGAGGGGTCGGCCCGGCCGTGAGGACCGGGAAGTCCTCGGTGAGGTACTGACCCGGGGGCAGGTCCGCCGACCCGCGCCGCCGCCCGCCGAACCCGCGCGACACCACCATGCCCGGAGCATCGCAGCGAGCGTCGCGCGGCGGAAGACCGACGCCGGGTGGTTCTCGCCCCTCGTCCCCGAAGCGTCCTGACGTCCGCCCGGCCCCACGAGCGAAGTGGCCCCGCCAGGCGGCTGCTTTCCGGTGGCGCAGCGGGGCCGCTTCGCTCCACACCCGGCGGGACGTCCGCCCGGCCCCACGAGCGAAGTGGCCCCGCCCGGCGGCTGCTTTCCGGTGGCGCAGCGGGGCCGCTTCGCTCCACACCCGGCGGGACGTCCGCCCGGCCCCACGAGCGAAGTGGCCCCGCCCGGCGGCTGCTTTCCGGTGGCGCAGCGGGGCCGCTTCGCTCCACACCCGGCGGGACGTCCGCCCGGCCCCACGAGCGAAGTGGCCCCGCCCGGCGGCTGCTTTCCGGTGGCGCAGCGGGGCCGCTTCGCTCCACACCCGGCGGGACGTCCGCCCGGCCCCACGAGCGAAGTGGCCCCGCCCGGCGGCTGCTTTCCGGTGGCGCAGCGGGGCCGCTTCGCTCCACACCCGGCGGCCCGGCGGCCCGGCGGCCCGGCGGGACCGACGCCGGCAGCCCGCGGTCAGCTCCCGAGGCGGCCGGGTCCGGGGCCCGGGCGGCGTGGCATCGGGCCGGGCTCCGGGACGGCCGGCGACGCACCGGCGGCCGCGACCAGCCGGGCCGCGCGCTCGTCGAGCCGGACCGAGCCGGCCAGGCCGCAGGCCCGGCAGCGGAACTCGACGAGGTCACGGGCGTCGGTGTCCCCGGCGCCGCGGTCGGTGTCCGGTCCGGCCATCACGAGGCGGACCTCCGACGCGGGCAGCTCGACGCTGCCGCAGCGCGCGCAGTCCACCCGGACCCAGCCGTACACCCGATCGGCCACCCGAGCATTCAAGCACCAGACGGCACCTCAGCGGGCCCCGCTGCGCGCGCCGTCCCGCGCGTCCGAGGCGTCCTGCCGGCGCCGGTGCCGCCCGCTGTCGGCGGGATCCGCGCGCCGGCGCCCGAGCAGCGACAGACCGGGCAGCGCGGCGAGCGAGAGCAGTCCGAGGGCCAGCGCGGCGCGCCCCCCCGTCCAGCCCGACCCGGTGCCGGTCCCGACGTCGGGCGTCGCCGCCGACGGCTCGTCGGCCGCGGCCGGTTCGGGGTCCTTCCGGTCGGCATCGGCGTCGGACAGGCCGGGAGCGACGCTGCGGCCCTGGGCGAGCAGGAAGCGCTTGAGGCCGACCAGCTCGCGCTGCCCGTACTTCGTGCCCGGTTCGACGTACGTGTTCTCCGACCACTCGTTCCAGCTGATCAGTGCCACCCCGTCCGGCTCGCTGGCGAACGCGTTCGCCAGGCTCCGCACCAGGGTCCGGCCCTCGGCGCGGCCGACCACCCGGGTGCCGCCGAGCGTGCGCCCGTCGTATCCGCTGGCCGCCGGCGCCAGCCAGATGCCGCCGTGCGCGTGCACCGCGGCGCTCATGTCGGCGAGCTTCTGCCGGGTCATCGCCGACGTCGGGTCCGCGGAGGACCAGTAGTAGGCCAGGCCGTCGACCAGCCGGGCCACCCGCTCGTACCCCTCGACCGAGTGCGAGCTGGCGAGCAGCAGCGCGCGGCCCCCCAGGGCCAGGCGGACCGCGTGCACGTCGGCCGTCGTGTACTGGTCGGTGCCGGTCCACACGATCACCGGCTTCCCGTAGTACGACGACGTGAGCGAGTCACCCCAGCGCCGGACCAGGTGCACCAGGTCGCGGCGGACGGTCTCCGCCGGTAGCGGCTGCCGGGAGAAGTCGAGCCCCTGGTAGACGATGCCGAGGCCGAACTCCTCGGACGCGGCCACCCGGACGAGCAGGTCGAGCCGGCGGTCCAGCAGCGGGGTGTCCTTCCAGGACGTCAGGAAGCCGTCGATCCCGGCGCTGCGGGCGAGCTGCACCTGGCTGCGCAGCACGTAGGCGTCGTCGCTGCTGTACCGGCCGACCAGGGGGTAGTCGGACTTGGCGCGCTCCCAGGACGGGCCCGAGAACCACTGGTAGAAGTACGCGAGCACCGGCACGTCGGTGTCCGCCGCAGCCGCGGGCGCCGCCACCCGTACCGGGAGCACGGCGAGCACTGCCGCGGCGACCAGCAGGAGCAGGCCCCGGCCCACGGCGTGCCGGCGCCACCGGCCCGGCCGCCTCATCCGGGCACCCGGGAGCTCTGGGCGGAGCGCCGCCGCAGGCCGAGGCCGAGCAGCACCAGCCCGGTAGCAGGACCCAGCACGAGCACGGTCAGCACCGCTGCGTCGAGCAGCGTCACCACCCGCAGGTCGACGGCCGAGGTCTTGCTCACCTGGAGCGTGGTGTCCGACCCCACCACCGCCCGGTGGGTGGTGAGGACGTACTCGCCGCGCACCAGCGACCTGATCACCGTCGGACGCCCCGATCCGATTTGCAGCCGCGACCCCGCACCATCGGGGCGCACGACGTAGGCGGTGGACGCGACCCGCCGGCCGAACACCGCGTCGCGCAACGTCACGTGCAGGTCGAACACCGAGACCGCGATCATCGGGGCCGGCCGGGAGCCGGGGTCGAGCCGCTGCTGGCCGGAGAAGACCGCGTTGGCGCCCTCCACCTCGACCCTGGTCACGGCGTAGGTAACCGGTTGCGGGGTCCAGACGCCGTCGGCCAGCCGACCGATGCTCGCCAGCAGCGGCACCGGCTCGGCCAGCTGGTCGCCCGAGACCCGCACCGTCTCGCCGCCGCCGTCCAGCCGCACCTCGCTGACCCGGCTCGCGGGGACGGCACGGCCGGTCGGGTCGGCGAAGCGCAGGGTGACCGGCCGCCGGACCGCCAGCGCCACCAGCAGGTGCCGCTGGAACGGGGCCGTCGGCGCGAGGCGGGCGACCCGGGCCACCGACACGGACACCCCGTCCGCCTGGGGACTGCTGGCGCGCAGCCGCAGGTCGACGCCGTTGAGGTCGGCGATGGCCGACGTCGCATGCCCGTGCGCGTCGGTGGTGAACGACGCCCCGTCGAGCACGAAGGTCACCCCAGAGGTGGCGGGAACCGTGTCGACGACGACGGTGCCGGCGACCGGCCGGAGCTGGAGCCGCCAGGTACCGCCCCGGAACGGGTCGAACGGTGTGCGCGAGGTCGCGAAGGTCGAGCCGTCGCCGGAGCGCAGGCTGTCGACGGTCCAGGTGACCGCCCCCGGCGCCGTCGATCCGGGTCGCCGGGCCTTGCGCGACAGCAGCCGCACGCTCGCCGTCCGGCTCGGGTCGACCAGCCGCGTCTCGCCGGTGACGGAGTGCAGCCGGACGGCACGCACGTCGCGCCGGCCGGCGCCGGTGCTGCCGGGGTCGACACGCAGCCGCACCAGCGAGGTGACGTCCAGACCGACGGTGAGGTGGCTCTCGTACCTCGCGGTGTGCGGAGCCGGGGACACGAACGCGAGGCGCAGGACGTGGCGCACGCCGAGGTGACGGTCCGCCAGCGACACCCGCGACGCGATGCCGTTGAAGTCGGCGACCCGCACCGAGGCCCGGCCGCCGGGGCCGGTCGTGACGAGAGCGGGGCCGACGGCCAGGTGCACCCCGGCCAGCGCGGGTGACGTCGTGACGAACACGACGCCGGGCGTGGGCCGGGCGCCGGCCGCCGGCGTGGCCACGGCGGCGAGCACCGGGAGCAGGACGGCGACCAGGGCGGCGCCCGCGGGCCGGCCGCGCCTCATGCCGCGTCCAGCGAGACGTCCGACGGGTCGACGCCGGGCCGGCCGCGCGCGGCCCACAGCAGCGAGCCCGCCGCGACGAGGAAGGCCAGCAGGTAGCCGGCGACGATGACGTGGCTGTCCGGCTGCGCGACCGGTGGTCGCGGGCGGGTGCTGCTCACCAGCACCGCGTCACGCGCCGGCCGGTCGAGCCGCAGGGCGGATGCCAGTCCCGGTGAGGCACTGACCCGCGCCGTCAGCGGGGGCAGGCCCCAGTTGGTCTGGACGAAACGCAGCACCGCTGCACTGTCGAGGGTGGTGTGGTCGGTGACGCCGGCCGGCGCGAAGGGGCTCACCAGCACGGTCGGCACCCGGATCCCGACCTGTGCGCCGCTCATGGTCGGTGGGGCAACGTGGTCGTACCAGCCGCCGGGCGAGTCGTAGGTGAGCAGGAACAGGGACTCCGGCCAGGCGGAGCTCCCGCCGAGGGCGTTGACGACGTCGCGGACCACGCCCTGCCCGGCCACCGGACGCGCCGGCGGCCGCTCGGTCGAGGTGGTGGTGACGATCCACGACACCGCCGGCAGCGTGCCCGCTGCCAGGTCGGCGTAGTAGCTGTCGAGGTCGGTGATGTGCGACATGAGGACGGGGTCGTCCTCGTACCTCGGCATGGCCAGCAACGGCAGCCGGGCCACCTGGCCGGTCCGCAGCGCGGCCGGGCCGGCGGTCGTACCGGTGAGGGCCGGCTCGTAGTTCTCGACGTACACCTTCCAGCTGACGCCGGCCGACTGGAGCCGGTCGAAGAGGACCGGGACGTCGGGCCAGCCGCTCTCCGGCACCTCGCGGGTGTCCGGCACGGCGGTGCCCGAGACCGCGAACAGCTGGTTGGCGAGCTCGCCGCCGGGGACCGCGCTGAACCAGCGGTCGAAGACCACCCCGTTGTCGGCGAGCTGGCCCAGCACCGGGAGGTCGGCGGGCCGGTAGTAGCCCATCGCGTCGCGCCCGGTGCTCGACGGCGTCGCCTGGGCCAGCACGAACCCGTCCATCCGGCCGTCCGCCACGGCGGCACGCTGGGCGGTCGCGGACGGGTCCAGGCGCGGCCGCGCGGTGGTGCCCGCGAGGGCGAACGGCGGCTGGCACGACGTGGCCGAACCCGTGCGCACCCGCAGGCACACCCCGGCCGGGATGCCGTCCACGCCGTGGCGGCGGCCGAGGTAGCTGTCGAAGCTGTGGCCGGTCTGGGTCATCACGACGACGTGCCGGACCGGGGTGGTCGGCGTCGGGTCGGATGCTGCCGCGGCGGCCGGTGCGAGCAGCCAGGTGGCCGCGAGCAGCGGGACGCACCCGACCGCGAGGCCGAGCGGCCGGCAGCTCACGGGTGCACCTCGTACACGACGATCACCGGCTGGGTCGCCCCGTCGAACCTGGCCGTCTCGGTGTGCACGACGACACCGTGGTAGCGGCGAATGAGCGCCAGCTGCTTGGCCGCGAAGTGCGGCGAGCGCTGCGCGGAGTAGGCGTCCCACACGAGGAAGCGGTACTCGCCGTAGCGAACGGCGGCGTCGGGGTTGGGCACCGGCCGGTAGCTCGGGTTGCGGTGCGCGGGGCTGGGGCTGACCGACAGCCCGTCGGCGGGGCGGCCGCTGTAGTACTGGACGATGTTGGCCATCGACGGGCCGATCGTGAGGAACTCTGCGCCGTCCGGGACGTGGTCCGCGATCCACCGGCCGGCCTCCCGCCCGCCCGGGGTGCCGCCCGCGCCGGCCAGGCCGGACGACGCCGGGGCGAGGACGCCGCTCGCGGCCGGCACGGCGAGCGAGGCCAGCACCACGCCGGCCACCAGCACACCCGCCGACCGCGACGCGGCCGACCGCGGCGGCCGGTCCAGCAGCCGGGCCAACGCGCGCGCGGCGAGGACCGCCACCGCGGGCAGCACCACCAGCAGGTAGGAGAAGCCCTTCACCGGCCACACCTCGAAGAACAGCAGCGGGACCGCGACCCACGAGAGCAGCAGGGTCTCCCGCCAGGACGACGAGTCCCGCAGCACCAGGAGGCCCGTCAGCGCCGTCGCGATCAGCAGCCAGCCCATCGAGCCGGCCACCGCCGTGAAGTAGAACGCGACGTCGTGGTTGGGGCCGCGGGTGAGCTGCCACAGCAGGTACGACTGGCCGTGCCCCGCCCCACCGGCCAGCGAGGTGACGACCGGGTAGGTCACGACGAGGGTCAGCGCGAGCACGCCGCCGGCGACGACGTGGCGGAACGGGCGCCAGAACTGCGGGCAGAGCGACAGGAAGGCGAACACCGCGGCGACGAGGATCACCGCGGTCTCCTTGGTGAGGGCGGCCAGCCCGAGGCAGCCACCGGCGGCCACCAGCCACCGGCCGCGCCCGGTCCGGCCCATCACCGCGACGCAGGCCAGCGCCGCGGTGGCGAAGAAGGTCATCGGCCCGTCCAGCAGCTGCTGCCGGGTCACGACGACGTGGTACGGCGTGACGGCGAGCAGCAGCGCAGCGACCGCTCCGGTGCGGGCGCCGTACAGCTGCTGGCCGACCACGAACACCAACGCGACGGTGGCCGTGCCGAGCACGGCGCTCACGTACCGGCCGGGCACGTCCGGGATGCCGCCCCGGTAGAACGGCGACGCGATCAGCTGGAACAGCAGCGGGTGCGCCCGCACCACCGGGAAGTTGTCGGTGAAGCTCGGGTTGCCGGCCAGCGAGGCTGCCTGGCCGGCGTAGACGGCCTCGTCGCTGTTCAGGCCGACCCGGCCGAGCTCCACCAGCCGGAGCAGCCCGCCGACGAGCAGCGCGAACCCGAGCAGCCCGACGTCGACCGGCCGGGCGCCGGCGGCGAGCACCGGCGCGGCCACCCGGCCGACGCGGTCCCGCAGCCAGGTCGCCGGCCGCTCACCAGTCCGGACCCGGAACGCGACGCGGCGCGGCCAGAGCCGGCCGAGTGCCACCGGGCGGCCCAGCTCGGCGGGGTGCTCCTCCGCCACGTCAGGTGCCCAGGCGGCTGATCGCGAACGCGGCGTCGTCGTACACGAGGTCCCACCCGGTGCCCGAGCCGTTGCTCGCGGTGTCGCCGATCTGCAGGACGCCCATCGGCGCCGACCCGACGTCGATCGCCGAGCTGGAGAGTGCCGCGACCGGCGCGCCGTCCAGCCACACCTCGGCGGTGCCGAGGGCGCCCGCGGTCGCACCGACGGCCAGGTGCAGCTCGACCACGTGCCAGCCCGGCCCGGGCACGACCGAGCTCGTCGAGGCAGCCGCGAGCGCGTCGCTGCGGAAGCCGAGCCGGCCGGTGGACGTCAGGTAGACGTAGCCGCCGGTGCCGGTGGGTGTCGTGCGCAGCCGCAGCAACGTCGTCTGCGAGCCCTGGCTGTTCACGAGGAACGCAACCCGCGCGTACGCGTCGGGGTACGAGCCGCCGGGGAGCGTCTTCTTCGCGAACGTCACCCCGGTCGGGCTGGCTCCCTGGGCGGCGAACGCGCCGCCGCGCACCGTGGTGCCTTGGACGACGAGGTTCTGCGTCGTGGTCCACGCGGTGAGGTCACCGGACTCGAAGCCGTCGGCGAACACCGCCGTGGCCGCGGCCGGCGTGGTCACGTCGGCCGCCGCGCTCGGCGGCGACACGTTCCCGGACGTGTCCCGGGCGCGCACCGTGTAGCTGTACGCCGTCGACGGCTGCGCGGTCGTGTCGTCGTAGCCGGTCGTCGGGGCGTCCACGCTGCCGACGAGCGCTCCGTCCCGGAGCACGTCGTACGACGCGACACCGACGTCGTCGGTCGAGGCGCTCCACGTGACCCGCACGAGGTGCGCCGACTGTGCCGTCGCGGTCACGTCCTGCGGAGTCGACGGGGGCGACGTGTCGGTCGTGGACCCGAACCGGCTGGTCCCGAACGCGACGTCGTCGAAGACCACGTCGTAGACCTGGCCGGCCTGGACCTCACCGATCTGCAGGCCGCCGACCGGCGCGGAGCCGACGTCGACGCTGCTGCTCGACAGGTCGGACACTCGCGCGTTGTCCAGCCAGACCTCGGCGACGCCGAGGTCGCCCGGTGCCGCACCGACCTTCAGGTGCAGCTCGAGGGAGTGCCAGCCGGGGCCCGGCGCGGTGGCGCTGACGGTGTTGGTGCCGGTGGCGTCGTCGTGGAACCCGAGCTTGCCGGCGGCGCTGACGTAGACGTAGCCGAGCGAGGTGCCGGCGGCGTCGCGCAGCCGGAGCAGGTTCACCTGGTTGGTCTGCGACACGACGTCGAACCACACGCGCGACCACGTGTCGTCGTACGTCGAGGGCAGGGTGACCTTGGCGTACGCGTTGCCGTTCTGCGTGTCCCCCTCAGCGGCGTACGAACCGCCGTGGACGGTTGCACCCTGGACGGTGAGGCCGGCCTTTGTCGTCCACGCCGCCAGGGTGCCGCTCTCGAACGTGTCCGCGAAGACCGGCGCCGACGCGGCCGGTGTGGTCACCGTGGCCGAGACCGGGCTGGACACGTTGCCCGCGACGTCACGGGCCCGCACGGCGTACTGATGCGTCGACCCGGCGAGCACGGTGTCGTCGCTGAAGGACGTCACGACGCCGAGCGACTGGAGCAGCGAGCCGTCGCGGTACAGGTCGTAGCCGGTGACGCCCGTGTTGTCCGAGGCCGTCGGCCAGCTGACGTCCACCTGGAACGGCGACGGCGCGACCGCACTGAGGCTGCTGGGCGGCGACGGTGCGACCGTGTCGGCCGTCCAGGACCAGGTGGCCGGCTGCGGGTCGACGAGCCCGCCGACGGTGGCCGTGACCTCGAAGGTGTGCGGCCCCTGCGACAGCCCGGAGAGGCTGACGGGGCTGGTGCACGCGGTGGCCACCGCGGAGTCGAGCCGGCAGCGGAACGTCGCCGGGCTGCCGCTCGCGTGGAACGTGAAGGTCGCGCTGGTGCTGGCCGAGCCGGCCGGTGGACCGCTGTCGATGACCGTCTCCGGCGGCGCGGCGAAGGTGTAGGTCTGCACGTCGAAGGTGCGGCCGGTCGAGTCGGTCGGCGTGACGGTGACCTGGCGACCGTTCACCGTCACCTTGAGGAAGTGGTAGACCTGCGCGTCCGTCTTGGGCGCGGGTGCCGCACCGCACGTGGTCCCGACCGACCGGGTGTACGACCACCCGACGGCGTACTTGTCATTGGCACTGCACGTGCCGGTGGACTGGGCCTTGGCGCCGCCGCCGCCGGTGACGTAGCTGACCAGCCCGCCCAGCCCGGTGCTGCGCTGGTAGATGTGGGCGTGGCCCTGGAAGGCCATGCTGACGCCGTTGGCCACGAGCAGCCCCTCGAGCGACGCGGCGCCCTGCAAGCTGGTGTCCGAGCTCTCGCTCGGCTGGTCGGAGTACAGCGGGTAGTGGAAGACCGCGAACTTCAGGCCGGACGGGTGCGCCTGCAGGTCGCTCTTGAGCCACTCGTACTGGGCGGTCCCCGGCGCCCAGTGCGCGGCCGCCTCGACGCTGTAGACGCCGCTGGTGCCGCCGTTGGTGTCCGCCCAGGCGGCGTCGAGCACGTAGAAGCGCGCATTGCCGGCGTCGAAGGCGTACCACGGGCTGGGGTAGCTCGCGGCGGTGCTGCCGCCGATGCTCGGGTACGACGTGCGCTCGTAGCTGCCGCCCGACGTGGCCACCGCGTTGTCCTGCGGCCAGATGCCGAAGTGCGGGTGCACCGCGTCGCTACGGGCCAGCCCGTGGTTACCGATCGCCGGGAACAACGGGATGGTCGCGCCGGGAACGCCCCACTGGTTGGCGCCGAAGATGCCGCTGACGTCGGCGCCGGACTGCTGCAGGTCGCCGTAGTTGAGCTGCGACCCCGACGGGTAGGAGTTGTCGCCCGTGGTCAGGGCGAACCGGACCCCGCTGGTCGCGAGCCGCGCGAGCAGGTTGGTCTGGTTCTGGTTGCCCGGGGCGGCGTAGGCCTGCCCCCAGTCGCCGAGGACCGCGAACGAGAACGACTGCGCCGAGCCGGCAGGGACCTGGGTGGTGAGGACCGGTGAGGCCTTGCCGGCCAGCAGGTCGATGCTGCCGAGGTAGGGCCGGTAGCAGTAGCTGCCGGCGGCCGGCAGGTCGAGCTGCGCCTTCCACTGGTACTCGTACACGCTGCCGACCGCGGCGACGATGCTGGTCGCCGGCACCGTGGTGGCGGGCGTGCAGGCGCCCCCGCTGCCGACGGCGCCGTACTGCACGCTGGCCGTGGACGTCGAGCGGTCGGTCGCGAAGTTCACCGTCACCCCGGTGCCGACCAGGTCGGTGAGGTAGGGCGACCGGGTGAGGTGCGGGTCGAAGCCGGTCCCGCCCGTGGTCACGCTGCTGCTGAGCGGTGAGGTGTTCCCGGCTGCGTCCTTCGCGAGCACCGCGTAGGTGTGCAGCGAGCCGGCCGCGACGGCGGCGTCGGTGTAGGAGGTCACCGCTCCGACGCTGGTGAGCTTCGCACCGTCCCGGTAGACGTCGTTGCCGGTGACCGACCGGTTGTCGGTGCCGGCCGTCCACTTCAGGGCCACCGAGGTCGGGGTGGGCCAGGTCGCCTGCAGCTGGGTGGGCGCGGTCGGCGGCGTGAGGTCGATCGTCCAGGTGTAGGACGGGGGCGACTTCTCGACCACACCGCCGGCGGTCGCCGTCACCGTGAACACATGGGTGCCGGCGGTCAGCAGCGAGTAGGTGACGAACCCGTTGTTGCACGCGACCGCTACGCCGCCGTCGAGCCGGCACGCGAACGTCGAGCCGGCCACGGTGCCGTGGAAGGTGAACGAGGCGACGGTGCTCGACGTCGACGCCGCCGGCTTCGTGTCGATCACGGTGGTCGGCTTCGGCGCCGCCTGGGCCGCGGTGGCGGTGGCGATCAGGAGGGCGACGACGGCGAGCAGCCCGGCTGCCCGAGCGGCCTTCCGGTCGGCGTGGCGGACGGACATGGTCCCTGCCCTCTCACTCGCCGGGTCCGGCGGCCGGGGCCGGCAGGCCCCGGACCGGCGAGCTGCCCCGGCCGGGCGCCGGGCGACGGGGCAGGTCGGGCATGGTGCCGGCGCCCCGCACCAGCTCGGGGATCCGGTCGGCCCAGGTGAAGTCCGGTGTCGCCAGGCGACGGGCCCGCACCCCCGTCAGCGCGGTGCCGAGGATGCGGCGCTCGGCGGCCAGCAGCTCCTCGTGGCCCAGGCCGTCGACGACCAGCGCGGGCGCGAAGTAGCGGTAGGGCGGGAACCCGTAGGCGTCGTCGGTGTTCGCGATCAGCTCGTCGACGAGACCGGACGGCTCGACGTCGGTGAGGGCCTCGTCCGCGCGCTCGATGATGAACAGCTCCTGGACCCGCTGCTGGTCGGTGAACTCGCAGTGCACCAGTCGCTCGATGTCGTACTTGGGTGGCGGGACCACGTACTGCGTCACCGCGTTCATCGTCATGATCGGGACGTTCTGCTCGCCGAGCCACGCACCGATGCCGCGGCCCTCCTTGGAGTGCAGCCGGCTCTGCACCCGCAGCCGCCGCCACTCGGCCCGGGTCAGGAAGCCGGCGTCGACGGCTCGCAGCGTGTGCTGGCTGATCGTCAGCGGCTTGGGGAACGACAGCGCCGTCCCGTCGGGGCGAAGCACCGTCATGTCGTCGGACAGGAACCGGCAGCCGTGCTCGCGGACCAGCCGGAGGATGGTGCCGGTCTTGCCGGTGTCGGTGAGGGCGGACAGCAGGACGCCGCGGCCGTCGAGCTCGACGCAGGCGGAGTGCAGCAGCATGTGGTCGCGGCTGGCCATGACGAAGCGCAGCAACGCCTCGATGACGTTCGTGTACAGCACGTGGGGTGAGCGGACCAGCAGCGAGCCGACGGTGACCCGGATGCTGTCGCCCATCTCGATCGAGAAGTTGGAGCCGAGCCGTCGCAGGTGCTCCTCGTAGGCGACGCCGACGGGGCTGGCGAACTGGGTGACGCGGACCCGCCCGCGCGGCCGGGCGGCACCGACCTCGCCGTGCCGCACCTGGATATCCGGCGAGCGAGTCGGCAAGCCCGCGCTGCGGAAGCGGGCCAGCTCCGGCAGCTGCACGGTGGAGCCGATCGACACCAGGCCGTGGACGTCGTAGCAGTACGTGAGGTCTGCCAGCGGGGTGCGCGGCCGCGGGACCACGGTGCGCGGCCGCAGGTCGACGACGAGGTCGACGGGCCGGCCGTCCCGGGCCTCGCGGCGGGCCGCCGCGGTCGGCCGTGGTGAGGGGACCACGGCCGGCCGGGCGTCCGGGATGGAGGTCTCGCGGAAGGTGGTCATGGCTGCTCCTGCACGGAAGAGGTAGCGGTCGGAGACGAGGAAGCGCGCAGCAAAGGCGGCGAGCAGCGTGAGCACGCTCGCCACCCGGTAGTCGAGGCCGACGGGGTGCACCAGCCACGCGAGCAGCGGCAGCCGGAGCAGCAACGCCGCGTTGTTCACCCCGAAGAAACCCAGCAACCGGGTCCGCCCCGGCCGCGCCTTGGGCCCGGTGAACACCAGCCGGTCGGTGAGCAGGAAGTTCCACAGCGTCGACACCTGGGTGGCCAGTGCCGCGCCGACGAGCAGGCCCACGCCGACCGCGTCGACGAGCAGCCACAGGGCGGCGGTGTTGACGACGATGCCGGTCGCCCCGACCGCGGCGAAGCCCACGGCGCGGGCCCGCCCGGTCCCCGGCCCGCCCACCCACGCGGCGGCCCGCAGGCCCACCAGCTTGCGGACCAGCAGCAGGCCTTCGCGCACCGACGCCTTGCTGGTGCCGCTGAGCCGCTCCTGGAAGTCGAAGGGCACCTCGGCCAGGCGCAGGCGGGGCGACCGGGCGACGATCTCCAGCAGGATCTTGAAGCCGCGCGGGCGGAGCCGGCCGAGGTCGATGGCTCCCCGGCGGACGGCGAAGAAGCCGCTCATGGGGTCGGTGCACGCCGCCAGCCGGCGCGGGAAGACGGCCCGGGTGACTGCGGTGCCGGCTTCCGAGACCCGGCGCCGGGCCGGGCCGGCGAGACCGGCCGCGCTGCCCGACCCGGCGTACCGGCTCGCGACCACGAGGTCGGAGCCGGTGGCCACGCCGAGGCGGACCAGCTCGGGCGTGGTCTCCGGCGGGTGCTGGAGGTCGCCGTCCATGACGACCGCCCACTCGCCGCGGGCCGCGTGGAGGCCCGCGAGGACGGCGCCCCCGAGGCCGCCGATCCGCTCGGCCCCCGCGCGGTGGATCAGGCGCACCGGGTGTGCACTGCCGGCGGCCGCCGCCCGGATCGCGTCCGGCGTGCCGTCCGAGCTGTCGTCGACGAACACGATCTCGGCCCGGACGCCGCCCAGCGACGCATCGAGGCGGGCGACCAGTGCGGCGACGTTCCCGGCCTCGTTGCGCGTGGGCACGACGACCGACACGTCTACGACAGCGCGGTCCCGCTGGCTCGCGACCGGGGTGCTGACGGGGGTGCTCACGCCGGCTCCCCCGCCAGCGAGCCGACCGCGGCCACCGGGTCGGGGCCCGGCGCGGCCGCCGTGAGGCCGGCTCGCCGGGCCAGTGCCACGGCGGCCAGCGACGAGTGCACCCCCAGCTTGCGCAGCACGTTCTGGGCGTGCGTGCGCACGGTGCTCTCCGAGAGCACCAGCTCGCGGGCGATCTCGGCGCGGTTGCGGCCGGCGGCCATCCGGGTGAGCACCTCACGCTCCCGTTCCGACAGGGCGTCCAGACCGTCGCCCGCCCGGCTGCTGCCCTCACCCCGCCGGAGGCTGTGGACGACCGGCGCGAGCAGGCGCGGCGGGATCCGCACCTCGCCCGCGGCGACGCCCCGGATCGTGGCGAGCAGCTGGGCCACGTCGTCGGCCTTGTCCACCCAGCCGTTGACGCCGGCCCGGACGAGCCGGACGACCTCGGTCTCGAGGGTCGAGTCGGCGAGCAGGACGACGCGGGGCACCGCCGCAGGAGGTCCGAGCGTGGCGGCGAGCTCGGCCCCGGGCGTCTCAGCGTCGGAGTCCAGCAGCACGACGTCCGCGCACAGCCAGACGACCGACGCCCTGGCCTGTAGCAGGCTGGCGACGGTACCGACGACCAGCAGGTCGGGCTCGGCCTCGAAGCGCTCGGCCAGGCTCTGCGTGAGGGTGCGCTGGTTGCCGACGAGCAGCAGCGAGATGTCAACCACCCGTTCACCTTCGGGTCAGAAATGGTTGACCGGAACCACCATCGGCATGACCCGGGCTACCGCTGGTGGTGGAGCCGGCTGCCTGGACGCGCTGTAGACGGACCTAGACGGCAGCGTCGAGGAGCCCGAGCTGCACGGCGATGACGGAGGCCTGCAGCCGCGAGTGGGCACCGAGCTTGACGAGCAGGTTCTGCACGTGGGTGCGGGTGGTGCTGCGGGCGATGTGGAGGATGCGGGCCATGTCCGCCGTGTTGCGGCCCTCGACCAGCAGGGCGAGCACCTCGAGCTCGCGCCGGCTCAGGCGTGGCCGCACCCCGTCCGACGACGAGGCCCTGGCCGGGGCGCTCACGGCCGCCTGCAGGATCGTCAGGTCGAACGCGGCCTCGCCGGCCGCCACCTGCTCGAGGCGGCGCACGATGCCCTCGATGCTCTGGTCCTTGCGGACGAAGCCGGCTGCGCCGGCCTCGAGGGCGGCCCGGATGCTGTCGGCATCGGCTGACGCCGAGAGCATCAGCGTCCGGGTGCGGGGGTGCACGCGGGCGATCTCGGCCGCCACGGCGAATCCGTCCCCGTCGGCGAGGTGCACGTCGACGACGGCGACGTCGGGGTCGTGGGCGAGGACCGCGTCGACGGCCTCGGCCGCCGTCCGGACGAGTGCCTCGACCTGGTAGCCGCGCGCGCCCAGAGCCGCCCCCAAGGTGTCCAGAAGCAGCTGATGGTCGTCGCAGATGACCAACCGCACGACGGCCTCAGGCCGCCCCGGCCGCGAGCGGGAACCGCAGTCGTACCCGGCTGCCGCCCGCCGGTGACCGGCCGGCCGAGACGTCGCCACCGACCGAGTCCATCGCCGCGAGGACGACGGCCAGCCCCAGACCGTGGCCGGTCTCGCCGTGTCCCCATCCCGGCCCCTCGTCGTCGACCTCGACGACGACCCGGCCCGCGGACCGGCGCGAGCGGACCGTCACCGTGCCGTCCGCGCCGGCCGCGCGGACGGCGTTGCCGAGGACGTTCCCGAACACGCGGCGCAGCTGCGGGGCGGCGGCACCGACGTGTGCGGCCCTGGCCCCCGGGACCATGACGACCCGGCTGGCGGAGGTGACCCGGACCATGGCGACGACGGTGGCCAGCACGGCGTCCAGGTCGGAGGTGGCCCCGTCGGCGCCGGCCGGGACCGGGTCGAGCGTGGCGTCGATCAGCTCGATCAGCAGCTTGGCCTGCGCCTCGATCTGCCGGAGCCGGTGCCGGGCCGTCTCACCGAGCTGGTCGTCGCCCAGCAACGCCGTCTCCGACGCGATCACCAGCATCGCGGCGACCGGCTGCTTCAGGTCGTGGCAGAGCTCTCGCTCCGATGCCGACGACCGGGTGCGCTCACGGCGGGCGGACACGCCCACGACATCACTCACAGTCCTGCCCCCCTACAACCCCACACCCCGGGCGCCCGCACCAGGAACAGCACGGCCTTCCTGAAACGTAGGTGACCTGGTGGACCGACGGCCATAGCCACAGCGGGGCATCCCCGTCCCAGGACACGTGACGGGACGGAGTCCTCGAACCGGGGCCAACCGTCGGATTCCGGTGGCTCCGCCGTTCGGCCGGTTCACATGGTGCACACCAAGCACATCCACCCCCACCCGGCCTAGTCCCTCGGTACTAGTCCTGCGCAGCCGGCGGGCCGCTGCCGGCCCGGTTGGTCGTCCGGTCGGCCGTGCGGTCGGCCGCCTCCCGCACGTCCCCGGTCGCCCACCTCCGCCCCGAGGAGCGAAGTGGCCCGGCTGGACCACCGCTTTCCGGCCGCGCAGCGGGGCCGCTTCGCTCGGGAGCCCGTCAGCCCTCGCGCGGCGGGTTCTGCGCGCGGAGCCGGCGCTGCGCGTCGCCGCCGTAGACGTGGGAGAAGGACCCGTCGTCGTCGATCTGGTCGTTCGCACGGTCGAGGTAGATCGTCGGCGGCAGCACGAACCGGTGCTCGATCAGGTCGAAGTCGATCGGCTGGTCGAGGTAGGCGTGCCAGCCGTCCTGCTGCGAGACGAAGCCGAAGTTCCGGTTCGGGTACGTCACCGAGTTGCCGGCCTCGACCAGGGCGACCATCACCGGGGCGAGGTGGCTCATCGCCGGCTCGCCGGGCCGGTCCTGCGCGTCGATGACCTCGCGGTCGCCGGCAGCGGTGACGTCGTCGGGTGCATCCGTCATGCCGGCATCCTCCCGGACCGGTCAGCGACCGTCATGGCGCACCCACGGTGATCCGTGCGTCGAGGTTGGTCATGGCGCGCCGCTCGACCTCGGTGAACGCCGACGGCGGCAGCTCGCCGGCGCCCGGCAGGAAGATCTGCCGCAGCCCGCCGGCGCCGTACTGCGGGTTGGCCCTCGTGTAGGCGACGGCGACCTCCATCGGCTGGTTGACCCGCACGACGGTGGTCTCGTTGCGGTAGGTGCCCTTGTAGGGCTGGATCTGCAGGCCCTCGTTGTAGCGGACGGCGTCGGTGCCGACGTCGTCGAGCACCGACCGCGGCACCGCGAAGCTCCCCGGCGTCGGCGCGGTCTGCGCCTGCAGCGAGCCGAACGCGAGGTGGTCGCCGGGCTCGAGGCGCGCGTTGTACCAGCTGTCGGCGTTCGGGTAGCTCGGCCCGCTCTGCCACTGCTTCGCCAGCCCGGCCGGCGTGCCGGGCAGGTTGGCCTCGGGCAGCCGCTCGCCGCTGAGGAAGTTCCGCGCGCGCTGCAGGTAGCTGAGCCGTTCCGGTCCTTCGCCGAGCTTGTCCAGCCGCTGGAAGGTCCGCGCGACGTCGGCCACCTCGTCGAGCGCCTCGACCCCCCGCACCGACCGGGCGGCGAGGGTGCCGGCACCCGCGGTGCCGAGGGCGAGCAGCAGGTCGGGCACCAGGTGGCCGATGGCGCGCCCCGGCGACTCCGTCCAGGTGTCCCAGTCGACGAGCGCCTTGCCGAGCTCGGCCGGGTGCTGGACGCCGAAGACCAGGCCCGTACCGAGGTCGGTCAGGTCCTGCTGCCAGCCGAGCGGGTCGACCATCATCCGGGTCGGCGAGATCGACCAGGCGAACTCCACCAGACCGGTCGTCGCCTCCCACGCCCCCGTGCCGATCTCGGCGACGACGTGGCCGGCCTTCTCCCACCAGTGCGGCTCGCGCGGCGCGTGCTCCCAGGCCGCGGCGACCCGCCGGGACGCGGTGCCGCCGGCGGTGCGGACCCGCTCGCGGGCGTCGGCCAGCATCGACTCGGAGCGCTGCCGGTCGTACGAGCCCGGGTCGTACGACGAGGGCTCGGGCAGCCGGTCGACCGCGCGCGCCGCGGCGGCGGGGTCGGCGGCCCCGGCCCTGGCGGTGCGGACGGCGGCGTCGTACCGGTCGACGCGGCCCTGCCAGGCGCGGGTGTCGGCCAGCGCCTGCGCGTAGACCGTGAGGGCGGTGCGCGCGGTGGCCTGCGCGTCGCGGAGCACGCCGGCGTAGGCCTGCACCGCGCCGGCGGTGGCGCCGAACGCGGCCGCGGCGTCGTCGTACCTGCCCGGCTCGATGTCGACGACCGCGCGGAACGCGTCGCCGGCCGGGCCGACCCACTCGCCGGAGTCGATCGCGCGGACCCGTGTCGCGGCGCCGCCGAGGCCGTCGGCGACGGTGCGGCAGCGGGCGACCAGCCGGTCCAGCTCGCCGGGGCTGCCGGGCACCAGCTCGGTGACGGTGGCGTCGGCGTGCAGCCCGCTCACGACGTCACCGCATCCGCACCTGTCAGGCCCTCGCGCCGGTATACCGACGCGTCGGCCTGACAAGTGCGCGTGAGGACGACGCCGCGGCGCAGGGCCGGGGCGGGCAGGGCGGCGAGGTGCGGGCCGACCGGGTCGAGCACCAGTCCGTAGCCGTCGGGCACCAGGTCGACCAGGTCGCGGCCGCGGGCGCCGGCCCAGTCGCACTCCCCCACGGCCGCCGCCATCGCCTCGAGCGAGGAGTAGAACGCCACATGCCCGGCGCCCGGCCGGCCGTACGCCGCTATCGCCGGCCGGCCGTCGGCGCCGAGGACCCGCTGCACGTAGAGCGTGGCGGCGTCGAAGGCGGCCTGCAGCCGCTCGGCGTCGACCGCGCCGGCGGCCCAGGCGGCGAGCACCGGACCGAGGCCGGCCGGCTGGTCACCGGGGTCGGTCGAGGTCATCGCGCGTCGCCCGGGCCGCACGCGTCGGCGATCGAGGTCTCGAGCTCGACGTAGACCTGGCCGGAGTCGCTGAGCATGCCCGCCAGCGTCTCGGCGTCCTCGACGAGGCAGCCGAGGCCGTGCGCCCACCTGCCCAGGAACTCGTGGACCGTGTCGGTGAGGTCGCCGTGGCCGGCGTCGTCGGCCAGCGCGGCGAGCTCGCCCTTCTTGCCCGCGACCTCGGCGGCGACGTCGACCGCCTCGCGCAGCCGGCTGCCGGTGTGCGCCAGCAGCGCCGGGTCGACCTCGAGGTAGCTCACGGGAACGACGGTAGGAAAGATCGCCCGACCCGCTGCCCGACTTGTCCACAGGCCGGTTCTGACGGCTGACCTGTGGACGACGCGTGGAGGGGCTCTTGTCGATCGCGTCTGTCCAGACTACTATTCTGGTCCATGACGTCGACCCTGCCGCTCTCCGAGGTCAAGGCGCGCCTCTCCGAGATCGCGGAGCAGGTCGACCGCACCCACGAGCGGGTCCACGTCACGCGGAACGGTCGGGAGTACGTCGTCCTCGTCTCCGCGGCCGACCTGGACTCGCTGGAGGCGACCCTCGAGCTGCTCGCCGACCAGGCGGGGCTGGCCCGGGTGCAGGAGGCGGAGGAGGCCGTGGCCGCCGGCGAGGTGACCAGCGGCGAGGAGATGGCCGAGCTGATGTCGCGCCGGCGCGCGCACGAGCGCCGTGCCACCTGATCCTGACGCGGCACCGTCGTACGACGTCGTCCTGGCGCCCGGAGCACGGCGCGCGCTGACCGACACGTTGCCCTCGGCGGCGGCTTTCGCGGCCTGGGAGTTCCTCCGCGGCCCGCTGGCCGAGTCGCCCCGGGTGGTCGGGACGCCGCTGCGGCCTCCGTTCGAGGGGATGTGGCGCGCGCGGCGCGGGGACTACCGGGTGCGGTACCGCATCGACGACTCGAGCGCGACAGGTCGTCGTCCTGGATGTCGACCACCGTCGCGACGCTTATCACGGCTTATCTGTGCCGCGTGCGGGCCGCGACCGACGGGTAGGAGGCCTGCCGTGCGCCTCACGGATACGAGTGACCTCTGGTGGAAGAACGCCGTCGTCTACTGCCTGGACGTCAAGCGGTACTGCGACTCCGACGGCGACGGGTGGGGTGACTTCCGCGGGCTGACCAGCAAGGTCGACTACCTGGCCGACCTCGGGGTGACCTGCCTGTGGCTGATGCCGTTCTTCCCGAGCCCGCTGCAGGACGACGGCTACGACATCAGCGACTACTACACGGTCGACCCGCGGCTCGGGACCCTCGGCGACCTGGTCGACTTCCTGCGCACGGCGCACGACCGCGGGCTGCGGGTGATCGCGGACCTGGTGCCCAACCACACCTCGGTCGCCCACACGTGGTTCCAGGAGGCGCGCAAGGGGCCGGAGTCGCCGTACCACCACTGGTACGTGTGGAACGACGACCCGCCGCCGACCGCGCCGAGCGACGTCGCGTTCCCCGGCGACGAGACCAGCATCTGGGAGTACGACGAGGTGGCCAAGAGCCACTACCTGCACCGCTTCTACCACTTCCAGCCGGACCTCGACATCAGCCACATCGACGTCCGCGACGAGCTGGCACGCATCGCCGGCTTCTGGAGCGAGCTGGGCATCGACGGCTTCCGGATGGACGCGGTGCCGGCGCTGCTGCAGAGCGACGACGACGCGGAGAAGGCGCGGCTGCCCGACCCGCACGAGTTCCTGCGCGACCTGCACGGCTACCTGGGACGTCGGCGCGGCAACGCGTTCCTGCTCGGCGAGGCGAACCTGCCGCACGACCAGCAGCGGCTGTTCTTCGGGGTCGACGGGGCGCCGGAGCTGTCCAGCTCGTTCGACTTCATCACGATGGCGAACCTGTGGCTGTCGATGGCCCGCGGCGAGGCCGGCCCGCTGGCGCACGCGCTGGAGAACCGGCCGGCGATCCCGCCGGAGTCGCAGTGGGCGACGTTCGTCCGCAACCACGACGAGCTGACGCTGGACCGGCTCACCGACGGCGAGCGCGACGAGGTGTTCGCGGCGTTCGGGCCGAGCAAGCGGATGCAGGTCTACGACCGGGGGCTGCGGCGCCGGCTGGCCGCGATGCTCGACGGCGACCAGGACCGGATCCGGCTGGTGCTGTCGCTGCTGTTCAGCCTGCCCGGCACCCCGGTGATCTTCTACGGCGACGAGATCGGCATGGGCGAGAACCTCGGCGCCAAGGGCCGGCTGGCCGTCCGGACCCCGATGCAGTGGACCGGCGCCCGCAACGGCGGCTTCTCCACCGCACCCGCGCGGTCGCTGATCTCGCCGATGGTGCGCGGCGACCTCGGGCCGACCAACGTCAACGTCGAGGACCAGCGGCCCGACCCGGAGTCGCTGCACGCCTTCGTGCGGTCGCTGATCCGGGTCTACCGGGAGTGCCCGGAGCTGGGCTGGGGGCAGTTCTCGCTGCTGTCCTGCGACACCCCGTCGGTGCTGGCGCACCAGGTGGCGTGGGAGGAGAAGACCCTCGTGGTGCTGCACAACCTGTCCGACCAGCCGGTGCGGGCGACCGCACAGCTGGCCGGCGGCCGCGGGCCGGTCGAGCTGGTCGAGCCGCTGGGGTCGCGCACCGCCACCGCGGACCGGGACGGCCGGCTCACCGTGCCGCTGGACCGGTACGGCAGCTGCTGGCTGCGCCCGCGCGGCTGACCCCTCCGGACGACCATTTGTCCGGTGTCACCCTGCGTAGCCGGACTTTACTCGCGCGTGACTCTTTCCAGCGTGGGGGTGATCTACGGCCGGTCGGAGGATTGTCGACGCTCCGTGACGGGACGATAGGGGACAGCGAAGGGGTGGGGTGCTGGCCGACGACGAGGTCCGGACCGGTTCGGCGGATGCCGAGCCGGTTCTCGTCGTGCCGTTGCAGGCCGCGTCGCTGACGGGCCCGTTCGCCCCCGGCCCGTCCCCGCTGCCGGCCGGCACGGCCACGGCGTCGGCGTTCGGCGGGGCGGCGTTCGTCCGTAGCCCGGTGGCCATGGCAGTGGTCGACGGCACCGGCACGGTGCTCGAGGTGAACCCGGCGCTGGCCCGCTACCTCGGCCACACCGCGGCCGCGCTGATCGGCTCCGCGTTGCACGACCACGTCGCGCCGGAGGACGTCGGCCGGCTCCGGCTCGGCACCTCCGAGCGTCGCCTCAAGCACGCCCGCGGGCACGACCTGTGGGCGGTGGTGTCCGCCGTCCCGATGCCGGAGGCGGGGCCCGGCGCCGCGCTGGTGTCGATGGACGACGCGACCAGCCGGCGCAACACCGAGCGGATGCTGCTGCACGCCGCGCTGCACGACAGCCTCACCAACCTGCCGAACCGGCGTCTGCTCCGCGACCGGCTGGAGACCGCGCTGACCCGCGCGCACCGTACGTCGGCGCGGGTGGCGGTGCTGTTCGTCGACCTCGACAAGTTCAAGGAGGTCAACGACACCTTCGGCCACGACGTGGGCGACGAGGTGCTGGTGTCGGTGTCGACCGGGATCCTCGGCGCGCTGCGGTCCAACGACACGGTGGCCCGGCTCGGCGGCGACGAGTTCGTCGTCATCGCCGAGGACCTCACCGACGACGAGGACCTCGTGACGCTGGTCGACCGGCTGCGCGAGGGCATCGGCCGGCCGGTGACGGTGCGCGGACATCAGATCCAGGTGCGCGCCTCGATCGGGGTGGCGATCGACGGGCTGACCGCGGCGTCCGGCGAGGAGCTGATGCGGCTGGCCGACCTCGCGATGATGCGCGCCAAGCGGCACCCCGAGCTGGCGTTCGTCGTGGCCGACGACACCATCGGCGACGACGTGTCCGACGACCCGCGCGAGGGCCGCGGCCTGGTCGCCGAGCTGCGGCACGCGATCCAGGCCGACATCCTCCAGCTGCACTACCAGCCGGTGGTCTCGGTCGAGGGCCGGCTGATGGGGCTGGAGGCGCTGGTCCGCTGGCCGCACCCGCGGCTCGGCCTGCTCATGCCGGAGGACTTCCTGCCGCGCATCGAGGGCACGCCTCTCGCCACCTCGCTGACCGACTGGGTGCTGCGCGCCGCGGTCCGCGACGCCGCGTCCTGGCACGACCCGTCGGTGCGGGTGTCGGTGAACGTGTGGGCCGACGAGGTCGCCCGCCCCGGCTTCGCCGACACCGTGTCGATGCTGCTCACGTGGGCCGGCCTGCAGGCCCGCGGCCTCTACCTCGAGCTGCACGAGCAGGAGCTGCCCGAGGCCGGCCCCGCCCTGCCCGACGAGCTCGACCGCCTCCGCCGCCTCGGCGTCGGGCTGGCCATCGACGACTTCGGCTCCGGCGGCACCTCGCTCGCCGGGCTGCGCCGGCTGCCG
The DNA here is from genome assembly GCA_963784645.1 of uncultured Actinomycetota bacterium. Lineage (GTDB taxonomy): Bacteria > Actinomycetota > Actinomycetes > JACCUZ01 > JACCUZ01 > JBBRVW01. The sequence continues at coordinate 12,281 of CAWARY010000011.1, read as the reverse complement.
GTCGACACCCTCAAGGTGGACCGCCAGTTCGTCGCCAACTGCGTCGACGACGCCGAGGACGGCGCGGTGGTCGCCGCCGTCGCGACCGCGGCCAAGGCCGCCGGCCGGCACCCGCTCGCGTCCGGCGTCGAGACCGCCGAGCAGCTGCACCTGCTCAAGGGCCTCGGCTACGAGTCGGTCCAGGGCTACCTCACCGGCGCCCCCGCCCCCCTCATCGACCTGCGCGACGTCCTCGCCCACCGCCGCATCGAGCTCCCCACCTAACGTCCCGCCACCGCGCGTTGATCACGTGCACGTGGTCGACACCCGCCGGCAGCGGTGAATTCGCCGCGTGCGGCGGTCGTGGACCGCGGGTGGTGCCAGCCATCCGCGACACTATGTCGTCCCCTGGGCCACGTCGTCCCCTGGGCCACGTCGTCCCCTGGGCCACGCGACGTCGTCCCGACGACGCGGCGTCTTGGGACTCGGCTAGCGGCGGGCGTCCGCCGTCGGCTCGTCGGTGTCCGCGTCGCCCGGCTCGCCCGGCCCGGCGTCGGTTTCGCCGGTGGCGGCGTCGGCGGCCTGCTCGTCCTCGAGGCCGGGGGCGTCGGACACCGGGTTCACTCCGGCGGCGTCGTTCCTGTCACTGTGCATCGGCTGCGTCATGCCTGACGTCGTACCCCCGCCTCGCGCTGGCATGCACCGCCGAGGTCCGCGTTGATCACGTGCACGTGGGCCGCTACCGCCGAGGGTGGTCACTTCACCGCGTCCGGTGGGTGTTCACCGCTGGTGGCCCGCACGCGACGCGCCTACTCGTAGCCCAGCGCGTGCAGGCGGTCGTCGTCGATGCCGAAGTGGTGGGCGACCTCGTGGACGACGGTGATGTGCACCTCGTCGACGACCTCCTCCTCGTCCCTGCACATCCGCAGGGTGGGGCCGCGGTAGATGGTGATGCGGTCCGGGAGCGCGCCGCCGTAGGCCCAGTCGCGCTCGGTGAGGGGGATGCCCTCGTAGAGGCCGAGCAGGTCGGGGTCGTCGGCGGCCGGCTCGTCCTCGACGAGGATCACGACGTTGTCCATCACGGCGGTGAGCTCGGCCGGGATCTCGTCGAGGGCCTCCGCGACCAGCTCGTCGAACCGCTCCGGCGGCATCTCCAGCACCAGCCGATCATCCCGCTCCGCGAGGCGGTGCGGTGGGCTGCCAGCCGGATCGGGTAGGCAGGGACACGTGACCGACCAGCCCGAGGCGACTCCTGCCCCCGCCGAGGAGCAGTCGCCGGCCACGACGCCCTGGTGGCGGGGCACCCGGGAGCGCCGGTTCCTGCTGGTCACCGAGGTGCTGCTGGTCGGGCTGATCGGCTGCTGGCTCGGGCTGCTGGCGGGCGGCAACCTGGACGCGCACGTCGGCCCGCTGGACACCCGGCTCTCGATCGTCCCTTCAGTCAGCGGCGGCAGTGTCGTGTCCATCCCGCCGCTGGGCGAGCTGCGGGTGAACAGCCACGCCGGCCCGTGGCAGCTGGACATCTCAGTGGCCCGGATCGACGCCACCGACGCCCGGCGGATCTTCAACGACCCCGCGGCGGTCAACGGCCTGGGCGAGCAGGTGGTCGGCGACCTCAAGTCGGCGGTCATCACCGTCACCGTGCGCTCCGCGCTGGCCGCGCTCGCGGGTGCGCTGCTGCTCGGGGTGCTGGTGTTCCGGAGCCGGTGGCGGCTGGTGCTGCTCACCGGGGCGGTCAGCGGGTCGGTGGTGCTCGCCGGCGGGGTGGTGGCGGCCGCGACGTTCGACAAGAACGCGGTCAACCAGCCGCAGTACACCGGGCTGCTGGCCTCCGCGCCGGGCGTGGTCGGCAACGCCCAGGACATCGTCGCGAACTTCAACAAGTACGAGAACCAGCTGGCCAAGCTGGTGACCAACGTGTCCCGGCTCTACGACGTGACCTCGACGCTGCCGGCCTACCAGGCGGACACCTCGACGATCCGGGTGCTGTTCGTCTCCGACCTGCACCTGAACCCGGCGTCGTGGGACGTGATCCGCTCGGTGAGCAACCAGTTCAAGGTCGACGTGATCGTCGACTCCGGCGACCTCACCGACCACGGCAGCGCGGCGGAGAACACCTACGTCGACCAGATCGCGACCCTCGGCGTCCCCTACGTCTGGGTGCGCGGCAACCACGACTCACTGATCACCCAGGCCGAGGTCGCGGCCCAGCCGAACGCGGTCGTGCTGGACAAGGCGCAGCCGGTGGAGGTGGGCGGGCTGCGGTTCCTCGGCTGGGGCGACCCGCGGTTCACCCCGGACAAGGACACCCGGGACGCCGCGGCCCCGGCCAGCATCGGGCAGGTCGGGCTGGCGATGGACTCCGCGCTGCGGGCCCAGCCCGCGGACCAGAAGGTCGACGTCGCCGTGGTGCACGACGGCGCGGCCGCGACCGCGATGGCCGGCGACGTCCCGCTGGTGCTGTCCGGTCACTACCACCGGCGCGAGCAGCACCTGCTCGACGGCGGGACGCTGTCGTTCTACCAGGGCTCGACCGGCGCCTCCGGGCTGCGCGGCCTCGAGCGCGAGAAGCCGACCCCGGTGCGCGCCTCGGTGCTCTACTTCGACCGCTCCACCAAGCGGCTGCAGGCCTGGGACGACATCACCCTCGGCGGCCTCGGCCTGGTGTCGGCCAAGATCGAGCGCCGGCTCCTGAGCCAGCAGTTCCCGGAGCTCTCCGCCACCGCGTCGCCGTCCCCGGGCGCCGCCGCGCCGACCGGCGGAACGCCGTCACCGACCCCGGCCGGCGCCCTCGGCGGGAGCATCCCGCCGGGGACCTCCACGCCCTCCCCGAGCGCGACCGAGGACTTCGCCGGCGGCTGACCGGCGGTTCCCGGACTGCTTTGGTGAACCTCTGGGGCGTCCCCTATGCTTTCGGGGTCCCCGACGGCTAGGACGCCGTGGGCCAGCCAGCCCTCATCGTCTAGTGGCCCAGGACGCCGCCCTTTCAAGGCGGTAGCACGGGTTCGAATCCCGTTGGGGGCACGCAGTGCAGCAAGGTCCTGTGGAGCAGCTTGGAGTGCTCGCCACCCTGTCAAGGTGGAGGCCGCGGGTTCAAATCCCGTCAGGACCGCGTCGGGCCGGCGTCACGCCGGGTCCCTCGGCCAGGTAGCTCAGTTGGTACGAGCGTCCGACTGAAAATCGGAAGGTCGGCGGTTCGACCCCGCCCCTGGCCACCACAAACCCGCAGGTCACAGCGTCGCAATGACGATCCGAACACTCTCTGTTAGCGATCTTGCTAACATTTTGCTAACAAGCGTTTCTTTCACAGTTTTCCGCGTTCGGCTACCCTGTGTGACTTTGATCTTCCCGGGTGCGCCCCGGGGTCGGCGCACTCGACCAGCGAACGGCTTTGCGCACGCGCTGGAACTCCGGGCGATCGTGCGCCACAATTGTGGCCATGAGCACCGAGTCGCTGCGATCAGTCCGCGACCACCTCAGTGAGGTGGTCGACCGCGTCGAGCACCAGCACGAGCGCGTCATCGTCACCCGCAACGGGCACGCGGCTGCAGTCCTGATCAGCCCCGAAGATCTCGCTCAGCTGGAAGAGACGATCGACGTCCTGAGCGACCCGACGGCTCTCGCCGACATCCGCGAGGCGGACGCCGCCTACGCTCGAGGCGATGTCGTTCGAGGCGTCGACGCCGTCCGCCGCCTTCGCGCGTGACCGGGGAATCACCGTACGAGCTCGTCCTGACTCCGCCCGCGGCGCGGGCCGTCGCCGAGAGGCTGCCGGAGGCGGTGGCCAGCGCCGTGATCGACTTCCTCACCACCGCGCTGGTCGCGAACCCCCACCGAACCGGCAAGCCCCTCCGCGACGACCTCACAGGCATCTGGTCTGCTCGCCGCGGGACCTACCGGGTGCTGTACCGCATCAACGAGGACGCCCAAGAAGTCATCGTCCTTCGCGTCGAGCACCGTCGCGACGCGTACCGGCCGATGTAGTCGCAGGCCCTCGCGACGCAAGACCGAGCCCTCACCAGAGAGGCACCGCCGATCGGTTCAGCTCGTCGCTCTGCAGTCGTCCTCGTTGATGCGATCCAGTTCCCGCATGCTCCGGCGATGGCGTACGCCGAGATCGGGCGGATACTGCGTCCGGGTGGTCGTGTGGTGCTGACCTGCTGGGAAGCAGTCGGCCCCCACGACAAGGCCGTGCCGGAACGCCTGCGGAGGGTTGACCTACGCGGCGGGTTGGAGGGGGCCGGCTTCGTCGACGTCACCGCGCAAGAACGCGCCAACTGGCGTGAGGCGGAACGGGCGATGTGGAGGGAAGCCGCTGCACTGGACCCGGGGGACGATCAAGTGCTGATGTCGTTCCACGACAAGGGAGTGCGTTCCGTGGAAGGGTTTGACCGCGTCCGCCGGGTGATGGCTACGGCGTCGCGTCTCTCGTAGACCCGATGGGTCAGGCGGGGATGCGCCGTGCACGCGGCGGAGTGACCACTCTCGGCGGCATGACAGGACGTTGTCATGCAATGGCCTTCCGTAACCCAGGCAGACTGAGGACGGCGCAAGCGCTCAAGTCGTGCTGTCGGTTCAGGGCCGAAGGGCAGTGGGGGTCCGAATGAGCGCATGGCCCGGGGACACCTCGGCTGGTCGGCCGGGCTAGCCGAACTCGGCGAAGCTGGACGCGATTTCGTCTCGTCCAGCGCTTGCCGCGACGAGTATGCGCAGCCAGATCCGAGCCTTGTACGGGTGGAGAAACCCACCGCCGATCAAGCCTCGCTCACGCAGGTCACGTTCGGAACCGATGGCGCCGTACGTGTTGGTGAGCACCGAACCCGCACCGGTACGGGACGTCAGCACCACTGGCATCGTGGCGACCAGCTTGCCCAGCACGGGCGCGAGGGCACCTGGAACATGACCGACACCGAATCCCGCGACCACAAGTCCGTTGTGAGTGTCCGCGATGCCGTCAAGCAGCAGGCCGTCGTCGTCGAACGTCGTCGTGTAGAGCGCGATCCTGGTCGCGGAAAGATCAGTCCGCGAGAACCCGGCGATGGGGGGATGACGTGGCACCCGTGCGAGGAAACGTGGAACACCCTCAACGACATGGCCGATCGGACCGAGATCAGGAGAGGTAAAGGTGGCGGTACTCGCGCTGTGTGACTTGCGGACATGTCTCGCGGCGTGGATCTCGTCATTGAACACGACGAGCGCCCCGCGACCTCGAGCCTCTGGTGCCGCCGCGACCTGGACAGCCGCGAGGACGTTCGCCGGACCATCCGCGCCGGGCAGCGTGGGGTTGCGCATTGCGCCAGTTACGATGAACGGCGCGTCGTGTGCCCAGACCGCGTCGATGAGGAATGCGCTCTCCTCGAGCGTGTCAGTTCCTTGCGTAAGCACGATGCCGCAGGCGCCAGCAGCTACTGCGTCATCCGCCGCATCGATGGCGTCAAGAATGCCGGCGAACGACAGGTCCGCGCTCGGCACGGCACGAAGATCGCGCACAACGACGGCTGTACGTTCGTCCAGCTTGGCGGCACCAACCAGATCGCGGCCGCTCAGTCGACCCACCACGCCGCCACCGTGGCCAGCCATCGCGATCGTGCCACCGAGAGTGAAGAGGACGACGCCACCCGGGTCCATAGCCCGACTTTAGTGGCGCCAGATAGCGCGGTGTGACGTGGCCGCTTCGCGGCGGAATGACCGCACTCTCATCGCGGATGATAGGAAGATCCTTCGTCTGCCAGACTGACGCGGTGGCTGTCCATCACCCTGCGACCATCGTCCCCACCAAGCTCGAACTGCTGCAGGCATGGGTGCCACGCCAACCCTGGCTCGGCGGCGCTGACGCCTCCACCCTGACCAAGCTCGGCTCCTACCGCTTCGACGACCCCGACGGCGAAGTCGGGATGGAGACGCACCTGCTCGGCACCGCCGACGGCCAGGTCCTGCAGGTGCCGCTGAGCTACCGAGGTGCTCCCAGAACAGGGGCCGAAGGCTCGCTGATCACCACCATGACGCACGCCGTGCTCGGCGACCGTTGGATCTACGACGGCTGCCACGACCCCGTCTACGTGACCGCCCTGGTCAGGGCGATCCTGACCGGCGGCCGCGAAGCCGACCTGTACGCCGCCACCGATACGGGACTCGTGCTGGAGCCAGCGACGACGCACGTCCGCGGCAGCGGCTCCTTGCCGTCGGCCAGCGCCCCGGCCCTGACGGCGCCGGTGGTCAGCCACAACGGGACGACGACCACCATCGACGCCGGCGTCAGGCTCACCCTGCCGCGGGTCATCATCACCACGACACCAGCGGCGAACGCAGGGCTGAGCGGGACGTGGCCTGGCCAGGAAGGCCCCGTCGTACTGGCGACCGTGGACGGTCCGTCCTGATCGGAACTGCGTGTGATGTAGCGATCACCAGCATGGGTGCAGCGCCATCGGGCGCCACGGCGCCCGCGATTGCGCCCCAGGACGGCGAACTGGGGCATCGCCTGGTGGTTATGAACGCGCACGACCGGCGGCATGAGAACGCTTTGCCCGCGCCTACTTCTCTGTCATGACACGCGCCGAACGGTCGCCTCTGCTCACGGGTTCGACTACGTCACGCGACAGTCGACCTGGGGCACACGCACGTGCGGGAACTCGAGGAGTCGATGTACACCCGCGGCTCGGCGCCCGCCGAGCACCCCGGGCGCTGAGGTCCGCCGCGGCCCTTCACTGGCGGCGCGGCACGGGTGCACACTCGGACTGGCGCTACTTCGCGCCGCGGGCCGGATCCAGGTGGCTGCAGCATGACCTCCCGACCCACCCGTGGCCGCGACCGTGGGAGGCGGCATGGGCGAGTCAAGAGCTCTTCAGCGCGCGGGATGGGCGGGCTCGGCTTCGGTCGTGCTGCTTGTCGTCGGGCTGGCGCTGACCTACCTGGTCGGTGTGGACCAGGCGAGCATGTCGGACGCCGCCATCCTCGAGAGGCTCGACGACGGCGGGCGACAGGCCGCCGCCGGCGTCGGAGTCCCCGTACTCGCGGCAGGTGTTGCGCTGCTGCTCTGGTTTGCCTCGGGGCTGCGTCAGGTGCTGGACCGGCTGTCCGGCGGCGACCCGCTCGCGCACGCGGCCGTGCCTGCGGCGGCGCTGCTCGGCGGGTTGCTGATCACAGGGGTGTCGCTGGACGTTGGGAGCGCGTTCGCGGCGTGGTCGGACGAGTTCACCCCCGACCCGGACACCGCCCGCGCGCTCGGCATGGCGGGGCAAGTCCTCGGGCTCACCGGGCTGACCGGCGGCGCGGTGCTGGTCGCCGTGACGACGCGGATCGCCCAGCAGGCGCGCGCCCTGTCGACGTGGGCCGCCTGGGTGTCCTACGCCGTCGCCGTGCTGTGCCTGTCCGGCTTCTGGAGCGGAGGCATGGCATCCGTGGCGTTCGCGCTGTGGCTCATCGGTGCCGTCATCGGGGTGCTGCGCGTGGCGCGGACACCGTCAGGGCCGGCCGTCCCGGCGCAAGGGGCATCGGCTCGGGCGGCGGCCAGCACGCCCCCGACCACCACCAGCGGCTGAGCCCCAGCCGACCTTCGTCCCACACGGCAGCGTCTCCGGACGGCGGGAGAGTCCCGCCGCGAGCGGAGCCCCCGTAGCCCGTCGACTGCCCGATCGCTGAAGTTCACCCTCTGGGCGAGCGCCGTCCCGAGGTGAGAACCGTGCCACATATGAGGAGTAGTTCTGCCGGACTCCTCACGCTACGCATAACGAAGCGCGCCATGTGCTCCCGCCACCGTTACCAGCTGTTCATACCAACCGCTCATCGGCAATCCGGTCGTTGATGCGCGCCGACAGGCGGCGGTGTGACGCAGGTTCCTACGGTCTGCGAATGCCGTCCGGTCCCGACGTGCCGTAAGGGGATCCGCCACCGGAACGCACTTGAAGCGCACCGATGTCCGGATGATGACGCGTCATCGTCTGGTGTGCCATGCTCTGCCGCGTGAGCGTGCACTTCATCAGCACCTGGTGGCCGTCCTAGCGGACGGCCATTCGCGCACGACCAAGCCGTCCCTCGGGGCGGCTTCTGTGTTCTCCAGGCACGGAGTGGGACCTCGACGGACCAGTCCACCCGAAGCGGAGAACAGCAATGAACGAGAAGCGCGGCGTCGGCCGCGACCTGTCTGGAATCACCCCCTCCGGCCGCCTCACCCTCGGCAACCACCTCGGGGCGTTACGCCGCTTCGTTGAACGTCAGGAACACGTAGAGGGCTACTACTTCATCTCCGACCTCCATGCACTGACGACACCCCAAGACCCGGCTCAGTTCCGGCACACGACGCTCTCTACGGCAGCGACGTTGATCGCGGCAGGCCTCGACCCCACGCAAAGTACGGTCTTCGTTCAGTCCCACGTGCCGACCCATCTCGCGATGAGTTACCTGCTTGAGTGCACCGCTTATGTAGGTGAACTGTCCCGGATGATCCAGTTCAAGGAGAAGGGCGGGAGGCCTCGCACGAGAGCCTCACTGTTCACCTACCCGTGCCTTATGGCCGCTGACATCTTGCTCTACGAAGCCGACCGCGTACCCGTCGGCGGTGACCAGAGCCAGCACGTCGAACTCACTCGAGATCTCGCGATCAGGTTCAACGTCCTGTACGGCGACACGCTTGTTGTACCGGAACTGGCTCCGGCCGCCTTGGCCGCGCGAGTGACAGATCTTCAAGACCCCGCGGTGAAGATGAGCAAGTCGGCACCCGACGACGCACTCGGAGTCATCAGAATCCTGGACGCACCCGACACCATCGCGCGCAAGTTCAAGCGCGCGGTGACGGACTCGGAAAGAGTCGTCCGGTACGACCCTGCGAGCAAGCCGGGCGTCTCGAACCTGTTGGACATACTGGCCGTGCTGACCGGACAAGACCCCGACGCAGTGGCTGACTCGATAGCGAACTACGGCAGTCTTAAACAGGCCGTCACGGACGCCGTCGTCGCCGAGCTCGAACCACTCCGCATCTGTCACGATGATCTGCTCAACGACCCCACCGAACTATCCGCGCTGCTCAGCGTCGGGGCCGAGAAGGCTCTGCGCCAGTCGAGCGCCGTGTTGGCTCGGGCAACGGATGCAGTTGGTCTATAGCGAACGCGAGCTGTCTGCACAGCATGCAAAGGCGACCCGGAGGCTTCGCGGATGGGGATGCGGCGGCCCTCATTCGTATCCGATCCTGGTCGAAAGCCTCTTCGTAGCCGCGTTGAGGGCGTCCACGCTCACCCGGGTCTGCACATCCCACTGGATCTCCGGCGATCCCTCGGTTGCGGAAGTGGCCTACGGCGCCGCCTGGCCGCAACTCGTCGATGCCAAGGGTGAGCGCCGGTATCGCCGGAGGAGGATCGGCTTCCGGGGACCGCGAACGCGCGGCCTTGCCCCTGGGGTGCGCGCGCACCCGCTACAGCGGTGTCTGGGCGTCCAGCTCTAGCCTCGGCTCGTGTCGATTTCACTAAGTACGCGATTGTGGAAAGGGAGCGACGGTACCTCCTTGTGAGCCTCCCCGCGGGCGTGAGCGGCACCAAGGAAATCGTTGATCGGTATGTGACGGGAACACGTCTGCGCCTGCGCGAAGTGCGAGAAGGCGACGGGACGGTGACCCGCAAGCTTGGACACAAGGTCCGGATCAGCGACGGACCTGCCGAAGTTGCCTGCACGAACTTCTCCCTGAACGACGAGGAGTGGGTCGTCCTCACCGCCTTGCCTGCTCAGCTCCTCACCAAGAAGCGACACATGGTCCATCGGGATGGATTGGTCGTCGCAATTGACGAGCACGAAGACGGCACCCCTTATCGCCGAGATCGATGACGGCGACCAACCCTCGAAGTTTGTCCCCGACTGGCTCGATGTCGTGGATGACGTGAGCGAGGACGAATCCTGGACCGGCGTCAACCTCGCACGATAGCGGCGCGCACTCACCGGTCCGACTTCCAGCCGCTCCTGACTGCTCCCATTGCCGGAACGACGTGCGGCGACTCAGCCGTGCTCACCACGCGGCGCATATCGGTCGCCGGAAGCGGATCCCGCACCGGTCGCGCACCGCGTGACGAGGCCCTACGAAATGGGCCGGACGTACTCGTTAGACCGACGAGTGTGCGAGCGCCGACGGTTTGCCGCTACGGGCGGCTGCCACGGTGGCCGCGCCGAGGACGCCGGCGAATCCCAGGTAGGCGAGCCCGTATCCGGTTCCCGAAGGAACTCCGGCGCGCAGGGCCGCGGAGATGACGGCGCCGCCTGCCGCGCTGCCCACCAGGCCGCCGAAACTCTCGGTCGTGATTACGGCCGAAGCTAGGGCGTTGGCATCGGTCGCTGTGTCAGGCGTCGTTGCGCGCAGGTAGAGGGTGGGGTAAGCGGCGCCGACGCCCGCGCCGACAGCGGTCCACGCGATCAGCGCGAGCGGGTACGGGGCACCTGTGAACAGGAGAACGCTAGTGACGACCACGCCGAGCGTCGTGACCGCGAATCCGAACGCTGGACCGGGTGCGTGTCCGCGATCGCGGAGCTTGGGGATGGCAAGGGTGGCGAGGGCCCAGGCCACGGGCGCCGCTCCGAGTGCCCACCCAGCTTGTGCCAAGGAGGAGCCAAGGACATCGGTGAGAGCGAGGGTGACGAGGCTGGTGGCTCCGAAGTAGCCAGCCCCGAAGAGGGTGAGTCCGGCCATGGCGCTGGGTGATCCGCGTCGGAGTCGCAGGGTGCCGGGCGGCATCATGGCCGCGAACCCGGCGACAGCCAGGCCGAGTGCCGGTAGAGCGACTGGCCAGAGCCCTACTTCGGTGAGAGCGACGAAGCCAGCGACACCGAGGGGAACGAGCAGGGTCAGCCCGGGTCGGCGGCTGGTGACGCGGTCTGCAGGCTGTGACCGGGGTGCGGTCCGGACCACCAATAACTGGCCGAGGAGCACGATTGGTATCGGCAGCAGGATGCTCCACCGCCAACCCACCAAGTGCTCGAGTCCGACGGTTGCGGGAGGGCCGAGGAGTCCGGGCAGGATCCACATTGCGGTCGAGGCCGCGATCACTCGGAGACGGATGCGTTCGTCGAGGTGCTTGATAGCTGCGGAGACACCAAAGACGGCCAGCAGCCCGGCGGCGAAGCCGGTGACGAACCGTCCACTTGCGAAGGACCATGCGCTCCCCGCGGTGGCTGTCCAAGTGCCACCGGCGACCGTCAATGCCAGCCCAACCATCAACGCGAGCCGTCCGCCGATCCGATCGAGGATCGCAGACGCCACTGCCATGGCAGTGAACAGCCCGATCGTGGAGCCGCTGACGAGGACGGCGAGCTGATCGGCGGCGTCGAGGTCGCGCGCCACGACGGGCAGCAGGGTTGTGACTAGCAGGGTCGCAACGGCGGCGGCGAACTCCAATGCCACAACGCCGATCCCGAAGATCGCGGCGCGACGGCCAGTCAGCCACGCATCGACCGCGATGGTCACGTGCGCTCGGGCCGCTCGATCGGCACGTCGAGATAGTCACGTACGAGGGCGTCAAAGTTGGGCTGGGTCCCAGCCGGTGCCAGGTCTAGGGAAACAAGAAGGCTCTCCAGCATGGCGTGCCAACCGGCTGCGAGGCTGCGAGGCCTTGCAGCGTGGTCGGTGGTGTGCACCACGTGGAGGCGACAGGTGGCGCTCTCAGTCTCGGTGAGCTCGAACCTCACCTCCCCGTGTGGGGCGTCCGGACTGCTCCAAGTCAGTGCCAGTAGGTGGGGCGGCTGCCAGGCGGTCACCTGTCCGGTGATCGTGTGGTGAGCGTCAAAGAGGTGAACGTGGCCACCCACGCCCGGTTCGATAGTGCCGTCGAACAGCCAGTCCGCGCGGGCCGCCTGACTGGTCAGCATCTCCCACACCCGCTCGATGGGCGCCGTTAGTTCGCGGGTGAAGGAGAGCGAGTAGCCCGCATCGGTGGCCTGGATCCTTCCGTACACCGCTCCGCCTCCCATCGCTGGACGACCGCCCGTCATTGACAGGCAACCATATGGTTGCCTTATTGTCCAAGGATGAGCGCAGGGGTTTACCGAGCGGTGGCCGAACCGCATCGACGGATGCTGCTGGATCTCCTGAGGGATCGCGGCGAGCAGAGTCTCAGTGACCTGTGTCAGCGCCTCCCGATAAGTCGGCAGGCGGTAGCCAAGCACCTGGGCCTTCTCGAGGATGCGGACCTGATCACATCCACCCGGCGCGGACGCGAACGGATCCATACCCTCAACGCAGCGCCTCTACAAGACGTCGTGGCCTGGGCAGCGACCTATTCGACCTTCTGGAACGACCGTCTCGACGCCCTGGAGGCGCGCCTTGAACGGCT
>CAWARY010000010.1:0-24541 GCA_963784645.1 uncultured Actinomycetota bacterium | reverse complement strand
TCGCGGGCATCCTCCCCCATCGCCGCGGCTGCTGTCACATCGGCGCGCCTCGTCTCAGGGAGCGGGCAGCGGCCGCGCCGGCGCTCCGACGACCGTGCGGCCGGGTGGCACGTCGTGCAGCACCACGGCCCCCGCGCCGACCACGGCACCGGCGCCGACGCGGACACCGGGTAGGACGACGGCGCCGGCGCCCAACCACGCGCCGTCGTCGAGAACGACGGCGCCGCAGACCCGGGCTCCCGGGCCGACGGTCACGAAGGCGCCCACGTCGCAGTCGTGGCTGACGGAGCAGCCCACGTTGAGATGGGTGTGCTCGCCCACGCGGGCCTGGGCCGTGACGACGGCCTGCGGCCAGACCAGCACGCCGGGCCCCAGCTCGACGCGCGGTCCGAGGGTGGCCGCGGGATGGACGAGCGTGGCCCCGGCGGCACCCGCCGCGATGGCGCGGGCCACCACCTGGCGGCGGGCGCCGGGGTCGCCGAGCGCCGCGACGAAGCCAGGCACCGGGACGGCGGTCGCCAGCCAGTCGACGCCACCGAGGTGCGGGACGCCGAGGTCGGCCAGCAGCCCCAGGTCCGGTGACCCGTCGTCGAGCACCCCGGCGACATCAGCCCCCGCTGCGCACGCGATCGTCACGGCTTCGCGGCCGTGCCCGCCCGCACCGACCACCACCACGCGTTGAACCGTCACGGACCGATCATGCCGTCACTCGGTAGGGTGCCGCCGGTCGACCGACAGGTCGTCGACCGACAGGGGCGGGGGCACGTGACGATGAACGTGGTGGTCACCGGCGGTGCCGGCTTCATCGGGGCGAACCTGGTGAGGCACCTGACCGGTGCGGACGACGTGGACCGGGTGGTCGTGCTCGACGACTTCTCCACCGGGTCCCGCGACAACCTGGCGGGGCTGGATACCGAGGTGCACGAGGGATCGATCCTCGACCCGGGCCTGCTGGACCGGGCCCTGGCCGGCGCCGACGCCGTGGTGCACCTTGCGGCGGTGCCGTCGGTTCCGCGCTCGGTCGTCGACCCGATGGCCTCCCACCAGGCGAACGCCACCGGCACGCTCGAGGTCCTGCAGGCGGTGCGGCGCGCCGGCGGTCCCTACCTCGTCCTGGCGTCGTCGAGCTCGGTCTACGGCGCCAACCCCACACTCCCCAAGAGCGAGGACCTGCGCGCTGCACCGCTCAGTCCGTACGCCGTGAGCAAGCTCGCGGCCGAGGCGTATGCCCTGGCCTTCGCGCACTGCTACGACCTCGAGGTACTGCCCTTCCGCTTCTTCAACGTGTTCGGCCCGCTGCAAGCGGCCGGTCACGCCTACGCCGCCGTCGTGCCGGCTTTCCTCGACGCAGCCCTGGCAGGCCGTCCGGTCCCTGTGCACGGTGACGGCGAGCAGAGCCGGGACTTCACCTACGTAGGGACCGTCGCCGGGCTGCTCGCGGAAGCCGCGCGGCGCCGGGTGACCAGCGACATCGCAGTGAACCTTGCCTTCGGCTCGCGGACGACGCTGAACGACCTGCTCGGACGGATCGAGGGGCTGGTCGGTCACGACGTGCCCCGCGAGCACCTGCCGCCACGGGACGGCGATGTGCGGCACAGCCAGGCGGACAACTCGCGGTTGCGGCAGCTGTTCCCGGACGTCCGTCCGGTCCTGCTGGACGAGGGGCTCGCCGCGACGGTCGACTGGTTCCACTCCCTGGCTAACTGAGGCGACGGCGTGTCGCTCCGGCTCCCCCTCGCCCTCGCCGAGCTGCTCCTCGGCTGGGTCCTGCTCACCAGCGTGGGTCAGCATGGCGACCCGTGGCCGGTGGCCGGCGCGATCGCCGTCGGCACCGTGGCGTACCTGGTCGGGCGCGGTGTCCCCGGGCCAGCCCGGCCGTGGGTGGCCGGCGCCCTGGGCGTCGGGGCGCTGGCGTGGGTGCTCACCGGCTCCGGCCCGCTGGGCGACGTGCTCGGCGGTCCGCTGGGCTACGCCAACGCGAATGCCGCGCTGGCGGCGCAGGCTGGGGTCGCGCTCGGCCTTGTCGGCGCCGCGCAGGACCGTCGGGCGCGCTGGGGGGCATTGGCGGGTGTGGTGGTGGCTCTCGTGGTGACCGCCCTGATCGGGGCGGTAGCGGCCACCGCGGGCGTCGTGCTGGTCGCGGTGGCGGTCGCGGCGCCGGGGCGGGTCGGGCTCCGGGTGTCCGTACTGCTGAGCGCGGTGGTGCTGGCGGGTGCGTCGGTGCTGCCCTTCGTGGTCGGCGCCATCGGCATCGACGACCTCGGGGTCGACGTCCTCACCGGACGTCGGGTGGACCTCTGGACCGACGGTGTCGACGCGCTGCCGGACCGTCCGGTCCTGGGCGCCGGTGCCCGCGAGTTCCCGTCGGTCTCGCCGACAGCGGCCGGGGACAGCGACACGAGGGAGGCGCACGCCGAGCTGCTGCAGCGCGGCGTCGAGAACGGCGTGCCCGGCCTGCTGCTGGAGGCGGGCGTCGTCCTCGCGCTGGCGGTGGGACTCGGGCGCAGGGCCTGGGCCGGAACCGGGAAGACCTCGCCGAGGACGGCAGCGGTGGGGCTCGCCGGGCTGGCCGCCCTCTGGGCCAACGCTGGTGTGGACTACGTCCTGGCGTTTCCCTCGGTGCTCGCTCTCGGGTGTGCTCTGTCCGGGTTGGCCAGTGATCAGCCGCATTGGGGACGCTTCGTCCCGCGTCGGACGGCCTCGTCCGAACGGCGGAGTTCTCCTACGTAACCTTGCGTGACGGTTGCCCCAAGCACCAGAGTGACCTCCGGGAGCGCCGACACGCGGCGTGAACGAGGGGTGGGCACATGCAGGACGGCCAGCAGCCGGAGTCGTCGGGACTCACCCGACGCGATGCGCTGCGCCGGGCGGCCGCTGTCGGTGGTGCCCTGGTGTGGACCGTCCCCGTCGTGCAGTCGATGAGCGGCACCGCCGTCGCAGCCCAGGGCTCGGTCGAGGTCGCGGTCGAGGGCACCAAGACCTCGAACGCGGGTGGCGGCTCGAAGCCGGACACCGCGGTCGAGGGCACCAAGCTCCCCCACACCGGGTCGGTCGCCGGTGACGTTGCCGCGCTCGGCGTCGGCGCACTCGCCGTCGGGGCCGCGACCCGTGCGGTCAAGAAGCGCCGCGAGGGCACCGCCGAGAGCTGAGCGTCGGGCTACCCGCCCGCCCAGATCCGCCCCGTCGTCCACGGCGTCAGAACAGCTCGACGTCGCCCATGCTCAGCCGCCAGGCTTTCGCGGCCGGCGGCTGGGTGCTGATCGCTCGCGCCACCAGCAGCGGGCCAAGCGACGGCACCGGGACGCCCCCGCCGGACGCGGCGCCCGTGGCGGGAAGGGCCAGCGCGAAGTCCGCCCGCGTCGCCCGGAGGGCGGAGCGCACCACGCGGGCCGCGGCCACCGGCGAGGGCGCGGCCAGCTCGGCCACGGTCAGCTCGACAGCCGTCCCCCGCCGACGGGCCCGGACGACGGCGACGCCCTCCTCGGGGTCCCGGCCGAGCTGGACCACGCGGTAGGCGAGCTCGGGCAGCGCCGCGTAGCGCCACCGCAGGTGCGCAGGGTCGCGCAGTGTCGACAGCCCCGACCCAGCGGTCCCGGCCAGGGCGAGGCAGGTGGCGTCGTCCAAGGCGTCGCCCGCGGCAGAGCCCGCTGTCACAGGGAGCGAGTCGAGATCAGCGGGCACGCGGTTGCGCGCCATCCGGATGGCTCCGACCGGGCCACGTGGCTGGACCGCCACGGCGAGCTGCCGGACCGGGTGCCAGCCCATCGACAGGTACCCCGGCCGGGACTGGTCGTTGGGGGTGTTGAAGACGAAGTCGACCCCCTCCTCGGCGAGCCGCGCCAGACCGTGCAGGGTCAGCCGCTTGAACAGGCCGCGGCCGCGGGCGTCCGGGTGCGTGACCGTGTCGACGGCGCGGACCGCGGTCCTCGGCCCGTCTGCCGACGCGAAGCGCCAGCGCAGGAAGGTGCGGACTCCGAGCAGCCGGCCGGTGGCGTCGGTGGCCACCCAGGTCGGGGACGGTCCGCTCGCGTTGGCGACGTGCTTCCAGTGCCACATCCGGGCCGCGGCGCCGTCGTCGCCCCAGCCCATCACCGAGCCGACCAGCCCCCGGATGGCGGCGTCGTCGTCGGGACCGGCGTCCCGGATCGTCACCTCGTCCGGCTCCCCCACCTCCTGGGTGCTCACGCCACCGCCTGGGCGTCGAGCCAGGACTCGAGCATGAGCACGGCCCACAACCGGTAGGTGTGGTCGGCGCGGCCGCGCTGGTGCGCCTGCCACGCCGCCTCCACGGGAACCGGGTCGACGAGGCCGTGACGGCGCAGCGCCGCGGGCGAGAGCAGGTCGCCGGCCCAGTCGCGCAGCGGGCCACGCAGCCAGGCCCCGACCGGCGGGTCGAAGCCCAGCTTGGGCCGGTCGACCAGCTCGTCGGGGACGTAGCGACGCAGCACCTCGCGCAGCACCCACTTCCCGCGGCCGGCCCGGACCAGGACGTCGTCCGGCACCCCCCAGGACCACTCGAGGACCCGGTGGTCGAGCAGCGGGACGCGGGTCTCAAGGGCCACGGACATGCTGGCCCTGTCGACCTTGACGAGCATGTCGTCGGGCAGGGTGACCTGCTGGTCCCGGAGGACGAGCGACCGGAGGTCGTCGTCCGGCGCCTGGCTCGGGTCGTCCGAATGGCGCAGCAGCGGCGGTTCCGGCCAGACCGTGGCCAGTCCGACCCAGGCCCGCCCCAGGTCGCCGGCAGCCAGCACCGAGCCCGCCCGGTGCACCTTGCCCGCCAAGGCGGGGACGCCGCGCAGCGCGGGGAGGCGACCGAGGGGGCCGGACAGCCGCTGCCAGGTGTCGAGGGGGACGCCGGTCGCCATCCGCGCGGCGGCGTGCCGCACCGGGCGAGGCAGCCGGGAGCCGGCGCGCAGCACCCGCTGGGCGGCGGCGTACCGGTTGTACCCGGCGAACACCTCGTCGCCGCCGTCGCCGGACAGCGCGACGGTGACCTGACCGCGGGTGAGCCGCGAGAGCAGGAGCACGGCCAGCCCGGACGGGTCGGCGAACGGCTCGTCGTAGATCCGGCCGAGCTCCGGGACGGAGGCGATGACGTCGGCCGGCTCGAGGGTGAGCTCGGTGTGGGTGGTGCCGAGGTGCGCCGCGACGGCACCCGCCGCCGCGGACTCGTCGAGGTCGGTCTCGCCGGCCATCGCGACGGTGAAGCTGCGGACGTCGCCGGCGGCACGCGCCGCCAGAGCAGTGACCAGGGAGGAGTCGACGCCGCCGGACAGGAAGGTGCCGAGCGGGACGTCGGACTCCAGCCGCAGGCGCACCGAGTCGGCCAGCAGGGCGTCCAGCTCGGCCACCAGCTCCTCGTCCGACCTGCTGCGGTCCGACCGGGCCGGCTTGCTGCGGGCCACGACGGTGTCGAGGTCCCACCAGCGGCGGACGTCGACCTGCCCGTCCCGCAGCGTCAGCAGCGCCCCGGGTGCGAGCCGGCGGACCCCCTCCCACGCTGCCCGCTCCCCGGCCACGAAGCCCCAGCGGAGCATCCCGGCGACCACGTCGTGGTCGACGGAGGGGCGGAAGCCGGGCAGGTGGCGCAGCGCCGACATCTCGGAGGCGAAGCCCAGCACGGCAGGGGTGCGCACCCAGTACAGCGGCTTCTCGCCGACTCGGTCCCGGGCCAGCGTCAGGGTGCGGTCGACGGTGTCCCAGACGGCGAGCGCGAACATGCCGTTGAGCGCGTCGAGCAGCCGGTCGCAGCCCCATCGCTCCCAGCCGGCGAGCAGCACCTCGGTGTCGCCGCTGCCCCGGAAGGCGACGCCGTCGGACTCGAGCCGGCTCCGGAGGTCGCGGAAGTTGTAGATCTCCCCGTTGAAGACCAGCGCGTACCGTCCGCTGTGCGACATCATCGGCTGATGTCCGGACGGGGTGAGGTCGAGCACGGCCAGGCGACGGTGGCCGAGCGCTACCCCCGCCGCGGCGTCAACGTACGCACCGTGGTCGTCCGGTCCACGGTGGGCCAGCCGGTCGGTCATCGCACCGACGCACGCCCCGAGCGACTCCCCGAGAACGGGTGCACCCACTTCGACGATGCCCGCGACGCCGCACACCGCCGTGCCCCCCTGCGCTCCGCCCACTGCTGACCGGTCATGACTACCACGCCACCCGCGGGACGCACCCCCACTCCCCGGATCAGGGTCCTCTGGCTCATCAAGGGGCTGGGTGCCGGGGGTGCCGAGCGGCTGCTCGTGTCGCTCGCCCGGGTCGCCGACCACGACACCTTCGAGTACACCGTCGCCTACGTGCTGCCCCACAAGGATGCGTTCCGGCCCGCGCTCGAGCGTGAAGGCGTCCGCGTCGTCTGCCTCCTGCAGCCCGGCGAGCACCCGTCGAGGCGCGTCTTCCGGCTGTGGCGGCTGCTGCGGGCGGAGCGGTTCGACATCGTGCACATGCACTCGCCGTTGGCCGCCGGCATCGCCCGGGTCGTCGCCCGGCTCCTCCTGCGTCGACGGCCGGTCCTGGTCTCGACCGAGCACAACAGCTGGGCGTCGTACCTGCTGCCGACCCGGTGGGCCAACGCGTCGCTGCACCGGTTCGACGACCACCGCTTCGCCGTCTCGGCGCAGGCCCGTGACTCGATCTGGCGACCGCTGCGCCCCGGAGTCGAGGTCCTGGTGCACGGCGTGGTGCTCGCGGACTACCGGGACGTCCGGCGACGCCGGGACGCCGAGCGGGAGCGGCTCGCGATCGCACCGGACACGCTCGTGGTCACCACGGTCGCCAACCTGCGCCGGGAGAAGGGCTACCCCGAGCTGCTGAAGGCGGCCGTGCAGGTCACCCGTCAGGTGCCCGGCACCGTCTTCCTCGCCGCCGGGCAGGGGGCGCTCGCCGACGACCTGGGTGAGCAGCACCGTCGGCTGGGTCTCGGCGACTCGTTCCGCTTCCTCGGACAGGTGGACGACATCCCGGCGCTGCTGGCGGCCTCGGACGTCTTCGTCCTGCCCTCGCGCTTCGAGGGGACCCCGATCGCGATCATGGAGGCTCTCTGCGTCGGGCTGCCGGTGGTGGCGACCACGGTGGGAGGGATCCCCGACGAGGTCAGCCACGACGTGGAGGGCCTGTTGGTGCCGCCACGTGACGAGGGTGCCCTGGCAGACGCACTGCTCCTTGTCGTGCGTGACCACGGCCTGCGTCGGCGGCTGTCAGAGGCCGCGGAACGACGGGCGGTCCACTTCGACATCCGCCGGGCGTCGACGCGGATGGAGCAGATCTATCTGTCCTTGGTCGGGTCGTCCGCAGAGGCCGGATAGCCGGAGTTCACGCCACCCTCCCCGTAGACACCTGAGGGGCGCACCAGGCGGCGCAGGGTCCGTCCGACGATGCGGGCGTCCAACGCAGGCGCTCCGATGGTCGATGTACCAGATGTCGAGCTCGATCCGTTCCGGCCAGGACAGCGAGTTGCGACCGTTGACCTGCGCCCAGCCGGTGATGCCGGGGCGCACCTCGTGCCGCCGGTGCTGGCGCGGCGTGTAGTGCGCGACCTGCTCGGGCAGCGTCGGCCGCGGGCCGATCAGCGACATGTCGCCGACGAGGACGTTCACCAGCTGCGGCAGCTCGTCCAGACTGGTGCCGCGCAGGAACGCGCCGACCTTCCCGGTCCGCTCCGCGTCGGGCTCCCCCGGCCGGCGCTCGGCGCGCATCGTGCGGAGCTTGTAGATCGTGAACTCGCGGCCGGTCAGGCCGGTGCGCCGCTGCCGGAAGACGACCGGCGATCCGAGCGCGATCCGCACCACGAGCAGACAGACCAGCAGGACGGGCGACAGCAGCAGGAGTGCCAGACCGGCCACGGCGACATCCAGCGCCCGCCTCACGACGGCTCCGCCAGGCTCCACGGCAGCCCCCGGCGGCGCGCGACCGCGACATAGGTCTCCAGCGACCGGCGGGCCACCGCCCGCTGGTCGAACTCGGCCAGCGCTCGCGCCCGCGCCGCCGCCCCGAGCCGCCCGCGCAGCGACGGGTCTGCCAGCAGCCGGGACACCGCGGCGGTGAGGGCCTCCGGCCGGCGAGGCTGGGACCAGCAGCAGGTGCTCGCCATGGGTACCGATCTCGCGGCAGCCCCGGATGTCGGTGAGGACCATCGGCAGACCGGTGGCCGCCGCCTCCATCGCCGAGCGGGAGAACCCCTCGCGCCAGGACGGCAGCACGAAGACGTCCAGCGCGGCGTACACGTCGGCCATGTCGTCCCGCGGCCCCAGGAAGCGGACCGCGCCCTCGACGTCCGCGCTCCGGAGGGAGTCCGGCTTCGCGTCGTCCTCCGGGCCGACCCAGACGAACGAGGCGCGACCGGCCAGGGCCTGAGCCGTCTCGACGTACTCCTCGATGCCCTTCTCGCGGACCATCCGGCCGACGCCGCCGACGAGCAGGACGTCGTCGGCCACACCCAGCTCGGCCCGCACGCGCGCCCGGCCTGCCCCGGGGAAGCGGGTCAGGTCGACGCCGTTCCCCACCACCGCCCCCCGTTGCCCGACCCAGCGCCGCAGCGTCTCCCGGTCCTCAGCGTTCTGGTACAGCTCGGCGTGGGCGAACCTGCTCGCGACCCCCTCGACGGTCACGACGGCACGACGCACCGCGGAGCGCTGCTCGGGCCGGGTCCACAGCCCGTGGCAGGTGTCGACGACCACCGGCACGCGCAGCGCGCGGCCGAGCAGGCGACCGAGCACGCCGGCCTTCGGCGTGTGGGTGTGCAGCACGTCCGGCCGCACCCGCCGGAGGACCGCGGCCAGCTCGCGGGTGGCACGGGCGTCGTTGGCGGGGCGCCAGGACCGGTCGAAGGACGGGACCGCCGCGTGCTGCACGCCCAGGGAGCGCACCCGCTCGACGTACGGCCCGGGTGCGCTCACGCCCCAGACCTCACAGCCGGCCTCGACGTCGACCACGAGCTCGGTCGCGAGCAGGGCGTGCAGGCTGAGGTCGACGGTGGTCAGGTGGGCGACCCGGGCGGGGCGACCGCCGGTGACGAGCCGCGGCGTGGCCGTGGCGGTCTCAGGCACGGGCACCGAGGACCTTGGCACCCCGGACGATGCCGGCGTACGCGCGCTCCGCACCGAGGCCGCCGCGCAGCTTCGCGGCGAAGAAGCCGATCGGGTCGGTGCGGCGCACGGGGACCCGGCGCAGGAGCATCGGGTCCGTCCCGGGCAGGTTGCGGCCGAGCTGACCCGTGCACGCGGACCGGAACCGGGAGCGCAGCGCCGGCTCCATCGCCGGCACCGCGATCCCCCACGGGTAGGCGAAGTGGGCCGGTCGGACACCCAGGCGGTGCTGCAGCTCGTCGCTGCACTCGTCGAGCTCCGCCACCCCGAGGACCTCGGGGCGGACATGGCGATGGGTGTGGTTGCCGAGCGTCATCAGACCACTGCCCTGCATCTCCACCACCTGGGACCAGCTCAGGGCCGGGCCGGCCGCCTTGGCGGTCGAGCCGTCCCAGTGCATCGTGCCGCCGACGAACGCGCTTGCCAGGTACAGCGTGAACGGCACCCGCCGGTCACGCAGCAGCGGCCAGGCGTGCTCGTGGACGTCGGCGAAGCCGTCGTCGAACGTCAGCACGACCGACGGTGTCGTGTCACCGGCGTCGAGCCGGTCCAGTGCGGTGTCCAGCGCCACCACGTCGTGGCCGTCGAGGACGTCGAGCTGGCGACGGAACTCGTCGGGGGCGAGGTCGCGCTCGTCGGGCGACCCGCCACCGACCCGGTGGTAGATGAGCAGCGTCGCGCCGGCCGACCGCCCCCTCGGAGGCACCCCCCGTGCGAGCGCAGCCTTCACGGTCTGGCGCACCACGGCAGGATAGGTTGCGGCCGCCCCAGGTGGGGCGTCTTCGACCGATTTCACGAGCGGGAGGTGTCCGGCCGTGCGGGTGCTGCACGTGCTCACCCGCGACACACCGGCGTGGCGCCGAGACCTTCGGGCATGCAGCTGCACGAGACGCTGCTCGAGCGCGGTGTGCACCTCGCGGATCGTCGCGCTGGCGCCCGGCAGCACCGGGCCAGACGTCGCTCGACGTGCCGTCGCTCGGCGCGAATACCCGGGCGCCGGCTGCGTTTCGCGGAGTACGCCGGGCGTCCGCCGCCGCGGACGTGGTGGTCGCGCACGGGTCGGACACGCTGCTCGCCTGCCGGCTCGCGCTGCTGGGCAGCCGCACCCCGTTCGTGTATGTGAACATCGGCGACCCCCTGCACTGGTCCGCCTCCTCGGCGCGCCGCCTGCGGGTGCGCTGGATGCTGGGGGGCGCGGCGGCTGTCGGCGCCATCGCGCCGAGCGCGGTCGAGCGGCTCGTCCAGCACCTGAGCGTGCCCCGCGCCAAGGTCCGGTTCACCGGCAACGGCCGCGACTCGCAGCCTTTTCACGCCGAGCAGCGAGCAGGCGCGGAGATCGGCGTGCGTCGCATTCGGGATCCCACCCTCCGCCCCGGTTGCGGTGGCCGTGGCGGCCCTGAGCCAGGAGAAGCGGCTCGACGTCGCCGTCGACGCCGTCGGCGCACTCCCCGACTGGCATCTCCTGATTGCCGGGGACGGACCGCTCGTCGGTCAGCTCCGGGACCGAGCCGCCCGCAAGGCGCCGGGCCGGGTCCACCTCATCGGCGCGCTCGCCGACGTCCGTCCCGCGCTCGCAGCCGCCACGTGGCACTCCTGACCAGCTCGACCGAGGGCCTGCCCGGGGCCCTGGTGGAGGCAGCCATGTGCGGACTGCCCCTCGTCGGCGACCGATGTCGGCTTCGTCTGCGACTTGTCGTCGACGGCGTCACCGGGCGACTCGTCCCGGTCGGATCGACGTCCTGGCGACCGCGGCCGCGCTGGGTGCGTGCTTCGAGCGGCGGGTCGGAATGGGGGGCCCAGGCACGCGCGCTCGCGATCGACCGGTTCGACGGGCAATCGGTCGCGGACCGGTGGTCGGAACTCTCCAGTCGGTGACCACGAGCGTCGGAACAGCGGGACCGCCATCGGCCGTTCGGTGACGCCATTAGGCCCATCTGTCCGATCCTCGGCCTCCGCTCGACATGTCCCTGCTCGGTTGGTTGACTGACGCAGGTCACCTTGTGGGCGGCCGGTCAGTGGTGGCGGGACGGTTCATGCATATCGTGGGGGGCCACTACCTGCGGCGCGGGGCCTTGCGCGCCGCGCGGCTCGACTGCGCGAGGACCTCGTCGCCATCGCGGTCGATGCCGGGCTGGTCGCGCTGACCCTGGCCGCTGCGCTGCTGCTGCACTTCAACGGAAGCGTGCCCGGCCATTACCGCGCCGCCGCGCTGCAGGCCCTGCCCGTCGTCGTCACCGTCGTGCTCCTGGCGAACTGGTACGCACGGTCTCTACGCGCAGGTCTGGCGGCACGCCAGCATCGTCGAGGCCCGCCGCCACGTCCTCGGCGCCTTCGCGGCCTACGGCGCTCTGCTCGCTCGACGTCTGGCACCGGCCCTCCCGCTTCCGACCGTCGTCACCGCCTGCATCCTCTACACCGGCGCGGCCGGGCTGGTCCGGTTCCAGGCGCGGCTGCTCGCCACCCGGAGAGGCGGAGCGCAGCGCGCCGGAGTCACCCGGCTGCTGGCCACCCGCCGCACCGGCGGGCAGCGCCCTGGCGTCACCCGCGTGCTGCTCGTCGGCGCCGGCGACGCCGGCGCCGCGCTCCTGCGCGACATGGACCGCGAGGGTCGGACCTGTCCGCCGTGGCCTGCTCGACGACGACCCGCGCACGCACGGCCGACGGATCCGCGGCGTGCCCGTCATGGGACCTGTCAGCTCGCTGGTCGAGGCTAGCCGCGCCACCGGCGCCGACCAGGTGCTGCTGGCCGTACCGAGCGCCGACCAGGCGCTGGTCCGCCGGGTGGCCGACCTCACCGAGGCTGCCCGACTGCCGCTGCGCGTGCTGCCGCCCGTGCACGAGCTCGCCGGCGGCCGCGTCGGCCTCCGGGACGTGCGCGACGTCGACATCCAGGACCTGCTCGGGCGGGCCCAGGTCGACACC
This sequence comes from uncultured Actinomycetota bacterium, assembly GCA_963784645.1. GTDB lineage: Bacteria > Actinomycetota > Actinomycetes > JACCUZ01 > JACCUZ01 > JBBRVW01. The sequence goes on along the minus strand of CAWARY010000010.1, from coordinate 12,536 downwards.
GATCTGGAGCAGGTCCGGCAGCTCGTGGCGGGCAAGGTCGTCCTCGTCACCGGCGCCGGCGGTTCGATCGGCTCCGAGATCGCCCGACAGGTCGCGACGTTCGGGCCGAGCGAGCTCCTGCTGCTCGACCACGACGAGACCCACCTGTTCGACGTGGCAGCGACCCTGCCGACGTGGGCGACCCAGGTGCTGGCCGATATCCGCGACCGCGCCCGGATCAACCAGATCTTCGGAGACCACCTCCCGGACGTCGTCTTCCACGCCGCGGCGCACAAGCACGTGCCCCTTCTGGAGGCGCACCCCGCTGAGGCGATCCGCACCAACGTCACCGGCACGGACGCGGTCGTGCGCGCCGCGGTGGCGGCCGGCACGGCGCGCCTGGTGTTCATCAGCACCGACAAGGCGGTCGAGCCGAGCAGCATCATGGGCGCGAGCAAGCGGCTCGGTGAGCAGCTGGTGATCGCCGCCCAGCCCGACGGCCATGCGTACTGCGCCGTCCGGTTCGGCAACGTCCTTGGCAGCCGCGGGAGCGTCGTGCCGACGTTCCTCGAGCAGATCAAGCGCGGCGGCCCGGTGACGCTCACCGACGGTCGGATGACCCGCTACTTCATGAGCATCCCCGAGGCCGTGCAGCTGGTGCTGCAGGCCGCTGCCCTCTCGGAGGGCGGCGAGGTCTTCATGCTGGACATGGGCCCGTCGGTGAGCATCAAGGAGCTCGCGGAGCGACTGATCCGGCTCTCCGGGCTGCGTCCGGGCGCTGACATCGAGATCCGGGTCACCGGCATCAGGCCTGGCGAGAAGCTGCACGAGACACTGCACGAGACTGCGGAGGACCCCCAGCCCACCGCGCACCCGTCCGTGCTGCGGCTTTCCCCGTTCTCCCCCCGACCACGCTGCTCCGGCGCGCGGTGAGCTCGCTCATGCTCCTCACCGACCACGGCCGGACCGACGAGGCCCGTCAGCTGCTGGTCGACCTGGCCCTCGACGCCGCCGAACGGCACGAGGACGGTCTGCTCCGGCTGGCTCACCGACGACGCGCCGCAGACGCGGGTTCCGGGGGGAATGTCGGCACGGCCGCCGGACCAAGGCGCAGACTGGACGACGTCGTGCCCTCTTCCACGACCCGGATGCACGAGGTGCACCGGGCCACCGCACCTGATCAGACCACGGAGCCTGCTGCCGCATGGACATCCTCGACTACCTGAGGGCCCTCCGACGCCGCTGGCGAGTCATCGCCGCCGTGGCGCTCGTCGCCGCTGCGGCTGCCTTCTTCACAACCCCCGCCGCGACCACGGCCAACCAGGTTCCCGTCGGCACCGTCTACCAGGCGACGGCCACCCTGCTGCGGTCACCGGACGTGCAGGCCGTCGATCTCCCGACCGTCCGCCTCTACATCTCCACCGGCGAGATCCCCCGCCGGGTGGCGAAGCAGGTCGGGTACCAGGGAGCGCCGGCAGGCCTCGCCCAGGAGGTGACCGTCGCCGGCGACGACACCGTCGGAAGCGTCACGATCACCAGCACCAACCCGGACGGCGCCCGGGCCGAGACCATCGCCAACGCCTTCGCCGACCAGACCGTGAAGTACCTCGTCGAGCTGGCCGAGAAGAACAACCAGTCCGCCCTGGACAGCGTCGACACGCAGGTGGCGTCGATCGTCAAGCAGCTGGGGATCATCAACAAGGACTCCGCGCGTGCCCTCGACGGCAGCATCCAGGCCAGTGTCCTGACCTCGCAGCGACAGGCGGCCGAGCAGTCGCTGACCAACCTCTACCAACGGCGGATCCAGCTGCAGGCCGCCGGTGCCGCCAGCTCCCCGCTGAACGTCCTCGACCAGGCGCAGGCCTTCCCGCAGGTCAGCACCACGCCGTCCATCCAGGCGCCGCAGACCCGTCGCCCGCGGGTCCTGCTCGGCCTGCTGGTCGGCCTGCTGGTCGGCGCCGCGGTCGCACTGCTCGCCGAGCGCCTCGACACCAGGCTCCAGGGACGGCACGCGGCGGAGGAGGCGTTCGGCCTGCCGGTGGTCGCCGAGATCCCGCACCTCAGTCGTGCCCTTCGCCGGGCCGGCCCGGTGGTCTCGGTCGCCGCACCCGAGAGCGCCGCCGCGGAGGCTTACCGAGGGCTGCGGGCGGCGCTCCTGCTCATGCCGAGCCGAGCCCTCCGAGGTGATCGCCCCTCGGAGCGCATGGGTGCAGGCTCCGTCGTCCTCGTGACCGCACCGTCGGCCAGGTCCGGGAAGACCAGCACCGCGGCGAACCTGGCCGCGTGCCTGGCCGAGAGCGGGCGGCGGGTGCTCGTCATCGACGCCGATTTCCGTAACCCCGCCCTGGGCGCCCTGCTCGGTGTCGACAGCGAGGTGGGACTCAGCGACCTGGCCCTGCTCGGCGACGCCGGTCGGCTGGAGAAGATCGTCCGTCCGTCCACGGTGGCCCCCGTCAGCGTCATCACTGCGGGCCGTCGCACCTCCGGCGGAGGGGTGCTCGAGGCCAACGTCGGCGGGATCCTCGCCCAGGCCCGCGAGCTCGCCGACGTAGTGATCATCGACGGCGCGCCGATCCTCGCAGGGTCGGACGCGCTCGACGTCATGCCGCACGTCGACACCGTCGTCATGGTCGGCCGGGTCCGTCGCACGACGCAGGACCAGGCCGTCCGGACCCGCGAGCTGCTGGCCCGGATCGGCGTACCCGTGCTCGGGGTCGCACTGATCGGGAGCAAGCGGGCCACCGTGGCCCCGTCCGGGACGTCCGGGCTGCGGGACCGGGTCCTCCGTGTCCCCAGCGGGCGTGGGGCGCACAGCGACCGGACCCGCTCGGGGCGCCGCTCGTGACCGACGAGACCCTGCGCTACGTCCGGTCGGATGCGGTGCTCACCCGTGAGGTGGAGACGGCCGTGCTGCTGCTCCGGCCGGAAGGCGGGGACGTGCTGTCGCTCAGCGGGGCGGGGACCACGATCTGGGAGCTCCTCCGCCGACCGATGACCCTCGACGAGCTCGTGCAGCAGCTGGTCGAGCGCTACCACGTCGCCCCCGCGGACATCGCCGACGACGTCCGCGACACGGTCGGCTCCCTGCTCGAGCAGTCGCTGCTCCGGGCCGCGGCGTGACCTCGACGACGGCCCCCTCGACCCTGGTCGAGGCGGTGGCGGCCCACGGCCTGCTCGGCTCTCGCAGGTCGTTCGCCGACCGACCACCGACCGACGGCGCGTTCGCCGACCTGCTGCAACGCCTGACGGGGCACCGCATCCTGGGCCTGGGCGTCTCCGCTGCCTCAGTCCAGCAGCTCAGACTGACCGGCGACCAGACCGAGCGTCTCAACGCCGCTCACACCGAGGCCATGTGCGTGTGCCTGCAGCTCGAAGCCTGCCTGCTGGACCTCCAGGCCACGTTCGACGCGAGCGGGATCCCCATGCGAGTGGTGAAGGGACCGGCGTCGGCACACCTGGACTACGCCGATCCCAGCCTGCGCTCCTTCGGCGACATCGACGTTCTGGTCCCGTCGGACTCGTTCGACGAGGCGGCCCGCCGGCTCGCCGACCTCGGCTTCCACCGCGAGACACCCGAGCCGCGACCCGGCTTCGACAGGCGGTTCGGGAAAGGCGCGACCTTCGTCGCCGCCTCGGACGGCACGAACGTCGACCTGCACCGCACCTTCGTCATGGGTCCGCTCGGGCTCCAGGTCAGGCAGGACGAGCTCTGGGCAGACCCGGAGACCTTCACGCTCGCCGGGCGAGAAATCGCCGCACTGCCCACCACCCACCGGCTGCTGGCGTCCTGCTACAACGCGGTCGTCGGCGACAGCAACCCACGCCTGTCCACCTTGCGCGACATCGCTCAGGTCGTTCTCAGCGGCGAGGTCGACCCCCGCGACGTCATCGACCTGGCACGGGGATGGCAGTCGACCCACGTGCTGGCGCTGGGGGTGCGGACGGCCTGGGACCGCCTCGACATCGCCGACGTCGTCGGCCTCAGCGCATGGGCCTCGTCCTTCGACGTCCCGGCACAGGCCCGCAAGGAGCTCGACCTGTACCACGACGACGACGCCGGCTACGCGGGCCTGTCCTGGGCCGTCGCCCGCATCCTCCCCCTCCGGGAGCGCGTCGCCTTCCTGACGGCGCTGGCATTCCCCCGTGGAGGCCGCCTCGGCGCTGCCGGCTGGGGGCTGGGCCAGCGAGCACGTCGCGCCGTTCGTGGCTACACGCGGGTCTCGTGAGCCTGACCGAGCTCCGGACACGATCCGGTCTGCATCGCACCGACCTGACCGTCGGAGCGGCGGGTTGCGCCTACGTGATCGCCTTGGCACTGCTCACGAAGTACTGGGACTACGACATCTGGGGCGGTTTTGTCGTCGGCCCGGTGCTCATCATGGTGACACTGCCCCTGCTGCGGCGGGTGGCCGATCGCGACGGCTTGGAGAACCTCTACCCGCTGCTGGTCACCGCGCTGGTCGTCAAACTGGCCATGGCGGTCCCCCGCTGGGCGGTCGCTTTCCTGCTGTACGACGGCTCCGCCGACGCCTCCAGCTACAACGACGAGGGACGCAAGCTCGCCCCGCTGTACCGTCAGTTGATCCTGCCCTTCTCCGACCAGGCCGGCGGCTTCGGGACCAAGGTGATGGGCTCCATCACGGGTGGTGTCTATGCCCTGATCGGCCCGACGGTGATCGGCGGGTTCCTCTTCTTCTCCTGGGTCGGCTTCCTCGGCCTGCTGTGCTGTTACCGGGCTGTCCGAACGGCGGTCCCTCAGGTCGCGCACCGTCGCTACGCGGGATTGGTGTTCTTCCTGCCGTCGATGGCCTTCTGGCCGTCATCGATCGGCAAGGAAGCTGTTATCACCCTCGCGCTCGGGCTGGTCATGCTGGGTGCCGCTCGCAGCTTCACGCGCCAGCGGTGGGGCCTAACCCTCGTGATCGTCGGGCTGCTGATCGCCTTCCTGATCCGACCGCACATCGCGGCGCTACTCGCGGCCAGCTTCGCCGCCGGCTACGTCGTCCGGCCGAGCCTGAGCCGCACACGCTCTGACGCCTGTGATCAAGGTCGTTGGTGTCGTCGTGATCGGGTTGGCCGGTCTCTACGTCGTCACGCGCGCAGCCCAGTCGCTGGGCGTTGACGGCGACATCCTCGGCGCTGAAGACGCTCAACAGGCAAGGGGAGCTCACCACTCAGGGCGGCTCGTCGTTCCAGCCGACCCCGCTTCGCGAGTCCCGCCGACCTTGTCCCGGCCGTCGCTTGCGGTCCTGTTCCGTCCCTTCCCCTGGGAGGCCGGACAGCGCGCAGGTGCTCATCGCCTCCGCCGAGGGCACCGGGCTGCTCTGCTGTGCCGTGGTGTCCTGGCGTCGGGTCGCGGCGACCGTCGGTCGCCTTCGCGACCCCTTCGTCCTGATGTGCGCTCGTGTACCTGCTCGGCTTCGTCTTCCTGTTCTCCGCAGTTCGGCAACTTCGGCATCCTCGCCCGGCAACGGGTGCAGGCCTACCCGTTCCTCCTGCTGTTCCTGTCCTTCGCCCCCCTCGCTCGCCGCGGCGGCGCCCGGCGCCCGCCGGCCTACGACCTGGAGCCGAGCTCGTGACCCGACACCTCGCCCTCGACGGCGGCAGCCCCGCCTTCCCGGACGGCTTGCCGCTCGTCCGCCCGTCCTTCGACGACGTGCCCGCAGTCATGGCGAAGATCCAGCAGGTCCTGGAGAGCGGCCAGCTCACGAACGGTCGGCACGTGGCGGAGCTCGAGGAGCGCGTCGCCGACCGGATGGGCGTGCCGCACGTGATCGCGGTCGGGTCGTGCACCGCGGGCCTGATGCTCACCTACCAAGGCCTCGGCGTGAGCGGGGACGTCGTCATGCCGAGCCACACGTTCTCCGCCAGCGCCCACGCGGTCCGGTGGGCCGGCGGCAGACCGAGGTTCGCGGACATCGAGCGCACCCGCGCCACATTGGATCCCGACGACGCCCGGCGCGTCGTCGACGGCGCAGCCGCGATCTCGGCGACCCACCTCTACGGCCACCCCGCCGAGGTCGAGCCGCTCGAGCAGCTGGCGACCGAGCACGGGATCCCGCTGGTCTTCGACAGCGCCCACGCCCTGGGGTCGCTGCGGGGCGACCGCGCCATCGGCACCTTCGGCGAGGCCGAGGTCTTCAGCATGAGCCCCACCAAGGTGACCGTTGCCGGCGAGGGTGGTCTGGTCGCCACCCGGCACGACGACCTCGCCCGGCACGTGCGGCTCGGCCGCAACTACGGGAACCCCGGCGACTACAACTGCCGGTTCCCCGGCCTCAACGCACGGATGTCCGAGCTGCACGCCGTGCTGGCGCTCGCCTCCCTCGACGGCCTCGACGACCGCCTGGTCACCAGGGCTGCCTCCGTCGCGGCCTTCGCCGAGGCGGTCGGCACCGATGCCGGCATCCGGGTCCTCCGACCGGCGGACGGCGACACCTCGACGTACAAGGACCTCAGCCTCGAGCTGGTGCCCGGCACCACCTCGGCTGAGTGGCTGCAGCGGGCCCTGGCGGCCGAAGGTGTCGACTCCCGTCGCTACTTCTGGCCACCCGTGCACCGGCAGGATGCCTACGGGACCGAGGCGGCTAACACCTCCCTGCCCGTGACCGACGACCTGGCGGGCCGTCTCTTGACGGTGCCGCTGACCACGGGCACCCCGCTCGCGACCACCCGTCGACTTGCCGAGCTTGTCCTCGAGTTGGCCGAGCGCGGGTTCGGTCAGCCTCGCCGGCTGAGCAGCAACGGCCAGGAGTCCGTCGTCCAGCACTCCAGTCGTCGGCCAGGCCGTGCCGTCCCTGCAGCGTGCCGACCGACACCGCCATCCGCTGGTCGAAGGTCCCGTGGACGGGGAGGCCGAGCGAGGCGTTCGGCGTAACGCACGAGGGGGCCGGTGGCACCGACCGCTAGCCGCGGGATCGGGACGCCGAGGGGCTGGACTGGCCGGCCGGCCGCCGGGCACAGCCCCGACCGCCGGGGGTCAGCCGGTTGTACGACAGCGTCGCCGCTCCCGCGGGACCTTCGACGAAGGCCGCCCTGGCGCCGAGGAACACGTTGCACTTGACAGTCGCGTGGTCGCTCCCGTCCCACAGCGCTACCGCGAGCTGGGACTGCGTCGTGGCGATTGACATGCGGTTGCCCTGAACCATGATGCCGTGCGTGTTCCAGAAGGCCAGCGCCGGCATCGGGGAACCGAGGCGGTAGGTCACGACGTTGTCGCGAACTGTCCAGTCGTGCCGGTCCAGGCCCTTCGTCGAGCGCACGTACACCCACGGCACCCCGGTCGTGTGGATCACGGTTGTCGTGGACGACGACCTGGTTCACGCCGCCCGGCACCGGCCGAGGAGATGGCCAGCAGGTTCGAGCCGAGGTCGGAGTTGCGGATCTCGATGTCGCAGATCGTCTCGCCCGCCGTGTCCGGCTCGAGGTCGATCGCCGCGCGGCGGCTGTATTGCATGTACGCGCGGTCCACCAGCACGTGGCGGGACCTGTTGATCGCGATGCCCTGCCGACCGTTCTGGTACCACACGGACGTCGCGCAGGACGACATGGTCGTGACCACGTGGTTCGTCCACTGGTCGCCCGCCGGCCAGGTACACACCGTCGCCCCAGACCGAGCGGACGTCCACGTCGCTGACCGTCGTCCGGACCGCATCCGTGGAGGGCGAGGCCGTGGTCGAACTCGACCTCCTGTGCGGTACGTGCCCACGTCGGCAGGCAGGTAGTCGAGGTCCGGGCTGGTGTTTGTGCCTCGGATTCGGACATTTGCACCGTGGAGTCCACCCAGTCCACGAGCCGGAGCACGGCGTTGGCGTGCGGATACCGGCGTTCCGCAGGCGTGTACAGGGTTCGCCGCAGCAGAGCATGCTCTCCCGTCGAGGGTCACCCGCTTCTTGTGCGAGACCACGATCTCCGTCTCGACGCGATAACAGCCACCTTGTCGAAGGCGGGCGACCACTCTGTCTGGCACGGACTGCAACCAGCGCTCGAGCGGGGCGGATACGTCGACAGAGCAGTCGCTGGCGATAGCGGCCGGGACCATCAGCACCGACTGTTCGGCGCGGGTGGCGCCGCTTGCGACTGAGCCACTGAGTCCGACGACGAGACTCGTGAAGGCCACGACTGCGACCACACGACCCCGAGACATGGTCAGTATGTCGGCATCGGTGCCGACGATCGGTTTACTCCGTTCGGGTGGCGCCGCCGCAGGCGCTAGCGCCCGAGCACGAGTCTTCGGGACTCCGCGAGCACCGGACGTAGCAGCCGTGGCGCCAAGAGGCGGCCCAGCAGCACGTACCCGATCGCGCCCCCGAGGCCCAGGATTCCGAGTCGCACGATGGGCGGCAGCACCATCGGCAGGTAGTGCCCGGCAACGAGGACCATCGCTCCCATGGCCCCACTCAGAGCGGCGTATCCGGCCAAAGGCTTCGCGACCTGCCGAAGGCCAGCGCCCAGCAGTGGACTCAGCACGAGCTCCTGTGCGACGAGGCCCACGCCTGCTGCGATCGTCACCGCCCATGCCACCGCCAGGTTCGAGTGGGTCATGACCGCTACCGGAACCGCGAGGGCGGCGGTGGCCACCGCTCGCGCTCCGAGCACCACCAGGTAGGGGCGCATGAGCCGGCGTCCGATCGCAAGCGCGGCCACCGAGGTCATGAGGAGGTCCGCAACAGTTCCGAGAGTCAGCACCCGCATCGGGTCGACCGCGGCATCCCACCGGCTGCCGAAGAAGACCCGGATGACGAGGTCGGCCACGGCGGCCAAGCCCGTCAATGCGGGTAGGCCCACGCCCATCGTCAGCGGGAGGGTCCGACGCCAGACGTCTGCAGCATCCGTAACGGTGCTCAACGAGGCGAACGTCGGGATGAGCACCTGTCGCACCGCGGTCGACAGACGCAGCCGGAGAATGTTGGGCACCACGTAGGCGACGTAGTACACGCCCAGCGCCCCTCCCCCAAGAACCCGGCTGACTGCCCAGTAGTCGACGTTCTTCTGCAGGTAGCTCAACAACTGACCAACTCCGACCTCTGCCGTGAGCCGAAGATCGCTGAGGCTCTCGCGCAAGGCCAGGTGCCTTCCGGGCAGCCACCTCGCACCACGCAGGGCCAGAGCGGACGTCGTCGCCGACCCAGCCACCTGGGCAATCACGACGGACCACGCACCGTTACCGAGCAGGGCAAGTACGACTTCGCCGACGAAGTAGACCGACGCCCCGGCGACCTGCGCTCCGTTGAGCCAGCCGAACGAGCGGGAGCGCTGGAGCAGCGCGCCCGGGACCAGCCCGACGAGGTCCAGGGCGAAGGACAGTGAGAGGACGGCGAGGTAGGGCGCAGCCGTGCGCAAGCCGAGTGCCCCGGTCAGGGGACCGGCGGTGACCGTCGCCAGCGCCACCACCGCGACGCCCATCATCAGGGCCAGCCAGAAGAACGTGCTGGCGACCACCTGTACATCACCGCGGCGGGTGATGAGGGCGGCGTTGATGCCCACGAGGGAGACAAGAGCCGTCACGCCCAGCAGGCTCTGGCCAAGTGCAACGATCCCGAACTCTCCGGGCGTGAGGAGGCGGGCCAGGACCACTGTGGCCGCGACGCTGCCGAGCTGCACGACCGTCTGGGCAACCACCGACAGGCGCAAGCCACGACGAGTCTGCTGCCCCAGCGATGCGGCGGACTCCTCACCGCCTGGTGCGACCGGCTCGTCGGCGTCCAGACCGTCCTCCCCTGTTCGTCGGCCGGCGAGCCGACCCGGCCCCGGGGCGTCCCGCCCGCCAGACGTCATGCAGAGCATGAACTGTAGCCCGCCCGTCGTGAGCGGAGGGCGGCGCCGGGAGCGGGATACCGGTGCCTAGACCCCCTTGATGAGCGCCACCAGCGGGCGTCGGCTCGGGTGAGCGAGCATCGCGCGCCCAGCGGTGACCAGTGCTCGCGGGCTGCCAGATCGCCGCTGAGCCGCAGCCAGCCGCGCAAGGCGGAAGGCGCGCGCGCGTGGGTGTGTGGCGTAGTACGTCGCGAGACGGCCCAGCAGGGCTGCGCTCGCCTCGCCCCCGTGCAGCCTGGCCCCGTCATGACGGTTCCACCGGAACCCCGGCTCGGGTACGTGGGTCACCGGCAACGAGGTGGCGAGGCGAAGCCACCACTCGACATCCTCGCTCGACGTCATCGTGTCGTCGAACCGCGGGCAGACCTCGGTGCGGACCGCCGTCTGCCCAACGCTCGGGGTAAACGAGTCCAGCACCGTGTCTGCCGTGATAATCCTCGGGAAGCCATAGACGGTGACCTCACCGCGCGGGGCGGGCCGAGCCAGCGCCTCGTCGTCGTCGTCGAGGAATGCGACCCAAGCCGTCTGCACCGCGTCGATGCCCGTGTTCCTGGCTGCGGCGACTCCCCGGGAGACCTCGTGCCGGAGCACCGTCACCTGCGGATGGGCCAGGACAACTGCCGACGTCGACCCGTCGTCCACGACGACGACGGAATGGCCGAGCCGAGTGATCGATCGAACCGCCCGCAGCAACAGGTCAGGGCGGTCCCTCGTCGGCACCACGAAGGTCAGGTCGTCCACCCGTGCAGGCTAACCGCCGATGACAGCCAGCCCCGCGGGATAGGATCGGTGGGTGGGGACGAGCGGCCGGCTGCTCACGGTCCGGCCGCAGGCCGTGCTGCGACGCATCGGGCTGTCCGTCACTCGCTCACCCGCTCCACTCAGCTTGCCGTGGCACCTTCAGCGTGTACTTGCCCACCACCTGGTGACGACCGTCTTCGACGTCGGTGCGAACGACGGCGGTTTCGGCCACCTGCTTCGCCGCCAGGTGGGCTACCAGCACCGAATCGAGTCTTTCGAACCCTTCCCGGCCACGTTCGACTCCTTGCAGCGCACTGTTCATGGTGATCGGCTCTGGACGGCGCACGCGATCGCGCTGGGCGACCGCGAGGAGACTGCTGAGCTCAACGTGTTCGGCACGAGCGACCTCAACTCGCTGCATCAGGCGGCCTCGGCTGCGACGACCCGCTTCCCCGCACTTGCGGAGCGCTCGTCGATCCCGGTCCCGGTTCGTCGGCTCGACGAGGTGGTCCCCAGCGTCGACGGCCCAGCCATTCTGAAGACCGACACCCAGGGGCACGACCTGGCGGTCCTTCGCGGAGCCGAGGGCCTGATGCCGTCGCTGGTCGCTGTGCTGGTCGAACTGTCCATCATCCCTCTGTACGACGACACCCCCCGTTGGCAGGCGGTCATCGAGTTTCTCGACCGCGCGGGATTCGCCCCCATCGGCATGGTCCCGGTGTCCCGCACCGGCCTCCTGGTCAACGAGATGGACGCCGTCTTCGTGCGTCGTCCGCGCCAGTCATAAGCCGTCGATGCCCCCGCCGTTGAGCCGCCACCTGGTGTGCCTTTCCCCGGTCGGCGGTCACCTGGCCCGATGAAGGTCCTCTTCCTGCTCGACAGTCTCGTTCCAGCAGGCGCCGAGACGTCGACAGTCCTTCTGGTCCGCGGGCTGCGGGCCGCCGGGCTGTCCTGCGTCGTGGCGACACTCAAGCCTGCGGAGGGTCCTCTCGAGGCCGATCTGGCCGCGGTGGGGGTGCGACACATCCTGCTGGACAACCACGGCAGCCGCCGTGGCAACGTACGAGCCGTCCGCGCGTTGCTGCGCACGGAACGCCCCGACCTGCTGCACACCTGCGTGTACGAGGCGGACCTCGCGGGTCGGATCGCGGGCCGGCTCTCGCGCACGCCGGTCGTGTCTACGCTCGCAAACGTCGGCTACGAGCGTGGCGATGCGATGGCGCCGGACGTGAGGATGACCAAGCTTCTTCTCGCCCAAGGAGCGGACGCCGCCACCGCGCGCCTCGTCGCTCGCTTTCACGCGGTCTCCCGGACCGTGGCGCTGGAGATGCAGCGGCGTCTCCGGCTCCGGACGGACCGGATCGATATCGTTCCGCGCGGCCGCTCCCGTGACGACCTGGGCTCCTGGAGCGCCGACCGTCGCATCGCAGTGCGGCAGCGTCTGGGCCTCGCCGACGACGAGCTGGTCGCGCTTGCGGTAGCAAGGCAGGGGCCCCAGCAGGGCCTCGACGCGCGGCTTAGGCCATCGACCGGTCACACGTCGACGTCTGGCTGCTCGTCGCGGGGCGACCGGGTCGCAGCACGGCGCAGTGCGGCGCAGACGGAGGCGCTCGGTCTCTCTGCCGGGTGCGTTTCCTGGGAGCGCGGACGGACGTGCCGGACCTGCTGGTCGCGGCGGACGTGTTCGCCTTTCCGTCGCGCTGGGAGGGCGCCGCCGGCGCGATGCTGGAGGCGATGGCCCTGCGCTGCCCCATCGTGGCGTCTGACCTCCCCACCCTCAGGGAGACGGTCGACGACACGGCCGCGCGGTTCGTGCCGCCGGAGGACCCGGCGGCCCTCGCCGCCGCGCTCCGTGACGCGGTCACCGACCGTGACTCGGCGAGGCAACGCGCGCACGTCGCCGAGGCGGTGTTCAACGACGGGTTCGCCATGCGCAAGCGGTGACCCGACGCATGATCGGGTTGTACGAGCGGGCGCTCCGTTAGGCCGTGCCTGCGGCA
>CAWARY010000009.1:0-70923 GCA_963784645.1 uncultured Actinomycetota bacterium | reverse complement strand
CCGCTTGCCGCGCCGGAGCACCAGCCACTCCCCCGCGAGCAGGTCCGCGGCGCCCACCGCCGCGTCCTCCGCCGCCACGCGGACGTTGTTCAGGTAGGCGCCACCCTCGGCGACCGCTCGCCGGGCGGCGCTCTTGCTGGGGGACAGCCCCGTGACGGCGAACAGGTCGACGACCAGCGGCCAGCCGTCGACCGCCACGTCGATCTCGGCGAGCGGCAGCTCGGCGAGCGAGGCGGCGAGCGTGCCGGCCGCCAGCCCGGTCAGCTCGCCGCGGCCGAACAGCGCCTGGCTGGCGGCCACCACGGCGTCCCGCTCGGCCTCGCCGTGCACCAGCGCGGTCACCTCCTCGGCGAGGGCGCGCTGGGCCTCGCGGGCCTGGGGACGGTCGGCGACCGCCTTCTCGAGCTCCTCGATCTCCTCGCGGGACCGGAACGAGAGCACCTTGAGGTAGGTGACGACGTCGCGGTCGTCGCTGTTGAGCCAGAACTGGAAGAAGGCGTACGGCGACGTGAGCCCGGGATCCAGCCACAGGGCGGCGCCCTCGCTGGCGCTGAACTTGGTCCCGTCGGACCGGGTCAGCAGCGGCGTGGCGAACGCGTGCACCGGCGCGTGCTCCACCCGGTGGATGAGGTCCAGCCCCGCGGTGAGGTTGCCCCACTGGTCGCTGCCGCCGAACTGGAGAGTGCAGCCGTGCCGTCGGTGCAGCTCGAGGAAGTCCAGTCCCTGGAGCAGCTGGTAGCTGAACTCGGTGTAGGAGATGCCCTGGTCCGAGTTGAGCCGCGCCGCGACGGCGTCCTTGGTGATCATCTTGTTGACCCGGAAGTGCTTGCCGACGTCGCGGAGGAAGTCGATGGCCGACATCGGCGCGGTCCAGTCGAGGTTGTTCACCAGTACCGCGGCGTTGTCGCCCTCGAAGGAGAGGAACGGCTCGATCTGGGCCCGGATGCTGTCCACCCAGGAGGCCACGGTCTCCTTCGTGTTCAGCGTCCGCTCGGAGGTCGGCCTCGGGTCCCCGATCAGGCCGGTCGACCCGCCGACGAGCGCCAGCGGACGGTGGCCCGCCTGCTGGAGGCGCCGGGCGGTGAGCACCTGGACCAGGTGACCGTGGTGCAGGCTGGGCGACGTCGGGTCGAAGCCCACGTAGTAGGTGACCGGTCCCGCGTCGAGGGCCTCGCGCAGCGCACCGAGGTCGGTGCTCAGGGCGATGAGGCCGCGCCAAGCCAGGTCGTCGAGGAGCTCGTCGGCGGCGGTCACGGTGGTGTCGTACCTCTCTGCGGTCGGGACGGTGCGCGCCCAGCATCCCCTAGTCGCCCGCGCGACGGCGACGCGATACCGCCGGGCGGTACGCCGACACGGTGGGCTCGCCGCTGAGCCAGAACCGCCACGGCTGCACCGCCCCGTCGCCGGCGACGCCGACCCGCGGACCGCTCGCGACGTCGCCTCCGCGCCGGCCCGCACCGGCATGCAGCGTGAGGCAGGACGCCGGGTCGGTCGCGTCGACGCCGTCGTGGCTCCCGTCGACCCCCAGCGCCACGGTCAGCCGGGCCGGTCCTCGCGCCAGCTCACGGGGAACCTTCGCCGTGAGCCGGCGGCCCGACGCGAGCCGTTCGCCCTCGACCACCTCGCCGGCCCGGAGCAGCACGGCGCTCGCGTCTCCCACGGGACCGCACACGAGGTTCATGCACCAGTGCATGCCGTAGGTGAAGTAGACGTAGACGCGCCCGCCCGGCCCGAACATCACGGCGTTGCGCGGCGTCCGACCGCGGAAGGCGTGCGAGCCGGGGTCGACCGCACCGGCGTACGCCTCGACCTCCGTCAGGCGCACGGCCACCGGCCCTGCGGGCGACTCGTGCCGGACGACGCGGCCGAGCAGGTCCGGCGCGACCTCGAGGACCGGACGGGCGAAGAACGCAGGGGTCAGCCGGCGGTCAGCGCTCACCGGTCGCCCAGGCCGCGTGCGCGTGCGCGGCGTCGGCCAGGGCGGCGAGCTGCTCGGCGACGCGGGACGGTGCGGTGCCGCCGTGCGTGGAGCGCGACCTCAGCGCGCCACGCACGGAGAGCACCGACCGGACCTCGGGGGTCAGCCGCGCGTCGATGCCGGCCAGAACCTCGTCGTCGACCTCCCAGAGCTCCAGCTCGTGCTCGTCGCAGTGCCGCACGAGCCGGCCGGTGATCTCGTGCGCGTCGCGGAACGCGGTGCCGGTGCGCACCAGCCACTCCGCGACGTCGGTCGCCAGGGCATGACCGGTGGCTGCTGCCTCGGACATCCGATCGTCGCGGACCCGGAGCGTCGACATCATGCCGGCCACCGCGGGGAGCACGAGCAGCAGCGTCTCGACCGAGTCGAACACCGGCTCCTTGTCCTCCTGCAGGTCGCGGTCGTAGGCCAGCGGCAGGCCCTTGAGGGTCGTCAGCAGTGCCATCAGGTTGCCGACCAGGCGGCCGGACTTCCCACGCGCGAGCTCGGCGATGTCGGGGTTCTTCTTCTGCGGCATGATCGACGACCCGGTGGCGTAGGCGTCGTCGAGGTCGACCCAGCCGAACTCGGTGGTCGCCCACAGGCAGATCTCCTCCCCGAGCCGCGAGAGGTGCACCCCCAGCAGCGCGGCGACGAAGCAGAACTCGGCGACGAAGTCGCGGTCGGACACCGCGTCGATGGAGTTGTCCATCGGTGCGGTGAAGCCGAGCTCCGCCGCGACAGCGGCCGGGTCGAGGGGCAGCGAGGACCCCGCCAGGGCGCCGGCACCGAGCGGGCTCAGCGCGGCGCGGACGTCCCAGTCGACCAGCCGCTCGACGTCGCGCTTGAACGCGTGCACGTGGGCGAGCAGGTGGTGGGCCAGCAGCACCGGCTGCGCGTGCTGGAGGTGTGTCATGCCGGGCATCGCGGTGCCGCGGTGCCGCTCCGCGAGACCCACGATCGCGGTCTCGAGGTCGGCGACAGCGGCCGCGACCTGGCGCGCGGCGTCGCGCAGGTAGAGCCGCAGGTCCGTCGCCACCTGGTCGTTGCGGCTGCGTCCGGCGCGCAGCTTGCCGCCGAGGGAGCCCAGCCGCTCGAGGAGCCCGCGCTCGAGCGCGGTGTGCACGTCCTCGTCCTCGACGGTGGGCCGGAACGACCCGTCCTTGACCGCTGCCTCGAGGCCGTCCAGGGCGCCGATCATCCGGGTGAGCTCGCCGTCGTCGAGCAGTCCGGCGCCGTGCAGCACCCGGGCGTGCGCGCGCGACGCCGCCAGGTCGTACGGCGCCAGCCGCCAGTCGAAGTGCACGCTGACCGACAGCCGGGCGAGGGCCTCGCTCGGCCCTCCCCCGAACCGCGCGCCCCAGAGCCGGGTCGGTGTCGTGCCGCTGTCGCTCACGCCTCGATCTTCCTCCCCCACGGCTGCTCCGGTCGTCGGGGGTGTCACTCGCCGGGCGTGCCGCCGAGCCGATGGTCGCGCCGCGACGCCATCTTGCTCGGCAGCCCCCACAGCTCGACGAAGCCCTTGGCCAGGGTCTGGTCGAACAGGTCACCGGAGTCGTAGGTGGCCATCTCGTACTCGTACAGCGACGACGTGCTGCGCCGCCCGGTGACCACGGCCTTGCCGGCGTGCAGGGTCAGGCGGATGTCACCGCTCACGTGCGCGTTGGCCTCCTCGACGAAGACGTCCAGCGCCCGCTTCAGCGGCGAGAACCACAGGCCGTCGTAGACCAGCTCGCCCCACCGCTGGTCGACCGTGCGCTTGAACCGCGCCAGGTCGCGCTCGACCGTGACGTTCTCCAGCTCCTGGTGTGCCGTGATGAGCGCGAGGGCGCCCGGCGCCTCGTAGACCTCGCGGCTCTTGATGCCGACCAGCCGGTCCTCGACCAGGTCGAGCCGCCCGACGCCCTGCGCACCGGCCCGCTTGTTGAGCTCGAGCACCGCCTGCAGCGGGGTCACCGGCCGGCCGTCGATCGCGACGGGTACGCCCTTGTCGAAGGTGATCACCACCTCGTCGGCCTCGCGCGGCACGGAGGGGTCGGCCGTGTAGTCGTAGACGTCCTCGATCGGCGCGTTCCAGATGTCCTCGAGGAAACCGGTCTCGACGGCACGCCCCCACAGGTTCTGGTCGATGGAGTACGGCGACTTCTTCGAGACGTCGATCGGCAGGCCCTTCTCCTCCGCGAAGGCGATGGCCTTGTCCCGCGTCATGCCGGAGTCACGCACCGGCGCGAGCACGGTGAGGTCCGGCGCCAGCGCACCGATACCGACCTCGAACCGGACCTGGTCGTTGCCCTTGCCGGTGCAGCCGTGGGCCACCATCGAGGCACCGTGGTAGCGCGCGGCCTCGACGAGGTGCTTGACGATCACCGGCCGCGACAGCGCCGACACCAGCGGGTAGCGGTCGAGGTAGAGCGCGTTCGCCTTGAGCGCCGGCATGCAGTACTGCTCGGCGTACTCGTCCTTGAGGTCGAGGACCAGCGACTCGACGGCGCCGCAGGCGAGGGCTCGCTCACGGATCTCGTCGAGGTTCTCGCCTCCCTGGCCCACGTCGGCCGCGACGGCGATCACCTCGGCCCCGGTCTCGTCGGCGATCCAGCCGATGGCGACGGAGGTGTCGAGGCCTCCGGAGTAGGCGAGGACGACGCGCTCGGACACGGGGTTCTCCTTGATCGGGTCGGGTTGTTCAGGTCTCAGGTGTGCGGTGCTGCCATGGCGAGCAGGCGGCCGGCGAGGGTCTCGCCGCCGAGCGGGTCGCGCGCGATCACCATCACGGTGTCGTCGCCGGCGATCGTGCCGACGACGTCCGGCAGCCCGGCCCGGTCCAGCGCGCTGGCGAGGAACTGCGCGGCACCGGGAGGCGTGCGCAGCACGACGAGGTTCGCCGACGCGTCGGCCGACACCAGCAGCTCGGCGGCCAGCCGCGACAGCCGGCCTTCGGCCTCGCCGTCGAGGGGTGGCAGCCGCGGTGTCGGGTCGCCGCCCTCGGCCGGTACGGCGTAGACGAGGTCCCCGCCGCCGTCGCGGATCTTCACCGCGCCGAGCTCGTCGAGGTCGCGGGACAAGGTGGTCTGGGTGACCCGGAGACCGTCGGCGCCGAGCAGGGCCACGAGCTCGCCCTGCGAACGCACCCGCCGGGTCTCGAGCAGCTCGACGATCCGGCGGTGCCGGGCGGTCCTCGACATCGCCAGGGTGCTCATGACGAGCGCTCCAGCAGCCAGGCGAGCAGGGCCTTCTGGGCGTGCAGCCGGTTCTCGGCCTCGTCCCACACGACGCTCTGCGGACCGTCGATGACCGAGGCGGCGATCTCCTTGCCGCGGTACGCCGGCAGGCAGTGCAGCACGACCGCGCCGTCGGCCGCCCGGGCCAGCGCCGCCTCGTCGACGGCGTACGGCACGAACGGCGCAGCGCGGTCGCCGGACTCGCCCTCCTGCCCCATCGACACCCAGGTGTCGGTGGCGAGCACGTCGGCGCCGTCGGCGGCGGCACCAGGGTCGCGCACCTGCTCGGCAGACCCGCCGGTGGCGGCCGCGATCTCCCGCGCCCGCGCCAGCACAGCCGGGTCGGGGTCGAAGCCGTCGGGCGAGCCGACCCGGACGTGCATGCCGGCGGCGGCACCGCCCAGCAGGTAGGAGTGCGCCATGTTGTTGGCGCCGTCGCCGAGGTAGGTCAGCGTCAGGCCGGCGAGCACCTTCTTGTGCTCGCGGACGGTCTGCAGGTCGGCGAGGACCTGGCAGGGGTGGAACTCGTCGGTCAGCGCGTTGACGACCGGCACCCGGCTGACCGAGGCCATCGCCTCGATGCGGTCCTGGCCGAAGGTGCGCCACACGATCGCGGAGCACTGGCGGTCGAGGACCCGGGTGGTGTCCTCGACCGGCTCGCCACGACCGAGCTGGCTGGACTGCGCGTCGATGACCAGCGGGTAGCCACCGAGCTCGGCGATGCCTACCGAGAACGAGACCCGGGTGCGGGTCGACGGCTTGTCGAAGAGGACGGCGACCGCCTTCGGCCCGGCCAGCGGCTGCAGGGCGAGCCGGTCGGCCTTCATCCGGTCGGCGAGGTCGAGCACCTCGACGAGCTCGTCGGGGGTGAGGTCGTCGTCGCGCAGGAAGTGCCTCGGGCTGCTCACGTGTCGTCCCTTCCGTCGGTGCCGGTCGTGCGGACCGTAACGGCGTCGAGGACTGCGGGAAGCATGGCGAGGAACGACTCGGCCTGCGTGTCGGTGAGGACGAGCGGCGGCACCAGGCGGACGACGTCGGGCGCGACCGCGTTGACGAGGAACCCGTGGGTGCGCGCCGCCGCCTCGACCGCCGCGGCGACGGGGGCGGTCAGGACCACCCCGAGCATCAGCCCGGCGCCCCGGACGCCGGCGACCAGCGGGTGCTCGATCGCGCTGATGCCGGCGGACAGGGTCTTTCCCAGAGCGGCCGCGCGCTCCAGCAGGCCGTCGGCCTCGATGGTGTCGAGGACCGCGAGCGCGGCCGCGCACGAGACCGGGTTGCCACCGAACGTGGTGCCGTGCATGCCGGGGCGGAGCAGGGTCGCGGCGTCACCGAACGCGAGGCAGGCGCTGACCGGCAGGCCGCCGCCGAGCCCTTTGGCGAGGGTGAGGACGTCCGGCTCGACGCCGACCGTCTGGTGCGCGAACCACGCACCGGTCCGGCCGATCCCCGTCTGCACCTCGTCGAGCACCAGCAGGGCGCCCGCGTCGCGGGTGGCCTGCCGGGCCGACTCCAGGTAGCCCTCCGGCGCCGGGACCACGCCGCCCTCGCCGAGCACCGGCTCGAGGAAGACGGCAGCGGTCCAGGACCCGACAGCCGACGTGAGCGCCGCGCTGTCGCCGTAGGGCACGAAGGAGACGCCGTCGGGCAGCGGCTCGAAGGGCGCCCGCTTCGCCTTCTGGCCGGTGAGCGCGAGGGCGCCCATCGTGCGCCCGTGGAAGCCGCCCTCGGCGGCGACGACGGACGGCCGGCCGGTGCGCCGCGCCATCTTGAAGGCCGTCTCGTTGGCCTCCGCGCCGGAGGAGGCGAAGAAGACCCGGCCGTCGCGGCCGGTGAGCGCGAGCAGCCGCTCGCCGAGCCGCATCGACGGCTCGTTGGCGACGAGGTTCGAGGTGTGCCCGAGGGTCGCGACCTGCCGCGTCACGGCCTCGACGACGGCCGGGTGGGCGTGCCCCAGCGCGTTGACGGCGATGCCCGCGACCAGGTCGACGTAGGCAGTGCCGTCGTCGTCCCAGACCGTCGCGCCGTCACCGCGGACGAGGGTCAGCGTCGGCTCGCCGTAGGACGGGACCATCACGTCGCCCCAGCGACTCATGGGTGCACCTCCGTCCCGACGCCCTCGTCGGTGAAGACCTCGACGAGGAGCGCGTGCGGCACCCGGCCGTCGATGACGTGCGCCTTGGGGACCCCGCCGCGCACGGCCCGCAGGCAGGCGTCCATCTTCGGGATCATCCCGCTGGACAGCGACGGCAGCAGCGCCTCGAGGTCGTCGGCGGTGATGCTCGACACGACGTCGTCGACGGAGGGTGTGCTCCCGTCGGTGGGCCAGTCGGCATAGAGGCCCTCGACGTCGGTGAGCACGACGAGCTTCTCGGCCTTGAGCGCGACCGCGAGCGCGGCGGCAGCGGTGTCTGCGTTGACGTTGTAGACCTCGCCGCCCGTGCCTCGGGCGACGCTGGACACGACCGGGATCCGGCCGTCGGCCACCAGACCCTGCACGACGCCGGGGTCGACGTCGACGACGTCGCCGACGAGACCGAGGTCGACGTTCTCCCCGTCGACCTCGAGCAGCCGCTGCTCGGCAGTGAAGAGGTGCGCGTCCTCACCGGACAGACCGACCGCGAACGGGCCGTGCTGGTTCACCAGGCCGACGATCTCGCGCTGCACCTGGCCGACGAGCACCATCCGGACGACGTCCATCGCCTCGGGCGTCGTGACGCGGTGGCCGGACTGGAACACGCTCTCGATGCCGAGCTTCTCCAGCTGCCGGGTGATCTGTGGGCCGCCGCCGTGGACGACGACCGGCCGCAACCCGGCGTACCGCAGGAAGACGACGTCCTCGGCGAAGGCCGCCTGCAGGGCGGTGTCCGTCATCGCGTTGCCGCCGAACTTGACCACCACGGTGCGGCCGTGGAACCGCGCCAGCCACGGGAGCGCGTCGACGAGGACGCCGGCCTTCGCCAGTGCCGCGGCCCGCCGGCTGCCGGCGCTCTCGGGCACGACGGTGCCGCTCGGGACGGTGCGGCGTGGGTCGAGGTCGCTCATGTCGAGGCTCATGTCGAGTAGGCCGAGTTCTCGTGGACGTAGGCAGCGGTGAGGTCGTTGGTCCACACCGTCGCCTCGTGCTCGCCGGCACCGAGGTCGACGGTGATGGTCACCTCGCGCGCGGACAGGTCGCACGTCGCGCGGTCCTCGGCCGCAGCGCCGTCCCGGCACACCCAGACGCCGTTGAGCGCCACGGCGAGGTGCTCGGGCTCGAAGGCGGCCTCCGTGGTGCCGACGGCGCTGAGCACCCGGCCCCAGTTGGGGTCCTCGCCATGGATGGCGCACTTGAGCAGGTTGCTGCGCGCGACCGACCGGGCGACGACGACAGCGTCGGCGACGGAGGCAGCCCGCACGACCTGGACGGCGATCGACTTGGACGACCCCTCGGCGTCGTCGACGAGCTGGCGAGCCAGGTCGGCGCACACGACCTCGACCGCCTCGAGCAGCTGCCCGCGGGTCGGAGTGACCCCGGCCGCACCGGAGGCCAGCAGCAGGACCGTGTCGTTGGTGGACATGCAGCCGTCGGAGTCGACCCGGTCGAACGACGTGGAGGTGGCCTGCCTCAGGACGGAGTCCAGCACAGCCGGCTCCACGACCGCGTCGGTGGTGACCACGACGAGCATCGTCGCCAGTCCGGGGGCGAGCATGCCGGCACCCTTCGCCATCCCGCCGACCAGGAAACCGGCCCCGACCGCGACCGACTGCTTGGGCACGCTGTCGGTCGTCATGATCGCCCGGGCGGCGTCGTCCGCCCCGGAGACCGCGAGGAGCGGGACGGCGGCGGCGACGCCGGCGAGCAGCCGGTCGACCGGCAGCCGCTCGCCGATGAGGCCGGTGGAGCAGACCGCGACGTCGCCGGCTGCCACCCCGAGGGCCACCGCGACCCGCTCCGCGGTCGCGTGGGTGTCCTGGAAGCCGGCGGGCCCGGTGCACGCGTTGGCCCCGCCGGAGTTCAGGACGACCGCGTCGACCCGTCCGTCACGCACGACCTGCTGGGTCCACATGACGGGAGCCGCCTTGACCCGGTTGGCGGTGAACACGCCGGCGCCCGCCGGCGTCGGCCCGTCGTTGACCACCAGGGCGATGTCGAGCATCCCCCCGGACTTCAGGCCGGCGGAGACGCCGGCCGCCCGGAAGCCGTGCGCCGCGGTGACGCTCATTCGGGGCCCCCGCGGAAGTGCGAGCGCGCCGGACCAGACGGCACCCACAACCGCCGCAGCGAGCAGTTCCGTGGGGATTCGCTCACGGCGCGATCCCGGCAACAGGGAGACCCGCGGTCTCGTCGAGCCCGAGGACCAGGTTGGCGTTCTGGACGGCCTGCCCGGCTGCGCCCTTGACCAGGTTGTCCAGCACTGCCACGACGACGGCGCGTCCGCTGTGGGTGTCGGCAGCGACCTGGACGTGCACGCTGTTGGAGCCGAGCGTCGCCGCGGTGGTCGGCCACTGCCCCTCGGGCAGGACATGGACGAACGGCTCGTCGTCGTACGCCGCGTGCAGCGCCTCGCGCAGCCCGGCCACGGTGGTGCCGTCCGCCAGCACCGCCGTGCAGGTTGCCAGGATGCCCCGCGGCATGGGGGCGAGCACCGGGGTGAAGGACAGGGTGACGCCGGTGCCGGCCGCGCCGCCGAGCGACTGCTCCATCTCGGGCGTGTGCTGGTGGGTGCCGCCGACCCGGTAGGCCGACAGCGCGCCCATGACCTCGGAGCCGAGCAGGTGCGGCTTCGCGGCCCGGCCGGCGCCGGACGTCCCGGATGCGGCGACCACGACGACGTCGTCGGGCTCGACCAGCCCGGCGCCGAGCAGCGGAGCCAGCGCGAGCGCGACCGTCGTGGCGTAGCAGCCCGGGTTGGCGACCCGGCTCGCACCGGCCAGAGCCGCCCGCGCGCCCGCCAGCTCGGGGAGGCCGTAGGGCCAGGTGCCGGCGTGCTCGCCGCCGTAGTACGTCGCCCAGGCGGCACGGCTGGCGAGCCGGAAGTCGGCGCCGAGGTCGACGACCGGCAGGTCCGGCGGCAGCTGGGCGACCAGCGCGGCGGACTGCCCGTGCGGGAGGGCGAGGAACACCAGGTCGGCGTCGGCGAGGGTCGCCGCATCGGTCGGGGCGAAGAGCTGCCCGGCCAGCTGTGGCAGCTGCGGGTGCAGCTCGGTCACCGCCCGGCCCGCGGAGGAACCCCCGGCCACCGGGCCGACGCCCAGGACGGGATGGCTCAGCAGGAGCCGGAGCAGCTCGCCCCCGGCGTAGCCGCTCGCTCCCGCGACCGCTGCAGTCCGTCCCACCCGCATGATGATGCACTGTCATGCATCTTCATGCAAACCGGTGGTGGTCAGGCGGCGGTGCGCGCCACCACCGCGTAGCGCTCGTCCTCGACGTGCCGGCCCCACAGGGCGTCGTCGTCGCCGAGGCAGCTCACCTCGAGGCGGTCGACCAGCGGGTCCAGCGCTGCCACCAGGTCCTCCGCGCGGACGCCGCCCTGCCACGGCATCCGGTCGGCTCCCTGGGCGTAGGGCGCACCGCCGGCCGTCCACCAGCGGCCCTCGACCAGCACGAGGCGACCGCCGGGACGGACCAGCGAGACCCAGTGGGCCAGCACCGCGTGCGGGTCCGGCAGCGTCCAGAGCAGGTGCCGCGCCATCACGACGTCGAACCGCTCGTCGCCGACCGGGGGGGTGCCGGCGTCGCCGACCACGAACCGTCCCTCGGGGCACTTGGCCCGGGCCTGGTCGACCATCCCGGGCGCCAGGTCGACACCGACGACCCGGTGCCCGGCGTCGAGCGCGAGGCGGGACAACGACCCGGTGCCGCAGCCGAGGTCGAGCAGGTCGCTCGGCCCCTCGGGCAGCCACTGCGCGAGCCGGGACCGCCACGCCTCCCGGGCGGTCGCGTCGCGCAGGCCGTGGTCGACCTCCTCGTCGTAGCGTCCGGACTGCTGCTCCCAGAAGTCGAGGACGGTGGGCAGCTCGCTCGGTCCGGGCATCTCGGGCATCTCGGTCGCTTCGGTCGTCTCGGGCATGGCCCGACATCCTGCCAGGCTGCACCGACACCGCCCAGTCGCGCAGGTCAGGGCCCCGCGGGACGGCTCAGCCGTCCCGGCCGTCGAGCAGCTTCACGAGCATCAGCTGCGCGTGGCCGCGCGGGTAGTCGTCGGCCCGCCCCACCACCCGGTAGCCGCGGGCCTGGTAGAAGTCGGGCGCCTGGAAGGAGTGGGTCGCCAGCACCAGCCGGTCGCAGCCGGCGTCCCGGGCGGCGCCCTCGGCGGCGGCCAGCAGCCGGCCGCCCACCCCCTGGCCGCGGAGCTCCGCGGCGACCCAGAGCACGTCGACGTAGCCGCATCCGCCCCAGGTCCATCCGACGAGCCCGGCCCGGACCCCGGCGTCCTCGCCCCGGACCGTGAAGGCGAGCCGCTGCCCGTCCCGGTGACCGGTGGCCGCCTCGTTGAACTCGTGGAGCCGGGCCTGGAGCAGCTCGGACACGGCAGCGACGTCCGCGTCCCGGGTGATCGGCAGCGTCATGGCACGAGCATGGCTCAGGCCAGGGGGTCGTCGTCGCCGTACGCGCGCAACCGGAGCGTACGGGCGTCCTGCGCGAGGACCTGCGGCACCGCGGCGAGCAGGGCGTCGAGGTCGTCGCGGGCCGCGTGCACGAACCGGCCGTGCAGCGCGTCGAGATCGCCGCGCGCCCACCGCAGCGCGACCTCGACCAGCCGGCCCGGGTCGTTCCAGCGCTGCTCGTCGGCCGGACCCCACATGGTCTCGGTCATGTCGGTGCGCACCAGGCCGGGGCTCGCCTCCAGGACGGTCACCCCGGTGCCGTCGAGCGCCGCCGCGAGGGACTCGGTGAGCCGGGACAGCCCGGCCTTGGAGCTCGCGTACGCCGACCAGTCGGGGTGCGGCCGCTGGCCCATGCCGCTCCCGACGTGCAGCACCCGGCCGGCACCCCGCGCGACCATGCCCGGGACGACGGCCTGGATGAGCAGGAACGGGCCCCGGAGGTTGGTCTCGACCACCCGCCACCAGTCGTCAGGATCGACCTCCCACGGCTCGCCTGGCGCTCGCTCCCGAGCACCCGCGTTGCTCACCAGCAGGCCCACCGGGCCGAGCTCGCGGGTCACGGCGGCGACGGCCGACTGCACCGCGTCGCGACGGGTGACGTCTGCGGCGACCGCCAGCGCGCGGCCGCCGGCAGCCACGACCTCGTCCTCGACGGCCGCGAGCGACGCGGCGTTCCGACCGAGCAGGCCGACCGCCATGCCCTCGGCGGCGAGGGCCAGGGCCAGCAGCCGCCCGATCCCCCGGCCGGCACCGGTCACCAGCGCGACCTGACCGGCAGGCCCGAGTGTGCTCACCGTCAGCGCAGGACGGCGCCGACCCGGCGGCCGGCCTCGGCGACGGCCGCCTCGCGGGCCGCGGTTGCTTCCTCGACCGTGAGGGTGCGGTCGGGCGCCCGGAACCGCAAGGCGTAGGCGAGCGACTCCTTCCCCTCGCCGACCTGCGACCCGCGGTAGACGTCGAAGAGCCGGACCGACTCCAGCAGGTCGCCCGCACCGTCGCGCAGGGCGGCCTCGACCTCCGCGGCGGGGACGTGCGCGTCGACCACCAGCGCCACGTCCTGCGTGGCCAGCGGGTACGTCGACAGCCGCGGGGCCGGGACCGGGTCGGTCCGCTCCCCCAGGGCCTCGAGGTCGAGCTCCATCGCGCAGGTGCGCTCCGGCAGCCCGAGCGCCGCGACGACCCGCGGGTGCAGCTCGCCGGCATGTCCCACGACGGTGCCGTCGCGCAGCAGCACCGCGCAGCGGCCGGGGTGGAACGGGGCATGCTGGTCAGCCCGCACCGTGACCTCGACCCGCGCCTCCGACGCGACGGTCCGGGCTGCCTCGACGGCGTCGGACCAGGTGGCTGCGCGGCCGGGACCCCACCAGCCGGCCGCCTCCCGCGCGCCGGTGAGCACCACTGCGACCCGCAGCGGCTGAGCCGGCAGTGCCGCCTGCAGCGCGGCCACCTCGTCGTCGGTCGGCCGCCGGGCGACGGACGGCCGGGGCGGCACCGGAAGGGGGTCGGGGCCGGGCCGCACGACGGGTCCGACCTCGAACAGCGCGACGTCGGTGGCTCCGCGTCCGACGTTGCGGCGCAGGGCAGCGAGCAGGCCGGGCAGCAGGGTGGTCCGGAGCAACGGCTCGAGGTCGTTGAGCGGGTTGGCCAGCCGCAGGGCGTTGCGACGGTCGTCGTCGGCGGGCAGGCCGAGCGCGTCCAGGTCGGCCGGCCCGACGAACGGGTAGGTCGGGGCCTCGACGTAGCCGGCGTGCGCCAGGGCCAGCCCGATCCGCCGCCGGAGCCGCTGACGGGCCGAGTAGCCGGACCCGGCCGGCGCCTGCGGCAGCCGGGCGGGCACGGAGTCGTACCCCACCAGGCGGATGACCTCCTCGTCGAGGTCGGCCGGGTGCGCGAGGTCGGGCCGCCAGCTCGGCGGCGTCACGACCCAGGGCTGCGACGACGGCTCGACGGCGCAGCCGACCTCGACGAGGCAGCGCGACACCTCGTCGGGGCTGATCGGCAGTCCCGCCGTGCGGCCCGGCCGGGCCGGGTCCAGCTCGATGTGCCGGACAGCCTGCGGGTGCAGCACCTCGGTCGAGCCGACGTACGTCGCACCGCCCAGGTCGCGGAGCAGCTGCACCGCCCGGGTGGACGCCACGGGGGGCAGCTCGGGATCGACGCCGCGCTCGAAGCGCCGGGACGCCTCGGACGACAGCTTGTGCCGGCGCGCCATCCGCGCGACGGCGGCGGGGTCGAAGTGGGCGGCCTCGATGACGAGGTCGGTCGAGCCGGCGTCGACCTCTGTGGTGAGGCCGCCCATCGTCCCCGCCAGCCCGACGGCCCCGCGGTCGTCGGCGATCACGATGTCCTCCGCGTGCAGCTCGCGCTGCACGTGGTCGAGGGTCTCGAGGCG
The DNA here is from genome assembly GCA_963784645.1 of uncultured Actinomycetota bacterium. Lineage (GTDB taxonomy): Bacteria > Actinomycetota > Actinomycetes > JACCUZ01 > JACCUZ01 > JBBRVW01. The sequence goes on along the minus strand of CAWARY010000009.1, from coordinate 56,765 downwards.
CTCGCCCGGCGCGGCCCGTCGGACGGTGACCGCACCCCGGAGACGACCGCGGTCGAACGCGTGCAGCGGCTGCCCGAGCTCGAGCATCACGTAGTTGGTGACGTCGACGGCCAGCGACACCGGGCGCATCCCGCACAGCAGCAGCCGGCGGGCCATCCAGACCGGCGTGGCCGCCGAGGGGTCCAGGCCCGAGACGGTGCGCAGGACCAACCGGTCGGCCGCGGTCGGGTCCTCGACCACGCCGGGGTGGCCGGCCCCGTCGACCGGCAGCGGCTCGAGCGCCGCCGGGTCGTGGAAGGCGACGCCGTACGCCGTGGCCGCCTCGCGCGCGATGCCGCGCATCGACAGGGCGTACGACCGGTCCGGGGTGACGGCGATGTCGAGCACCTCGTCGCGCAGCCCGAGGACATCCACGGCGTCGGCGCTCAGCGGTGCGTCGCCGACCAGGTCGTCGGCCAGCACGAGGATGCCGGCGTGGTCGTCGCCGGTGCCCAGCTCGCGGCTGGAGCAGATCATGCCGTCGCTGACGTGGCCGTAGGTCTTGCGGGCGGCGATGGCGAAGCCGCCGGGCAGCGTGGCGCCGGGCAGCGCGACGACGACCCGGTCGCCGACCGCGAAGTTCAGCGCGCCGCAGACGATGCCGCGCGGCTGTGCCTCGCCCACGTCGACCTGGCACCAGCGCACGGTCTTGCCGTTGGAGGCGGTCTCCTCCTCGAACTCGAGCACCCGGCCCAGCACGACGGGTCCGGTGATGTCGTGGCCGGGGCGCTCGACGGTCTCGACCTCGAGACCGGCGGCGACCAGGCGCTCGCCGAGCTCGCGGCCGGTGAGGGCGGCCGGCAGGTCGGCGTACTCGCGCAGCCAGGACAGTGGCGCCCGCATCAGGTCTCCGTCCGCACTCGTGGCAACTGCGGCAGCGGTCGCACTAGAGCTCCGTCCCGAAGGGGCGTGCGTAGCGCACGTCGCCCTCCACCATGTCGCGCATGTCCTCGGCACCGTGCCGGGACATGAGGGTCCGCTCGATGCCCATGCCGAAGGCGAACCCGGTGTACCGGTCGGGGTCGACGCCGCAGGCCACCAGCACCCGCGGGTTGACCATGCCGCAGCCGCCCCACTCGATCCAGCCCTCGGACGAGCAGGTCCGGCACGGCCGGTCCGGGTTGTTGACCGACTCGCCGTGGCAGATCCAGCACCGTAGGTCCATCTCGGCGCTCGGCTCCGTGAACGGGAAGTACGACGGGCGCAGCCGGGTCACGGTGTCGGCCCCGAACATCGCGCGGGCGAAGTGCTCGAGGGTCCCGCGCAGGTGCGCCATCGTGATGCCCTCGTCGACGACGAGGCCCTCCACCTGGGTGAAGACCGGCGTGTGCGTCGCGTCCAGCTCGTCGGTGCGGAAGACCCGGCCGGGCGAGACGGCGTAGATCGGCGGCTCGCGGCGCAGCATGGTGCGGATCTGCACCGGTGAGGTCTGGGTGCGCAGCACCAGGCCGGACTCCTCCGACTCGACCCAGAACGTGTCCTGCAGGGTGCGGGCCGGGTGGTCCGGGGGCATGTTGAGTGCGTCGAAGTTGAACCACTCGGCCTCGACCTCGGGGCCTTCCGACCACTCGAAGCCCATCGCGACGAACAGGTCGGCGACCCGTTCGGTGAGGGTGGTCAGCGGGTGGCGGGCACCGGGGGCGACCCGGTCCCACGGCAGCGAGACGTCGACGGACTCCTCGACCAGGACGCGCTCGTCCCGTTCCTGCTCGAGCTGCTCCTGCCGTGCGGCCAGCGCCTCGGCGACGACCCGCCGGGCGGTGCCGACCCGCTTGCCGGCGTCGGCCTTGGCGGCCGGCGGCAGGGCACCGATCTCGCGGTTGGCCAGCGCGAGGGCCGATCGGTCGCCGGCGTGCTCGAGCCGTACCGCCTTGAGCGCGTCGAGGTCGGGCGCGGCCGCGATGGCGGCCAGGGCAGCGTCGCGGGCCTGCTCGACCTCGTCGGCGTTCAAGGGGGTCACCTGCACGGGGTCGTAGGACTTGTTCGGTGCGGACATGCGTCCAATCTCCAAGGCTGGGAGCGCCGCCCGAGTCTAGGGGCGGCGCCGGGCGGGCCGTCCGCGCCGCTTCACATGGCGGGCCGACGCCTCACACGCGTTGCACGCCGTGCAAGGCGACAGTCGATCACGTATACGTGATCGCCGGACGGTGGGCCGGGTCGGTCGGACGGGGTTGCTGGGCGGCCCGCCGGGAGTCCGCCCGGGCCGGGATCAGTCGGCGAAGTCGGGGGTCGCGGCGGGCAGCACGAATCGGAACCTCGCACCGCCGGACGGGCCGCGCCCGACCTCGATGTGGCCGCCGTGCGCCTCGACCAGGCCGCGGACGATGTAGAGGCCGAGCCCGGTGCCACCCCGACGCCCGGAGCGCCAGAACCGGGTGAAGACCCGGTCGCGCGCCTCGTCGGGGATGCCCTCGCCCTCGTCGGTGATGGTGACCGACGCACCGGCCGCGTCGCCCTTGGTGGCCGGACCGGCGGCGATGGTCACGGTGCCGGCGCCGTGCCGGATCGCGTTCTCCAGCAGGTTGCCGAGCACCTGGTCGAGCTTGTCGGCGTCGACCCACATCTCGGGGATGCCGTCGGCGACCTCGACGACGAAGCGTGCCGGGTCCTCCCCACGCGCCTCCATCGCCGCCACGTGCCGGCGCAGCACCTTCTCGAGGTCGACCGCCTGCCGGCGGACGGCCAGCCGGTGGGAGTCGATCCGGGCGATGTCGAGCAGCTCGGTGATGAGCCGGGTGACCCGGTCGGCGTCGGCCTCGACCGTCTCGAGCATGAGGCGCTTCTGCTCGTCGGTGAAGCGGTCCCACTTGGCCAGCAGCGTGGCCGTGAAGCCCTTGACGCTGGTGAGCGGCGAGCGCAGCTCGTGCGCGACGGTCGAGACCAGCTCGGCGCGGCTGAGCTCCTCGCGGGCCCGGTGCCGGGTGCCGCGCAGGGCCACCACGACGCGGGTGACCGGCCCGCGCGGCTCGGCGCGCAGGTAGCGGGCCGTGACCAGCACCTCGGAGCCGCCGGGGAGGATGAGGTTGCGCTCAGGGTGACCCGTGGCGCTGCGCAGCCCGTCGTAGGGCCGGGCGCAGGGCCACCAGGCCCGGCCGTCGAGGCCTTCCAGCGGGAGCGCGTCGGCGAGGTCCTTGCCCAGCGCGGCCTGCGCGCTGGTGCCGGTGATCCGCTCCGCCGCGCGGTTGAAGACGACGACGGCACCGCGCGCGTCAGCGACGACCAGCCCGTCGGGGTGGTCGTCGTAGCCCGCCGTGACGTCGGTCACCTCACACAGACTACCGAGCGGTAGCCACCGGGCTGATCGTCCGAGCGGTCAGCTGCAGTCGGACCGGCAGCGTGCCGGCCTCAGCCGGACGGACGACCCCGCTGCGCGCGAGCCGAGGCGTAGAGGCAGACGGCCGCGGCGGTCGCGAGGTTCAGCGACTCGGCCCGGCCGTGGATCGGCACCTTGACCACCTCGTCGCAGAGGGCGCGCGTCGCCTCGGGCAGCCCCCACGCCTCGTTGCCGAACACCCAGGCGGTCCGGGCGTCGAGCAGCCCGGAGTCGGCCGCCTCGTCGAGGTCCAGGTCGGCGTGCCCGTCAGCAGCGAGCACCCGCAGCCCCGCCGCTCGCAGGGCCGGCAGGTCGTCGTCGACCCGTCCCCCGACGGAGACCGGGAGGTGGAAGAGGCTGCCGGCCGACGCGCGGACGCACTTGCCGTTGTAGGGGTCGACGCTGTCGCCCGTCAGCAGGATGCCGCCCGCTCCGGCCGCGTCGGCGGCCCGCACCACGGTGCCGGCGTTGCCGGGGTCGCGAGCGTGCGCGAGGACGGCGAGCAGCCGCGGCGCGGCACCGAGCACGTCGGCGAGCGGCTGGTCGAGCAGGCCGCACACGGCGACCAGCCCCTGTGGCGTCACGGTCTGCGCCAGGCTGGTCATCACCTCGCCGCTCACCAGCTGCACCGGGACGCCGGCAGCCTCGGCCGCGGCCACGATGTCGGCGTGCCGCGCGGCGGCGTCGCGGGTGACGAAGACCTCGTGCACCGTCCCGGGGCGGTCGACCGCCTCGCGGACCGACTGCGGCCCCTCGGCGAGGAACTTCCGGTCCCGCGCCCGGAACGCGCGCTTGCCCAGCCGCTGCGCGGCCTTGACCCGCGCCGCCCGGGTCGACGTGAGCTCGGGGCCGGTCAGCACGGGGTCACCAGCGGGTCACCATCGAGCGGCCTCCGGGCGGTCGGCGTACGGGATGTGGTGGTGGGACGCGCGGACGCCCAGGGGCCGGGCGGCTCCCTGGGCGTCCGGTGGGACAGCGACGGCTCAGGCCGCGGACTCGTCCTTCTCGCGGGCGGTGCCGGCGGCCGGGACGTGCGCCTTGGCCAGCTCGACCAGCGCGGTGAACGCGGTGGCGTCGTTGACCGCCAGGTCGGCGAGGACCTTGCGGTCGACCTCGACCCCCGAGGCCTTGAGGCCCTGGATGAAGCGGTTGTAGGTCATGCCGTTCTCGCGGGCCGCAGCGTTGATGCGCTGGATCCAGAGCTGACGGAAGTCGCCCTTGCGCTTCTTCCGGTCGCGGTAGTTGTAGACCAGCGAGTGGGTGACCTGCTCCTTGGCCTTGCGGTACAGGCGGGACCGCTGGCCGCGGTAGCCGCTCGCGCGCTCGAGGGTGACCCGACGCTTCTTGTGGGCGTTTACTGCCCGCTTGACGCGTGCCATTGCTTGTTCTCCTTGGGGATGCGCTGCTGGGGGACTGCCGTGCCGGGTGCTGCGTGACCGGTGTGCGCCTGTCGGCGTACGGACCGGCCGGCGGCTACTTCCCGAGCAGGCGCTTGACCTTCTTGATGTCCGCGCTCGAGGTCTCGACGTCGAGGGAGAGGGCGCGGGTCCGCTTCGAGTTCTTGCCCTCGAGCAGGTGGCGGCGGTTGGCCTGCTCGCGCATGACCTTGCCGGAGCCGGTCAGGCGGAAGCGCTTCTTGGTGCCGCTGTGCGTCTTGTTCTTCGGCATCGGGTCGTGACTCCTCGTCGTGCTCGCCCGCCGGGGCGAGCTCGTGCTGCGGACCCCGACGGTGGCCGGGGGCGGAATGGGTGGTGCGGGGTCGTACGGGTCGCGCGGTGCTGCGGTCGGACTGGTCCGTGCCTGGTCAGGCCGGCTGCTCGGCCGCAGTGGCCTCGGTCGCCGGGGTGGTCTCGGTGTCTCGGTGGTCTCGGTGCTCGCCTCGGGCTCGACCTGGTCCGGCTCGGACCCGTCGGCGGCCTCGGGGGCGGTGCGGGCCCGCTCGGCTGCCTTGTCGGCTGCCTTCTCGGCGCGCGCCTCGGCCTTCTTCTTCGTCGGACCGAGAACCATGATCATGTTGCGGCCGTCCTGCTTCGGCGAGGACTCGACGAAGCCGAGCTCCTGCACGTCAGCAGCCAGCCGCTGCAGGAGCCGGTAGCCCAGCTCCGGCCGGGACTGCTCCCGACCGCGGAACATGATCGTGATCTTGACCTTGTCGCCCTGCTTGAGGAACCGGACCACGTGACCCTTCTTGGTCTCGTAGTCGTGCGGGTCGATCTTCGGTCGGAGCTTCATCTCCTTGATGACCGTGTTGACCTGGTTCTTCCGGGACTCGCGGGCCTTCTGCGCCGTCTCGTACTTGAACTTGCCGTAGTCCATGAGCTTGCAGACCGGCGGGCGGGCCATCGGGGCGACCTCGACGAGGTCGAGGTCCGCCTCCTGGGCCAGCCGCAGCGCCGCGTCGATCGCGACGATGCCGACCTGCTCACCCGCCGGACCGACGAGCCGCACCTCGGGGACTCGGATCCGTTCGTTGATCCTGGGCTCAGTGCTGATGGGGCCTCCTCGATATGGCTGGCGACCCCCCGGACACGAAAAAGGCTTCCGTGCCGGGAGCTCACGGAAGCCACAACGTCCTGCCGGTGCGCGCTGGTCCCGCCGGGGCGGGCGTGCACCGGTCGGCCCCTGCACCCCGGTGGGGGTGTCGGTGCCGGCCGGACCGGACCCGACGACCTGGTGGAGCATCGGTCGTGACGGGTGGGAGGTGGTCTCCGCTTGCGTCCCAGGGACTGCTGCCACACGTGACGGCACACCCTGGTCGGTCCCGTTCAGGGTAGCAGGGCCCGCCGGGCCGGGCGACCCGCCGCCGGGGGCCGGGCCGAGGTCCTCAGCCCGCCGTCACGACGACCTCGAGGCCGCGGACGCCGGCGCGCACCACGGCGAGGTCGCTCACGGCTGAGGCGAGCCGGGCGGCGACGTCGCGGGCCTGCGCGTCGTCGACGTCGCCGGCGAGCACCACGGTCAGGCGGGCGTCCCGGCCGGCGCACGCCTCCAGGTGGGCCGAGCGGGCGGCCGGCTCGGCGTCCAACAGGTCCCGGACAGCGTCCGCCACCACCGGGTCGTCCCACGCGGGGCGCCGGCCGCGCCCCTCGGCCAGCGCCCGCAGCTCGAGCCCCGGCAGGCTCGCCGTCGCCGGCCCGGCGACGTCGAGGACCAGCGCCGTCGCGCCCTCCGCGAGCGCCACCTCCGCTGCCCGCGGACCGTCGACGGGCACCGGCCGGGCCCGCGGGTCCCAGGCCGCCAGGGCCGCCACGTCGGTGAAGACGGGCAGCGCGCGGTCGCCGACGTCGTCGAGCAGGACGGGCACCGCGATGTCGGCCGACGTGTCCCGTACCAGCCCGTCAGCGGTCCTCTCGGACTCCCCCAGCAGCGCGACGACGGGAGCGAGCACGCGAGCGCCGTGCAGGGCGGCGAGCAGCTCCGGCAGGAACGCGGGGTCGGCGTGGTCCCGCGCCAGCGCGGCGGTCAGGGCGGGGTCGGCGCGCCCGTCGTCGCCCGCGAACCCCGGGTCGGGAATCGTCCGGCCGGGCACCGACCGAGCCTAGCCGGGCACCGCGACTGCTCGAGCCCCCGGGCCGGGCCCTGGCCGCGGCCCGGCTGCCGGCGCATACTGCGCCCACGGCGCCTGGGGCTGGAGGGGACGGATGGCCGACGCACGGGGCGACATCCGGGGCGACACACCGGGCGACGTGGACCGGCTGGCCCTGCCGGCCGAGGAGATGCGCCGGATCGGGTACGCGACGGTGGACGCCCTGGTCGAGCTCGCCACCAGCACCCCACCGGTGCTGCGCACGGCCACCCCGGCGGAGATGCGGGCGCGGATCGGCGGCCCGCCGCCCGAGAGCGGGCGCCCGTACGACGAGGTGCTCGCGACGATGCTGCGCGACGTCCTCCCGTTCCGCAGCACCCTGGGGCACCCCGGCTACTTCGCCTACATCCCGGGCAGCACGACCTGGCCGGGGGCGATGGGTGACCTGCTGACGTCGGCGACCAACCTCGACGTCGGGAACTGGATGGAGTCGGCCGGGCCGACCCAGGTCGAGCTCGAGGTGCTCGGCTGGATGCGGGACTGGATCGGCTTCCCGGCCGGCTCGGGCGGGATCCTCGTCTCGGGCGGCTCGGCGGCCAACCTCACGGCCCTGGCCTGCGCCCGCGAGCTGCGGCTGGGCGCGATGGACACCCGCGCCGTCGCGTACTGCTCGGACCAGTCGCACTCGTCCGTGGCCCGTGCCGCCCGCACCCTCGGCTTCCGGCCGGAACAGCTGCGCGTCCTGCCGACCGACGGGCGGTACCGGATGCGCGTGGACGCGCTGGTCGCGGCCGTCGACGCGGACCTCTCGGCCGGCCGGGTGCCGCTGCTGGTCGCGGCGAACGCCGGCGCGACCAACACCGGTGCCGTCGACCCGCTCGAGGAGCTGGCGGCGGTGTGCCGCGCGCACGGCCTCTGGCTGCACGTCGACGCGGCGTACGGCGGGTTCGCCGTGCTCAGCGAGCGCGGCCGACAGCAGCTGCGGGGCATCGAGCTCGCCGACTCGGTCACCCTCGACCCGCACAAGTGGCTGTACCAGAGCATCGAGTGCGGCGCCCTGCTGGTGCGCGAGCCGCAGGCGCTGGAGCGGGCCTTCTCGGTGACCCCCGACTACCTGTCCGAGACCGAGGCCGCCGACGCCGAGGTGCAGCTCGCGGCGCGCGGCCTGCAGCTCACCCGCACCAGCCACGCCCTCAAGGTGTGGATGTCGGTGCAGACGCTGGGGCTGGCGGCGTTCCGCGACACGATCGACCGCTGTCTCGACCTGGCCGAGCTGGCGGAGCGGCTGGTGCGCGACGACGACCGGCTCGAGCTGATGATGCCCGCCACCCTCGGCATCGTGTGCCTGCGACGACGGTTCGCAGGAGCGGACGAGAACGGGCTGGCGACCCGCAACGCCGCGCTGGTCGCCTCGCTGGCAGCGTCCGGCCGCGGCATGGTGAGCTCGACCCGGCTGCACGGGCGCTACGCGATCCGGATGTGCGTGCTCAACCACGGCAGCGGCGAGCGCGACGTCCGGGCGGTCCTCGAGCACCTGGCGGCCGGCGACGCCGGCGACGTCCCGCCCGGACGTCAGCTCGACGCCGAGCGGGTGCCGGCGCGCGGTCCGCAGGTGCGCCGGGTCGACGGCGCCGCGGTCGACGACCACCCGGCGGTCCTCGGCCTCTCCGACGGCGCCCGGGCGCGCGTGCACGCGGAGGGGCGGGAGGTGCGGGTGCCGGCCGGCCACGTGGTGGTCCGGCGGTGGGCGTCGGACCGCGACTTCTACCTGGTCCTCGACGGCGACCTCTCGGTGGACGTGGACGGCACGCCGGCCGCGGCGCTGACGTCCGGGGACTTCTTCGGCGAGCTGGCGGCCCGCGACTGGGGATCCGGGTTCGGCTACCCGCGACTCGCCACGGTGACGGCCGGCTCGGACTCGACGCTGTGGCGGCTGCCCCCGGAGCTGTTCGTCGCGCTGCGCGCCGCCGAGCCGGGGTTCGCCGCGCTGGTCGACACGGCGGCGCGGGACCGCCTGGCGCGGAGCTGAGGCAGCGCAGCGATGGCCGACCGGCCCAGGGTGTTCGCCGACCGGGCAGCGGCCGGGCGCCGGCTCGCTGCGCGACTCGCCGCGCTCGGGATGACGGCCCCGGTCGTGGTGGGGCTGGCCCGCGGCGGTGTCGAGGTGGCTGCCCCCGTGGCCGCCGAGCTGGGCGGCCGGCTCGAGGTCCTCGTGGTCCGCAAGGTGGCGCCACCCGACCGTCCGGAGCTCGGGGTCGGGGCGGTCGCCGAGGACGGGACGGTGTGGTGGGACCACGCCGGGCTGGCGGCTCTCGGCCTGCTCCCCCGCGACCTCGACGAGGTCGTGACGGCCGAGCGCGCCGAGTGCGCCCGCCGCATCGCGGCCTACCGGGGCGGACGCGCCCCGGCACCGGTCGCGGGCCGGCCGGTCGTCGTCGTGGACGACGGCGTCGCCACCGGGGTGACGGCCGTGGCCGCCCTCCGCTCCGTGCGCCGGGCCGGCGCCGGGCGGTCGGTGCTCGCCGCGCCCGTCACGGCCGCAGCGACGCTGCCGCTCCTGGCGGCGGAGGCGGACGACGTCGTCACGCTGCTCGCGCCGCGCCGGTTCGGTGCGGTCAGCAGGTTCTACGCCGACTTCACCCAGACCTCCGACGCGACGGTCGTGCGGCTGCTGTCGGAGGCGGTCGGCCAGGACCCCTAGGGCTCCACGATCGCGATGACCGGGCCGCCGCCCGAGGGCCCCTGGTGCACGGCCGCGACCGACACGAACACCGCCGGGTCGCCGGTCACGGACGCGACGACACCGCCGACGCAGGACTTGATCTGGCGGTGCCAGTGCACGTCGGAGTCGTCCAGCATGATGTTGCGGCGGTCGCGCACCCGGCCGGTGGGGTCGGCCTCGCACTTGCAGAACACGTTGACGACGCGGCCCTTGAGGTCGCTGGTGTGCGGTCGCTCCGGCAGGTCGTCGAGACCTGCGCTGCGGATCGCCTCCCACACGCCGTCGGCGTCGAGCGCGTCCTTCATGACGCTGTGCCCGATGCGGAACCGACCGCCCACGCCGCGCACGTTGCCGAGGACGACGATCTGCGCCTGGTCGAGCTCGACACCGGACGAGCAGGACGCGACGGACGAGAAGAGCGACAGGTCCTTGTGGATCTGCTCCGCCGTCGGCAGGTCGATCTCGCCCAGGGCGACCGCGATGCCCAGGGCCGTCGTGGAGTTGGAGACGTCCATGGACTTGAGGGTGTCCTCGGTCCAGACCTCCTTGCCGCGGCTCTTGGCGTCGGTGATGGTCTCGAGGGTGAGCAACGGCGTCTTGGTCTGCACGTAGTGGACGTCGGCGGGGTCGGTGATGCCGGCCCGCTCCATCGCGATCTTCACCCCGGCGGCGACCTTCTCGACCATCGGGAGCCGGCCGATGTCCTCCGGGAAGATCTGCTCGCTCATGGCGTAGCCGACCGTGAGCCGGGGCTCGTCGGTGGCGGGCACCTTGTCGGCACTGGTGGTGGCGAAGATCGTGGCGTGCGGCGAGATGACGCCGTCGGTGCCGCCGGACCACACGATGGGGATCTGCTTGATGTCGGCCATGGGCCGGGTGCCCTTGGCCTCGAGCACCTCACGGAACGCGCGGTCGGCGATGATCCGGGTGTAGTCGTTGACGCCGCCGTTGCCCTCGGTCTTGCCGATGACGGCGATGACGTGGTCGGCCTCGACGAGGCCCTTGTCGATCAGGTCGGCCAGACCGCTCGCGTCGGAGACCGACTCGAGGGCGACCTTGTGGACCTCGATGGGCAGCGGCTTCGACATGTTCAGGACCTCTCTGGCTCGACGACGGTGCCGGCTCGTCCGTGCACCGCTTCCGTGATCTTCTCCAACGACGTGATGACCGCCCGGCTGCCGCCGTTCTCGACGAACCGCACGGCGGCTTCGACCTTGGGCCCCATGCTTCCGCTGGCGAAAGCCTGTTCGCGCGCGATGGTGCGTAGCTCGGCGGCCGTCGTGCGCTCGAGCGGCCGGGCGTCGGCGGTGCCGTAGCCGAGGATCACGTGCTCGACATCGGTGGCGATGACCAGGACGTCGGCACCGACCTGCGGGGCCAGCAGGGCGGCAGTGAGGTCCTTGTCGATGACGGCCTCGACGCCGCGAAGCGTGCCGTCGGCGTCGCGGACCACGGGGATCCCACCGCCGCCGGCACCGATGACGACGTAGCCCGCGTCGGCGAGCAGCCGGATGGTGGCGGCGTCGAGCACCTCGAGCGGCTCCGGGCTGGCGACGACCCGGCGCCACCCCTTGTCGCCGCGGTCCTCCCACTTCTGGCCGTGCTCGACGAGGGCGTGCGCCTGGTCGGCCGGCAGGTAGCGGCCGACCGGCTTGGTCGGGTGCGTGAACCCGGCGTCACCGCCGTCGACCCTCGTGCGGGTCACCACGGTCGCCGTGGGCCGGTCGACGCCACGGTCGGCCAGCGCCTTGTCGAGGGCGTCGAGGATGAGGAACCCGACCGTGGCCTGGGTCTGGGCCCCGCACCAGTCCAGCGGGACCGGGGGGACCACGTGGGCCGCGAGCTCGTTCTTCACCAGCAGGTTGCCGACCTGCGGCCCGTTGCCGTGGGTGAGGACGACGTCGACGCCGGACGCGACCAGGTCGGCGACGTGCGCCATGGCCACGCCGATCGCGTGGTCCTGGTCCTCCGGGGTCGCGCTGCCGCCCGGTCCGGTCATGGCGTTGCCGCCGAGAGCGATGAGCACCCGCATCCCGCGACCCTAGGGGACGCCGCCACCGTCCGTGCTCACGCGTCCCGCCTCGCCCCGCCGTCCTCCGCCGTCCTCCGCCGTCCTCCGCCGTCCTCCGCCTCCCCCGCCTCCCCGCCGTCCTCCGCCTCCCCCGCCGTCCTCCGCCTTCTCCGCCTCCCCCGCCGTCCCCGAGTTGATCACGGGCCCGTGATCAACTCGGGTCAACAGCGGCCTGCAAGGGACTGTCGACGCGCAAGAGCCGCGGTCGGGGCCGCGCGCTGCGGTGACGCGGCGATGCCTCAGGCGGGGCGTAGACGGCTGCGAGCCCGGGAGAAGGCTCGGAGGAAGCGTTGCCGGACGGCTCGATCGTGACCGTCGAGCTCGGACCAGACGACGCGGACCATCTCGTTGCCTTCATCCCGAACGGCGTCCTCGCGGCGCTTCTCCCGCCAGACGACGTCGCCGAGATCGACGTCCTCGTCGTGGCGGTTGCTCTTCTCGTAGAGCTCGCGGCCGTACTTCTGCCGGCCGTCGAACTCGCCGGCCGTGTCCAGGCCGTCGAAGTAGTAGTCCGTGATCGCGATCAGCTCTCCGCCTGAGCCGACGATCCGGCGCTGCAGTTCGGGCGCGGGCAGTCCCAACCGGGCGATCATCACACGACCGCGCGACTCGCCGACGGTAGCCGCGCGCCCGTCGGAGAACTTGATGACGCGGGACGCCACGATGGAGCCGGCCCAGTCGCGCTGGCGTTCGAGCACGTCCATGACGCCGTCGATCGTGGGCAGGAAGAGTCGTCGAGCCCCGTCGGCGAGGACGACACCTGCTTCGAACGGCACCGTCCTGGCGGCGTCGACGACAGACCGGGCCGGCGCGGCGATCAGCATCCCGTCGACCTCCATTACCTGATCGCTCCGCAGCTCGCCGAGGTGGTGCACGACCCCGGCCTCGGTGCGCGAGGTCTTGCCGGGATCACGGTGTACATGGACCTCGTTCAGCGGCACGCCCCACACGGGCACCCCGAGCGCGGCGAGCGCGGTCGACCCCGCGGCAACGACGTCGCCGTCCAGCCGCGCCGACACAGCACGGAACGTGAGCACGTTGACCTGCGCCGGTTCGAGCGTGCGCACGTACGCGGTGAGCGCATACGCACCCCGCCGCAGCCTGGTCCACTCTTTGCCACGCACTTTCGTGGCGATCGCCTCGTCGCTGTAGCCGCAGCCCAGCGCCTGCCACCGGAAGACGAATCCACGCTGCTCCGCGCAGATTCGTGCGAGCTCACCGTCCATGCGTCGATCTTCCGGTCGCGGCACCAGGTGCGGGTCGAGCGTCGACACATCTGTGGACGGCCGCGCCACGGCGGCCTCGACTGTGGACGTCGCTCACCGGCGCCGGCGCAGTGCGGCGGCCCTCGCGCAGCGCGATGCGTCCCCTACCGCGGCGGCTCGGTGTCGACAGCGGCGTGCAAGCCACTGTTCACACGAGTTGATCACGGGACCGTGATCAACTCGGGCTGCACGCGCAGATGGGCGGGGGTCAGGGGGAGCCGAGGGCGCGGTAGCGGGCCAGGCGGGCGGCGAGGCGGGTCCGCGGGTCGCGGCGGAGCAGGCCGGCCAGCTCGGCCTCGAGCACGCGGGCCACCCGGGCCAGGTAGGCGGACGGCTCGTCGGCGGCGTCCGGCCGCTCGGCCACGATCCGGTCGACGATGCCGGCCCGGAGCAGGTCGAGGGAGCGCACGCCCTGCTGCTCGGCCATCTCGGGCGCCCGCTCCGTGGTGCGGTGGATGATCGCCGACGCGCCCTCCGGCGGCAGCGGCGAGAGCCAGCCGTGCTGGGCGCACAGGACCCGGTCGGCGGGCAGCAGCGCGAGCGCTCCCCCGCCGGCGCCCTCACCGAGCAGCAGGCAGACGGTCGGCGCGTCGAGCAGCACCAGGTCCTGCAGGCAGCGGGCGATCTCACCGGCCAGGCCGCCCTCCTCGGCCTCCTGCGACAGGGCTGCGCCCGCAGTGTCGATGACCGTCACCAGCGGCAGCTTGAGCTCGTCGGCGAGCTTCATCCCGCGCCGCGCCTCCCGCAGACCGGCGGGGCCGAGCGGGCGGCCGGCCGCCTGGTTCTGCCGGTCCTGCCCGAGGACCACGCACGGGGCGCCGCCGAACCGGGCCAGCGCGAGGATCAGCCCCGCGTCGATCTCGCCGGCGCCGGTGCCGCGCATCGGCACGACGTCGCGCGCCGCCGAGCGCAGCAGCTGCCGGACGCCGGGGCGCTCGGGCCGCCGGGAGCGGCGGATCGACTCCCACGCCGGGACGTCGTCGACGCCCTCGTCGGCGGCGTCGACCGGGGCGGCGTCCGGCGAACCCTCCCGCGGCGCGGACAGCACGGCCAGCGCCCGGTCGAGGATCTCCGGGATCTCCCCCGGCGGCAGGACGGCGTCGACGATGCCGTGCGCCAGCAGGTTCTCGGCGGTCTGGACGCCGGCCGGGAACTCCCCGCCGTACAGGGCGGTGTAGACCCTCGGCCCGAGGAAGCCGATCAGCGCCCCGGGCTCGGCGACGGTGACATGGCCGAGCGACCCCCACGACGCCAGCACGCCGCCGGTGGTGGGGTTGCGCAGGTAGACCAGGTAGGGGTTGCCCGCCGCCTTGTGGAGGCCGATCGCCGCTGTGATCTTCACCATCTGCAGGAAGGCGGTGGTGCCCTCCTGCATGCGGGTGCCGCCGGAGGTCGGCGAGGCCAGGAGGGGCAGCCGCTCGTCGGTGGCCCGCTCGACGGCCGCGACGAGCCGGTCGGCGGCCCGCACGCCGATCGAACCGGCGAGGAAGCCGAACTCGCAGGCGGCCAGCGCCACCCGACGGCCGCGGATCCGCCCCTCGCCGGTGACGACCGACTCGTCGAGCCCGGTGCGCTCGCGCGCGGCCGCGAGCGCACCGGCGTAGGCCGGGTCCAGGCCCTCCTCGGGCGCCAGCGGCTCGTCCCAGCGCCGCCAGCTGCCCGGGTCGAGGACCGCCTCGATCAGCTCGAGCGCGCCGGGACTGCTCACGCCGGGCCGCCCTCGACCTCCGCGAGCCACGCCCGCACCGACGCGTCGTGCTGCCCGAGCAGCGGGGGCGCACCGTGCTGCTGCGGCTCGTCCCCGTCGAAGCGCAGCGGCGGGCCGGGGAGCGTGATCCGCCCCGCCAGGGCGTGGTCGACCTCGACGAGCAGCCCCTGGGACGCCGTCTGGTCCCAGTCGTAGACCCGGTCCAGGGTCCGGACCTCGCCGGCGGGGACGCCGGTCGTCGCGAGCCTGGGCAGCAGCTCGGCCAGGGGCAGCCGGGCGAAGGCCGTGTTCACGGCGTCGACGACCGCGTCCCGGTTACGGACCCGCTCGGCGTTGGAACCGAACCCGGCCGCGTCGGCCGGGAGGTCGAACTCGGCGGCGAGCCGCCGCCACAGCCCCTCGCTGCCCACGGCGATCTGCAGCAGGCCGTCGGCACAGTGGAACAGGCCGTAGGGGCAGATCGACGGGTGGTGGTTGCCCTGCCCGTACGGCACCTCGCCGGTGACGGTGTAGCGGGTGCCCTGGAACGCGTGCACCCCGACGATGGCCGCGAGCAGGGACGTGCGCACCACCTTGCCGACCCCCGTGCGGTCGCGCTCGTGCAGGGCGGCGACCACGCCGTACGCGCCGTACATGCCGGCGAGCAGGTCACCGATGGGGACGCCGACGCGCATCGGGTCGCCCGGCCCGGTCCCGGTCAGCGACATCAGGCCCGCCTCGCCCTGGGCGATCTGGTCGTAGCCGGCCCGGCCGCCCTCCGGCCCGTCGTGGCCGAAGCCGGTGATGGACAGCACCACCAACCGCGGGTTGAGCTCGTGCAGCCGCTCGACCGGGAAGCCGAGCCGGTCGAGCACCCCGGTGCGGAAGTTCTCGACGAGGACGTCGGCCTGCCGCACCAGCCGGGTCAGCAGGTCGCGGCCCTCGTCGGACTTGAGGTCGGCGGTGACCGACTCCTTGTTGCGGTTGCAGGAGAAGAAGTAGGTGCTCTCGCCGTGCTCGGCCACACCGTGGGCGTCGACGAACGGCGGTCCCCAGCCGCGGCTGTCGTCGCCGCCGTCGGGGTTCTCCACCTTGATGACCCGGGCGCCGAGGTCGCCGAGCATCTGGGCCGCGTGCGGACCGGCCAGGGCCCGCGACAGGTCGACGACGAGCGTTCCCTCCAGCGGTCCCGGCATGGCAGCACCTTAGGACCGCGCGCGCCGCGCGACGGCCCGGACGTGCGAGGACCCCGCCCGGTCGAGCCGGGCGGGGTCCTCGGAACGGCTGTGGTGCTACCGGCCGCGGAGCTTGGCCAGGGCCTCCTCGAGGATGGCCGCGCCGTCGGCGTCGCTGCGACGCTCCTTCACGTAGGCCAGGTGCGTCTTGTACGGCTCGGTGCGCGGCGGCGACGGCGGGTTGGCCTCGTCCTGGCCGGCGGGGAAGCCGCAGCGCGGGCAGTCCCAGGTCTCCGGCGCCTGCACCTGGCTGTCCTCGGCGAAGCTGGGGCGCGTCTCGTGCCCGTTGGCGCACCAGTAGGAGATGCGGAACCGCGGCGCGGACTCGCCGCGCTCGGCCTCGCCCATCGGTCCGGCTCCGACCCGGCTGCCCCGGATGGCGTTGCCACTTGCCACGTTGCTGCTCCCAGCGTCGAGCGGTCGCCGCGGCGACCTGTGCGGTGCCCGGCGGCCTCAGTGTAGGTCGTCGGGCGGGTGCGGGCGGGTGTTCGGTCGGTCAGCCGTTCTTGAGCAGCAGCCCCAGCGCCACGATCGCGGCGACCCAGACGATGCCCAGCCCGATCGTGAGCCGGTCGAGGTTGCGCTCGACCACCGACGACCCGCCGAGGGACGACGAGACGCCGCCGCCGAACAGGTCGGACAGGCCGCCGCCCTTGCCCTTGTGCAGCAGCACGAGCAGGACCAGCAGCAGGCTGGTGATGGTGAGGATGATCTGCAGGACGAGCTGCACGGTGGTCGGCTCCCGGTGGTACGTCGCGGCGCGATGACATCGAGTCGGTCCGGCGCGGGGTCGCCCGGCCGAGGCGCAACTCTACCGTCAGGCCCGCGCCGGCTCGGCCCCGTCGGTCGCCTTGCGGTAGCGCACGATCCCGACGAACTCGTCCGGGTCGATGCTGGCGCCGCCGACCAGGGCACCGTCGACGTCGGTCTGGGCCATGATCGAGGCGACGTTCGCCGCCTTGACCGATCCCCCGTAGAGCACCCGGACGCCGTCGGCCAGGTCGCCGGTGTAGAGCTCGGCGAGCCGGGTGCGGATGGCGGCGCACACCTCCTGGGCGTCGTCGGGGGTGGCGACCTCACCGGTGCCGATGGCCCACACCGGCTCGTAGGCGACCACGACGTGCCGGGCCTGCTCGGCGGTGACGCCGTCGAGAGCACCGTCGAGGTGGGCCAGCGTGTGCTCGACGTGCCGGCCCTCGCGGCGCACCTCGAGCGGCTCCCCCACGCACACGATCGGCGCGATCTTCTCCGCCAGCAGCGCCTTGGTCTTGGCGTTGACCAGCGAGTTGTCCTCGTGGTGGTCGGCGCGCCGCTCGCTGTGTCCGACCGTGACGTAGCTGCAGCCGAGCTTGGCGAGCATCGACGCGGCGATCTCACCGGTGTGCGCGCCGGGCGGGTGCGCGGACACGTCCTGCGCGCCGTAGCGGATGCGGTACTTGTCGCCGTCGACGAGCGTCTGGACCGACCGGATGTCGGTGAACGGCGGCAGCACCACCACCTCGACCGCGTCGAGGTCGTCGTCGGTGAGCGAGAAGGCGAGCTTCTGCACCAGCCCGAGCGCCTCGAGATGGTTGAGGTTCATCTTCCAGTTGCCTGCCATGAGCGGGGTCCGTGCCATAGCTCTAACGCCTTCCAGAAGCTTCGTCGTCGAGTGCACTGAGGCCGGGGAGCTCCTTGCCCTCGAGCAGCTCGAGGCTGGCGCCACCCCCGGTCGAGATGTGGCCGAACGCGCGCTCGTCGAAGCCGAGCTGGCGCACGGCAGCAGCCGAGTCTCCCCCACCGACGACGGTGAGGCCGCCGGCGCGGGTGACGTCGATGAGTGCCTGCGCGACCGCCCGGGTGCCTTCGGCGTAGGGCGCCATCTCGAACACGCCCATCGGCCCGTTCCAGAACACGGTGCGCGCGTCGACGATCTTCGAGGCGAACAGGGTGCCGCTCTCGGGGCCGATGTCGAGGCCGAGGCGGTCGGCAGGGATCGCGTCGACCGCGACCACCTCGTGGTCGGCATCGGCGGAGAACTCGGTCGCCGCGACGACGTCGACGGGGAGGACGATCTCGACGCCCTTGGACGCGGCCCGCTCCAGGTAGCCGCGGACGGCGTCGAGCTGGTCGTCCTCCAGCAGGCTCTTCCCGACCTCGTGGCCCTGGGCCTTGAGGAAGGTGAAGACCATGCCGCCGCCGATGAGCAGCCGGTCGACCGAGTCGATGAGGTTGTCGATGACCCCGAGCTTGTCGGAGACCTTCGACCCGCCCAGGACCACCACGTAGGGACGCTCGGGGTCGCCGGTCAGCCGGTGCAGCACCTCGGTCTCGACCTCGACGAGCTCGCCGGCGGCGTGCGGCAGCCGCTGCGGGACGTCGTAGACGCTGGCGTGCTTGCGGTGCACCGCGCCGAAGCCGTCGCCGACATAGACGTCGGCCAGAGCGGCGAGCTCGTCGGCGAAGGACCCGCGCTCGGCGTCGTCCTTGCTCTCCTCGCCCTTGTTGAAGCGCAGGTTCTCGAGCAGCGCGACGTCACCGTCGGACAAGCCCTCGACGGTCTGCCGGGCCGAGTCGCCGACCGTGTCGGTGGCGAAGGCCACCGGTCGGTCGAGGATCTCGGACAGCCGCCGGGCCACCGGGGCGAGGCTGTACTTGGCCACCGGCTCGCCCTTGGGTCGGCCGAGGTGCGCGCAGACGACCACCCGGGCACCGCGGTCGGCCAGGTCGGCGATGGTCGGGGCGCTCGCGCGGATCCGGCCGTCGTCGGTGATGGTCGAGCCGTCGAGCGGCACGTTGAGGTCGGAGCGGACCAGGACCCGCTTGCCGGCCAGGTCGCCGAGGTCGTCGACACTCTTCACGTGGCGGGGCCTACAGCGACGAGCCGACGAGCTTCACCAGGTCGACCAGCCGGTTGGAGTAGCCCCACTCGTTGTCGTACCAGCCGACGATCTTGACCTGGTCGCCGATCACCTTGGTGAGCTTGGCGTCGAAGGTGCAGGACGACGGGTCGGTGACGATGTCGGAGGAGACGATCTCGTCCTCGGTGTAGGTGAGGTAGCCCTTGAAGGCGCCGTCGGCCGCCGCCTTGAACGCGGCGTTGACCTCCTCGACCGAGGTGTCGCGGCTCACCGTCACCGTCAGGTCGGTGGCCGACCCGGTGGGGATCGGGATCCGCAGGGCGTAGCCGTCGAGCTTGCCGACGAGCTCCGGCAGGACGAGGCCGATGGCCTTGGCGGCACCCGTGCTGGTCGGCACGATGTTGAGGGCGGCCGCCCGGGCCCGGCGCAGGTCGCTGTGCGGACCGTCCTGCAGGTTCTGGTCCTGGGTGTAGGCGTGGATCGTGGTCATCAGGCCGCGCTCGATGCCGAACGTGTCGTTGAGCACCTTCGCCATCGGCGCGAGGCAGTTGGTCGTGCACGACGCGTTGCTGATGATGTGGTGGTTCGCCGCGTCGTACTTGTCGTCGTTGGCGCCGAGGACGACGGTGAAGTCCTCGTTCTTGGCCGGCGCCGAGATGATGACCTTCTGGGCGCCGCCGTCGAGGTGCGCTCTCGCCTTGTTCGCGTCGGTGAAGAGCCCGGTGGACTCGATGACGACGTCGGCGCCGAGCTCCTTCCACGGCAGGTTCGCGGGGTCGCGCTCAGCGAGGGCGCGGATCCTGCGACCGCCGACGACGATGTTCTCGTCGTCGTACGACACGTCCTCGGCGAGCCGGCCGAGGATGCTGTCGTACTTCAGCAGGTGGGCCAGGGTCTTGTTGTCGGTGAGGTCGTTGGCACCCACGACCTCGATGTCGGCGCCCTGGGCGAGGACGGCGCGGAAGAAGTTGCGCCCGATCCGGCCGAATCCGTTGATGCCCACCTTGACCGTCACGGCAGTCTCCTCAGTCGTCGCGTTTCACCTGCCCGCCAACCCTATCCAGGCGTCGCGGGAGGCTGTGCGCGCCGCCTCGCCAGGTGAGACGCGACGGGGCCGCTGGCTGCCGGGCGGCCCTCGCGCGGCGTCCCTGGCCCGACAGTGGCGTGCATGCCACTGTTGACCCGAGTTGATCACGGGACCGTGATCAACTCGGGCTGAGGTCGAGCGGGCGGACGCGCGGGCTGAGGTCGCGCGGGCTGAGGACGTCGCGCAGGTGGGACGGCAGGACGGCAGGTGGTCAGGCGTCCAGCATGTCGGGGGTGAGGTTGGCGTCGGTGCCGGGGATGCCGTTGTCGTCCGCCTTCTTGTCGGCCATCGCGAGCAGGCGCCGGATCCGGCCGGCGACGGCGTCCTTGGTCATCGGCGGGTCGGCGAGACCGCCCAGCTCCTCGAGGCTCGCCTGCTTGTGCGCCAGGCGCAGCTCGCCCGCCACCCGCAGGTGGTCGGGGATGTCCTCGCCGAGGATCTCCAGGGCCCGCTGGACCCGCGCGCCGGCGGCGACGGCCGCCCGCGCCGAGCGGCGCATGTTGGCGTCGTCGAAGTTGGCCAGCCGGTTGGCGGTGGCGCGGACCTCGCGGCGCATCCGCCGCTCCTCCCACGCGAGCCGGCTGTCCTGCGCGCCGAGGCGGGTCAGCAGGGCGCCGATGGCGTCCCCGTCGCGGACGACGACCCGGTCGACCCCGCGGACCTCCCGCGCCTTCGAGCTGATGCCCAGGCGGCGCGCCGCGCCGACCAGTGCCAGGGCCGCCTCGGGGCCCGGGCAGGTGATCTCCAGCGCGGACGACCGGCCCGGCTCGGTGAGCGAGCCGTGGGCCAGGAACGCCCCGCGCCAGGCGGCCTCCGCGTCGCAGACCGCACCGGAGACGACCTGCGGGGGCAGGCCGCGCACCGGACGCCCCCTGCCGTCGAGCAGCCCCGTCTGGCGGGCCAGCGCCTCGCCGTCCTTGGCGACCCGCACGAGGTAGTGGCTGCCCTTGCGCAGGCCACCGGCGGCGACCACGGTCACGTCGGAGGCGTGGCCGTAGACCTCGGCGATGTCCTTGCGCAGCCGTCGCGCTGTGGCGCCGGTGTCGACCTCCGCCTCGACGACGATCCGGCCGCTGACGATGTGCAGCCCGCCTGCGAAGCGCAGGATCGACGACACCTCCGCCTTGCGGCAGCAGGGCTTGGTGATCGTCAGGTGCGCGAGCTCGTCCTTGACGGCGGCGGTCATGGCCATGGGCTCAGATCCTGTCAGTCGGCGGTCGGTCTGATGCGAAGAGGTCGCGAAATGCTGTCGCGAGCAGGTCCGGGTCGTGCTGGTCGGGGTGCTCGGCGCGGCCCAGCGGGGCGAGGAGCAGCTTGGCACCCAGCGCGGCCGCGGCCGCCTCGAGAGCGGGCCGGTCGGCGACCCCGACGGGGTCGGCCAGCACGACGTCCAGCTGGAGGTCGGGCGCGTGCCGCGCCAGCACCTCGAGGTGGATCTGCGGTGTGAAGCCGTCCGTCTCCCCCGGCTGGGTCTGCAGGTTGAGGACCAGCAGCCGGCGGGCCGGCGTGCTCTGCAGCGCCGCCGCCAGGTCGGGCACCAGCAGGTGCGGCAGCACGCTGGTGAACCAGCTGCCCGGTCCGAGCACGACCCAGTCCGCTGCGCGCACGGCCGCCACGGCCTCCGGGCAGGCGGGCGGCTCCGGTGGCAGCAGGGAGACGCTGCGCACCCGACCCGACGTGGAGGCGACCGCGACCTGACCACGGACTCGCTCCAGCCGGCCGTCCCCCACCTCGACCTCGGCCTCGATGTCCAGCGGGACGAGCGACATCGGCAGCACCCGCCCCTCGACGCCCAGCAGCCGGGCCATCCAGTCGAGGCCGACGACGGAGTCGTCGAGCAGCTCCCAGAGAGCCACGATCAGGAGGTTGCCCACCGAGTGCTCGTGCAGCTCGCCCTCGCTGCGGAACCGGTGCTGGACGACGTCGCTCCAGGTGCGGCCCCAGTCGTCGTCGCCGCACAGTGCCGCCAGCGCCATCCGCAGGTCCCCCGGCGGAAGGACACCCAGCTCGCGACGCAGCCGTCCGCTCGAGCCGCCGTCGTCGGCCACCGTCACGACGGCTGTCGGCCGCTCCGTGACCCGGCGCAGCGCCTTGAGCACGTTGGCCAGGCCGTGGCCGCCCCCGAGAGCCACCACGGTCGGCGAACCCTGCCCCGTCACGGGCACGTCACTCCCGCCCGAGGTCTCGGTGGACGACGGCGGTGTCGATGTCGTGCGACGAGAGGCGTCGGGCCAGCTCCTCCGCCATGGCGACCGAGCGGTGCTTGCCGCCGGTGCAGCCGACGGCGAGCGTGACGTACCGCTTGCCCTCGCGCTGGTAGCCCGCCCCGATGACGTCGAGCAGGTGCTCGTAGGTCGTGAGGAAGTCGTCGGCACCGACCTGGGCCATCACGTAGTCGCGGACGGCCTCGTCCCGCCCGGTCTGCGACCGCAGCTCCGGCACCCAGTGCGGGTTGGGCAGGAAGCGGCAGTCGACCACGAGGTCGGCGTCGACCGGCAGCCCGTACTTGAAGCCGAACGACATCACGGTGGCATGCAGGCCCGGCTCGGTCTGCTGGAAGGCGGCGATGACCTTGGAACCGAGCTCGTGGACGTTGAGGTCGGTCGTGTCGAGCACGATGTCGGCCTCGGCCCGGAGGTCGCGGAGCATCTCGCGCTCGCGCGCGATGCCGTCGACGATGCGGCCGTCGGCCTGCAGCGGGTGCGGTCGCCGGACCCCCTCGTGCCGGCGGACGAGGGCGTCGTCGGACGCCTCCAGGAAGACGATGCGGGGGTCGCTGCCGTCGTCGGCGAGCTGCGCGAGTGCCGCCGTGAGGTCGGCGAAGAATGCCCGGCTGCGGACGTCGACGACGGCGGCCATCCGCTTCACGTCGCCGCGTGACCGGCCACCGAGCTCGGCCAGGGTCGGGAGCAGCGCCGGGGGGAGGTTGTCGACGACGAACCAGCCGAGGTCCTCGAGGACGTTGGCGGCAGTGCTGCGGCCGGCTCCCGACATGCCGGTGATGATCGCGAGGTCCGGGAGGTGCGCGCCCTCGTCGGCGGTCTCGGACACCTCGGCGACGTCGACCGGCACGGGCTCGGCGGGTCGAGAATGGCTCACGGCGTCTCCTCGACGGCTGGGACGGGGCTGGAGGTGTCCGTCGTGTCGTCCAGGATCTCACCGGTGGCGGTGTTGACCGCAGGGCCGGGGCGGGTCCGGGCCGGGTCGGCCAGTGCCCGGACGACCGCCTCGGCGGTCTGCGGGCCCACCCCCGGGACGTCCATGACGTCCTGGATCGTGGCCGCGCGGAGCCGCTTGAGCGACCCGAAGTGCTTGAGCAGCGCCCTGCGCCGGGTCTCCCCGAGCCCGGGGACCCCGTCCAGCGCGCTCTCGGTCATCGTCCGCGAGCGACGGTTCCGGTGGTGGGTGATGGCGAACCGGTGCGCCTCGTCCCGGACCCGCTGGAGCAGGTAGAGACCCTCGCTGGTGCGCGGCAGGAGCACGGGGTGCGGGTCGTTCGGGAGCCACACCTCCTCGAGCCGCTTGGCGAGGCCGCACAGTGCGACGTCGTCGACGCCGAGCTCGTCGAGCGCGCGCTGCGCCGCGGCCACCTGCGGCGCGCCGCCGTCCACGACGACGAGGTTCGGCGGGTAGGCGAAGCGACGCGGCCGACCGGTCTCCGGGTCGATCCCGGCCGGGACCTCCACGCCGGCGACGGAGTCGGCGGCGTCACCGGTGGCGCCCTCGATCTCCCCTGTTTCGGCTCGCTCCTCGACGTACCGGCGGAACCGCCTGCTGATCACCTCGTAGACGGACGCGACGTCGCCGCGCCCGGCATAGCCGCGTACGACGTAGCGGCGGTACTCCGACTTGCGGGCCAGCCCGTCCTCGAAGACGACCTGCGAGGCGACCACGTCGCTCTCCTGCAGGTGGGAGACGTCGTAGCACTCGATGCGCAGCGGCGCCTCGTCGAGCCCGAGCGCGTCCTGCAGCTCCTGCAGCGCGACACTGCGGCTGGTGAGGTCGCTGCCGCGGCGGGTCTTGTGCAGCGCGAGCGACTGACCTGCGTTGCGGGCGACGGTCTCCATCAGGGACCGCTTGTCACCGCGCTGCGGGACCCGGAGGTCGACCTGGCTGCCGCGCATGGACGAGAGCCACTCCTGCACCGAGTCGGCGTCCGGTGGCATCGCGGGCACCAGCACCTCGCGCGGCACGGCGTCGCCCCAGCCGCCGTCGCCCGCCTCACCGCTGGCGCCGTAGACCTGCTGGATGAAGTGCTCCACCAGGTCACCCGTGGTGAGGTCCTCGACCTTGTCCACCACCCAGCCGCGCTGGCCGCGCACCCGGCCACCGCGCACGTAGAACACCTGGACCGCGGCCTCGAGCGGGTCCTCGGCGAACGCCACGACGTCGGCGTCGGTGCCGTCGCCGAGGACGACGGACTGCTTCTCGACCGCGCGCTCGAGGGCCTTGATGTCGTCGCGCAGGCGGGCCGCCCGCTCGTACTCCTGGCTTGCCGCCGCGACCTGCATGTCCTTCTCGAGCCGTCGCAGATAGGTCGACGTCTGGCCGGCCATGAAGTCGCAGAAGTCCTCGACGATCCGGCGGTGCTCCTCGGCGCTGACCCGTCCGACGCACGGCGCCGAGCACTTGCCGATGTAGCCGAGCAGGCAGGGACGCCCGACCTGCCCCGCCCGCTTGAAGACGCCCGCGGAGCAGGTCCTGGCCGGGAAGACCCGCAGCAGCAGGTCGAGCGTCTCGCGGATCGCCCACGCGTGCGAGTAGGGACCGAAGTAGCGGACGCCCTTGCGCTTCGGCCCGCGCATCACCTGCAGGCGCGGGAACTCCTCGTTGAGGGTCACGGCGAGGCTCGGATAGCTCTTGTCGTCGCGGTACTTCACGTTGAAGCGCGGGTCGAACTCCTTGATCCAGGTGTACTCCAGCTGGAGTGCCTCGACCTCGGTGCCGACGACCGTCCACTCCACCCGGGCTGCCGTGGTGACCATCGTCTGGGTCCGCGGGTGGAGGTTCGAGATGTCCTGGAAGTAGGAACCCAGGCGGGACCGCAGGCTGCGCGCCTTGCCGACGTAGATGACGCGGTCCTGCTCGTCACGGAACCGGTAGACGCCCGGAGCATCCGGCACCGCGCCCGGCGCGGGACGGTAGGACGCCGGATCTGCCACCCGGCAACACTACGACCGGTGACCGACGCCCGCAGACCAGGCGAACGGCCGGGCGGTCGGGCGGTCGTGCAGTCGGGCGGTCGGGCGGTCAGGCCTCGACGACCTGGCCGTCCTGGACGGTGACCGCGATCTCGGGCAGCGGCGTGGGGGCCGGCCCGCGCTTCCCGGTGACCGGGTTGGTCGTCGGCGCACCGTCGGCGATCGAGAACGCGCTCTGATGACAGGGGCAGAGGACCGCGCCCTTCTCGACGCTGGTCACCGTGCACGACTGGTGGGTGCAGACCGCCGAGAACGCCTTGAAGGTGCCCTTGGTGGGCTGGGTGACGACGATCTTCCGGGCGTCGAGGATCACCCCGCCGTCGACCGGGACGTCGCCGGTCGCGACCAGCGGCGCCGCATCCGCGGCGCCGCTCCCGGTCGTCCCCGGCGTCCCGTCGCCCGAGGATCCGGACGGCGTCGTGGTGTCGCTGCCGCCGCCGCACGCGGCGAGGGCCGGGAGCCCCGCGCCGACCACGACGGCCAGGCCGAGGACGTGCCGGCGGCTGGTGCCGCCCACGCCGCGGTCGGCGGCGCGGTCGGACACTCCGGCGGCTCCTGCAGGGGGGTTCTGGTCCATGTGAGTCCCTACGAGCGGCACCAGCGGCAAGTTTCGGTCCCGACGATCTTGTCTCAAGAGCCGGACCTCACCGCGGACATGCGGACCGCGAGCAGCTGCAAGAGATCGGCGTCGACCGGCTCGGTCTCGCCGAACACCTCCACCTGGCCGACCTGCCGCCCCCCGACCTCGAGGTCGACCCGGCGTACCGGCCCGGCGCTCTCGCCCGCGGTGACCGAGCCGCCCGGCCAGCGGACCCGCATGCCACGCACCGGCCAGGATTCCGTGACAGCGGCCGCAGCGTTGCGCAGGGCCTCGGCGTCGCCGTTTCCGCCGGCGGCGATGGCATGGCTCAGCGCGCGCCCCGAACGGAACAGCCGTTCGTGGTTGACCGCATCGTCGCGGGCCCGCATCTGCTCGGTGACGTCGCGCCCGAAGATGGACAGCCCCCCGGCTGTCGGGAGGATCCGGTTGTAGATCCAACACTTCCAGGGCTCGTGGTAGCCGGTGACCTCGACCGCCACGTGCTCCTCGCGAGCTCGGTGGTAGGCCGCAGCGAACTCCGGCGCAATCTCGAACTCGTCCCAGAGCCGCTTGCCGATGAGCGAATCGGCCGGGTCACGGCGCAGCAGGTCGTACGCCGCGCGGTTGACGTAGACGTAGCGCCACTCCTTGTCGACGGCGGTGTAGCCGTCGGCGATGGTCTCCATGACCTGTTCGAGGAAGATCCGCGACGTGGGGAACGAGGTTCCCTGGTCGAGATGGCCCAGGAGGTGCGGCACGCGGGCCTCGACGACCACACCGGCAGCGGGCCGGTCGGTGACGACCAGGATCCCGCCCACCGCCTCGGCGCGCTCGCGCATGCCGCGCAGCCCGCGGTGCAGCGCACCGCGGCGGTCGGCGTCGGGGCCCATGCCGGCGCCGTCGTCGACGATCCGCAGGACGTACTCGCCGGCCTCCTCCACGAGCCGGACCGTGACGTGCTGCGCCGCGGCGTGCTTCCCGACGTTGGTCAGAGCCTCGTGGGCGATCCGCATCAGGGCCCGCGTGACGATCGGCGCCGGCTCGACATCGACAGCTATGTCCACCACCGGTCGCGGTCCGCCGCCCCCGAGGGTGGCCTCGACCGTGGCCCGCAGTGCCGCACGGACGTCGTCGTCCGCGACCGACGGCTGGTCCAGCTCGACGAGCAGCCGGCGCAGGCGCGAGGTGGCCTCGCGCACGGAGTGGTCGAGCGCCTCGAGGTCGCTCCGGCGCTCAGGCGGAAGCAGGGGGTCCAGGACCCGTCGCAGGGACTGCAGGCGGAGGTTCACCGCAGCCATCACCTGGACCGTGTCGTCGTGGATGTCGGCGGCGATCCGCTGTCGCTCGGACTCCTGCGCCTCGTGCAGGTGGTGCAGCAGCCCGCGCTGGTAGGCGATCTGCCGCTGGACCGCCTCGCGCCCCGCGACGACCTCGCGGATGTCGGACTGGACGGTGGCCAGCGCCATGGGGGCGCCGGTCTCCGGGTCGTCGACCAGGAACGAGGAGACCCGCACCGGGATGCCGTCGCCGGTCGGCCAGTGCCGAAGGGTGGTCTCCCCGGTCCAGCGCCCGTCTCGGACGACGGCGGGCTGCTCCACCTCGAGGCTGGCGGCCAGGCCCTCGGGGGTGAGGAACTCGGCGATCGACCTGGTGGTCACGTCGACGTCGTCCGGGATCCCTGCCAGGGCGCGGCCGCCCGGGTTGACGTAGATGACCGAGCCGTCCGGCCGGGCGAGCGCGATGAACTGGGGGGCCGCCTCGGCGAAGGCACGGTAGAGAAGCTCTGCCGACTCGGCGGTCGCCCGGTCCGTCACGTCGACACTGATGCCGACTCCCATCCGGTGGTCGTCCGCCGGCGCGGTGAGCGGCAGGTACCACGTGTCGTACGTGCGGTGGCGGATCGTGTCGGTCTCGTGGACGGAGTCCCCCTGCAGCGCCGCCTTCAGCCGCTCGACGATGTGCGGGTAGTGCTCGGCGTACAGGTCGAACATGTTCTGCCCGACCAGCTCGCCGGGCCGAAGGCCGAGGTCCTTCAGCGCGGCACCCTCGGAGAAGACGCAGGTGCCCGTCTCGTCGTACGCGAACACCGACAGCGGGGCGCTGCGCAAGAGCCCGTCGAGCACCAGGTCGCGCGTCGACCGGGTGTCCGGTGCGGTCATGCCGGTGCTGCTCCCGCCGGCGGGTCGATGAGCCCGTCCCGGATCGCGATCGACAGCGCCTCGAGCTTGGAGTGGGCGTCGAGCTTGGCGAGGATGTTCTGCACGTGGTTGCGCACCGTGTTGACCGAGATGAACAGGCGCTTGGCGATGGCGCCGTTGGTGAGGCCCTCGGCGATCAGCCCGAGGATCTCGCGCTCGCGCGTCGTGAGGTCGTGCGCCGGCTGCTCGTGGCGGTGGTGGAGGCGGTTGAGGAGCCGGGCCAGCAGGTCCGAGCTCACCATGATCTCGCCGGCGGCGGCCGTACGCACCGCGGCCACCAGCTCGTCCAGGGCGCTGGTCTTGAGGATGAACCCGGCGCAGCCGGCCTCGGTCGCGGTGACCAGCATCGCGTCCTCGGCCGCCGCCGTCAGCACCACGATCTTGGCGCTGGGCCGCAGCGCCTTGAGCTCCACGATCGAGTCGACGCCCAGGCCGTCGGGCAGGCGGTGGTCGAGGAGCACGACGTCCGGGGCGTCGGCCACGATCATCGCCCGGGCCGCGGCCAGGGTGGGCGCGGTGCCGACCACGGTCAGGTCGTCCTCGGTGGACAGGGCGAGCCGCAGGCTGTCGGCGAACATGTCGTGGTCGTCGACGATGAGCAGCCGGACCGGTCCCGCCGGACCGGCCGTCCCGGATCCTGGCGCCTCCGCTGTGGTCACGTCTCGAGTCCCCTCATCCCCCGCTGGTCCTGTACAGACTGCCACGACGTGCCGACCGTGCGTGCACGATGTGCCGATAGTGCATGAGCACCACCGGGCGGCAGTTCCCCCGGGGGATTGCCCCGCGTGCACGAGCGCCGGGAGCATCTGGGGGGCCGCCCCCTGCCAAAGGACGTCCGGACGTGCCGCTGCGCATCGTCGTCGCCGACGACAACGACGCCTTCCTGGCGGCGGCGCGTGACGTGCTGTCCTCGTCGCCGGGGCTGGACGTCGTCGCGACCGCGGCCAACGGCCGCCTCGCCCTGGCGGCGTGCGACGAGCACCGGCCGGACGTCGCGGTCCTCGACGTGCAGATGCCGGGCGGCGGCCCCGCCCTCGCCGCCGAGATCACCCGGCGCTGGCCGGCGACGCGGATCATGTGCCTGAGCGCTCAGGACGACGCCGACACGGTGCTCGCCATGCTGGCCGCCGGCGCGACCGGGTACGTCGCGAAAGGCGGCCTCGACGAGGACCTGGCCGTCTGCGTGCGGCGCTGCGCCGAGGGGATGCTCTTCGTGATCGCCGGCTCTGCCGCCGAGGTTCGCGAGCGGGTCGCCGACCTGGTGGCCAGGAAGGACCAGACCACCTGACCCGAACGGCACGGATGTACTAGGCCGGAACCGTTCATCAGGACCTCGCCGCCCGGGCTCACCCCTGGCACTCTGGCGATGGTGGGTGACAGGACACCCGTCGGGACGTCGGCGGGCCTGCCGTTCCGTCACCTGCCGAGACCCGGTTGGGGTCGTTCCCCCGTGCGATCCCAACCGGGCCCCCCTGGCACACGGCCGGCAGTCGTCCCCCCCACGACTGCCGGCCGTCTGCCCGGCCGGGAGGACCGCGACCGTCGCCGCGGCGGCTCAGCCGGGCCGGCGCGCGGTCGCCTTCCTCGCGGTCGTCTTCGTCGCGGCCGTCTTCGTCGCGGTCGTCCTCGTCGGGGTGGTGACCTGCGCCGCAGGCTTCGCTGCGGTCTTCGTCGCCGCCGGGCGCTTCGCGGCGGCGGGCGTGGTGGCAGCCTTCCGGGCGGTGGTGGCCGCCGCCGCGCGGGACCGGCGGGCCGGCGCGGCCGCACCGGGGGCAGCACCCGCATCGGCCAGGACGCCACGGAGGAACGAGGCGGTGTGGCTCGCGGCCACCGCCGCCACGTCCTCGGGAGTGCCCTCGGCCACCACGCTGCCGCCGCCGGACCCGCCCTCGGGACCCATGTCGATGACCCAGTCGGCCGTCTTGATGACGTCGAGGTTGTGCTCGATGACGATCACGGTGTTGCCCTTGTCCGCCAGGCCCTGCAGAACCAGCAGCAGCTTGGAGATGTCCTCGAAGTGCAGCCCGGTGGTGGGCTCGTCGAGGACGTAGACGGTGCGCCCGGTCGACCGCTTCTGCAGCTCGGAGGCGAGCTTGACCCGCTGCGCCTCGCCGCCGGACAGGGTCGGCGCGGGCTGCCCGAGCCGGACGTAGCCGAGCCCGACGTCGACCAGAGTCGTCAGGTGCCGGGAGATGGCAGGCACCGCCGCGAAGAACTCGGACGCTTCCTCGATCGGCATGTCCAGGATCTCGGCGATCGTCTTGCCCTTGAAGTGGACCTCGAGCGTCTCGCGGTTGTACCGCGCCCCGTGGCAGACCTCGCAGGGCACGTAGACGTCGGGCAGGAAGTTCATCTCGATCTTGATCGTGCCGTCGCCGGAGCAGGCCTCGCAGCGGCCGCCCTTGACGTTGAACGAGAACCGGCCGGGGAGGTAGCCGCGCACCTTCGCCTCGGTGGTCTCGGCGAAGAGCCGGCGCATGTGGTCGAACACACCGGTGTAGGTGGCCGCGTTGGACCGGGGGGTCCGGCCGATCGGGCCCTGGTCGACGTGCACGACCTTGTCGATGTGCTCCAGGCCGCGGATGGTCTTGTGCCGGCCGGGGACCGTGCGGGCGCCGTGCAGCTTCTGCGCGAGCGAGGTGTAGAGGATGTCGTTGACGAGCGTCGACTTGCCCGAGCCGCTGACGCCCGTCACGGCGACGAAGCAGCCGAGCGGGAACGACACGTCGATGCCGGCGAGGTTGTGCTCCCGGGCGCCGACGACGGTGAGCTCGCGGCCGGGAGTCCGCGGCCGGCGCTCGGCCGCGCTCGGAGCGGGGATGACCTTGCGGCGCGAGAGGTAGGCGCCGGTGAGCGAGTCGCGGCTGGCGAGCAGGTCCTCGACGGTGCCGGAGACGACGACCTGACCCCCGTGCTCGCCGGCGCCCGGCCCGATGTCGACGACCCAGTCGGCGTTGCGGATGGTGTCCTCGTCGTGCTCGACGACGATCAGGGTGTTGCCGAGGTCGCGCAGCCGGGTCAGCGTCTCGATCAGACGCCGGTTGTCGCGCTGGTGCAGGCCGATCGACGGCTCGTCGAGCACGTAGAGGACGCCCACCAGGCCGGCACCGATCTGGGTGGCCAGCCGGATCCGCTGCGCCTCTCCGCCGGACAGCGTGCCGGACGGCCGGTCGAGCGAGAGGTAGTCGAGACCGACGTCGAGCAGGAAGCCGAGCCGGGCGTGGATCTCCTTGATCACCCGCTCGGCGATCTGCTGCTCGCGGTCGGACAGCTCGACCGACCGGAGGAAGTCGTCGGCCTCGCGGATCGGCAGCCGGCAGACGTCGGCGATCGACCGGTCGCCGACCAGCACCGCGAGCGACTCGGGCTTGAGCCGGGACCCCTGGCACGCGGGGCACGGGACCTCGCGCATGTAGCCCTCGTAGCGGTCGCGGCTCCAGTCGGAGTCGGTCTCGGTGTGCCGGCGCTGCACGAACGGGATCGCGCCCTCGAACCCGGTGTGGTAGCTGCGCAGCCGGCCGTAGCGGTTCTTGTACTTGACGTGCACCTGGTAGTCGAGCCCGTGCAGCACCGACTGGCGGGCGCGCTCCGGGAGCTTTCGCCACGGGGTGTCCATCGAGAAGCCCAGGTCCTCGGACAGCGCCTCGAGCAGCCGCTGGAAGTACTCGCTGGAGGACGCACCGGCGGCCCAGGGGGCGACCGCACCGTCGCCGAGCGACTTCTCGTCGTCGGGGACGATGAGCTCGGGATCCACCTCGAGGCGGGTGCCGAGCCCGGTGCACTCGGCGCAGGCACCGAAGGGCGAGTTGAACGAGAACGACCGGGGCTCCAGCTCGTCCATGGACAGCGGGTGCTCGTTGGGGCACGCGAGCTTCTCGGAGAAGCGACGCTCGCGGTCCTTGGCCTTCTCGGGCAGGTCGACCAGGTCGAGGATGACCAGGCCGCCGGCCAGGCCGAGAGCGGTCTCGACCGAGTCGGTCAGCCGGCGCTTCGCGCTCGGCTTCACGCTGAGCCGGTCGACGACCACGTCGATCGAGTGCTTGTACTTCTTGTCGAGCTTGGGCGGCTCGGCCAGCGAGACCGTGGCGCCGTCGACCCGGGCCCGGCTGTAGCCCTTGGTCTGCAGCTCGCGGAAGAGCTCGACGAACTCCCCCTTGCGGCCGCGGACCACCGGGGCGAGCACCTGGAACCGGGCGCCCTCGTCCATCTCGAGGACCCGGTCGACGATCTGCTGCGGGGTCTGGCGGCTCACCGGCTCCCCGCAGACCGGGCAGTGCGCGCGCCCGGCGCGGGCGAACAGCAGCCGGAGGTAGTCGTAGACCTCGGTGATGGTGCCGACCGTGGACCGGGGGTTGCGGCTGGTCGACTTCTGGTCGATCGAGACGGCCGGCGACAGGCCCTCGATGAAGTCGACGTCGGGCTTGTCCATCTGGCCGAGGAACTGCCGGGCGTACGCCGACAGCGACTCGACGTAGCGGCGCTGACCCTCGGCGAAGATCGTGTCGAACGCGAGGCTCGACTTGCCGGAGCCGGACAGGCCGGTGAAGACGATCATGGCGTCACGGGGCAGGTCGAGGGAGACGTCCTTGAGGTTGTGCTCGCGCGCACCTCGGACGATCAGACGGTCCACGAAGATCCTTCTCGGCCGTTGGCGGTCGGGCTGCCGGGCGAGGTCTCCACCCGGCCGACCCATGCTAAGCGGCGGGTCGGACAGATACCGTCATGCCTGTGACGAGCGGCGACGCGGACGACCTGCAGGCGGCCCTGGACGAGATGGCGGCGGCCACCGACCGCCTGCTGACCAGGGTCGACGGCCTCACCGCGCCGGCCTGCCGGGAGCCGTCGCTGCTGCCCGGCTGGACCCGGGGCCATGTCCTCACCCACGTCGCGCGCAACGCCGATGCCGTGACCAACCTGGTCCTCGCTGCGGTGACCGGCGACGGGCGGCCGATGTACCCGGGCGGGCCGGACTCCCGGGACCGCGAGATCGAGGACGGCGCCGGGCGGCAGCTCGGAGACCTCCGGCTGGACCTGGCGGAGTCGGCGGAGCGCCTGCTGGCAGCGTTCGCCGACTTCCCGGCCGAGGCCCGGGAACGGCAGGTCGTCATGCGGTCCGGCGCCACGGCGTACGGCTGGGAGCTCCCGCGGATCCGGACCCGCGAGGTGGAGATCCACCACGTCGACCTGGACGCGGGCTACGGCCCGGACGACTGGGACCCGGAGTTCGCGGCGCGGACCCTGGACCAGCTGGCCGGGCTGTTCCGCCACGGGCGCGACTGCCCCGTCGGGACGCTCGTCGCCGTCGACCGGGACGCCTCCTGGGAGGTGGCCGCTGACGGGCCGGCGCTGTCCGGGAGCGCGGCGGCGCTGGCCGCCTGGCTGACCGGCCGGTCGCCGGGCGACGGGCTGACGCTCAGCGACGCTGGTCAGGTACCGCCGGCGCCGCGCTGGACGTAGCCGGGTCGGTCTCGCCGGGCTGGTCCGGGTGCGCCGCGACGTGTGCCACGACCTCGTCGTTCTCCCGCAGCTGCTTGCTCAGCCGCGACCAGCGCAGCCGCCGGTCGAACTCGTGCGCGCGCGCGGACTGGGCGGCCATGTCGCGCAGGAAGCCGCGGCCGTCGTCCGGTCCGTCCTCGGCCGCCATGTCGCTCCCGACCGTCGTTGCCCGAGCCCCTTGGGCGGACCGTAGCGTGGGGCCGCAGGTCGGCACGATCCCCTGAACGGACGACTGGAGGCACGAGTGGGCTACACCGGTGCAGTGACGCGGGGCGGCGGGGCCGACGTGCGCGAGCTGTCGACCCTGACGATCGGCAAGGTCTCGGTCGGGCCGATGGACAACAACACGTACCTGCTGACCTGCCGGGAGACCGGCGAGCGGCTGCTCGTGGACGCGGCGAACGACTCCGCGACGCTGCTGGCGCTCGTCGGTACCGGGGGGCTCGAGCAGGTCGTCACGACCCACCAGCACCGCGACCACTGGCAGGCGCTCGGCGCGGTCGTCGAGGCGACGGGTGCACGCACCCTGGCCGGTCGCGAGGACGCGCCGGGCGTCCCGGTGGTGACCGACGTGCTGCTCGACGACGGCGACCGGCTGCGCGTCGGTCACGTCGAGCTGGAGGTCGTCGGCCTCGTGGGCCACACGCCGGGCTCGGTGGCCCTGGTGCACCGCGACCCGGACGGGCCACCGCACCTGTTCACCGGCGACTCGCTGTTCCCGGGCGGCGTAGGGAAGACCGCCGGCCCGGAGGCGTTCGCCTCGCTGCTGGACGACGTCGAGGCCAAGCTGTTCGGCCGGCTACCTGACGACACGTGGTTCTACCCGGGGCACGGCAACGACTCCACCCTCGGCGCCGAGCGACCTGCGCTGCCCGAGTGGCGGGCCCGCGGCTGGTAGCCGCGTGTCCGCCGTTCCCCCCGCGCGGTCGGAGGCCTAGACTCGCCCTCGGCTGCGCGGCGGGTCTGCCGTGCGCCACGGGAGTGAGACGCAGTGCGCCTGCCGACCGGAACGCACAGGGGGCGGCACCGCGCGCGCCCGGCCAGCCGGACGAGCAGCCCTGGCCGCCCCGGCAGCGCTGGCCGCACGGGCCGGGCCGTCGTCGCGGCCGGCGCCGCCACCGGCCTGGCGGCTGCCGTCGTCCTCGGGGTCCCTGCGCTGCAGCAGTGGCGTGGCAGCTCGACCGTGCGCACCTCCGTGTCGGACCCGCCCAGCCAGACCGGAGGCGGCCTGCTGGCCGGCCCCTCGGACCCGGTCGGCAGCGTCCTGCCGAGCCGCAGGCCCGCCGGCACGGGTCGACTCGCGGGGAACGGCCCGACCGACCCGACGGCGACGTCCGGCGGGCAGGCGTCGGCATCCGGACGGACCGGACCGCGTGCGACGGCCGGCCCGGGTCGCGACAGCCGGCCGGCTGCGTCCCCGTCGCCGACGAGACAGCGGACGTCCCGGACACCGTCGCCGACACCGAGCAAGAAGAAGCGGGCCGCCCCTCGCCCGGCATCCGCGCCGCCGACCGCGCCGGCTCCCGCGTCGCCGAGCCCGGCCGCCCCGGCAGCGCCGCCCCCCGCTGCGACCCCCACTGTCGGCTCGGCGACACCGTGTGTCGGCACGAGCCGGCCGGCGACGTACGACCACGTGATCTGGATCTGGTTCGAGAACAAGGCGCCGGTCGTGGGGTCGAGCGCGGCGCCGTACCTCACGTCGCTGGCGAACCGGTGCGGCCTGGCGACGGACTACCACGGCGTCGCGCACCCCTCGCTGCCCAACTACCTGGCGGCCACCGGTGGCTCGACCGCCGGGGTCACCGACGACGGCCCGCCGTCGGCCCACCCGGTCGCCGGGCCCTCGCTGTTCAGCCAGGTCACCGACTCGGGCCGGCAGTGGCGGTCGTACCAGGAGTCCATGCCGGGGACCTGCGCGCTCTCGGACTCCGGCCGGTACGCCGTCAAGCACAACCCGGCGGCGTACTACCCCGGTGTCCGCACCGACTGCGCACGGTGGGACGTGCCGCTGGGCGCGCCGACCGGCGGCGCGCTCGCCGACGCCCTGGCCTCCAACGCCCTCCCGGCGTTCGCGTTCGTCACGCCGGACATGTGCAACGACATGCACGACTGCTCGGTCGCCACCGGTGACGCGTGGCTGGCCACGTGGGTGCCGACGATCCTGTCCAGCAGCGCCTACGCCGGCGGGCGCACCGCGCTGGTCGTCACGTTCGACGAGGACGACCGCACGAGCGGGAACCGGGTCTCCACGGTGGTGGTGGCGCCCAGCGTGAAGTCCGGTACCACCAGCGGGACGACGTTCGACCACTACTCGCTGCTGCGCACCACCGAGGAGCTGCTCGGCCTGCCACCCACCCTGGGCAAGGCGGCGACCGCGGCGTCGATGCGGGACTCGCTCGGCCTCTGACCGCGGCGGAGCGGGTGCCCCGAGGTCACGGGGCGTAGGACCAGGCCGCGACCCAGTCGACCTGCACGTGGCCGGATACCGAGGCGTCCGGCGGCGGCCCGCTGAGCCGGGTCTCGGTCTGCAGCACCCAGTGCATGGGGCGTGCGGGCACCCGCTCGGTCGAGACGCCGAGAACCGCACCGTCCAGCAGGAACCGCACCTTCCCTGGCTGCCACTCGGTCACCGCCGTGTGCCAGCCGGTGGGGCGCACCTGCGACTCGTACTCGTCCTGCACCCCCAGGCTGTAGGGGGTGCCGTCGTCGGAGGCCTGGTGCAGGAAGGCCTTGAGCCGGGCGTCCAGGTCCGCCTCGGGGAAGTCGATCTCGCCCTCCGACCGCAGGCCCGAGTCGGGCCAGAGCAACCAGGCGATCTTGTAGCCGGGCAGGGTGTCGGCCCGGAACCGGACGGCGTACCGGCCGTACGTCTGGCCGCGGGCGGCCAGCGCGAGGGTCGGCTCCACCGCGGCGACGCGGGCCCGCCCGCCCTCGGTGTGGAGATAGGTGTCGAGCACCCCGTCCGCGACGGACAGCGTGCGGTCGGGGTCGTAGCTGCCGTGGCCGGAGGTGTCCTTCCACGGGTGCGGATAGGTCCGTTCGAACCGCGGCCCGTAGTAGCCGTCGGAGGTGAACCGACCGAGAGGCACCGGCCGGTCGAAGTCCTCGACGAAGACCTGGCGCCAGCCGGGCAGGTCTCCTCGAGGAGCCCGGGTCGCCGGCGCCGAGATCGCATCGTCCCGGAGCTGGGGCACTGCCTCGTCGGACCGGCTGCTGAGCCCGAGTCGACCGTCCGCAAGTCCCGCAACCACGACCGCGACCAGCACCACCGCCGATGCGGCGAGCGACGTCGCCACGACCGGGCTGCCCTCGATCCGGGTGGCCGCGGACGCCTTCCGCCGGGTACCCGCCACCGATCCCTCTTCTCGTCGGGTGCCGCGTGCGGGGGCCGCCCGTCCCGCCGTCGGGGGCGAGCGGTGGACCGACCCGCGAGCCGGCCGGCAGGGCCGGCCCGCGGGTCAGCGCGGTGTCAGAGCCGCAGCCGGAAGACCTGGCCGGGGGCTGCCTTCACGACCAGCTTGTAGGCCGACAGCCGGCCGCTGCCCGAGACGGACACGTGGTGGCGCCGGACCTTGGCCCGGTCCACGACCTTGCCGCGCTTGAGCAGCTTGGCGTTCTTGCCGTTCGCCGCCGTCGTGCGACAGGTCATGGTCCACGACGAGGAGCTGCCGCTGCGGTGGCAGTCGGAGATCCCGGCGCGCGGGACCGCCGCGAGAGCTGTCGTGAAGTTCTTGTACGGCAGCAGGAGGACGCGCAGCTTCTTGACCTTCGCCGTGCGGGTCCAGGAGACGGTGTAGCGGCCCTGCGCCACCTTCGCGGTGCCGACGTTCCGCCAGGCGGTGCCGGCCTTGCCCCGGCCCTGCAGCAGGACGGTGGCCCCTTCGAACGCGGGGTCGGTGACCGGTCCGGTCGCGCTGGCCTTGCCGACGGGACCGGTGACGCTCGCCGGCAGCCGCTGGAGCACCGGCTTGGGCCGGTCGGCGCGCACGGAGGCGGCCGCGATCACCGAGCTGGGCGGCCCCGCCACGCTGCCCGCGGGCGGGCTGCTGGAGCCGGGGGCGCCGGGTGCCACGGTGAAGGTCCGGTCGGCACTGACGGTCTTGCCGGACGACAGGGTCGCGACCACGTGCGTCGGGTAGGTCCCGGCGCCGAGGGTCAGCGGCAGCGACCAGCCACCGGCGATGTCCAGGGTCGCCGCGAGCGTCTGGCCACCCAGGGTGACGCGCACCGCGGTGACACCGTCGGGCTGGGTGGTGCTCACGGCCGACGCCAGCTGCGCCGGGTCGGGGACCGAGACGCAGGACTCACCGGTGATCCGGGCCATGTCGCCGAGCCCGTCGCCGCAACCGGCGTTGTCCGTGTCGTCGATCGCGAACGCGCGCAGGTGCACGCCGGACGCCTTGAGCTTGTCGAGGAGCGCCGCGGTTGCGGCGGTTGTCGCAGCCGGGGTATCGCGCTTGGCGACCGTCCCCTTGCCGTCCGAGAGGAACATGATCCACTTCGGCCCCGCCGGCGCACTCCCGAGGGTCTGGAGCGCGAGGTTGATGGAAGCCTCGAACGTCGTGCCGGTCGGCCCGCTGGACCGCTGCAGCGTCCGCGCCGCGGTGACGATCCGCGGCTCGCTGCCGGTGCCCTTGTTCGAGGGGCTGTCGAAGAGCACGACCGGGCCGGGCGCGGGGTCGAGGTCGTCGGCAGCGGCCGTCGTCGAGAAGTGCTGCAGCGAGACCAGCGAGCTGCCTGCGGACGCGGCGAGGCCGGAGTTGAGAGCGTTCACGGCGCTGATCTCGCAGTCGAGCACGTCACCGGTGGTGTCGTCGCCGTTGAAGTTGTCCTTGGGCCCGAAGTTGTTGTTGCCGTCGCAGTCGAGCTCGCTGGGGTGCGCCGTCGACTGCGAGACGTCGACGGAGAAGAGCACCGTGGTGGTGAGCGTCCCGCCGGAGGCGGTGCCGCGCAGAGTGACCGGGCCAGCCGTCGGAGTGCCCGGGTCCTGGATCGTGACCGACGGGGTCGCGGCGGCCGCGACCGGCACGCCGGTGAGCGTCGCGGCTCCCAGCGCGGTCGCCGCGCCGATCGCGACGAGCGCGCTCAGGCGGCGCGGTGTGGTGATGGTCATCAGTGGTTCTCCCCGTGCTGGGTCTGGTCGATGGTCCGGCGCGTGACACGCGCCGGTGTGGAGCGAGGTGAGTCAGTCCCTGCTGCTGGACAACGAGGCCGCGATGGACACCGAGGCGGCAGCCAGGCTCCGGTGCCGGCGCGTGAACCGGCGCTCCCGGAAGATGGTGCGGAGGACGCGGATGCCGTCCCGCACCGTGTTGAGGTTGCTCTCGCCGTAGATCCGCGGGTGCTCGAAGCTGGCGACCTCGGCCACCTGCGCGCCGGCCCGGGCGAGCCGGACGTTGATCAGCGTCTCGATCTCGAAGCCGTCACCCCATTCCGGCGCCTCGGACTGGTCGGTGAGCGAGCCCAGGCCGAGCACCGGCACCAGCCGGGTCCAGAACGCGTTGTAGCCGTAGCACAGGTCGGTGTAGCGGGTCCGGTACATCACGTTGACCAGGCCGTTCAGCGCCCGGTTGCCGGCCCGCCGGAGCGGGGTGATGTCGGAGCTGCCACCGCCGGCCCGGAACCGCGAGCCCTTGGCGAAGTCGGCACCGGACTCGAGAGCCGCCACGAAGGCCGGGATCTCGGCCGGGTCCGCGGACCCGTCGGCGTCGAGCATCACCACGACGTCACCCGTGACCGCCGCGAAGCCGTGTGCCAGTGCGTTGCCCTTGCCGCGCCGCACCTGCATGACCACCTCGATGTCGGAGCGCAGCGAGCGCGCGACAGCGACCGTGTCGTCGACCGAGAAGCCGTCGACGAGGATCACCTGGTGCAGGCCCGCGGGCAGCCGCGGCAGGACCAGCGGCAGGTTCCGCGCCTCGTTGAGCGCCGGTACGACGACGCTGACCCGCAAGGACGTCCACGGGGCGAGCGGCGCGTCGGGCGCCGACGACACCTGCGGCGGCAGGTGAGCCACCTCGGGCAGGGGTGCCGGCGGCGCCGGCTCCCGTCGGGCTCGCTCGAACTCGCGCAGGTCGATGACCTCGCCGTCGGGCGACTCCCTGTGCAACGGGGCAGGCCTCGGCCGCCCCTGATCACGTGCGTCCCCTGGCGACGGGTCGCCAAATGGGACGGTCTCCTCCACCGTCATGCTGCCCCCCGGCAGAACGTGCGCGTCACCCTCTGTCACATTACGTGAGCAATGTGCGCCGAGAGTCTGTCCCCACCCACGCGCTTGTCGCCGCGTGTTGGACACAGTGTTCACGCTTGTTCTCCTGTTGGAAAGGGTTATCGACCACTTGGTCTCACCTCCCGGCAGACTATGACCCGACGGGGTGATTCGGTTACTGAGCGTGACAATGGTTCGTCCGGATTCCAGCAAGATCGTTATGGAGTGCCGGATTTGTCCCCGGAGGGATCACCGACGGTATGAGGGGACCTGGCCGGTCCCGGTGGCGCGGTCGGGGCCCGCCTGGGACGCTGTCCGGCGGCCCGCCGCCTCGGCGGTGCGGGGACGGCGAGGGGGGACCGGTGCTGGGTCGGCTGCGACGACTGGCGGTGGTACGCCGGGTGGTCCGCGCCGTGGGCGTGGCGCGGGTGGTGACGGCGGTGGGGGTGGCGCGCCGACCGCTGCTGGGCGTCGTCGGGCTGCTCCTCTCCCGGGTCCCGCGGGATCCGCGCCGGGTCGTGCTCGGTGCGCCGCTGGACCGGTTCGCGGACAACGCCGCCTACCTGTTCCTGCACCTGCAGGGGGGCGACCTGCAGCCGGTCTGGATCACCGGGTCCCGGGAGGTGCAGCGACGGCTGACCGGGCTCGGGTACGACGCCCGGCTGCGCTGGTCGGCCGCCGGGCTGCGGGCCACCCTGCGGGCCGGCACCTTCGTCTACTCCGCCTACCGGTCGGACATCAACACCTGG
Organism: uncultured Actinomycetota bacterium; assembly: GCA_963784645.1. Lineage (GTDB taxonomy): Bacteria > Actinomycetota > Actinomycetes > JACCUZ01 > JACCUZ01 > JBBRVW01. Next base: position 16,548 of record CAWARY010000009.1, on the reverse strand, counting down.
CTGGCGCCGGGTGCCCGGACCGTGTGCCTCTGGCACGGACTGCCCATCAAGCGCGTGGAGCGTGGCGTCGTCCCGGCCGGCCGGCGGCGCTCGCCGCTGCGCGACCGGCTCGACGGCTGGGGGCGCGAGCAGCCGCCGGACGTCCTGCTGTCGTCGACCCCGGAGATCAGCCGGCAGTTCATGTCGCCGGCGTTCGGCGTGCCCCCGGACCGGTGCTGGGACCTCGGCTACCCACGCAACGACCACCTCACGGCCGCCCCGGGCGCCGAGCCGCCGGCCGCACTGCTGCCCGACCCGACCACCTGGCACCAGTTGCACGACCAGCCGCTGGTGGTGGGGCTGTTCCTCACCTGGCGTGACTCGCGGGCCACCGACGTCGCGGACACCGACCTGGTGACCGCCCTGGGCGAGGTCTGCTCCCGGCACGGGGCCACGCTCGCCTACAAGGCGCACATGAACGTGGCGGCGACGCAGGTGGACGCCGCCCACGTCGTGACCATCCCGCCCGACGACGACCTGAGCGCCTACCTCGGGCTCTGCGACGTGCTGGTCACCGACTACTCGTCGGTGGCGCTCGACTTCCTGCTGCTCGGCCGGCCCACGCTGTACTACACGCCCGACATCGAGCAGTACGCGCGGCAGCGCGGCTTCTACCTCGACCCGCGGTCGCTGCCCGGGACCTGCACCCCCGACCGGGCCGAGCTGCTGGCGGCACTCGGGCGGCTCCTCGAGGACGGCCCCGGCACCGGCGGGGCTGAGGTCGAGCGGGCCCGGCGGATGGTGTGGGGCGACGACGCCGGTGGTGCGGCGGAGCGGATCGCGGCCCGGCTGTCAGCCGAGACCGGCGCCCGGGCTGCTGCCCGCTGACCGGCGCGCGGCTGCGGCCAGCTCGGCCAGCAGCGACGTGAAGTGCCGGCGCAGCAGGCCCAGCCGTACCTGCGTGGCCCGCGGCCGGCGCTGCAGGCAGTCGGTGTGCCGCATCGCCCAGCGCGAGGCGACGCTCTCGGTCAGCGCCCACCAGGTGGCGACCGGCACGGCGCCGTCGTAGTAGGCCTGGAGGAAGGCCGCGGCCGACCGGGCGCGCAGCCGGTCGACTGCCCAGATGCCCGTCCCCGAGACGAACATGGGCGCGTCGTAGAGCATCGTCACGAACCGGACGACGTCGACCTCGTCCGGGCCGCGCACCGCGAGCTCGGCGTCGAGGCAGTGCACGACGCCCGGCGAGAAGACCAGGTTCTCCGGGGCGAAGTCGCCGTGCAGGAGCACGTGCCGCCGGCGGGCGACGGCCGTGCGCGGCACCGCCACCGGCCACGGCACGTCCAGCAGCCGCGTGGGCAGGGCGGCCCCGGCCAGCGCCGTCGCTGCCCGCGACGCCGCACCGTCGTGCAGCTCCGAGAGCGGGGTGTCCACGTCCTCCGCGACGTCCACCGCGTGCAGCGCGCGGAGCACCCCGGCGGCGGTCGCGGCGCCGCCCAGCAACCGGGCCGGCGCCACCAGGGCCCGCGGACGGATCAGCGCGGTGAGGTGGGGGCCGGGCACGAACTCCATCGCGAGGCCGGCCACGTCCGGCAGCAGGGCCACCGCGCGCGGCGCGGCGAAGCCCGTGCTCGTCGCGTCGAGGTGCGCGTTGAGCCGGCGCAGCGCGGCGAGCTGGTCGGCGGCGCTCGCCGGCGGCCGGAGGTCGACCTGGGCGACGCCCGGGTGCGGCACCTTGACCACCCAGCGCGGCACCCGATCGGCCCGGGTGCCGACGAGGTAGATGTCGGACCGCCGGCGAGCCTGCGAGCCCACCAGCACCAGGTCGGTGCCGGCGAGGGCCGGCGTCGCGCCGAGGGCCGCCGTCAGCGACCGGAGCACCGCCGACGGGTCACCGCGCATCGAGCACCGCGTGCAGCCGGCGGGCGATCTCGGCCGCGACGTCGGACGGCGGTGCCTCACCGTCGAGCACCACGACCGCCGTCCCCTGCGCCGACTCGTCGTACGCCCTGGCTTGCCGGGCCAGCTGGCTGACCGACCACTGCTCGGGCTTGCGGGCGTACGCGACCTCCGGGCGCACCCGCAGCAGCAGCTCGAGGTCCGGTGCCGGCGCCAGCCGGCGGACCAGGCCGAGCAGGAGGCCCGGGCGGACGTCGGCGTACCAGAACCGGAGCTTGACGGCGCTGTCGAGCCGGTACCGGTCGAGGATCACGACCGGTGCGTCGAGGCCGCGCACCCGGCGGCGCAGGCTCAGCCCCGCCGAGACCGCCGCACCGACCGCGACCGCGGTCCACACCTGGCGCGCGACGGTCGACCGCAGCCGGGCCAGGGCGGTCGGTGCCGTGGCCGGCCCGGCGGGGCCGGAGCCGGACGTGCGCTTGGGCCCGAGCCGGGACCGGAAGGACGCGGGCAGCCGGTTGAGCAGCGGCTCCGGCCAGATCTTGAACGGGATCCAGGCGACCTCGCTGGCCAGCCCCCGGCCGGCGAGCTCGGCCTGCACGGACCGGATCTGGCGGGTCTTGCCGGCCCCGTCGAGACCGGAGAAGGAGATGACGAGGAAGGTGCCCGACCGGCGGGAGGCCGGTGGCGTCGTCGCCAGCCCGTCCGGCACGCCGGTCACCGCCGGTCCCCGGTGGCGGCGAGGGCGGCGAGCTCGTCCGCGACGCCCCACTGCGGCGCGGCGGCCTCGGCCTGCCTGCCAGGTCCCCGGTGACACGTGCCCGAGGTCGCGCGGGTCGACCGCGCAGCGACCGGAGCGCAGCGACCGGGCCGCGAGCAGCAACCCGTGCCGCGCGCCGGGTACGAGGCAGCCGGGGTGGCCGGGCAGCGCCGTGCCGGCGGCGAGCACCTCGGCGGTCCCGACGTCCGGGGGCAGCCACGCCTTCGCAGCCACCAGGCGGACCTGCTCGACCCCGGATGGCCGGAGCCGGACCCAGCGGCCACCGACCGGGCGCAGACCCGCGGCCCGCAGCGCCTCGGCCACCGCGTCACCGTCGCCGTCACCGTGCAGGACCGTCAGCGTCTGCGTCCCCGGTGCGCGGCGCAGCAGCACGAGCACCGGGCCTGCGGCGCCGCGGTCGAGGGCGTCCAGGGACGCCGGCTCCCGGCCCATCCCCCCGGCCGACCAGAGCGCGGCGTAGGCCGGCCGGGCGACGCCGCGCAGGCGTCGCAGGACGGGTGTGCGGCGGCCCGGAGCCGGTGCCGCCGGCCCGGCGGCCGCGCCGTCGTGGCCGCCGACCGCGAGCAGGGCCGGCCAGTCACCGGCGGTCACGGCAGCGACGACCCGGTCCGGGGCGTCGGGCCCGAGCCGCTCGGCGAGGTGCGCCTCCCCCGCGCTCGGCCGGGCGAGGCCGGTCACCAGCTCGGTCAGCTCGACCACCCGCCGAGGCGAGACGAAGCCCTTGTCCAGCAGGCAGTGCAGCGCGACGGTCCAGAACTGGTCGGTCGGGTCGAGCAGCCGGACCGACCCGACCGGGCGCGCGCGGTCGAGGCAGCCCGGCTCGAGGTGCGACGGGACCGCCGGGTGCCGGCCGTACGCGAGCTGGGTCACGAGGTCGAGCTTCAGCCAGCCGCCGCCGGCCCGGTCGCGGACCAGGTAGAAGCGGTGCCAGGGGTGGGACCGCCGTGGCAGCCGGGCGAACCCGTCCCCGACGACGGCCGCGTCGGCCCGGGCCAGGTCGTCGCCGTCGACGAGCAGGTCGACGTCGCCGGCCGGCTCGCCGAGCTGGTGCTGACCGCGCAGCAGGCACCACCGCACCCCCGCTGCGTCGAGCGCGGCGAACGCGTGCGCGAGCCGCGGCAGGACCGGGAGCGGCGTCGCCGGCTGCACCGCCTCCGGCACGACGGTCAGGCGGCGGGGCGCCGGCTCGGGCGTCATCGGGCGACGCTCCGGTCGTCGACGTCGACCGTCCCGGTGGCGGCCGGGGAGCCGGCGGCGCCGTGGTCGGTCAGCAGCCGCCGGCCGCCGACGACGGCGCCCAGCAGCTGGGCCACCAGCCAGGCGAGCGCCATCCCGACGGCTCCGTGCGACGGCGCGAGCCAGAAGGCCAGCCCCAGCGCGACGACGGCGTTCTGCGCGCGCAGCCGGAAGACGTAGCCGATGTCGTGGTGGGCGCGAGCCTCGGCGATGCTCAGCGTGACCAGGCTGCGCGGGATGCCGGCCAGGGCGAGCAGGACCAGCGCCAGCGCCCCGTGCCCGGCAGTGCTGGCCCCGAACAGCCGCAGCACCACGGGCGCGGCGACGACGACCACGAGGCTGATGACGGCGACCGTGGGCACGACCCGGCGCAGGACCGTGCGGCGCAGGGCCTCACGGCTCCCCCCGTACGTCGTCTCGACGGCCAGCGCCGTCCCGACGTTGGTCGAGAGCAGGTCGAGGGAGGAGCTGGTGAGCCAGCACACCGCGAACAGCGACGCCTGCGCCGGGGACATCAGCTCCAGCCCGACGACCGGGAGGAACACCGTGGAGGAGACGAGGAACAGGTAGCCGGCGTAGTCGAGAGCGATCCGCGACCAGGAGTCGCCGAGACCCCGCCTCCCGTCGGCCCGCGGCGCGTCCGGCGGCGGGCGGCGGGTCAGCACGAAGCCCGAGACGATCGGGATGACGAGGACCATGCCCAGGAACCAGCTGACGAAGATGCCGGTCTGCGGCCAGACGCCGGCCAGCGCGACGACCAGCGCCAGCTTGACGACGCCGAAGACGAGGTTCTCCACGGGCACCAGCTGACCGCGCCGGAGCGCCACCAGCGACGCGTCCTGCAGCGCGAAGAGGTTGAACGCCACGACGGCGAGCACGAACACGATCACGCGGGGCGGGGTGTCGAGGACCGTCGACAGCTTGCTGAGGTGCGGCAGGACGAGCAGCAGGAACAGCGGCAGCACCAGGAGGGTCATCCCGGTGGCGGCGGCGTACCCCTGCACGATCACCCGGCGCCCGTGCTCCCCCGCCCGCGGCACCAGCACGGCGAACCCCGGGCCGAGGTTCAGCTGGCAGATGCCGGACAGCGTCGTCATCGCGGACACCAGCGCGACGTTGAGGGCGAGGGACCCCGGGCCGTAGCTGCGGGACGCGACGACCCAGAAGGCGAAGCCGAGGACGGCGTTGAGGACCGTGTTGACCAGCAGGGGCAAGGAGGTGCGGAGCAGCTGGTCGCTGCGCAGGTCGGCCACGACGGCGGGTAGCCGTCGACGGGCTCCCGCCGGTGCCACGGGCGGGTTGGGGGTGCTCGTCATCGCTCCGTCAGCCCGCCTGCTGCGCGGTGCGCCGGCCGGTCCACCGGGTGAGGGCATAGCCCCAGGTCGTGAAGAGCAGGCCGAGCACGACCGCCCCGCCCGGCAGCAGCCGGTGCGGCCGCCCGGACCGGACCGAGTCGCTCAGAGCCGCGACGACCGCGCGGGGCAGGACGCGGGTCACGTAGCCCCGCTCCGTCTCCAGGCTGTCGGACTGGCCCACCATGCGGCTGATCACCGCCTTGGACAGCCCCTCGGAGTAGCACCGGCGCCGGAAGTAGGACCAGCTGGTGCGGTCGGCCGAGACGTGGTGCCGGACGACGGCGTCGGGCTCGTAGCGGAGCCGGGTGCCCGGGGTGGTCTGGGACAGGCGGATGCAGAACTCGGTCTCCTCGCAGCCGACCGGGCGGGTGCCCACCCGGCCCACCGCGTCGTCGAAGCCGCCGGCCTGCTCGAACGCCTCCCGGCGGAAGGACATGTTCGCGCCCAGGAAGTTGCGCACGTCAGCACCGACCAGCGGTGTCCCCACGTAGGTGCAGCCGACGACCCAGTCGAACTCCGGTGGCCACCAGGCCGGCCGCGCTCCGACGCCGGGCCAGACCGGGGTGGCCCGGCCGCCGACCCCCATCACGGACCGGTCGGCGTAGCCCGCGAGGAGCGCGGCCAGCCAGCCGGGCTCGGCTGCCGCGTCGTCGTCGAGGAACGCGATCACCTCGCCGTTGGCTGCGGCCACCCCCGTGTTGCGGGCACCGGACAGGCCGCGGGTGCCGCCGTTGGGCAGCACCCGCACGGCCGGGCCGAGCTCGGCCCGGCAGCGGGCGAGGAGCGCGTCGTTGTGGTCGATGACGAGGATCGTCTCGAGCGCCGGCACGGTCTGGGCGGCGACCGAGGCGACGGCAGCACGGAGCAGGTCCCATCGCTGCTCGGTGTACGCGCAGACGACGACGCTGGTGGTCGGGCTCATGTGCTGTTCTCGCGCCGTCAGAGCGGGCGCAGCGCGACCAGCCACGCCGCCCATTCGCGGCCCGAGCTGAACGTCCAGGTCTTGTCGCCGCTCGCCCCGGCCGTGGCCTGCAGGCCGTCGGCGAGCTCGCCCCGCTTGGCGCTGCCGCCGTTGTCCCAGGCCTGCGTCATCCCGGCCGGGGACGCGATGGTGATCGAGGCGGAGCCGGAGTTCAGCCCGGCGCAGCCGACCAGCATCGCGTTGCCCGTGGTCGTGGTGACGCCGGGTGCGACGGCCGAGGTCGACGACGCCCCGCTGGCCTTGGTCGCGGCCCCGTCGAGCCCGGAGGCGCCGCTGTACCGGGCGATGCCGCCGGAGGAGACGATCGCGCCCGAGAACCCCCAGCGGTTGGTGGCCGGCTCGCTCGCCGTCGCGACCTTGTAGTAGCCGTAGACCTTCGGGTTGCTGACCCCGGTCGAGGCGGCCACCAGCGACCAGCCGGCGGGCACGCCGTTGCTGGCCATCGCGCTGCCGTTCATCACGACGCACGAGACGAGGACGTCACCGGCCGTCGTGCCGCTGGGCGTGGCGATGGTGATGCCGTTCTCGGCCACGGTGTTGTCGGTGGTCGCCACCGACTCGCGGGTGATGGTCGTGGCGCTCGCCGGGCTCACGGTGATGGTCTTGGACGCCGCCGGGATGCTCGGCCCGCCGGCGTTGGTCGCCGTCAGCGTCACCGTGTAGGTGCCCGCCGAGGTGTAGGTCGTGCTGGGGTTCCGCAGCGTCGACGTCTGACCGTTGCCCAGGTTCCACGACCAGGACGTCGGGCTGTTCGAGGACGTGTCGGTGAAGCTCACCGACAGCGGGGCCGAGCCCGAGGTCGCCGAGGCCGTGAAGTCGGCGACCGGCGCCGGCGGCGGGTTGACCGTGATGGTGGTCGTCGCCGCCGGGCTGCTCGTCCCGCCCGCGTTGGTGGCGGTGTGCGAGACCGTGTACGAGCCGGCCGTGGTGTAGGTGTGGCTGGGGTTCTGCCCGGTCGAGCTGGTGCCGTCACCGAAGGTCCAGGACCACGACGTCGGGTTGTTCGTCGAGGTGTCGGTGAAGTTCACCGCGAGCGGCGCGGTGCCCGAGGTCGCCGACGCGCTGAGGCCGGCGACCGGTGCCGGTGGCGGCGGCCCGGTGACCGTGATGGTGGCCGTGGCCGGCGTCGTGTCGGTGCCACCGGCGTTGCCCGCCGCCAGCGTCACCGTGTAGGTGCCCGCCGTCGTGTAGGTCGCCGACGCGTTCTGCGTCGTCGCCGTGCTGCCGTTGCCCAGGTCCCACGCCCACGACGTCGGGGTGTTCGTCGACGTGTCGGTGAAGTTCACCGTCAGCGGCGCGGTGCCGGAGGTGGCCGAGGACGTGAAGGACGACTGCGGCACCGCCGGGGCGGCGGGGCTGACCGTCACCGTCCGGGTCACCGGCGCGCTGGCGCCGCCCGAGTTCGAGGCGGTGAGGCTGACCGTGTAGGTACCGGGCGTCGTGTACGTGACGGACGGGTTCTGCAGCGACGAGGTGGTGCCGTTGCCGAGGTTCCAGGCCCAGGACGTGGGGCCGCCGGTGGAGGTGTCGGTGAGGTTCACCGTCAGCGGAGCGGGGCCGGACACCGTGGATGCCGTGAAGCTCGCGGTCGGTGCCGTCACCGTGCCGAGCGAGATGTCGGCGTGCCAGTAGCGCTTCGTCGAGGAGTTGCCGGCCAGCACCACCAGGCCGGTGGCGGCGCTGACGCTCTGCTTCGTCGACGTGGCGTTGTTCATGTTGGCCGAGGCGGCGTCGCGGATCACCGGCGTGCCCCGACCGGAGCCGAAGACCGGGTTGTCCAGCGAGGCGGTCTTCTCGTAGATCGTGCCGGGCTTCCCGGAGTAGGAGCAGCTGCCGGAGCTGGGCGCGGTCATGTAGACGCGCACCTTCGAGTTGCTGGTGTCGAGCATGACGATCGGCCGGGTGTGGCACTCGGAGATCGACCCGACCTGGCTGCTGGTCCACGAGCCGGTGGCGGGCTTGAAGACCAGCAGGTTGATCTGCGGCTGCGACGACGTCAGCGGGTAGAGCTCGTCGAGGCTCGTCTTCACCGCGGCGTAGACCCGGCCGGCGGAGTCGGCCTGGATCGTCTTGAGGTTCATGTGGTCGTCGGACAGCTTGTTGCCGCGCACCGCGACCCCGCCGTGCCAGGACGTCGACGGTTCGGTGTCGTTGCGCCAGGCCCAGTACATCGTGTCGTCGAGCTGGTTGCTCCACATGACGCCGATGCGACCCTGGTAGGCGACGACGGCGGAGATGTCGTCAGGCGCCGGGTTGGCACCGGCCACCGGGATGACGACAGGGGTGCGCCACACCGAGTCGCTGCCGTTGGTCGAGCTGACGTAGACGGCGTTGGTGAAGCCGCTGGTGCTGTTGCCGCTGACCTGGGTCCAGGCCGCCCACAGGACGCCCTTCGAGTCCCTGTCGAGCGTCATCGACTCGGTGGACCGGCTGCCGATGGTCGCCGGGAAGCCGGCATCCAGGCTGTACTTCTTCGTGGCCGCGTAGTAGCTGAACCGGTAGAGCCGCGACGGCTGCGCCACCGACGCCTTCGGCGCGCTCGGGCTGCTGATGGTCACGTAGTGCGAGGCGACGTAGAGGTGGGTGCCGTCCCACAGCGTGTCGGCCAGCGTGGTGCCGCGGTTGTCGATCTGGGTCCCGGTGTCGACCCAGGTCTCGGTCGGGCGGTCCAGGCGGAAGATGTGCCAGGTCTTGCTCACCGTGTCGTACATGTCGGCCCACCAGGAGCCGTCGTTGTACCAGAGCTTGCTCTGCGGCTTGTCCGACGTGGGCGGGTTCGTGACGCCGCTGTACGACGGCCCGACGTAGCCGATGTCGCCGGTCGCCGCCTGGGCGAGCACGCCCGGCGCGGCCCAGCCGGCCAGCACGACAAGAACCCCTGCCACCGTCTGGCATACGAACCGACGGACGAATCCCCGCGACCTCATGGAAGTACCCCCCAGCACATCGAGCGCGTACGCAGCATAGGTCGGCACTAGCCCGTTGGGGTCGGCCGAACGGACATTGGTTCCGATCCGTGGGCGCCCGGGTCGGTGGTAACCCGGACAAACACGCAGCAGTCGGCATCGGGTTGCCGGAGCGGACCGGTCGGCCGGCGCCTCGGTGCTAGCGTCGACGGCCAGGGAGGGTCGTCGAGAGGACGGGGCAGAGGTGCCCCGGGACCGCCGGCGAGCGGCAGGACCGGGGATCAGTCATGGGTCGAGCGACAGGTGCGGCGGCGACGCGCGCGCTCCCCGGACCTGCCCGGAGCGCCCGCCGACACCGGACATGACGACCCGCGGCGCCGTCCTCGTGCCCACCCCAGCGCCCGCGCCGCCCGCCTCGTCGGGCGGCGAGCACCCGTGGGCCGGGACGGTCCTCGCCGGCGTCGGTCTGGCTCTCGGCCTGCTGGGTGCGACGTTGTCCGACCCGGCCGACATCTCCGGCCTGGGCCTGCTGCCGGCGCTGCACCCGCTCTACTTCGTCGGCGTCGTGCTGGTCGCAGCCGGGGCGGTCGGTGAGATCACCTCCGGCTCGGCGCGCAGCGGGCGGTTCGCCCTGCAGGTCGTGGCGTTCGCGGTGCTGCTGCACGGGGTCAGCGGCATCGTCGAGCCCAACCCACGGTTCCCCACGGCGTACCTGCACGTCGGCTTCGCCGACCAGATCGCCTCCCACGGCACCCTGCTGTCGGGCCTGGACGCCCGGTTCAGCTGGCCGGGGTTCTTCAGCGGGGCCGCCGTGGTCCAGGAGGCCACCGGCGGTGGCCCGCTGACCTGGGCGCTGCGGTTCTTCCCGGTCGTCATCGACCTGTTCCTCGTGGTGCTCGTCGACGTCCTGGGCCAGGCCGCGCACATCCCGTCGCACCGCCGTCGGGCCGCCGTCCTGCTCTTCCTGGTCTGCAGCTGGATCGGCCAGGACTACTTCTCCCCGCAGGCCACGGCCACCGTGCTCTACCTGGTCGCGGTGCTGGTGATGGTGACGGTCTTCCCCGGGCCGGGGACGCCCCGGTGGCTGCGGCCGCTGCTCCGGCCGGCGCCCTACCGCGCGCCGACCGATGCCCGGCCGTCCGCGCGGATCCTGGCGATGGGGTTCCTGCTGGTCCTGACCGCCGCGACCGTGACCGGGCACCAGATCACCCCCGGCATCCTCGCCCTGACCGCGCTGCTCCTGGCAGCCACGGGACGCACCCGGCTGGTGGCCTACCCGTTCCTCGTCGTGGTCGCGACGGTCGGCTGGCTCGCCTTCGCGGCCCAGCCGTACTGGTCGGGGCACCTGCAGCAGCTCACCGGGTCGGCGGGGCGGGTCGGGTCGATCGTCAACGACAACGTGACCGAACGAGCGGCGGCCGGCACGGCCGCGCGGGACCTCGTCGTGCACGCCCGGCTCGGGTTCAGCCTGCTGCTGGTGCTGGCGATCGTCGTGTCGCTGCTCGTGCTGCGGCACCGGCGCCGGGTGCCGGTGCTGCTGGCCGTCCTCGTCAGCGCGCCGTGGCCGATGCTGCTGCTGCAGGCGTACGGCGGGGAGATGGCGCTGCGGGTGCTGCTGTTCGTGCTCCCCGCCCTGTCGCTGCTCGTCGCGTCGGTGCTGCTGCCCGCGCGGACCCGGACCCGGTGGTACCACCGCGGCGTCGTGCTGGTGCTGCTCGTCGGGCTGCTCCCGGTCTTCCTGCTCGCGCGCTACGGCAACGAGTCGTACGAGCAGATCACCAGCGACGACCTGGTGGTGCTCGACCACGCGTACACCCACACCACCGGCCCGGTGCTGGTCCTCACCGCGAACAGCAAGACGCCGCGCTACTTCTCGGCGGTCGACCGGGTGCGGTTCGCCTCGTTGAACGCCGAGGTCCCGTCCGAGGTGGTGGCGGACGTGACCAACCGCAAGGGGAGCTACCCGTCGCGCTACGTCTTCCTCGGTGCGACCCAGGACGCGCTCGGCGTGCAGACCCAGGGCCGTCGCCCCGGCTGGACGCAGTCGCTCGCCCGGGGGCTGGTCGCCACCGGCAGCTTCACCGTCGCGGCCCGCCAGGGTGGCAGCGTCCTGCTGCAGCTGACCCCTCCGACCCCGTCGCCGGGCGGGTGAGGTCGTGACTGCGGGCACCGTGAAGACCGTCGCCGAGGTCGTCGGCGCCCTCCTGGTGGTCGGGCTCGTGGCCTTCGACCTCTGGGCGGGCGCGCCGCGGCGGCACCGGGTGACCCTCGGCGTGGTCTGCGGCGTGCTGATGGTCGGGTTCTTCGCCCTGGTCGGCGAGCTGTTCGTGCTGGTCGCGGGATGACCGGGCACCGCGCCGCGCGCGACCGGCAACCGCTGCTCGCCTTCCCCGACCGCCCCCGGTCCGGTCCCCCGCCGCGCAGCGGCCGGCCCCGGCGCTGGGCCCGGGTGCTCGACCTCGCCCTGCTCGCCGCCGTCGTCCTGTCGTCGTCCCTGTGGCTGGGCGACGGCCCGTCGTCGACCCGCACGCTCACGACGGTGCTCGCGCTGTGCGTCGCGCCCGGGTGGGGGCTGATCCGGGCGGCCGGCGCGTTCGGCTCCCTGCTGCACGTGGTGCAGGCCGTCGCGCTGAGCGTCTCGCTCGTCATGCTGACGGGGCTGCTGCTGGTCACCCGGCTCGGCTGGGACTGGGAGCTCGGGGTCAACGTCCTCAACCTGGTGGCCGTCGTGTCCCTGACCGCGGCGCTGCTGCGCCCCGACCTCGCCTGGGGCCGCGCCGACCGCCGCCGCTGACCGGCTGCGGTGCCGGACCTGACGGTCACTTCAGGTCCGGCACCGGCCGCCGCGGCGCGTACCGACTGTTGGGAGCCTCAGGCCCGGGGGGGTTGGGACTGAGGGCAGGCCGGCACGCCCAGGCCTACGGCCTGCGAGCGCGGTAACCGAAAACTACTCTCGGTCACGGGAACCGGCCATACGTCGTTCGCAGTAGTCGGCGTCCCCCTCAGCGCTCGGCGCGGGACCGTTCGCGCTCGGCCGCCCGCCGCCGCCGACGGCGCAGGAACCGGCCGGTCACCGCGGCCCCGACGAGGTCGGTCGGCGGCAGCTCGACCGTCTCCAGGGCGGTGCGCCGGTAGACCGTGGCCCACAGGACAGAGCCGACGACCGCCACCGTGAGCAGCACGACGACCACCGTGGTGGTGCCCGCGTCGAGCAGCTTGAGCCCGGACGCCAGCAGGACGACGACGAGAGCGCGCCGGACGATGCCGCTGGGCGCCGAGCTGGAGACCCGCGCACCGATGTACACCCCGGGCAGCGCGCCGATCAGGAGCGAGGCGGTGAGGTCGAGCTGGAAGTCGCCGAACAGGAGGTGGCCGAGCGACGCGGAGGCCACCAGCGGCACCGCCTGCACGAGGTCGGTGCCGACCAGCTGGCGGGCCCGGATCGTGGGGTACAGCAGGAGCAGGGCGACGATCATCAGCGAGCCGGAGCCGACCGAGGTCATGCCCACGACGAGCCCGCCGAGGATGCCCGTCAGCAGGGTCGGGACCGGCCGGACCACGATGGCCTCGACCGGGACCTCGGCGACCTCGCCGCGGGCGACCGCCGCCTTCAGCTGCTGGTGCTTGCGGAGGTCGAGCAGCGCCTTGGCGACCATCGAGCCGGCGGCGAACAGCAGGGCCACGCCCAGGCTGGTCTTGACGACGCCCTGGGTCTGCTCGCCGCCACCGATCCAGCGCAGCACGAGCACGCCGAGGAACGCCGACGGAACTGACCCGATCACCAGCCACTTCACCAGCTGCCGGTTGACCGTGCCGCGCCGGAGGTGGACCGCTCCCCCGACCGGCTTCATGATCATGGACGCGACCAGGTCGCTCGACACGGCGGCCAGGGGCTGGATGCCGAAGAGCAGGATCATCATCGGGGTCATCAGGGCGCCGCCGCCCATGCCGGTGAGCCCGACGACGAAGCCGACGAAGAGGCCGGCGAGGGCGACCGCCCACCAGCTCGGGTCCACGCGTCACCCTTCCCGGCCGCAGGCTCCTGAACTACGGCAGGGGCGGCAGCCTATCGGGGCGCAGCGCCCGGAGAATCCGTGGATGTCCGGCCAGCCTCTGGTCTAGACGGCTCCGCGGTCCTTGACGCTCCGGTGCCAGGCGATCTGGGCCGTCAGTCCCTCACGTACGTCGACACGAGGGCGCCATCCCAGAAGGGTTTCCGCGGCGGTCGTGTCCCCGCCCGTGCGCTCCACGTCGCCGGCCTGCTCGGGCAGTCGCTCCACGTTGACCGGACTGCCCGCCAGCTCGCCGACGAGCTCGATGAGCGAGGCCATGGTCGTGGAACCGCCGCCGGCCACGTTCAGCACGGTGCCCGGTGGAACATCGATGTCGGCCGACCTGAGGTTGGCGTCCGCCACGTCGGAGACGAAGGTGAAGTCGCGGATCTGGGATCCAGTGCCGTACAGCGAGAACCGGCGGCCGGTGAAGGCGGACTCGATGAGCCGATGCATCGCCATGTCCGGACGCTGACGAGGCCCGTACACGGTGAAGTAGCGCAGGGCGACGGTCGGCAGACCCCAGTTCTGGCCGTACAGGCGGACGAGGTGCTCACCCGCCAGCTTGGTCACACCGTACGGGCTGTGCGGCCTGGGGATCTCGTCCTCTCGTGTCGGGTAGTGGCTCGTGTTTCCGTAGATCGAGGAGCTCGACGCGTAGACGACCTTCCGCACCTGTGCCGCACGCGCCGCGTCCAGCACGCGCTGGGTGGCGACGACGTTGTGCTGGACGTACGACTCGAACGCGCCCCATGACGACCGCACGCCGGGCTGCGCGGCCTGGTGGAAGATGACGTCGACGCCGTCGACGAACTCCTGCAGTGGAGCCGTCCGCAGGTCGACCTCGACGAACTGGAACGCCCCGTGGCGCAGGAGGCTCCGGATGTTGTCCCGCTTCTGCTGCAGGTTGTAGTACGACGTGAACGAATCGATCCCCAGGACCTCGTCACCTCTGGCGAGCAGCGTCTCGGCAAGGTGGCTGCCGACGAAGCCCGCTGCCCCCGTGACCAGGGTGAGCATAGGTGTCCCCGTTCTGTGAACCTGCGTCTGGTGCCCCCCGGCCGGAGCCTCGAGCTCGGTCGCCTCCTTCGGCGGCAGGGGCGGCAGCCTATCGGGGGCCGGACGAGCTCCTCCGCAGGTCAGCCCTCGTGCGGCTCCGGCCCGGCCGAGGCCTCGTCGTCGGCCTGCGCGGCCGGGGTCCGCTGAACCGCGTCCGGGTCGCGCCGGACCTTGAGCAGGCTGGCCAGGTCGTCACCGCCAGGACCCCGAGGATGACCCCCAGCGAGACCAGGATCGGGATCTCCGGGATCGCGTCGATGTGCTCGCCGCCGTTGATGAAGGGCAGCTCGTTCTCGTGCAGTGCCTCCATCACGAGCTTGACGCCGATGAAGCCGAGGACCACCGAGAGAGCCCGAGGCTGAGGTAGACCAGGCGCTGCAGCAGCCCGCCGATGAGGAAGTAGAGCTGCCGCAGCCCCATCAGGGCGAAGACGTTGGCGGTGAAGACCAGGTAACGGCTCCTTGGTGAGGCCGAAGATCGCCGGGATCGAGTCGAGCGCGAACAGCAGGTCGGTGGTGCCCAGCGCCAGGATGACGATGAGCATCGGCGTGATGACCTTCTTGCCCGCGACCCGGGCGGTGAGGTGCACGCCGTTCCACTCCTGGGTGGCGGGGAACCGGCGCTCGACCCACTTGAGCAGCCGGTTCTCCTCGAAGTCGTCGTCGTGCGACTCGCCCTGGGTCGCCAGCTTCACCGCGGTGTACATGAGGAACGCGCCGAAGACGTAGAAGATCCAGCTGAAGTTCTGGATCGCGGCGGCGCCGACCGCGATGAAGATGCCGCGCATGACCAGCGCCAGGATGATGCCCGACCAGCAGGGCCGTCTGCTGGTACTGCCCGGGGCACCTGGAACCTCGCCATGATGATGACGAAGACGAACAGGTTGTCGATGCTGAGGCTGTACTCCGTGAGCCAGCCGGCGTAGAACTCGCCGGCGTACCGGCCGCCGGCGAAGATGAGGACGCCGATGCCGAACAGCACGGCGAGCCCGATGTAGAACGTGATGGCGATCGCGCACTCGCGCAGGGTCGGCTCGTGGGGGCGGCGCCCGATGACGAAGACGTCGACGGCGAGCAGGCCGACCAGGAGCGCGATGCTGCCGATCCAGAGCCAGGTGGGGACGTTCACAGGGTTCCTCTCACCATGTCCGGCCGGATCATGCGGTGGTGGGGTCGCCGCGGCCGGACCGCGCCAGGCTGGCGACGGTGGTCACGGCGAGGGTCCCCGCGATGAACGCGAGGGAGAACAGGATCCCGATGTGCGGCAGCGGCACCGCGCCGATGTGCTCGACATGGTTGCCCTCGAGCGCCTCGACCACCAGCTTGGCGCCGATGAACCCGAGGATCACGGCCAGGCCGATGTTGAGGTAGACGATCCGGTCCAGCAGGCCACCGACCAGGAAGAACAGCTGGCGCAGCCCCATCAGGGCGAAGGCGTTCGCGGTGAAGACGATGTAGGTGTGGGTGGTCAGCCCGAAGATCGCCGGGATCGAGTCCAGCGCGAACACGACGTTCGCGATGCCGATCGCGATGATCACCAGCACCAGCGGCGTGTACCGGCGGCGGCCGTCGTCCCGCACCGCGAGCCGGGTGCCTTCGTAGTGCGGGGACAGGGGCAGCACCCGCCGGGCCAGCCGGATGACCCGCCCCTCGTGGAAGTCCTCGTCGTCGTTCTCGCCGGCGAGCAGCAGCTTGACCGCCGTGTAGACGAGGAACGCACCGAACACGTAGAAGACCCAGTTGAACGTGGTGAGCGCGGCCGCGCCGGCCGCGATGCACACCGCGCGCAGCACCATCGAGACGACGATGCCGATGTAGAGGACCTTGTCGGTCGCCAGCGCGGGCACCCCGAACCGCGCCATGATGATCATGAAGACGAAGAGGTTGTCGACGCTGAGGCTGTACTCCGTCACGTAGCCCGCGACGAACTCCCCCGCCGGCCCGGGTCCCGCGGTGAGCGCGAGGCCGCCGGCGAACGCCATCGCCAGCCCGACGTACAGCAGGACCCAGAGGGTCGCGTCGCGCATCGTGACCTCACGACGGCGACGGGCGATGACGACCAGGTCGAGGACCACGATGGCCAGCAGGCCGGCGACGGTGGCCAGCCAGACCCAGGCGGGAACGTCGAACACGGGCATCCTCCGGACAGCATCAAGCAGGTCCGGAGGTCTCTCCCGCCCACCGGCTGGAGGCCGGTCGACCGGCAGCGCCGGGAGTCGCCCCGAGGGGCTCAGCCGTGATGACGACGCTGCCGCGCAGGGATACTCCCCTCCACGTCGCGGGCATCCTCCCCCATCGCCGCG
>CAWARY010000008.1:0-16206 GCA_963784645.1 uncultured Actinomycetota bacterium | reverse complement strand
GCTCCTTCTTGAGGTCGCCGATCTCGTCGCGCAGCCGGGCGGCGAGCTCGAACTGCAGCTCGGTGGCGGCCTGGTGCATCTGGTCGGTGAGCTGCTGGATGAGGTCGGCCAGGTCGGTCGCGGGCAGGCCGGCGGCGAAGCCGCCGTCGCGGCCGTCGCGGGACTTCAGGCCGGGCACCGGGGTCTTGCCGCGGGACTGCTGCCGGCCGGCGCCGCCGATGAGCTCCTCGGTGTCGGCGTCCTCGCGGGCGAGCAGCTCGGTGATGTCGGAGATCTTCTTCATCAGCGGCATCGGGTCGACGCCGCGCTCCTCGTTGTAGGCGACCTGCTTGGCCCGGCGCCGGTTGGTCTCGTCGATCGCCTTCGCCATCGAGTCGGTGATCGTGTCGGCGTACATGTGCACCTGGCCGGAGACGTTGCGGGCCGCGCGGCCGATCGTCTGGATCAGCGAGGT
Source organism: uncultured Actinomycetota bacterium (assembly GCA_963784645.1). Lineage (GTDB taxonomy): Bacteria > Actinomycetota > Actinomycetes > JACCUZ01 > JACCUZ01 > JBBRVW01. The sequence goes on along the minus strand of CAWARY010000008.1, from coordinate 15,752 downwards.
GCCGGACCGGAGGAAGCCCTCCTTGTCGGCGTCCAGGATCGACACCAGCGACACCTCCGGGAGGTCGAGGCCCTCGCGGAGCAGGTTGATGCCGACGAGCACGTCGAACAGGCCGAGGCGCAGCTCGCGCAGCAGCTCGACCCGGCGCAGGGTGTCGACCTCCGAGTGCAGGTAGCGCACCCGGATGCCGAGCTCGAGGAGGTAGTCGGTGAGGTCCTCGGACATCTTCTTGGTCAGCGTGGTGACGAGCACCCGCTCGTTCTTCGCGGTGCGCAGGTTGATCTCGTGGACCAGGTCGTCGATCTGCCCCTTGGTCGGCTTGACGACCACCTCGGGGTCGACCAGCCCGGTCGGCCGGATGACCTGCTCGACCACGTCGCCCTTCGACCGGCCCATCTCGTACTGCCCCGGCGTCGCGGACAGGAAGACCGTCTGGCCGATCCGCTCGAGGAACTCCTCCCATTTCAGCGGCCGGTTGTCGACGGCGCTCGGGAGCCGGAAGCCGTGGTCGACGAGCGTCCGCTTGCGGGACATGTCGCCCTCGTACATGCCGCCGATCTGCGGCACGGTCACGTGCGACTCGTCGATGACGAGCAGGAAGTCCTCGGGGAAGTAGTCGATCAGGCAGTGCGGCGCCGATCCCGGCGCGCGACCGTCGATGTGCCGGGAGTAGTTCTCGATGCCGGAGCAGAACCCGACCTGGCGCATCATCTCCACGTCGTAGGTGGTGCGCATCCGGAGCCGCTGGGCCTCGAGCAGCTTGCCCTGCCGCTCCAGCTCGGCCAGCCGGTCGGCCAGCTCGAGCTCGATGCCGATGATGGCCTTCTCCATCCGCTCCGGGCCGGCGACGTAGTGGGTGGCCGGGAAGACGTAGAGCTCCTGGTCCTCGGTCACGATCTCGCCGGTGAGCGGGTGCAGCGTCATGAGCCGCTCGATCTCGTCGCCGAACATCTCGATCCGGACGGCGTGCTCCTCGTAGACCGGGAAGATCTCGATGGTGTCGCCGCGCACCCGGAACGTGCCGCGGGTGAAGGCGCAGGTCGTTGCGGGTGTACTGGATGCCGACGAACTGCCGCAGCAGCGCGTCGCGGTCGACCTCGGTGCCGACCTTGAGCCGGACCATCCGGTCGACGTACTCCTGCGGGGTGCCCAGGCCGTAGATGCAGGACACCGAGGCGACCACGATGACGTCGCGGCGGGTGAGCAGGCTGTTGGTGGCGGAGTGCCGCAGCCGCTCGACCTCGTCGTTGATCGACGAGTCCTTCTCGATGTAGGTGTCCGTCTGCGGGATGTACGCCTCGGGCTGGTAGTAGTCGTAGTAGGAGACGAAGTACTCGACCGCGTTGTGCGGCAGCAGCTCGCGGAACTCCGTCGCCAGCTGCGCGGCCAGCGTCTTGTTCGGTGCCATCACCAGGGTCGGGCGCTGCAGCCGCTCGACCAGCCACGCCGTGGTGGCCGACTTGCCGGTGCCGGTGGCGCCGAGCAGGACGGTGTTGGAGTCCCCCGCCCGGACCCGGCGCTCCAGCTCGTCGATCGCGGCCGGCTGGTCGCCGGCGGGCTGGAAGTCGCTGACGACCCGGAACGGGGCGACGCGGCGCTCGAGGTCGGTGGTCGGTCTCACCGTCACACGGTACGTCGGGCCACCGACACCGCAGATCCGACGTTCCGCGGCGCCCGGACCGTGCCTCGGTAGCCTGTGGCGAGGCGTCGGCCAGCGCGCCGCCGAACGGGAGGGAACTGCAGGTGCGGGAGACGTACGGCGCGCACGGCCACTACTTCCAGGTCGATGCGCCGCAGCCTGTCGCGGATCGCGTGCATCACGTCCTGCAGACGCTGCGAGCCGAGGGCGTCGCCTCGACCGGCACCTACGTGGTCGTCGCGGCCGACGGGGCGTTCTCGCTGTCCTGGGAGGGCGAGGAGGTGGGCACTCGGGTGGGGATCGACAGCCTGCTCCTGCTGCTCCACTGGCACGTCAACCAGTCGACCATCGACGCGAGCGTGCGGACGAGGACCACCTTTCACGCCGCAGCCGCCCGCTCCCCCCGTGGCAACGGCATCCTGCTCGCGGCACCGATGGAGTCCGGCAAGACGACCACGGTCACGGGGCTGCTCCGAGCCGGTTGGGACTTTCTCACCGACGAGGCAGCGGCCGTGGACCCCGACGGCACCGCGTGGGCCTACCCCAAGCCCCTCACCATCGACGACGGGTCCTGGCCGCTGTTCCCGGAGCTCGGCCCGGAGGTGGTCGACGCCGGCGCCCTCTCCTGGCTCGTCCCCGCCACCCGCACCGGCAGTGCGGTGGCCGAGCGCGCACCGCTCCGCCTGATCGTCCTGCCGGCCTACGCCGCGGGCGGCCCGACGCGCCTGGAGCCGCTGCGGCCTTCCGCGGCGGCTCTCGCACTGGCGCACAGCACCTTCTTCTTCGACCGGAACGGTGGCCGGGACCTCTCCTGTGTCAGCGGCCTGGCCAGGGAGCTACCGGCCTACCGGCTGGAGATCGGCGACCTGGCCGAGGCCGTCGCCCTCATCGAGGACCTCGACCGCGACCTCGGGGCCATTGCGTGACGGCCGTCGACGCCGGCACGGTGCTGCTGCCCTCCCCGGGCCTGGTGGTGGAGCTCTTCCACGACGCACGCCTCATCTGGGACGAAGCGGGGGTGAAGCTGCACCACCTCGACCTCCTGGCGGCCACCGTGTGGGAGGAGTTGGACGGCCGGACGCTGGGTGAGATCGCGACCGGCCTCGCACGGGACTTCGCCACGGACGTCGCACTCGTCCGGCGGGACATTCTCACGCTGGGCGACACCTTCCTCACCGAGGGTCTCGTCCGCGAGGGGAAGCGTAGGGAGACTCATGCATTCGGACGAGAGCCAGGTCAAGACTTCGCCAACTAGGCTCTGACCAGCAGACTTTCCGGCGGATATCCGCCGGGGTGACGACAAGGGCGGGGAATACACATGGACGAGAACACACCGACCACGGAGCCCGGGGGGCTCAACCGGCGCGACATGCTGCGGCGCTCGGCGCTCGTCGGTGGCGCGCTGATCTGGACGGCACCCGCCGTCCAGACGCTCGCCGCACCGGCCTTCGCCGCGGGCAGCACGACACCCGGGGACCAGTGCGACGGGCACTCCGGCAGCATCTCGTACGTCGTTGCGCTCATCAAGTGCGGCAACTCGTACTACCTGGTCAAGTACAGCGCCACCGGCGAGGGTGCCATGGCCTGCGGCGACAGCGTGAGCGTCAGTTCCGACGACAACTTCTGCACCACCGGGCTGAACGCGCTCAAGACCAAGGCCGGCACCGCGCTCCTCGGCACCTGTCCTCCCGGTGTCAGCGGCGGCACCAACTGCTCGACCACCAACCAGCTGGCCTGCGACCTCGAGATCGTGCTCCCCGTCGGCTGCTCGCTGGAGGGCTACGTCCTGCACGACGGCAGACATCCAGACGCGGCGGTGACCACCACACGTGCGTCTACAACGACGGCGGCGGTCTCCAGGCGAACGGTGGCAACACCACCGGGTTCACGTTCCCGAACGTCCCGTCGACCGGCACGGTCTGCTTCGACAAGTGACTAGTCGCTGACGACTGACGAAGGGCCCGGGGCTACACGCCCCGGGCCCTTCGCCCGTCTCGCGGCCTGCCGCCGTCACTCAGCCCAGGTAGGTCGCCGTCAGGCGGAACGACGAGCTTGACGAGCCGGAGACCGTGAGGGTGTAGCTGCCGCCCTCGGGCAGCGAGGCGAGCACCTCGAGCACGCTGCCTCCGCTCCCGCTGGCCACCACCTGACCGGACGGCGCCGTCACCGAAAGTGCGAGGCTGGAAGCCTTCGAGAACGACAGGCTGCTGGTAAACGGGCCGGCCGCTGCGGCCAGGGTGAACGACTTCGTGGAGCTCTTCTTGTTCAGCGACCCGGAGAAGGTCGACGACGTCGTTACGGGGCTGGTGGGCGTCGGGCTGGCCGTCGGAGTCGGGCTGGCCGTCGGAGTCGGGCTGGCCGTCGGAGTCGGGCTGGCCGTCGGGGTCGGGCTGACCGTCGGGGTCGGGCTGACCGTCGGGGTCGGGCTGACCGTCGGGGTCGCGGCTCCGCCCGGCTCGCTCGACTCCAGGAACAACGAGCTGGCGATGTTCCAGTGCGAGTCCAACCAGGAGCCGGCGACCGGCTTGACGTTGAAGTAGTCGTCGCCGTTGCAGTCCAGCTGGGCCTCCATCGCGGATCCGCACACGTAGCTCATAGCGGCACCGGTGCCGTCGTTGTAGCAGAGCCGGTCGTACTCGTCGGTGCAGTGCCACGACCCGTTGGAGTGCGGCGCGGACAGCTGGACGCCCCCGAGCATGTGGGTGATCTCGTGCGCCTCGACGGGTGCGCTCGCCCCCCAGCACCCGCTGTCCACCCGGGCGTACGTCGGCCCGTTGTTGGCGGGGTTGGTGACGTCAGGACGCGCGTCGCCCGCCGTGTAGGAGATGCCGCAGTAGACCGTCGCGTCACCCCAGATGATGTACTTCCGGTCGGTCCGGTTGTAGCCGAGCGACTGCAGCTCGGCCCGCGTGTTGCCGATCGAGTCGTCGCCCGTCGGGCTGAGCACGGCCTGGACGACGTCCAGCTGGCAGTCACCCTTGGTGACCCAGCGGATGTGCCGCACCTGGCCGCCGCGGGCAGCGCTCTGGTTGAAGACGTTGTCGGCGTTCGCCGCGTAGGTGCGGATCAGGGGAAGCAGCGACGCGTACCTGTTCGCCTTGTCCGAGGAGACCGCGTAGACCGCCTGGATCCTCTTGCCTGAGATCCCGTCGCCGTAGCACGGGACGGCCCCCGTGCCGGCCGCGGTCGTGTCGGCGGCGGCTGCCTGCAGGGCCGCGACCGTGGGCTTCTCCGAGGCGTCGACGCCCTTGGGCGCCGGGTCGGGGCCGTGGCTGCAGGCGTTGTCCCGGGCACCCGCCACGCCGTCGTTCTTGGTGTGCTGGAGGGCGTAGGCACCAGGGCAGTCCGACGAGTCCTTCAGCCCCTTCCAGTGCATCCCGCGTCGGCCGTCGTCGCTCGTCCCGGCCGGTCGCTCGGTGACCGGGGCGGCCGCGTCCTTGGCCGCCACGCGCTCCGCGGCCCGGGCACCGTTGCTGGCCGCCTGTCCCGGCGTGGCGGCCAGGCCTCCCGAGACGGCGAGCAGGAGGAGGCCGGCGGCAGCCACCGCGGCGAGCAGCTGGAGACGGCTGCGCGGGGGCAGCGTCGGCAAGATCGTCGGCATGAGGGCTCCTGACAGGGGGATGACCCTCATCAATCGACGCCTCGGGTAGCCGAACTTACGAGCCCGATCGGGTGACAGATGTCGGCGGGGTTTCGGAGCAGGGGAGAGCACCATGGCAAGATCTGTGACCGTGGGTCCTGTGACACCAGCACGCCTGGTCCTCGTCGCCGACCGGTTCCTGCTCGACAGCCAGCTGGTGGCGCGGCGACTCGGCGACGTCGCACACACCGCGACCTGCCGCCCGTCCGACCTCCCTCGTCGCGACCTCGGCCAGGTGAGCCTCGTGCTCCTGGACGCGTCGGCGCCCCTGACGCTGCTGTCGGCATTGGTCGACCGGCCAGACCTCGGTGTCGGACTCCTGCACGACGGTCAGGTGCCGCGCGACCGGCGGGCCGACCCTCGGGTCCGGCTGGTGATCTCCCGGGACAGCGAGGCAGCCGACCTGCGGGACGCGGTTGAGCGCGTCCTGGACGGCGCCGTTCACCGGGACGCCACGAGTCGCACCACGGCGACCGAGGTGCCGTCCTTGTCCCCGAGAGAGAACGACGTGCTGGGTCTGCTCGCGAGGGGGCTTGCCAACCGCGACATCGCCGACGAGCTCGCCATCTCGCCGCACACGGTCCGGACCCACGTCCAGGCGCTGCTGCTCAAGCTGGACCGGGGCAACCGGGTGGCCGCCGTGGGAGCTGCCCGCCGGGCCGGCCTGCTTCCCCGGTGATCAGTGACTCGGCCGGCGCCCTCCTCCTCGCGCACGATTCACCGCTCGTCCGCGAAGGCCTCGCCGACGCGTTGAGGGACGCCGGCACCCCGGACGTCCGGGAGGCCACCGACCTGGACGTTGCAGCGGCGATGCTGGCCGAGCGACCCTCGCAGCTGACCGTGTGCGGCACCGAGCTTGCCGAGGGCGACGTCGCCGGGCTGGTGCTCCACCTCGACCAGGTGGGATCCCGGGCGGTCGTCCTGCTGGCCCCGTCGGTGCACGAGCCTGACCTGCTGGTCGCCCTGGAGGCGGGCGCCCTGGGCTACCTGAGCAGGGAGTCACCCCTGGAACGGGTGGTCGACGACATCCAGGGGGCGCTGCGGGGGGAGGCCTGCCTGCCCAGGGACAAGCTGGCGCCGGTGCTGCGGCTCCTGATCAACCGCAGGCGCCAGGACGACGAGCGCGCCGCGCGCCTGGCCAGGCTGTCCAAGCGGGAGACCGAGGTGTTCCACCTCGTCGCGACGGGAGCCACCAATGACGAGATCGCCAAGGCGCTCTTCCTCGCCCCGGCTACGGTACGCACACACGTGCAGAACATCCTGACGAAGCTCGAGGTGCACTCCCGCCTCGAGGCCGTGGCGCTGGCGCACGAGCACAGCTCCATCCCCGAGGTCTCCGCCGATGTTCCGCCCCCACAGGAGTAGCCGTGGCCATCGACATGTCCGCCCGACCTCGTCGCACCACCGCAGTGGTTCCCCCGTCGAGTGAGGACGGCAGCATGATCGTGACCTCCGCCGCCGGGACGGCCGTGTCCCTGAATGCGACCGCCGCCGCGCTGTGGCTGCTCTGCGACGGCGAGACCTCGGTCGCCGAGATCGTCACGGCGGCAACGTCGTTCTTCGTCGCGCCGGCCGACACCATCTCGGGCGACGTCGCTCAGGCCCTCGATGCGCTCGCCGCACAAGGCCTCCTGGTGACGTAGGAGGCCAGGTAGCCCGAGCCCACCGGACGCACACACGCCGAGGTCCGCGAACCCGACAGCGGCTCGCGGACCTTGGCGGAAGAGTCAGGAGAAGTGACGCTCCGTTTGGCCGTCGCCTCTTCTGATCCCGGGAGACGCGACGCCCATCCGGCGCACGCGAGGACCTCGTCGAGATCGACGCGCGGCCTTGCGCTGACTCGTTGCTACGCGTTGCTGATCGTGCCCGTAGCAACGTCGATCTCGACCAGGCCGGCTCCCGTGTCCAGCTGGTAGACGTCGGACGTCGGGTCGATGGGGTATCCGGCTGCAATCATCTTGTCGATCATCACCCGCAGGCCTTCACGCGCCTCGTCGGTCAGGTCAGCCATGTCGATCTCCTTTCAGGCCGTTGGGCAGGGAACAGCCGACAACTCGGCGCCGCAAGAGCTGCGGAAGTAGGCGAGCAGGGCGTTCGCTCGATCGATCGGGTCACTGATCCGGTCGATGCGATCCGCCTCGGCGCAGCACTCAGTCGACGTCGCCTGGTAGCAGACCGGTGCGCAAGGCCCGCCGCCGGGCGGTGGCACGCAGAGCCCGGACTGGATGACACAGTCGCCGGGGGCCTGTGAGCCCGCCGCGAACGCCGGGGCGGCGATGGTCTGGATGGCAGGTACGGTCCAGACGAGGGCGCCGCCGACCAAGGCGCCGCGCTTCAGGACATCGCGACGGTTAAGGCCGTCGCTGGGTACATCCGACATAGATCCTCCCGAGATCGGAACGGTCTCAGACTATGGCGGTCCCGGGCGACCCGGACATACGCAATCTGCTGTAGGTCTTCTCGCGCCGGGCTCGACCGTCCGGAGATGACGGTCGGCCGGGGATCTGTCAGCGGGCGGCGCGGGAGATCTTCAGCGTGTAGCGCGCACCCTGCGGTCCGGTGATCCGCACCCGGAAGCGACCCGCCTTGATGGTCGTGGCCTCAGCAAGGACTGCGCGGCCGGAACGGCGCAGGACCACCTTCCCGGTCGCGGAGCGCACGGTGAGGCGCAGCGTGCGCACCTTCGTGAAGTCCACGCTGGCGTCGAGCCGTCCCGCGCCGGCGGTGAAGCGGTAGACGTCTGCCGTCTCCCCGGCCGTCAGGCGGCCCCGGTACGAGGTGCGCACCCGCGGCTTGCCCTTCTTCGTCGGGGTCGGGCTGGCCGTCGGGGTCGTGGTCGGGCTCGGCGACGCGGTGGCGGTGGGCGTCGGCACGGGCACCCCTAGCGGTCGGCGTCCCAGTGAGCGTCGGGGTCACGGTGACCGTCGGGATCGGTGTCGGGGTCATGGTGACAGTCGGGGTGGGTGTCGGGGTGACGGTGACTGTCGGGGTGGATGTGGGCGTCACGGTGACCGTCGAGGTGGGTGTCGGCGTGACGGTCGGCGTCGTTGTCGGGGTGGAGGTGGCCCCGGGCTCGGCGGTCTCGAGGAAGGCGGAGTTCGCCAGGTTCCAGTGCGCGGCGAGCCAGCTGCCGGGCGTGGGGGCGACGTTGAAGTAGTCGTCGCCGTTGCAGTCGAGCAGCGGCTCCTGGGACGACGCGCACAGGTAGGTCAGCGTCGCACCAGAGCCGTCGTTGTAGCAGAGCCGGTCGTACTCGTCGGTGCAGTGCCACGCCCCGTTGGAGTGCGGCGCCGAGAGCTGCACCGCCCCGAGCCCGTGCGCGATCTCGTGCGCCGGGACGGAGGCGCTCCCGCCCCAGCATGCGCTGTCGATGCGTGACACGGTCGCGCCGGAGTTCGCCGGGTTGGTGGCATCCGGTCGGGCGTCGCCAGCCGTGTAGGAGATGCCGCAGTAGACCGAGGCGTCAGCGAACACGACGTACTTCCGGTCGTTGCTCGTGTAGCCGAGGTTGCGCAGCTCGGTCCTGGTGTTCGCGATCGAGTCGTCACCGGTGGCGCTGAGCACCACGTGGTCGACGACGAGCTGGCAGCCGCCGCTGGTGACCCAGCGCAGGTGCCGGACTCCCCCGTCGCGCACCGCGGACGTGTAGAACGCCTGGTCGGCGGTCCAGGCGTAGCCGCGGATCAGGTCCGCCACGGAGGCGTAGCGGTCCGCCTGGTCGGACGCGACCGCGTAGATGGCCTGGACCCGCTTCCCCGACGTGCCGTCCCCGTAGCAGGGCACGGCGCCGGCCGCGGCGGCCGTGCCGTCGGCGCTGCCGGCCTGGGCCTCGAGCTCGGCCGCGGTCGGGCGCTCGGTGACGTCGACGCCGGCGGGTGCCGGGTCCGGACCGTGCGAGCAGGCGCCCGCGGAGCCCTCGACCTCGAAGCCTCCGGCGCACCGAGCGGTCTCGCGCAGGCCGCGGAAGACCGTGCCCCGCGCCCGGTCGTCGGCGCGGCCGGCCGGTCGCCAGGTGTCCGGACCGGCCGCCTGCGCGTCGCGGACCTTGAGCGTGCGGTGTCCGTCCGGGCTGTCGCTGGCGGCTGCGGGCACGGACGTCAGCCCGGCCAGGGCGACGGCACAGGCTGCGACCGTCGCCAGGCCGGCTGCCGCGTACCCGCGCCGCCAGCCTCGAGGCTGTTCCATCTGATGGTCCACCGTTCAGCCGATGCCTGCTCGTCCAGAGAGGTGATCGACCGCTGGGACCCCCGTCTCGACCGTGCAACCGGGTGATATCGCCCTCACCCCGGCACCAGGTCCGCCTAGGATCGATGCACCACCAGGGGGTCACTTGCGCACGTCACAGCTCAGAAACCGCATCGCACGCCGCACCGCCTCGGTCACCGTCGTGGGTCAGGGCTACGTCGGGTTGTCCGTCGCGGCCGGTGCCGCCATCGCCGGCATGCGGGTCCGCGCGGTCGACGTCGACGCGGCTCGGGTCGCCGCCCTGGCGGAGGGCCGCAACGTCGTACCGGGCGTCGACGAGCAGCTCTTCGCCGAGGCGTTCGACACCGGCCGGCTGACGTTCGGGACCGACCCGGCCGTCGCCGCGGACGCCGACGTCGTGCTCATCTGCGTCCCCACGCCGGTCATCGAGCACCGACCCGATCTGTCCTACATCGAGAGCGCCGGGCGTAGCATCGGGCCGCACCTTCGCCGGGACAGCCTGGTGGTGCTGGAGTCCACCACCTACCCCGGCACGACGGAGTCCCTGCTCCGCCCGCTGCTCGAGGCCGGCGGCCTGCGGTCCGGCAGGGACTTCCTGCTGGCCTACTCCCCCGAACGCATCGACCCCGGCAACCCGAAGTACGGGCTGCGCAACACCCCACGGGTGGTCGGCGGCCAGACCCCGGACGCCACCGAGCTCGGCGGGCTCTTCTACGCCCAGCTCGTCGACGAGGTCGTGACCCTGTCGAGCACGCGGGCCGCCGAGATGGCCAAGCTGCTCGAGAACACCTTCCGCATGGTGAACATCGCACTGGTCAACGAGCTCGCCACGTTGTGCGCGCAGCAGGACCTGGATGTGTGGGAGGTCATCCGGGCAGCTGCGAGCAAGCCGTTCGGTTACATGCCCTTCTACCCCGGACCCGGTGTCGGCGGGCACTGCATCCCGCTCGACCCGACCTACCTCGCGTGGCAGTCGCGCCGTGACACCGGCCGGCCGTTCAAGCTGGTCGAGATGGCGCAGGACATCAATGCCGGGATGCCCGAGTACGTCGCGTCGCGCATCATCGATGCCCTCAACGACCGTGGGGTGTCGGTCAAGGACGCCCGCGTGCTCGTGCTCGGGGTCACCTACAAGCCGGACGTCGGCGACGTCCGCGAGTCCGCCGCGATCGAGGTGATGGCCAAGCTGTCCCGCCGTGGTGCGCAGGTCCGGTTCCATGACCCCTTCGTCACCGAGGTTGCCGAGCACGGCCTCAAGCTGCGCCGGAGCGCGCTGACTTCAGCGGCCCTGCGCGACGCCGACCTGGTCGCTGTGCTCACGCCGCACGGGTCGTACGACCTCGACTCGGTCGTGAGCTCTGCCTCGCTCGTTTTCGACGCCCGCAACGCGGTCGGCAGGCACCACCCGCACGTCATCCGGCTCTGAGCCCGGCGATGGCTGCCCGCGGGGTCACTTTCGCCTGTGGCCGCGTCCGCACCTCCAGTCGCCGAGGGTCAACCGGCACGGTCCACCGGCCGCCGCTGGAGGCGTCGAACCGTCCGCCTGTGACACGCGGGTCGCCCGCTACGTCTGGGCCGACGACCGCTGGAGGACAAGACCGGCGACCCGCCGGGTACCGCGCTCGAGCTGCGCGGCAAGCGCCTCGAGCGGACCACGCCCGACGAACGAGCGCCAGAGCGTCGCCACCACGAGCGCCACGACGACCTGGACGACGTAGAGCAGGAACCGGTTGTCGAGGTCCAGCGGACCCCCGCGCCACAGAGCGGCGACGTGGGCGCTGTAGAGCGTCAGCGTCATGCTGCCCGCTGCGACGAGCGGCAGGAACGGGCGGGCGCCGAACCGTCGGACAGCGAGCAGGCAGGCGCCGAGGATCGCCAGCGCCGCCCCACCGCTGTGCAGGAGGTCGAGGGTCGTGCTGCTGTGGGCGGCCGACACGAGCAGCCAGCGCCAGTCGGTCGTCGGCACGGTGCCGACGAACCCGACCTGGAGCTGGGTTCCCATGTCGGTCGTCACGAGCCGGAGCCCCTCCGTGTGCGAGGCGAGCACGTCGGCCCCGCCCGCCGCGGACAGTGCCAGCGCGGAGGTCGCCTTCGCGAGGACCGCGACGGCGAGACCGCCGACGACGAGCTGACCCGGTCGTCGCCCGCCCAGCCCCGCCCTGCCGACCGCCATCCCGGCGAGCAGGTACCCGGTCCAGACGAGGACGGGGTAGCTGCTGGTGAGAGCGAGGTCGACGAACGGCTGCACGAGGCGCAGCAGCCCGACCAGCTGCGGGCTGCCGTCCGTGCCGGCCGGTCCGGTGCGCAGCAGGTAGCTCAGCTGAGGCACGACCAGGACCCAGACGACGGCGAGTAGCGGCGAGGGTCCGGGTGGCCAGGCCGAGGAACAGGGTGGCCACGAGGAACAGGAAGCCGAAGTGGACGAGGATCACCAGTGGCGGCGAGTCGATCCGCCCCAGCAATAGGCCGATCACGACGAGCAGAGCGGCCCGGGCAGCGATCCCAGAGCGGTCCAGCCAGAGCGCAGCTCCCCGGGGTGGCCGCCTGCCGCCGTGGGCGAGCGTCAGGCCGATGCCGGCGAGGACGGGGAACAGCGCCGGTGCGCGACCGGAGTCGAGGAGGAACGCCGGGTGCACCGAGCCGGCCGCGGTGAGCGGCGGGAAGATGTGGACGGCCATGATGCCGACGAGCGCCAGCCCGCGGGCCAGGTCCACCCCCGCCGACCGCGTGCCTTCCCCCAGCCGCGCCATGCGCGGACCCTACGACGTGCGGCCGGGCGGCGAGCCCCGGTCAGGCAGTTGCCTGTCCGGTGAGCGCGCTCCACAGCTGGTCGACGGCACCCCTGAGCGCCTCGAGTTCACCGTCGTTGGCCACGACCTGGTCGGCGACTGACAACCGCTCGGCCCTTGACGCCTGCGCCGCCATCCGGGCTCGCGCGTCCACCTCGGGCATCCCGCGCAGGTCCATCAGCCGGCGCAGGCGGGTCTCGTCCGGCGCGTCGACGACCACCACGACGTCGTAGCCGTCCTGGAGCGACTTCTCCACCAGCAGCGGGACGTCGTAGACGACGACGGCATCCGGGTCGGCGGCCGCCATCAGCTCGGCGCTGCGGCGGCCGACGTACGGGTGCACGATCGCCTCGAGCGCCACCCGCTTGTCGGCGTCGACGAAGACGATGCGGCCGAGGGCGGCGCGGTCCAGCGATCCGTCGGCCGACAGGACGTCGGGTCCGAACTCCGCCACGACCGCCGCCAGACCCGGCGTGCCGGGCTCGACGGCCTCCCGGGCCAGGGCGTCGGCATCCACGACGACGGCCCCGTGCTCCGCGAGCAGCCGGGCGACCTCGCTCTTCCCGGAGCCGATCCCGCCCGTCAGTCCGACCCTGATCACGGGCGCGACCGTACCCGAGGACGCCCGGAACGCGGCCGCGGTGGACGTAGGAAACGTACGACGATCGAGCGATGTCGATACCGAGGCGAGCGCTTTACCTTCGCCATTCACATCGACACATGGGGGTGGCGCGGAATGGACAGTCCGGATGTCGAGCGCGGGGAAGCTGTCACACGCCGGAGAGCACTGCGCGTGGGAACGGCCGCCATGGGCGGGCTCTGGGCCGCGCCCGTGGTCGTCACTCTCGCCAGCCCGGCGATGGCGGCCGGCTCGCCAGGTCCCGCGGCGGACACCGTGTGTGACTGCACGCACCTGCTGCACCTGACCCGCAACGCCGACAACACCTACAGCTGCAGCGACGGTCCGTACAGCTGCGACTACTCCCCGACTCGCTACGGTCCGGCCTGCACCAGCGACAGCTGCGCTCAGATCGTGTCGGCGTCCTGGGCCTCCTACGCCTGGGCCGTGGTGGTTACCTTCGCCTGCACCCCGGCGAACATCCAGCACGCGCAGGACTGCTTCCCCTGCGGCACCACCGGCGCACGGCCGGTCGCGGGCGACCCCCACACCTTCGAGCTGCCGAGCACCTGTCGCCCGGCGAGCACACCGCCCGACGAGCTCGACGTCGTCTTCACGTGCACCTGCACGAGCTAGGTGGACTGGCCAGCCCGGTGGGTCACGCGGGTGATGGTCGTTGCCGTCGCACGACAGCGCGGGCAACCCGGCCGGAGACCCACGACAGCGCCGCCTCCAGTGGGCCGCGGCCGACCAGAACCCGCCAGAGGGTCGCGGCTGCCAGGGCCACCGCGACATGCAGCAGCCACAAGTGCAGGCGGTCATCGAGCAGCAGTGGTCCGTTGGTTCGAAGCGCCAGCACGTGACGGTGTACAGGGTGAGGGTCATGGACCCTGCGGCGGCGACGGGGAGCAGCGGCCCGAGCCCGCGTCGGGTCACGAGCAGGCACAGCCCGAGGACGGCGAGTGCGCTGCCCGCCGTACCCACCAGGTCCAGCGTGGCGCCGCTGTGCGGGGCGGCGACGAGCAGCCAGGCGCGGTCACCCGTCGGCGTCACCCCGAACATGCCGGCGTCCAGCGAGCGGTCGACCTGCGCCGGATCCATCGGCGTGCCCTCGGCGAGGCCCGCGCGGCCGCCGGCTCGCGCCAGCAGCGCCGCCGAGACCAGCCGCGCCGCGGCAGCCGCCACGAGGCCACCCACCAGCAGACCGGTGGCGATGCGGGCGCTGCCCAGCATCAGCCGGCCGACCGCCAGCCCGACCAGCAGGTACGTCGTCCAGGTGAGGACCGGGTAGACGCCGGAGACGGCCAGCTGGGCCGGCAGGCCGAGGCCACCCGGCTCGTCGATGCGGAACTCAGGTACGAGCGTGGCCCGCAGCAGGTGGCTGAGCAGAGGCGACCCGAGAGCCCAGCACACCGCGAGCACCGCGAGGACCCGGACCGGGAGCCCCAGCAGCGGCACCGCCACCAGGAACAGCAGGGCGTAATACGCCAAGATCACCAGCGGCGGCGAGTCGACCGCGCCGAGCGCCAGACCCAGCACCAGCAGCAGGACGGCGCGGACGACGGTCGCGACCCGGAACCGCGCGAGCGAGTCAGACCGCTTGGCCACCAGCGAGAGGCTGACCCCCGCCAGCACCGCGAACAGCGCTGAGGCGCGGCCGGCGGCGACGACGTACGCGGGGTGCACCTCGTCGCCGCGGTAGTCCGGGAAGATGTGCGTCGCCGCCATCCCGACCAGGGCGAGTCCACGTGCGACGTCCACGCCGACGACCCGAACCGTTGTGCCCCGCTCGCCCCGCCGATGGAGCCGCGAGCCTCCTGCGCCTTTGCTCGCGCGGTGGTCCTCAGACGCGGGCAAGCTCGATCCCTCGGTCCTGAAGCAGGTCGAGCGACGTCTGGTGCACAGCGACGACGTTGTTCTCCCGAGCCGAAGGGTCGGCCGGAAGCTCGGTCAGGACACCGGTGCGCGCGTCGTACAGGCCGAGCAGGTAGCCAGCCGTCCGGAGCAGAGAGGTGACCTCACGGACCGACGCCCCCTGCTTCCGGAGCTGCCACTCCATGAGCTCGACCATGATCATCGCCGGGTTGCCCGCTGCGAGGTGCGGGCCGGCGCCGACCAGCGCCGCCAGCTCTCCCCCCTCGAGGTCGAGCTTCGCCAACATCACCGCGCGGCCGGCCAGGACCTCCTCCAAGGTCTCGGCCTGGATCTCCACGGCGTCCGCGCCCGGTCGCCGGACCTGCTCGTTCGAGACGTCGTTGCTCTGCGAGAAGTACACGAGGCCCGGACGAGCTGCGAGGGCAGCCTCGTGGACGGTGACATTGTTCAGCCCGTTGATCTCGACGTTGTCGCGCAGCCATCCGGCCACGTGCGGAACCGGTTCGTAGCTGTGGATCTCGCCGTCTCCTACGAGGCTGGAGAACAGCAACGTGTACGCGCCAACGTTGGCCCCGCCGTCGACCACGCTGTCGCCCGTCCGGAGGACCTGCTGCGCGAAGCGGACCTGGTCGTACTCGAAGAGCTCGCCGAAGTAGACGAAGTTGCTGGACGAGCCACTTCCAGGGCGCAGCCGGATGCGACGGCCGTACACGCGCGCGACGACCGGTCGGCGAATCGTCCGGCAGTAGACCTGCCAGCCGAGAGCGCGCACGAGTGCTCGGCCACGGCGGCCCTCGTTTCCCGGGTGCCGCCAGATATCGCGAATGATGTCCCTGGCAAGTCGTGCAGCACTGCGCTTGGCCACGACGAACTACGCCCCTTCCCCGAGGCGACCGCCACGGTGTGCGCGAGGAGCGCAGTATGTCCGCTGCAGCCGGGATTCGCAGCACAACAGCCGCCCGGACCTGTGCGGAAGGGACCGAC